>NZ_JBPJZS010000020.1:0-2961 GCF_051216435.1 Variovorax pasteuri
ACCATCATGGTCTTGTCCATGTAGAAGAGTTCGTTGTCCAGGCCGGCATAACCTGCGGCCATGGAGCGCTTGTTGACGATGACGGTCTTGGCCTTGTAGGCCTCCAGGATGGGCATGCCGTAGATCGGGCTGCCCTTGGTGTGCGCGGCCGGGTTCACCACGTCGTTGGCGCCCAGGATGATCGCCACGTCGGCCTGGCCGAACTCGCCGTTGATGTCTTCCATCTCGAAGACCTGGTCGTACGGCACCTCGGCCTCGGCCAGCAGCACGTTCATGTGCCCGGGCATGCGGCCCGCCACCGGATGGATGGCGTACTTCACGGTGATGCCCTTCTCGGTGAGCTTGGCAGCGAGCTCCTTCACCGCATGCTGCGCGCGTGCCACCGCCAGGCCGTAGCCCGGCACGATCACCACCGTCTCGGCATTGCCGAGCACGAAGGCCGCGTCGTCGGCGCTGCCGGTCTTCACGGGGCGCTGCTCCTTGGCCGCACCGCCGGTCGTGGCCGCCTCGCCGCCGAAGCCGCCCAGGATCACGTTGAAGAACGAGCGGTTCATGGCCTTGCACATGATGTAGCTCAGGATGGCGCCCGAAGAGCCCACCAGCGAGCCCGCCACGATCAGCATCGCGTTGTTCAGGCTGAAGCCGATGCCCGCGGCCGCCCAGCCCGAGTAGCTGTTGAGCATGGACACCACCACCGGCATGTCCGCCCCGCCGATCGGGATGATGATGAGCACGCCCATCACGAAGGCCAGCGCCAGCATCGCGAAGAACGCGCCCCAGCTCTCGGTGGCCACGAACAGCAGGCCCAGCGCCACGGTCAGCAGGCCCAGCACCAGGTTGAGCATGTGCTGGCCCTTGAACTGCACGGGCGCGCCCTGGAACAGGCGGAACTTGTACTTGCCGCTGAGCTTGCCGAAGGCGATGACCGAGCCGCTGAAGGTGACGGCGCCGATGGCCGCGCCCAGGAACAGTTCGAGCCGGTTGCCGTAGGGAATGGCGTAGCGCACGAAGCCGTCCAGCAGCACCGCGCCGTCGGGCGTGTTGGCGCCGATGACGGCGGCCACCGGCTGCGCGGTGATGCCGAAGGCCCAGGGCTCGGCCACGGCGGCCACGCCGATGAACACCGCTGCCAGGCCGATCATGCTGTGCATGAAGGCGACCAACTCGGGCATCTTGGTCATCTCGACCTTGTTGGCCATGAAGGCGCCCAGGCCCCCGCCGACCACCACGGCCGCCAGCACATAGCCGATGCCGGCGCCGAAGTCGACGTTGAGCGATTGCGCCTGCCCATGGATGAGCGCAATGGTCGTCAGCACGGCAATGGCCATGCCGGTCATGCCGAAGACGTTGCCGCGGATGGACGTGGTGGGATGGCTCAGGCCCTTCAGGGCCTGGATGAAGCAGACGCTGGCAACGAGGTACAGCAGCGTGACGAGGTTCATGCTCACTTGGCGGCTCCCTCTTCTGCCTTGGCACCCGGTGCGACGGCCTTCTTCTCTTTCTTCTTGAACATCTCCAGCATGCGCCGGGTGACCAGGAAGCCGCCGAAGACGTTCACCGCGGCCAGCGCCACGGCCAGCACGCCCATGGTCTTGCCCAGCGGCGTGGTGGTGAGCGCGGCCGCGAGCATGGCGCCCACGATCACGATGGCCGAGATGGCGTTGGTCACGGCCATCAGCGGCGTGTGCAGCGCAGGCGTGACGGTCCACACCACGTGGTAGCCCACGTAGATGGCCAGCACGAAGATGATCAGGTTGATGACGGTATGGGAAACGGGATCCATGGTTCTTCTCCTCGCGTGATCGCTGGTTTGAGCGCTTACTTCCTGGTGACCTGGCCGTCCTGCGTCATGCGGCAGGCAGCGACGATGTCGTCCTCGAGGTCGATCTTCAGCGCACCTTCCTTGGTGACGATCAGCTTGAGGAAGTCGAGCACGTTGCGTGCGTACAGCGCCGAGGCGTCGGCCGCCACCAGCGCCGCGAGGTTGGTCTCGCCCACGATGGTCACGCCGTGCTTGACCACCGTCTTGTCGGCCTCCGACAGCGGGCAGTTGCCGCCCACGCCGTCCGCGCCCTTGCCGGCGGCGATGTCGACGATCACCGAACCGGGCTTCATGGCCTTGACCATGTCCTCGGTGATGAGCGTGGGCGCGGCGCGCCCGGGAATGAGCGCGGTGCTGATGACGATGTCGGCCAGCGCCACGCGCTTGGCCACCTCGACCTGCTGGCGCGCCAGCCAGCTCGCGGGCATGGGCTTGGCGTAGCCGCCGACGCCGACGGCGGCTTCTTTTTCTTCATCGGTGTCGTAGGAGACCTCGATGAACTTGCCGCCGAGCGACTCGATCTGCTCCTTCACGCTCGGGCGCACGTCGGAGGCTTCGATGACTGCCCCCAGCCGCTTGGCCGTGGCGATGGCCTGCAGGCCCGCCACGCCCACGCCCAGGATGACGACGCGCGCGGCCTTCACGGTGCCGGCGGCTGTCATGAGCATCGGGAAGAAGCGCTGGTACTTGTCGGCCGCGATCATCACGGCCTTGTAGCCGGCGATGTTGGCCTGCGACGAAAGCACGTCCATGCTCTGGGCGCGGGTGGTGCGCGGGGCGGCCTCGAGCGCGAAGCCGGTGACGCCGGCCGATGCCAGGCGCTGCAGGCCCGCGGCGTCGAAGGGGTTGAGCATGCCGATGACGACGGCGCCGGGCTTGAGCAGCCCCGCCTCGGCATCGTCGGGCGTGCGCACCTTGAGCACCAGCTCGGCGGAGAAGGCACCTGTTCGATCGGTGATCTCCGCGCCGGCGGCCTGGTAGGCGGCATCGGTGACGCTGGCGGCAATGCCGGCCCCCGCCTGTACACGCACCGCATGCCCCGAGGCGACCAGCTTCTTCACGGTCTCGGGTGTAACGGCCACTCGGGTTTCGCCAGCCAGTGTCTCGGCAGGCACGCCTATCAGCATAGAGATCTCCTC
>NZ_JBPJZS010000021.1:0-1694 GCF_051216435.1 Variovorax pasteuri
TGCCCCTGGCGAAGCCGACGACCAGGACCCTGTCTCCTTGCGCTATGAACTCCCGGGGTTCGGTGGACGTCTCTATCGACTTGGAGGCGGTCTCGAGCAAGTCCGCCAGCCCCGCATGTCCGCGGCGCGTTCCGGCCAATGGCCAGTCCTCGCCCGGGATGATCCACTCGATGTCTTCGGCGACCAGCGCCAGCAGACGCTCCCTGTCGCCGCGGCCGATCGCGGCGAAGAAATCCTTCACCGTCTGGACATTCGCTTCGATGCTCATCGTGCTCTCCGATCAGTCGAACTTGACCAAGTCTTTGAAGATCAGCTGGCCCCAGCTGTTTCCGCGCGCATGGACCAGCAGCCCACCTTCGGAAAGCCCGCCAAGTTTGATCGGCGAGAAACCGAGGTTTTCAGCTAGCGCGCCAATCTCAGCTGCCGCGCCGTCATCGTCACTCGACAGGAACACGACTCTCCTTCCACCATGAACGGCCGGATCCTGGTCGAGGACCGCGGCCACCAAATGGTTGAAGCCCTTGACCAGTTTTCCACCAGTGAAGGCCTGCGCGACGGCCGCAGAAGAAGGTTGTCCCTCCAGTCTCTCGGGAGGCACCCCGTAGGCATTGGTCACATCGACGATGGTCTTTCCCTTCCATGTCGGCAGCGCCTTCGCCACATCCCGGTGCGACTCGAAGTGCACGGCCAAAAAGACGATGTCCGCCTTGACCGCGTCGGCCAGTGTTCTGGGAATGATCGCAGGTCCGATCGCGGCCGCAGCGGATGCAAAGCTTTCCGGGTCGCGCGTGGTTGCAACGGACACTTCGATGCCCTTGCGGGCAAAGGCCTTGGCCAAGGCCTGGCCGATCTTGCCGAAGCCAATGATTGCGTAGCTCATCTGTAGTTTCCTTGGGTTGACCGCGCCCGACCGGCTTCGAATATCGAATGGCGTGAGCGGCCGGGCGTGCGGGTCAGAGTTGCGCCAGGCCGCCGTCGACGGCGACTTCGCTGGCGGTCATGAAGCTGCTGTCCGACGACGCGAGAAAGGCGGCAACGGCCCCGATCTCCGCCGGATCGGCCATGCGCTGGAGCGGAGTCATCGCACCGTAGGCCTTCTGCCCCTCCTCGCCCAGGGCTTCCTTCGCGAGTTCAGTCGCCGTCGCCCCGGGCGACAGCACATTGACCCGGATGCCGGTGCCCTTCAGGTCCTCCGCCCATGTGCGCGCGAGGTTGCGGACTGCGGCCTTGCTTGCGCTGTAGGCGGTGAATCCTGGGGCGCCCGTGGTGCCGGCGCTCGATCCGGTCAGGATGATCGAACCGCCCGCCCCCATCAGCGGCAGCGCTTTCTGCACCGTGAAGATCGTGCCCTTCACATTCGTGTCGAAGGTTTCGTCAATGTGCCTGGCGGTGATCTTGCCAAGCGCAAGCGGGCCTCCGCCGCCGGCATTGGCGAAGACGATGTCGAGGGTGCCGCGCTCGGCCTTCACCGCCGCGTAGAGCCGGTCGAGGTCGGCCTCGTCCGACACTGAGCCCTTCACAGCGCGGGCATTGGACCCGAGCTCAGCCACAGCGGCGTCGAGCGCATCCTGCCGTCGGCCGAAGATGAAGACGAAGGCGCCCTCCTCGATGAAGCGCTTTGCAGCGGCGAGGCCGATGCCGGTAGCGCCGCCGGTGATCACGGCGGTCTTTCCATTCAGTCTGGTCATGTCATG
>NZ_JBPJZS010000022.1:0-1265 GCF_051216435.1 Variovorax pasteuri
TAGAAAACGTCCTTCTGCTCGACCATCATTTCGCGGATGCCCGCGTCGACGATCACCGCCATCTCGCCCGCGTAGGCCGGGTCGTAGGCCTTGCAATTGGGGATGGTCGCGGCCACCAGGTGGCTGCTGCCGTCCTGGTGCTGCAGGCCTTCGCCGCCGAGCGTGGTGCGGCCCGAGGTGGCGCCCAGCAGGAAGCCGCGCGCACGCTGGTCGGCGGCGGCCCAGATGGCATCGCCCACGCGCTGGAAGCCGAACATCGAGTAGTAGATGTAGAACGGCAGCATCGCCAGCCCATGCACGCTGTAGCTGGTGGCCGCGGCCGTCCAGCTGGCGATGGCGCCGGCTTCGCTGATGCCCTCTTCCAGGATCTGCCCGTCGGTGGCTTCGCGGTAGCTCAGCACCGAGCCGATGTCTTCGGGCGCATAGCGCTGGCCCACGCTCGAATAGATGCCCACCTGCTTGAACAGGTTGGCCATGCCGAAGGTGCGTGCCTCGTCGGCCACGATGGGCACGATGCGCGGGCCCAGGGCCGGGTCCTTCATGAGGTTGCCCAGCATGCGCACGAAGGCCATGGTGGTGCTCATTTCCTTGCCCGCCGCAGCCGTCGCGAACTGCGCGTAGCTCGCGATGTCGGGCTTGGGCACCACGTCGCAGGCGGTCTCGCGGCGCGGCATGGCGCCGCCGAGCGATTCGCGGTGCTGGCGCAGGTAGCGCATCTCGGCGCTATCTTCCGCCGGGCGGTAGAAGTCCATCGCGGTGGCCTGCGCGTCGGTCAGCGGCAGGTTGAAGCGGTCGCGGAATTCGATGAGGTCCACGTCGCCCATCTTCTTGTGCGAGTGCGTGGTCATCTTGCCCTGCGCGGCGCTGCCCATGCCGTAGCCCTTCTTGGTGTGGGCGAGGATGACGGTGGGCTGGCCCTTGTGCTTGGCGGCCGCGGCATAGGCGGCGTGGATCTTCACGAGGTCGTGGCCGCCGCGCTTCAGGCGGTCGATCTGCTCGTCGGTCATGCCTTCGGCCAGGCGCGCGAGCTCGGGGTTCTGGCCGAAGAAGTTGTCGCGGTTGAAGCGGCCGTCCTTGGCCGCGAAGGTCTGCATCTGGCCGTCGACGGTTTCGGCGAACACGCGGGCCAGGGCACCGCTCACGTCTTGCGCGAACAGGCCGTCCCAGTCGCTGCCCCACACGAGCTTGACGACGTTCCAGCCCGCGCCGGCAAAGAGCTTCTCGAGCTCGTCGATGATGCGGCCGTTGCCGCGCACCGGGCCATC
>NZ_JBPJZS010000023.1:0-1109 GCF_051216435.1 Variovorax pasteuri
AACGTGGGCACGATCGGTCACGTCGACCACGGCAAGACCACGCTGACGGCTGCGATCGCTACGGTGCTGTCGGCCAAGTTCGGCGGCGAAGCCAAGGCCTACGACCAGATCGACGCAGCGCCTGAAGAAAAGGCCCGCGGCATCACGATCAACACCGCGCACGTCGAGTACGAAACGGCCAACCGCCACTACGCACACGTCGACTGCCCCGGTCACGCCGACTATGTGAAGAACATGATCACGGGCGCCGCTCAAATGGACGGCGCCATCCTGGTGTGCTCGGCCGCCGACGGCCCGATGCCCCAGACGCGTGAGCACATCCTGCTGGCACGCCAGGTGGGTGTGGGCTACATCATCGTTTTCCTGAACAAGTGCGACATGGTCGACGACGCCGAGCTGCTCGAACTCGTTGAAATGGAAGTGCGCGAGCTGCTCGACAAGTACGAGTTCCCTGGCGACGACACCCCCATCATTCACGGCTCGGCCAAGCTCGCCCTCGAAGGCGACAAGGGCAAGCTGGGCGAAGAAGCCATCATGAAGCTGGCCGACGCGCTGGACACCTACATCCCGACGCCCGAGCGCGCCGTGGACGGTGCCTTCCTGATGCCCGTCGAAGACGTGTTCTCGATCTCGGGTCGCGGCACCGTGGTGACCGGCGCCGTGGAGCGTGGCGTGATCAAGGTTGGTGAAGAAATCGAAATCGTGGGCATCCGCCCGACGGTCAAGACCACCTGCACCGGCGTGGAAATGTTCCGCAAGCTGCTGGACCAGGGTCAAGCTGGCGACAACGTGGGCGTGCTGCTGCGCGGCACGAAGCGCGAAGACGTCGAGCGCGGCCAAGTGCTGTGCAAGCCGGGTTCGATCAAGCCGCACACGCACTTCACCGCCGAGGTGTATGTGCTGTCGAAAGACGAAGGCGGCCGTCACACGCCGTTCTTCAACAACTATCGCCCGCAGTTCTACTTCCGTACGACGGACGTGACCGGCGCGATCGAGCTGCCCAAGGACAAGGAAATGGTCATGCCTGGCGACAACGTCAGCATCACCGTGAAGCTGATCAACCCGATCGCGATGGAAGAAGGCCTGCGCTTCGCCATCCGTGAAGGCGG
>NZ_JBPJZS010000002.1:0-1347775 GCF_051216435.1 Variovorax pasteuri
GCCGAAGATGAAGACGAAGGCGCCCTCCTCGATGAAGCGCTTTGCAGCGGCGAGGCCGATGCCGGTAGCGCCGCCGGTGATCACGGCGGTCTTTCCATTCAGTCTGGTCATGTCATGCATCCTTCTTTGGAGTTGTACGGAAGCAGGGAACTGCTTGCCCGAGGACAAACATGCAGTTCTGATAACCTAACGACAAGTATTCACATTTAGGTAAGTACCCAAAAATGACGAAACCCACTGAAATCTGCGATACCGGCTGCGGGCTCAACGCCACGCTGCGCATCATCTCGGGCAAGTGGAAACCGCTGGTCCTGTTCTTCCTGCGCGACGGCCCGAAGCGCTACGGCGAGCTCAAGCGCTTGATACCGGGCGTCAGCGACAAGGTGCTGATCCAGCAATTGAAGGATCTGGAGGCCGATCGCGTGCTGGCGCGGACCGACTACAAGGAAGTGCCGCCGCGTGTGGACTACGCGCTGACCCCGCTCGGTCGCACCCTGGCCGACGCGATCGTCCCGCTGTGCACCTGGGGAACCCAGAACGCGGCGGAAATGGCAAGCATCTTCGCCACGCGCGACGCCTTGCCCTAGCGTGCGCACGCCAACCGCCGCTTCTGCTTTCAGTCGCACCTATCATTTCGACCACCGCCGCCTCCAGGCCAAGCAACACTTGACCTGAAGATAGGGGGAACCGGGCCGGTCGTCTGTGCGACAGCGAACGCCCGGTGCTCAAGGAAGGCGGCGCGCCAGGCGGGCATCGGCTCCCTCATTGCATCGACATCCGGCACCCGGTGTCGCCCCAACCATCGCGTCGATGAGAACGACCCGAGAGATGAATTGCTCCCACGATGTTGTGGAGCTGCGGTCAGCTTTTCGATAGCTGGCGATAGTCCCCGAAGGACGTCAACTCACTCCCACTCGATCGTCGCCGGCGGCTTGCTCGACACGTCGTAGGTCACGCGGTTGATGCCGCGCACTTCATTGATGATGCGGCCCGACACCTTCTTCAGCAGCGCGTAGGGCAGCTCGGCCCAGTCGGCCGTCATGAAGTCGCTGGTCTGCACGGCGCGCAGCGCCACCACGTAGTCGTAGGTGCGCCCGTCGCCCATCACGCCCACGCTCTTCACCGGCAGGAACACGGTGAAGGCCTGGCTCGTGAGGTCGTACCAAGTC
Source organism: Variovorax pasteuri (assembly GCF_051216435.1). Lineage (NCBI taxonomy): Bacteria > Pseudomonadati > Pseudomonadota > Betaproteobacteria > Burkholderiales > Comamonadaceae > Variovorax > Variovorax pasteuri. The sequence continues at coordinate 1,170 of NZ_JBPJZS010000002.1, forward strand.
TTGCCCGACTCGTCCTTGAAGTTGCGCAACTCCTCGATGAAGATCGCATCGGCGCGGCGCAGCAGGTCGGCGTATTCCTTCTTCACCTCGCCCAGGATGCGCACGCCCAGGCCCGGCCCGGGGAACGGATGGCGGTACACCATCTCGGGCGGCAGGCCGAGTGCAACGCCCAGTTCGCGCACTTCGTCCTTGAACAGGTCGCGCAGCGGCTCGAGCAGCTTGAGGCCCAACTGCTCGGGCAGGCCGCCCACGTTGTGGTGGCTCTTGATGGTGACGGCCTTCTTGCTCTTGGCGCCGCCCGACTCGATGACGTCGGGGTAGATGGTGCCCTGCGCGAGGAAGGTCGCGCCCTTGTGACCACCATCGCCGGCCTTCAACTTCGCGGCTTCCTGCTTGAACACGGTGACGAACTCGCCGCCGATGATCTTGCGCTTGGCTTCGGGGTCGCTCACGCCTGCGAGCTTGCCGAGGAACAGGTCGCTGGCATCGACGCGAATCACCTTCGCGTTGAGCTTGCCTTCGAACATCTCCATGACCAGGTCGCCCTCGTTCAGGCGCAGCAGGCCGTGGTCGACGAACACGCAAGTCAGCTGGTCGCCGATGGCGCGGTGGATGAGCGCGGCAGCCACGCTCGAATCGACGCCGCCGGACAGGCCCAGGATGACTTCCTCGTCACCCACCTGCTCGCGGATCTTCTGCACGGCCTCGGCGATGTGGTCGCGCATGACCCAGTCGGGCTTGGCATCGCAGATGCCGAGCACGAAGCGCTCGAGCAGCGCCTTGCCCTGCACGGTGTGCGTGACTTCCGGGTGGAACTGCACGCCGTAGTAGCGGCGCGCCTCGTCGGCCATGCCGGCGATGGGGCAGCTGTCGGTGCTGGCCATGAGCTTGAAGCCCGGCGGCAGCTCGGTGACCTTGTCGCCGTGGCTCATCCACACGTTGAGCATGCCGTGCCCTTCGGGCGTGGTGAAGTCGGCAATGTCCTTCAGCAGCGCGGTGTGGCCATGGGCGCGCACCGCCGCAAAGCCGAACTCCCGCTTGTGGCCGCCCTCGACCTTGCCGCCGAGCTGATGGGCCATGGTCTGCATGCCGTAGCAGATGCCGAGCACCGGCACGCCGAGGTCGAACACGGCCTGCGGGCACTTGTCGGTGGTATCCTCGTACACGCTGGCGTGGCTGCCGGAAAGGATCACGCCCTTCAGGTGGCCGTCGGCGGCGTATTCGCGCACCCATTCGTCGGTGACGTCGCAGGGATGCACTTCGCTCAGCACATGGGCTTCGCGCACGCGGCGTGCAATGAGTTGCGTGACTTGCGAGCCGAAGTCGAGGATGAGGATCTTGTCGTGTTGCATGGCGAGAGGACTCAGAGCGTTGAAATGTCGAACAGCTTGACGCCCGCGTGCGGCGCCGCCTGGATGAGTTGCTCGTCGAAAGTGGCGAGCGGGAGATCTAGCGATTTGGCGAGCCAGAGATAGCCTGCGTCGTACAGCGACACGCCGGCGTCGATGGCCACGGCCAGCACGGCCTTGTGTTGCGCGGGTGCGAGCTCGTGCAGTTCCACGCGGTGGCGGATGGCGTCGAGCACGCTCCACAGCCCTTCGACCGCGGACGCGGGGATGCGGCCGCTGCGCACGCCGTTGGCAAGAATGTTGGCGCACTCCCATTGCCAGGCGTTGGGCGCCTGCGGCTCGACCTCGTCGCGGCGAATGGCGGCGTAGAGCTTGCGGGTGTGTTCGCTGGCCTGGTCGGGCAGCAGCCAGGCGGCGGTGACCGAGGCGTCCATGACGAAGGCGGTCATGGCTGGCGCCCTTCTTCGCGCAAGGCGCGCAACGAAAGACCGGGCCGGATGGTGGCGTGCAGCGCGTCGATCTGCCCGAGCTCGCGCTCGATCTGCTCGTCGGTGATGACGGGCTTGCGACGCACCGGCAGCATGCGCACGACTTCCTTGCCGTGGCGGGTGATGCGAACCTCCTCGCCCTTTTCGACGAGGTCGATCAGGGCCGAGAAGTTGTTCTTGGCTTCAGCGATGCCGATGGATTGCATTTGGGCCAGAAAAACTGAATCTGGCCCAAATTCTAATGCCAATGTGGCCCGACTTTCAAGGTCTGGCCAGATTAGGCTTACTCAGCCCGGTAGTTCGGCGCTTCCTTCGTGATCTGCACGTCGTGCACGTGGCTCTCACGGATGCCGGCCGTGGTGATCTCGACGAACTCGGCCTTGTTCTGCATGTCCGCGATGGTCGCGCAACCGCAGTAGCCCATGCTGGCGCGCACGCCGCCGGCCATCTGGTAGACGATGGAGACGATCGAGCCTTTGTAAGGCACGCGGCCTTCGATGCCTTCGGGCACCAGCTTGTCGGTGTTGGGATTGCCGGTGCTCGATTCCTGGAAGTACCGGTCGGCACTGCCCTGCTGCATTGCGCCGATGGAGCCCATGCCGCGGTAGCTCTTGTAGCTGCGGCCCTGGTACAGCACGATTTCGCCGGGTGCCTCTTCGGTGCCGGCGAACATGCTGCCCATCATCACGGTGCTGGCGCCGGCGGCAATCGCCTTGGCGATGTCGCCCGAGTAGCGCACGCCGCCGTCGGAAATGAGCGGAATGCCCGTGCCCTGCAGCGCGGTGGCGACGCTGTCGACCGCCATGATCTGCGGCACGCCCACGCCGGCCACGATGCGGGTGGTGCAGATGGAGCCCGGGCCGATGCCGACCTTGACCGCATCGGCGCCCACGTCGGCCAGCGCACGCGCTGCGTCACCGGTGGCGATGTTGCCGCCGATGACGTCGACCTGCGGATAGTTGCGCTTGACCCAGCGCACGCGCTCGATCACGCCGGCGCTGTGGCCATGCGCGGTGTCGACGACGATGGCGTCGACACCGGCCTTCACCAGCGCTTCGACGCGCTCCTCGGTGCCGTCACCGACGCCCACCGCCGCGCCCACGCGCAGGCGGCCGCTGGCGTCGCGTGCGGCGTTGGGGAAGCTGGTCTGCTTGGTGATGTCCTTGACGGTGATCAGGCCCTTGAGCTCCCAGTCGCTGTTGATGACCAGCAGGCGCTCGAGCTTGTACTTGTTGAGCAGCGCCTTGGCATCGGCCAGCGTGGTGCCGTCTGGCACGGTGATGAGCTTGTCGCGCTGCGTCATGATTTCGCTCACGGGCACGTCGTAGCGGGTTTCGAAGCGCAGGTCGCGCCCCGTCACGATGCCCACGACCTTGCCGCCGTCGATCACCGGGAAGCCGGAAATGCCGAGCTGGTCGGACAGCGCCATCACCTGGCGCACCGAGTGCGTCGGCGTGATCACCACCGGGTCGCGCAGCACGCCCGACTCGTAGCGCTTCACGCGGGCCACTTCGGCGGCCTGCTGTTGCGCGGTGAGGTTCTTGTGCACGATTCCCATGCCGCCCTCCTGCGCGATGGCGATCGCGAGGCGGGCTTCCGTCACGGTGTCCATGGCCGCCGAGACGAGCGGCAGGTTCAGCGTGATGTTGCGGGAGAGTTTGGTGGCGAGGGAGGTGTCCTTGGGCAGGACCTGGGAGAACGCTGGCACCAACAACACATCGTCGAAGGTGAGCGCTTTGCCGAGAAGGCGCATGGGTGAAGCTCCAAAAGACGGATTGTAACGAGGCGCCCGAAGGGTTTGCCGGCCCGGGCTTTTTCGCGGCGTTGCAAAACCACCCAATGCCAACCGATGCGGATGTTGCAAAAAGTAAGGCGTGGCTAGAATTCGCGCATGAAATTCGTGCATTGGCTGGTACTGGGATGTGTCGTTGCGCTGCCGCTCTCCGCGAGCGCCCAATGGCAATGGCTCGACAAGAACGGCAAGAAGGTCTTCAGCGACCAGGCGCCGCCGCCCGACATTCCCGAGAAGAACATCCTGCGCCGCGTCGGCCCGCCACCGGTCGCACGCTCCACCGCGAACCCGAACGTGGACGCCGCGCCCGCGGAAGGCGCCGCCGATGCCGCACCGAAGGCCGCCGCGGCCCCGAAGCCCACCGGTGTCGACAAGGAACTCGAAGAGAAAACCAAAAAGGCCGAAGCCGACGAAAAGGCCAGGCAGGCTGCCGAGGCCGCCAAGGTCGCCAAGGCCAAGGCCGACAACTGCGCCCTCGCCCGCCAGGGAAAGGCCACGGTCGACAGCGGCATCCGCATCGCCAAGGTCAACGCGAAAGGCGAGCGCGAAATCATGGACGACTCCGCGCGCGCCGCCGAGCAAAAGCGCATTCAGTCGGTCATCGACAGCGACTGCAAGTGACGCTGACGCAGCAGCGTCAGTAACCGTCCGCGCCGCCCTTGCGGCGGTTCGCGAAAAGACCGGTTCCCCGCGCGCCCTGGCGCTGAAAGCGCTCCCGGCGCGCGACCTTCGGATCGACCTCGAGGGGACGGCACAGCTCGACGCGGTCACCGGCCTTCAGGGCCTGGTCCCACTCGACCGCCCTGCCCCAAATGCCTGGTGTGGTGGCGTGGCGCCAGTCCAGGTCCGGAAACTGCCGAGACAGCCCGCTGGCCTTGACCGCATCGGCCACAGTCGTACCGGGCGCAAGCCGCAGCATCTGCTCGAACACCTCGCGCGCCGCAGGCGAGCAGCTCAGGGTGACCTCGATCGCACCGGTCATCAGGTGACGCCGTAGACCTGCTCGGCGCGCTTGACGAAGGCCTCGACAAGACTGGAGGCGATGGTGTCGAAGACCGGCCCCACCAGCGCCTGGAGCGCGAAATTGCTGAAGCCGTAGCTCAGGTGCAGTTCGACGCGGCAGGCGCGCTCGCCCGCTTCGCCCACCGGCACGAACTTCCATTGGCCGTCGAGGTTGGAGAACGGCCCGTCGACCAGCTTGAGCTGCACCTCGCGCCCCGGCACATGGGTGTTGCGGGTAGTAAAGCTCTTGTGCAGCCCGCCGAAGGACAGGCCGACTTCGGCAGTCATGCCATCCTCGTGCTGCTCGACGACGCGCGACTTGTCGCACCAGGGAAGAAACTGCGGATACTTGGCCACGTCGGTGACCAGCGCGTACATTTCTTCGGCGCTGTACCAGATGAGGACGGACTTGTTGACTGTTTTCATAGAATCGGCACGCGTGCGCGACGGAGATTGTATTGAAGCCATGCAGCCCCAACATTCCTGAGTCATGGCCACAAAGAAACAAGACACCTCCTCCCGCATCGCCGACAACAAGAAGGCCGCCTACAACTATTTCTTCGAAGAGCGCTTCGAGGCCGGCATGGTCCTCGAGGGCTGGGAAGTCAAATCGCTGCGCGAAGGCAAGGTGCAGCTGACCGACGGCTACGTGGTGATCCGCGAAGGCGAGCTGTACGTGGTGGGCCTGCAGATCAACCCGCTCAAGAGCGCCTCGACCCACGTCAGTCCCGACTCGATACGCACCAAGAAACTGCTGCTGCACAAGGAAGAAATCCGCCGCCTCGTCGGAAAGATCGAGCAGAAGGGCTACACGCTGGTGCCACTCAACCTGCACTGGAAAGCCGGCAAGGTGAAGTGCGACATCGCGCTGGCCAAGGGCAAGGCCGAGCACGACAAACGCGACACCATCAAGGACCGCGAAGGCAAGCGCGAGGTCGAGCGCGCCATGAAGAGCCGCAGCCGCTGAATCTTTTTTTGCAGGCCATGGAATAAAAGACCCGCCGCGGGCGTTTGTACGTTTGTCACCGGACAAGCCGGTGCCATCACAACCCAGGAGTCTTTCCATGTCGCCTTTCAGCCGTTCGCTCCCTCCTCTTCTTTCGCGTGCTTCCTTCGCCGTGCTGCTCGGCGCCCTGCTCGCGCTGCCGGCCTTCGCCCAGCCCAAGCCCGCCGATGGCGCGCTCGTCGGCGCCACGGGCATGACGCTCTACACCTTCGACAAGGACACCGCGGGCAGCGGCAAGTCGGCCTGCAACGGCGGCTGCGCCACCAACTGGCCGCCGTTCATCGCCTCCGAAGGCGACAAGGCGACTGGCGACTTCACCATCGTCACCCGCGACGACGGCAAGAAGCAATGGGCCGCCAAGGGCTGGCCCCTGTACTACTGGGCCAAGGACAGCAAGCCGGGAGACAAGACCGGCGACGGCGTCAACGGCACCTGGAAAATCGCCAAGCCCTGATCGACTTTCTTGGATCGGTGCACGCCCTCATGGACGCCCGCCTGCTGATCGAGCACACCCCGAGCCTGCGCCGCTATGCGCGTGCGCTCACGGGCAATGCATGGGCCGCCGATGACCTGGTGCAGGACACGCTCGAGCGCGCCTGCAGCAAGTGGCGCCTGTGGGTCGTGGGCAGCGATCTGCGCGCGTGGCTGTTCACCGTGATGCACAACATCTTTGCCAGCCAGGTGCGGCGCACGCCGCCACCGCATGCCGTGGTCTCGCTCGACGACCTGCCGCACGAAATGCAGGGCGGCATCGACCCGGGCCGCGACCAGGGCACGCGCCTGGACCTGCAACGCTGCCTGATGCAGTTGCCCGAGGAGCAACGCGCCGTGCTGCTGCTGGTGACGCTCGAAGACCTGTCATATGCCGAGGTGGCCAAGGTGCTCGGCATTCCCGCGGGCACCGTCATGTCGCGCCTGTCGCGCGCCCGCGTCCGGCTGCAGGAACTGATGGACGGCGCCTGCGCGCCCGTTCGTCCCGGCCTGCGCCGCCTCAAATGAAAATCGCCACAGCATGAACCGCCCCGCCCCGCCCCCCACCGACGACGAGCTGCACGCCTGGGTCGACGGCCAACTGGCTGCCGAGCGACATGGCGCGGTCGAAGAAGCCATTGCGCGCGATCCTGCCGTGGCCGCCAAGATCGCCGCGTGGCACACGCAGCGCGACGCCTTGCGCAGGCTGCACGGCGAACTGCTCGACGAGCCCGTTCCCGCGGCCCTGATGAATGCGCTCGGCGGCCATCCGACACGACAAGCGCCGCGTGCTTCCTGGATGCGCTGGGGCGGCATGGCGGCCGGCGTGCTGGTCGCTTTCGCCGCCGGCTGGATCGGCAGCAGCCAATGGTCCGCCGCGCGCGGCGGCTCGCAGCTGGCCAAGGCACCTGCGGTGCGCGAGTTCGTGCACGACGCGTCAATGGCGCACGCCGTGTACGTGCCGGAGAAGCGGCACCCTGTCGAAGTGGCCGCGTCCGAGCAGCAGCATCTGGTGCAGTGGCTGTCCAAGCGCCTGGACCGGCCGTTGAAGGTGCCCGACCTGTCTTCCCAGGGGTACACCCTGGTCGGTGGCCGGTTGCTGCCCGGAGAAACCGGCGCTCGCGCCCAGTTCATGTTCGAGGACGCCGCCGGCGAGCGCGTGACGCTGTACATCGGCACGCTCGACGCCAACGCCGCCGGGGCCGCCGCCGCGCGCGAAACCGCCTTCCGCTTCGCCTCCGAAGGCTCCGTGCCCAGCTTCTACTGGGTCGACCAAGGCTTCGGCTACGCCCTCGCGGGCAAGCTGCCGCGAGAACTGCTGCTCAAACTGGCGACGCTGGCCTACCGCGATTTGTCTTGATGAACGCATAAACTGCCGGCTCGCGCATTTATTCGGCCCGGCCCGTCACCGGATCCGACTTCGCGATTTTTCAACTGAAGGAGAAACTGCATGAAATTGCTCAGCGCCTCGATCCTCGCGGCGGCCCTGCTTGCCGGCTGCGGCAGCATGTCCCCGACCGCCAAAGCGCCCGACACCCCCACCCGCACCGCCGACGGCGTGCTGGTCGGACCGAACGGCATGACGCTGTACACCTTCACCAAGGACACGGCCGGCGCCGGCACCTCCGCCTGCAACGCCCAGTGCGCCACCAACTGGCCCCCGCTCGGCGTGGCCGAGACGGCCAAGCCCATCGGCGGCTACACCATCATCATTCGCGAAGACGGCAAGCGCCAATGGGCCTACAAGGGCTGGCCGCTGTACTTCTGGTCGAAGGACGCCAAGGCTGGCGACAAGACCGGCGACGGCGTTGCCAACGGCGCCTGGAAGGTTGCGCGCCCCTGATTCACCAGGGCACCTCAACGAAACGCCGGCAACTGCCGGCGTTTTTTTTTGACCGCATCGACCGACGCATCGCTCCGAGGGGGCACGGCAGAATGCCCGCATGACTTCTGACGCCAACCCCGACGCGTTCCTTGCGCTGCTGACCCAGGGCCTGATCACCGACACGCAGCACGACGCCGTGCTCGCACATCCCGAGACGCCGAGTCTCCCGCCCCTTCCAGGGCCCGCGCATGCCCTGGCATGGATGCGCGTGCGAGGCCTGATCACCGAAGCCCAACAGAACGCCGCGCTCGACAAGGTCGAGGCCGCCGAGCCTGCCCATCCGCACGCAGACGACGCCGCCATGAGCGCCATGGACGCCGACGACATGGTCGAACTGGCCGGGCAAGGCATCACCCATGAGGCGCTCCAGGCACTGCACAGCGACGGCCTCATCGATACGCCGACACGCGACGAGGCGCTGGAAGAAACACCCGTTGTCGGCAGCGTGCCCGCGTCCGCAGCGGCCACGCTGGCCTGGCTGGTGAGCGAGGAGCTCATCGACAAGAAAGGCTTCGAAGCACTCCGCGCCCAGGTTGCCGCCGAGCCGGCCTTTGCCATGGCCGCCGATCGCGTCCGCATCGTGAACGAGGCACAGGCGCTGATCGATGCCGAAGCGCAAGCCATGAAGGCATGGCAGTCCCGCACGCAGCGCGCCCGCCGCATCGGCGCATTGAAGTTGATGCTGACCGTGCTGGTGATCGGCGGCGGCCTCGGCTGGTACTTCTTTGCGCCGGCCGGCGTGCCCGCCTGCGACGCGGCCTCCACGCGCAAGACGCTCGACAACCTGATGTTTCGTGTTTCCGTGGACGTGCGCATGCGCACCCTCGATCCGCAAAAGCGCGCCGAGCTTCAAACGCCGTCCATCGGCAGCATGCGCGAGATCGGCTACCGCAAGACGGACCGTGTGCGCGGCTGCACGGCCGTGATGACGCAGGGCGACAAGCGCGACCCGATGGCCTACACCATCGGCCCCGTCGCGCCGAAGAGCGACGAAATGGTGGTGCGCGGCGCCGACCTGGCCATCGTGCAGGCGCGCTTCGGCAACCTCGACGCCCAGGGCAAGCCGCGCTACAACGCCGAGCCCATCGGTCGTGCGGCGCTGGAGCACGCATTCCGCGAAGGGGCCGCGCCGCTGAGCGCGCGTTCGGCCAGCTCGGCACTGTCTCGCCAGCGTCCTCGCAACGAATCAGGCTTGGTGGACAAGGACCCGGACCGCTCGCGCGAGATCGCCGAGGTCGAGGTTGCCGGGCCATGCCGGGCGCTCGAGAACGACGCCGTGCAGGCCTGCCCGCTCGTCATCGAATACAACGACCGACTGCTGAGCGCCATCGGCGGAGACACCCAGTCGCTCGCGCTGGCCGGTGAATTCAAGTTTCTGAAAGAGAACGGCAACTGGCGCGTGAGCGACGATTTTCCGAAGACCTTCTTGCGCTCGGTGCTCGAGGCGCGCTTGAAGCGCACGGGCCTCGCCGCCGAGGCCCTGCCGCAATAAGACAGCGCAGCGCCCCAACGAAAAAATCACCCCCGGCGGCAGCCTCTCGAAGAGGCTGCGCCAGAAGGTGATCTGGATACTGCGCGCCCCTGCACAGGCAGGGGCTGAGGCCATCAGCCTTGCGACGTGTCGCGGCCGGCGCGCTTGCGCTCGTTTTCCTTCAGGAAGCGCTTGCGCAGGCGCACGCTCTTGGGCGTGATTTCGACCAGCTCGTCGTCCTCGATGAACTCGACGCCGTATTCCAGCGTGAGGTCGATCGGGGGCGTGATCTTGATCGCGTCTTCCTTGCCGCTCACGCGGAAGTTGGTCAGCTGCTTGGTGCGCGTGGCGTTCACGACCAGGTCGTTGTCGCGGCTGTGGATGCCCACGATCATGCCTTCGTACACCGGATCGTTCGCCTTCACGAACATGCGGCCACGGTCATCCAGCTTGCCCAGCGCGTAGGTGAAGATTTCACCGTCGTCCATCGAGATCAGCACGCCGTTCTTGCGGCCGCCGATGTCGCCCTTGTGCGCCTCGTAGCTGTCGAAGATGTTGCTGATGAGGCCCGAGCCGCGCGTCAGGTTCAGGAATTCGTTGGTGAAGCCGATCAGGCCACGCGCCGGAATGCGGTACTCCAGGCGCACGCGACCACGGCCGTCCGGTTCCATGTTGACCAGTTCGCCCTTGCGCTCGCCCAGTGCCTGCATCACGCCGCCCTGATGGCCTTCTTCGATGTCGGCCGTGACCATTTCAATGGGTTCGTGCTTCTCGCCATTCACGGTGCGGAACACCACGCGCGGCTTCGAGACGGCCATTTCATAGCCCTCGCGGCGCATGTTTTCCAAGAGGATGGTCAGGTGCAGTTCGCCGCGGCCCATCACTTCGAAGATGCCTTCTTCGTCGGTCTCGCTCACGCGCAGGGCGACGTTGTGCTGCAGTTCCTTTTGCAGGCGGTCCCAGATCTGGCGGCTGGTGACGAACTTGCCTTCGCGGCCGGCCAGCGGGCTGGTGTTCACGCAGAAGTTCATGGTCAGGGTCGGTTCGTCGACCTTGAGCATGGGCAGCGGCGCAGGATTGTCCTTGTCGGTCACGGTGACGCCGATGCCGATGTCGGCGATGCCGTTGATCAGCACGATTTCGCCGGGACCGGCTTCGGTCGATTGCACGCGGTCCAGGCCCTGGAAGGTCAGCACCTGGTTGACGCGACCCTTGACGGTCTTGCCGTCCGGGCCTTCCATGACCAGCACGTCGGTCATCGGACGCAGCGTGCCCTGGCTGATGCGGCCCACGCCGATGCGGCCGACGAAGGTCGAGAAGTCGAGTGCGGAAATCTGCAGCTGCAGCGGCGCTGCAGGGTCGCCCTTTTGCGACGGCACGTGCTTCAGGATGGTGTTGAACAGGGCCGACATGTCGGGGCCCCACTGCTCGCCGGGAGCGCCTTCTTCGAGCGACGACCAGCCGTTGATGCCCGAGGCATACACCACGGGGAAGTCGAGCTGTTCGTCGGTGGCACCGAGCTTGTCGAACAGGTCGAAGGCGGCGTTGACCACCTTGTCAGGGTTGGCACCCGGCTTGTCGACCTTGTTCACCACCAGGATCGGCTTCAGGCCGAGGGCCAGCGCCTTCTTGGTCACGAAGCGCGTCTGCGGCATCGGGCCTTCCTGCGCGTCGATCAGCAGCACCACGCCGTCGACCATCGACAGCGCGCGTTCCACTTCACCGCCGAAGTCCGCGTGGCCCGGGGTGTCGACGATGTTGATGTGCGTGCCTTCCCAGGTCACGGCGCAGTTCTTGGCCAGGATCGTGATGCCACGTTCCTTTTCGATGGCGTTGTTGTCCATCACCGTGTCGACGACCTTCTCGTGCTCGGCGAAGGTGCCCGACTGGCGCAGCAGCTGGTCGACCATCGTGGTCTTGCCATGGTCCACGTGGGCAATGATGGCGATATTGCGGATTTGCTTGGTACTCATGGTGTCGCTTCGGTCTGTTGTGCGTTCAAAAGAATTTGCTGGATTTCGATGGGGTTCAGCAAGCGCCCCGGGATCAATTCACCGGCCTTGACGTGGGCGGAGCCCAGGAAGGCCGGCGGCTCGGTGCCGAACACGGCCACCTCGCCCGCATCGGCCCAGTCGCCGCGGCGGCGCAGGCCCGAAAGAAAACGTGCCGCATCTTCCGCGCCGAGCGTGACGCGGCTGTGGCCGTCCACCAGCGATTCGGCAGGCAAGAGCTGCGCCAGGCGCTGCTCTTCGTCCATCGCTTCGAGGGCTTCGAGCGTGATGCACTGCGCCTGGACAAAACCGCCGGTGGCGATGCGCCGCAGCGCAGTCAGATGTGCGCCACACCCGAGGGCCTCGCCGATGTCTTCCCCGAGCGTGCGGATGTAGGTGCCCTTGCTCACGTTTGCCTCGATTTTGATAGCAAACTCTTGAGGCTGGACGCTCGCATCCGACACTTTCAGCTGGTGAATCACGACGTCGCGCGGGGCCCGCTCAACTTCGATGCCTTCACGGGCGTATTCATACAGCGCCTTGCCGTCCTTCTTCAGTGCGCTGTGCATCGGCGGCACCTGACGGATCGCTCCGGTGAACTGCGCCTCCACGCGCGCCAGGTCTTCTGGCGTGACATGCACGGGTCGCTCCTCGATCACCTCGCCCTCGGCGTCGCCGGTGGCGGTCTTCACCCCCAGGCGGGCCGTGGCCACGTAGATCTTGTCGGCGTCCAGGTGCAGCTGGCTGAACTTGGTGGCCGCGCCGAAACACAAGGGCAGGACGCCGGTGGCGAGCGGATCGAGCGTGCCGGTGTGGCCCGCTTTTTCCGCGCGCAGCAACCACTTGGCCTTCTGCAAAGCCTGGTTGCTGGAGAGACCCAGCGGTTTGTCGAGCAACAACACCCCATGCACAGGGCGCCGCTGCACCCTTGTGCGTGGCGCGTTCATGGCTATTCGTCTTTCGAACGCGAAGCGACGGCTTGCGCGATGAGCGCGTTCATGTCGGCCGCACGCTCGGTGGTGCGGTCGAACAGAAAGTGCAGCGTGGGCACCGTGTGAATGTGCAGGCGCTTGAACAGGCCGTTGCGCAGGAAGCCCGCGGCCTGATTCAGCGCTTCGGTGGTCTCGTCCACATCGCCCGTGAGCAGGCTGAAGAAGATCTTCGCGTGCGCATAGTCGGGCGTGACCTCGACGGCCTGGATCGTGACCATGCCCACGCGCGGATCCTTCAACTCGCGCGCGATCAGCTCCGTCAGATCCCGCTGGATCTGGTCGGCAACCTTGAACGCGCGGTTGGGGGCGGCGGCTTTTCTTTTAGGCATGGACTCTCTCGCTTCGAACGCTTACAGCGTCCGGGCGATTTCCTTGATTTCGAAGAATTCGAGCTGATCGCCTTCTTTGATGTCGTTGTAGTTCTTGAGCTTGATACCGCACTCGAAACCTTCGCGGACTTCGCGGACGTCGTCCTTCATGCGCTTGATCGAGTCGACTTCGCCGGTGTAGATCACCACGTTGTCGCGCAGCAGGCGGAAATGCGCACTGCGGTTGACCGAGCCCGAGGTGATGTACGAACCTGCGACCGTACCGATCTTCGAGGCCACGAACACCGTGCGGATCTCGGCCGAGCCGATGATCTCTTCGCGGCGCTCCGGAGCCAGCATGCCCGACATCGCAACCTTGATCTCGTCCACGGCGTCGTAAATGATGCTGTAGTAGTTCAGTTGCACGCCGTTGTTCTCGGCCAGCTTGCGCGCACCGGCATCGGCACGCACGTTGAAACCGATCACGACCGCCTTCGAAGCGATGGCCAGGTTGATGTCGCTTTCGCTGATACCACCCACGCCGGCATACACCACCTGCACCTTGACTTCTTCCGTCGCCAGCTTGAGCAGCGATTGCGCCAAAGCTTCCTGCGAGCCCTGCACGTCGGCCTTGATGATGATGCGCAGCGTCTGCACTTCGCCCGCCGACAGGTCGGTGAACATGTTCTGCAGGTTCGCGGCCTGCAGCTTCGCCAACTTGGTGTTGCGGAACTTGCCGGCACGGTAGGTGGCGATTTCGCGCGCACGGCGCTCGTCGCTCATCACCATGAATTCGTCGCCCGCTTGCGGCACTTCGGTCAGACCCTGGATTTCGACCGGAATCGACGGACCTGCCGACTTGGTCGACTTGCCGTCTTCGTCCAGCATGGCGCGCACGCGGCCATAGGTCGAGCCGGCCAGCACCACGTCGCCAGTCTTCAGCGTGCCGGACTGCACCAGCACGGTGGCGACCGGGCCGCGGCCCTTGTCGAGCTGGGCTTCGATGACCAGGCCCTTGGCAGCGGCTTCCACCGGTGCCTTGAGTTCCAGCACTTCGGCCTGCAGCAGCACCTGCTCGAGCAGCTCGTCCACGCCCTGGCCCGTCTTGGCGGACACCGGCACGAACGGCACGTCGCCGCCGTACTCTTCAGGCACCACCTCTTCGGCCACCAGTTCCTGCTTCACGCGGTCCAGGTTGGCGTCGGGCTTGTCCACCTTGTTGATGGCAACCACGATCGGCACACCCGCAGCCTTGGCGTGCTTGATGGCTTCCTTGGTCTGGGGCATGACGCCGTCGTCGGCCGCCACCACCAGGATCACGATGTCAGTGGCCTGCGCACCGCGGGCACGCATGGCCGTGAAGGCCTCGTGACCCGGGGTGTCGAGGAACGACACCATGCCGCGTGCGGTTTCCACGTGGTACGCGCCGATGTGCTGCGTGATGCCGCCGGCTTCGCCCGCAGCCACCTTGGCGCGGCGGATGTAGTCCAGCAGCGAGGTCTTGCCGTGGTCGACGTGACCCATGACGGTCACGACCGGAGCGCGCGGCAGCGACTCGGCGGTTTGCGCCGACACGTCGTCGTCGGTGAAGGCTTCCGGGTCGTCCAGCGCGGCAACCACCGCGGTATGGCCCATTTCTTCCACCAGGATCATCGCGGTGTCCTGGTCGAGCGACTGGTTGATGGTCGCCATCTGGCCGAGCTTCATCAGTTGCTTGATGACCTCTTGCGCCTTGACGGCCATCTTGTGCGCGAGCTCGGCCACCGTGATGGTTTCGGGCACGTGCACTTCGAGAATGCGCGCCTCGACCGGTGCGGCCGGTGCGTGCTGCTCGTCGTGACCGCCGCGGTCGTTGCCACGGCGACCACGCGGGCCTCCGCGCCAGTTGCCGCGACTGACACCGCCGCTGGCATCGCCGCGGGTCTTGATTTCCTTCTTCTTGGCAGGGTCGCCCGCCCAGCTCGAGGAGAGCTTGGCGGACTTGACTTCCTTGCCGGCACCCGCGGCGCCAGGCGCTGCAGCAGCACCCGGAGCGGCCGGCGCGCCGGGACGCGGTGCGGGCGTGGCCGGCTTGTGCAGCGTGCCCTTGACCGCGGCCTTTTCGGGCTGCGGCTTCTCGGGCGCCTTGTGCGGCACCAGCACGCGGGCCGGTGCATTCATCATGGCGCGGATGGCCTCGGCTTCGGCGAGGGCCTTGCGGCGACGCTCGTCGAGGTCCTTGGCGCGGGCGGCTTCCTCGTCGGCACGGGCCTTCGATTCGGCGGCGGCCTTGGCCTTCGCGTCTTCCTTGGCTTGCGTCGCAGCATTCTGCGCGGCGAGCTTGGTGTCGGCGGCCTGCTGTTCGGCAGCGGCGGCAGCGGCAATCACCGCCGGAGCGGCTGCGTGCCTTGCATGCGCATCCTTGCTGGCGGCGTTGACGGCGGCGGTTTCCGCGAACGCAGCGGCCTTTTTCGCAGCAGCGACGCGCACGGCTTCCTGCTGTGCCTGCTCAGCCTGTTCGGCACGCTCGACCTTCTCGGCCTGTTCGCGTTCGCGGGCTTCGGCTTCTTCACGCAGACGACGCTTCTCGGCCAGTTCTTCTTCCTGGCGACGGATCAGTTCGGCCTGGCGGCGCGCCTCTTCCTCGCGACGGGCCAGTTCGGCCTCGTCGACGCGCGGGGCTTCGGGGGCCTCGACCGGCGCTTCTTCCGCATGCTGTGCCGATTCAGGCGTGGCCGGATGACCGTCCTCGCGCTGGATGAAGGTGCGCTTCTTGCGCACCTCGACCTGGATCGTGCGGGCGCGGCCGGTGGCGTCGGCCTGCTTGATCTCGCTGGTCGACTTCTTGGTCAGCGTGATCTTCTTGCGCTCGGGCTCGACGGTGCCGTGGCTGGCCTTCAGGTGGCCGAGCAGGCGCTGCTTGTCAGCCTCGGTAAGGGCGTCGGTGGCGGCCGCTTTGGGCACACCTGCACTCTTGAGCTGGTCAAGCAAGGTTTCGGGAGTCTTCTTGAGCTCGTTCGCGAACTCGGCGACAGTGGTACTGGACATATTGGTTTCGTGCCTTCATGACCGTCATTCTTGGCCAGCGAACCAATGTTCGCGGGCTTTCAAGATGAGAGTTTTGGCGTCATCGGCGCTGTGGCCGGTGATCTCGGTGAGTTCATCGACCGCGAGGTCGGCAAGATCGTCACGGGTGTTCACGCCCGCTTCGGTCAGCTTGGGAATCAGCTCGGGGTCGAGGCCCTCGAGGTCGTGCAGGTCTTGCGATACCTGCGGCTGGACCTCGACACCCTCTTCCTTGGCGATTTCCATGGTCAACAGCGCATCCTTGGCGCGCGTGCGCAGCTCATTGATGGTGTCTTCGTCGAAGGCTTCGATCTCCAGCATTTCGGAAATCGGCACGTAGGCCACTTCCTCGAGGCTGTTGAAGCCTTCGGCGATCAGGATGTCGGCGATTTCCTCGTCGACATCGAGCTTTTCCATGAACAGCTTGCGGCTGGCATCGGTTTCGACGGCCTGCTTCTGCGCAGACTCGTTGGCGTCCATGATGTTGATCTTCCAACCCGTGAGGTCGGAAGCCAGGCGCACGTTCTGGCCGCCGCGGCCAATGGCGATGGCGAGGTTTTCCTCGTCGACCACCACGTCCATGGCGTGCTTTTCTTCGTCCACCACGATGGACGACACGTTGGCCGGAGCCAAGGCGCCGATCACGAACTGGGCCGGATCTTCGCTCCACAGCACGATGTCCACGCGCTCGCCGGCGAGCTCGTTGGTAACGGCGTTGACGCGGGTGCCACGCACGCCGACACAGGTGCCGATCGGATCGACGCGCTTGTCGTGCGAGAGCACGGCGATCTTGGCGCGCGAACCCGGGTCACGGGCGCAACTCTTGATTTCGAGCAGGCCCTGCTCGATTTCGGGCACTTCCTGGCGGAAGAGCTCGATCATGAACTCGGGTGCCGAGCGCGACAGGATGATCGGCGCGCCGCGCAGCGTCAGGTCGACCTCCATGATCATGGCCCGCACGCGGTCGCCGTTGCGCAGGTTTTCCTTGGCGATCATCTCGCTGCGGCGCAGGCGGCCTTCGACGCGGCCGGCCTCGACGATGATGTCGCCCTTGTCCAGGCGCTTGACGGTGCCCACGAAGATCTTGTCGCCGCGCGACATGAAGTCGTTGAGCAGCATCTCGCGCTCCGCGTCACGGATCTTCTGCAGGATGACCTGCTTGGCGGCCATGGCGCCGATGCGGCCGATAGGCACCGAGTCCACCGCTTCTTCGATGTACTCGCCGACTTCGATGTCCGACATTTCTTCCTTGGCCTCGAACAGGAGGATTTCCTGGTCGGGCAGCTGCAGGCCGGCTTCATCGGGAACGACGTGCCAGCGGCGGAAGGTTTCGTAGTCGCCGCTATCGCGATCGACCGACACGCGGATGTCCACATCGCCCTGATGGAGCTTCTTGGTGGCTTGCGCCAGTGCGGATTCGACCGCGCCGAAGACCACGTCGCGTTCGACGTTCTTCTCCCGCGAGATCGCATCCACCAACATCAACATTTCGCGATTCATGCCACCACTCCTCTGGTCAGTCCGGAACCTGCGTTCCGTCGTCAATATCCGAAAAACCCGGTTGGGTTTTGGCCTTGCGGCCCTTGAAATCCACAATGGGCGCCAGCCGCGCATCGCGCAGCTCGTCCAAAACGAAGCCCAGCGCATGCAACGGTGCAGGCGCGCGCTTCTTGCTCACTTTTTGTCCAGGCTTGGCCTCGGGCGCATCGCTCCAGACGATCTGCCAGCCCTGGGCGCCATCCGCCTGCTCGACACGCTCCAGCGTGCCGCGAAACTTCTTGCGATTGGCGGACACCTGGCCCGCCGCCGCCGCACCCATGGGCGCCTTGAGCGTGATGTCGATCACCGCACCCACGAAACGCCCGAAATCCTGCTCGTTGCGCAGCGGACGGTCGATACCGGGCGAGGACACCTCGAGCCGCTTGTAATCGACACCATCCACCTCAAGCGCGAACTGCAACTGCCGCGTTACCTTCTCGCAGTCTTCCACCGTCACGAAGGGCTCGGGCACACCGGCCGCGACAGCTTCCGATGTGGGGGCCTTCCACGGCAAATCAATCGTCACGCGCAGCGTCCCCCCGGCCGAGCGTTCGATCTCGACCAGGTCATAGCCGAGACCGGCCACGGTTTGTTCCACTATTTGCTGCAATGCCACGTGTTCGAAAGTGCCTTTTAAATACGGTAACTGTGCAATCCGCCCGCCACGGATGCCAGATCGCTGGAATGTTCAGAATGCACAGACCAAAAAAAACGGGCGGTTGGTACCCGCCCGTTTGGTCGTGAGCCTCGAATTATATGCTATTCGTGCAATAAATGAAGGGGCATAGACACTCAAACGCCCCCCGGACGGCGAGATTTGAGCCAAACCCATGCAAATAAAACAGCGCCGAGCGCCAATGCCGCCGCCGCGACCAGCAGCGGCAGCTGAAACGACCCCGTCCGCTGGGCCAGCGGCGCTGCAAACAGCGGCCCGACGATCTGCCCCACCCCATAGGACGCCGTTGCATAGCCGATCAGCCCGGCGGCCGCGTTGCCGCGCAATCGGCGCGCATCCCGCATTGCAAAAAGAGTGATGGCGGTGAACGGCATCCCCAGCAGCAGGCTGCCGAGCGCGAAGCCGCCGATGGTCGGCCATGCCACCGACAGCACCACACCCAGCGCCTGCAGCGAATAGGCCACGGCCAGCAACAGCCGGTTGTCCCAATGCGTAGGCGCCCTCGCGCCGATCAATGCCCCGGGAATGATGGCCAGCCCGAACAAGGGCCAGAAGAAATCGGGCCAGGACGAACCGGGCAGTGCCTGCCGGGCAATCACGGGCAGGAAGGTCGCAGTGATGATGTAGCCGAAGCCCGCCAGCCCGTACAGCGCCACCAGCCAGATCGCATCGCTGCGATCGGCCGCCGAGCGGCTGGCGTGCCCCGTCGCGGCAGGGGCAACGGCCGCCACGCCCCCGACCGGCGCCCGCTCGCCGTCGTCGAACACCCGCCAGATCACGGCGATCAGCACCACCGCCAGGATGCCCAGGCCGATCCAGCCCGCCTCGGAGCCCCAGCGCCCGAGCGCCCCGCCGAGCAAGCCGGTCATCGCAATGCCGATTCCCGGGCCGGTGTAGATCACCCCCGCCAGCATCGGCGAGTTGGTTTCCGCCAGCCTGCGCAGCCCCCAGCCGGAGGCGAACACGAAGACCCAGGCGCTCATCACGCCGGCGGCGGCGCGCAGGATGCCCCAGCTCGTGAAGCTGTGCAGCAGCCCCATGCCGACCAGCAACGCCGCCGTGGCCAGCAGCCCGCCGCGCACCATGCTCGATGCCTTGATGCCGATGGCCGCGCAGCTGACCGCACCCAGAAAGTAGCCCAGGTAGTTGAGCGATGCCAGCACCCCGCCGGTGGCGAGCTCCAGCTTTCCCTCGTGCAGCATGATGGGCAGCATGGGCGTGAAGGCAAAGCGCCCCAGGCCCATGGCCACCGACAGGGTGACCATGCAGGCCAGCGCCGCGCGCCACGCCCCGCGCCGGTCGCGTCCGATTTCCGACATTGCTTGCAGGCTCCGTTTATTCCAGCAGCGCGGCGGCCACCAGCTTTTGTGTGTAGGGGTGCTCGGGTGCGTCGAGCACGCGCTCGACCGCTCCGCTTTCGAGGATGGCCCCGTCCTTCATCACGATGACCTGGTGCGCCATGGCACGGATCACCTCCACGTCGTGCGTGATCAGCAGGTAGCTCAACCCGCGCTCGCGCTGCAGGCGCTGCAGCAGGCCGAGCACCTGCTTCTGGATCGTCACGTCGAGCGCACTGGTGGGCTCGTCGAGCACCAGCAGTTGCGGATCGACGATCAGCGCACGCGCAATCGCCAGCCGCTGGCGCTGCCCACCGGAAAACTCATGCGGGTAGCGGTCGAGCAGCGAGGGAAACTGGGCCTCGGTCAGCCCGACGTCGGCGAGTGCAACAAGCGAACGCGCCCGCCGCGCCTCGGCATCGAGCCTGGGCGCGTGCACGCGCAGCCCCTCCCCCACGATCTGCTCGACCGTCATGCGCGGCGAGAGCGAAGAGAACGGGTCCTGGAACACCACCTGCATCACCCGGCGCAGGCCCAGGTCGGACGCGCGATCGACCGCCCAGTCTTTTCCGGTGACCTTCAACGCGCCCTGATGGCGCAGCAGCCCCAGCGCCGCCAGCGCGAGCGTCGACTTGCCCGAACCCGATTCGCCGACCACGCCGAGCGTCTCGCCCGGCGCAATGCGGAAATCTGCGCCCTGCACCGCCACGAACTCACCCTTGCGGAACCAGCCACCGATGCCGGGCCGGGGCACGGGGTAGATCACGCGCAAGGCCTTCGCCTCGAGCACCGGCGCGGCGCCGCTCGACGGCACCGCCGCCACATGGCGCTCCGGGTGGCTGTCGATCAGCTTGCGGGTGTAGGGGTGCTGCGGCGCCTCGAACACCGGTGCGACCGCCCCGTGCTCGACGATGTGGCCGTTCTCCATCACCGCCACGCGGTCGGCGAAGCGGCGCACCAGATTCAGGTCGTGCGTGATCAGCAGCACCGCCATGCCGTGCTTGCGCTGCAATTCGGCCAGCAGGTCGAGGATCTGCGCGCGCACGGTGACGTCCAGCGCCGTGGTCGGCTCGTCGGCCAGCAGCAGCCGCGGCTTGCAGGCCAGGGCCATGGCGATCATGGCGCGCTGGCGCTGGCCGCCCGACAGCTGGTGCGGAAACGCCTGCGCGCGCCGCGCGGGCTCCGGAATGCCCGTGTCGGCCAGCAACTGCACCGCGGCCGCCTGCGCGGCGCGGGCCGACAGCCCTTCGTGCAACTCGAGCACCTCGGCAATCTGGTCGCCCACGCTGTAGAGCGCATTCAACGCGGTCATCGGCTCCTGGAAGATCATCGCGATCTCCTTGCCGCGGATGCCACGCAACTGCCGCTCCGGAATCGATAGCAGGTCACGCACGTCCGACGGACGTTCCCCGCCGAAAAGCCTTGCAACGCCAGTGACGTCGGCGTTCTGCGCCAGCCGCAGCAACGACAGCGCCGTGACCGTCTTGCCCGAGCCGGACTCGCCGACCAGCGCGAGCTTCTCGCCGGCGGCGATCTGGAAGTCGATGCCGTGCACCACCTCCTTGCCGCCGAAGGCGACACGCAGGCCCTTCACGTCGATCAGCGGGGGATTCGTTGAATTGCCGTTCATCACTTGTCGGCCTTCCGGGGATCGAGCGCGTCGCGCAGCGCGTCGCCCATGAAGGTCAGCAGCATCAGCGTGACCACCAGCACGCCGAAGGTGGAAAGGGAAATCCACCAGGCGTCGATGTTGGCCTTGCCCTGGCTCAGCAGTTCGCCGAGCGACGGCGTGCCCGGCGGCACGCCCAGGCCCAGGAAGTCGAGCGAGGTCAGGGCAAGGATGGCGGCGCTCATGCGGAACGGCAGGAAGGTGACGACCGGCACCATGCTGTTGGGCAGGATGTGGCGCCACATGATCTGCAGGTTGCTCACGCCCAGCGCGCGGGCGGCGCGCACGTAGTCCATCTGGCGGTTGCGCAGGAACTCGGCCCGCACGTAGTCGGCCAGGCCCATCCAGCCGAACAAACTCAGCAGGATGAGCAGCAGCGCCACGCTGGGCGCGAAGATCGCGCTGAAGATGATCAGCAGGTAGAGCTCGGGCATGGAGCTCCAGATTTCGATGAAGCGTTGGAAGGCCAGGTCGATCTTTCCTGCGAAATAGCCCTGCACCGCCCCCGCCGCCACACCCAGCACCGTGCCGATGGCCGTGAGCGCCAGGCCGAACAGCACGCTCACGCGAAAGCCGTAGATCAGCTGCGCCAGCAGGTCGCGGCCGCGGTCGTCGGTGCCCAGGAAGTTGTCGCCCGTGGGCGCGGCCGGGCTGGGCGACTTGGCGAAGTAGTTGAGCGTTCTGGCGCCATAGGGGTTGGGGGCGTAGACCGCCCAGTTGTCGCCCTGCGTGATGCGCTCGCGGATGAACGGGTCGAGGTAGTCGGCCGGCGTCTCGAAGTCACCGCCGAAGGTCTTCTCGGAATAGTCGCGCAGCACCGGGAAGTAGGTGTGGCCCTCGTAGCGCAGCACCAGTGGCTTGTCGGTGGACAACACCTCGGCGAACAGGCTCAGCACCACCAGGACGGTGAAGATCACCAGGCTCCAGAAACCGAGCCGGTTGCGCTTGAAGCGCAGCCAGGCGCGGCGCCCCGGCGAGACGTGGGCACTGCCGCCTACCATGCGCGCCCTCCCCCCAACCAAGCCACCGCGCACCCGACCTCTTCCAGAAACACCGAGGAACCGGCTTTGCCGGGCCTCCGGTGTTGCCCCCGGCAGGGGGAAGGAGCAGCGACACGAAGTGCGCGAAGCCTGGGGGCGAGCCACATCCACACCGAGGAACCGGCTCTGCCGGGCCTCAGGTGTTGCCCCCGGCAGGGGGAAGGAGAAGCGACACGAAGTGCGCGAAGCCTGGGGGCGAGCCCAAGTTCAGTCGAATTTGACACGCGGGTCCACCCATACGTAGCAGAGATCGGAAATCAGCTTGGTCACCAGGCCGATCAGCGTGAAGAGATACAGCGTGCCGAGCACCACCGGGTAGTCGCGACGTATCACGCTCTCATAGCCCAGCAGGCCCAGCCCGTCGAGCGAGAACAGGGTCTCGATCAGCAGCGAGCCCGCAAAGAAGGCACCGATGAAGGCCGAGGGCAGCCCCGTGATGATCGGGATCAGCGCATTGCGGAACACATGCTTCCACAGCACCTGCCGCTCGCCCAGCCCCTTGGCCCGCGCCGTCAGCACGTACTGCTTGCGGATCTCCTCGAGGAAGGCGTTCTTCGTGAGCATGGCCGTCACGGCAAAGCTGCCGAGCACCATGGCCGTGACCGGCAAGGTGATGTGCCACAGGTAGTCCACGATGCGCGCACCCCAGCTCAGGTCGTCCCAGTTGGCAGAGGTCAGCCCGCGCAACGGAAACCACTGCAGTTGCCCGCCGAACACCACCAGCAGCGCCACGCCGAGCACGAAGCCCGGAATGGCATAGCCGATCAGCACGATGAGCGTGCTGATCAGGTCGAAGCGCGTGCCCGCCCTCACCGCCTTGGCAACGCCCAGCGGCACCGCCACGCCATAGCTGATGAAGAAGGTCCAAAGGCCGAGGCTGATCGACACCGGCAGCTTCTCCATGATCAGCGTCCAGACGTCCTTGTTCTGGAAAAAGCTCTTGCCGAGGTCGAAACGCGCGAACTGGCCGAGCATCTGGACCAGGCGCTCATGCGGCGGCTTGTCGAAGCCGTAGAGCGCCTTGATCTGCTCCAGCCGCTTGGGGTCCACGCCCTGGTTGCCGCGATAGCTGCCGCCGCCGGATTCGAAGCCGCCCCCGCCGCCGCCCCGCCCCGCCGTCTTGGCTTCGGCCAGGTACTGCTCCACCGGCCCGCCAGGCACGAACTGGATCACGAGGAAGGTCACGAGCATCACGCCGAGCAAGGTCGGAATGAACAGCAGCAGGCGCTTGAGGACATAGGAGAGCACGGCCGGTTTCCTTCTCTTCTATTTGTGTCTATGGCGCCGGCTTGCGTGGCGGCTTGGCCCACCACGTGCCCATGACCCAGTCTTCCCCGTTGGAATACGGCGGCATGGGCGACTTGAAGGCGAGGCGCCAGTCGTCGTAGACGATCCGGTGCGAGGTCAGCGTCCACTGGGGAATGAGGTAGTGGCTGTGCATGATCACGCGGTCCAGCGCGCGGCAGGCCGGCATCAGTTCGGCCTTGGTGTCGGCATCGACGATGTCCTTGAGCAAGGCATCGACCGCGGGCGTGGACACGCCCATGTAGTTGCCCGAACTCTCCGTCTTGGCGGCCTTGCTGCCGAAGACCTCCAGGAGCTGCTGGCCCGGGTTGTTGGTGCCCGGGAAGTTGATGGTGGTGATCTCGAAGTCGAAGCGGTCGAGCCGCTCCTGGTAGAGCGCGAAATCGACGGTCGAGAAGTTCAGCGTGATGCCGAGCTTCTCGAGGTTGCGGATCCACGGCGACACGGTGCGCACGCCGCCTTCCTTGCTGTCGAGGTACTCGAGCGTCATGGCCTCGCCCTTGGCATTGCGCAAAGCGCCGTCGCGGTATTCCCAGCCGGCCTGCTTCAGCAGGTCGCGCGCGCGGCGCAGGTTGTTGCGCAGCGACTGCCCTTCGCCTTCGGTGACGGGGGGCGCGTACATCGGGCCGAAGCTCGCCTCGGGAATCTTGCCGCGCCAGGGCTCGAGCAGCGCCTTTTCTTCCGGCGACGGCAGGCCCTGCGCCTCGCAGTCGGTGTTGCCGAACAGGTCCTTCACGCGCGGATAGCCGTTGTAGAACAGCTGCCGGTTCATCCACTCGTAGTCCAACGCGAGGCCCAGGGCCTCGCGCACGCGCGGGTCGCTCAGCTTGCTGCGCCGGCTGTTGAGCACGAAGCTCTGGAAGCCCGAGGGTTTCTTGTGGGAGAACTCGCGCTTGACGAGTTCGCCGGTATTGAAGCGCCTGCCGTTCACCCGGCGCGCCCAGTCACCGGCCGAGTAGAAGCTCATCATGTCGAACTCGCCGGCCTTCAGCGCTTCGAGCCGGGCCGTGTTGTCCTTGTAGATCTTGACGGTGATGCGGTCGAAGTTGTGTGAGCCGCGGTTGACCGGCAGGTCGCGCGCCCAGTAGTTGGGGTCGCGCACGTAGGTGATGTCCTTGCCGAAGCGCACGGGGCCGATCTTGTAGGCGCCGCTGCCGATGGGAATGTCCATGACCACCTGGTCGAAGGGCTTGGCCTTGCCGTTCTCCATGCCCCAGGCGCGGCTGAACACCGGCAGGCTGCCCACGATCAGCGGCAGCTCGCGGTTGATCGTCTTGAAGCGGAAACGGATCGTGCGCGCGTCGAGCACGTCGGCACCGTCGACCTCCTGCAGCAGCGTCTTGTAGCCTGGCGAAGTGAAGGGGCCGATGAGGGTGTCGTAGCTGTGCTTCACGTCGGCCGCCTCGACCGGCATGCCGTTGTGGAACCTGGCCTCGGGCCGCAGGCGGAAGGTCACGCTGCGGCGGTCGGGTGCGACCGTCACGTCTTCGGCCAGCAGGCCGTAGCCGGAGCCGGTTTCATCCATGGCACCGGTCAGCAGCGTGTCGAACAGCAGGCTGTCGAGGTAGGCCGGGGCCGCGCCCTTGATGGTGAACGGGTTGTACTTGTCGAAGGTGGACACGCGCAGGTTGCTTACCAGGCGCAACTCACCGCCCTTGGGCGCGGCGGGGTCGACGTAGTCGAAGGCCTGGAAGCCGGGGGCGTACTTCAGGTCGTCCCAGAGTGCGTATCCATGCGCGGCCCACGCGGGAACCGCACACACCATCAACCACCAGACCCGGAGAAACCGCATGCGAGAATTCTGCCCAAGATTTTCACGAGGCAACTTCATGGGCTTTCTTTCCGGCAAAAAACTGTTGATCACCGGTGTGTTGAGCAATCGCTCCATTGCGTATGGCATTGCCAAGGCCTGTCACGAACAGGGCGCGGAGCTCGCCTTCAGCTATGTCGGCGAGCGATTCAAGGACCGTATCACCGAATATGCCGCAGACTTCGGCTCCAAGCTGATTTTCGACTGCGACGTGGGCGACGACGCGCAGATCGACAAGCTCTTCGCGGACCTGGCGCAAACCTGGCCCACGTTCGACGGCTTCGTGCACAGCATCGGCTTCGCGACCCGCGAGTCCATCGCCGGCGACTTCCTCGACGGGCTGTCGCGAGAAGGCTTCAAGATCGCGCACGACATCAGCGCCTACAGCTTCCCGGCGATGGCCAAGGCGGCCCTGCCCTACCTCAACGACAAGTCGGCCCTGCTCACGCTGACCTACCTGGGCGCCGAACGCGCGCTGCCCAACTACAACACCATGGGCCTGGCCAAGGCCTCGCTCGAAGCCTCTGTGCGCTACACGGCCGCCTCGCTCGGACCCCGGGGCATGCGCGTGAACGGCATCAGCGCCGGCCCGATCAAGACGCTCGCCGCCAGCGGCATCAAGGGCTTCGGCAAGATGCTCGCGGCCGTGGCCGACGCCTCGCCGATCCGCCGCAACGTGACCATCGAAGAAGTGGGCAACGTGGCCGCTTTCCTGCTGAGCGACCTGGCCAGCGGCGTGACGGCAGAGATCACCTACGTCGACGGCGGCTTCAGCAACGTCGTGGGCGGAATGGCCGAGTAAATTGGGCAAAAAATCGCTGATACGGCCGCCAGGCGGTCGTATGCAGCTATCTATTCAATAGCACCGTGCCGAGCCGACGCTCCCTCCTTCTTGCCGCTTTCGGCGTGGTCGCCGCACATGCCGTGTTCGCGCGCGACGCCGCGCCGTCGCTGATGCTGGCCGACGTCTACCGCCCCGGGATGTCGCTGTCCGACTACTGGGTCAGCGAGAAGTACGACGGCGTGCGCGGCTACTGGGACGGCAAGCAGTTGTGGACGCGCGGCGGGGAGCGCGTCGTGGCCCCCGCATGGTTCACGGCCCCGCTGCCGAAGCAGCCGCTCGACGGCGAACTGTGGGCCGGTCGCGGCCGGTTCCCCCACGCGGTCTCGACGGTGCGCAGCCAGACACCCAACGACGTCGCATGGCACGAGATGCGCTTCATGGTGTTCGACCTGCCCGCCCAGGCCGGCGACTTCACCGCACGGCTGGCCGCCCTGCGCAAGCTGCTCCCCGTCACCGACGCACCGTGGGTGGTGCCCGTGCCGCAAGAGCGCGCGACCACGCACGAAGCGCTGCAGGCGCTGCTCGACAAGACGGTGAAGATGGGCGGTGAAGGCCTGATGCTCCACCGCGGCAGTTCGAGCTATCGCGGCGAGCGCAACAACGACCTGCTGAAGGTCAAGCCCTACGACGACGCCGAGGCGCGCGTCATCGAGCATGTGACCGGCAAGGGCAGGCACGCGAGCCGGCTCGGCGCGCTGGTGGTCGAGACCGCCGACGGCAAGCGCTTCAAGCTCGGCACCGGCCTGACCGACGCCGAACGGGACAACCCGCCCGCCATCGGCAGCTGGGTGACCTACCGCTACAACGGCACCACCGCCAAGGGGCTGCCGCGTTTCGCCCGCTTCATGCGGGTGCGAGAAGGCTAGGCACGGGTCATTCGATCGGGCCAGGCGGCCCGACCGCAGGCCTGTTTACTTCACTGCCCTGACGCAGTCGGCGTAGTAGCGCTTCTTGCCCGTCTCGTCGACGCGCGCCACCAGGCCGTGAATGTCGGTCTCGAAGCCAGGGCACTGCGAGTTGAACTCGCGCGAGAACCTCAGGTAATCGACGATCTTCTTGTTGAACACTTCGCCCGGAATCAGCAGCGGAATGCCCGGGGGGTACGGCGTGATCAGGCTGGTGGTGATGCGGCCTTCAAGGTCGTCGATTTCCACGCGCTCGGTCTTCCTGTGCGCGATGTGCGCAAAGGCGTCGCTGGGCTTCATGGCCGGCGTCAGGTCGCTCAGGTACATCTCGGTCGTGAGGCGCGCCACGTCGAAGCGCGCATACAGCTTGTGGATGTGCTGGCACAGGTCGCGCAGGCCGAGCTTCTCGTAGCCCGGGTGCTGCTGGCAGAACTCCGGCAGGATGCGCCACATCGGCTGGTTGCGCGCGTAGTCGTCCTTGAACTGCTGCAGCGCCGTGAGCAGCGTGTTCCAGCGGCCCTTGGTGATGCCGATGGTGAACATGATGAAGAAGCTGTACAGCCCGGTCTTCTCCACGATCACGCCGTGCTCCGCGAGGAACTTGGTCACCACGCTGGCGGGAATGCCGCTCTCCGCGAAGTTGCCTTCGAGGTCCAGGCCGGGCGTGACGATGGTCGACTTGATCGGGTCGAGCATGTTGAAGCCGTCGGCCAGGTCGCCGAAACCGTGCCAGTTGCGCGGCGACTTCTTGGTCTTGCGCTTGGTGGACTCCTTCTCGCCCGTCATGATCCAGTCGTCGGCGCGGCCAATGCCTTCTTCGACCAGCTTCTCGGGGCCCCAGACCTTGAACCACCACTCTTCCTTGCCGAACTCTTCCTCGACCTTGCGCATGGCGCGGCGGAAGTCGAGGGCTTCAAGAATGCTCTCTTCCACCAGCGCCGTGCCGCCGGGCGGCTCCATCATGGCCGCGGCCACGTCGCAGCTCGCGATGATCGCGTACTGCGGGCTGGTCGACGAGTGCATCAGGTAGGCCTCGTTGAACAGGTCGCGGTCGAGCGCGCGGTTCTGCGAGTCCTGCACGAGCACGTGGCTGGCCTGGCTGATGCCGGCCAGCAGCTTGTGCGTGGACTGCGTGGCGAACACCAGCGAGTCCTTCGGCCGCACGCGGCGCTTGCCCATCGCGTGGTATGCGCCGTAGAACGGGTGGAAGGCCGCGTGCGGCAGCCACGCTTCGTCGAAGTGCAGCGTGTCGACGTAGCCGTCGAGCATGTTCTTGATGGTCTCGGTGTTGTAGATCACGCCGTCGTAGGTCGACTGGGTGAGCGTCATCACGCGCGGCTTGACGGTTTCGGAGTCCACGTGGGCCAGCAGCGGGTTGGCCTTGATCTTGGCCTTGATGGCGCTCTGCTCGAACTCGCTCTGGGGAATCGGGCCGATGATGCCGAAGTGATTGCGCGTGGGCTTCATGAACACCGGAATCGCGCCGGTCATGATGATCGCGTGCAGGATCGACTTGTGGCAATTGCGGTCCACCACCACCACATCGTCTGGCGCCACCGTGTGGTGCCACACCATCTTGTTGCTGGTGCTGGTGCCGTTGGTCACGAAGAAGCAATGGTCGGCATTGAAGATCCGCGCCGCATTGCGCTCGCTGGCCGCCACCGGGCCGGTGTGGTCGAGCAGCTGGCCCAGTTCTTCCACCGCGTTGCACACGTCGGCACGCAGCATGTTCTCGCCGAAGAACTGGTGGAACATCCGGCCCACAGGGCTCTTGAGGAACGCCACGCCGCCCGAATGGCCCGGGCAGTGCCACGAGTACGAGCCGTCTTCCGCGTAGTCGATGAGCGCCTTGAAGAACGGCGGCTGCACGCCTTCCAGGTAGCTCTTGGCCTCGCGGATGATGTGGCGCGCCACGAATTCGGGGGTGTCCTCGAACATGTGGATGAAACCGTGCAGCTCGCGCAGGATGTCGTTCGGAATGTGGCGCGCGGTCTTGGTTTCGCCGTAGATGTAGATCGGCACGTCCGCGTTCTTGCGCCGCACCTCGCCGATGAAGGTGCGCAGGTTCAGCACGGCCGGGTCGAGGTCGGGGCCGACGGTGAACTCTTCGTCGTCGATCGACAGGATGAATGCGCTGGCGCGGCTTTGCTGCTGCGCGAACTGGCTCAGGTCGCCGTAGCTCGTGACGCCCAGCACCTCGAAGCCCTCGCTTTCGAAGGCCTGCGCGAGCGCGCGAATGCCGAGGCCCGAAGTGTTTTCGGAGCGGAAGTCCTCGTCGATGATGACGATGGGAAAGCGAAATTTCATGAGCGGGGCTCCGGACAGGCGGGGAGACAGACAGGCAAAGACGAGGCGCGAAGTGTACGGAATTCGGATGACGGATTCGGTCAGCTTCCTGCAAGACATTCGGGCCCGGCGGGCAAGGCCGTCTGCCCCCGCGCCAGTACCCCTACGCACGGCAAGCGCTTGGGGTTCATGCCGCAGAATGTCGCGCATCGAACAAGCAAAAGAGGAGTCGACATGGCGAATTCCACCGTCTGGTGGCTGATTGCGGGGGTGGCCATCGTGGCCGAGTTGCTCTCGGGCACGGTCTACCTGCTGCTGCTCGCCGCAGGCTTCGCCGCCGCCGCGATCTCGGCGCACCTGGGCTTCGGCACCGTCACGCAACTCATCGTGGCGTCGGTGATCGGCGTTGGCGCCGTGCTGGCCTGGTATTCGATCCAGCGCAGGCGCCCTGCCGCAGCGCGGACCGGCACCAACCGCGACGTGAACCTCGACATCGGCGAGAGCGTGCACGTCGATGCCTGGAATGCCGACGGCACCGCCACCGTTCGCTACCGCGGCGCGCAATGGACGGTGATTCAGCGCGCAGGCAGCACCCCGTCCACCGGAGAGCACCGCGTGGTCGAAGTGATCGGCAGCCGCCTCGTCGTCGCCAAGGTTTAGTCAGTCCATAGAACTCAGAAAAGGAAGCGCACCATGGAATTTTCGGTCCCCCTCATCATCCTGGTCATCGCGATCATCTTCATCAGCCAGTCGGTCAAGTTCGTGCCGCAGCAGAACGCCTGGGTGCGCGAGCGGCTGGGCAAGTACCACAGCACGATGACGCCCGGCCCCAACTTCCTGATCCCGTTCATCGACCGGGTGGCCTACAAGCACAGCCTGAAGGAAATTCCGCTCGACGTGCCCAGCCAGATCTGCATCACGCGCGACAACACGCAGCTGCAGGTGGACGGCATCCTGTACTTCCAGGTGACCGACCCGATGCGCGCGAGCTACGGCTCGTCGAACTACATCGTGGCGGTGACGCAACTCGCGCAAACCTCGCTGCGCAGCGTGATCGGCAAGCTGGAGCTGGACAAGACCTTCGAAGAACGCGATGTCATCAACGCACAGGTGGTGGCCGCCATCGACGAAGCGGCTCTCAACTGGGGCGTGAAGGTGCTGCGCTACGAAATCAAGGACCTGACGCCGCCGAAGGAAATCCTGCTGGCCATGCAGGCGCAGATCACGGCCGAGCGCGGCAAGCGCGCGCTGATTGCGGCCTCGGAAGGCCGCCGCCAGGAGCAGATCAACATCGCCACCGGCGAGCGCGAGGCCTTCATTGCCCG
This sequence comes from Variovorax pasteuri, assembly GCF_051216435.1. Classification (NCBI taxonomy): domain Bacteria; kingdom Pseudomonadati; phylum Pseudomonadota; class Betaproteobacteria; order Burkholderiales; family Comamonadaceae; genus Variovorax; species Variovorax pasteuri. The sequence continues at coordinate 31,706 of NZ_JBPJZS010000002.1, forward strand.
TTCCGAGGGCGAGAAGCAGGCACAGATCAACAACGCGCAGGGTGAAGCAGCCGCCATCACGGCGGTGGCCACCGCCACCGCCGACGCCATCGAACGCGTGGCCGCAGCCATCCGCCAGCCGGGCGGCGAACAGGCCGTGCAGCTCAAGGTGGCCGAACGCGCCGTCGATGCCTATGGCAAGGTGGCGGCGGATTCCAAGACCACGCTGATCGTGCCGAGCAACATGTCCGAGACCGCCGCGCTCATCGCATCGGCGATGCGGATGATCCAGACCGGCAAAAGCGCCGGCCCGACCTGAAATGGCTCGAAGCCACGCTATAATTTGAGGCTCAGGAGCGGTGGATGAGCGGTTTAAGTCGCACGCCTGGAAAGCGTGTGAGGGTTAATAGCCCTCCGCGGGTTCGAATCCCGCCTGCTCCGCCAGAGATTGATTGTTCGTAACCGTTCGCGAACATGCAGACAGCACAAGAAGCCCAAGTCGCCACAAGCACTTGGGCTTTTTTTGTCATCTGTTCTGCGAGGCAATGCGTTGCTTTGCCACAACTGGGCTTCGTGGGCGGGGCGTTTCGTCTCGCAGTACGATCCAAAGGTTTTACTTTCAAGCCTGCAAAGGAGCCTCGATGGCTGGACATTCCCAAACCTCGCCGCGTGGCACGACATCTCTGGACCACACCCTCAAGAAGAGCGAGCAGGTGGCCGCCGACGTGCAGCGCGCCTCGGACAATCTGGCCGTCGTGAACACGGTGCTCGAACAGGAACTGCCCGAAGAGGTGCAGGTCGGCGAAGTGGCGCAGGCCATCGAACACACGAGCCAGCTCGAGGAAAAACTGGCCAAGTCCGCCGAGAAGCTGGCTGAGGTCAATGCCGCGTTGAGCGAGGAGATCGAAAAGCGCCTGGAAGCAACGGCCGAGCGTGACGAAAGCCTGGCACTGGCCGAAAAGCTCAAGGCGAAGATCCGCGCCCAGAGCTCCAACTGACCCAGGCGGCGCAACCGGCTCCCTGCGTCCGTATCCTTTCTCCTACGCTGCGGCGGCGTCAGGCACGCTACGCTATTGGTTCTCACAGCGAAACCACGGCATGGCCCTCATCACGTTCCTCGTCGAGGACAACAAGACCATCAGGGATAACCTGGTCCCGGCACTCGAGGATCTGGTCAATGGCCATGTGGTCGGCTTCGCCGAAACCGAAACCGAAGCGCTTGCCTGGCTCGACACCCACCCCGACGACTGGCAACTGCTCATCGTCGACCTGTTCCTCAAGGAAGGCTCCGGCCTGGGCGTGCTGGCGGGCTGTACGGCACGCAAGCCGACGCAGCGCGTGGTGGTGCTCAGCAACTACGTCACGGTAGACATTCGCGCGCGCTGTGCGGCGCTCGGTGCCGATGCGGTGTTCGACAAGTCACGCGACCTCGACGCCTTCATCGAGTACTGCAACAGCGACCGCCTCTCGGGCCTCGCCCCGCTCTGAACGGCTTCGGCGACAGGCATGAAAAAAGGGCCCGAAGGCCCTTTTCTTTTTTGGCGAAAGCCGCCGATCAGCGCACAACGGCGATCTGCGTGCGCACGCCACCCTTGTAGGTGTACAGCGTCAGCGCGCCGTTCTTGATGTCGCCCTTTTCGTCAAAGGCGATCGGGCCGGTCACGCCCTTGTATTGCACCTTGCCGACTTCAGGCAGGTACTTTTCGGGGTCGGAAGAACCGGCCTTGACCATGGCTTCCGCCAGCACGTTGACCGCGTCGTACACGTAAGGTGCATAGATCTGCACTTCCACGCCGTTCTTGGTCTTGAACTTGGCCTTGAAGTCTTCCAGCGGCTGCTTGAAGTCACCGTCCACGCCACCGGCTTCAGCGCACACCACCATGTCTTCGCCGATGGCATCGCCAGCCAGCTTCGGCAGTTCGCCGGTGCACAGGCCGTCGCCACCCATGAACTTGACGTTCAGGCCGAGTTGCTTGACCTGCTTGAGCATCGGGCCGCCGACAGCGTCCATGCCGCCGAAGAACAGCACGTCGGGCTTGGTGGCCTTGAGCTTGGTCAGGATGGCGTTGAAGTCGGTCGACTTGTCGGTGGTGAACTCGTGGCCCACGATGGTGGCGCCAGCAGCCTTGGCCGCCTTTTCGAACTCTTCGGCAACGCCTTGGCCGTAAGCGGTACGGTCGTCGATCACGGCAATGTTCTTGCCCTTGAGCGTATCGACCGCGTACTTGCCCAGCGTGCCACCGAGTTGCGTGTCGTCAGCCACCACGCGGAACGTGGTCTTGAAGCCTTGACGCGTGTACTTCGGGTTCGTGGCCGAAGGCGAGATCTGCGGAATGCCAGCGTCGCTGTAGAGCTTGGAGGCGGGAATGGTGGTACCCGAGTTCAGGTGACCGACCACGCCGTTGACCTTCTCGTCCACGAGCTTCTGTGCCACTGCGGTGCCTTGCTTCGGGTCACCGGCATCGTCTTCTGCGACCAGTTCGAACTTGGCGGTCTTGTCGCCGATCTTGATGCCCTTGGCATTCAGGTCTTCGATCGCCATCTTGGCGCCCATTTCGTTGTCCTTGCCCAGGTGGGCAATAGGACCGCTGGTAGGTGCCACGTGACCGATCTTCACAAGCAGCGTTTCTCCGGCAGGTGCGGGCGCAGCTGCAGCCGGGGCCGCGGCGGTCGGCGCTGCTGCAGGTGCAGCCGCTTCTTCTTTCTTGCCGCAAGCCACGAGCGTGATTGCAGCCAGTGCGACCGCTGTCCATTTCAATTGCATGAGAACCTCCAGAACTTGGATAAAGAATAAAAAACCGGTCGTGTGATCCGGGCGCGCAAACCTCGCAAGTTCCGCGCCGCAGGCCAGTGGCACCCTCACGCCGTTGCGACCTGCGGCGCAGTTTAGCTGAGGATTTATGCGCCGGAAGCTGGCGTAGACCCTGTGTTTTCCGAGAGTTCGGCGGCCATTGCCTCGATCACCAATGCACGCAAAACGGCCTCGATTTCATTGCGCAAACGCGGCACCATGGCATCGAGCTGATGCTGAATGGCCGCGGACACCGTGTCGCTCAGGCGCTCTTCCAGCGACAGGTCGACGCGCTGCAGTACGCGGTGCAGAAGCTGCTCTTCGAGGCTGACGATTTCGGCCTGCGTCAGTTGCGCCGCGGGCGGCAATGCCATGGCGCTCGCCGCGTCGGGAGGTGGTGCCAGCTCTGCCTGTGGCGCAGGGTTCGCGGGCTCCGCGGGAATCTCGAGCACCGTGGTCAGCGTGGGAACGAACCGGGGCGGCGTGCGCAGCGTGCTGGCCATGTCAGGAACTCTTTGCGAAGTCGTGCGGCTGAATGGTGTAGCCGCGGTCGGCATAGTGGCGCCAGCGTGAACGGCCGACCTGGCGGTCGTTGGTCTCGTCGCTCACGATGTCGATCATGCGCTCGTAGCGCTCGAAACCCGCGGGCACGTCGAGCCCAAGGTTCACCAGCATCTCGCGGTGCGGCAGCGATGCCGCGTCGGCGCCCTCCACGGACAGCACGACGGGCGAACGCGCCACCACATGGGCCGGCGCATCGCCGCGGCAGTGCGCGACGAAGTCCACCGGCGAGAGTTGCCAGAGCGCGGCGTCTACCGCGTCGAGCGTGTGCGCATCGCCCACCACCACCACGCGAAGGCCGCGCGCATTGACGGCCTTGCGAACCAGCCGGCAGGCGTAGTTCAGCTTGTCCGGCGCGTTGTAGTGAAAGCCGATTTCCGTCACGTTGCCGACCGGGCCTTTCGCGTCGGCGCCTTGACCGCCTTGACGGGCTTGACCACCTTTGCCTTGGCGGGCACCTCGGTGCTGCCCGCGCGGGTCGTCAGGTACGACACCAGCAGGCCCACCGGCCGGCCGGTCGAGCCCTTGGCCGCCCCGCTCTTCCAGGCCGTGCCGGCGATGTCCAGGTGCGCCCAGGCGAAGTCGCCGGCAAAACGCTGAAGGAACTTGGCCGCGGTGATGGCTCCGCCGGCGCGCCCGGCAATGTTGGCCACGTCGGCAAAGTTGCTCTTCAGGCCTTCCGCATAGTCGTCGTCCAGCGGCAGGCGCCAGCAACGGTCTTGCGAGGCCTCGCCGGCCGCTTCCAGTGCGGCGGCCAGCGTGTCGTCGCTCGAGAACAGGCCGCTGCGCACGCCGCCCAGCGCGACCACGCAGGCGCCGGTGAGCGTGGCGATGTCGATGACGGCGGCGGGTTCGAAGCGCTTCGCATAGGTCAGCGCGTCGCACAGCACCAGGCGGCCCTCCGCGTCGGTGTTGAGCACCTCGATGGTCTGGCCGCTCATGCTGGTGACCACGTCGCCGGGCTTGACCGCGCGCCCGTCGTTCATGTTCTCGCAGGAGGGAATGAGGCCGACGACGTTGATGGCGGGCTGGATATCGCCGAGCGCGCGGAACGTGCCCAGCACGCTCGCCGCACCGCACATGTCGAACTTCATCTCGTCCATTTCGGCGGCCGGCTTGAGCGAGACGCCGCCGGTGTCGAAGGTGATGCCCTTGCCGACCAGCACCACGGGCGCCTGGTCCTTCGGCGCCCCGTGGTAGCGCAGCACGATGAAGCGCAGCGGTTCGGCCGAACCCTGGGCCACGGCAGCGAACGAGCCCATGCCGAGCTTCTCGACTTCCTTGGGCCCCAGCACTTCGCATTTGATGTTCGGCAGCTTGGCCAGGCCCTTGGCGGCCTCGCCCAGCAGCGTGGGCGTGGCATGGTTCGCGGGCCGGTTGCCCCATTCCTTGGCCAGCTCGATGCCGTTGACAACGGCGCGGGCGTCGTTGAAGGCGCTTTCCACAGCGGGCGAATCGGCCACGCCGAGCGTCATGTTGCGGATGGTGCGCGGCTCGGCCTTCGATTTGGTGGTCGTGTAGACGTAGCTGGCATCGGCCGCGGCGGTCACGGCGCAAGCCACGGCGGCACCGTCCGCGGGCTGAGCGAACACCACGACCACCCGCTTCGGTGCATGGGCCTTGGCGGCGCTGACCGCGGCAAGCACGCCGCTGCGGACCGCCGCAGGCTTGCCGTCGCCGATGGCGGCAAGCACCACACGGGAGGCCACGACATCTTCCGGCCGGTAGAGCGCCAGCAGCTTGCCGGCCTTGTCAGGCAGGTCGCCGGCCTTGCGGGCACTGGCGGCCAGCACGGAAAGCGGGTCCTTGGCGGTAAGGGGAGCGCTGCCGACGAGCACGATCAGGACATCGGATTTCTCGGCTGCAGCCTGGGCGACGGTGAGGGTCTTGAGTTGAAAGTCCATAATCCTTTTTTTCCTCGAACGATGTTATTCCATTCTTCCCTACGCAAGGAGCTGTCCCGCAGCTTCGGAGCAACCCTCGTGGTCCTGGTCACCATCGTGATGACCATGATGCTCATCCGTACCCTGGGGCTCGCCTCCAAGGGCAGTGTGAACCCGCAGGAAGTGTTCCTGGTCATGGCCTACACGGTGCTCGGCTACATGCCGACCATCCTGAGCCTGAGCCTGTTCATCGCCATCGTCGGCACCCTCTCGCGCATGTACCGCGACAGCGAAATGGTGATCTGGTTCTCCAGCGGGCGCGGGCTCATGGACTTCGTGAAACCGCTGTTCCGCTTTGCCTGGCCGGTGCTAATCCTGATCTCCGTGATGGCGCTGGTGGGCTGGCCCTGGGCCAATTCGCAGACCATCGGCATGCGCCAGCAGTACGAGCAGCGCAGCGACATCGAGCGCGTGTCGCCGGGCGAGTTCCGCGAGTCCGCAGGGCGCGTGCGGGTGTTCTTCATCGACAAGGACACACCGGACAACTCCAAGGCCACCAACGTCTTCATCTGGTCGATCGAGCGCAACCTGCAGATCACCACCTCGGCGCGCAGCGGCAGCATCGAGAACATCGGTAACTCCCGCTACCTGCTGCTCAACAACGGGCAGAGGCTGGAGCAGCCGATGGCCAACACCGGCCTGAAGATCAGCGAATTCAAGACCTACGGCACCCGTGCCGGCGGCGACAACGGCACGGTGAACGACGCCACGCCGCCACGCGCCCGCACCACCGTCTCGCTGCTGGCCGACCCGGGCAACCCCAGCCGCGGCGAGCTGGCCTGGCGCATCGGCATGCTGCTGACCGCCGTCAACTTCGTGCTGCTGGCGCTGAACGTGTCCAGCGCCAACCCGCGAGTGGGGCGAAGCGGCAACCTGCTGCTGGCCCTGTTCGCCTTCGTCATCTACTACAACATGCTCAACATCGGGCAGAGCTGGATCAGCTCCGGGCGCTTCAGCATGGCCGGCTTCATGGTGATGCTGCATGGCAGCGTGCTGGTACTCAACCTCGCGTGGCTGAGCGTGCGACAGAACAACTGGGGCCTGCGCACACGGCGAACCCGCGCCCCCGCAGTGCTCACACCCAAGATCGAACCCACGACGTGAAAACGATAAGACGCCTGATCTACGTGGAGGTGCTGAAGTCCGTTGCGTTCGTGACGCTCGGCTTCCTGAGCCTCTTTTTCTTCTTCGACTTCGTCGACGAGCTGCAGTCCATCGGCAAGCCGGACAGCCTGAACTACGGGCCCGTGCAGGCACTGATCTACGTGACCCTGCTGATACCGAGCCATCTGTACGAGCTGCTGCCGATCACCGTGCTGATCGGCTCCATCTTCGTCATGGCGCGGCTCGCGCAGAGCTCGGAATACACCATTCTTCGCACCAGCGGCCTGGGTCCCTGGCGTGCGCTGCGCACCCTGCTGCTGCTGGGCATCGGCTTCGTGATCCTGACCTTCGCCGTCGGCGACTATGTCGCGCCCGCCTCCGAGCGCACGGGCCAGCTGCTCAAGGCCAAGTACCAGGGCATCTACTCCCTGGCCGGCAACACCGGCGCCTGGCTCAAGGAAAAGCGCGGCAACGTGTCGTACGCGGTGAACGTCCTGTCCATCGACCGCAAGGGCGCGCTGAAGAGCCCGCGCATCTTCGAGTTCGACGCCAACGGCTACATCAGCAACCAGATCGTGGCGGGTTCGGCCGTCATCGGCGACGACGGGCACTGGATGCTTACCAACGTGGAAGAGCAGAAGTTCGACACGCGCACTTCAGCCAACCAGGCCCGCATCGTCACGACCCAGATGCCGCAGCTGAACTGGCCCACCTCGCTGACGGGCGAGATGGTGTCCGTCGCCCTGCTGCGCCCGGACCGCATGAGCACGATCGACCTGTTCGACTACATCCGCCACCTCGACGCCAACGGCCAGACCGCGCAGCGCTACGAGATCGAGTTCTGGCGCAAGGTGTTCTACCCGCTCTCATGCCTGGTGATGGTGGTGCTCGCCCTGCCCTTTGCGTACCTGCACTTCCGCCAGGCCGGCATCACGACCTACGTGTTCGGCGGCGTGATGATCGGCATCAGCTTCTTCCTGCTGAACAACGTGTTCGGCTACCTCGGCAACCTGAGCAACTGGTCACCGTGGCTCACCGCCGCGGCGCCGGGGATGATCTATTCGGTGATGTCGCTCACTGCCTTCAGCTGGCTGGTGTTGCGACGATGACGACCACCACACACAGACAGGCGCAGGGCATCGTCCTGCTGGCACACGGCTCGCGCGACGAGCGCTGGCGCGAGCCGATCGAAGCCGTGGCCGCGCGCGTCACCGCCCGGGCACCCGACGCGCTCGTGACTTGCGCCTACATGGAACTGGCGACGCCCGACCTTCCCACGGCGGCGGCGGCCCTGATCACCGCCGGTGCGCGCGCCATCCGCGTGGTCCCACTGTTCCTCGGCATGGGCAAGCATGCCCGCGAAGACCTGCCGCACCAGCTTGAAGCACTGCGCCAGAAATGGCCCCACATCGACATCTCGCTCGCCCGCATCGTGGGCGAAGAGCCCGAACTGGTCGACCTGCTGGCCCGAATCGCCATCAAATCCTGATCGCTCGGTCATTTCGATAGATTAAGAAGGCATAATGAATTCCGTAATAAGACGGAATTTGATATGAATCTGCATCAGTTCAAGTTTGTCCAGGAAGCCGTACGGCGCAACCTGAACCTCACCGAGGCGGCCAAGGCGCTCCACACCTCGCAGCCCGGTGTCTCCAAGGCCATCATCGAGCTCGAGGAAGAACTGGGTGTTGAAATCTTCGCGCGCCACGGCAAGCGCCTGAAGCGCGTGACCGAGCCGGGCCAGCACGTCATCGCCAGCATCGAGCTGATCATGCGCGAGGTGGGCAACCTCAAGCGCATCGGCGAGCAGTTCAGCGCGCAGGACAGTGGCACCCTCTCCATTGCCACCACGCACACCCAGGCGCGCTACGTGCTGCCGGTGCCCGTGGCGAACCTGCGCGAGGCGTACCCCAAGGTCAATGTGAGCCTGCACCAGGGCTCGCCCGACCAGGTGGCGCGCATGGTGATCGACGAAATTGCCGAGATCGGTATCGCCACCGAGTCGCTGGACGGCTACGCCGAACTCGTGACCCTGCCCTGCTATGAATGGCAGCACGTGCTGGTACTCCCCAAAGACCACCCGCTGGCCGCCAAGGAGCGCATTTCGCTCGACGACCTGGCGCTCGAGCCGATCATCACCTACCACCCGTCGTTCACCGGCCGCACGCGCATCGACCACGCCTTCGCGCAGAAAAAGCTGTCGCCGCGCATCGCGCTCGAAGCCATCGACTCCGACGTGATCAAGACCTATGTGCGCCTGGGCCTGGGCGTGGGCATCGTGGCCGAGATGGCCGTGCGAGACGAGTCGAACGCCGACCTCGTGGTGCGCCCCATGGGCCATGTGTTCGGCCAGAATATCGCGCGGGTCGCGTTCAAGCGCAGCGCCTATCTGCGCAACTTCGTGTTCAAGTTCGCCGAGCTGCTGTCCGACCGCCTGGACCGCAACCTGATCGCCAAGGCCCTGAGCGGCCACCAACAAGACTACGAGCTATGAGCACAGTTCACGCCCCGCGCACGCCGGCCATCGGCACCAAGCTGCCCTCTGTAGGCACCACCATCTTCACGGTCATGTCGACCCTGGCCGCCGAGAAGAACGCGGTCAACCTCGGCCAGGGCTTTCCGGATTTCAACTGCGATCCGAAGCTGCTCGAAGACGTCACGGCCGCCATGGCCGCGGGCCACAACCAGTACCCGCCGATGCCGGGCATTCCGGCATTGCGCGATGCCATTGCCGCCAAGATTTCCGCGCTCTACGGACACCGCTACAGCGCCGCCACCGAAATCACCGTGACCGCGGGCGCCACGCAGGCCATCATCACGGCCATCCTTGCCGTGGTGCGCGCGGGCGACGAGGTGATCGTGCTGGAGCCCTGCTACGACAGCTATGTGCCCAACATCGAGCTGGCCGGCGGCAGCGTGGTGCGCGTGCCGCTCACGCCGGGCACCTTCCGGCCTGATTTCGACAAGATCGCCGCCGCGCTCACGCCGCGCACGCGCGCCATCATCATCAACACGCCGCACAACCCGAGCGCCACGGTCTGGACCGAGGCCGAGATGCGCAAGCTCGAGGAGTTGCTCGCCCCCACCGACGTGTTCGTGATCAGCGACGAGGTGTACGAGCACATGGTCTACGACGGCGCCCGCCACGAAAGCGTGGCGCGGTTCCCGGGCCTGGCGGCGCGCAGCTTCATCGTGAGCAGCTTCGGCAAGACGTACCACGTCACCGGCTGGAAGGTCGGTTTCGTGGCCGCGCCGGCGCCGCTGATGGCCGAGTTCCGCAAGGTGCACCAGTTCAACGTGTTCACCGTGAACACGCCGATGCAGCACGCGCTCGCGCACTACATGGCGCAGCCCGAGCCCTACCTCGAGCTGCCGGCCTTCTACCAGCGCAAGCGCGACCTGTTCGCCGCCGGCCTGGCCGAGAAGACCCGCTTCAAGCTGCTACGCAGCGAGGGCAGCTACTTCCAGTGCGTGGACATCTCGGCGGTCAGCGACCTGTCGGAAGCCGACTTCTGCCTCTGGCTCACGGGCGAGATCGGCGTGGCGGCCATTCCGCTGTCTGCTTTCTACGGCAACGGTTTCGACCAGCGCGTGGTGCGCTTCTGCTTCGCCAAGAAAGACGAGACGCTGCACGCGGCGCTGGAGCGGCTGGCACGCCTTTGACGCGCGCGCCGACGGCATTCGGCTGGAATGCCGACGCCCTCGGTAGGACGTTCACTGACCACCGAAGGGGCGGCTATCCGGCGATCCGCTCGCCGGGGCGGGAGGAGCATGGAGGCTCATCACAACAACCGCCCTGGAGAAACCATGTCGCTCTCATTCATTCTGCTGATCGTCCTGATCCTGATACTGATCGGCGCGCTGCCGAGCTGGGGGTACAGCCGGTCCTGGGGCTACGGACCCAGTGGCGGCGTCGGCCTGATCGTCGTCATCATCATCATCCTGGTGCTCATGGGCCGCATATAGGCCCGGCCAGTCACCCATGAAAAAGCCCGCGAAAGCGGGCTTTTTTTCGTTCGCGCGCCGGTGCGCGGCTCAGGCCTGCAGCTGCGCCCAGGCCTTGTCCAGCCGCTTCACGCTCACCGGCTGCGGTGTGCGCAGCTCCTGCGCGAAGAAGCTCACGCGCAACTCCTCCAGCAGCCAGCGGAACTCGAGCATCCGGTCGTCCACCACGCCCTTGCGCTCGGCCACCAGGCGCCAGTAGCGCTGGTCCTGCGGCTTCAGCTCGGCCAGCTTGGCGGCGTCGCGCGCAGGGTCGGCGCGCAGCTTGTCGAGCCGCAGCACGATGGCCTTCAGGTAGCGCGCAAAGTGCTGCAGCTGCGACCACGGCGCATCGGCGATGAAGCGCTTGCCGACGAGGCGCTGCAGCTGCTGCGCGGCGTCCTGCACGGCGTCGGGCTGGATCCTGGTGTCCTTGATCTTGCGCGCGGCGGCGGCGTACTCCACCAAAATGGTCGACGCGAGCCGCGCCACCTCGTTGGCAATCAGCGTGAGCCGCCCACGGCCCTCCTCCAGCCTCTTCTTGAAGGCGAACTCGTCGCTCGGCAGCGGCTCCTGCAGAAAGGCGCGGTCGATCGCCACGTCGATGATCTGCGTGCGCAGTTCCTCGGACGTGCCCAGCGGCATGTAGGCCACCGACATCTTCTGCAGGTCGGGGATGTTCTTCTCGAGGTACTTGAGCGCGTCCTTCAGTTGCAGCGCGAACAGCCGGCGCAGGCCGGCACGGTGCTTCGTGGCAGCCACGGCGGGCTCGTCGAACACCTCGATGGTCACCGCGTCGCCTTCGTCGCGCAGCGCCGGGAAACCGATGAGCGACTGCGCGCCGCGGCGCACTTCCATCAGTTCGGGCAGTTCGCCGAAGGTCCAGCCGGTGTAGCGCTGGCCAGCCGGCAACGCGGTCGCTGCGGCGGGTGCGGGTGCTTGCGCGTTCCTCGCGGGCTGCGCCGAAAGGTCGTCCGATTCGGCGGCCTTCTTCTGCGGCGACGCCTTCACGTTCAGCCCCGCCAGTGCCTGGAAGGCGCCGCGCGCCTGCGCGCCCAGCTCGGCCTTCAGCGCACCAAGATTGCGCCCCATGCCCAACTGGCGCCCATGCTCGTCGACCACGCGCAGGTTCATGAACAGGTGCGGCGGCAGCATGTCGAGCTTGAAGTCGGCGCGCTTCACGTCGATGCTGGTCATGTCGCGCACGCGCTTGAGCAGCACGTCGGTGAGCGAGCCGGTGCCGAACAGCTCGGGCGCCGACAGTTCTTCCGCCAGTTTCGAGGCCGACTCCGGCAGCGGCACCAGCCGCGAACGCGGGCGTTGCGGCAGGCTCTTGAGCAGCGCCTGGATCTTGTCCTTGAGCATGCCCGTCACCAGCCACTCGCAGCGCTCTTCGTTGACCTGGTTGAGCACGAACAGCGGCACGCTCGCGGTGAGTCCGTCCTTGGCGTCGCCCGGCTCGTGCAGGTAGGTTGCGGCGCAGTCCACGCCGCCCAGGCGCAGCGTGGGCGGGAACGACTGCGTCGTGATGCCGGCCGCCTGGTGGCGCATCAGTTCGTCGCGCGTGAGGAACAGCAGGCGCGGCTGCTCCCTGGAGGCGTGGCGGTACCAGTTCTCGAAAGTGATGCCGCTGGCCACATCGGCGGGCAACTGCGCGTCGTAGAAGGCGAAGATCAGCTCGTCGTCGACCAGCACGTCCTGCCGGCGCGCCTTGTGCTCCAGCCCTTCGACCTCGCGCACCAGCTTGCGGTTGGCCGTGAGAAACGGGAACTTGCTTTCCCATTGCCCGCCGACCAGTGCTTCGCGGATGAAGATCTCGCGCGCCGCAACCGGGTCGACCTTGGTGAAGTCGACACGGCGCCCGCTGTACACCACCAGGCCGTACAGCGTGGCGCGCTCCAGCGCAGAGACCTGCGCACCCTTCTTCTCCCAATGCGGATCGAGCAACTGCTTCTTCAGCAGGTGCCCGGCCACCTGTTCCAGCCACTGCGGCTCGATGTTGGCCACGCCGCGCCCGAAGAGCCGCGTGGTCTCGACCAGTTCGGCCGCCACGATCCAGCGGCCGGGCTTCTTCTTCAGGTGGGCGCCGGGGTGCTTGTAGAACTTGATGCCGCGCGCACCGAGATAGGCCTCGTCGTCCTCGAGCTTCCAGCCGACGTTGCCCAGCAGGCCGGCCAGCATCGACAGGTGCAGCGGCTCGTAGCCCGCGGGCTCCGAGTTGATGCGCCACTTGTGCTCGGTCACCACCGTGAGCAGCTGCGAATGAATGTCGCGCCACTCCCGCACGCGGCGAATATTGATGAAGTTCTGCCGCAGCAGCTGCTCGTACTGCCGGTTGCTGAGCTTGTGCGTGTCGCCATGTCCGCCGCGCGCGTCGGCGATCCACTTCCACAGCCGCAGGTAGCCGCTGAACTCGCTCTTCTCGTCGTCGAACTTCGAATGCGCCTGGTCGGCCTGCTGCTGCGCCTCCATGGGGCGGTCGCGCACGTCCTGCACACTCAGCGCCGAGGCGATGACGAGCACTTCCTCGAGCGCACCGCGCGAGCGGGCTTCCAGGATCATTCGCCCCACGCGCGGATCGAGCGGCAGCCTGGCCAGCTCGCCGCCCATCGGGGTGAGCTCGTTGGCGTCGTCGACCGCGCCGAGCTCGTTCAGCAACTGGTAGCCGTCGGCAATGGCGCGCGGGGACGGCGCTTCCAGGAACGGAAAGCGCGACACGTCGCCCAGGCGCAGCGACTTCATCCGCAGGATCACGCCCGCCAGCGACGACCGCAGGATTTCCGGATCGGTGAAGCGCGGGCGGCCTTCGAAATCTTTCTGGTCGTACAGCCGGATGCAGATGCCGTCCGCCACGCGCCCGCAGCGCCCGGCGCGCTGGTTGGCCGCGGCCTGGCTGATCGGCTCGACCATCAGCTGCTCGACCTTGCTGCGGAAGCTGTAGCGCTTGACGCGCGCGGTGCCGGTGTCGATCACGTAGCGCGTGCCCGGCACGGTGAGCGAGGTTTCGGCCACGTTGGTGGCCAGCACGATGCGCCGGCCGGTGTGGCTGTCGAAGATGCGGTCCTGCTCGGGGCCCGACAGCCGCGCGAACAGCGGCAGCACTTCAGCGTTGCGAAACAGCGGCTGGTTGCTCAGGTGGCGGCGCAGGTGGTCGGCCGCCTCGCGGATCTCGCGCTCGCCCGGCAGGAAGATCAGGATGTCGCCCGCGTTGTGCGGGTCGCGCCAGAGCTCGTCGACACCGTCGGCAATGGCGTCGTTCAGGTCGTGCTCGCGCGACTCCTCGAACGGGCGGTAGCGCTGCTCCACCGGAAAGGTACGCCCCGACACGTAGATGATGGGCGCCGGAATCATTGGCCCCCACGCTCCGCGCTGCGCGTCGTCACTGCCCCCCGAGGGGGCCGCCCCCGCCTTGGGGCGGCCCGGCGGCGGGGCGGCCGACGCGAAATGCTGCGCAAAGCGGTCGGCGTCGATGGTGGCCGACGTGACGATCACCTTCAGGTCGGGCCGGCGCGGCAATATCTCGCGCAGGTAGCCCAGCAGGAAGTCGATGTTCAGCGAGCGCTCGTGCGCCTCGTCGATGATGAGCGTGTCGTAGGCCTTCAGCAGCGGGTCGGTCTGCGTCTCGGCCAGCAGGATGCCGTCGGTCATCAGCTTGACCGAGGCGTCGCGGCTCAGGCGGTCCTGGAAGCGCACCTTGAAGCCGACCACGTCGCCCAGCGGCGTCTTCAGCTCCTCGGCAATGCGCTTGGCCACCGAGCTCGCGGCAATGCGGCGCGGCTGCGTGTGGCCGATCAGGCGGCCCTTGCCCGGTTCGGCGTTCAGCTTGCCGCGGCCCAGGGCGAGCGCGATCTTCGGCAGCTGCGTGGTCTTGCCCGAGCCCGTTTCGCCGCAGACGATCACGACCTGGTGCGCCTGGATGGCGGCCATGATTTCGTCGCGTCGGCCCGAGACGGGGAGCGATTCGGGGAATTCGATGCGCAAGGGAGCGGAGGGGGTCGTGGTCGTCAAGGCAAGGCAGTCGTCGGGCTGGCGCGGCGGGCAAACCGTCGATTATCGGTGCCCGGGGCCTTCGGTGCAGTGGGGCCGCAACCGCCTGCGAAACCGCAGGGCGCGAGTCAGGCAAACGACGTCTCATGAATGCACAATCACGCCCCATGTCCACCGTCTTCAATTTCACCTTCGTGCCGTGGTTCCGCTCGGTCGCGCCCTACATCCACACGCACCGCGGTAAGACTTTCGTGGTCGGCCTCGCGGGCGAGGCGATCGCGGCGGGCAAGCTGCAGAACATTGCGCAAGACCTGGCGCTGATCCAGAGCATGGGCGTGAAGATCGTGCTGGTGCACGGCTTCCGCCCGCAGGTCAACGAGCAGCTCGCGGCCAAGGGCCACGAGGCGCGCTACTCGCACGGCATCCGCATCACCGACGAGGTGGCGCTCGACTCGGCGCAAGAGGCCGCCGGCCAGCTGCGCTACGAGATCGAGGCGGCCTTCAGCCAGGGTTTGCCGAACACGCCGATGGCCGGCTCCACGGTGCGCGTGATTTCGGGCAACTTCATCACCGCACGCCCCGTGGGCGTGGTCGACGGGGTCGACTTCAAGCATTCGGGCCTGGTGCGCAAGGTCGATTCGGCCGGCATTCGCCGCACGCTCGACTTCGGCGCGATGGTGCTGATGTCGCCCTTCGGCTTCTCGCCCACCGGCGAGGCCTTCAACCTCACGATGGAAGAAGTGGCTACCAGCGTGGCCATCTCGATCCAGGCCGACAAGCTGATCTTCCTCACGGAAATTCCGGGCATCCGCATGGACAGCGAGCTGCCCGAGAGCGAAGACAACCCGATCGACACCGAGCTGCCGCTGGACGCCGCCGAGAAGCTGCTCGCCTCGCTGCCGCCGGCCCAGAAGCCGACCGACACGGCCTTCTACCTGCAGCACTGCGTGAAGGCCTGCAAGGCCGGCGTGGAGCGCAACCACATCCTTCCCTTTGCGCTGGACGGCTCGCTGCTGCTGGAGGTGTATGTGCACGACGGCGTCGGCACCATGGTGATCGACGAGAAGCTCGAAAGCCTGCGCGAAGCCTCGGTGGACGACATCGGCGGCATCCTGCAGCTGATCGAGCCCTTCGAGCGCGACGGCACGCTGGTCAAGCGCGACCGCACCGAGATCGAACGCGACGTGGGCCACTACACGGTGATCGAGCACGACGGCGTGATCTTCGGCTGCGCGGCGCTCTACCCGTACCCCGAGGCGAAGACCGCCGAGATGGCCGCGCTGACCGTCTCGCCGCTGTCGCAGTCGCAGGGCGACGGCGAACGCATCCTGAAGCGCATCGAGCACCGCGCCAAGTCCATGGGACTGGAAAGCATCTTCGTGCTCACCACGCGCACCATGCACTGGTTCCTCAAGCGCGGCTTCCAGCAGGTCAACCCCGACTGGCTGCCCGAGGCGCGCAAGCGCAAGTACAACTGGGACCGCAAGAGCCAGGTGCTCGTCAAGAAGATCTGACGCGCCGCTGAAACCCACGAAGGAGACTGCCCCGATGACGCTCGCCACCGCCCTGCTCTTCGCGCTCGTGGCCTTCGCCGCCATCGCCACGCCCGGTCCCACCGTGCTGCTGGCGCTGAGCAACGGCTCGCGCCACGGCGTGCGACATGCGTTGCCGGGCATGCTGGGCGCGGTGCTGTCGGACTTCGTGCTGGTCGGGGCCGTCGCACTCGGCCTGGGCGCGCTGCTGGCGGCGTCGGAGTTCTGGTTCTCCATGCTCAAGTGGGTCGGCGCGGCATACCTGGCGTGGCTGGGGCTGCGCATGCTGCGCTCCAGGGGCGGACTGCAACTGCCGGTCGCGGATGCCGCCGCGTCGGTCACCGCAGGCGAAAGCCGGCGCATCTTCTTCAAGTCCTTCTTCGTCGCGGTGACCAACCCGAAGGGCTACATCTTCTGCTCGGCCCTGCTGCCGCAGTTCATCGACCCCACGGCCGCGCAGGCGCCGCAGTACCTGGCGATTGCGCTGATCTTCGCTGCGCTCGACATGACGGTGATGCTGGCCTACGCCTTCGTCGGCGCACGCGCGATCCGGCTGCTGACCGTGTCGGCCACGCGCTGGATCGACCGCGCCTGTGGCGGCATGCTGCTGGTGCTGGCCGGCTCGCTGGCCTTCTACCGGCGCGGTGCGGCCTGAGCGCGCGCGCCCTCGCGGCCTGCGTCCGGCGGGCTGCACCCTGATGTTTCCCGGGGCCTTGCTTGCCCTGATGATTTTTCGGCAAGCCGGAGACGGCTTGCCTGCGCGTTTCTTTAACGGAGGAAAAGTAAGAATGAAGTACTGGAAGATCCTGGGAGCCACGCTTGTCACCGCTTCGGCACTCCTCGCAGGGTGCGGCGATGCATCCGACAAGGCCCAAGCCTCGCAAGACAAGCCCGCGACGACGCAGGCCGCCAACGAGCAGAAGCTGGTGGAGAAATACAACATCTACGTCGAGGTGTCGAACGACCTGAGCACCTCCTTCCAGCAGGCGCGAGAGGAATACATGGCGCAGCAGGTGCCGCTGCTGCAGGCCAAGGCGCCGCTGACCAGCATGCGCATCCAGAACGACATCCTGATCGACCGCTCGGCGAAGAAGCTGGACAGCGCCGCCGCCATCGATGCGCCGCTGCCCGAGATCGACGCGTCGGCCAAGGCGTTCTCTGCCGCGCTCAAGGTGCTGTCGCCCCTGAGCCGCGAGCTGAACAACTACGCAAACTCCAAAGGCTACCTCGCCGACAACGGCGACAAGGCCCGCCAGATGAACGCCGACTACCTGGCCGCGCTCACCACCGTGGCCCAGACGGAAGCCGCCTTCGACAACGGCCTGAGCGCGCGCGACCGGGCCCTGACCAAGGAGGCCTTCGAGAAGGCGCCCAAGGACACCGCCGCCTACTACCGTGCCGGGCTCATCTATCACGGCAAGCTCAACCACAACGATGCCAACGTGCTTTTCGAATCCCCCAACGACCCGAAGGCGCTGGCCGCCTTCGAAGCCTCGCTGGCGCTGGTGGCAGACTCCGCCGCCGGCTGGAGCAGGAAAATCGCCGAACAGTCAGCAGACAACAGCACGGCCGCCAGGAGCTGCAGCGGCAGCATGCTGCATATCAACGAGTTCATCGGCCAGTCGCGCTCGATGGTCAAGGACATCAAGGCCGGCGTGTTCAACCGCAAGGAAACCGGCGCGATGGCCCGCATGCCGGCGTACATGCGCAGCTCCAGCATCGTGAGCTCCGCGAACCGCTACAACCAGAACTTTGCCAACATGATCGGCCAGTTCAACCATTCGCTGTGCTGAGGAAGAAGGCGGCGCGCCCCCGGACGCGGGGCCGTCGCCGATAATCCCGGGCATGAATCCCTTGCTTTCCAGGTTGCAGCCCTATCCCTTCGAGCGGCTGAAGCAACTGTTCGCGGGCGTCACGCCCAACCCCGAATTCGCCGCCATCAGCCTGGGCATCGGTGAACCCAAGCACGCCACGCCGGCCTTCATCAAGGAGGCCCTGAGCGCCAGCCTCGGCGCGCTGGCGGCCTACCCGGCCACCGCCGGCGACCTGAAACTGCGCACCGCCTTCACCGACTGGCTGCAGACCCGCTACAGCCTCGCGCTCGACCCGGCCACGCAGGTGCTGCCGGTCAACGGTTCGCGCGAGGCGCTGTTCTCGCTGGCGCAGACCGTGGTCGACCCCACGGCCTCACCCAAGCCGGTGGTGATCTCGCCCAACCCGTTCTATCAAATCTACGAGGGCGCAGCCCTGCTCTCGGGCGCCGAACCGTACTACGTGCCGAGCGTGGCCGCGCGCAATTTCGCGGTCGACTGGGACAGCGTGCCCGAGGCCGTCTGGACCCGCACGCAGCTGGTGTTCGTCTGCTCTCCAGGCAACCCCACGGGCGCCGTGATGCCGCTGGACGAGTGGCAGAAGCTCTTTGCGCTGTCGGACCGCCACGGCTTCGTGATCGCGGCCGACGAGTGCTACAGCGAAATCTATTTCCGGGACGAGCCGCCGCTCAGCGGCCTGGAAGCCTCGGTGAAGCTGGGCCGGCCCGACTTCAGGAACCTGATCGCCCTGACCTCGCTGTCCAAGCGCAGCAACGTGCCCGGGCTGCGCAGCGGTTTCGTGGCGGGCGACGCCGCCCTGATCAAGAAATTTCTGCTCTACCGCACCTACCACGGCAGCGCCATGAGCGGCACCGTGGGCGCGGCCAGCATCGCGGCCTGGGGCGACGAAGCCCACGTGGTCGAGAACCGCGCCAAGTACCGCGCCAAGTTCGCGGCCGTCACGCCGCTGCTCGAGCCGGTGCTCGACGTGCGCCTGCCCGACGCCAGTTTCTACCTCTGGGCCGGCGTGCCCGAAGTGTGGGCTGGCGACGACGAGGCCTTCGCCCGCGCGCTCTACGCTCAATACAATGTCACGGTTTTGCCGGGGAGCTATCTGGCGCGCGACACCGACCACAGCGCCAACCCCGGCCGGGGCCGCATCCGCATGGCGCTGGTGGCCGAAACCGCCGAGTGCGTCGAGGCCGCCGAACGCATCGTCCGATTCGTCCAGGGCGCTCGCTGATCCCGCCGATCCGCCTGCCAGTCGAACCGCTCTCCCCGCACCCATTTTTCACCCGAGACTTTCTCCATGACCCAGCAACTGCAACAAATCATCGACGCCGCGTGGGACGACCGCGCCAACATCTCGCCCGCCGCTGCGTCCGCCGAAGTGCGCGATGCCGTCGAGCACGTGATCACCGAGCTGAACAACGGCAAGCTGCGCGTGGCCACCCGTGAAAGCGTCGGCCAGTGGACGGTGCACCAGTGGATCAAGAAGGCGGTGCTGCTGTCGTTCCGCCTGAAGGACAACGAGCAGATCCAGGCCGGCTCGCTGGGCTTCTACGACAAGGTGCCGACCAAGTTCTCGCACCTGTCGGCCGCCGAGCTGAAGGAATCGGGCGTGCGCATCGTGCCGCCGGCCGTGGCACGCCGCGGCAGCTACATCGCCAAGGGCGCGATCCTGATGCCCTCGTACGTGAACATCGGCGCCTATGTGGGCGAAGGCACCATGGTCGACACCTGGGCCACCGTGGGTTCGTGCGCACAGATCGGCGCCAACGTGCACCTGTCGGGCGGCGTCGGCATCGGCGGCGTGCTCGAGCCGCTGCAGGCCGGCCCCACCATCATCGAAGACAACTGCTTCATCGGCGCGCGCTCGGAAGTGGTCGAAGGCGTGGTGGTCGAGGAGAACTCGGTGCTGTCGATGGGCGTGTTCATCGGCCAGAGCACCCCCATCTACGACCGTGCCACCGACACCGTGCTGTACGGCCGCGTGCCCGCGGGCTCGGTCGTGGTGGCCGGCAGCCTGCCCAAGCCCGGCGGCAAGTACAACACCTACGCAGCCATCATCATGAAGAAGGTCGACGCCAAGACGCGCTCGACCACGTCGCTGAACGACCTGCTGCGCGACTGATCGCCCCTTTTCCGAGCGATCGCTTTTCCCCTTAGAGAACAACAGCACCCGAGGAGAGAGACCGATGAACATGATGGAGCGGATTCTTCGTTTGATGGCCGAGCGCAAGGCCTCCGACATCTACCTCTCGGCCCACTCCCCGGTGCTGATCCGCATCAACGGCAACTGCGTGCCCATCAACGCGCAGGTGCTGCCGGCCACGGCGCCGCTGGCGCTGCTGTCCGAAGTGGTCCCCGCCGAACGCATCCAGGAACTGGAGCGCACGGGCGAACTGAACATGGCCGTGGCGCTCGAAGGCGCCGGCAACTACCGCCTGAGCGCCATGCGCCAGCGCGGCAGCTACGCGGTGGTGGTGCGCCACATCAGCGCCGTCATTCCGAGCTTTGCCGACCTGAACCTGCCCGACATCCTGAAGACGCTCATCATGGAGAAGCGCGGGCTGATCCTGATGGTGGGCGCCACCGGCGCCGGCAAGACCACCACGCTGGCCTCGATGCTGGACTACCGCAACGAGCACGCCAGCGGCCACATCCTCACGGTCGAGGAGCCGATCGAGTTCACCTTCACCAACAAGAAATCGGTGGTGAACCAGCGCGACGTGGGCAGCGACACCGCCTCGCTGCAAACGGCGCTGAAGAACGCGCTGCGCCAGGCGCCCGACGTGATCCAGATCGGCGAAATCCGCGACCGCGACACCATGTCCGCCGCCATTGCCTACGCGCAGTCCGGCCACCTGTGCGTGGCCACGCTGCACGCCAACAACAGCTACCGTGCGCTGAACCGCATCCTGAGCTTCTACCCCGTCGAGGTGCGCGCCACGCTGCTGGGCGACCTGGGCGGCGCGCTGCGCGCGGTCGTGTCGCAGCGCCTGCTGCGCACACCGGCCGGCGCTCGCATTCCGGCGCTCGAGGTCTTGCTCAACACCGCGCTGGTGGCCGAGCTGATCGAAAAGGGCGACTTCTCCGCCGTCAAGGAGGCCATGGAAAAGTCGATGGCCGAAGGCTCGCAGACCTTCGAGGAAGACATTGCCCGCCTCGTCATCGAGGAGCGCGTCAGCCGCGAAGAGGGCCTGGCCCAGGCCGACTCGCCCACCAACCTCATGTGGCGCCTGCAGAACCGCGCCGCGCCCAAGCAGCAGCAGGTCGAAGATCGCGCCCTGACCGACCAGCTCGACGAACCCACCTTTACCGACATCACGCTGGACGTGAAGTTCTGAACCAAGCCTTTTCCCGATGTCCCGTACGCTCCAGCTCGCCGAACAACTCATCTCGCGCCCTTCCGTCACACCGGACGATGCGGGCTGCCAACAGATCCTCGGCGAACGGCTGGCGGCACTGGGCTTCACGCTGGAAACCATCGAGAGCGGCCCGGCCGACTTTCGCGTGACCAACCTGTGGGCGGTGCGCCGTCCACGGAACGCCGCGACCACAAAAACGCTCGTGTTCGCCGGCCACACCGACGTGGTGCCCACCGGCCCCGTCGAGCAATGGACCAGCCACCCCTTCACGCCCACGCACCGCGACGGCAAGCTGTACGGGCGCGGCGCCTGCGACATGAAGACCTCGGTGGCGGCCTTCGTGGTGTCCATCGAGGAGTTTCTGCAGGCCGTGCCCGAGCCGCGGCTCACGCTCGCCCTGCTGCTCACCAGCGACGAGGAAGGCCCCGGCGTCGATGGCACCGTGGTCGTGTGCAACGCGCTGGCCGCGCGCGGCGAGGTCATCGACTACTGCATCGTCGGCGAGCCCACGGCGGTGGAGCGCTGCGGCGACATGATCAAGAACGGCCGCCGCGGCACCATGAGCGGCAAGCTCACGGTCAAGGGCGTGCAAGGCCACATCGCCTATCCGCACCTGGCGAAGAACCCGGTGCATTCGGTGGCGCCCGCGCTGGCCGAACTGGTGGCGCTCAACACGGCCGGCGGCTGGGACGCGGGCAACGCCTACTTCCAGCCGACCAGCTGGCAGATCAGCAATTTCCACTCGGGCACGGGCGCGAGCAACGTGATTCCGGGCAGCGCGGTGATCGACTTCAACTTCCGCTTCTCGACCGAGTCGACGCCCGAGTCGCTGCAGCAGCGCGTGCACGCCGTGCTCGACGCGCACCAGGTCGACTACACGCTGGCCTGGACCATCGGCGGCCTGCCCTTCCTGACCACGCCGGGCGAGCTGGTCACGGCCGTGCAAGGCGCCATCCGCGCCGAAACCGGCATCGAGACCGAACTGTCGACCAGCGGCGGCACCAGCGACGCGCGCTTCATCGCCAAGATCTGCAAGCAGGTGGTCGAGCTGGGCCCGGTGAACGCGAGCATCCACAAGATCGACGAGCACATCGACGTGGCCGAGATCGAGACGCTGAAGAACATCTACCTGCGCACGCTCAAGCAGCTGGACGCGGCGCTCACCGCATGAGCACCGTCATCGCACTGATCGAGGCCGGCGCCCAGCGGCTGGAGGACGCCGGCGTGGCCTTCGGCCATGGCACCGCCAATGCCTTCGACGAAGCCGCCTGGCTGGTGCTGTGGCGCCTGAAGCTGCCGCTGGACGACATCGACGCGGTGGCCGACACGCCCGTGTCGCCGGCCGATGCGGCCAAGGTCGCCGCGCTGTTCGACGAACGCATTGCCACGCGCAAGCCCGCCGCCTACCTCACCAAAGAGGCCTGGCTGCAGGGCGTGCCCTTTTACGTGGACGAGCGCGCCATCGTGCCGCGCAGCTTCATTGCCGAGCTGATCGCCGACGGCAGCATCGACTACTGGCTCGGCCCGCACACGCAGCGCGTGCTCGACCTGTGCACCGGCAATGGCAGCCTGGCCGTGATTGCGGCGCTGACCTACCCCGATGTGACGGTCGCTGCCGCCGACCTGTCGGTCGAGGCGCTCGAAGTGGCCGCCATCAACGTCACCCGCCACCAGCTGGACGCGCGCGTCACGCTGATCGAATCTGACGGTTTGCAGAACGTGCCCGGCCGGTACGACCTGGTGCTGTGCAACCCGCCTTACGTGAACAGCCAGAGCATGGCCGCCCTGCCAGCCGAATACCGCGCCGAGCCCGAACTGGCGCTGGCCGGCGGCACCGACGGCATGGACTTCGTGCGCCGGCTGTTCGCCGACGCGCCCGCGCGCATGAGCGAACAGGCGGTACTGGTGCTGGAGATCGGCAACGAGCGCGACCATTTCGAGGCGGCTTTTCCGCAGCTCGAAGTCGTGTGGCTCGAAACCTCGGCCGGCGAGGACCAGGTCTTGCTTGTGACCCGCGACGCCCTGGTGGCCGGCGCCGGCGCGCGTTAGCGGCGCCAGCCCCAAGCCCCGTTCGTTGCCCTCTCGCGGCCAGCAGCTGCGATCCCCACGCCGCGGCCCTTGGCCGCAGCCCCCAGTTTCCGGGCGATGTCCCCCGCGCCTTTGTCCCTTTTCGCCAGCCCGAAAAGGCCGGGCGGGATAATCGCCCCTACGGTTCCTCTTTCATGATCACTCTCAAAAACGTCATTCTTCGCCGCAGCGCCAAGAAACTCCTCGACGGCGCCACCGTCAACCTCAACCCCGGCGAAAAGGTCGGCCTCGTGGGGCGCAACGGTGCCGGCAAGTCGTCGCTGTTCGCGCTGTTCAACGGCTCGCTGCACGAAGACGGCGGCGACTTCTATGTGCCCAAGCAGTGGCGCATGGCGCAGGTGGCGCAGGACATGCCCGAAACCGACGAGTCGGCCACCGAGTTCGTGGTGGGCGGCGACACCCGCCTGACAGAGCTGCGCGCCACGCTGGCCGCCATCGAGGCCGCCTATGCGGAGAACCCCGACGACGCCGACATCGGCATGGAACTGGCCCATGCCTACACCGACCTGGCCGATGCCGGCGAGCACGACGCCGTGCCGCGCGCGCAGGCGCTGATCCTGGGGCTGGGCTTCAAGTCGAACGAGCTCGACGGCGCCGTCAACAGCTTCTCGGGCGGCTGGCGCATGCGCCTGCAGCTGGCCCGCGCGCTGATGTGCCCGAGCGACCTGCTGCTGCTCGACGAACCCACCAACCACCTGGACCTGGACGCACTGGTCTGGCTCGAAGCCTGGCTGCAGAAGTACGCCGGCACCATGATCGTCATCAGCCACGACCGCGAGTTTCTCGACGCCGTGACCGACGTCACCCTGCACATCGCCAACGCCCAGCTCACGCGCTACGGCGGCAACTACAGCGCCTTCGAGACCCTGCGCGCCGAGCAGATGGCACTGCAGCAAACCGCCTTCAGCAAGCAGCAGGACAAGATCGCCCACCTGCAGAAGTTCATCGACCGCTTCAAGGCCAAGGCCAGCAAGGCCAAGCAGGCGCAAAGCCGCGTGAAGGCGCTGGAGCGCATGGAGAAGGTCGCGCCGCTGCTGGCGGAGGCCGACTTCACCTTCGAGTTCAAGGAGCCGGGCAACATTCCCAACCCGATGCTGTCGATCAGCAACGCGAGTTTCGGCTACGAAGTGGAAGACGCCGCGCCCAAGACCATCCTGCGCGGCGTCAGCCGCTCGGTGCTGGCGGGCCAGCGCATCGGCATCCTGGGCGCCAACGGCCAGGGCAAGTCGACGCTGGTGAAGACCATCGCGCGCGAAATGGGCGCGCTGGCCGGCGAAGTCACCGAAGGCAAGGGCCTGAACATCGGCTACTTCGCCCAGCAGGAACTCGACGTGCTGCGCCCGCAGGACAACCCGCTCGAGCACATGGTGCGCATGGCGCGCGAACTCGGCAGCGCCGTGAAGGAAGCCACCGGCGAGCAGGCGCTGCGCGGCTACCTGGGCAGCTTCAACTTCAGCGGCGACATGGTCAAGCAGCCCGTGGGCACCATGAGCGGCGGCGAAAAAGCCCGCCTCGTGCTCGCGATGATGGTGTGGCAGCGCCCCAACCTGCTGCTGCTGGACGAGCCCACCAACCACCTGGACCTCGCCACCCGCGAGGCCCTGGCCGTGGCGCTCAACGAGTTCGAAGGCACGCTGATGCTGGTGAGCCACGACCGTGCGCTGCTGCGCTCGGTGTGCGACGAGTTCTGGCTCGTGGGCCGCGGCGTCGTGGCCGACTTCGACGGCGACCTGGACGACTACCAGCGCTACCTGCTCGACGAGGCCAAGCGCATGCGTGAAGAGGCCAAGGTCGCGACGCGCGAGGCGATCAGCACCGCAGCCGCGGCAGCCGCCGCGCCCGCCGTGCCGCAGCAGCGCAAGCAGGACGCCCAGGAGCGCCAGCAGCGCAGCGAGCAGGCCAAGCCGATCAAGCGCGAAATCGCCCAGATCGACGAACGCATGGCAGCCGCAAGCACCGAGCGCGCCGCGCTCGAGGCCCGCATGAGCCAGCCGCTGCCTTCCGCCGAGATTGCCGATGCGGGCAAGCGGCTGAAGGCCCTCAACGACGAAATCGGCCGCCTCGAAGAGCGCTGGCTGGCCCTGTCGGACCAGCTCGAAGCGCTCACGGCCTGAACCTGACAAGGGGCACCGGATGCCGTCTGCCATCGAACTCGCCGGCGGCGATGAAAAGCTCATCGCCGCCGTACTGCGCAGCCGCCGCCTGATCGGGCGCAAGGCCCTGATGGCGGCCGCGGCCAGCGCCGTGCCGCTGCCCGGCATCGACTGGGCAGCCGATGCGGCACTGCTGTCGCGGCTGGTGCCGCAGATCAGTGCCGAGTTCGGGCTCTCGGTCACCCAGGTCGAAAAGCTCGCGCCGCACCAGCGCGAGCGCATCCAGAAGGCGGCCACCACGGTGGGCGCGCTGCTGGTCGGACGGCTGGTCACGCGCGACCTGCTGATCCGCCTGGCCAAGCACGCGGGCGTGCGCCTCACGGCCAAGCAGGCGACCAAGTACGTGCCCATTGCGGGGCAGCTGGTGTCGGCCGCGCTGGGCTATGCGGCCTTGCGTGCGCTGGGCGAGCAGCACATCAAGGACTGCGTGCGCGTCAGCGCCACGCTCGCCCTCGCGCCGCCCGAACCGCACGCGAGCGCCTGAGCGCCTCGCGGTCGAACAGCACCTGCGCCGCCCACGCGGCCCCGGCCAGCCCGAAGCAACTGCCCCCGGCCCAGGCCGTACACCCCATCGCCAGCCCGTAGATCAGCCCCGCAAGGGACAGCAGCGCCACCAATGCGCACAGTGCACGGTCGAGCCACAGGCCCGACGACCGAGGGCCAAGCACGCCTCAGTCATGGGGCGGTGGAACATCGAAGGCGCTCGACGGGCGCGCCGCCTCTTCCTTCAGCTGCTGCTCGTAGGCGGCCAGCAACGCCAGGTAGTGGCGCGACATCACGTCGTTCACCCGCCCCAGGCCGATCTTGCTGACCGTCGGTTGTGGAATTCCAGTTTTCTGCTGGATCTGCATCTGCGTCAGCCCCATGGCTCTCAACGCCTTGACCAACTCGCGTGGCTTCATGGACGTCCTCCCCTTTTTTAATATTCTAGAGTCTCCATAGAATATTCATCTGGGCTTAAATTCCGGCCATGGAGACCATTGCAAGCCGCGCCTTGGCCGCGCGTAAATTCGCCAAGATGACGCAGAAGCAAGCCGAGGCTGCTTCGGGCGTCAAGCAGTCCAGCATTTCGAAGATCGAGCGTGGAGACACCAGCCGGTCGATGAGCGTGCTGGCCCTGGCGCGAGCCTACCGCGCCGATCCCAACTGGCTGGACACCGGCGACGGACCCGCGCCCTGGGACCCCAACCAGGTCCGCCGGTCCCTGTATCTCGTCAACGAGCCGGCAGGGCCCTATCGCGTAACCCATTCGCCGCCCGTGAGCCCGGCGTTCAATCCGAACACGCCGGGCACCGTGCCGCTGATCGCGTGGGAAGACGCCGCGCACTGGGGAGAACTTCCGGCAACGCAGCAGAGCCAGCCCGAGCGCTGGATTCCCTGCATTGCGCATCACAGCCTGGACACCTTCGCGCTGCGCATGCGCGGCAACAGCATGACCTCGACCAGCGGCCAGTTGAAGAGCTACCCGGCGGGGTCGCTCGTGTTCGTCGACACGCAACTGAAGACGCCCGAAGACGGCGAGCGCGTCGTCGCGAGGCTCGACGAGACCGGCGAGGTCACATGCAAGGTGTTCAAGCACGAGGACGGCAGGCGCTGGCTGATGCCGCTGAACCCGAGGCACGAACCCATCCGCGTGGCGTTCACCGTGCTGGGCACTGTCGTGGGAAAGTGGGAAGACGAGGACTGACTGTCCATCGTCTTTCGAGACAAGATTTGAACGAGGTCAGGTTGTGTGCAGGTTCACGAGAGATAGTCATGTCTCTCCCTGTGGCCTGCACTCTCTGATCCTCCCTCCTCCAGCAGGTCACCTTCCAGCCCGCCTTACAGCGGGCTGTTTTTTTTGGGCGAGCCTGCAGGAGAAGATCACTTGGGCAGCAGCACCTTGTTGACCACGTGGATCACGCCATTCGACTGGTACACGTTGGGAATGGTCACCGTGGCGGTGCCGCCCTTTTCGTCGGTCAGCGTGATCTTGCCGCCCTTTTCCTTGGCCACCAGCACGCCGCCGGCCACCGTCTTCAGTTCGGCCGAGCCCTTGCCGGCCTTGATTTCCTTCTTCAGCTCGGCCGCATCCAGCTTGCCCGCCACGACGTGGTAGGTCAGCACGCCGGTCAGGGCGTCCTTGCTCTCGGGCTTGAGCAGCGTGTCGACCGTGCCGGCCGGCAGTGCAGCGAAGGCGGCGTTGGTGGGCGCGAACACGGTGAACGGACCCGGGCCCTTGAGCGTGTCGACCAGGCCCGCGGCCTTCACGGCGGCGACCAGCGTGGTGTGGTCCTTCGAGTTCACGGCGTTGTCGATGATGTCCTTGGTCGGCAGCATCGGCGCACCGCCCACCATGACAGAAGCCGCCATGGCCGAGAAGGCCCCTGCGGACAGCGCGACGGCGAGAGAGACGGCGGCGATGCGATGAAGTTTGCTCTGCATGGAAATTGCTCCTGATGAATGAATGAACCACCGCGAAATGGCGGCGGCTGGAATCAATACGGGTGCCCGCGCGGAACAGATTCGGCCACGGCAAAAAAGAAAAACACGGCCACGTTTCGCGCTGCACCGATGCACTTCGCGCCCTGTAATACCAATTTCGTCTCATCGCGCTCGCGCTGCGCGGCGGTCGCGACGACATTCAGAAACAAGTCAGGTGCCCGGGCCGTTCCGGGTGTACAAACGCTGCCCCATGCCACATCGAAACCACAACGCGTTGGAGGACATACCCTTTTCGCCGCGCGCGGCCCCCGCGCGCCGACGACGAGGGTGGCCTGCCTCAGGGATCCCCGGGGCCATGCAGGGCGCCGCGCTCGGCGCCGCCTTGTTGCTGAGCGCATGCGCGGTCGGCCCCGACTTCAAGACGCCCGACCTGCCGGCGGCCGCGCAGGGCGCCGACTACACCCCCTCACCCGTGCCCGCGCGCACCGCGCAGGCCGACGTGCCGGGCGGCCAGGCCCAGACGCTGCTGCCAGGCCGTGACATTCCCGCGCAGTGGTGGGACGTGTTCCGTTCCGAGCCGCTCGACCAGCTGATCCGCGCCTCGCTCGCGCAAAGTCCCACGCTCGCCTCGGCGCAGGCCGCGCTGCGGCAGGCCGAAGCCACCTACGACGCCAAGTCGGGCAACCTGCTGTGGCCGCAGGTCTCGGCGCAGCTCGGCGCGCAGCGCGAACGCGCGTCCGAAATCACCTCGCAGGTGCCGGGCGGCCAGTTGCTCACGCTGTACAACGCGTCGGTCAACGTCAGCTACAACCTCGACGTGTTCGGCGGCTCGCGCCGCCAGCTCGAAGGCGCGCAGGCCGCCGTCGAGACGCAGCGCTACCAGGTCGAGGCGGTGTACCTCACGCTCACATCGAACCTGGTGACCACGGCCATCCGCGAGGCCTCGCTGCGCGCCCAGCTGCAGGCCGCGCTCGAAGTGCTGCAGGCGCAACGCGAGCAGCTCAACGTGATCGAAAAGCAGTTCGACACTGGCGCCATCTCCAAGTCGATCGTGCTGCAGCAGCGCACGCAGGTCGCGCAAACCACGGCCACCCTGCCGCCCATCCAGAAGGCGCTGGCGCAAACGCGCCATCAGCTCGCGGTGTTCGCGGGGCGCCTGCCGTCCGAGGCGGGCCTGCCCGAGTTCGACCTGGCAAGCCTGTCGCTGCCCGACGCCCTGCCGCTGTCGCTGCCCTCCGAGCTCGCCCGCCAGCGGCCCGACGTGCGCGCCAGCGAGGCGCAACTGCACCAGGCCAGCGCGGCGATCGGCGTGGCCACGGCCAACCTGTATCCGCAGATCCAGCTGAGCGGCAGCTACGGCAACAGCGCGCTGCGCGCACGCGACCTGTTCACCGGCCCGACCACCCTGTGGAACATCGGTGCCGGGCTCACCCAGCCGATCTTCAACGGCGGCGCGCTGCGCGCCCAGCAGCGCGCGGCGGTCGCGGCCTACGACTCGGCGGCGGCGCAGTACCGCAACACCGTGCTGGGCGCGTTCCAGAACGTGGCCGATGCCCTGCGCGCGCTGGAGCTGGACGCCACGGCGCTGCAGACCCAGGCCACGGCCGAGTCGCTGGCGCGGCAGTCGCTCGACCTGTCGACCGCGCAGTTCCGCGCCGGTGCGGTGAGCTACGTGACGCTGCTCACCGCGCAGCAGGCGTGGCTGCAGACGCACACCGCGCTGGTGCAGGCGCAGGCCGCGCGCTATGCCGACACGGCCGCGCTCTTCCAGGCGCTGGGCGGCGGCTGGTGGAACCGCGGTGCGCTGGCCGATGCGGTGATCGCGCCGGCCCAGTCCGCCTCTCCAACGCCGCCGGGCCAGCCCGCGGCCACCAGCAACTGACCACCCTCCATAACTCCAAGAAAAGCCTACCTATGACCCGGAGAATGATCATCATGATCGGCTGCGTTCTGCTGCTGGTCGCCGTGCTCGCGCTCGGCAAGTTCCTGCAGATCCGCGCGCTGATTGCGGCCGTGCCCAAGCCGGGCGCGCAGACCGTGTCGACGGTCGAGGTGCAGAAGCTGCAGTGGCAGTCGCAGTTCACTGCGGTGGGCACGCTGAATCCGGTGCGCGGCGCCGACCTCAGCACCGAGGTGGCGGGCCTGGTGCGCGCGGTGCACTTCAAGTCGGGCCAGGACGTGAAGGCCGGCGCGCTGCTGGTCGAGCTCAACGCCGACTCCGACATCGCCCTGCTGCACGCCGCCGAAGCCGCCGCCGCGCAGGCCGCCACGGTGCTCAAGCGCGACCAGGCACAGCTGGCGGTGCAGGCCGTGGCCCAGGCGCAGATCGACGCCGACACCAACGACCTCAAGGCCAAGCGCGCGCAGGTCGAACAGCAGGCCGCGGTGGTGGCGAAGAAGTCGATCCGCGCGCCCTTCGCGGGCCGCCTGGGCATTTCGGCGCTCAACCCGGGCCAGTACGTGAATGCGGGCGACAAGCTGGTCACGCTGCAGACGCTCGACCCGATCTACGTCGACTTCTCGCTGCCGCAGCAGCAGCTCGCGGGCCTCGCGGTCGGCCAGGTGGTGAATCTGTCGGTCGACACCTTCCCCGAGCAGACCTTCAGCGGCAAGATCAACGCGATCAGCCCCAAGGTCGATTCGGCCACGCGCAACGTGCAGGTCGAGGCCACCATCGCCAACCCGAAGCAGGTGCTGCTGCCCGGCATGTTCGCCAACGTGAAGATCGACATCGGCGGCGCGCAGGAACGGCTCACGCTGCCCTCCACCGCCGTCACCTACAACCCCTACGGCTCGACGGTGTACGTGGTGAAGCAGGCCGAGCCGCCAAAGCCTGGTGCCCCCGGTGCCGCGGGAACGCCGGCCCCTGCGCCAGCCACCGATGCACAAGGCAAGCCGCAGCTCATCGCCCAGCAGGTCTTCATCGAGACCGGCCCGACGCGCGGCGACCAGATCTCCATCGTCAAGGGCCTGCAGGCCGGCCAGGTGGTGGTGAGCAGCGGGCAGAACAAGCTGAAGAACGGCACGCCGGTCACGGTGGACAACAGCGTCCAGCCGACCAACGACCCGAACCCGAAGCCGCAGGAAAAGTGAGGCCCGCCGCATGAACTTCACCGACATCTTCATCCGCCGGCCCGTGCTGGCGATGGTGGTGAGCCTGCTGATCGTGGTGCTGGGGCTGCGCGCGCTGTCCGGCCTGCCGGTCAACCAGTACCCCAAGACCGAGAACGGCGTGGTCACCATCAGCACCGCCTACTACGGTGCGGACGCGGCCACGGTCGCGGGCTTCATCACGCAGCCGCTGGAGGCGGCCGTGTCGCAGGCACAGGGCATCGACTACCTGTCTTCCTCGAGCAGCCTGGGCGTGTCGACCATCACCGCCACGCTGCGGCTGAACTACGATTCCAACCGCGCGCTGACCGAGATCAACACGCAGGTCAATTCCGTGCGCAACCAGCTGCCGCCGCAGGCGCAGCAGCCGGTGCTCACGGTGGCCACGGGCCAGACCACCGATGCCATGTACATCGGCTTCTACAGCGACACGCTGCCCAACAACAACGTGACCGACTTCCTGGTGCGCGTGGTGCAGCCCAAGCTCAACGCCATTCCGGGCGTGCAGACGGCCGAAATCCTGGGCGCGCGCACCTTCGCGCTGCGGGCCTGGCTCGACGCGCAGAAGATGGCCGCCTACGGCGTGACCGCCACCGACGTGAGCGCCGCGCTCAGCGCCAACAACTACCTGGCCGCGGTCGGTACCAGCAAGGGCCAGATGGTGAGCGTGCCGCTCACGGCCGGCACCTCGCTGCACAGCGTGGACGAGTTCAAGCAACTGTCCATCAAGAGCAGCAACGGCGCCATCGTGCGGCTGCAGGACGTGGCCAACGTCACGCTGGGTTCGGAGAACTACGACTTCAACGTGGCCTTCAACGGCGTGCGCTCGGTGTTCATCGGCATCAAGGTCGCGCCCGAGGCCAACATCCTGGACGTGGCCAAGCAGGTGCGCACCACCTTCCCCGACCTTCAGTCGCAGCTGCCCACGGGCCTGACCGGCAAGATCGTCTACGACTCGACCGACTTCATCAACACCTCCATCAGCGAAGTGATCAAGACGCTGGTCGAGGCGCTGGTGATCGTCACGGTCGTGATCTACCTGTTCCTGGGCAGCTTCCGCGCGGTGGTGGTGCCCGTCATTGCGATGCCGCTGTCGCTGATCGGCACCTTCTTCGTGATGCTGGTGCTGGGCTACTCCATCAACCTGCTCACGCTGCTGGCGCTGGTGCTGGCGATCGGGCTGGTGGTGGACGACGCCATCATCGTGGTGGAGAACGTCGACCGGCACATGCGCGAGGGCAAGTCGCCCATGCAGGCCTCGCTGCTGGCCGCGCGCGAGCTGGGCGGACCCATCCTGGCGATGACCGTGGTGCTGGTGGCGGTGTACGTGCCCATCGGCTTCCAGGGCGGGCTTACCGGGTCGCTCTTCACCGAGTTCGCATTCACGCTTGCGGGCTCGGTGGTGGTGTCGGGCATCGTTGCGCTCACGCTGTCGCCCATGATGTGCTCGCGCTTCTTCAAGCCCGAGCAGGACAGCGGCAAGTTCGCGACCTTCATCGAGCACACCTTCGAGCGCGTGCACCGGCGCTACCAGCTCATCCTGCGCGGGGTGCTGAAGACCTGGCCGGTGATGCTCGTGATGGGCGCCATCCTGGTGGCGCTGCTGTTCGTGATGTTCAAGATGTCGAAGTCCGAGCTCGCACCGGAAGAAGACCAGGGCATCGTGCTGTCGCAGGTGGTGGGCGCGCCCACGGCCACCATCAACCAGATGCAGACCTACGCCGACCAGATCTTCAAGGTCGCGCACGACACGCCCGAGTACGAGCAGCTGTTCCAGCTCACGGGCGTGCCCAGCACCAACGCGGGCATTGCCGGCGTGCTGCTCAAGCCCTGGGACCAGCGCACGCGCAGCGCACACGACATCCAGACCGACCTGCAGAAGCGCTGGAACGGCATTGCCGGCGCCAAGGTGGTGGCCTTCCAGTTCCCGGCGCTGCCGGGCGCCTCGGGCCTGCCGGTGCAGTTCGTCATCAAGACGACCGAGCCCTTCGAGAACCTGAACACGCTGGCGCAGCAAGTGATGGACAAGGCGCGCGCGGACGGCAAGTTCTACTACATCGACGCCGACCTGAAGATCGACCTGCCGCAGGCCACGGTGGTGGTCGACCGCGACAAGATCGCCACGCTGGGCATCACCCAGCAGGACGTGGGCAACGCGATGGGCGCAGCGCTCGGCGGCGGCTACGTCAACTACTTCTCCATCTCGGGCCGCTCGTACAAGGTGATTCCGCAGGTGCAGCAGGTCGACCGGCTCAACCCGTCGGACGTGCTCAACTTCTACATCAAGACACCGAACGGCGTGGTGCCCGCAAGCACCGTGGCGAGCCTGAAGTACACGGTGCAGCCCGAAACGGTCAACCACTTCCAGCAGCTCAACTCCGTGACCATCCAGGGCGTGCCCAGCGGCACGCAGGGCGAGACGCTGGAGTACCTGCGCGGCGTGGTGCAGCAACTCGCGCCCAGCGGCTACACGGTCGACTACTCGGGCCAGTCGCGCCAGTTCGTGCAGGAGTCGGGCAACTTCGCCATCACCTTCCTGTTCGCGCTGATCATCGTGTTCCTGGCGCTGGCCGCGCAGTTCGAGAGCTTCCGCGACCCGGTGGTCATCCTGGTGTCGGTGCCGCTCGCGCTGTTCGGCGCCATGATCTTCATCTTCTGGGGCTTCGCCTCGATGAACATCTACACGCAGGTGGGGCTGGTGACGCTGATGGGGCTCATCAGCAAGCACGGCATCCTGATCGTGGAAGTGGCCAACCGGCTGCAGAGGCAGGGCTTGAGCAAGCTGGACGCGATCGTCGAGGCGGCGGGCACGCGGCTGCGGCCCATTTTGATGACCACAGCGGCCATGGTGTTCGGCGTGCTGCCGCTCGTCATCGCCTCGGGTGCCGGTGCAGCCGGGCGCAAGGCGATGGGCATCGTGATCTTCAGCGGGCTGTCGATCGGCACGCTGTTCACGCTGTTCGTGGTGCCGGCGATGTACCTGGCCATCGCGGCGCGGCACCAGAAGGAAGAAAGCGGCGACGGGGTGGCACCTGCACCCGCGCCGTCCCCGGCTCCTGCATTGCCGGGGAGCGTGGCGCCGGAGGCCTGAGGCCTGAGGCCTGAGGCCTCAGCCCGCGGCGGCGCCTTCGCGCCTGGAGAACCACTCGAGCAAGTCGCCCGCGGGCAAGGGCCGCGAATAGAGAAAGCCCTGCAGTTCGTCGCACCCCATGGCGAGCAGGATGTCGCGCTGCGCCTCGTTCTCCACGCCCTCGGCCACCACGCTCAAGCCCAGCGCATGGGCCAGGCGGATGACGGCGTCCACTACGGCGCGCGCGTCGCCCTTGGCCTGCAGGTCCTGCACGAAGCTGCGATCGATCTTCACCTGGCGCGCCGGCAGCTTGCGCAGATGGCTCAGGCTGGAATAGCCCGTGCCGAAATCGTCGATCGACAGGAACACGCCCACGCGCGCCAGCCCCTCGAAGGTGCGCTGGGTGGCCTTGATGTCTTCCATGGCGACCGACTCGGTGATCTCGCACAGCAGCAAGGAGGCGGGCACCTGGTGCCTTGCCAAGGTCTGCTCGACGCGCGCGACGAAATCGATCTCGCGCAGCTGCATGACCGACAAGTTGACCGCCACGCTCATCCAGATGTCTTGCGCCCGCCATTGCGCGATCTGGCGGCAGGCCTCGTCCAGAATCCAGTCGCCCAGGCGCACGATGAGGCCGAAGCGCTCCGCCAGGCCGATGAAGTCGTTCGGGCCGATCAGGCCCTGCTGCGGGTGGTTCCAGCGCACCAGCGCCTCCACGCCGCTGAGGGTGTCGCCCGCGCCGTTGATCTTGGGCTGGTAGTACAGCTCGAACTGCTTGAGCTCGACCGCCCGGCGCAGGTCGCTTTGCAACTGCAATTGCCTCACGACATCAGCACCCATGTGCGACTCGAACATCACATAGTTGCCGCCGCCGGCGCGCTTGGCCTCGTACATGGCGGCGTCGGCGTTGGCCACGAGCTTGTCGGGTTCGCCCTGCTCCGGATGCAGCACGATGCCGATCGAGCAGGCAATCTGCAACTGCCTGCCCATCACGTTGAAAGGCTGGCTGAGCGCACGCAGCACCCGGTTGGCCGCCTGCGCGCATTCCGCGCGGTCGCTCACGCCTTCGAACAGCAGCAGGAACTCGTCGCCCCCGATGCGTGCCACGGTGTCGCTTTCTCGCGTGGCTTCGGCGAGCCGCTCGGCGGCGGCGCGCAGGATCTGGTCGCCGGCCGCATGGCCGAAGGAATCGTTGATCGGCTTGAAGCCGTCGAGATCGACGAAGAGCACGGCAATGCGCTCTTCCACCTGGTGCTGGTTGGCTCGCTCCATGCGCAGCAGCGCGTGGCGCAGCCGGTCTTCGAACAGTATCCTGTTGGGCAGACCGGTCAGCGCATCGGTGAAGGCGCGCTTCTGCAGCTCCCGGTTGGCCTGCGTGAGCTCGGCGTTGGCCTCCTCGAGCGAGCGCGACAGGCGCCTGGCCACCTGCTGCAGCCGCGACTCCAGGATCGAGGTGAACAGCGTGCCCAGCAGCAGCAGGCCCGACGCCAGCACGACGATGGTGGTGAGTTCGGAGCCCGACAGCCCGTCAGCACTGCGGCAGACCGAATCCGCGGGGAAGTTCGCCGCCGCCATGCCCGTGTAGTGCATACCGCAGATCGCAATGCCCATGACCACCGCGGCCAGCAACTGAAAGGCCACGCGATGGGCGCTGTGGACCTCGCCGAGGTACTTGAAGATGAACAGCGCCGCGGCCGAGGCGGCCAGGCCGATCAGCAGCGACGCCAGCACCGTCGGCACGTGCCAGACGATGGGCGGCGACATGTCCAGCGCGGCCATGCCGATGTAGTGCATCCCGCAGATGCCGATGGCCATGGCCAGCGAGGCGATGGCGACGCGCCGAAGGCTGTAGTCCGCCTCGCTGGCCACCCACAGCGCAATGCCGGATGCGGTCGCGGCGGCCACCCATGATGTCAGCGTCGTCGCCCCCGAGAAACCCAGCGCGATCGGCAGCGTGAAGCCGAGCATGCCGACGAAATGCATCGACCAGATCCCCGTGCCCATGGCCAGCGACCCGATGCCCCACCACAGCAGGTGCGGCTTTCCGCTGGCATGCCGGACGCGGCGCGCCAGGTCCAGCGCCACGTACGAAGCGAGTGTCGCCAGGAGCAGCGACGCGGCGACAACCCACAGGTTGTGGTGGGACGGAAGAAAGGCGGCAGCGGTATTCACAGTGCAGATGACACTTGAGTTCGCCCGGCAGCGGGTGGCGTGCCGAGTGGGAGTTCGGGAGTTCTGGAGTTCTGGAGTTCTGGAGTTCTGTTCCCAAGAAAAAAGCCAGCTATCGGGTAGACAGCTGGCTTTGATGATCCTGCAAAGGGTTCTGGTAGGACGTACTGGATTCGAACCAGTGACCAACGGATTAAAAGTCCGCTGCTCTACCAACTGAGCTAACGTCCCGGAACCATTTTTTTGCTTTTTGCCGACGTTGAATCCGGCAAAGCCTAAGATTATAGCGTGACGTTAGACGCGATTTGGTCGAGCACCCAACCTGCCGCGCATTGGCCGAAAGTTGCGGTCACGCTGACCACCGATCCGTAGCCGTGGCAGTTGAGCGACCCGTCGCCTTCGATGGCGCACGACGCATCGGGCGGCGCCACGCTTTCGCGGCTGAAGACGCAGGTCACGCCGATCTTCTTGCCTTCGCGCGGGGCGCCGTGCTCCTTGCGCAGGCGCTGGCGAAGCTGCGCCAGCAGCGGGTCGTGCGTGACCTGAGACAGGTCGTCGATGTCGACCTTGTGCGCCAGCCGCTTGCCGCCCGCCGCACCCACCGTGATGAACGCAGCGCGCGACGAACGCGCCCATGCGGCCATGGTCAGCTTGGCCTTCACCTGGTCGCAAGCGTCGATGACGGCTGTTGCCGGCCCGTTCGCAGCCTGCGCCGCGTCGAGCAGCGTGGTCCAGTTGCCGGGCTCGACGAACTCGTCGATCGCGTGAACCTTGCACCCGGGGTTGATCTGCGCAATGCGCTCGCGCATCGCTTCGACCTTGGCCTGCCCCACCGTCGCCTCGAGCGCATGGATCTGGCGGTTGATGTTCGACTCCGACACATGGTCCAGATCGATCATCGTCAAGCGCCCCACCCCGCTGCGAGCCAGGGCCTCGACCGCCCACGACCCCACGCCGCCGATACCGACGACCAGCACGTGCGCATCGCGGATCCGCGCGGCACCCGCAACGCCGTACAGGCGCTCGAGGCCGCCGAAGCGGCGCGCGAGATCAGGCGCCGCGGTGTCGGTGAAGACACCCGCGGCGACAGGAGGTGCGCTATCGGCAGCGATGACGGCGCTCAAGCGAGGTCCGCTGGCATCAGCGCAGGCGCGAGAGGCGCTCGCGTCCGGCCTGTGCGGCTTCGGACTGCGGGTAGGCCTTGGTCAGGTCTTCCAGCGTGCGGCGCGCGGCGCGCGTGTCCTTCAGCTCGATCTGGCAGTTCGCGATCGACAGCACGGCCTCGGGGGCCTTGGCATGGTCGGGCGCGAGCGAGAGCATGGAGCGGAAGTTCGCAATGGCTTCGTTGTAGTTGCGCGTGGCGTACTGCGCATTGCCCAGCCAGAACAACGCCGAGGCGTTGTAGCCGCTTTGCGGATAGCGCTTGACGAATTCGGCGAAGGCAGTTTGCGCCTGCGCGAACTGGCCCGCGCGAAACACACCGAGGGCGGCTTCGAAATCGGCCTTTTCCTTGGGGTCGGCGTTGAACTCGCGGCCGTCCACGGACACCTTCGAGGGCTCGCTCTGCTTGAGCTTGTCGTCCAGGGAGGTCTGGCGCGACTGCATGTCGCTCAGCGTGCGTGTGAGCTGCTCGTTCTGCCCGGTCATGCGGGCCAGGTCGCCGCGCATCTGCTCGATCTGGCTTTGCAGGTCGAGGAGGCTGCGCCGCAGCTGCCCGTTTTCGTCGGTCAGCCGCTGGTCGGTCTGCTGGCGCATGGCCTCGACGCGCTGGCGCAGGTCGAGGATGGCCTTGCGGGCCTCGTCGTCCTCGAACAACGCGGCCTGCGAACCGACCGAGGCGCAAAGCAAGGCCGCAGCCAACGCTGCGCCTCGCAACACAGCGCGATGCATCACCGGCGGTACGTGATTTCGGCGCGGCGGTTTTGCGCCCAGACTTCTTCACCCGAGCCCGTGACGGCCGGCTTTTCCTTGCCGAAGCTCACGGCTTCGATCTGGTTGTCGCTCACGCCCAGGAGGGTCAGTGCACGACGCACGGCTTCGGAGCGCTTCTGGCCCAGTGCCAGGTTGTACTCGCGGCCACCGCGTTCGTCGGTGTGGCCTTCGATCGAGATGCGGCGTTGCGGGTTCGCCTTGAGGAAACGCGCATGACCGTCGATGGCCGACTGGAATTCAGGCTTGACGGTGTAGCTGTCGTAGTCAAAGTAGATGACGCGGGCCACATTGACCGGACCTTGCGCGGTGCCCGCGTTCGGATCGATGGTGACAGGCGCCACGCTGCTCTGGCCACCTTGGCCGGCGCCAGCGCCGGAACGGTCGGTGACCGGGGTGTCGTTGAGCTTGGTGCCCGACGAGCAACCGGCAATAAGAGCCACGATGGCCAGCGAATAAATTGTGCGTTTCAACATTTCGAACTCCTCAAATAAACCTTGATCATTGCTTTTGAAACGGACCCCAGTCCGGTTCTCTTATGTCTCCCGCCTGTCCTGCCAGCCGGGCTTTTATTTTTCCGTCCAGCGTGGTGGTCATCAGCGCTTCGCGGCCTTGCAGCTGCGTGGCGTAGACGATCAACTTGCTGTTGGGGGCAAAACTCGGACTTTCGTCGGCGGTCGTGTCGGTGATGGCGTTCACTGTGCCGGTGGACAACTCCATTACATGGAGTTTGAAGGCGCCGCCCACGCGAGAGATGTAGGCCAACCACCGGCCATCGCCGCTGACAGACGGAGAGATGTTGTAGGTGCCGCTGAAGGTCACCCGGGTCGGGTTGCCGCCGCTGGCGCCCATCTTGTAGATCTGCGGCGCGCCGCCGCGATCGCTCACGAAGTAGATGGTGCTGCCGTCGGCGGAGTAGACCGGCTCGGTGTCGATGCTGGAACTCTGCGTGAGGCGGCGCGGTTCGCCGCCGCTGGCCGGAATGGTGAAGAGCTGCGAGCCGCCGTCCCGGCTGAGCGTCACGGCCAGCGAATTGCCGTCCGGTGCCCAGGCAGGGGCGCTGTTGGAGCCCTTGAAGTTCGCGAGCAGGCGGCGTTGGCCGCTGGCCACGTTGTGCACGTACACGACCGGCTTGCGCGACTCGAACGACACGTACGCGAGCTGCTGGCCGTTGGACGACCAGCAGGGCGAGATGATGGGCTCGGGGCTGGCCAGCGCAGCCTGCGCGTTTTCGCCGTCGGCGTCGGCCACCCACAGCGAGTAGCGGCTGCCACCCTTGGTGACGTAGGCGATGCGGGTCGAGAAGATGCCCTTCTCGCCGGTCAGCTTCTCGTACACGTAGTCGGCGATGCGGTGCGACGCGAGGCGCAGGTCACCTTGAGGCACGGTGTAGCTCTGGCCGCCCAGGTCTTGTCCCTTCACCACGTCCCACAGGCGGAAGCGCACGTCGAAGCGGCCGTCGGCCAGCTTGCTGACGCTGCCCACCACGAGCGAATCGGCCGTGCGCTGGCGCCACAGCGACAGGTCGGGACGCGAGGCCTCGTCCAGCGCCTGGCCCGAAGCGTCGACGCCGCGGAACTGGCCGCTGCGTTCGAGGTCGGCCTGGACGATGTCGGAGATCTTCTGGGGCGAGCTTTCCTGTCCCTTGAACGGAACGAGCGCGATGGGCAATTGCGTGAGCCCGACGCCCGACACCTCGACCCGGAACTGGGCCAGTGCAGGAAGCATGGGGGTGGCTGCAAGGGCCGCTATGAGCGAGCGGCGTGCAAATAACGATGAAGAAGGAGTTGGAATTGGAGTTGGCAACGGCTTGTTCATGCGGTTCGGAGAGGTTTCCGGCGAAAAAGTTTCCTACCGGCGTGACGGGCCACATGTTACACACTGGCCCGCAGTCGCCGTCACAAAACGTGTATCCGGCGACGCGGTCCTACACGGCCGATTCAATGCACCTGCGCCAGCCCGCCGGAAAGGGCCCCCCGTAGAATCCGCCGCCATGCAACCTTCCCCCGGCAGCGAGAACGCGCGCCCCCCCCTGATGCGCCGTCTGGCGCGACTCATGACCTGGTTCGGCGGCTCGCGCCAATGGTGGGCCACCGGCCTGATCGGCGCCCTCATGGCCGCCATCACCGAACCCCTGATGGCCGCCCTGCTCAAGCCGTTGCTTGACCGCGGCTTCAACCGCGGGCAGCTCGCGCTGTGGATCGTGCCGGCCGCCGTCCTGCTGCTGTTCGCGGTGCGCGGCATCGCCCAGTTCATCTCCCAATATGCCCTGTCGCGCATTGCCAATGAAGGCATGCAGCGGTTGCGGCGCGTGCTGT
This sequence comes from Variovorax pasteuri, assembly GCF_051216435.1. Taxonomy (NCBI): domain Bacteria; kingdom Pseudomonadati; phylum Pseudomonadota; class Betaproteobacteria; order Burkholderiales; family Comamonadaceae; genus Variovorax; species Variovorax pasteuri. The sequence continues at coordinate 72,028 of NZ_JBPJZS010000002.1, forward strand.
TCGAGCGGCTGATGGGCGCCGAGCTGGCGCTGTTCACGCGCCAGTCGGCCAGTGCGCTGTCGAACACGGTGGTCTACGAGGTGCAGACCGGCGCCATGCTGCTGGTGCAGGCGCTGCTCGGCCTCACGCGCGACGGCTTCACGCTGATCGCCCTGCTCGCCTACCTCGTCTACCTGAACTGGAAGCTCACGCTGATCGTGGCCTTCCTGGTGCCCAGCATCTCCTGGATCATGAAGGTGTTCTCCAAGCGCCTGTACCGCCTCACGCAGCAGGGCCAGCAAGCCACCGACGAACTCGCCTACGTGGTCGAGGAAAACGTGCTGGCGCACCGTGTGGTGCGCCTGCACGGTGCCGAGGCGGCGCAGGGCGAGCGCTTCGAGCAGCTGAGCCAGAGGCTGAACCGCCTGGCCGTGAAGTCGACCATCGCACAGGCCGCCACCACCCCGCTCACGCAGATGATGGCGTCGCTGGCGCTGTCGGTCGTGGTGATGATCGCGCTCTGGCAGAGCGGCGAACAGGGCCTGACGGTGGGCGGCTTCGTCGCCTACATCACGGCCATGCTGATGCTGATCGCGCCCATCCGCCGCCTGGCCGACATGGCCGCCCCCATCACGCGCGGCCTGGCCGCCCTGGAGCGCGGGCTGGTGCTGATCGACGAAGTGGCGCCCGAGTCGCAAGGCAGCTTCTCGCTGGCGCATGCCGACGGCCGCATCGAACTGCGCAATGTGCAGGTCAGCTACCGCGGCGCCGACGAACAGCGCGCGCTCGACGGCGTGAGCCTCGTCATCGAACCCGGCCAGGTCGTGGCTTTCGTCGGCCCCTCGGGCTCGGGCAAGACCACGCTGGTCAACCTGCTGCCGCGCTTCGTGCAGCCCAGCGGCGGCCAGGTGCTGCTCGACGGGCACGACACCAGCGAATGGTCGCTCAAGAGCCTTCGCGCGCAGTTCGCCATGGTGAGCCAGGACGTGGTGATGCTCAACGAAACGCTCGCTGCCAACGTGGCGCTGGGCTCGCAGATCGACCGCGAGCGCGTGCTGGAATGCATAGCAGCCGCCAACCTGAGTTCGCACGTGCAAGGCCTGCCGCAAGGCATAGACACCGTGCTGGGCCACAACGCCACGCAGCTCTCGGGCGGACAGCGCCAGCGCCTGGCCATTGCGCGCGCGCTCTACAAGAACGCCCCCGTGCTGCTGCTCGACGAGGCCACGTCGGCGCTCGACACCGAATCGGAGCGGCTGGTGCAGGACGCCCTGCAGCGCCTGATGCAGAACCGCACCACGCTGATCGTCGCCCACCGCCTGTCGACCATCCAGCACGCCGACCGCATCATCGTGATGGAGCAAGGCCGCATCGCGGAGCAAGGCAGCCACGAACAGCTGATGGCGCTGGACGGGCTCTACGCGCGTCTGCAGACGCTGGCGGTGCGCAGCGCCAAGCCAGGGCAGGACCCGACGCTCTGAGGCGCGCTGCGCGCCTCAGAGCCCCTTGATCGCGCCTTGACCGGCGCTCAAAGCAGCACGATGTCGTACTGCCCCTGCCCGATCGCAGGCTCCGACTGCAGCGAAATCGGCTTGCCGATGAAGTCGCTCAGCCCCGCCAGGTGCTGGCTTTCCTCGTCCAGGAACAGCTCGATCACCTGCGGCGACGACACGATGCGGAACTCGCGCGGCGTGAACTGCCGCGCTTCGCGCAGGATCTCGCGCATGACGTCGTAGGCCACGCTGCGCGCGGTCTTCACGATGCCCTGGCCGCCGCAGGCCACACAGGGCTCGCACAGCATGTGCGCCAGCGATTCGCGCGTGCGCTTGCGTGTCATCTCGACCAGCCCGAGCTGCGAGAAGCCGCCCGCGGTGGTCTTCACGCGGTCGCGCGCCAGTTGCTTGCGGAACTCTGCCAGCACCTGTTCGCGGTGGTCGTCGCGGGCCATGTCGATGAAGTCGACGATGATGATGCCGCCCAGGTTGCGCAGCCGCAGCTGCCGCGCAATGGCCTGCGCTGCTTCGAGGTTGGTCTTGAAGATGGTGTCGTCGAAATTGCGCGCACCCACGAAGCCGCCGGTGTTCACGTCGACCGTGGTCAGCGCTTCTGTCTGGTCGACCACGAGGTAACCGCCCGACTTGAGCTCCACCCGCCGGCCCAGCGCCTTGGCAATTTCCTCGTCGACCGAATACAGGTCGAAGATCGGGCGCTCGCCCTTGTAATGCTGCAGCTTGCCGGCCGCCTTGGGCATGAATTCGAGCCCGAACTTCAGCAGCACCTCGAACTGTTCGCGCGAGTCGATGCGGATGGTCTGCGTGTCTTCGCTGGTCATGTCGCGCAGCACGCGCTGCAGCAGGCTCAGGTCCTGGTGCAGCAGCGACATCGCGGGCATCCGCATCGAGGCGTCGCGGATGCGCGACCAGGTCTTGCGCAGGTAGTCGATGTCTTCGGCCAGCTCGGCGTCGCTGGACTCCTCGCCGTTGGTGCGCAGGATGAAGCCGCCGGTGTTCACCGGCACCACGCCGCCGCTGTCGGCCGCGGCAGCCGCCTCGATCAGCGCGAGCATGCGCTTGCGCAGCGACTCGCGCTGGTCCGGCGGAATCTTCTGCGACACGCCGATGTGGTTGTCCTGCGGAAGGAACACGAGCAGCCGCCCGGCGATGCTGATCTGCGTGGACAGCCGCGCGCCCTTGGTGCCGATGGGGTCCTTGATGACCTGCACCAGCAGCGACTGGCCTTCGAACACCTGCTTCTCGATCGGCACCATCGGGCCGCCGTTGCGGTGGTCGCGCTCCGGTGCGGGCGCGCTGGGGCGCGAGCCCGGCGTGAACGGCGCCACGATGTCGGCCACGTGCAGGAAGGCGGTGCGCTCCAGCCCGATGTCGATGAAGGCCGACTGCATGCCCGGCAGCACGCGCGACACCTTGCCCAGGTAGACGTTGCCGACCAGTCCGCGCTCCAGCGTGCGCTCGACGTGCAGCTCTTGCACCGCGCCGTGCTCGACCAGCGCCACACGGGTCTCCTGCGGGGACCAGTTGATCAGGATGTCTTGCATGGAATTCTTAAGTATTGAAACCGGCGCTTCGAAGCAGCTCTGCGGTCTCGAACATGGGGAGGCCCATGATGCCCGAATAGGACCCGCTGATGTGCTCGATGAACGCGGCCGCCGCGCCCTGGATGGCATAGGCGCCGGCCTTGCCCAACGGCTCGCCGCTTTGCGCGTAGCGCGCGATCTGCGCATCGGTGATCTTCGCGAAGCGCACGCGCGAGACGCTGAGCGCCGCAACGCGCTGCGGGCCATGCTGGAGCGTCACCGCGGTCAGCACGCGATGCGTGGCGCCTGAAAGCAGCCGCAGCATGCGCGCCGCGTCCTTCTCGTCCTCGGGCTTGCCGAGGATGGTGCGGCCCAGCGCCACCGTGGTGTCGGCGCAGAGCACCGGCGCCTCGGCCAGGCCCCGGCGGTGCAGGCGCGCCACGGCCGCGTCGAGCTTGAGCGCAGTCACTCGCTGCACATAGGTGGCGGGCGCCTCGTTGGGCAGCACCACTTCGAGCGACTCGGCGTCTTCGCTGGCATCGGCCAGCAGCAGCTCGTGGCGAATGCCGAGTTGTCCGAGCAATTGGGCGCGGCGCGGGCTCTGCGAGGCGAGGTAGATGAAGTCCGACAAGGTTCAGTTCTCCTGATGCGCCGGCTGGGTGCCGGCGACGGTGCGGTTCCAGACCAGGCCATGTGGCAGGCGATCAGGTCCGAAAAGAAAGTGAAGCACGCGGCGCCGCGCCGGCGAGCTGGCGCGGGACGAGGCATGCAGCAGCAGCGGCCGCATCAGCAAGGCGTCGCCGCGCGCGGCGGTGCAGATGGCTTCGCCGTGCTCGGCACGCAGGGCCTGCGCTTGCGCATCGTCCAGCCGTCCGGCGCGATGGCTGCCGGGCACCACGCGCAAGGGGCCTGCATCGGCACCGCAATCGTCGAGGTGCACGCGCACGGCGAGCAGCGATTGCAGCACCTCGACGAGCGGCTGCACATAGGGCTCGCCTTCCTTGAGGACGCTCGCCATGCCGGCGGCCGATGCGGGAATCGAGGTGTCCTGGTGCAACGCGACCAGCCAGTTCCTGCCGGGCGTCTTGTCGAACAGCGTGCACTGCACCGCGACCGAGGAAGCATCGAGCAGGCCCTTGGCGACCAGCATTGCCTTCACCTGAACCGCCATGTCGCGGCACTGCGGCTGGGTAAGCAGATTGCGGCTGCCTGCCGCCTCGCCCAGCCATTGGTCGAGGGACCGCGCAGTGCCGTTCAGCAGATCGGGGGGCAACAGCGAGGGCACAAGCGCATGCCCCTTCTCTTCGAGCAACGCAGCCTGCCCGTTGGCGCCCGTCATTCGCGGTGGTAGGGATGACCTGCGTTGACCGACCATGCCCGGTACAGCTGCTCGACCAGCAGCACCCGCGCCATGGCGTGCGGCAGCGTCAGGTCCGACAGGCGGATGCGTTCGTGGGCCGCGGCCTTGAATGCGGGGTCGAGTCCATCGGGCCCGCCAATGACCAGGGCGACGTCATCGCCCTCGCCTTGCCAGGTCTGCAGCCGCGTCGCCAGCGCCTTGGTGGTCAGCGCCGTGCCGCGTTCGTCGAGCGCGACGATGCGCATGCCGCGGGCAATGGCGCCTTCGATGCGCTCGCGCTCGGCGGCGTACAAGGTTTCCAGTGTCTTGGAGCCGCGCGGCTCGGTCTTGACGGCGCGCAGCTCGAGCTTGAGCTCGGGCGGGAAGCGCTTGGCGTAGTCGTCCCAGGCGGTCTGCGCCCAATCGGGCATGCGCTGCCCGACGGCGACCACCAGCAGCTTCATGCGCGGCGGGCGGGTGCCTTCTTGGCAGGCGCCTTCTTGGCGGCTGCGGTCTTCGCAGCCGGCTTTGCAGCGGTTTTCTTGGCGGCAGGCTTGCCCACCACCTTGACCGGCACGCGCGCGGTGGTGCCGGTCTTGCGGGCAGGTGCCTTCTTTGCCGCAGTCTTTGCGGCGGTCTTGTATGCGGGCTTGCGGGCCGGCGCCTTCGCGGCCTTGGCTTCCTGCTCGGCTGCGCGGATCGCGGTCTTGGCAGCGCTGGCGCGGCGAAGACTCGGTTCCTTCACGGCCGGCTTCTTCTTGCCGGTGGGCTCTTCCGGCACCGAGGCGCTGGCCGATGCGGCGGGCTTTGCACTGCCGAGCTTGGCGCGCACCGGCTTGTCGCCCCAGATCTCTTCCAGATGGTAGTACTGGCGGATCGCGGGCTGCATGATGTGCGCCACGGCGGCGCCGCAGTCCACGATGATCCACTCGCCGTTTTCCTCGCCCTCGATGCGCGGCTTGCCGAAACCGGCTTCGCGCACCGCGTCACGCACGCTGGCGGCCAGCGCCTTGGTCTGGCGGTTGGAGGTGCCCGACGCCACGATCACGCGTTCGAACAGCGGCGACAGATGTTCTGTGTCGAATACCTGGATGTCCTGCGCCTTGACGTCTTCGAGACCATCGATGATGGCTCGCTGGAGTTTCTGGGTGTCTTTCTTGGCGGCGGCTTCAGTGGTCATCAGGCAGAGCGGTAGAGGTGGTGTTGGTCAATATAGCGTGCAACGGTGGGCGGAACCAGCGAGGAAATGTCCACGCCCAGTGCCGCGCGCCGCCGGATTTCGGTGGCGCTGGTGTCCATGAGTGGCAATTCGAGCGCCTCGAAACGTGCGCCAGCCGGGAGGCCAGGAAGCATTTTCGGATCAAAACGAGCAGTGTCGCCCGTCGATAGTGCGCGATACGCTACAGAAACGATAGCAGTGCGGAGTATATCCTGCCAGCCGTGCCAGGTCGGCAACGCGGTGGCCTGGTCGGCGCCCATGATCAGAACCAGCTGTGCGCCGGGCTGTTCCTGCTGGAGTTCGTGCAGGGTGTCGAGCGTGTAGGTGGGGCCGTCGCGCAACACTTCGCGGCTGTCGACGACCACGGTGCCCTTCAGTGCCGAGAACGCCAGCCGCGCCATCGCGAGGCGGTCTTGCTTCGGCGTGAGCGGCCGGCTCTTGTGCCAGGCCTGCCCCGTGGGAATCACGTGCAGTTCGGCCAGGTCGAGCTGGGCCAATGCGGCTTCAGCCAACGCCACATGGGCGTTGTGCGGAGGGTCGAACGCGCCACCGAAAACGCCGATGCGCGGGGCCTTGCCGGAAGGGCTCACAACCAGTCGCGCCGCACGATGAAGTCGCTGTACAGCGCGGCTTCCGCGCTGCCCGGTTCGGGCCGCTGCTGGTAGGCCCAGCTGGCCAACGGCGGCATCGACAGAAGAATCGATTCGGTGCGCCCACCCGACTGAAGACCGAAGTGCGTGCCGCGGTCCCACACCAGGTTGAACTCGACGTACCGACCGCGACGGTAGAGCTGGAAGTTGCGCTCCCGTTCGGTGTATGCCATGTGGCGCCGGCGCTCGACGACGGGCATGTAGGCCGGCAGGAAACCGTCGCCCACCGAGCGGATCATCGCGAAGCCGTTCTCGAAACCGCCTTCGGAGAAATCGTCGAAGAAGATGCCGCCTACACCGCGCTGCTCGTCGCGGTGCTTCAGAAAGAAATACTCGTCACACCATGTCTTGAAGCGCGGGTACTTGTCGCTACCGAAGGGCGCGAGCGCATCGCGGCAAGTGGCGTGGAAATGCACCGCGTCTTCTTCGAAACCGTAGCAGGGCGTGAGATCCATGCCGCCGCCGAACCAGCAGACCGGCTCGCCGCCTTCGGGCAAGGCCGCCAGCATGCGCACGTTCATGTGAACGATCGGCACGTAGGGGTTGCGCGGGTGGAACACCAGCGACACACCCATCGCCTCGAAGGGCGCACCCGACAGCTCGGGCCGGTTCTGCGTGGCGGACGGCGGCAGCCTGGGCCCGCGCACCTGCGAGAACCCGCAGCCCGCGCGCTCGAACAGTTCGCCGCCTTCGAGGATGCAGGTCAGGCCTTGGCCCTGCAGCGGCTCGCCCGGCGCCTTGTGCCAGGCATCGCGAACGCAGGTGCCGCCGTCGGCCTGCTCGACGGCCGCAATGATCGACTGCTGCAGTCCGCGCAGGTAGTCGCCGACAGCCGACGGATCGGTGTGCTGCATCAGGCGCCGGGGGCCGTGCGCGCCTGCAAGGCGCGGAAGCCGATGTCCTTGCGGTACTGCGCACCGTCGAAGTTGACACGCGCCGCAACCTCGTAGACCCGCTGCTGCGCCTGCTTCACGCTGTCGGCCAGCACGGTCACGCAGAGCACGCGGCCGCCGCTGGTCTTGAGTTCGCCGTTGTCCAGCGTGGTGCCGGCATGGAACACCACGGCGTCGGGCGCCTCGGGCGGAATGCCGGTGATGCGGTCGCCCTTGCGCGGCGACAGCGGGTAGCCGTGCGCGGCCATCACCACGCCCAGCGCCACGCGCCGGTCCCACTGCAGTTCGACCTGGTCGAGCGTGCCGTCGGTGGCGTGCCAGAACACTTCGAACAGGTCGGACTTCAGGCGCATCATGATCGGCTGCGTCTCGGGGTCGCCCATGCGGCAGTTGAATTCGAGCGTCTTCGGGTGGCCGGCGGGGTCGATCATCAGGCCGGCGTACAGGAAGCCCGTGTACGGAATGCCGTCCTTTTCCATGCCGCGGATGGTCGGCAGGATGATCTCGCGCATCGCGCGGGCATGCACCTCGGCCGTGACCACGGGCGCGGGCGAATAAGCGCCCATGCCGCCGGTGTTGGGGCCTTCGTCGCCATCGAGCAGGCGCTTGTGGTCCTGGCTGGTGGCGAGTGCGGTGACGTTCTTGCCGTCGCACAGCACGATGAAGCTGGCTTCCTCGCCCTGCAGGAACTCTTCGATGACGACGCGCGCGCCGCCTTCGTTGTGCGACACGCCGAACTTGTTGTCGACCAGCATGAAGTCGACGGCCTCGTGCGCCTCTTGTGCCGTCATGGCCACCACCACGCCCTTGCCTGCGGCCAGGCCGTCGGCCTTGACCACGATGGGCGCGCCCTTGGCGTCGATGTAGGCGTGCGCGGCAGCGGCGTCGGTGAACGCCTCGTACTCGGCGGTCGGGATCTTGTGGCGCTTCATGAACGCCTTGGAGAACGCCTTGGAGCTTTCGAGCTGCGCGGCCGCCTGGGTCGGGCCGAAGATGCGCAGGCCGTGCGCACGGAACTCGTCCACCACGCCCGCTGCCAGCGGCGCCTCGGGGCCGACCACGGTCAGCGAAATCTTTTCCTTGATGGCCCACTCGCGCAGCGCGGCGGGCTCGGTGATGTCGATGCAGTCGTAGCGTTCGTCGCTCGCGGTGCCGCCGTTGCCGGGCGCCACGTACACGCGGCTCACCCGGGCAGCCTGCGCCAGACGCCACGCCAGAGCGTGTTCACGGCCCCCTCCCCCAATTACCAGTACCTTCATTCGCGGGCCTTCATTTCTCGCTGTGATTCAACAAACATTCATTCGCGCATTGCTCGTCGCGCATTACTCGGACAGCGAGGCGTTGTGAAAAACGTCCTGCACGTCGTCCAGGTCCTCGAGCACGTCGAGCAACTTCTGCATTCTTGCGGCGTCCTCGCCGGTCACGTCCACGGTGTTTTCCGCGCGCATGGTGACTTCGGCCGCGTCGGGCTTCAGGCCGGCGGCCTCCAGCGCGTTCTTGACGGCTTCGAAGTCGGCCACGGCGGTGATCACCTCGATGGCGCCGTCTTCGTCGGTGACGACGTCCTCGGCGCCCGCTTCGAGCGCCACTTCCATGACTTTGTCTTCATCGGTGCCGGGGGCGAAGATGATCTGGCCGCAGTGCTTGAACTGGAAGGCCACCGAGCCTTCGGTGCCCATGTTGCCGCCATGCTTGGAGAAGGCGTGGCGCACTTCGGCCACGGTGCGCACGCGGTTGTCGGTCATGGTGTCGACGATGATCGCCGCGCCGCCGATGCCATACCCTTCGTAACGAATTTCTTCGTAATTGACGCCTTCGAGATTGCCCGTGGCCTTGTCGATGTTGCGCTTGACGGTGTCGATCGGCAGGTTGACGGCCTTGGCCTTTTCCACCGCCAGCCGCAGCCGGGGGTTGGCGCTCAGGTCAGCGCCACCGGCACGGGCGGCCACCGTGATCTCGCGGATGGCACGGGTCCAGAGCTTGCCGCGCTTCTCGTCCTGGCGGCCCTTCCGGTGCTGAATATTTGCCCATTTGCTGTGTCCGGCCATGGCTTTCTATCTCGCTGTCTTGTGTTTTCAAAGCAAGCTGCGAGTTTACTGTCCGGCGCACCCAGCGCCCGGCGGCCCGCGGATTTCGGGCCGGGGCTTTTGGTGATAATCGTTCGATGACGCCATCGCCTTCCGTTGAGCAGGGAAATCCCGCCCCCCTGCCGCCCCACGCTCCCTTGCCGCTGTACTACAAGACCGAGGCGGAGCATCAGGCGTTCCTGTTGCGCATCTTCGACAGCACCGCCGCGGACTACGACCGCATCGAGAGCGTGCTGGCCTTCGGCACCGGCCCTTCGTACCGCCGCGCGGCGCTGCGCCAGGCCGGCCTTGCCGCGGGCGCCGAGGTGCTCGACGTGGGCATCGGCACCGGGCTCGTCGCCCGCGAGGCGCTCAAGCTCATCGGCTCCACCGGCCACCTCGTGGGCGTGGACCCCAGCCCCGGGATGATGGGCCAGGTCAAGCTGCCCGGCGTCGAGCTGGTGCGCGGCGTGGCCGAGGCCCTGCCCCGGCCGGACGCCAGCTGCGACTTCGTGAGCATGGGCTACGCCATGCGCCACATCAGCGACGTGGCCGCGGCCTTCAGCGAGTTCCACCGCGTGCTGCGTCCAGGCGGACGCGTGGCGGTGCTCGAGATCACCAAGCCCGAAGGCCGCGTCGCAACGGCGCTGCTCAAGGGCTACATGCGTGCCGTGGTGCCGCTGATCGCCCGCGTGGTGGGCCGCCAGCGCAACACCTCCGAACTGTGGCGCTATTACTGGGACACGATCGAGGCCTGCATTCCGCCCGAACGGGTGATGCAGGCGCTGGCCGCCGCGGGCTTTCGCGACGTGCAGCGACATGCCAGCCTCGGCGTCTTCTCCGCCTATACCGCCGTCAAACCAGAACACACCGGCGAGGCCAGTTGACAGTGCGATCTCAGGACGAGACCTCTTCCCATCTGCGCGTCGAGCGCCTTTCATTGCCGGACAGCCTGGCGCTGGCAACCCGCGGCAAGGCGCCCTTCGCGGCGCTCGGCTACGGAACGCCGCACGGCGTGGCATGGATGCCGACCGTCAACGCGCGCGTGCTGTCGCCGCACGGTGCCATGGCCGACGTGTGGCACGTGAGCGGCCCGCACATCGAGTCGGGCACCACCGGCATCGCACGCTGGCGCACCGACGGCCACTGGCTGCTCGGCGCCATCGACCTCGACGAGGCCACCGAAAAGCAGGGCCTGGCCGAGCTCGCGCACCGCGCCTACCGCGACCTGTTCAAGACGCTCGACCAGGCCGGCGCGCCGCACCTGCAGCGCATCTGGAACTACCTGCCCCAGATCAACGCCGACGGCGGCGGGCTGGAACGCTACCGCCAGTTCAACCAGGGCCGCCAGGAAGCATTCCTCGAAGCCGGCCGTGCCGCCTTCGAAGGCGCACCCGCCGCCTGCGCGCTGGGCATCCACCAGGGCGCCCTGTCGATCCGCTTCCTGGCCGGCCAGCAGGCGCCGCTGCCGGTCGAGAACCCCCGGCAGGTCTCGGCCTACCGCTACCCGGAAACCTACGGCCCGCGCTCGCCCACGTTCTCGCGTGCGGCGCTGTCGGACATCGGCGACGGCCATATCGCGCTCTTCATCTCGGGCACAGCGAGCATCGTCGGCCACGAAACCGTGCACCACGGCGACGTGCTGGAGCAGACGCGCGAAACGCTGCGCAACCTGCAGGCGGTGGTAGCCGCAGCCAACGCGCGCGGCACGGCGAAGTTCTCGCTCGCCGAACTCGACTGCGTGGTCTACGTGCGCCATCCGTCGGACACCGAGGCGGTGCGCAGCATTCTCGAAGGCACGCTCGGCGCGGACGCGCCGATGGCGCGCCACGCGGTGTACCTCGAAGCGGACATCTGCCGCAGCGACCTGCTGGTCGAGATCGAGGCCCACACGGTTGCGGCCGGCCAGCTGCGGGCATGACCGGTCTTTGTCCGACCGCTCGCCGTCCGATTGCCTGATTCAATGATTCGCGTGTTGCGATTCCTCCTCTCCATTCCGCTCGCGTTGATGCTCTACGCGCTGCTGCTGTTCCTTGGCCTGATCTCGCTGGCCTGGAACGTGGTGGCCATGCTGATCTACCCGGTGATGCCCGCTGCGCCGGCGCGCGTGCTCGGCCGCACGACGATCGCCTTCGCCTACCGGATGTTCTGGTGGCTGGCCTCGGTGACCGGCATGATGCGCATCGACGCGGCGTGCCTGGACCCGATGCGCAAGGAGCCCGGCGTGATCTTCGTGGCCAACCACCCGACCATGCTCGACGCGCTGCTGCTGGTGGCGCGCCTGCCCCGCAGCGCCTGCATCATGAAGGCCGACCTGATGGGCAACATCTTCCTGGGCGCGGGCGCCCGGCTGGCACGCTACATCAGCAACAAGTCGGCCCGCACGATGGTGCGCCTGGCGGTGAACGACCTGCGCAACGGCGGGCAGTTGGTGATCTTCCCCGAGGCCACGCGCACCGTGACGCCGCCGCTGAACCCCTTTCGTGCCGGCACCACGCTGATCGCCAAGCTGGCGCAGGCGCCCATTCAAACGGTGTTCATCGACACCGACTCGCCTTACCTGGGCAAGGGCTGGCCGCTGTGGCGCGTGCCGCCGCTGCCGATCGTTTTCACGCTGCGGCTGGGCAAGCGATTTGCGCCAACGCAGGACAGCGACGTGCTGCAGGCCGAGCTGGAACACTACTTTCGCCAAAACCTGGAACAGCGCGCCACCGACGCGTCCCCCGAATGCCAGACGCCTCGCGCACCCACCTTGTCCTGATTCCCAGCTACAACACGGGCGAACGCCTGTTCTCGACCGTTGCCGCGGCGCGCGCGCAATGGAGCCCCGTGTGGGTGGTGATCGATGGCAGCGACGACGGCACGGGCGAGCGGCTGCAGCAGATGGCCGCCAGCGACCCGGGCTTGCGCGTGTGGCTGTTGCCGCAGAACCAGGGCAAGGGCTCGGCGGTGCTGCACGGGCTGCGCGCCGCGCAGGACGCGGGCTTCACGCATGCGCTGACGATGGACTCCGACGGGCAGCACCCGGCCGACCTGATCCCCGCGTTCATGAAGGCCTCGCTGGCCCGCCCCGAGACGATGGTGCTGGGCCGCCCGGTGTTCGACGCCAGCGCGCCGCTGCTGCGCGTGCGCGGGCGGCGTGTGTCGAACGGATGGACGCAGCTGGAAACCCTGTTCGCCGGCGTCGGCGATTCGCTCTACGGCTTTCGCGTGTATCCGGTGCCGGACCTGATCGCCGTCATGGCGCGCCAGCCCTGGATGCGGCGCTTCGACTTCGACACCGAAGCGGTCGTGCGGCTGGCCTGGCGCGGTGTGAAGCCGGTGAACATCGATGCGCCGGTGAAGTACCTGACGGCGGAGGAAGGCGGCGTGTCGCACTTCCGCTATGGGCGGGACAACGTGCTGCTGACCTGGATGCATGCGCGGCTGATGGTCGAATTCGTCCTGCGGCTGCCTGGGTTGGTGGTTCGCAAGCTCGCCAAAAAGGCGCCGTTCCAGGATTGACGTTCACCGGGCCGCCGAGGCCGCCGGCCTACAACGCCACGGCCGCCCCACCCAACGCCTTGTAAAGCGTCATCGTCGCATTGAGCTGGTTCAACCGGTTCAACGCCAGCGACACCTGCGCCGTACGCCGCCGATCCTTCGCATCGAGCACCGGCTGCAACGCCGTCGCCCCCGCGCGGTAGCGCACCTCGGACAACCGCTCCGCACGCTGCGCCTCCTGCAGCGCCAGCACGAGCTTCTCGCTCTCGTCGCGCAACTGCGTGCGCGACGACAACGCGTTCTCCACCTCCGACAGCGCCGTGTACAGCGACTGCCTGAAGCCCACCACCGCCTCTTCGTACTGCGTTTGCGACACGCCCACGCTCAGCCGTGCGGTGTTCCATTGCAGGAAGGGCAACGCCAGCCCGGCGCCCAGCGTGGCCACGGGATTCTTCAGCAGGTCCCCCAGCGCGGCGCTCGACGTGCCCAGCGACCCTGTCAGGCTCAGCGCGGGGTAGAAGCCGGTGCGCGTTGCATCGACGTTCGCCAGCGCCGCACGCAGCCGCTGTTCGGCCGCACGAAGGTCCGGCCGCCGGCCCAGCAGGTTCGCCGGCACACCGGCGTCGATGACGGGCAGTGCAATGTCCGGCAGCTGCGGCGGCTCGACGGCCAACGGCTGCGGCGGCTGGTCGAACAGAATGGCCAGCGCGTTGCGCGCCTCCACGCGCTGCTGCAACAACTGGGTGTGCGCGGCCTCCTGCGTTGCCAGGTTCTGCCCGGCCTGCGCCACGTCCAGCCCCGACACCGCGCCTGCCGCGTATTTCACGCGCACCAGCGCCAGGATGCGCCGGCCGTCTTCGATGCCCGATTCGCTCAACGCGATGCGCTGGTTGAGGTAGCCGGTCTGCCAGTAGAGCCCCGCCGTGGTGCCTACCAGCGCCAGCGCCGTGGCCTGCCGGTCGGACTCGGTGGCCTTCAGCGTCCAGTCGGCGGCGCTGCGCTGCGCGGCAAGCCGGCCCCACAGGTCGAGCTCGTAGCTCAAGGTGGCCTGGACGCTCGATGCGGGCACGCTCGCACCGCCGCGCTTCAGGTCATAGGCGCGGCTCGTGGCGGCCTGCGCCACCACACCGGGCGTGAGGTTCGTGTTCGCAAGACCCGCCTGCAACTGCGCGCGCTGCACGCGAATGCCTGCGGCGGCCAGGTCGTTGCTGGTGCGCAGCGCGCTGTCGATCAGGCCGTCGAGCTGCGGGTCGTTGAACGCCGTCCACCAGTTGGCCGACAACATGGCGGCGGCACTGCCCGCGCCGTTTGACTGCAGCCAGGCCTGCGGAACTTCCAGCGGCGGCTGCGCGCGCTGCTCGGGCTGGAAAAGCGTGCACCCGCCGAGCACCAGCACGGCGGCGGCCACCGCGGACAGGAGGCGCGCGCTACTCACGCGCCAGCGCCTCGATCGGGTCCAGCCGCGCGGCATTTCGCGCCGGCAGGTAGCCGAACAACACGCCGATCAGCGACGCGCACAGAAAGGCCGACACCACCGCACCCAGCGAAAAGATCATTTGCCATTGCTTGACGAAAAGCGAAAACACAAAACTGATGCCGTACGACAGCGTCACGCCGATCAACCCGCCCACCAGGCACACCAGCACGGCCTCGGTCAGGAACTGCTGCAGCACGTCGCTCTGGCGCGCACCCACGGCCATGCGAATGCCGATCTCGCGGGTGCGCTCGGTCACCGACACCAGCATGATGTTCATCACGCCGATGCCGCCCACCACCAGCGAGATCACGGCAATCAGCGACAGCAGCAGCGTGAGCGACTGGCTCGTGCGCTCGGCGGTCTTCACGATGCTGTCCATGTTGAAGGTGAAGAAGTCCTTGGCGCCGTGGCGCAGCGTCAGCAGCTTGACGATGCTGTCTTCCGCCGCCTTGGTCGGCTGGTCGTCGCGGATGCGCACGGTGATGTTGTCGAAGTGCTGCTGGCCGAACAGCCGGCTCGCGCCGGTGCTGTAGGGCAGCCAGATGTTGAGCGACTTGTTCTCGCCGAACACCGTCTTCTTCTCCTGCGACACGCCGATCACCGTGCACGGCAGGTTGCCCACCAGGATGATTTTTCCGACCGCATCGCCGCCGTCGGGAAAGAGCTTGCGCCGCGTGTTCTGGTCGATCACCACCACCTGCGACTGGTGGCGCACGTCGCCGGCCGTGAAGGCCGCGCCGTCGGCCATCTGCATGTCGCGCACGCGGAAAAAGCTGTCGCTCACGCCGTTCACCGTGCCGTTGATGTCCACGCTGCGGTAGCGCAGCCGCAGGCTGCGCGAGGTCGCGGGCGTCACGCTGTGCACATAGGGCTGCGCCGCAATCGCATCGAGGTCGGCGGGTGTCAGCGTGCGGATGCTCTGCGCCTTGTCGTCGCCGAAGTCGCGGCCCGGGTACACGTCCAGCGTGTTGGTGCCGATGGCCCGGATGTCCGAGAGCACGAAGCGCTTGGCGCCCTCCCCGATCGCCACGATCGACACCACCGAGGTGATGCCGATGACGATGCCCAGCATGGTGAGCGCCGTGCGCATGCGGTGCGCCATCATCGAGCGCCAGGCCATGCGGAAGGCCTCGGCGAAGCGGGCCCAGCCGGTGCTGAAGCGCGCGATGCCCAGCCTGGGCCGGGTCATCGCTTCGCGCACGGAGGCGTCGGCCTGCACGTCTTGCGCGGGCGCCGCCACCGTTGGCACATTGGGCCGGTCGCCCACGATCACGCCGTCCGAGATCTCGATGATGCGTTCGGTGCAGCTCGCCACCTGCATGTCGTGGGTCACGATGATGATCGTGTGGCCCTGCGCATGCAGCTCGCGCAGGATGCCGATGACTTCCTGCCCGCTCTTGCGGTCGAGCGCACCGGTGGGCTCGTCGGCCAGGATCACCTCGCCGCCGTTCATCAGTGCGCGCGCAATGCTCACGCGCTGCTGCTGGCCGCCCGAGAGCTGGCTGGGCCGGTGCTCGGTGCGGTCTGCCAGGCCCAGCCGGGCGAGCAGCTGGCGCGCCCGCGTGTCGCGCGCCTGGGTGTCGGTGCCGGCGTACACGGCCGGCACCTCGACGTTGCCGGCGGCCGTCAGGTGCTGCATCAGGTGGTAGCGCTGGAAGATGAAGCCGAAGTGCTCGCGCCGCAGCTCGGCCAGCGCGTCGCTGTCGAGCGTGCCCACGTCCTGGCCCGACACGGTGTAGGTGCCCGTGCTCGGCCGGTCGAGGCAGCCGAGGATGTTCATCAGCGTCGACTTGCCCGAGCCTGAGGCGCCGACGATGGCCAGCATCTCGCCGTGGCCGATGTCGAGGTCGACGTCCTTCAGCACCTGCACTTCCTGCTCGCCCGAGGGAAAGCTGCGGCCGATGCCGCGCAGCGTGAGCAGCGGCGCCTTCGCCTGCGTCATGGGCGCTTGCCCCGGCCGCCGTCGCCGCCGTCCAACAGCGCAGAGGGGTCGCCCGTGATGACGTTGTCGCCCTCCTTCAGCCCTTCGAGCACCTGCGCCTGGAAGTTGTTGCTGATGCCCACGCGCACCTGGCGCTTTTCCACGCTCTGGTCGGCCTTGAGCACGCGCACTTCCTGGCGGCCGTCCTTGTCGCGTGCGCCCAGCGCCGTGAGCGGCACGGTCAGCGCCTGTTTCGCCTCGCCCAGCAGGATGGCGACCTGCGCCGTCATGTCCACGCGCAGGGTGCGATCGGGGTTGGGCACGTCGAACAGCGCGTTGAAGAACACCGCGTTGTTGATCTTCTCGGGCGAGGGCTGCACCGCGCGCAGCGTGCCGTGGTAGCGCTTGTCGGGGTCGCCCAGGATGGTGAAGTACACCGGCTGCCCCGGCTTCACGCGCACCACGTCGGCCTCGGACACCTGCGCCTTCACGGTCATGGTCGACAGGTCGGCCAGCTTCATCAGCGTGGGCACCTGGAAGGCGGCCACCACGGTCTGGCCTTCGAGCGTGCTGATGGACACCACGTCGCCGTCGATGGGCGCGACGATGCGCGTGTACGACAGGTTGGTCTGCGCCGAGGCCACGGCCAGCTTCTGCTGTCGGATCTGCGCCTCGAGCGACACGGCATCGGCCCGCAGCGCGCGCAGTTCGGCGTCGGCGCTTTCCATGTCCTGCCTGGCGGCCGCATCCTGCGCGAGCATGTCCTGCTGCCGGGTCCAGGTGAGCTGCGCCTGCCGCACGCGCACTTCCTTCGCGAGCTTCTGCGCCTGCAGGTTCTCCAGCTTGGCCTGCTCCTGCGCGAGGGTGTTCTGCGAGATGACCGGGTCGATCTCGGCGAGCCAGTCGCCCTTCTTCACCGTCTGCCCCAGCACCACTTTCAGCGACTTGAGCTGGCCGCTGACCTGCGCGCCCACCTCCACCTGCTTGAGCGCCTGCAGCACGCCGGTGGCGAGCACGGCGTTTTCAAGGTCGGTGCGCGCCACGGTGGCGGTGAGGTATTCGGTCTTCTTGGGCGGGCTGAGCCAGAAAAGGGACAGCAGGCCCAGGACCACCACGGCGAGGATGCCGTAGACGAGCTTGCGCGAGCGCCGCTTGGGGGTGTTTTGCATGCAATGAGGATGAAGTGAGACGCCGCTGGCGCGCACGGCGTGCGGCAGCGGCTTCATCCTAGCGGCGGTTCCTGAAGGCCCACTAAAGCCGGGGCCGGCATCTGGGCATTACTGCCCCGATGCGGCGATTTTTCAGCGCGCGCGGCGCGGGCGCACCAGCAGCGTGAGCAGCAACAGCGACAGCACCACGAACGCCACGAACGACCAGTTCGCCAGCGTCAGGCCGAACAGCGTCCAGTCGACCTTGGAGCAGTCGCCGCCGCCGCGGAAGATCATCGGCAGCGCGCGCTTCAGCGGAAAGGTCTCGATCATTCCGTACAGGTCGCGCCCGCAGGACACGACCTCGGGCGGGTACCACTGCAGCCAGCTCTGCGAGGCGGCCGTGTAGGCACCGCCGATGGCCGACACCAGTGCCAGCACCCCGCCTGTCACCTGCAGCGCACGGGTGCGGAAGATGGCGGCCAGCCCGGTGAACAGCGCCACCAGCACCAGCGCATACCGCTGCACGATGCACATGGGGCAAGGCTCGAGCCCGACCACGTGCTGCAGGTAGAGCCCGAAGGCCAGCATGAGAACGCAGGCCAGGCAGATGAGCCCGAGCGCGCGGCGCGGCGCGCCGAAGTACCAATCGATCAAGGAGACACCCAATCTTCTTCTACGAACACCCTGGCCTTGCGTGGATTGGCGACGACGGTGTCGCCTTCCTTCAAGCCCAGTTCACGGAACTGTTGCGCAGGGAGTTGCGCCTCGATGATGGTTCCGGAGCCCGGATTATCTGGATTCGTTTCGGTGGGCTCAAGTTCCAGCCGCGCGGTGGGTCCGACGACGATGGCGCGCGACAGCGTGGCGACGATGCCGGAGGCGCCGGCCACGTAGCGTGTCACGTCGATGTCATGCGGGCGCACATAGGCCCGCGCCTTGGCATCGCGCGCGCCGCTGTGCTCGGGCGAATCCAGGCGCATGCCGTCGAGCTGCACCGCGCCGTTGTCGGCCCGGCCGTGGAACAGGTTCACGTCGCCCAGGAAGCCGTACACGAACGGGCTGGCGGGCTGGTCCCACACTTCCTGCGGGGAGCCGACCTGTTCGATCTGCCCCTTGTTGATGACCACCACGCGGTCGGCCACCTCGAGCGCCTCTTCCTGGTCGTGGGTGACGAAGATCGAGGTGACGTGCAGCTCGTCGTGCAGCCGGCGCAGCCAGCGGCGCAGCTCCTTGCGCACCTTGGCGTCGAGCGCGCCGAAGGGCTCGTCCAGCAGCAGCACCTTGGGCTCCACGGCCAGGGCGCGGGCCAGCGCGATGCGCTGGCGCTGCCCGCCGGACAGCTGCGACGGGTAGCGGTCGGCCAGCCAGTCGAGCTGCACCAGCTTGAGCAGGTCGGTCACCTTGGCCTTGATCTGCGCGTCGCTCGGGCGGTCCTTGCGCGGCTTCACACGCAGGCCGAAGGCGACGTTCTCGAACACGGTCATGTGGCGAAACAGCGCGTAGTGCTGGAACACGAAGCCCACCTGCCGCTCGCGCACGTGCACGTCGGTGGTGTCTTCGCCCGAGAAAAGAATGCTGCCCGCGTCGGCCGTTTCCAGCCCCGCGATGATGCGCAGCAGCGTGGTCTTGCCGCAGCCGGAGGGGCCGAGCAGCGCGACCAGTTCGCCCGATTCCACGTCGAGGTTCACGTTGCGCAGCGCGCGGAAGTCGCCGAACTGCTTGCTGATGTTGCGGATTTCGATGCTCATGGGGATCTCTGCCTGTGTCTTCGTCTGATTACTCCCTCTCCCCTGGGGGAGAGGGCCGGGGTGAGGGTTCTCCTTTCACCCCCGAACTTTTCAAGCCGCCGTGGGCCGCTCCGGCGGCATCTCGGCGATCGCCTTCATCTCGCGCTCGTGCCGCCACTCGATCACCGACTTGATCACCAGCGTGACCAGCGCCAGGATGGCCAGCAGCGAGGCCACGGCGAACGCGGCCACCGACTGGTATTCGTTGTAGAGCACTTCCACATGCAGCGGCATGGTGTTGGTCTGGCCGCGGATGTGGCCCGACACCACCGACACCGCGCCGAATTCGCCCATGGCGCGCGCGTTGCAAAGAATCACGCCGTACAGCAGGCCCCACTTGATGTTGGGCAGCGTCACGCGCCAGAAGGTCTGCCAGCCTGTCGCACCCAGCACGATGGCGGCCTGCTCCTCATCGGTGCCCTGGGCCTGCATCAGCGGAATGAGTTCGCGCGCAATGAAGGGAAAGGTCACGAACACGGTGGCCAGCACGATGCCGGGCACGGCGAAGATGATCTTGATGTCGTGCTCGGCGAGCCAGGGGCCGATCCAGCCCTGCGCGCCGAACACCAGCACATAGATCAGCCCCGCCACCACCGGCGACACCGCGAACGGCAGGTCGATCAGCGTGGTGAGCAGCGCCTTGCCGCGGAACTCGAACTTGGCCACGGCCCAGGCCGCCGCCACGCCGAACACGAGGTTCAGCGGCACCGTGATGGCCGCCGTGATCAGCGTGAGGCGGATGGCGCTCCAGGCGTCGGGCTCCTTCAGCGCCTCGAGGTAGGCGCCCACGCCCTTTCGCAAGGCCTCGGTCGCCACGGCGGCCAGCGGCAGCACGAGAAACAGGAACATGAACGCGAGCGCCAGGCCGATGAGCAGCCAGCGCACCCACGGCGCCTCGGTGGTGCCGGCCTTTGCGCGACGAACGACTTTGGAAGGTGCACTCATCTCAGCCTCCTGCCCGGCGACGCTGCCATGCCTGCAGGCCGTTGATGACCAGCAGCAGCACGAAGGAAATGACCAGCATCACCAGCGCGACGGCGGTGGCACCCGCATAGTCGTACTGCTCCAGCTTGCCGATGATGATGAGCGGCGTGATCTCCGAAATCATGGGCATGTTGCCGGCAATGAAGATCACCGAGCCGTACTCGCCGATGGCGCGTGCGAAGGCCATGGCAAAGCCCGTGAACAGCGCCGGCGCAATGGCCGGGAAGATCACCTTGGTGAAAGTCTGCAACCGCGTGGCGCCCAGCGACGTTGCGGCCTCTTCGAGCTCTTTCTCGGTGTCCTCGAGCACCGGCTGCACCGTGCGCACCACGAACGGCAGCCCGATGAAGATCAGTGCAATCACGATGCCTGCGGGCGTGAACGCCAGCTTGATGCCGTGCGGCTCCAGCAGTTGCCCGATCCAGCCGTTGCCCGCGAGCAGCGCGGTCAGCGAGATGCCGGCCACGGCCGTCGGCAGTGCGAACGGCAGGTCGACCAGCGCGTCGACGATGCGCTTGCCCGGGAACTTGTAGCGCACCAGCACCCAGGCCACCAGCAGGCCGAACACGGTGTTGACGATCGCCGCGATCAGCGACGCGCCGAAGGTCAGCCGGTACGAGGCCATCACGCGGGGCGCGGTCACGGCCACCCAGAACTGGTCCCAGGTCAGCGTGAAGGTTCTGAAGACCAGCGCCGACAGCGGGATCAGCACGATCAGGCTGAGATAGAGAATCGAGAAGCCGAGCGTGATGTGGAAACCGGGCAGAACGCGCTTGGCGCCCCCTGCCCGGTTGGCACGCGAAAAAGGCGCTCCCGCGGACGGGAGCGCCGATGGGACAGCGCCGCTCATTTACTTCGCGCCGGGCGTGTAGAGCTTGTCGAACTGGCCGCCGTCGTTGAAGTGCACCTTCTGCGCTTCACCCAGGCTGCCGAACAGCTCCTGCACCGTGAACAGCTGCAGCGGCTTGAACGTGGCGGCGTACTTCTTGAGCACGGCCTGCGAGCGCGGACGCAGCGCATGCTTGGCCGCGATTTCCTGCGCTTCTTCGGAGTACAGCCAGTCGAGGTAGGCCTTGGCCAGCTCGCCGGTGCCCTTCTTGTTGACGGTGCGCTCGACCACGGCCACGGGGTTCTCGGCCACGATGCTGATCGACGGGTACACCGAGTCGACCTTGCCGGTGCCGAATTCGCGGTCGATCGACACCACTTCCGACTCGAAGGTGATCAGCGCATCGCCGATGTTGCGTTGCAGGAAGGCGGTGGTCGCGTCGCGGCCGCCGCGTGCCAGCACCGGCACGTTCTTGAACAGCTTGCCGACGAACTCCGCCGCCTGCGCGTCGGTGCCGCCCTTCTTCTTGATGTAGCCCCAGGCCGCGAGGTAGGCGTAGCGCCCGTTGCCGCCGGTCTTGGGGTTGACGATCACGACCTGCACGCCGGGCTTGATCAGATCGTCCCAGTCCTTGATGCCCTTGGGGTTGCCGTTGCGCACCAGGAACAGCATGGTCGACGTGGTCGGCGATGCGTTGTCGGGGAATTTCTTGTTCCAGTCCTTGGCGACCACGCCGGTGCCGGCCAGGAAGTCGATGTCGGTCGAGGTGTTCATGGTCACCACGTCGGCGTCGAGGCCGTCGGCCACCGCACGCGCCTGGGCGCTGGAGCCGCCGTGCGACTGGTCGATCTTAACGTCCTTGCCGGTGGCCTTCTTGTAGTGCGCCACGAAGGCTGCGTTGTAGTCCTTGTAGAACTCGCGGGCCACGTCGTACGAGGCGTTGAGCAGCCCCGTGCCCTGGGCAAAGGCGCTGCTGCCTGCAAGTGCGGAGGACGCCAGCGCGAGCACGGCGACGAAGGTCTTGATTCTGGAAGTCATGTGATTGCCAAGGTTTCTGAAAATTCACGGCCCGCCGACCAGGCGGCGGGCTCGTCGGTCAAGGATTGGAGCAGAGCCAGACCGAGCGGCCAGTCCCCGTGCCCCGAATCGACGTTGATATGGCCCGCATTCTGCATGCGCACGAACTCGCTGCCCCAGGCGCGCGAATAGGCACCCGCCAGGCGAATGGGGCAAAACGGGTCGTTGCTGCTGGCCACCACGATGCTGCGGTACGGCAGCGTGGCATAAGGCACGGGCGCAAAGTCGGACAGCACCGCACGGCGTTCGGGGTCGGCCGGGGCCACCAGCAACGCGCCCTGGATGCGGGCCGCCGCGGCCGCCGGCAGGTGCGCGGTGGCGATGCAGCCCAGGCTGTGCGCGGCGATCACCACCGGGCCGGGCGTCTCCAGCACCAGCTTGGCCAGCGCCGCCACCCAGGCGTCACGCTTCGGCGAGGCCCAGTCGTCCTGCACCACCCGCACGGCGCCCGGAATGCGCGCTTCCCACAGGCTCTGCCAGTGGCCGGGCCCGGAGTCGCGCCAACCGGGCACTATGACGACTCGCGTCTGCATCTGCGATTGCCGCCTGCGTCGCTTACTTGTTCGGCTGCGGCGTGATGCGCAGGTAAGGCTTCACGGCCTTGAAGCCCTTGGGGAAGCGCTCGGCGAGTTCGGCCGGGTCCTGGATGCTCGGCACGATGACCACGTCGTCGCCGTCCTTCCAGTTCACGGGCGTGGCCACCTTGTGGCTGTCGGTGAGCTGCAGCGAGTCGATCACGCGAATGATCTCGTCGAAGTTGCGCCCGGTCGACGCGGGGTAGGTGATGGTGGTGCGGATGACCTTCTTCGGGTCGATGATGAACACGCTGCGCACCGTGGCCGTGGCCGAGGCGTTCGGGTGGATCAGGTCGTACAGGTCGGCCACCTTGCGGTCTGCGTCCGCAATGATGGGGAAGTTGACCGTGGTGTTCTGCGTCTCGTTGATGTCCGAGATCCATTCCTTGTGCTTGGTGGCCGGGTCCACGCTCAGCGCAATGGGCTTCACGCCGCGCTTGGCGAATTCGCCCGACAGCGCCGCGGTCTTGCCGAGCTCGGTGGTGCACACGGGCGTGAAATCGGCCGGGTGCGAGAAGAACACCACCCACGAATCGCCGGCCCACTGGTAGAAGTCGAGGGGGCCTTCGCTGGAATCCTGGGTGAAATTGGGGGCGGTGTCGCCGAGTCGCAGAGTTGCCATGGTCGCTCCTGGAAGGATGTGAGCTTCGGATTGTGCGAACCATCGCTTCAATGCCAAACGAATATCTGCTTGTTTGGATATGACGTTTTCCGCATAAGGACGCCCGTCGGGGCCCCATCAGCCCGGCAGCGCGGCCAGCTTTCGGGCCATGTCGATGAACACCCGCAGCTTCAATTGCGACTGCGAGCGCTCCGGAAAGTACAGGTACAGCCCCGAATCGACCGGAATGTAGGGCTGCAAAAAGGCCTCCAGCCGCCCCTGCGCCACCGCCTGCCGTGCCTCCTGCACTGAGACGAAGGCCAGGCCCAGCCCCTGCACGGCGCAGTCGACCAGCATCTGCCGGTCGTTCACGACCAGTCCGCCTTTCGTTTCCACCAAAAAGTCGCGCTTGCCGCGCCGGAAGCTCCAGCGGTGCAGCGCGCCGGAGCCGGCAAAGCGGTAGTGCAAGGCCTCGTGGCGCACCAGGTCTTGTGGCACCTTCGGCCGCTCGCGGCCTTCGAAATAGCACGGGGCACCCACCACGCACCACGCGATTTCCGGCGTGAGCCGCAGCGCCACCATGTCTTTTTCCACCGCCTCGCCCAGCCGGATGCCGGCGTCGAAGCCCGCGCCGACGAGGTCGACGATCGCCTCGTCGAGCGAAATCTCCAGCGCGACCTCGGGGTAGGCGCGGCGAAACGCCGGCACCAGCGCGCCGAGGATCGGCTCGACCGCGCCGCGCGGCGCGGTGATCCGCAGCGTGCCCATGGGCCGATCGCGAAAGCCGCCAAGCGCCGCGAAGGCATCCGAAATTTCGCTCACCGCGGGCCGCAGGCGCAGGAAGACGGCTTGGCCTGCCTCCGTCAGCGCCACGCGCCGGGTGGTGCGCTGGAACAGCATCACGCCCTGGCGGGCTTCCAGCGCGCGGACCGCCTTGCTCACGGCCGTCGGCGTCACGCCCAGGGCCAGCGCGGCGCCGGTGAAACTGCGGTGTTCGGCCACGGCAAGGAAGACGGCGACACCGTCGAGGGGGTCGATGATCATGCGGCGGATTATCAACCTGGGGTGCAAGACAGATGCACCGCTACGTCATTTATATTCTCAATCATGCGGCCTACGATGGGTTCTACTCATTCGAAAGGACCCTGAATGGCAACGAAAAACTGGCTCATCACCGGCACTTCCAGCGGCATCGGCCGTGAACTCACCGAAACCCTGCTGGCGCGCGGCGACAGCGTGACCGCCACCGTGCGCCAGCCCGACGCGCTGCGCGAACTGCAGGCACGACACGGCGAACGACTGCGCGTGGCCGTGCTCGACGTGACCGACACCGCCGCCGTGCGCAGCGTGGTCGACGCGGCCTTCGCCGCGATGGGCCGCATCGACGTGGTCGTCAGCAACGCAGGCTACGGCCTGTTCGGCGCGGCCGAGGAAGTCAGCGACGCGCAGATTCGCCACCAGATCGACACCAACCTCGTCGGCGCGATCCAGGTCATTCGCGCTGCGCTGCCTCATCTGCGCGCCCAGGGCGGTGGCCGTGTCCTGCAGGTCTCGTCCGAAGGCGGGCAGCTGGCGTATCCGAACTTCAGCCTGTACCACGCGAGCAAGTGGGGCATCGAAGGGTTCGTGGAGTCGGTCGCGCAGGAAGTGGCGCCCTTCGGCATTGCGTTCACGCTGGTGGAGCCCGGCCCCACGAAGACGAACTTCGGCGGTGGGCTGGTCAGCCCCGCGCCGATGGCGGTCTACGACGACACACCGGCCGGCGCCATCCGGCGCGCGCTCGCCAGTGGCGACTTCGCCGTGACGGGCGACGCGGCCAAGATGGCCAGGGCCATGGCCGATTCGGTGGACCAACACCCCGCGCCCCGGCGGCTCGCGCTCGGCAGCAGCACCTATGCGTCGATCGGCAATGCGCTGCGCGAGCGGCTCGCCGTGCTGGAAGCATACAAGGCCACGACCTTCGCCACCGACGTCGACGGGTAGCGGGCTGCGGGCTGCGGCTAGTACATCCGCAGTTCTTCGTTCTGCAGGTGCTCCACCAGGAAGTCGATCAGCCGGCGCACCGCCGGCACCAGCGCGCGCCGCGCCGGAAACACCATGTGCGCGACCACCGGCGTCGGGCCCCAGCCCGGCAGCAGCCGCACCAGCTGGCCGGCTTCGACCTCGGCCCTGCACATGTAGTCGGGCAGCATCGTGGCCCCCACGCCGCCCAGCGTGCCGTACTTCAGCGTGACCAGGTCGTCCGCCACGTAGCGCGGCGTGTGCGCGTGCACGTAGGTCTGCCCCTCGGGCCCTTCGAGCCGCCACTCGGCACGCCCCTCGCCGTTGGCCGACATGGCCGTCGTGGGCAGCTTGGCCAGGTCGGCTGGAGAACCGATCGGGCCGAAACTCGCCAGCAAGTCCGGGTGCGCCACCAGCACACCGCGGCTGGTGCCGAAGGTCTTGGCCACCAGCAAGGCGCTGTCCTCGATGGCGAAGCGCACGCGCAGGGCAATGTCGATGCCCTCCTCGATCAGGTCGACCGGCCGGTTGATCACCCGCATGTCGATGCGCACCGCCGGGTAGAGCGCCATGAACACCGGCATCAGCTGCGCCAGCCCACTGTGCGACATGGTGACCGGGACGCTGAGGCGCACCAGCCCGCTGGGCTCCGTTTGCACCTGCGCCACCGCCTCGGCCGCGGCCTGCGCCGCGTCGCGCATGGCGGCGGCGTGGCGCAGATAGATTTCGCCGGCCGGCGTGAGCGACAGGCGGCGGGTGCTGCGCTGCATCAGTTGCACGCCCAGGCGCTCTTCCAGGTCGGCCACGCGGCGCGACAGGCGCGACTTGGGAATGCCCAGCGCCCGGCTCGCGGCCGCAAAGCCGCCGCGCTCGGCCACTTCGGCGAAGAAAACCATGTCGTTGAGGTCTTGCATGGCGCCATTGTCCCGCAAACAGAACGATGAGTGCGATTTTTGGCTACTTATCGACCACTCGATCCAAAAATAGAATTCTCACATCCGCCGGCCAATTGAGCGCCGACAGCCAACACAGAAAGTGATTGATCATGAAGCTGCTCCACATCGACTCCAGCATCCTCGGTGCCTATTCGACCTCCCGCGTCCTGACGGCCGAGATCGTGGCCGCCTGGAAGGCCGCGCACCCCGACACCACGGTCGAGTACCTCGACCTTGCCGTGGACGCACCCGCGCATTTCAGCGCCGACGCCCTCGCCATCAAGACCGGCCCGCAAGCCGAGCCGACCGAAGCCCAACAGCGCGAAAACGCACTGTCCGAGAAGCTGGTGAGCCAGTTCCTGGCCGCTGACGTGGTCGTCGTGGGCGCTCCGCTCTACAACTTCTCGATCCCGACCCAGCTCAAGGCCTGGATCGACCGCCTGGGCCAAGTGGGCCGTACCTTCAAGTACACCGAAACGGGCCCCGTGGGCCTGGCCGGCGGCAAGACGGTGATCGTGGCTTCGAGCCGCGGCGGTGTGTACTCGACCAGCGATTGGGGCCAAGGCGCCGAGCATCAAGAGAGCTACCTGAAGGTGGTCTTCGGCTTCTTCGGCATCACCGACGTGCGCATCGTGCGCGCCGAGGGCGTGGCGATGGGCGACGAGCCCAAGGCCAACGCATTTGCGGCTGCGCGCGCCGACATCCTGGCGGCAACGGCCGAAGCCGCCAACCAGAAGAACGTTGCGCAAGTGGCCTGAACCCGCGCTGCGCCATGAAAAAAGCCGCCCATCCGGGCGGCTTTTTGTCGTGCGCGGCAAGGAAGGGACTCAGGCCGAATGCGTCTTGACCCAGGCCACGTACTTGTCCATCCACCCCTGCAGGAATTTCTTCGAGCCTTCGTTGCCGATGTGGCCCTTGTCGTCGAACAGGTCGTCCTTGGCCTGCAGGAACACCTCGGGCGCGCCCATCGTGGGCACGTCGAGGTAGGCCAGGATGTTGCGCAGGTGCTGCTGCGCCAGCGCGGTGCCGATGGCGCCCACCGACACGCCGAGCACACCCGCCGGCTTGCCGCCCCAGGCGCTCTGACCGTACGGACGCGAGGCGTGGTCGATGGCGTTCTTCAGCACGCCGGGAATGGAGCGGTTGTATTCGGGCGTGACGAACAGCAGGCCCTGGGCTGCCGCAATCTCGGTCTTCAGGCGCTTCACGGGCGCGGACTGGTTGCCGTCGTCGTCCTGGTTGTACAGCGGCAGGTCGTCGATGCGCAGGTGCTCGAAGGTGAAGTCCGAGGGGGCCAGGTGCGCCAGCGCGAGCGCCAGCTTCTGGTTGTACGAATCCTTGCGCAGGCTGCCGACGAGAACGGCGATGCGGGTCTGGGCCATGGGTGAAGCTCCTTGAGTGAAAGGGTAGGAATGACGAACGCGATTATGCGAACCGCTCAAGACCTTTTGCTGAAAGGTTCTTGCTGCTTTCTGTACCGGACTGCGCCCTCCCCCAAGCAATTCGGCCTGCAATTGCACCGCCGCATTGCGCATGAGCAAATGACAAAAGCTTCTTGGCGCTGAACAACCACGGCTCCTACAGTCGCGGACTTTTGCCTGCGCCATGCACACCCCTTCTCTCTCTCGCCGCGCCCTGCTCCAAGCCGGCACCGCCGCCGCCTTCGCCGCGGCCGCCGCACCGCTCTTTGCCCAATCGCGCACCAAGACACTTCGCATCGGCTACCAGAAGTTCAACACGCTCAACATCCTGAAGGGCACGGGCCAGCTCGAGAAGGCGCTCGCTCCCAGCGGCGTGAAGGTCGAGTGGGCCGAGTTCCTCGGCGGCAGCCAGCTGTCGGAGGCACTGTCTGCAGGCGCCATCGACTTCGGCCATGCCTCGGACGGCATCGGCGTGTTCCAGCAGGCCAGCGGCAAGGGCCTGGTGTACCTGGCTGCGGAGAGCCCCTACCCCGGCGGCGTCGGCTTCCTGGTGCCGCGCGACTCGCCCATTCGCAGCGTGCGCGACCTGAAGGGCAAGAAGGTCGTCACCGGGCGCGGCTACAACACGCAGTACGTGCTGATCCGCGCGCTCGAGGCGGCGGGCCTGCGCTATGACGACATCGAGCCGGTGTACATCCTCACGGCCTCCGACACCATCGCGGCCTACCAGTCGGGCAGCGTCGCGGCCATCGGCCTGTGGGACCCGTTCCTGGCCGCCGCGCAACTGGCGACCGATTCGCGCGTGCTGTTCGACGGCACCGGCCTGAGCGGCAACCGCACCTACCACTTCGCGCAACCCGGCTTCGCGCGTGCCAACACCGACGTGCTGCGCACCGTGTTCGCCGAACTGCGCAAGGCCAACGAATGGGCGCAGGCGCACCCGGCCGACGTGGTCGCCACGCTGGCGCCGCAATTGAAGGTCGAGCCCAAGGTGCTGGCGCTGGCCACCGAACGGCGGCAATATGGCGTGGTCGCGCTCACGCCGGCCATCGCACAGGAGCAACAAGGCCTGGCCGATGTGTTTGCGCAACTCAAGCTCATTCCCAAGCCCATCGAGGTGAAGGACGCCTTCCTCGACCTGAACCTCGTCTGACGCCAGTTCCCACGTGACCTTGTCCACCCACTACGACGTCATCGTCGTCGGCCTCGGCGCCCTCGGGGCCGCCACGCTCTACCAACTCTCGCAGCGCGGCGCGCGCGTGCTGGGCATCGACCAGTTCGCGCCGCCGCACGACCTGGGCTCCTCGCACGGCGACTCGCGCATCACGCGGCTCGCGGTCGGCGAAGGCGACGAGTACGTGCCCTTCGTGCAGCGCTCGCACGCCATCTGGCGCGAGCTCGAGGCACGCACCGGCAAGCCGCTGATGACCACCACGGGCGGCCTCATCCTCGCGCCCGAAGGGCGCGTGGCCGAGCACCACGGCAAGCCCGACTTCGTGCGCCGCACCATCGCCAGCGCGGAGCACTTCGGCATTGCGCACGAGGTGCTCGATGCCGCCGGTATCCGCGCGCGCTTTCCGCAGTTCCACCTGCAGGGCGACGAGATCGGCTACCACGAGCACGACGCCGGCTTCGTCCGGCCCGAGGACGCCATCGGCGCGCAACTGGCCGTGGCCCGTGCGTCGGGCGCGCAAACACGCACCGGCGAACGCGTGCAGGCGGTCGAGCCCGTCGGCAACGGGGACACCGTGCGCGTGCGCACCGACACCGCCAGCTTCACCGCCGACCGCGTGGTGGTGTCGGCCGGCGCCTGGCTGCCCGAGTTCCTCGGCAAGCAGGCGCGCGCCGACTGGCAAGCCGACTTCTCCGTGCACCGCCAGGTGATGCACTGGTTCGACACCGGCAGCGCCGCCGCCGACTTTGCGCCCGGGCGCTTCCCCATCTTCATCTGGATGTTCGGCGACGGGCAGGAAGACTACATGTACGGTTTTCCGTCGTCCGACCCCGCGCAGCCCGCGCTCAAGGTCGCGACCGAGCAGTACGCGGACGCCACCACGCCCGACACCATCGAGCGCACGGTCAGCCCCGAAGAAAGCGCCGCCATGTACCGCGAGCGCGTGGCGGGCCGTTTTCCGCAGATCGGCGGCCGGGCGCTGAAGGCGCGTGCCTGCATGTACACCGTGACGCCCGACCGCCGCTTCGTCATCGACGCGCTCGACGGCCTGCCCGGCGTGCTCATCGCCTCGGCCTGCTCGGGCCACGGCTTCAAGCATTCGGCCGGGCTGGGCGACGCCATTGCCGACCATGTGCTGGGCCGGCCGAGCGCGCTCGACCTGTCGCCCTTTGCCCGCCGGCGGCTGCTGGAGAAATCGGCCGCCTGAAGCAGCGCCGCGCGATCGGGGGCATCATCGCCCACGATCTTTTCTCTGACTCAGGAGCACAGCGCAATGAGATTTCTGGTGGTGGGTGCCGGTGCACTCGGTGGTTATTTCGGCGGTCGCCTGCTGGAGGCGGGCCGCGACGTCACCTTCCTGCTGCGCCCGCGCCGCGCGGCGCAGCTCGCGAAGACCGGGCTGGTGGTGCAAAGCCCGTTCGGGAACCTGCAGCTTCCCGCCCCGAAGCATGTGCTGGCCGACGGCATCGACGGCCCCTACGACGTGGTCGTGGTCGGCAGCAAGGCCTACGACCTGGACTCGACCATGGACTCGTTCGCGCCCGCCGTCGGGCCCGACACCGTGATCCTGCCGCTGCTCAACGGCATGAAGCACATCGACCGGCTGGCCGAGCGCTTCGGTGCGCAGCGTGTGCTGGGCGGCCTGTGCATGATTTCGGCCACGCTCGACGACGAAGGCCGCGTGCTGCACCTGAACGACATGCACGGCCTGAGCTACGGCGAGCGCGCCGGCGGGCGCTCCGAGCGCGTGAACGCCATCGCGGCCCAGTTCGCGGGTGCGAAGTTCGACGCCACGGCCAGCGAGAACATCTCGCAGGACATGTGGGAGAAGTGGGTCTTCATCGCCTCTGCGGCGGGCCTCACGAGCCTGATGCGCGCGACCATCGGCGACATCGTGGCGGCAGGCGGGCAGGACGTGGCGCTCGCGATCTTCGACGAGTGCTGCGCCATCGCCACGCACAACGGCTTTGCGCCGCGCCCGGCCGCCGTGCAGCGCGGCCGCGCCATCATGACGGCGGCCGGCTCGCCGATGACCGCGTCCATGTACAAGGACATCGTGCGCGGCGCGGCAGTGGAAGCCGACCACATCGTGGGCGACCTGCTCGGCCGCGCGGCCGCGGGCCAGCAGGCCGCGCCTTCGGTGCTGCGCACGGCGTACGTCCACCTGAAGGCCTACGAGGCCCAACGCGCGCGCACGGCGGGCTGAAAGCCATGCCGCCCCCCGAAGACGCGCTGGCGTTCCTTCACACGGCGCAGGTGCATGTACCGACCTTCGAGCGGCTGGTGCGCGAGATCGCGCCCGACCTGCGCGTTCGGCATGCGGTGCGCGAAGACCTGCTCGCCGATGCGCGCGCCCTCGGCGTCGACGACGCCGGCCTGGTTGCACGTGTTCACCACGCCATGCACGAGGCCACCGCCAGCGGCGCGACGGTGGTCGTGTGCACCTGCTCGACCATCGGCGCCATCGCCGAACGAACCGCCACGGGCGATGCGTTCAAGGCCCTGCGCATCGACCGCGCCATGGCCGACCGCGCGGTGCGCACCGGGCCGCGCGTGCTGATCGTCGCGGCGCTGGAGAGCACGCTGGCGCCGACGACGGCGTTGGTTCTTTCCGCGGCGCAGGACGCGGGGGTGGTGGTGCGGCCGAGCCAACTGCTTGTCGAGCAGGCGTGGCCGCTTTTCCAGTCCGGCGACATCACCGGCTACGTCGAGGCACTGGCCGGGGCGATTCGCGCGAAGGCCAACAGTGCCGACGGGACCGATGTCGTCGTGCTCGCGCAGGCCTCGATGGCGCCTGTTGAAGAAGCCCTGGCGGACCTTGGCATCGACGTTCTCAGCAGCCCCGCCCCAGGGGTGCGGTTTGCGGTGCAAATGGCCAAGACATGACGCCAACTATCTATTCACAAATTCATTCAATTTCGTGAATTTACCAATGAAGAATAGAATAATTTATCTATTCACCTTGGTATTCAATGGCAACGCCCCCCGCCCTGGCCGAGACCGCCCTTGCCTTCATCCGGTCGCAGGGTGCCGTCACCGGCGCTGACGTGCAGGCCCGGCTGGGCGTCAGCCAGCCGACCGTGTCGCGAACGCTGGCACCGCTTCTGCGCAGTGCGGACATCCTGAAGGTGGGCGCGGCGCGCTCGCAGAGGTATGTCGCACCCCGGCACGTCGAACGGCTCGGCACCGAAGTGCCCGTCGTCAAGGTCGGCGAGAACGGCAACGCGGCGCCGTTCGGCCGCATCGTGCCGCTGCAAGGTGGCCGCTGCTGGATGGACGAGCAGGCAGGCGCCAGCGCGCTGCACGACGGACTGCCCTGGTTCCTTGCCGACATGCGCCCGCAGGGCTTCATCGGCCGCGCCTTCGCCCACGGCCACCCCGAACTCGGCCTGCCCGCCAACCCCGAGCACTGGACCGACGACGACGTGCTGCAGGCGCTGGCCCTGTGCGGCGAGGACCTGCCGGGCAACCTGGTCGTCGGCGCCGAGTCGTTCAACCGCTTTCAGTCGCTGGCCGCAAGTCCGGCCGCGCAAGTGACCGCTGGCGACTATCCCGCCATGGCGGACAGCGCCATGCAGGGCACCTTGCCGGGCTCGTCGGCCGGCGGCGAACAGCCCAAGTTCTGCACCGTGCGCGACGGGCGGCAAGTGATCGTCAAGTTCTCGCCCGCCGGCAACTCGCCCGCGGACAAGCGCGCTCGCGACCTGCTCGTGTGCGAACACCTGGCATTGCGCACGCTGCAGGAAGCCGGCGTCGCCTCATCCACCACCCGCGTGCTCATCGAAGCCGGCCGGGTGTTCCTGGAAGTCGAGCGATTCGACCGCACCGCCAGGGGACGCATCGGCATGGTGTCGCTGATGGCCTACGACGCGCAGCACGTCGGCAAGATCGACAACTGGGCCGCCACGGCCAACCGCATGGCGTCGCGCGGACTGATGCGCGCGGACGACGCGCAGCGGCTGCGCTTTCTCGAGGCGTTCGGACGGCTCGTCGGCAACACCGACCGGCACTACGGCAACATCTCGCTGCTCATCGAAAACGGCAATTGGCGCCTGTCTCCCGCCTACGACGTGCTGCCGACGCTCTATGCCGCCGTCAACGGCGAATTGCCTGCGCGCGACCTGGAAGCGAGCGCCGCGGCACCGACCGTCGAGACACTGGAGGAATGGCCCGGCGCGCGCCGGTTGGCCGCGGTGTTCTGGCGGGCCGTCGCGGCGGACAGCCGCATCACGGCACCGTTTCGCGCCGTCGCACGCAAGAACGCGCTCTTCACCGGCGAAGCAGCGGCCGGCTGAACCAGACGTCGCACTATTCCGACTTCACTTACTCCGACTTCAGCACCGTCTCCCCCTTCAACATCCCCATGTCCCGGATGTTGAGGCGGTGCCGCTTCCAACCCGCCCAGGTGCGCCGCATGTGCGTGACCGAGATGAAGTAGTACAGGAACTTGAACATGCCCAGCGCGCGCCACATCGGCTTGCCGTTGTAGATGTCGCCGGCCAGCAGCGACATCAGGCCTTCCTTCACGCGGAACGGATTGCCCGGGTACATGAACATGTCGCGGATGGTCGGGTTGGTCGCGCGGTAGATGAACCACGAGTACTCGCGCGGGCCCTTGCGCGTCATGGCCTCGAAGCCCTTGCGCGCCAGCGCCAGCTCGGCCGGCTGGTCGAGCGCCGTGGCCACCAGCTTGGCGCCATCGAAGGCGCTGGTCATGGCCAGGTACACGCCCGAGGAGAACATCGGGTCGATGAAGGTGAAGGCGTCGCCCAGCATCAGGTAGCGGTCGCCCGTGGCGTGCGTGCTCGAGTACGAGAAGTTGCCGGTGGCATGCACCGCGTCGTCGACCAGCGTGGCGTTCTTCAGGCGTTCGACCAGCACCGGGCACAGCGCAATGGTGTCGTAGAAAAATTCCTTCAGCGGCTTGTCGCGCGTCTTCAGGTAGTACGGCCAGCAGACGGCGCCGATGCTGGTCGTGCCGTCGGCCAGCGGAATGAACCAGAACCAGCCGTGCGGGAACCAGCAGATGCTGATGTTTCCTTCTTTCTTGCCTTCGAGCCGCTCGGCATTCGTGAAGTGGCCGAACAGCGCGGTGCTGTTGTGGTCGGGGTTCTTTTCCTTGCAGCGGAATTTGTTGGCCAGAAGCGTGTCGCGGCCGGTGGCGTCGACCACGAAGCGGGCGCGCCAGCTGCGCCTGGCGCCGTAGTCCATTTCGGCATGCACGGTGGCGCCGTCGGCGTCGAAGGCCACGTCGCGCACCTTGCAGCCCTCGATGGTCTGGGCGCCGCGCGTGGCCGCGTTGCGGAACAGGATCTCGTCCAGGTCGGAGCGGCGCACCTGCCAGGCGGAGTCGAGCGTCTTGTCCAGGCCCTCGGCAAACTCCACGTAGCTGCGGTGCTCATGCTCGGGCGAGACAAACTCGATGCCGAACTTGGGCATGCCGATTTTCTCGACCTGGTCGCGCACGCCGAGTTTCTCGAACAGCTCGACATTGCCCGGCAGCAACGATTCGCCGATGTGAAAACGCGGGTGGTGCGCTTTTTCGAGCAGCACCACCTTGCGGCCCTGCTCGGCCAGCAGCGCGGCGATGGTCGAACCGGCCGGACCGCCGCCGACGACCATCACGTCGCAGGATTCATCGGCCGCCTGGGGTGCGGAGGAAGAAGAAGCTTGAGGCAAGGACATGCGGTGGCAAGCATCGTTGTTAACAGTTGCCAAGCATAGCTTGCCGTCGAGTAACAAGGCAAAACAGCAAGGCCGGCTAAGCGGGCAGCGCCGCCGGGCGGCAAACTCCGGCCATGACTTCGAACCCGCGCCGCGCCGAACAGAGCTACAGGGAACGCGTGTCCCGCGTCGTCGCGGCCATCGTGGCCGACCCGATGGCCGAACACCGCCTCGAAGACCTGGCGCGCATGGCGCATTTCTCGCCGTTTCACTTCCACCGCGTCTACAGCAGCATCGCCGGCGAGACCGTGGCCGCCACGGTGCGGCGCGTGCGCCTGGCGCTGGCCACCCGGCTGCTGGAGGCCGGCGATCAGAGCGTCACTCAGGTTGCCATGGCCGTGGGCTACGACAGCCCGCAGGCCTTCACGCGTGCCTTCGGCCAGTTCACCGGGCAGTCGCCGAGCGCGTTCCAGCAGCAGATGCACGCGGCGATTGGCGCAAACGCACCGGACGCACTGCCCGTGCGAATCGTCGAGCGCCCCGCGCAACGGGTGCAGGCGCTGCGCCACCGCGGGCCGCTGTCGACCATTCCCCACACCCAACGCCGCCTGCGCCTGCATGCGGGCGCCGCCAGCGTGACCCAGTGGCTCGGCGCCTCGTTCCGCGATCCGGAAGATGCCGACGGCTTCAGGTACTACGCCGGCGCGGTCTCGCGCGAACCCTGGCCCGAAGACGGTGAGACCGAAACGCTCGAACTCCCGGCCGGCCGCTATGCCCTGCATTGCCTGTCCGGCCCCTACAGCCGCATCAACGCGGCGATCAACGCGCTGTATGCCCGCTGGCTGCCGGCAAGCGGCTACGAGCCCGACGACCGGCCCACGCTGGAGCACTACCTGAACTCGCCGCGCACGGCCTCGCAGGCCGAACTGCGCACCGATCTGCTCGTTCCCATCCGCTCTGCCAACACGCCATGACCTTGTCCCGCGTCCTTTTCATTGCCGCCCTGTGCCTCTCGGCCAACCTGGCGCAAGCCGCAGGTTTCGGCTACATCGACGTGCCCGCCGACAAGGACGGGCCGGTCCTGCGCGGCGCCGTGTGGACGCCCTGCGACGCGCCGGCAGGCGAGATCAAGCTCGGCCTGTATGTCGTTCCCGCCAACCCGGATTGCCCGATCGCGGGCGCCCAGTTGCCGTTGGTCGTGCTCTCGCACGGGTATGGCGGCTCGATGCTCGGCCATCACGACACGGCAGAAACGCTGGCCAACGCGGGCTTCGTGGTCGCGGCCATCAACCATTCCAGCGACAACTACAAGATCCGGGGCGGCCCGAACGACAAGATCTCGGCCCTCGCGACGCGCACCACCGACATCCAGCGCCTGATCGACTACATGCTCCGGCAGTGGCCGGCGCATGCCACGCTGGCGGCCGACAAGATCGGCTTCTATGGCTTTTCAAGGGGCGGCTACACAGGCCTCGTGCTCGTCGGCGCCCGTCCGGATTTCGAGCGGCTCCCTCCCCTGCCTTCGTCCCCGTGCGCAACCGCACCGGCCGGCCCGGCGTGCGGACAGATGCGGCAGAGATTCCAGGAACTCCTGGCTTCGCCGCTGGCGCATGACACACGCATCCGTGCGGCGGTGATCGCAGACCCGTTCAGCGCGGTCTTCGATGCCGAGGGTTTGAAGGGCGTGACCATCCCGATCCAGCTCTGGGCCTCCGCGTACGGCGGAGACGGCGTCACCCCCGAAAGCGTTGCAGCGGTTCGCCGCAATCTGCCCAAGGCGCCGGACTGGCAGGTGGCAGAGAACGCCGCGCACTTCGGCTTTCTTGCGCCCTGTTCGCCCGCACAACTCGAAGCGAATTCCGAGATCTGCCGCGACGTGCCGGGATTCGACCGCGTGGCCTTCCACGCGGACTTCAACGCCAAGGTGCTTGCCTTCTTCAGGCAGCACATTGCGCCGAAACCCTAGCCCGCCCGGCGCTGCCCCGCCAGCCGCCGCACCACCGCCACCAGCCGGTCGACCTCGTCGAAGGTGTTGTAGAACGCCAGCGACGGCCGCACCGTCGTCTCCACGCCGAAGCGCCGCAGGATCGGCTGTGCGCAATGGTGACCCGTGCGCACCGCAACGCCTTCGTCGTTCAGCGCATGCCCCACTTCTTCGGTGGTGTAGCCGTCGAGCACGAAGGACATCACGCTGGCCTTGTCGGCCGCCGTGCCGATCAGCCGCACACCCGGAATGGCCCCGAGTTGCCGCATGCCGTACACCAGCAGGTCGTGCTCGTAGCGCGCGATGTTCTCGATGCCGACCTTGTTGACGTAGTCGATCGCCGCGCCCAGGCCCACCGCGTCGGCGATGTTGCCCGTGCCGGCCTCGAACTTGTTAGGGATCGGCTGGAACACGGTCTTCTCGAAGGTGACGTCGGCAATCATGTTGCCGCCGCCCTGCCACGGGGGCATGTCTTCGAGCACCTCGCGCTTGCCCCAGACCACGCCGATGCCGGTCGGGCCGAACACCTTGTGGCCGGAGAACACGAAGAAATCGGCGCCCAGGTCTTGCACGTCGACCCGCATGTGCGAGACCGACTGCGCGCCGTCGACCAGCGCCTTGGCACCTGCACGGTGGGCCAGTTCGACAATTTCCTTTACCGGCACCACGGTGCCCAGCGCGTTGGAAACCTGCGTGACGGCGACGATCTTGGTGCGGTCGTTCAACAGCTTGCGGTATTCGTCGAGCAGCACCTGGCCCGAGTCGTCCACCGGGATCACGCGCAGCTTGGCGCCCTTGGCGGCGGCAAGCTGCTGCCACGGCACGATGTTGGCGTGGTGCTCCAGGTTGGACACGATGATCTCGTCGCCCTCGCCCACGTGCTGGCCGCCCCAGCTCTTGGCCACGAGGTTGATGGCCTCGGTGGTGCCGCGCACGAAGATCACCTCTTCGACTTCGGGTGCGTTGATGAACTTTCGCACGCGCTCCCGCGCGCCTTCGTAGGCGTCGGTGGCACGGGCGGCCAGCTCGTGCGCCGCGCGGTGGATGTTCGAGTTCTCGTGCGCGTAGAAATACGAGATCCGGTCGATGACGGATTGCGGCTTGTGCGTGGTGGCGGCGTTGTCGAACCACACGAGCTGCTTGCCGTTCACGCGCTCCTGCAGGACGGGAAAGTCGCGGCGAATGGCGTTGACGTCGAACGGCGGATGCTGGCCGCTGCCGGCGAGCGGCACGGCGTCGGGGCCGCGCGGGTCGGGTTTGGCCGGCGTGACGAAGCCGTTGGGCACGCGCACTGCATCGACGAAGTAGAACTGCGGCGGCTGGCTCGCCTGCGGTTGGCTGTTGCTCCCTCGCCCCTCCGGGGAGAGGCTTGGGGTGAGGGGCGACGCCGCACCCTGGCTCGGCCGCGGACCCTCACCCCAGCCCTCTCCCGCAAGCGGGAGAGGGGGCAAGACCTGCGCAGGCGCAGACACGGCGGGCACGGGCGAGGCCGAGCCGGCCGACGGGTGCCCGAAGCTGTTGTTCAGGAAGTAGAACGGCGAAGCGCCCGCCGAGGGCACAGCAGGCGCACTCGCCTGCTGCGGCACGCCCAGCACCGAGCTGCCCAGGCGCGGCTCGAACGCCGGCGCCACCGACAGCACCGTGTCGGGCACGCCGTTTCCCGCCACCGCATGCGGCAGCAGGGCCGGCGCGCGGTTGGCGAGCGAAGGCAACGGCGTGGGCGACGCGGGCAGCACGTTGGCGCCCGGAATCTGCCCCTGCGGAATCGGCGTGCCCGGCACGCTCGGTCCGAAGCCGGCCGGACTCACCAGCGGTGAGCCCGGCGGCGCGACGTTGGCGGGAAACTGCGCGCCCGGCAACGAAGCGGGTGCCGCTCCCGGGAACGAGGTCGGCGCCGCGCCCGGCAGTGAGGCGAACATGGCGTTGGCCATGCGCGCGAGCGCGGCCGGATCGAACGGCGCCTCGCCTGGAAACGATGGTGTGCTGCTCACCGCGGCTTACTTGTAGGTGTCGGCGTAGTCGTGGTACTTGCCGATCTCGACGTCGTCGAGCACGGCCAGCGCGTCGGTGGTCAGCACCGCCAGCGAGCAGTACAGCGAGATCAGGTACGACGCGATCGCGTGGTTGTTGATGCCCATGAAGCGCACCGACAGGCCCGGGCCTTGCTCACCCGACAGCCCGGGCTGGAACAGGCCGACCACGCCCTGGCGCTTGTCGCCCACGCGCAGCAGCAGGATCTTGCTCTTGCCGTCGGCCACCGGCACCTTGTTCGACGGGATCAGCGGAATGCCGCGCCAGGTGATGAACTGCGAGCCGAACAGGCTCACTGTGGGTGGCGGCGTGCCGCGGCGCGTGGCTTCACGGCCGAAGGCGGCAATGGCCAGCGGGTGCGTGAGGAAGAAGGCGGGCTCCTTCCACACCTTGGTCAGCAGCTCGTCGAGGTCGTCGGGCGTGGGCGCACCGGTCAGCGGGAAGATGCGCTGCTCTTCCGTCACCTGCGCCAGCAGGCCGTAGTCGGGGTTGTTGATGAGCTCGCTCTCCTGGTTCTCCTTGATCGTCTCGATCGTCAGGCGCAGCTGTTCCTTGATCTGGTCGTGCGGGCTGCTGTAGAGGTCGGAGATGCGGGTGTGCACGTCGAGCACGGTGCTCACGGCGTTCAGGAAGTGCTCGCGCGGGTTTTCTTCGTAGTCCACGAAGGTGCGCGGCAGCTGGTTTTCTTCTTCGCGCGAGGTGCAGGTGACCTTGATCGACTCGGGGTTCTTGACCTTGTTGACGCGGTAGATGCCCGCCTCCACCGGCACCCATTGCAGCAGGTGCGTCAGCCAGCGCGGGCTGATCGTCTCGAGCTGGGGAACGGTCTTGGTGGCGTTGGCCAGCTGGCGTGCGGCGTTGTCGCCAAGGGCGGTGGTACCACCGACTGTTGCGCTCATGGATCAAGGCTCCTGTTGGGAAGAAAGTGGCCGCCAGTGTCCGGCGGCCAAGGGTTTCCCCTCAACAGGCTATAGCCGCCAAGTTGATCCGCCGCGCCAGGCGCGACTGCTCCAGCTGTTCGCAGCGCATGAGCAGGCCGACCATGTTGATGCCCAGTGCCGTGGCCAGCTTCTGCGCGGTGACGATCGACGGAATGACGCGGGCGCGCTCGATTTCCCCCACGTAGGAGCGGTTCAGATCGGAACGCTCCGCCAGTTCCTCCTGCGACCAGCCCTTGCCTTCGCGCAGCTGGCGCACCGTGACGCCGAAGTCTTCGACGAATGCTTTCACAGGCGCACCGCCTTCGGCGCGTTCTGCAGGCTCGCCTGCGTGACGCTCGCACCCGGGGGCACGTCGTCGGTGATCCACACATTGCCGCCAATGACCGCTCCCTTGCCGAGCGTGACGCGCCCGAGGATGGTCGCGCCCGCATAGATGACCACGTCGTCCTCCACCACCGGGTGCCGCGGCAGGCCCTTTTGCAGGTTGCCTTCGGTGTCCGTCGGAAAGCGCTTGGCGCCGAGCGTGACGGCTTGGTACAGCCGCACGCGCTTGCCGATGACCGCCGTCTCGCCGATCACCACCCCCGTGCCGTGGTCGATGAAGAAGCCCGCGTCGATCTGTGCGCCGGGGTGGATGTCGATGCCCGTCTGCCCGTGCGCCAGCTCGGCCACGATGCGCGCCAGCAGCGGCAGGCCCAGCTTGTAGAGCGCATGCGCCAGGCGGTGGTGGATCATCGCGAGCACACCGGGGTAGCACAGCAGCACCTCGTCGACGCTGCGCGCGGCGGGGTCGCCCTGGTAGGCGGCGAGCACGTCGCTGTCGAGCAGGCGGCGCAGCGCGGGCAGCGAATTCGCGAACTCGCGGATGGCCTCGGTGGCCGCGTCGTCGATGTCGCTCGCGGGGCGCGGCTCGTGGCGCGCGTTGAAGTTCAGCTCCAGCCGCGCCTGCGCCAGCAATGCCTGCAGCGCGGCATCGAGGGTGTGGCCGACGTAGAAGTCCTCGCTCTCGTGGCGCAGGTCCGGCGGGCCGAGCCGCATCGGAAAGAGCGCGCCTTTCAGCGACTCCACGGTCTGCGCGAGCGCGTCGCGCGACGGAAACTCGCGCGCGCCGGGCTCGCGCGAGCGGCGCTGCGAATCGCGCCATTCGTCGCGCACGCCGTGCAGCGCGCGAACGATGTCGCTCACTTCGAAATGGGCCATGGGTCTGTGTTCTCCCGGAACGTTCTGTGGGGTCAGTCCTGCACCCACGGCAGGCCGTGGAAGCGCCAGCCGTCGGAGCCGCCGCGGTGCTGGCTCGCGTCGATCTCGCCTTCGAAACCTTCGAGCACATTGAACACCTGCGTGAAACCCGCCTTGGCAGCCGCTTCGGCCGCCAGCGCGGAACGCTTGCCGCTGCGGCACAGCAGCAGCGCCACGGCCTCCTTGCCGCCGTCCTTCGCCAGCTTGGCCTCGAGCTCGCGCACGAAGCGGGGATTGCGCGTGAGCGCCGTTCCGGTGGCCCAGGCCACGTGCACGCTCTCGGGCACATGGCCGACGAACTTGCGCTCCTCGCCGGAGCGCACATCGACCAGCACGGCCTGCCCGCTCTTCACCAGCTCCCAGGCCACGGGCGGCGTCACGCCACCGGCGTAGGCCCATCCTGCTTCGGTTGCAAGGCCCCTCGCCTGTTCGAGGGCGGGCGGCAACGCAACGACGTCTTCAAATTCCACTGGCATGGGCTTCGGCTCCTTGGTGCGGGGTTGATTGCATCCGCCTTGATGGCGATGACCACCACTGTAGAAGCTTGAGGCCGAAGGTCAAACGACTGAAAAAGCGATTCTTTAGAACCAATCCGTCTATCGAAGAGGCCCACGCGGTGCCGGGGCGTAAAAAAACCCGGCGCCCGCAAAGGCACCGGGTGGCGCGCCGAGCCGGGCTCAGAGCTTGGCGATCGACACCTCGGTCGACTTCACCAGGGCGACCACGTCGGAGCCCACCTTCAGCTGCAGTTCGTCGACCGAGCGCGTGGTGATGACGGAGGTGACGATGCCCCAGGCGGTTTCGACGTCGACTTCGGAGACGACGTCGCCGCGGATGATTTCACGGACCTTGCCCTTGAACTGGTTGCGCACGTTGATGGCTTGGATGGACATGATGGGTTCTCTTTCAGGTTGGGGAAATTCGTTCAGGAAAAGCACGAAGCAATGGAATGAAGGGGGTCGTCAGACGATCTCGGCCACTTCGTCGAATGCCAGGCGGGGCCCGCGCTCGAAGGTGCCGGCGTGGTCGGCCACGCCCAGGTTGACCAGGAAGTTCGCGCGGTAGCGCCCGTCGGGGAAGAATGTCTTGTCGACCAGCTCGGCGTTGAAGCCTGACTGCGGCCCCGCGTCCAGCCCCAGCGAACGCGCCGCCAGGATCAGGTAGGCGCCCTGCAGGCTGCTGTTGCGAAACGCCGTGGCCTGCGCCGCCTCGGCGCTGTTCTCGAAGATGGGCTTGGCGTCGTAGGCCGGAAACTGCGCGGGCAGGTGCTCGAAGAAGCGGGTGTCGTGCGCCACGATCACCGTGACGCCGGCGGCCAGCGTCTGCGCGGCGTTGCCGGACGACACGGCCGGCTTCAGCCTGGCCTTGGCCTCTTCGCTGCGCACGAACACGTAGCGCGCCGGCTGGGCATTGAAGGCGGTCGGGCCCCACTTGAGCAGGTCGTACAACTTGTGGATGAGTTCGTCGCTCACGGGCACGGGTTTGAACGCGTGCACGGTGCGGGCCTTGCGGAACAACTGGTCCAGCGCGGCTTCGGGAATGGCTTGCAGTGTGGTCATGGTGTCGTGGGGCGTTTCAGTTCGACGCTGCAGCAAGCGCCTGGTCGAGGTCGGCAAGCAGGTCGTCGATGTGCTCGATGCCGACCGACAGGCGCACCGTGTCCTCGGTCACGCCGGCGCGGGCCAGTTCGTCGGGCGACAGCTGGCGGTGCGTGGTCGATGCGGGGTGCGTGGCCAGCGAGCGCACGTCGCCGATGTTCACCAGGCGCGTGAAGAGCTTCAGCGCATCGAGGAACCTCGCCCCGCCGGCGCGAGGATCGGCGCCGGCACCGATGCCGAACGTCAGCACGCCGCTCGATTTGCCGCCGAAATACTTCTGCGCCAGCGCGTGGTCGGGGTGGTCTTCGAGCGCGGCGTAGTTGACCCACTTGACGGCCTTGCTCTTCTTCAGGTGCTGCGCCACCGCCAGCGCATTGCTGCTGATGCGGTCCATGCGCAGCGCGAGCGTCTCGATGCCCTGCAGGATCAGGAAGGCGTTGAACGGCGAGATGGCCGCGCCCGTGTTGCGCAGCGGTACCACGCGCGCCCGGCCGATGTAGGCCGCCGGGCCCAGCGCCTCGGTGTAGACCACGCCGTGGTAGCTGGGGTCGGGTTCGTTCAGGCGCTTGAAGCGCTGCTTGTGCTCGGCCCACGGGAACTTGCCCGAGTCGACGATGGCGCCGCCGATGCTGGTGCCGTGGCCGCCCAGGTACTTGGTGAGCGAGTGCACCACGATGTCGGCGCCGTGCTCGATGGGCCGGCTCAGGTACGGCGAGGGCACGGTGTTGTCGACGATCAGCGGCACGCCGTGGCGGTGCGCAATTTCGGCGATGGCGGCAATGTCGGTCACGTTGCCGGCGGGGTTGCCCAGCGACTCCACGAACACCGCCTTGGTCTTGTCGTCGAACAGCTTCTCGAAACTGCCCGGGTCGCGGTGGTCGGCAAAGCGCGTGGTGATGCCGAACTGCGGCAGCGTGTGCGCGAACAGGTTGTAGGTGCCGCCGTAGAGTGCGGTGCTGCTGACGATGTTGTCGCCGGCCTCGGCGATGGTCTGGATCGCGTAGGTCACCGCCGCCTGGCCCGAGGCCAGCGCCAGCGCCGCGATGCCGCCTTCGAGCGCGGCCACGCGCTGCTCCAGCACGTCCTGCGTCGGGTTGTTGATGCGGGTGTAGATGTTGCCCGGCACCTTCAGGTCGAACAGGTCGGCGCCGTGCTGTGCGCTGTCGAAGGCGTAGGCCACCGTCTGGTAGATCGGCGGGGCCACGGCGCGCGTGGTGGGCTCGGGCGAATAGCCGGCGTGCACCGACAGGGTTTCGAATTTCCAGTTCTGCGACATACAGCTGCCTTTCAGTTTGGCGAATCGGACAAGGGGGATGAAGACGCTCAGATCGCCCAGCGCAGCGCGTGCGCGGGGGTGTTGAGCCAGCTTGCGTCGGTGCTCTCTGGCGCGGTGTCTTCCGGCTTCTGCAGCACCCTGTCGAGGATTCGTTTTTCAATGGCCGCGAAGGCCGGATCGCCCTGCGAGCGCGGGCGGGCCAGCGCGATGTTCTCGTCGAGCGCGATGCGCCCGTCTTCGATCAGGATCACGCGGTCGGCCAGCGCCACGGCTTCCTGCACGTCGTGCGTCACCAGCAGCGCGGTGAAGCGGTGGCGCTGCCACAGGTTCTCGATGAGGCGGTGCATCTCGATGCGCGTGAGCGCGTCCAGCGCGCCCAGCGGCTCGTCCAGCAGCAGCAGCCGCGGGTGGTGCACCAGCGCGCGCGCCAGGGCCACGCGCTGGCGTTGCCCGCCCGACAGGCGCGCCGGCCATTCGTTCTCGCGGTCGGCCAGGCCCACATGCGCCAGCACTTCCTTGCCGCGCGCCTTGGCGTCGTCGGGCAGGCCCAGGGTCACGTTGTCGAGCACGCGGCGCCATGGCAGCAGGCGCGCCTCCTGGAACATGATGCGGGTGTCGTCGTGCAGCCCGTGCACGGCGCGCCCGTCGGTGTAGAGGCCGCCCTCGCTCGGTGCCTCGAGACCCGCGATGAGCCGCAGCAGCGTGCTCTTGCCGCAGCCGCTGCGCCCGACGATGGCGATGAACTGGCCCGGCTCGATGGTCAGGCGCGTGTTGCGCAGCACCTCGCGCGCGCCGTAGCGCTTGTGCAGGCCGCGCGCCTCCAGGCGCACGCCGCCGGGGATGGCCTGGGATGAGGCCTGGGCTTGGATGTCTTTCAGTACGGCACTCATGGTCTCAGGCTCCGGGCTTGAACAGCGCCACGTTCAGCGCATCGATTGGTCGGGGCAGCA
Source organism: Variovorax pasteuri (assembly GCF_051216435.1). Classification (NCBI taxonomy): domain Bacteria; kingdom Pseudomonadati; phylum Pseudomonadota; class Betaproteobacteria; order Burkholderiales; family Comamonadaceae; genus Variovorax; species Variovorax pasteuri. The sequence continues at coordinate 116,307 of NZ_JBPJZS010000002.1, forward strand.
GCTTCTCGGCGAAGAAGGCATCGGCGATGCGCTGCTGTTCGGTCAGGGCCTCGGGCACCACGGCCCGCACCGCATAGCTGCGGCGGGCGTTGGCCTGCTCGATGGTGGCGGCGTCCAGGCCCCACACGGGCGACAGCAGCGCGGCGGCCTCCTTCGGGCTTTGCTTGACCCACTTGCCGGTCTTCTCCAGTTCGGTGTAGACCACGCGCAGCACGTCGGGCCGCGCTTTCGCGAACTTGGTGCTCGCGAGGTAGTAGCGCTGGTACGACGCGATGCCCGTGCCGTCGGCCAGCACGCGCACCTTCGACTGCCGCTGTGCCGCGGCCAGGAACGGGTCCCACACCACCCAGGCGTCGATGGCGCCCTTCTCGAAGGCGGCGCGGCCGTCGGCGGGCGTGAGGTAGGCGGGTGCGATGTCCTTGAACGACAGGCCGGCCTTCTCCAGCGCGGCGATCAACAGGTAGTGCGCGCCGGCCGCCTTGGCGAAACCGACCTTCCTGCCCTTGAGATCGGCCACGGTCTTCAGCGGCGAGTCTTCGCGCACCACGATGGCCTGCGCGGCAGGCGATGGCGCTTCCTGCGCGATGAAGGTCAGCTCGGCGCCGGCCGCCTGAGCGAACACGGGCACGGTGTCGGCCACGTCGGCGCTGATGTCCAGGTTGTCGAGGTTCAGCGCCTCCAGCAGCGGCAGGCCGCTGGTGAACTCGTGCCAGCTCACGCTCACGTTGAGGGGTGCGAGCTGCTTTTCGAGGGTGCCCTGCACCTTCAGCACGGCGATCAGCGTGGAAGACTTCTGGTAGCCGATGCGCACGGTTGCGGGCCGCGCGGCGGCGCCCTGCGCGAAGGCCGCGGTAGCGCCCAGTGTGCCCAGTGTGCCCAGTGCGCCCAGCGTGGCGATGGCGGTGCGTCGGGAAATGGGGGAATGCGTCATGTCCATGCCCTCACTTCGCCTTCTTCTGGTAGCCGGGATGCCACCGCAGCCACCATTGCTCCAGCCCGCGTGCGAACAGGTCGGCCAGCTTGCCGAGCAGCGCATACAGCAGGATGCCCACCAGCACGATGTCGGTCTGCAGGAACTCGCGCGCGTTCATCGTGAGGTAGCCGATGCCGGCCTGCGCCGAGATGGTCTCGGCCACGATCAGAATCACCCACATCAGGCCCAGCGAGAAGCGCAGCCCCACCAGGATGGACGACAGCGCACCCGGCAGGATCACCTCGCGGTACAGCTGCCAGCGCGTGAGGCCGTAGGTGCGGCCCATCTCGATGAGCTGCGGGTCGACGTTGCGGATGCCGTGAAAGGTGTTGAGGTAGATCGGAAAGAACACCGACACCGAAATCAAGAACAGCTTGGCCGACTCGTCGATGCCGAACCACAGAATCACCAGCGGAATCAACGCCAGCGCGGGAATGTTGCGCACCATCTGAATGGTGGAGTCGAGCAGCGTCTCGGCGAACTTCACCGAACCCGTGAGCAGGCCCAGTGCCAGCCCTGCCCCGCCGCCGATGGCCAGGCCCGCCAGCGCACGGCCCGCGCTGACCTTCACGTGCGTCCACAGCTCGCCCGAGGCGGTGAGCGTCCATGCGGCCTTGACCACGTCGACCGGCGCCGGCAGCACCCGGGTGCTGAGCCAGCCCAGCGACGACGCGATCTGCCAGAAGACGATGAGCCCGACGGGCACGAGCCACGGCACCAGCCGGTGGACCACGCCGATGCCGAAATTCCTGAACACGTTGCCTCCGCTGTCGGAGGGCGCGGCGGGCGCGACGGTCGGCAGTTCCTGAACCTGTTCGGTCATGGGAGTCCTTCAGCTTTGGGAGACGAGGCGCGAAGGCGCATCGAGATTGGCGACCACTTCGCCGAACGGCCCGCTGAGCGAGCCGCCCGCCAGCCGGGCCTTCGCCTTGCGCGAGAGCAGCGGGAACACCAGCTCGGCGAAGCGGTAGGCCTCTTCGAGGTGCGGGTAGCCCGAGAGAATGAACTTGTCCAGGCCGAGCGCGGCGTACTCCTCGATGCGCGCCGCCACGGTCCTGGCGTCGCCCACGAGCGCGGTGCCGGCACCGCCGCGCACCAGGCCCACGCCGGCCCACAGGTTGGGCGAAATCTCCAGGTCGGCGCGCGAGCGCCTGGCGCCGCCCGCATGCAGCGCGGCCATGCGGCGCTGGCCTTCGGAGTCCATGCGCGCGAAGGCGGCCTGCGCGCGAACCACGGTGTCGTCGTCCACGCGGCTGATGAGCTCTTCCGCGGCCTTCCAGGCGGCGTCCGCGGTCTCGCGCACGATCACGTGCAGGCGAATGCCGAACTCCACCTTGCGGCCCTTGCGCTCGGCACGCGCGCGCACGTCGGCGATTTTCTTGGCCACTTCGGCGGGCGGCTCGCCCCAGGTGAGGTAGGCATCGACCTGTTCGGCGGCCAGGTCGTGCGCGGCGGCCGACGAACCGCCGAACCACACGGGCGGATAGGGTTTTTGCACCGGCGGGTACAGCAGCTTGGCGCCCTTCACGCTCAGGTGCTTGCCCTCGTAGTCGAAGCTCTGGCCGTCGTGGCTGCGCGCGATGATCTCGCGCCAGATGCGGATGAACTCGGCCGACTGCTCGTAGCGCGAGGCATGGTCCAGGTACACGCCGTCGCCTTCCAGCTCCGTCTGGTCGCCGCCGGTGACGAGGTTCACCAGCAGGCGCCCGCCCGAGAGCCGGTCAAAGGTCGCGGCCATGCGCGCGGCCAGGCTGGGCTGGTGCAGCCCGGGGCGCACCGCCACCAGGAACTTGAGATTCCTGGTCGCGCCGATCAGGCTGGACGCGATGACCCACGGGTCTTCGCAAGAGCGGCCGGTGGGAATGAGCACGCCTTCGTAGCCGAGGTTGTCGGCCGCGCCGGCAATCTGCTGCAGGTAGGCCAGGTCGATGGGGCGCGCGCCTTCGCTGGTGCCCAGGTAGCGGCTGTCGCCGTGGGTGGGGAGAAACCAGAAGATCTGCATCACGCCACCCCCGCGCCCGCGGCGTCGAGCACGTTGATCTTCTTCGGGATCAGCTTCAGTTCGAAGAAGGTGTCGGCAATCTGCTGCTGCTCGGCCAGGATGGCCTTGGTGATCGGGGTGATGCCGTAGGGCGTCCGGGCCGTGGTGACATCGGCCACCGGCTTGGGCAGGCCCCACAAAGCGGCCAGTTCGGCAGCGAGTTCGCCCTTGTTCGCAGAGCCCCAGGCTTCGACCTTGTTGATCTCTTCGACCGCGATGGCGATCACGTCGGCGTTCTTCGCCACATAGTCGAGCGACGAGAAGTAGTAGGCGCGGTTGCCCACCAAGCCCGTGGCGTCCGCCACGATGCGCGCATCCAGCGCTTTCTCGGCGGCGGCAAGGAACGGATCCCAGATCACCCAGGCGTCGACCGAGCCCTTCTCGAAGGCGGCGCGTGCGTCGGCCGGCGGCAGGTAGACCAGGTTGAGGTCGGCGTATGCCAGGCCGTGCTTTTCGAACAGCTTGACGATGAAGTAATGCACGTTCGAGCCCTTGTTGAGCGCGATCTTCTTGCCCTTGAGGTCGGCCACGGTCTTGACGGCGGAGCCCTTGGGCACCAGCACGGCCTCGGTCCGCGGGCGGTGCTGGGTGGCCGCCACGTAGGCCAGCGGCGCGCCGGCGGCCTGCGCGAAGATGGGCGGCGCTTCGCCCACGTCGCCGAAGTCGATGGAGCCGACGTTCAGCGCCTCGAGTTGCACCGGCCCGGCGGTGAACTCGGTCCACTTGACCGTGACGCCCAACGGCGCGAGCCGCTTCTCGAGCGTGCCGCGTCCCTTGAGGATGTTGAGCGTGCCCTTCTGGTTGCCGATGCGCAACTGCCGTGCGGGGGCCTGTGCCACGGCAGCAAACGACGGGAGCGCGATGGCGGCGGCAACGCCCTGGATGAGGCGGCGGCGAGGTGCGGAAATCAATGTCATGGCAAGGCTCGTTGGGGTGTGCCGCGCTCAGACGGCGGCGATGAAACTGACGATCAGCGCAATGGCGCTGACGACGACGACACTCACGGCGAGATCGCCGAGCGCGTGCCAGTGGGAACGCGGTGCGGTGTCGAGCACGGAGTCTTCGGTGGCGACGGGGTTCATGCGTGGATTCCTCGGGTTCCAGAAACTTCAGGCAAAAGCACTCCCGCAGCGGCCTCGAAGGCAACTCGGAAATCTTGGGTGAAACACCGGGGAACCGGCTTTGCCGGGCCTCTGGTGTGGCCCCCGGGCAGGGGGTTGGCGCGCACTACACGACGCGTGCGCAGCCTGGGGGCGAGCCCTGTGTCAGACGCTACATCGCACGCGCGAGAACGGCACCGACTCGAAGCCGTGCGTGGCGGGCAGCTTCAGGCCTTCGGTGGCGAGCACCTCGACGGCCTCGTTCAGTCGCTCGGCCAGGTCGGGGTTCACCTGGTAGGCGTTCTCGGGCGTCAGCGTGATCTGCGAATCGCTGGCGTACACGCCCGGCAGGATGTGGCGCGCCGACAGCGACTGCAGCACGGGCCGCAGCGCGTAGTCGAGCGCGAGCATGTGGTGCGGGCTGCCGCCGGTGGCCAGCGGCAGCACCGTCTTGCCCTTGAGCGCGTTCTGCGCGAGCAGGTCGAGAAAGACCTTCAGCACGCCGCTGTAGGCCGCCTTGTAGACCGGCGTGGCCACCACGATCGCGCGGGCCTCGGTCACCTTGGCGATCGCGTTCACGATGGCCGGATGGTTCCAATCGGCCAGCAGCAGCGCCTGCGCCGGCAGGTCGCGGATCCAGAGGCGCTCGATGCGCGCGTGGCGGGCCGCCAGCCGCTCGCCCACCGCCTCGAGCAAGGCGGTGGAACGCGAGGGGGCCGAAGGGCTGCCGGCAATCAGGAGAACGGACACGGTGCGCTTACTTCTGCTTGGGGGCGTAGATCTGGTCGAAGGAGCCGCCGTCGGCGAAATGCTCCTTGTCGGCCTTCGCCCAGCCACCGAAGGCCTGGTCGATGGTCACCAGCGTCAGCTTGGGAAACTGCTTGTCGTACTTGGCCTTGGCCTTGTCGGACGTCGGGCGGTAGAAGTTGCGGCCCGCGATGTCCTGGCCTTCGTCGGAGTACAGGTACTTGAGGTATTCCTCGGCCACTTCACGGGTGCCCTTCTTGTCGACGACCTTGTCGACCACCGCCACGCTGGGCTCGGCCAGGATGGAGATGGACGGCACCACGATCTCGAACTTCTCGGGACCGAATTCCTTCAGCGCCAGGAAGGCTTCGTTTTCCCAGGCCAGCAGCACGTCGCCCACGCCGCGTTGCACGAAGGTGATGGTCGAGCCGCGCGCGCCGGTGTCGAGCACGGGCACGTTCTTGAACAGGTTGCCGATGTATTCCTTGGCCTTGGCGTCGCTGCCGTACTTGCGCTTGGCGAATTCCCAAGCGGCCAGGTAGTTCCAGCGGGCGCCGCCCGAGGTCTTGGGGTTGGGGGTGATCACCTGCACGCCGGCCTTGGTGAGGTCGTCCCAGTCCTTCAGGCCCTTGGGGTTGCCCTTCTTCACCAGGAACACGATGGTCGAGGTGTAGGGGGCGGAGTTGTGCGGCAGGCGCTTTTGCCAGTCGGCCTTGACCAGGCCGCCGTGCGTGACGAGCGCATCGACGTCGCCGCCGAGGGCCAGCGTGGCCACATCGGCGTCGATGCCGTCGATGATCGAGCGGGCCTGCTTGCCCGAGCCGCCGTGCGACTGCTTGACGGTCACTTCCTGGCCGGTCTTGGCCTTCCAGTACTTGGCGAAGGCCTGGTTGTAGTCCACGTACAGCTCGCGCGTCGGGTCGTACGACACGTTCAGCAGCGTCACGGGGCCCTTGGCAGCCGCGGCGCCTTGGGCAAACGTCGGCAACGCCGACAGGGCCAAAGCACCGGCCACGCCGGCACCCAGGGAAAGCTTGATAAAGTCGCGGCGAATGCTCATGGTGTCTTGCTCTGAAAAGGCATATCGATGAAGCTGTGTATTCTCAATAAGGCATATAGAAACTGGAACGACCAAGTTCTCAGTTCTAAATAGCTAAATCAACTAAGCACCCGCTTACCCCCCACTTTTCCCGTTCAAAGGCAATCGAAATGGCACGCATGGTTCAGTGCATCAAGCTCGGCAAAGAGGCCGAAGGGCTCGACTTCCCGCCCTACCCAGGCGATCTGGGCAAGCGCCTGTGGGAAAGCGTGAGCAAGGAGGCCTGGGCCGCCTGGCTCAAGCAGCAGACGATGCTGGTCAATGAAAACCGGCTCAACCTGGCCGACCTGCGCGCCCGCCAGTACCTGGCGCGGCAGATGGAAAAGCACTTCTTCGGCGAAGGCGCCGACGTCGTCCAGGGCTACGTGCCGCCCCCGGCCGCCTGAGCACCCTCCCCGCCGTGGCCGCCGAACCGGCGCAGGCGCGCCCTGTGTTCCTGGACGGCTGCGGATTGCCCCAGGCGTGGGCCGGACAGCCGCAATGGCTGATTCTCGAAACCGGCTTCGGGCCGGGCCTCAATTTCCTGACAACGTGGCACGCGTGGCGCTCGGACCCCGAGCGCCCACGCATGCTGCACTTTGTCTGTGTAGAAGCGCGCCCGGTCTCGCCTGACGAGCTGCTGCGCGCCACCCAGGCGCACCCCGAGCTCGCACCTCTTGCCAGCGAGCTGGCCGCGCAATGGCACGGCCTGCTGAGCGGCTTCCACCGGCTGGCGTTCGACGACGGCCATGTGCTGCTGACCCTGTGCATCGGCGATGTGCAGCCGATGCTGCGCGCGCAGCGCTTCGAGGCGGACAGCATCTTCCTCGGCGGCGCTGTCGCGCCGCACGACCCGGCGATGTGGTCGGCCGACACGCTCAAGGCCGTCTCGCGCTTTGCGCGGCAAGGCACGGGCATCGCCACCTGGAACGCTGCACACCCCGTGCGCGACGCGCTCACGCAGGCCGGCTTCACGATCGCCCCGGCGCCCGGCGGCCTGCGCGGCGTGTTCGCCCCCGCCTGGACGGTGCGCCGGCGCGGGCCCGCGCCGCAGCGCATCGAGGCACCGGGCCGCTGTGCCGTCATCGGCGCCGGGCTGGCGGGCGCCGCCGTCGCGGCGAGCCTTGCGCGGCGCGGCTGGCAGGTCACGGTGCTGGACGCCGCGGCGCAGCCGGCCGAAGGCGCGTCCGGGTTGCCGGTGGGCATGCTCGCGCCGCACGTGTCGCCCGACGACGCCTTGCTGTCGCGCCTGACGCGTGCCGGCATCCGCGCCACCTGGGCCGAGCTCACGCGGCTGCTGGAAGAAGGCCGCGACTGGCGCGCCACCGGGGTGCTGGAGCGCCGGCCCGACGGCGATGTGCGCGTGCCCCCCGGCTGGAGCGCCGACGGGCCCAACGAATCGTGGCCTGCGAACGCCGCTCGGCTGGAGGCCGCAGGCCTGCCGGGCGATGCGCCCGCGCTCTGGCATGCGCGCGCGGCCTGGGTGCGGCCGCACCGGCTGATCGCGCAATGGCTGCGTCAGCCCGGCGTGGCGTTTCGTGGCGGTTGCCGCGTGGCGAGCGTGACGCACGACGCGAGCGGCTGGCAGCTGTTCGATTCATCCGGCGAGTTGCTGGCCGACGCGGACCGCGTGGTCGTCTGCGCCGGCTTCGAGTCGGGGCGATTCGCACCGAGTCTCCCGCTTCAGCCGGTGCGCGGCCAGGTCGCCTGGGGCCCGATGACCGAAGGCATGGCCCTGCCCGCCACGCCCATCAACGGCGACGGCCACCTGGTCGCGCAGGTGCCGCATGGCGACGGCACCCCGATATGGCTGGCGGGCGCGACCTTCGACCGGGACAGCACCAGCCTGGCCCCCACCGCGGCGGACGCCGAGGCCAACCGCGAACGCCTGGCGCGGCTGCATCCGGCGGCCGCCTGCGCGCTGGCGCCGGCCTTCGAGCACGCCGAAGTCGACACCTGGGTCGGCATTCGATGCGCCTCGGGCGACCGGCGTCCGCTGGTGGGTGCCATCGATGCGCAGGCCCCGGGCCTGTGGGCCTGCACCGCGCTGGGCTCACGGGGCCTGAGCTTCGCCGCGCTGTGCGCCGAACTGCTGGCCGCGCAATGGCATGGAGAGCCGCTGGCTTTGCCGGCGGCTCTGGCCAAGGCGCTTGGCACGCAAAGGCTCTGAGCGCCCTCCCGAACTCAGGCCACCACCACGGGTGGCAGCAGGTGATCGATCCGCTCGTCCCCGTAAGTGCGCACGACCTGCGAAATCACCACCTTGTACCCATCGAGCCAGTTCGCCTGCCCCGCCTTGGCCTGCTGGTGCACGGGATGCCGGATCAGCGCCTGCAGGCTTTCCAGTGACTCCCAGTAGTAGACGTTCGACACCAGCCCGTTGTCCGCGTTCTCCCAGGTCTCCTCGCCCAGGTAGCCGGGCAGCGATTTCGCGGCTTCGGCGATGGTCTGGTCCAGGCGGTGGAATGCGTCGTCGAATTGCTTCTTGGCGAAGATGAAGGTGGCGGAATACATGGTTCCCTTGCGAATGAAAGGATGAGGGCGAGCGGGCCGGACTGCCGGGCGGGCGGCCGGCGATTGTGCGGCATGCGTGCCCCTATTCCACCGCTTGCCTTGCGCAGGCCCCAGAATGCACCGCATGGCCACCCAGTACGACATCCTGCACACCACCGTCTACCGCTACAACAAGCCGGTCACCTTCGGCCTGCACCGCGTGATGTTCCGCCCGCGCGACAGCCACGACCTGCGTGTGCTGGCCACCGACCTGCAGGTGAGCCCGCAGGCCTTCACCCGGCTCATTCAAGACCCGCACTCCAATTCCGTCGCCCTGGTGCAGCCCATGGGCGAGGCGACCGAGCTGCGCATCGTGTGCTCGTTCACCATCGAGCACGTGCCGGCGCAGCAGGACCAGCTGGCACTCGACCCGGCCGCCGAGTTCCTGCCCTTCGCCTACACGCTGCAGGAGCGCCTCGACCTGGAGCACTACCTGCGCCCGCACCACGAAGACGACAACCAGGGCACGCTCATTCGCTGGGCCCACCAGTTCCTGCACACCGACAAGCCCAACAGCACGCGCGAGGTGCTCACGCGCATGAACGCGCACATCGGCCAGAGCCTCGAGTACAAGGCCCGCGACGAGGAAGGCACGCAGCCGCCGCTGGAAACGCTCGCGCTGGGCAGCGGCAGCTGCCGCGACTACGCGTTGCTGATGATGGAAGCCACGCGCCGCCTGGGCATTGCCACGCGCTTCGTGTCGGGCTACATCTACGACGCCGCGCTCGACAACGCGGCCAACGCCCAGGGCGAATCGATGACCGGTGCCGGCACCACGCACGCCTGGCTGCAGGCCTACCTGCCGGGCGTCGGCTGGCTCGCCTTCGACCCGACCAACAACCTGATGGGCAGCGGGCAGCTCATTCGCGTGGGCGTCTCGCGCGACCCGGCGCAGGCCGCGCCCATCTCAGGCAGCTGGTACGGCGACGCGGAGGCCTACGAAGGCCTTGAGGCCACGGTGGTCGTCACGCGCCGCAAGAACTGACGCGCCCCGGGCTCAACGCCCCGGCGGCACCGCCGCCCGTGCCGCGGCGAGTTTCGCCTCGAGCTGCGCGACGAGCGCCCTCGCCTCGTCGCCTTGCGGAATGTTCCGGCCGCTGTCGCGCCACGCGACGGCGCTCTTGAAGCCCTCTGCCTCCGCCTGCCTGCGGAACCACATGCCCTCCGGGTTGTGGCGCGTGATGCCGTCGAACACGGTGGCGAACATCTGGCTCTGCTCCAGCCCCATCGAATGCCACACTTGGTTGACGACCAGCTTGTGCATCATCAGGTGCGAACGCGGCACGCCCGCGATGCGTTGCGCGAGCTTCAGCGTGGCGTCGTCGAGCTGGTCGGCCGGCACCGAGAGATTGGCCAGCCCCCATTCGGCCGCCTGCGTGCCGGCGATGGTGTCGCCCGTGAACATGAGCTGCTTGGCTCGCATCGCACCGAGCCGGTAAGTCCACATCGCGGTGGTCGGGCAGCCCCACACCCGCGTGGGCATATAGCCGATGCGCGCATCGTCGGCCATGGTCAGCAGGTCGCAGCACAGCGCGATGTCGCTGCCGCCAGCGACCGCGTAGCCGTGCACCTTGGCGATGGTGGGCTTGTGGCAGCGCCACAGGGCCATGAAGTCGTCGGTGTTGCGCTTCATGGCGGCGTAGTCGAGCATCGGATCCCAGGGCGTCTTCTCCTGTCGGCACGGGTGGTCGCCCTGCTCCTCGCGCCCATGGCCTTCGGCATAGTCGCCCAGGTCGTAGCCGGCGCAGAAGGCGCGGCCGGCGCCCTCGACCACGATCACGTGCACCTCGTCGTCGGCCTCGGCCCATTCGACCGCTCGCCGGATCTCCGAAGGCGTTTTCTCTCCAATGGCGTTGAGCTTGTCTGGCCGGTTGAGCACGAGGCGCGCAATGCGCGGGTGCTGCGGGTCCTTGTCGATCAGGACGGTATCGAAGGCTGGCATGGTGGCTTGTCTCCTTGGTGTGTGCGTATCCATCGCGCTGCTTTTCTAGCATCGACCACCGCACGCAGGCAAACCTGCAAACCCCTTCGCCCTCTCAGCCCACCGCTGCCGCACCGCCCAGCTGAAAGCGGAACACCGCGCCCTTGTCCGGCTGCTGCACCAGCCGGATGTCGCTGCCGTGCAGCTGCAGGATGCGCTTGACGATCACCAGGCCCAGCCCGCCGCTGCTGGCGCTGTCGGTGCGCGAGCCGCTCATGAACACGGGGCGCATGAACAGCGCCTTCTGCAGATCGCCGGGAATGCCGGGCCCCGTGTCGCTCACCTGCACCGCGACGCCCGCGTTCTCCTGGCGCAGCTGCACCACGATCTCGCCGCCCGCGGGCGTGTGGCGGATCGCGTTGTCCAGCAGGTTGGTCAGCACGCGCTCGATCATGCCGAGGTCGGCCGACACCACCGGCAGGCCGGGTGCGATGTCGGGCTTCAGGCGCTGGTGGCGCGCCTCGGCCGCCAGCTCGAACTTCTGGAACACGTCCTGCACGAGGTCGGCCAGCGCAAAGTTCTCCTTCTCGGGCTTGACCACGCCGTATTCGAGCCGCGCCAGCTCGAACACTTCCTGCGCCAGGCGGCCGACCTTGCGGCTCTGGCCGAGCGCAATTTCGAGGTAGCGCCGGCGCTCCGCCTCGTCCAGCGTGCCGGCCTTCAGCAGCAGCGTCTCCAGGTAGCCGTGCAGCGACGTGAGCGGCGTGCGCAGGTCGTGGGAAATATTGGCAAACAGCTCGCGGCGCTGCTGGTCCTGCAGCGTGAGCTCGCGCCATTGCTCGGCGATGCGCCGCGTCATCTGCGTGAAGGCCTGGCCGAGTTGCGCGATCTCGTCGGTGCCTTGCGACAGGCGCTCCAGCGTGGGCGTTTCGCTCTCGAGCGAGGCGATGCCTTCGGCCTCGAAGCGCTTCACCGCCGAGGTCAGTTCGCGCAGCGGGCGCGTGATGAGCCGGAACGCCGCCAGGCCGGCCAGCAGCCCGAGCAGCGCCACCAGGCCCGTCGACCAGAGCATGGTGCGCAGCACGTTGTCGGCGGCCGCGTTGGCCACCAGCACGTCGAGGTCTTCGCCCTGCAGCACCACGTACACATAGCCGGCGTCGCGCCCGCCCATGCGCAGCGGCGCCACGCTGAACACCTTCGAGCCGCCGACGCTGCGCGGGTCGTCGCCCGCGATGGGCAGCGGCGCCCCGGCCAGCAAGCGGCGAATCGGCGCCAGTGCGACGCTCTCGCGCTTCAGGTGCCCGGCCGGAGCGGCCTGCGCCTCGATGCGGCCGTCCGGCGCCAGCACGTACACCTCGACGCTGGGGTTGACCGCCATGAGCTTGTCGAACAGGTCTTTCACCGCCGCCTGGTCGAGCCCGCCGGGCTTCATCAGTTCGGTGTTCTCTGCGATATGGGCCGCCAGGCCGCTCGACAGGCGCTGGATCACTTCCTGCTCGTGCAGGCCGCTGGAGCGCACCTGCAGCCACACCGACGCGCCGCAGCACACCAGCAGCAGCACCGCGAACACGGCCGAGAGCCTGCGCGAGAGCGTGGCCCAGGCGTTCACGACACGTCCTCCGCGCTGCCGGTGGCCGAGAGCTTGTAGCCCCGCCCCCACACCGTGAGGATGCGCCGCGGCTCGGCAGGGTCGGCCTCGACCTTGGTGCGCAGCCGGTTGATGTGCGTGTTCACCGTGTGCTCGTAGCCGTCGTGCTGGTAGCCCCACACCTGGTTGAGCAGGTCGAGCCGCGAGAACACCTTGCCGGGGTTGCGCGCAAAGAAGAACAGCAGGTCGAACTCGCGCGGCGTGAGCTCGATGGGCTTGCCGTCCAGGCGCACCTCGCGCGCCAGCGGGTCGATGTCCAGGTTGCCCAGCGTGAGGCTGCCCGACTCCATGCGCGCATTGCGCGCCAGCGCGTCGGTGCGCCGCAGCAGCGCCTTCACGCGCGCCACCAGTTCCAGCACCGAGAAGGGCTTGGCCAGGTAGTCGTCCGCGCCCAGCTCCAGCCCCAGGATGCGGTGCACCTCGCTCGAGCGGGCGCTGATGATGATGATCGGCGTGTAGCGCGTCATGGCGCGGGCGCGGCGGCAGATCTCGAGCCCGTCGACGCCGGGCAGCATCAGGTCGAGCACCAGCGCGTCCCAGTTGCCGCGCTCCAGCTCGCGCAGGCCGGCGTGACCGTCAGCGGCGTGCTCCACCGCATAGCCCTCGTCGCGCAGGTGCATGCGAAGCAGTTCGGCGATGTGGGCGTCGTCCTCGACGATCAGCACGCGTTTGGCGGTGTCCATGGGGCCGATTGTCCTGCGATACGGCCTGCGGAGTTATCACGATTAATTGAACTTTGCGTGATGAATCGGCCATGGGGTGCGCCCAACAATCCGCTCCATGAACAGCACAGCCATCGCCCCTCCTGCCGCACCGGCGGACGCACGGCCCATCCACCCGCTGTGGATGCGCATCACCCACTGGCTCAATGCACTGGCCGTGGTGATCCTGGTGACCAGCGGCTGGCGCATCTACGACGCGGCGCCGTTCTTCCCGTTCACCATCCCCACCGTGATCACCCTCGGCGGCTGGCTCGGCGGTGCGCTGCAGTGGCACTTTGCGGCGATGTGGCTGCTGGTGTTCAACGGCTTCGTGTACCTGGCGGTGAACATCGCCAGCGGCCGGCTGGCCCGCAAGTTCTTCCCGGTGACGCCGCGCGGCGTGCTGCACGACGCGCTGGCCGCGCTCAAGGGCAAGCTCTCGCACGCCGACCCGCGCCGCTACAACAACGTGCAGAAACTGGCCTACCTGTTCGTGATGCTCGACCTGGTCGTCATCGTGCTGTCGGGGCTGGTGCTGTGGAAGTCGGTGCAGTTCGCGGTGCTGCGCGACCTGCTGGGCGGCTACGAATTCGCACGCCGCATCCACTTCTTCGCGATGGCGGCCATCGTGGCCTTTGTCGTCGTCCACCTCGTGATGGTGGCGCTGGTGCCCCGCACGCTGCTCACCATGCTGCGCGGCCGCACGTCACAGCACCTGCCCAAGGCCTGACCCCCGCCCCCCCGGACCCGTCCCATGAAAATCTTCAAAGCCCCCACCCTTGCCGGCGTCGACGGTGACGCCGTGGTCCGCGAAGCCCGCACGCTGATCGCCCGGAAGCTCGACCAGCCCGCGCGCCGCGCCTTCCTGCAGCGATCGTTGACGCTCGGCGGACTGTCGCTGCTGACAGGCTGCAGCATCAGCGACAACACCCAGGTCGAGGCCGCGCTGACGAAGATCTCGCGCTTCAACGACAAGGTGCAGGGCCTGATCTTCAGCCCCACCCAACTGGCACCGACCTACACCGAAGCCGAGATCACCCGCCCCTTTCCCTTCAACGCGTACTACGGCGAAGACGAGGTGCGCGAGGTGGACGAGGCCAGCTACAAGCTCGAAGTGACCGGCATGGTGGCCGACAAGCATGCCTGGACGCTGGCCGAGTTGCGCGCCATGCCGCAGCACGACCAGATCACCCGGCACATCTGCGTGGAAGGCTGGAGCGCCATCGGCAAATGGGGCGGCGTGCGCTTTGCCGACTTTCTGCGCCACATCGGCGCCGACACCACCGCGAAGTACGTGGGCTTCAAGTGCGCCGACGACTACTACACCAGCATCGACATGCCCACCGCGCTGCACCCGCAGACGCTGCTCACGCTGACCTACGACGGCCAGCCCCTGCCGCCCAAGTACGGCTTTCCGATGAAGCTGCGCATGCCGACCAAGCTTGGCTACAAGAACCCGAAGCACATCAAGGCGATGTTCGTCACCAACACCTACACAGGTGGCTACTGGGAAGACCAGGGCTACAACTGGTTCGGAGGGAGCTGAGGGGCTGCCACAGCCGCTCGACTGCCGAAGAAAGCGCGAGGCCGAGTTCAGTGTCACTTCGCTGTAACCAGGCCGATCTTTGAAACGAAATCCAAACACAACCAAGGACTCTCAATGAACAAGCTCACCGCAACCCTGCTCGCAACCTGCATGGCCTTTGCCGGCGCCTCGGCCTTCGCCGCGGACGAAATGGCCAAGGACGGCATGAAGAAAGATTCGATGGCAAAGGACTCCATGTCGAAGGACAGCATGAAGAAGGACTCCATGGCCAAGGATTCGATGGCCAAGGACGCCATGGGCAAGGACGCCATGAAGAAAGACAGCATGGGCAAGGACGAGATGAAGAAGTAAGCGCCCTTCCGACCGCCGCAAACCGCCATTGACGCCCGGCAGATTCGGCGTCAATGTCGCGAGAACCCGCTTTCCACTGCCCTCCCAAGGAACTCTCCCATGAAATCCATCGCACTCACTGCCGGCACGCTGGCCGCCGCCGCCCTGGTGTGGCACGCGGTGCCCTCCTTCGCCGAAACCGCGCGACGCGTGCCCGCCCCCACCGCCGACCTGACGGCACCGGCCACCGCCAGGACCGAAACCGCTGTGTTCGCAGGCGGCTGCTTCTGGGGCGTGCAGGGCGTGTTCCAGCGCGTCAAGGGCGTGAGCAACGCCGTGTCGGGCTACGCCGGGGGCGACGCCAAGACGGCGCGCTACGACGAAGTGGGCTCGGGCCGCACCGGCCATGCCGAATCGGTGCGCATCACCTACGACCCGCAGCAGGTCAGCTACGGCAAGCTGCTGCAGATCTATTTCTCGGTGGCGCACGACCCCACCGAGCTGAACCGCCAGGGCCCCGACAGCGGCACGCAGTACCGCTCCACCGTGTTCGCCGAGAACGCCGAGCAGGCCCGCATCGCCAAGGACTACATCGCGCAGCTGAACCAGGCCAAGACCTTCGGCAAGCCCCTGGCGACCACCGTCGAAATGGCCAAGCCCTTCTATGCGGCCGAGGACTACCACCAGGACTACCTCACGCTGCACCCGAGCCAGCCCTACATCGCGATCAACGACATGCCCAAGATCGACGACCTGAAGAAGCTGTTTCCCGAGAGCTACAAGGCGACGCCTTCGCTGGTGAAGGCGGCCAAGGCCGGTTGACCGACCGGCAGGCCTAGAGCAGCTTCAGCCGCTGCGCCTGCTCCGTCAGCTCGGCCCGGAAGGCCGGGTGCGCGATGCCGATCAGCTCGCGCGCGCGCTGCTTGGCCGACTTGCCGCGCAGCTGCGCCACACCGTACTCGGTGACCACATAGTTGATGTCGTTCTTGCTCGTGCTCACGTGCGTGCCGGGCGACAGCGAGGGCACGATGCGCGAGATGGTGTCGTCCTTGGCCGTCGAGGGCAGCACGATGAAAGCCTTGCCGCCGCGCGAGCGGTTGGCCGCGCGCACGAAGTCCGACTGCCCGCCCGTGCCCGAGTACGGCGCATACCCCAGGCTCTCGGAGCCGCACTGCCCCAGCAGGTCGATCTGCATGGTCGCGTTGATGGCGATGAGGTTGTCGTTCATCCCCGCCAGCGCCGGGTCGTTGGTGAAATTGACCGGGTGCATTTCGAGCGCCGGGTTGCGGTCCATGAAGCGGTAGAGCTTGCCGGAGCCCAGCGCGAAGGTGGCGATCGACTTGCCCGGCAGGTAGTTCTTGCGCCGGTTGGTGACCGCGCCGCTCTCCACCAGCGTGAGGATGCCGTCGCCGATCATCTCGGTGTGAATGCCCAGGTCCTGCTTGCCCGTGAGCTGCATCACCACCGCGTCGGGAATGCCGCCGTAGCCGATCTGCAGCGTGGAGCCGTCGTCGATCAGGTCGGCCACGTACTTGCCGATGGCTTCCTGCACCACGCCGATCTTGGGCAGCCCGACCTCCATCACCGGCGCCTCGTTTTCCACCAGCGCAGCCACCTGCGAGATGTGCACATGGCAGGCGCCGCAGGCAAAGGGCACGTTCGGGTTCACCTCCAGCACCACGGCGCGGGCGCGGGCGACAGCGGCCATCGTGTAGTCGGCGCCCAGGCTCAGGGCGAAGTAGCCGTGCGCGTCCATCGGCGAGGCCATGCTGAAGACCACGTCGGCCGGTATCTGCCCTCGCTCGATCTGCGCGGGAATCTCCGAGAAGTAGTTCGGCAGGAAGTCGATCCAGCCCGCCTGGCCGCCCGCGCGCGTGGCGCCGCCGAAGAACAGCGCCACATGGCGCACATGCTCGACGGTCTCGGGGTCGATGTAGGCGTACTTGCGCATCGCCAGGATCTGCGCCACCTTCACGTCGCGAAAGTCGCGCCGCTGCTCCGACAGCGCCGTGAGCAGCGTGGGCGGCTCGCCGACACCGGTGGGCACGACGATCATGTCGCCGTTGCGCACCTGGCGCACGGCATCGGCGGGAGCGGCCAGCTTCTGGCGGTACAGGTCCTGGGGCGTGGTCATGCGCGGTTCAATGCCTGTTATTTGTAGTCGCCGCGGCGCGCGGCCTGATTGGCACGGGTGCGAAGCACCAGCGCCTGCTGTGCGACCGCCACGTTGGCGGCGTCGCCCTTCCATGCGTCGAGCGCTGGCTGCTGCACCGCGCGCGAGAACGAGAAGGTCAGCGCCCACGGCATGCACGACTTGAACCTGAGGTTCATTTCGTTCAACCGGGCGGAGGCCAGCTGCGCCGACTGGCCGCCGGAAAGAAACGCAACGCCCGGCACGGCGGCGGGCACGGTGCGCAAGAGGCAGTTGACCGTGGCCTCGGCCACCGCCTCGACCGAGTCCTGCACCGCGGCCTTCTGGCCCGGCAGCACCATGTTCGGCTTCAGCAGCATGCCTTCGAGCAGCACGCCCTGTGCGCGCAGTTGCACGAAGGTCTGGTGCAGCACTTCTTCGGTGACCTCGGCGCAGCGTGCGAGCGAATGGTCGCCGTCCATCAGCACCTCGGGCTCGATGATGGGTACGATGCCGGCCTCCTGGCACAGCGCGGCGTAGCGTGCGAGCGCGTGGGCGTTGACGTCGATGCAGGCCCGGCTCGGCAGGCCCGCTGCAATGGCGATCA
Source organism: Variovorax pasteuri (assembly GCF_051216435.1). NCBI lineage: Bacteria > Pseudomonadati > Pseudomonadota > Betaproteobacteria > Burkholderiales > Comamonadaceae > Variovorax > Variovorax pasteuri. Next base: position 133,683 of record NZ_JBPJZS010000002.1, read on the forward strand.
CGCCGCGCCACTTGGCAAAGCGTGCGCCCATGCCAGCGTATTCGGCCAGTCGTTCACGCAGGCCGTCCAGGCCTTCGGTGACGGTTTCACCGGGGTGCCCGGCCAGCGGCTTGGCCCCCATGTCGACCTTGATGCCAGGGATGATGCCCACCGCCTCCAGCGCCTTGGCGAAGGGCAGGCCCGCGTTCGTCGTCTGGCGGATGGTCTCGTCGAACAGGATGGCGCCGCTGATGCTGTCGCCCAGCCCCGGCGCGGTGACGATCAGCTCGCGCCAGTCGCGCCGCGCCGCCTCGGTCTGCGGGATGCCCAGCGCCGCGAAGCGCTTGTTGCAGGTGGCGTTGCTCTCGTCCATGGCGAGCAAGCCCTTGTCGCCGGCGACCAGCGCGCGGGCGGTAGCTGTCAGTGTCTGTGCGGTCATGTTGCGTATGCCTCTCTGGCGAGGATCGTACGCCTCGCTTCGGCTGCAGTCAGGCCACGCGCACAAGATAGTCGGGGAATTGCGGCTCGGGCAGCACCGCCAGAACCTTCAGTTGTTGCTGGGTGCGCTTGCGCGCAGCCTCCAGATGGGCCTCGAGCGCCTCGGCCGCCAGCGCGAACTGCCGTGCGCAAAGATGCTCGACGATGGCCCGGTACTCATCGAGCAGCAACCGACTCGTCGACTGCTGGAACATGCGCAAGAACGTGCGGTTGACGATCAGCGGCATCTGGCACTGCTGAAGGATGCCGAGCATCTTGGCGTTGGGATGCCTGGAGAGGCAATCCCCATGAATCTGGCTTTCGATACGCAGCAGTTCTTCCGTGCCGACGGCCTCAGGATCGCTCAGGGCGCCGCGCAGGCCGAGCAGGAACTGCTCGTCGAGCTTCGGCGCGCTGTTCAGCAACGCGGCCGGCGCAAGCAGCAGCAGCACTTCGAAGTCCTGCGCGATGGCGCGCGCCGTGAGCGGGCCGGCGCGCCAAGAGGCATAGGCGCTCTTTTCGACGAGGCCGCGGTCCACCAGCCGACTCAACACCTCGCGCAGCGCCACCCGGTTCACGTTGAAGTGCTTCATGGCCCGCGCTTCGTCGATGCGAAAGTGGCCGAACACCACGGCGGCGGAAATCGAACGCTCGAACTCGCCGTAGATGCGCTCGCTTTCAGAGGGGATGTAGATGGTCGCGCCCTGCGCGTCCTGCCCGAGCGAAGCTTCGTCGATGGTCAGCCGCTGGGGCTCCACCTGCTGGCCGCGCGGCGCCACCATGTAGCCGCGACCGGGAAACTTCTGCAGCAGCCCTTCTTCATGCAAAAGATGAAAGGCCTTTCGCACCGGGACGCGGCTGGTGCCGAACACGTCGGCCACCGGTCCCTCCAGCAGCACCAGCCCGGGCACGATGCGCTTGTCGGCAATGGCCTGGCGCAGCCGGTTGCGGATCACCTCGTAGCGCAACTTCCGCTCGCCGGCTTCGGCGGCCGGGGACACAGAGGGGTCGGGTTCGATGTTCGCACCCCTGTCGCTGCCTCGCGGACTCATTTGCTCTTTGTCACTGTCGTGCAGTCCTGTCTCTTGTCTCTATGGGTGGTCAGCCGCTGCGCAGGAACTCGGTCCATTTGCGCACCAGGTAGTTGTGCTCGTCCATGACGGTGTCCCAGACGGCGATGTTGCTCATTCGCTGGGTGTAGGAACCGCCGTCGCGCACGCTGCCGCGGCGGATCAGGATACTACCGTCAGGCCCCGGAAGGTCTTCGCCGGCCGGCTCGCCTTCATACCAATAACCCCATTCCGCCGCGCTCAGGTGCGCGCGCGAGCGCTGCGGGTTGGAGATGTAGAAGCCCTGCCGCGCCATTGCGGCACCCGCCCAGCCCGAATGCCACCAGTTCAGGTAGCGGTAGGCCGCGTCGAGCTTCGGGCCCTGCGCGCGGCGAGCGATGCCCATGCCGCCGTACCACGCGCGGTAGCCCTCCCTGGGGCAGGCAAGCCGGTAGGCCAGCCCGGCCTTCTCGTAGGCCACGATCGACGGCGACCAGTTGCTCTGGATGGCGACGCGGGCATCGATCATCATCCGCGCGGCGTCGGCGTAGTTGGCCCAGAAACCTCGGAACAGGCCGGCCTTCTTCTTGACCATGAGCAGCGAAATCATCTGGTCGATCTCTTCGATCTCCAGGTTGCTGATGTCGCGGAACGCCATCTCGCCGCTCGCGCGCAGGGCCAGCACCGCGTCGAGCGCGCCGATCGCGGCGTCCGCCTGCAGAGCCACGCGGCCGGTGCATTGGGGCGAAACCAGCCACGACCAGCTTTCCTGCGTGGTGTCGAACCACTGCGAGACCTCGCCCGGCAGATAGACGAAGCTGTCCGCGTTGTGCGTGAGCGGCAGCATGCTGATGCGTGCGCTCGGCGTGTCGCCCACGCTGCCGTCCGCCTGCACGTACAGGCGCGTGACCGGGTTGCAGCCCTGCCCGTAGCGGGAGTCCGGTGCGAGCCGGCCTGTCTTGGGCAAGGCGTTGACTTCCGGCCAGTGCGCGATGCGGTCCAGCTCGACAGCCTGCAGCGCGCCGGCCGGCCAGAGACAGTCGACGCTGTGGAACCACTGGTCGTAGACGTCGAAGCTGCCCTGCTCCATCACGGCCTGGCGCTGTGCGTCGAAGCCGTCGAGCACCTCGAAATGAATGCGCAGCCCCAGGTCCGCCATGGCCCGCTTGCGCACCGCCTCGGTCAGCGTGACCGACGTGCCCAGGACACGCAGTTCGGTTCTCTTCGATGCCGGTGTGGACATGGCTACGCGCCGGCAGTGGAAGGCGCGTAGAAGCGCTCGAACGCTTGCCACGACGCGGTGACGTCCTCTTGCGACAAGCCTTGCGTGATGAAGACCAGACGAGAACGGCGGTCTTCTCCAGGCCAGGCGTCCAGGTGTTCCGGAGGGTGCATCAAGTGTCCGATCCCATGCAAGACAGTGGGTTGCCCGTGCGCAAACCCGTCGGCCGCGATGCCCAGCAGCCCCTTGATTCGAAGCAGCCGATCGCCGTGACGGTGCACCAGGAGGGTCAGCCACAGGGTGAGCGTGAACCATTCTATGGGTCGCTCGAACACCATGCAGAACGAGCTTGCCTGCGTTTGCGCCATATGCCGCGCATGGTCGCCGCCAAGGCGTGCGGGCGCAAGGTCGGCGCCGGGCCGGGCCCGCAGGGTGCCCGCACTCACGCGCGCAATCCATCTTGCGGTGTCGTCGGAAGATTCATGCGCCAGGTCGTCGTGCCACGGCGTCGGCCCCGTCGGTGCTTCCAGCTGCAGCGCCAGGGGGTTGAGCCTTTCCAGCGTTGCGCGCAACGCAGCCGCCTGCTGCGTGTTCACCAGGTCTGTCTTGCTCAGCCACAGCGTATCGGCCGCCGCAACCTGCGCGATCCATTCGGGATGCGATGCCTGCTGGTGCCCGGCATGCATCGCATCGACCACCGTGGACACGAAGGCCGGCCGGAAGTGATGACGCAGCTGCGCATCGCCCAGCAGCGTGGCCAGCACCGGCCCCGGGGTTGCGAGGCCCGTGGTCTCGATCACGACGCGGCGGAACGCCGGCAGCTCCCCGCGCTGGCGGCGCGAGAAAAGGCGCATGAGCGCGTCCTTGAGCTCGCCCCTGATCGAGCAGCAGATGCAGCCGTTGTCGAGCAGCACGGTGTCGGCATCGATGGCGCCGACCAGCAGGTGGTCCAGCCCGACGTCGCCGAACTCGTTGATGAGCACCGCCGTGTCTCCGGCGCTGCCGCCGTGCAGCCAGCGCCGCAGCAGCGTGGTCTTTCCGCTTCCGAGAAAGCCGGTGAGGATGCCGACGGGCAACACGTCGAAGGCGACTTCCGTCATGGCGTGTCCTTGTTCTGCGCCACCGGCCAGGGCATGGCCAGCGGGTCGATGGTGCGGCCCAGCAGTTGCTCGGCCGCGCCCCAGAGCGTGCTGAAGTCGGGCACCAGCACGCTCGCGCCTGTAGGCCCCAGCAGCACATACGACTGCCCATGGAAGTCCTGAAGCTCCAGCCTGAAGAGCTTGAGCAACTGGTTGGCCCGCGCGATCTGGAGCAGGCGCTGGCGCCGCCCCTGCACGGAACCGGCGGCCGCATGGCTCCAGTGCGCCGAGCCTTGCAACAACCCGCACATTCCGCACATCGTCGGGCTCCTTTTCTTCAGGGCATCACGTCGCCGGAGTTCGGCCCCAGCGTCTGGCCCACGTACAGGTTGCCACCGGGGTCGGACGCGAGCAACAAGGCCGTTGGCGCCACCTCTTCCGGGCGTCCGAAGCGGCCCAGGGGAAGGCTGGCTTCCTTGGCCCGCTTCCAGTCGGCGCTGATGCCGTCCACCAGCGGCGTGGCGATCGGGCCTGGCGCAATGGCGTTGACCAGCACGTTGACCGGCGCCATCTCCAGCGCCAGCGACTTGGTGAAGCCGATCACGCCCGCCTTGGCCGCCGCGTAGTGGCACAGCTCCACGCCGCCCTTGATGCCCAGTTGCGAGGCCACGTTGATCACCCGGCCCCAGCGCTGCGCGGTCATGTGCGGAATGGCCCTGCGCGCGCAGAGAAACACGCTGCGCAGGTCGACGCGCAGCATGTCGTCCCACATTTGTGTAGACATGCTCGCGCACGGCGACTGGGTCAGCATGCCCGCGTTGTTGACCAGGATGTCGATGCCGCCCAGGGCCTCCACGCAGGCGTCGATGGTGCGGTTGGCCACGGCTTCGTCGCTGATGTCGCCCACGACAACCTCAGCCCGGCTGCCGGCGTCACGACAGCGGCGCGCCACGTCTTCCACCCGTGCGCGGTCGAGGTCGGCCAGCAACAGGTGGGCGCCGGCTTGCGCGTAGGCCAGCGCGATGGCGGCGCCGATGCCGCTGCCGGCACCGGTCACCACGGCACGCCGTCCCTGCAAAAGTGCTTGGTTCATAGGAAGTCCCTCGGGTTTCAGCCGGGCCAGCGCACGGTCAGGCCGCCGTCGGCGATCACCGATTGGCCGGTGATGTAGGACGCATCGTCGCCGGTCAGAAAGCGGATCAGCGCCGCCACTTCGCGCGCCTTGCCGACCCGTCCGAGCGGAATGCCGGTGGCCGCCTGCTTCAACCCCTCGGGCCCCAGCGAGTTGACGGGGTCCAGCGATTGCGGCGTCTCGATCAGCCCGGGGATCACGCAGTTGCAGCGGATGCCCCGAGGCGACAGTTCCATGGCCACCGCGCGGCACATGCCGGTGACGCCCGACTTCGCGGCCGAGTAGTGCACATGGTTCTCCCACCCGTACACGCCGCCGGCAATCGACGACACCGCGACCATCGAGCCGCCATCGCTCATGTGGCGCGCGGCGGCGCGAAAGGTGCGCATGACGCCGCTCAGGTCGACGTTGATCACGTCCATCCATTGCGCGTCGCTCATGGCCGTGAGCGCCGACTGGCGCAGCAAGCCGGCGTTGGCCACGGCATGGTCGATGCGCCCGAAGCGCTCTACCGCGACTTGTGCGAAGCGCTCGACCTGCTCGGTGTCGCCCACGTCGACGGCCACCATGGCGCAGCGGCCGCCGGCCTCGGCGACCAGGCGCTCCGTCTGCGCCGGGTCGTGCGGATCGCCCGGAAAATAGCCGCCCACCACCGCCACGCCCACCTGCGCGTAAGCCACCGCCAGTGCCTGTCCGATACCGCTGGCGGCGCCGGTGACCAGCGCCACCCTGCCCGCCCCTGCTGTCGATGAAGTCATGTAGCGCGCTCCCTACTTGACGGACTTCGGATCGACGTGCGGCACCAGCATCATCACCACACCGGAAATGATGCAGGGCACCGCACCCCAGTAGACCGCGGCCTGCACCCAGTCGGCACCATGCGACAGCGTGTACGTCACGCCGAAGCCGGCCGCGATGGCGCCCACCTGCCCCATCGCATTGACGAACGACCCGGCAGTCGCGCGAATGTGGCTCGGAAAACTCTCGCCGACCAGGAACAGCACGGCCGCATACGGCCCGATCAGGAAGAACAGGCCCAGCGAGTACAGCGGCACGATGCGCCAGAAATCGCCCTGCGGCGCCTGCAGCATCATGTAGAACGCCATCCCGCCAAGAACCCAGCCGATGGCGACGGCGGTGCGGCGGCCGATGCGGTCACCCAGCCAGCCGTGGAACATGTAGCCGAGGAAGCCGGCCAGGTTGGACAGGATCAGCACCTGCAAGGCGTTGGAAAAATCGATTCCCTTGCCCGGCGTGCCGCCCGAACCGCCGAGCACCGATGTGCCCAGCACGGCGAAGATCACGATGGCGAACCAGTTGAGAAAGAAGGCCAGCGCCAGCGACAGCGTCGGCCGCAGCGAGACACCCTTGAACATCGCGGAGATGCCCGTGTGGTGCCGCGCAGCCAGGTCGATGCCTTGCGCCTGCGCGAGCCGTTGCGCCTCGCCCGTGCGTCCGCTCTGCTGCAACTGAGCAATGCGCTTGCCGGTCAGGAACTGCGGCGTCTCGACCAGTTTGCGCCCGAGGATCGCGATCACGACGGCGGGAAACATCGCGAACACGAAGGACAGCGCCCAGCCGCCGCCCGTGCCGAACCAGCGCTCGCCCAACGGGTAGAGCGCCGCCACCAGCACGGCGGTGAGCACCGCGCCCACAGGCCACCCGCCCTGCACCAGCGAGTAGATGAAGCCGCGCCGCTTCGTCGCGGCCGGGTCGGTGTGCACCAGGGAGAACAGTTCGCTGAGATAGGTGGCGTTGATGCTCTGCTCGGCGTAGCCCAGGCCGGCCAGCGAGCGCACCAGGATCAGCAGCACGAAGCCCACCCCGGCCGACACGCCGATCACCCAGCCCGCAAACGCCGTCAGCCCTGAGCACAGGGCCGCGCCGGCGACGGCAATGATGATGCCCTTGCGCCGGCCCAGCCTGTCGGCAATGGGGCCGATGCCGAAGGCGACGATGACCGTGCCCAGCGTGACCCAGGTGTTGAGGTTGGTCTGCTGGTCCGCGGTCCACTTGAAATGGTCGCCGAGCCTCGGCAGCAAGGTGCCGAAGAGAATGAAGTCGTAGACGGCAAAGACCCAGGCGAAGAAGCAGACCCAGGTGGCGTAGTTGACCTGCTGCTTGGTGACGACGGGCGGCGTCCAGGCGGTGGCGGCTGCGGCCTGGGCGGCGGCTGCTGCGGCATGAGGAGGCGTAGAGGCGTTCATGGCTGTCGTTCGCTTTCTGTAGGGGGTGCGATGCAATGCCGCTGACTCAGCCGCGCGGACTGCGGCGCAGGAAGTCGTCCGCGATCTGGTCGCAGGTCATGAAGCGCACGCCGTCGTGGGCCTTGAAATGCTCGATCAGCCGTTCGAGCATCAGCAGCACCTGCGGCCTGCCGGACACATCGGGATGGATCGTGATCGGGAACACCGCGTAGTCGTGCTCGCGGTAGACCCAGTCGAACTGGTCGCGCCACATCTGCTCGATGTCGCGCGGGTTCACGAAGCCGTGGCTGTTGGGCGACTTCTTGATGAACATCATCGGCGGCAGGTCGTCCAGGTACCAGTTGGCCGGGATCTCGACCAGCGAGGTTTCGGTGCCGCGCTCGAGCGGTTTCATCCAGGCGTCCGGGTGCTTGCTGTAGTCGATGCGGGTCCACTTGTCGCCCACGCGCACGTAGTACGGGTGGAAGTCGTTGTGCATCAGGCTGTGGTCGTACTTGATGCCCTTCTTGATGAGCAGCTCGTTGGTGATGGGGCTGAACTCCCACCACGGCGCCACGTAGCCGGTCGGCGCCCTGCCCGCGAGCCGGGTGATGACGTCGATGCTCTTGTCGAGCACGGCCTCTTCCTGCTCGGGCGTCATCGCGATCGGGTTCTCGTGGCTGTAGCCGTGAATGCCCAGTTCATGGCCCGCGTCGACCACGGCCTTCATCTGGTCCGGAAAGGTCTCGGCCGAGTGCCCGGGCACGAACCACGTGGTGGTCAGGCCGTACTTCTTGAACATCTTCAGGAGGCGCGGCGAGCCCACCTCGCCCGCGAACATGCCGCGCGAGATGTCGTCGGGCGAATCCTCGCCCCCATACGAGCCGAGCCAGCCGCCGACGGCGTCCACGTCGACCCCGAACGTTACGAAGATTTCCTTGGTCATGTTCACTCCTTGAAGTTGAGGAAAGAAAGCACTGGCTCGAGCTGCGCACCTCGCAATGCGCGAGGGGCATTTTGGTTATTTTGTACTTTTATATCAAAGTACATTTTTAGCGAATGTAGGACCTTTTGTTTGTTCCCATTTAGGTATTAACCCTTGGTCTTCTTGCGTCAGGCAGCGCAACGCCGCCGGCGTGAATGCAGCGCCGGCCTTGTTTTCGGGAGAGGACATCCGCTCGTGCGACGCAACTCGGTCGCAGGCGCGGTGGAGCCGCTAGATCACGTTCTTTTCGAGCATCGGCGTGTTCTGCAGGACGCGCATGAAAGACAGCGCGGACAGATCGAGGCTGCGGTAAGCACCGAAGCGGATCAGCTCCGCCACCCCTCGCCCCGCGGCCGGACATTGCTGCAGCCCATGGCCCGAGAAGCCGTTCGCGAAGTACAGGTTGTCGCAGCTCGGGTGCAGCCCGAGGATCGCGTTGTGGTCGAACACATTCATCTCGTAGTAGCCGGCCCAGGCGCCCGTCATGCGGATGGCCTCGAAGGCCGGCACGCGCTCCGCCAGCGCGGACCAGATGAAGCCGTCGAAGGCGTCGTACTCCACGTCCAATGGCATGTCGTCGGGGTCCTGGTCTTCGGGCGGCGCGAAGCCGCAGATGAACTGGCGGCCTTCGGGGCGCAGCCAGATCCCCGACGTGTCGATGACCAGGGGGCACCCGGGCAAGGTGTGCGGGCATGAAAAGCTGAACACGCTGCGACGACGGCCACGCACCGGCAGGTCGATGCCAGCCCACCCTGCGACTTTGGCCGCCCAGGCACCTGCGGCATTGACGACGACGTCGGCCTGCAGCGCCTCGCCGTTGCCGAGCTGCACGCCGGTCACGCTGCGACCGTTGCGCTGCAGCCCGGTCGCGTGCGCCTGCACATAGCGCACGCCCTGCGACGCGGCCTTCTTGCGAAAGGCCTGCAGCAGGCTGTAGCCGTCGTACCAGCCCTCGCCCGACAGGCCCAGCGATGCCAGCGCCACGCCCTGCGTGGACATCCACGGAAATCGCGCCTTCAGTTCAGCGGGCGTCATCAGCGCCACATCCACCGCGTGCGCCTTCTGCATCGCGTGGTTCTCGCGCAGCACCTCGACGCCGCCCGGCGAGGCCAGGTAGAGGTAGCCGGGCTCGACCAGGCCGATGTCGGGCACGTTGCCCCCCACACGCAAGGTCTCGCCCAGCGAGCGGAAAAACGCGATGCCGTACAGCGACATCTCGATGTTGATGGCCGTGGAGAACTGCTGCCGGATGGAGCTGGCCGACAGCGCGGAGGACGCCTGCGTGTAAGAAAAATCGCGCTCCACCACCGTGACGTCGAAGGCCTCGCCCTTCGGGTCCGCAGTCAGGAAATACGCGATGGCCGAGCCGATGGCCCCGCCCCCGATGATCACCACACGACGCATGAAATGCCTTTCGTTGCTGCCCGCCCCCAGAATAGCGCCGATGAGAAAAGACATTCCCAACCTGGGCGCGCTGCAGGCCTTCGAGGCCTCGGCGCGGCTGGGGAGCTTTACCCGCGCGGCCACCGAACTGGCGCTCACGCAAAGCGCCGTCGGCCGCCAGGTCGCCATGCTCGAACAGCGCCTGGGCGTGCCGCTGTTCTCGCGCGTGCGCCGGCGCCTGACGCTCACCGACGTGGGCCGCGAATATGCGGCGCGCATCCGCCACCACCTCGACCAGATCCGCCGCGACACGCTGGAGATCAGCGCCGGCCACGAGATGGGTTTCGTGCTGGAGCTGGCCGTGGTGCCGACCTTCGCCACGCAATGGCTCATTCCACGTCTGCCCGACTTCAGCCGGTTGCACCCGAACATCACGGTGAACCTGTCGGCGCGCTCGCAGCCCTTCTCGTTCCAGGAGAACGCGTACGACGCGGCCATCTACTTCGGCGACCAGTTCTGGCCGAATACGCGCGGCGGGCTGATCTTTTCCGAAGGCGAGATGGTGCCCATCTGCAGCCCCGCGTTTCGCGACGCGCACGGGCCGTGGGACGAGGCCGGCTTCGAGCGCTGCCGCCATGTGCACCTGAGCACGCGCGCCCACGCATGGCGCGACTGGTACGCGCAGCAGGAATGGGAGTACACGGTGCACGCCTCGCGCGGGCCGCGCTACGAGCTCTTCACCATGGTGGTGGCGGCCACGGCCGCCGGCATGGGCGTGGGGCTGGCGCCGCGCATTCTGGTCGAGCACGAACTGCGCACCGGCGAGCTCGTGATTCCGGTGGACCGGCACCTGGACGTGCGCCAGGGCTACTACTTCGCGTACCCCGAAGGCCGGCCGGCCTCCGGAGCACTGGAGCACTTCAAGCAGTGGGTGCTGGGCCTGACACCAGCCAGACCTGCCTGAACAGGCTCAGACCGGGTTCGGGTTGCGCTCCAGAAATCCCTGCTGGTGCCAGCAAGGATAGGTTCGCGGCGTCGCGCTGGCCGCGTCCAGTTCGGCGACCTGCGCGGGCGTGAGGTTCCAGCCCACTGCGCCCAGGTTCTGCCGCAGTTGCGCCTCGTCGCGCGCGCCCACCACCACGCTGGACACCGTCGGGCGCTGCAGCAACCAGTTCAGCGCCACTTGCGGCACCGTCTTGCCGACTTCGGCGCCGACCTTTTCCAGTGCATCGACCACGCGGTACAGCAGCTCGTCGGGCACCGGCGGGCCCATGTCGGCCGTCACGTGCAGGCGGCTGTTGGCGGGCAGCGGCTGGCCGCGGCGGATCTTGCCCGTGAGGCGGCCCCAGCCCAGCGGGCTCCACACCACGGCACCCACGCCCTGGTCCTGCGCGAGCGGCATCAGCTCCCATTCGTAGTCGCGGCCCACCAGCGAGTAGTACGCCTGGTGCGCCACGTAGCGCGAATAGCCATAGCGCTCGGACACGGCCAGCGACTTCATCAGGTGCCAGCCCGAGAAGTTCGACACGCCGATGTAGCGCAGCTTGCCCGCGCGCACCAGGTCGTCGAGCGTGGAGAGCGTTTCTTCCACCGGCGTGCTGGCGTCGAAGCCGTGCAGCTGGAACAGGTCGATGTAGTCGGTGCCCAGGCGCTTCAACGCACCGTCGACAGCGCGCACGAGGTGATGGCGCGAAGAGCCCACGTCGTTCGCGCCCTTGCCGCTGCGGAAGGTGGCCTTGGTGGAGATCAGCAGCTGGTCGCGCGGCCGGCCCTTGATGGCCTCGCCGAGCACCGACTCGGCCGAGCCGGCCGAATAGATGTCGGCGCTGTCGAACATGTTCACGCCCGCATCGAGGCAGATGTCGATGAGCTTGCGCGCCTCGGCCACGTCGGTGCTGCCCCACGCGCTGAAGAACTCGCCCTTGCCGCCGAAGGTGCCGGTGCCAAAGCTCAACACGGGGACCTTGAGGCCCGATTTGCCCAGATGACGGTATTCCAAAGTGGTACTCCTTCGCGCATGCGGATTCATGAAACCGGCAGGCCGACCGGCCTGCCGTTGAAGGCCATTGTTGGGCGAAGCATTGAACCCTGTGACCGGGTGGGCTTTGCGGAGTTCGGCTAAGTAACATCGACGGATGCAGATCTCTCTTGAAAGCCCCGACCAGCCCGACGTCATCCAGCTCATCGACGACCTTGATGCGTACCAAAAACCGCTGTACCCGCCGGAGAGCCACTACGGCATCGACATCGCGGCGCTGTCCGCCGCGAACGTGCTGTTCGCTGTCGCGCGCGATGAAGAAGGCAAGGCCATCGGCTGCGGCGCGATCGTCGTTGGCCCCGAGTTCGGCGAACTCAAGCGCATGTTCGTGCGGCCCGAGAACCGGGGGCAAGGCGTTGCCGCGAAGCTGCTGAAGTTTCTTGAAGCGCAAGCCGCAGCTGAAGGCTGCACGACGTTCATGCTGGAGACGGGCCCCAGCCAGCCCGAGGCGCTTTCCTTCTATGCGCGATCCGGGTACGAGCGCCGCGGGCCTTTCGGGGGGTACGGGCCGGATCCGTTCAGCGTGTTCATGGAGAAGGCGGCGGTTCGGTAGCGATATTTTTTGGGGGGCGTGCTCAGGTTTCGGCGTTCCTTGCTCGCGGAGCCTTTGGCACCTTCTTGTTCTTCTGCTGGCTGACTTTCGCGCCCGCCTCCGCCGCCCGCAGGATGCGCCTGAACTTCGGGCATTCCATGTGGCTCGGCGCTGAACACACGGCGGCATGCCGCAGGCCGTCGCGCATCACGCTCAGGTTGCGGATCGTCCTGTCGAGTTCGTCCGCCTTGGCCGTGAGCATCAGCCGGTCGATGCGCGGCTGGCCATCGGCGCCGAACATGCGCGCGATCTCCTCCAGCGAGAAGCCCGCCGTTCGGCCCAGCGCAATCAACGCCAGCCGCTCCAGCACGCCCGCGTCGAACAGGCGGCGCAGCCCGCGCCGGCCGGTCGAGACGATCAGCCCCTTCTCGTCGTAAAACCGCAATGTGGAGGCCGGCACGCCCGAGCGCTGTGCCACCTCGCTGATATCCAAGTGCATCACCCTCTTGACCTCAAGTCGACTTGAGTTTGCATAGTGCGGTTTCCGCCTTCGCAAGGCAAGCCAAAAAAAAGGAAACGAACATGACCACCCCGCAGCCATCCGGCCACGAGCAGGCCAGACTCTGGAACGGCCCCTCCGGACACACCTGGGTCGACATGCAGGCGACGCTCGACCACCTCTTCCAGCCCTTCGAAGACCTGTTGGTCGAAGCGGTCGCGGACACCGGCGCGCAGCGCGTGCTCGACGTCGGCTGCGGCACGGGCGGCACCACGCTCGCCATCTCGCGTTCGGCGCGCTCGCAAAGCGCCGAGGGCCACATCACGGGCATCGACCTCTCGCAACCCATGATCGCCACGGCCCGCGCGCGCGCCGAACGGCAAGGCACCCCAACGACATTCGTCTGCGCCGACGTGCAGAGCCACGCTTTCGAGGCGGGCGCATTCGACATGCTGGTGTCGCGCTTCGGCGTGATGTTCTTCGACGACCCGGTGCGCGCGTTCTCGAACCTGCGGCGCGCCGCCACCGACCACGCATCGATGAAGTTCATCGCCTGGCGAAGCGCCGCCGAGAACCCGTTCATGACGACCGCCGAGCGCGCCGCCGCGCCGCTGCTGGACCTGCCCGCGCGCCAGCCCGGCGCGCCGGGGCAGTTCGCGTTTGCCGAGCGGCAGCATGTGCACGGCATCCTTCAGCAAAGCGGCTGGCACAACATCGACATCAAGCCGATCGACGTGCCCTGCACGCTGCCCGAGAAGGACCTGCTGGGCTACCTGAGCCGGCTCGGCCCGGTCGGGATGAAGCTTCGGGACGCGGACGAACGCACGCGCGCGCAGGTCATCGGCACGGTTCGCGCGGCGTTCGATCCGTTCGTGCACGGCGACGAAGTGCGCCTTAGCGCCGCGTGCTGGTCGATCGGTGCGCGCGCGGGCAAAAGCGCCGCTTGACCGAAGCGACACACCGGCCGGCACCTGTGCTCGCGATGCGTCTTGAACGCATCGCGATGGCGCGAGCGAGGCCAGCGCTCAGGGGCTCTGCACAGCAGCGTCTTCGGTCAGCGCCGAGCGCATGGATTGGAGCGTGGTGTCTATCGAATCGATCCGGCGCTGCATTTCCTCGTTGACCAGGCGAATCAACGCACCCAGTTCAGTACGCGTTGGAGCCAGCAGCTCCGAGTCATCCAGCTCGAGCGGCTCGATGAGCCTCTCGAGGCATGTGTAGGCGCACAGCACCTCACGCAGGTGACCGGTGTCGTCGCAAGCTTGAATGGCGAGCGACTCGGGATTCGTGTCGGGGCAAGAAGAAGACGCAGAAGATGACGTGCACGAGCTAGCAGACCGGACCATGAATGGCCTCCATAAGGAACGCAGAGGTGCTTCGAGACGCCAATCTCGTGCACGCCAACCTCGGCGTGCGGTCGGCAGTCTACCTGCCTGACAAGAGCGGACTGGCCGATTTGAAGAGGTTCAGTGGCGATCCGGCAGCGGCGCTTTCAAAGCCGCATTCCCAGCCAGATCACAGACTCCGTCGACGCCGCAACCACAGGCCCCAGCACCTTCGTCCACACATGGTCCGCGCGCACATGCGACGCAGACTGGTCGTGGCACTGCTCCTCCTCGACGATCTGAGAGATGGCATCAACTGCCTCACGGTCCTTGCCGGCACGCCGCTCTCGTGTGTCCATGATTCCGACGAAGCAGCAACATCAGGGAAATCCCTAGATGCCTTTCCTTGAAGCACCTCGGCGCACCCGCCTCCGAGGGAAACGACGCCCCTCCTCGTCTTTCAAGCCCCCCGCCGCGCTGGCCCATTCCTTGCACACCCCACCAAAAATGACCGAAAATTTTCTTATCTGACTTATATTTGTAAACTGGTTTTCAAAAAACGCACACTTTCGGGCACTCCGCACCCTTCATGAGCACTACCGTCGACACCCCAGGCACCACCGTGGCCCAGCGCATCGCGCAGGCGTTGCCGCGGCTGACGCGTTCGCACCGGCAGGTGGCCGACTACGTGCTGGAGCATCCGCTGCAGGTCGCCACGCTGCCGATCGACGAGCTCGCGACCGCGGCGGGCGTCTCTGTCGCCACGGCCAACCGGTTCGCCCGCGCGCTGGACTTCGACGGCTATGCCACCTTCCGCGCCGAGCTCGTGCGCGGCTTCGAATCGCTGGTCGCCCCGGTGGAGCGCCTGCGCGGCAACCTGGAGCACCCGACCACGGTGGCCGAGGTGTTCGCCACTGCGCTGGACGAGAGCCGCCGCAACATCGAAGCCACGCGCCAGTCGCTCGACTACGCCGCCTGCGAGGCCGCAGTGGAGCGCATCGGCAAGGCGCGCTCGGTCTACATCGCGGGCTTCGGCGCGAGCGGCTGGCTTGCGGGACTCTTGCAGCACGGGCTGGACAGCAGCTGCAGCGACGTGCGCCTGCTGCCGGGCGTGAGTGGCGTCACGCATGCAGCCCGCTCGCTCATGCATGCCGGCCCGAAGGACGTGTTCATCGGCCTGACCTTTCCGCGCTACCTCACCGACACCGTGCTGCTTGCGCAGATCGCGCGAGAGCAAGGCTGCGGCGTGATCGCGCTCACGGACAGGCCGACCTCCCCAATGGCGCCGCTCGCCGACATCGCGCTTTACTGCCAGACGGAAACCAACTACCGCCCCAATTGCGAGACCAGCGTGCTCGCGCTGGTCGAGGCGCTGACCAGCGCCGTGGCGTTGCAGGCGTCCGACCCGGTGCAGTCCGCACGCCGCACGCTGCAGGTGCTGCGGCCGTGGCTGCACGGCGCAAACGGCCTGCCACGCATTGACGGCATCGCCGCACGCACCTCCGGAACATCCAATGCCGCCGCCCTGAACGGCGCCGGCAAGAAGAAAAAGAAAGCTACCCGATGAAGAACACCACGCCCGTCATCGCCATCCACGGCGGCGCCGGCACCATCAGCGCCGCCACGACCAGCGCAGCGCAAGCCCAGGCCTACCACGACGCGCTCAAGAACATCGTGGCCGCCGCGCAAGCCGCGCTGCTCAAAGGCGCCTCCGCGCTCGACGCCACCTGCCTCGCGGTCGAGTTGCTCGAAGAGTGCCCGCTCTTCAACGCCGGCCACGGCTCGGTGTTCACGCACGACGAAACCCATGAGCTGGACGCCGCCGTGATGGACGGCGCCACGCTCGCCGCCGGCGCCATTGCCGGGGTGTGCCACATCCGCCGCCCGGTGCGCGCCGCGCGCGCCGTGCTCGAAGACGGTGCCCACGTGCTGCTGGCCGGCGCGGGCGCCGAGGCCTTCGCGCGCGAACACGGGCTGGAGATGGTCGAGCCCTCGTTCTTTTCCACCGAGGCGCGCCGCGAGCAACTCTTTCGCGTGCGCGACACGGGCCGCGTGGTGACCGACCACGAAGGCGCGTCGATGGCGGCGAAGCCGGCCACGCCGCTCGACGAAGACAAGAAGTTCGGCACCGTCGGCGCCGTCGCGCTCGACATGCACGGCCACCTGGCCGCCGCCACCTCCACCGGCGGCATGACCAACAAGCGCGTCGGGCGCATCGGCGATTCGCCGCTGATCGGCGCCGGCACCTATGCAGACGACCGCACCGCCGCCGTGTCGTGCACCGGCAGCGGCGAGATGTTCATCCGCGTGGCGGCCGCCTACGACATCTGCGCCCGCATGGCCTACGGCGGCGCCACGCTGGCAGCGGCCACGCACGCGGTGGTGCAGCAATCGCTGCCCGCCCTGGGCGGCACCGGCGGGCTGATTGCCGTGGACCGCCACGGCAACCTGAGCCTGGCCTTCAACACCGAAGGCATGTACCGCGGCCACGCGCGCGGCACCGAAGCGCCGCACACGGCCATCTTTGCCTGACAGCCTGACGCCGCGCGTTCCCCTTTTCTCTCGCATTCCCACGTCCACCCCTTCCCTTGCCCTGCCGGACGGCCGCGTTCTCGCCGTCGACGACCTCACCGTTCGCTTCTCGACCTCCGAGCGCACGGTCGATGCCGTGAAAAAGCTGTCCTTCCACATCGACCACGGCGAAACGCTCGCGGTGGTGGGCGAATCGGGCTCGGGCAAGTCGGTCACTTCGCTGGCGCTGATGCGGCTGGTGGAGCACGGCGGCGGCCGCATCCTCGACGGCCGCATGGCGTTTCGCCGCCGCAACGGCGAAGTGCTCGACCTGGCGCAGGCGCGCGACCAGACGATGCGCGGCATCCGCGGCGCGGACATCGCCATGATCTTCCAGGAGCCGATGACATCGCTGAACCCGGTGTTCACCGCCGGCGACCAGATTGCCGAGGCCATCCGCATCCACCAGGACAAGAGCAATTCGGCCGCGCGCGCCGAAGCCCTGCGCATGCTGGACCTGGTGCGCATTCCCGAAGCGCGCAACGTGCTCGACCGCTTTCCGCACCAGCTGTCGGGCGGCATGCGCCAGCGCGTGATGATCGCCATGGCGCTGTCGTGCAAGCCGCAGCTGTTGATTGCCGACGAGCCCACCACGGCGCTGGACGTGACCATCCAGGCGCAGATCCTCCAGCTCATTCGCGAGCTGCAGAAGGAAATGCGCATGGGCGTGCTCTTCATCACGCATGACATGGGCGTGGTCGCCGAAATTGCCGACCGCGTGCTGGTGATGTACCGCGGCGACAAGGTCGAAGCCGGCAGCTCCGACACCGTGTTCGCCGCGCCGCAGCACCCCTACACCCGCGCGCTGCTGTCGGCGGTGCCCAAGCTGGGCGCCATGCAGGGCACAGACCTGCCGGCCAAGTTCGAGCTGCTGCGCACCGAGGATTCGGCCGACACCACGCCAGCCGAGGCCGCCACGCCGCAAGACACGGTGCGCGAAGGCGCGGGCCCGATCCTGCGCGTGCGCGACCTGGTCACGCGCTTCGACGTGCGCAGCGGCATCTTCGGGCGCGTGAAGCGCCGCGTGCATGCGGTCGAAAAGATCAGCTTCGACCTCTACCCCGGCGAAACGCTGGCGCTGGTGGGCGAATCGGGCTGCGGCAAGTCGACCACCGGCCGCTCGCTGCTGCGCCTGGTCGAGAGCCAGAGCGGCGCCATCGAGTTCGGCGGCCAGAACATCCGCGAGCTGCCCACGCGCGAGCTGCAGGCGCTGCGCCGCAACATCCAGTTCATCTTCCAGGACCCGTTCGCCTCGCTGGACCCGCGCGTGACGGTGGGCTTCTCGATCATGGAGCCGCTGCTGATCCACAACATCGCCAAGGGCGCCGAGGCGCAGCAGCGCGTCGACTGGCTGCTGCGCAAGGTCGGCCTGCCGCCCGAGGTGGCGCAGCGCTACCCGCACGAGTTCTCGGGCGGCCAGCGCCAGCGCATTGCCATTGCGCGCGCCCTGGCGCTCAACCCCAAGGTGGTGGTGGCCGACGAATCGGTGTCGGCGCTGGACGTTTCCATTCAGGCGCAGATCGTCAACCTGATGCTCGACCTGCAGCGCGAACTGGGCGTGGCCTTTTTGTTCATCTCGCACGACATGGCCGTGGTCGAGCGCATCAGCCACCGCGTGGCCGTGATGTACCTGGGCCAGATCGTGGAAATCGGCCCGCGCCGCGCGGTGTTCGAAGACCCGCAGCACGCCTACACGCGCAAGCTGATGGCCGCGGTGCCGGTGGCCGACCCGTCGCGCCGCCACAAGCCGCGCGCGCTGCTCGAAGGCGAAATTCCCAGCCCCATTCGCGCGGTGGGCGACGAGCCCGTCGTGCCGCCGCTGGTGCAGGTGGCACCCGGCCATTTCGTTGCACGCCACGCCGTCGGCGGGGCTTTCTGATTTTTTACACCCGCAGGCCTGTCCTGTTTTTTTACTCGAACCGACTGGAGTTCTTTCCATGAAGCAATCTTCTTCCTCCTTGCGATGGGCATCCGCACTGCTGGGCCTGGCCGCGTTGGCCGCTTCGGGCACGGCACTGGCCGCCAAAGACGTGGTGCTGTCGATCGGCTACCAGCCGGAAACGCTGGACCCGTACAACACCAACACCACCATCACCACGGCCGTGACCAAGACCTTCTATGAAGGCCTGTTCCAGTTCGACAAGGACCTGAAGGTGCAGAACGTGCTCGCCGAGAGCTACGACGTGTCCAAGGACGGCCTGGTCTACACCATCAAGCTGCGCAGCGGCGTGAAGTTCCACGACGGCACCGACTTCAATGCCGAAGCGGTGAAGTTCGTGCTCGAGCGCGTGCTCAACCAGGACAACAAGCTGCTGCGCTACAACCAGTTCAACCGCGTGAGCAAGGTCGAGGCGGTGAACGCCACCACCGTGCGCATCACGCTGAAGGAGCCCTTCGGCCCCTTCATCAACTCGCTGGCCCACGCCTCGGCCGCCATGATCTCGCCCACCGCGCTGAAGAAGTGGGGCAACAAGGACATCGCGTTCCACCCCGTGGGCACGGGCCCGTTCGAATTCGTCGAATGGAAGCAGACCGAAGCGGTCAAGGCCAAGAAGTTCGACGGCTACTGGAAGAAGGGCTTCCCCAAGGTCGACACGGTGTCGTGGAAGCCGGTGCTCGAGAACAACACGCGCGCGGCCATGCTGCAGACCGGCGAAGCCGACTTCGCGTTCCCCATTCCCTACGAGCAGGCCGACCTGCTGAAGAAGAGCGACAAGCTCGAAGTGGTGGCCACGCCGTCGATCATCACGCGCTTCCTGGCATTCAACATGCTCGTGAAGCCCTATGACAACCCGAAGGTGCGCGAGGCCATCGGCTACGCCATCAACAAGGAAGCGCTGGCCAAGGTCGCTTTCGGCGGCTATGCCTTCCCCGCACAGGGCGTGCTGCCCCAGGGCGTGAAGTACGCCGAGAAGATGGCCCCCATTCCCTACGACGTGAAGAAGGCCAAGGAACTGCTGACGGAAGCCGGCTACCCCAACGGCTTCGAGTCGGTGCTGTGGAGCGCCTACAACAACACGACCAGCCAGAAGACCATTCAGTTCGTGCAGCAGCAGCTCGCGCAAGTGGGCATCAAGCTGCAGGTGCAGGCCCTCGAAGTGGGCCAGCGCACCGAGCAGGTCGATGCATGGCCCGATCCGAAGACGGCCAAGGTCCGCATGTACTACACGGGCTGGTCGTCGTCGACCGGTGAAGCCGACTGGGGCCTGCGCCCGCTGTTCGCCTCGGAAGCCTGGGCGCCCAAGCTGAACAACATGTCGTTCTACAAGAGCGACGTGGTCGACAACGCACTGGCCAAGGCACTCGTGACGGTCGACGAAGCCGAGAAGGTGGCGCTGTACAAGACCGCGCAAGAGCAGATCCGCAAGGACCTGCCGCGCGTGCCGATGGTGACGGAGCAGAACCTGTCGGCGAACTCCAAGCGCCTGTCGGGCGTGTTCGTGATGCCTGACGGCAACATCAACATCGACGCCATCGCGGTGTCGAACTGACCGACAGCCGGCCTTTCGTTTTCCTGACTGACTGTCCGACGGGCGGAGGCATGTTGCCCCCGCCCGTACGCGACAACCGCACCCCATGCTGAATTACTTTCTCAAACGACTGTTGGGCCTGATCCCGACACTGCTCATCGTGGCGGTGCTGGTGTTCCTGTTCGTCCACATGCTTCCCGGCGACCCGGCGCGCCTTGCCGCCGGCCAGGACGCCGACGAGCAGACCGTGGCCATGGTTCGCCAGGAGCTGGGCCTCGACAAGCCGCTGCCGCAGCAGTTCGTGAGCTTCTTCACCCACATGGTGCAGGGCGACTTCGGCACCTCGATCCGCACGCGGCGGCCGGTGTCGGTGGAAATCGGCGAGCGCTTCTTTCCCACGGTGATGCTCACCATCACCAGCATGGTGTGGGCGGTGATCTTCGGCATGGGCATCGGCATTGTTTCTGCCGTGTACCGCAACAAATGGCCCGACCGGCTGGGCATGACGCTCGCGGTCTCGGGCATCTCCTTTCCCGCATTTGCACTCGGCATGCTGCTGATGCAGATCTTCTCGGTGCAACTCGGCTGGCTGCCCACGGTGGGCGCCAGCACCTGGAAACACTACATCCTGCCCTCGATCACCCTGGGCGCGGCCGTGGCGGCCGTGATGGCGCGCTTCACGCGCGCCTCGTTCGTCGAGGTGATCCAGGAAGACTTCGTGCGCACCGCGCGCGCCAAGGGCGTGCACGAGTCCGGCGTGATCTTCAAGCACACGCTGCGCAACGCGCTGATTCCGGTGGTGACGATGATGGGCCTGCAGTTCGGCTTTCTGCTGGGCGGCTCCATCCTGGTGGAGGCGGTGTTCAACTGGCCCGGCCTGGGCCGCCTGCTGGTGGACGCGGTGCAGATGCGCGACTACCCCGTCATCCAGACGCTGGTGCTGCTGTTCTCGCTGGAGTTCATTTTGATCAACCTGGTCGTCGATGTGCTGTACGGCTACATCAACCCCACCATTCGCTACAAGTGAGCACGCCGACATGACGCAAGCTTCCGGCGCGCCTGCCGACATCATTCTTCCGACCTCCCCGGTCGCCACCCTCCAAACCGCCGGCAAGGTCCGCACGCCCTGGGGGGAGTGCTGGCGCCGCTTCAAGAAGCAGCCCGTGGGCATCGTGGCCGCGCTGTTCGTGGCGCTGCTGGTGTTCATCGCGGTGTTCTCGCCGTGGATCGTGCCCTTCGATCCGGAGAACTTCTTCGACTACGACATGCTCAACAGCGGCCCCTCGGCCACGCACTGGATGGGCGTGGACCCGCTGGGCCGCGACATCTTCAGCCGCATCCTGGCGGGTGCGCGCATCTCGCTGATGGCGGGCTTTGTGTCGGTGCTGGTGGGCGGCTTCATCGGCACGGCCTTCGGCCTGCTGGCGGGCTACTACGAAGGCTGGTGGGACCGCATCGTGATGCGCGTGTCGGACGTGCTGTTCGCCTTCCCCGGCATCTTGCTGGCGCTGGGCGTGGTGGCCATCCTGGGCAGCAGCATGACCAACGTGGTGGTGGCGGTGTCGGTGTTCAGCGTGCCGGCGTTCGCGCGCCTGGTGCGCGGCAACACCCTGGTGCTCAAGCAGCAGACCTACATCGAGGCCGAGCGCAGCATCGGCGCGTCGGACTGGACGATCATCGTGCGGCACATCCTGCCGGGCACGATCTCGTCGATCGTGGTGTATTTCTCGATGCGCGTGGGCACCTCGATCATCACGGCAGCCAGCCTGTCGTTCCTGGGCATGGGCGCGCAGGCGCCCACGCCCGAGTGGGGTGCGATGCTCAGCGAAGCGCGCGCCGACATGGTGACCTCGCCGCACGTGGCGCTGTTCCCCAGCCTGGCCATCTTCTTCACCGTGCTCGCCTTCAACCTGCTGGGCGACGCACTGCGCGACGCGCTCGATCCGAAGATCGACCGCCAGTAAATTCCTGGTTCCCGGCTCCCATGTCTTCCAGCGCGCAGCACGCCAACCTTCCCTTCATCGGCCACCTGCTCCAGGGCGAACGCAACGCGATCACCGACGTGGCGGGCGTCACGGTCGGCCACCAGACGCTGGACGACGGCGGCGTGCAGACGGGCGTGACGGTGATCCGGCCGCACGCCGGCGACCCGTTCCGCGACAAGGTGCCGGCCGCTGCCGTGGTGCTCAACGGCTTCGGCAAGAGCGTGGGGCTGGTGCAGCTCGAAGAGCTGGGCGTGCTGGAAACGCCCATCGCGCTGACCAACACCTTCTCGGTGGGCACGGTGGCCACGGCGCAGATCCGCGAGTGCGTGGCGAACAACCCCGAGACCGGGCGCGCGCTGCCCACGGTGAACCCGCTGGTGTTCGAGTGCAACGACGGCTATCTCAACGACATCCAGCGGCTGGCCGTGAAAGAGGCGGACTACCTGCAGGCGCTGCAAGGCGCCAGCGCCGACTTTGCGCAAGGCTCGGTCGGCGCGGGGCGCGGCATGTCGAGCTTCCAGCTCAAGGGCGGCATCGGCAGTGCATCCCGCCGCGTGTCGTCGCGAAGTACCGGCCCCGGTCACCCGGGTTCTGCGCGCGGCTGCCACACGGTCGGCACGCTGGTGCTGGCGAACTACGGGCGGCAGCCGCAACTGCTGCTCGCCGGCCACGCGGTGGGCGAGCGGCTCGCCGCACTGCAGGCCGCGCGCCGGCCGGCACCGCTGGACGAAGCCGAGAAGGGTTCGATCATCATCGTGGTGGCCACCGACGCACCGCTTGACGCGCGCCAGCTGCGCCGCCTGGCGCTGCGCGCGGGGGCTGGCCTGGCCCGCACGGGCTCGGTGTTCGGCCATGGCAGCGGGGACATCGTGCTGGCCTTTTCCACCGCCTACACCGTGCCGGACCGCGTCGAACGGGCGATGCCGGCCGTGGCGATGCTGCACGACGCGCTGCTCGACGGCCTGTTCCAGGCCGCGGCCGACAGCACCGAGCAGGCGATTCTTCATGCGCTGTGGCGCGCCACGCCCGTGACGGGGCGCGACGGCAACCACCGCGCCGCGCTGGCCGAGCTGCTGCCGCCCTCTTCACTCTCTTGCTGACCTCATCACTGACTGCACCGCCATGAAAGTCCTGATCTCCACCGACATCGAAGGCGTCGCCGGCGTCTACCACCCCGAGCAGGTGCGCCCCGGCAACCCCGAGTTCGAGCGCGCGCGCCTGCTGATGACGCAGGAAGCCAACGCGGCGATCGCCGGCGCCTTCGACGCGGGCGCCACCGAGGTGCTGGTGAACGACTCGCACGGGGGCTTTCGCAACATGCCGCCCGATGTGCTCGACCCGCGCGCCCGCGTGGTGCAGGGCAAGCCGCGCTACCTGAGCATGGTGGCCGGCGTGGAAGAAGGCGTGGACGCGGTCTGCATGGTGGGCTACCACTCGCGCGCACAGGGCCGCGGCATTTTGGCGCACACCATCAACAGCTTTGCCTTTGCGAGCATTGCGCTGAACGGGCAGGAACTGGGCGAGGCCGGGCTCTACGGCGCGCTGGCCGGCGAGTACGGCGTGCCGGTGGTCATGGGCAGCGGCGACGACGTGTTCATCGCCGAGAACCGGCCGCTCTTTCCGCATGCGACCTTCGTGGAAACCAAGAAGGCCACGGGCTTCGGCAGCGGCGTTTCGCTGTCGCCCGAGCAGTCGCGCCGTGCCATCCGTGCCGGCGTGGAAGAAGCCTTGGCTGCGCATGCCAATGCCAAGCCGCTGGTCCTTGCGGGCCCGCAGACCGTGACGCTGCGCACCCAGTCGACCGCGCTGGCCGACCTGTTCTGCCAGTGGCCGGCGTTCGAGCGCGTGGACGGCGTCACGCTGCGCTTCACCGCCCAGACGGTGGAAGCGGCGGTGCGCATGCTGAACTGCTGCTCGGCGATGTCGTCGATGCTGCGCTGAGGCGGCGCGGCACCCGGGCACCCGGGCACTTCGCCCTTTCTTCCTTACTGGAACGCGACTTCGCGCATGCCGATGCCGCGCGGCGCGTCCGACGCGAAGGCGCGCGGGGCATGGCCCAGGGCGGGAGCGCTGTGCCCCTGCTCCAGCTTGAACTGACCCACGATCTGCGACAGGCTGCCCGCCTGCTCCTGCAGCGACTGCGCGGCGGCCGAGGCTTCTTCCACCAGCGCGGCGTTCTGCTGCGTGGCCTGGTCCATCTGCGTGATGGCCTGGTTGATCTGCTCGATGCCCGAGGTCTGCTCCTGGCTGGCGGCGCTGATCTCGCCCATGATGTCGGTCACCCGCTTCACGCTGCCCACGATCTCCTCCATGGTGCGCCCGGCGTCGGCCACCTGGCGGCTGCCCTCCTCGACCTTTTCCACCGAGTCGCCGATCAGCGTCTTGATTTCCTTGGCGGCCGCGGCCGAGCGCTGCGCCAGGCTGCGCACTTCGGAAGCCACCACGGCGAAGCCGCGCCCCTGGTCGCCCGCGCGGGCCGCTTCCACCGCGGCGTTCAGCGCCAGGATGTTGGTCTGGAAGGCAATGCCGTCGATCACGCTGATGATGTCCACGATCTTCTTGGACGACGCATTGATCGAGCCCATCGTCTCCACCACCTGGAACACGACGCTGCCGCCGCGCACGGCCACTTCCGAGGCCGAGGTGGCCAGCTGGTTGGCCTGGCGCGCGTTGTCGGCGTTCTGCTTGACGGTGGAGGTCAGCTCCTCGATGGAGGCGGCCGTCTGCTCCAGCGAGCTCGCCTGCTCTTCGGTGCGCGAGGACAGGTCCTGGTTGCCGGTGGCGATCTGCGTGCTGGCGGTGCTCACGTTCATCACCACGCCGTGCACCTGCGAGAGCGAGCCCTGCAGGGCGCTGCGCATCAGGTCGAGCGCGCGCAGCAGGTGGCCGGTTTCGTCCTTTGCGTAGCGGGATTGCGCGGCGCCGGTCAGGTCCATGTCGGCGATCGACTGGGCGATGGTTTCGGCGCTGCGCAGCGGAAGCACGATGCTGCGCGCCAGCATCCAGGCCAGCAGCGCACCGGCCACCAGGCTGACGGCGGAGCACACGATCAGCAGCGTGCTGGTTTGCGCGCGCAGGTCGTTGGCGCGCGCGGCGGCCGCGTCGAGCTGCTCGCGCTGCATGTCCACCACCTGCTGCACGCCGGCGATGTAGCTGACCGACGTGGGCTGGAACTGGTTGTCGAAGGCGCGGTTGGCACCGGCCAGGTCGCCCGTCAGCTTGAGCTTGCTGACTTCTTCGCGCGAGGCGAGGTAGGCCTTGCGCAGGCTGCCCACCTTTTCGAGCAAGGCCTTCTCTTCGGGCTTGACCAGCTTGCCCTCGATGAATTTCTGCAGCTCGTTGGTGTCCTTGATGGACTTGGCCGTGGCCGGCGCGAAGTAGTCGATCAGGCTCGAATCGCTGCTCTTGGCGATGGCCGCGGCGCGCTGCACGCCCGAGGTGGTGTGGCGCAGCCAGTCGGAGCCGGCGCGCTCGGTCTTCACGTTGTCCTGGATCATCGTGTCGATCTCCTGGCTCAGTTGCTGCAGCTTCAGCACCGCGGCCACGCTGGTGGCCAGGAAAAGCGCCAGGATGGCGCCCAGCACGATGGCTAGGCGCTTGCCAATTGAGACGTTGCTCAAGAACATTATCGGACTCCGGGACTCAAGGGGTATGGAAAGACGGCCGCCGAGGCACGCTCGGCGCGCATCGAATCTGAAGGAAGCGGCCAAGGCGGCCGCTCTCCTTGGCTGGATATCGGCAGTTCGGCCGAAAACTTGAGGGCCCGGCGGCAAACAGGCGCCGGCGCCTGCGAGGAACTCGTTCTGTTCCTAGAATTCCCCGGGCCGGCGACACGTTTCTGGCCCGCCCGGCTTATCCGGAATAAGCATCCAACCGTCCCGCAACCCGCATGGATACTGGTGAATAAGCTTATCCGCATAAGGCGCGAACCAAAAAATAGTTTGTTTCCATAAGGCCCCCTTTCAGAATCTCGGCTTCTTGCTGGGGCGCCCCGTTTCACGTTCGGCACCGCACTTCCTCAAGACACACGCACGCACGATGTACCAATACACAGAATTCGATCGCCAGTTCGTTCATCAACGAGCCGCCCAGTTCAGAGACCAGCTCGAGCGCTGGCAAAAGGGCAAGCTGCCCGAGGACGAGTTCCGCCCGCTGCGGCTGCAGAACGGCTGGTATGTGCAGCGCTACGCGCCCATGCTGCGCGTGGCCGTGCCCTACGGCGAGCTGTCGAGCCGCCAGATTCGTGTGCTGGCGCGCATCGCCCGCGAATACGACGAACCCGAAGCCGAGGTCTACCGCAAGGCGCTGGAAATCCAGGGCGGCATGGGCAGCCACAAGCTGCCGACCCACTACGCCCACTTCTCGACGCGCCAGAACGTCCAGTACAACTGGATTCCGCTGGCCAAGTCGGCCGACGTGATGGACCTGCTGGCCTCGGTGGACATGCACGGCATCCAGACCAGCGGCAATTGCATCCGCAACATCACGAGCGACGAGCGTGCCGGCATTGCCGTCGACGAAATCGCCGATCCGCGGCCGTTCGCGGAAATCATGCGCCAGTGGAGCACGCTGCACCCTGAATTCGCCTTCCTGCCGCGCAAGTTCAAGATTGCCATCACCGGCGCCACCGAAGACCGCGCGGCCACCGGCTGGCACGACGTGGGCCTGCACGTGGTGAAGAACGAGGCCGGAGAACTCGGTTTTCGCGTGCAGGTGGGCGGCGGCATGGGCCGCACGCCCATCATCGGCACCGTGCTGCGCGAGTTCCTGCCGTGGCAGCAGATCATGAATTACCTCGAAGCGGTGATCCGGGTCTACAACCGCTACGGCCGCCGCGACAACATCTACAAGGCGCGCATCAAGATCCTGGTGAAGGCCGAAGGCCAGCGCTACATCGACGACGTGGACGCCGAGTACAAGCAGATCCTGGAGGTCGACGGCGCTCCGCACACCATCACGCAGGCAGAGTACGACCGCGTGGCCGCCTCCTTCGTGCCGCCGACGCTGGCCACCCGCGTGCTGCAGAGCGCCGAGAAGACCGACGCCGAACTGCGCGCCCACGCCGCCGACGACGTGCAGTTCGCCCGCTGGCTCGCCCGCAACGTGGCGCCGCACAAGAACCCCGCGCTGCGCGCCGTCACGCTGTCGTTCAAGCGCCTGAAGCAGGCGCCCGGCGATGCGGATGCCGACCAGCTCGACACGCTCGCGCAACTGGCCGACCGCTTCTCCGCCGGCGAAGCCCGCGTGACGCACGACCAGAACGTGGTGCTGCCCTGGGTGCATGCCGAAGACCTGCATGCGCTGTGGCTCGCCGCCCGCGCCGCCGGCCTGGCCAGCGCCAACGTGCACCTGCTGACGGACATGATCGCCTGCCCCGGCGGCGACTTCTGCTCGCTGGCCAATGCGCGCTCGATTCCCATCGCCGAGGCGATCACCGAGCGCTACCAGGACCTGGACGAGCTCGACGACCTGGGCGAGATCGACCTGCACATCAGCGGCTGCATCAATTCGTGCGGCCACCACCACAGCGGCCACATCGGCATCCTCGGCGTCGACAAGGACGGCAAGGAGTGGTACCAGGTGTCGCTGGGCGGCTCCGACGGTTCCGCGCTCAGCGGCGCGCCGGTGGCCGGCAAGGCCGTGGGCCCCTCGTTCTCGGCGGCCGAAGTGCCGGGCGTGATCGAGGCCGTGCTCACCACCTACCGCGACACCCGTGTGTCGGGCGAGACCTTCATCGACACACTGCGGCGCGTGGGGCCCGACCCGTTCAAGGCCGCGGCCAACGGTGCGCGTTTCAAGGTGGAGGAAGCAGCATGAAGAAGACTCTCAACATCCTGGCGGCCGAAGACCACATCGACGACGGCGACCCCAAGGTGCTGCAGCTCGCCAACGACGCCGACCCGTTCGCCATCGAGGCCTGCCTGTCGGACATCGAGCGCATCGACCTGAACTTTCCCAAGTTCACCGACGGGCGCGCCTACAGCCAGGCCTTCCTGCTGCGCCGCCGGCTGGGCTTCACCGGCGACATCCGCGCCACGGGCGATGTGCTGATCGACCAGCTGGTGCAGATGGAACGCACCGGCTTTTCCAGCGCCGTGCTGAAGGAAGGCGTGGACGCCTCCGACGCGCAGCGCCAGTTCGACCGCTTCTCTGCCTTCTACCAGGGCGATGCAGTGAAGACCGCGCCGCACTTCGCGGCCGGCAGCTGAGCGCGCTTACCAAGATCTTCGACATGAGCATCGACCTCGCACGCATCAACACCGAACTCGGCCGCAACGCCGAGGGCCTGGTGGACTGGGCCATCGGCCTGGGCCAGCCCGCGATCATCACCACCAACTTCCGGCCCTTCGAGGCCGTGATCCTGCACATGGTCACGCGGGCCAAGCGCGATGTTCCCGTGGTCTGGATGGACAACGGCTACAACACCGAGGCCACCTACCGCTTTGCCGACGAGGTGACCCGGCAGCTGGGCCTGGACCTGCACATCTACCTGCCGCGCCGCTCGCGTGCGCACCGCGAAGCGGTGGAGGGCCAGACGCCCGCGCTCGACGATCCGCGCCACGCCGCGTTCACCGAAGAGGTGAAGCTGGAGCCCTTTGCCCGCGCGTTGCGCGAGACGGCACCCAAGGTCTGGTTCACCGCGCTGCGGGCCACCGACACGGCGGTGCGCGCGCAGATGGACCCGGTCAGCGTCAACCCCGACGGGCTCGTCAAGGTCGCGCCGCTGCTGCATTGGTCGTCCAAGGATCTTCACGAGTACTGCGTGAAACACGGCCTGCCCAACAACTTCGACTACGTGGACCCGACCAAGGGCGAAGACAACCGCGAGTGCGGCCTGCATCTCGCGCACTGAGCGCCAACGGCTCACCGATTCCCAGCATTCAGCAAGCACCCCATCCGATGAACGCCCGTACCGAAACCGAACTGCTGCTGTCGCCGGCGCACCTGTCCAACACGCACCTCGATGCGCTGGAGGAAGAAACCATCTTCATCCTGCGCGAGGTGGCGGCCGCATTCGAGCGCCCCACCCTGCTGTTCTCGGGCGGCAAGGACTCGCTGGTGCTGCTGAAGTGCGCGGAAAAGGCGTTCGGCGCGGGCCGCATTCCCTACCCGCTGCTGATGATCGACACGGGCCACAACTTCCCCGAAGTCACGGCCTACCGCGACCAGCGCGCGAAGGAGCTGGGCGCCAAACTCATCGTGCGCAACGTGGAAGACTCGATGAAGCGCGGCACCGTGCGCCTGGCCCACCCGGGAGAGTCGCGCAATGCGCACCAGTCGGTGACGCTGCTCGAGGCGATCGAAGAATTCCGCTTCGACGCGCTCATCGGCGGCGCCCGCCGCGACGAGGAAAAGGCGCGCGCCAAGGAGCGCATCTTTTCGCACCGCGACAGCTTCGGCCAATGGCAGCCCAAGGACCAGCGCCCCGAGCTGTGGACGCTGTTCAACACGCGCCTGGCCCCGGGCGAGCACTTTCGCGTGTTCCCCATCTCCAACTGGACCGAGCTGGACGTGTGGCAGTACATCGAGCGCGAGCACGTCGGCCTGCCGTCGATCTACTACACGCACAAGCGCGAAGTGGTCGAGCGCCGCGGCCTGCTGGTGCCGGTGACCGAACTGACCCCGCCGCGCGACGGCGAAACGGTGCAGGTGCGCGACGTGCGCTTTCGCACCGTGGGCGACATCACCACCACCTGCCCGGTGGAAAGCCTGGCGGCCGACGCCGCCGACGTGGTGCTGGAGACGCTGTCGGTCGACGTCAGCGAGCGCGGCGCCACGCGCATGGACGACATGACGTCCGAAGCTTCGATGGAAAAACGAAAGAAAGACGGTTACTTCTGATGAGCGCGACCACTGCAACCCCTGTCACGGCCGGCATTCACGGCGACACCGGCACCGCCCTGCGCTTCATAACCTGCGGCTCTGTCGACGACGGCAAGAGCACGCTCATCGGCCGCCTGCTGGTGGACAGCAAGACCGTGCTGCAAGACCAGCTGGCCGGCGTGCAGCGCGGCGGCGAAACCGACCTGGCCCTGCTGACGGACGGTCTCTCGGCCGAGCGCGAGCAAGGCATCACCATCGACGTGGCCTACCGCTACTTCTCGACCGCCAGGCGCAAGTTCATCATCGGCGACGCGCCGGGCCACGAGCAGTACACGCGCAACATGGTGACGGCCGCCTCGGCCGCCGACGCCGCCGTGGTGCTGGTCGACGCGACCAAGCTGGGCTGGGCCGCCGAAGTGGAAGACGGCACCGTGGTCTCGCGCGAGCTGCTGCCGCAGACGCGCCGCCACACGCTGCTGTGCAACCTGCTGCGCGTGCAGTCGATCGTGTTCGCGGTGAACAAGCTCGACGCCATCGCCGATGCCGGCCTGGCCTTCGAACGCATCTCGACCGCGCTGAACGCCTTTGCCGAAGCGGCCGGCGTGCGGGTGGCGGCCATCGTGCCGATCTCGGCGCTCAAGGGCTGGAACGTGGCCACGCGCCACGCCGACTGGGTCGGCTACGAAGGCCCGAGCCTGCTCGAACTGCTCGAAGACCTGCCGGTCACGGTGCAGGACGAGGCCGTGCCCTTCGCCTTTCCGGTGCAGTGGGTCGAGAAGTTCTCCTCGTCGGCCGACACCTCGCAGGGCCGCCGCGTGTTCTGGGGCCGCGTGGCCTCGGGCCATGTGGAACCCGGCCAGCGCGTGACGGTGCTGCCGAGCAACCAGACCGCCACCGTCGCCCAGGTGCTCAACCACACGCGCCATCCGCAGGCGGTGCATGCGGGCCACAGCGCCGGCATCGTGCTCGACCGCGAGGTCGACGTGTCGCGCGGCGACTGGCTGCTGGCGCCCGAGGCCTTCGAGCCGGTGCGCGAGATCACCGCCACAGTGGCCTGGCTGGACGACGAGCCACTGGTCGCGGGCCGCGTGTACTGGGCACTGCAGGGCCACCGCTGGGTCAAGGCCAAGGTGGCGCGCATTGTCGACCGGGTGAACATCACCACCCTCGAATCGGAGCCAACCACCCAGCTGGAAGCCAATGCCATCGGCGACGTGGTGCTGGCGCTGCAGCAGCCGCTGGCGGTGCTTCCCTTCGCGCAATCGCGCGCGCTCGGCTCGCTGGTGCTGGTCGATACGGCCTCCCACAAGACCGCCGCTGCCGTGCTTGTGCAGCCCGCCGCCGCAAAGGCCTAAAATCTGGGGTTTTCCCCGATCACATTGACGTCAAAAAACAAATGACCCACGTCGTCTCCGAAGCCTGCATCCGCTGCAAATACACCGACTGCGTGGACGTTTGCCCCGTCGACTGCTTCCGCGAAGGTCCCAACATGCTGGTGATCGACCCGGACGAATGCATCGACTGCGCCGTCTGCATTCCCGAATGCCCGGTCAACGCGATCTACGCCGAAGAAGACCTGCCGGCCAACCAGATCGCCTTCATCAAGATCAACGCCGAGCTGGCCGTCGCCGACGGCTGGAAGAGCATCACCAAGCGCAAGCCCGCGCTGCCTGACGCCGAAGAGTGGAAAGACAAGACCGACAAAGCCGGGGAGCTGGTGCGCTGAACCAGCCCACCGCTCCTGCCGTGGCCATCGAAACCGACGCCCTGATCGTCGGTGCCGGCCCTGTCGGGCTGTTCCAGGCCTTTCAACTGGGCCTGCTTGAAATTTCCTGCCACATCGTCGATGCACTGCCCGCCGCGGGCGGCCAGTGCGTGGCGCTGTATGGCGACAAGCCGATCTACGACATTCCCGGCACGCCCATGACCAGCGGGCGCGACCTCGCGCAATCGCTGCTCGCGCAGGTGGCGCCGTTCAAGCCGCAGTTTCATTTCGGCGAGCAAGTGGCCACGCTGGCGCGGCAAGCCGACGAGCGGCTGCTGCTGACGACCTCGGCAGGCACGGCCTTCCTGGCGAAGACGGTGTTCATCGCGGCCGGCGTGGGCGCCTTCGTGCCCAAGCGCATCACCATCGACGGCATCGCGCAGTTCGAAGGCAGCTCGCTTTTCTATCACCCCGAATCGCTGGACCGCTTTGCGGGGCAGACGGTGGTGGTGAACGGTGGTGACGACATCGCTCTTGAAACGGCCATTGCGCTCACGTCCATCGCCGGTCAGGTCACGCTGGTCCACCGGCGCGACGGCTTCCAGGCCGACGAGGCGAACATCGCCGAGATGCGCGCCCTCGTGGCCGCGGGCAAGCTGGCCTTCCGCGTCGGCCAGCCGACCGCCTTCGACGGCAAGCAACTGCAGATCACCACGCCCGATGCAACGACCATCGACCTGCCGCTCGATGCGCTGGTCGCCTGCCTCGGCATTTCGCCCCGGCTCGGTCCCATCGCCGACTGGGGCCTGGAACTGGAGCGCAAGCAGGTGCCCGTCGACACCGAAAAATACGAAACGCGCGAGCGCGGCGTGTTCGCGGTGGGCGACATCAACACCTACCCCGGCAAGAAGAAGCTCATCGTCTGCGGCTTCCACGAGGCCACGCTGGCGGCCTGGGGCGCCACCGCCATCGTGTTCCCGGGCAAGGCCGTTCCGCTGCAGTACACGACCACCAGCACGCGGCTGCACGAGCTGCTGGGCGTGACCAAGCGCAACGGAGCCTGATCAGGCGCGGGGCAGCAGCGCCCCGTATTCGCCGATGAAGCTGCCGATGGCGGCGACGAAGCGGTCGATGTCCGCGTCCACCACCGGCAAGGACAGCACGACGAAACCGCGCGGCGAGGCATAGATGCCTTGCGCCAGCAGGTGGAAGAACAGCAACTGGCGCAGCCGCCCGTCGACACCGGCCAGGTCTTCGGAGCAAACCACCTCGCCCTTCACGAAATGCGCATTCATCAGCGAGCCCAGGCCGGTGAACTGCAGCGCCACGCCCTCCTGCTCGCACAGCGCGTTGAGCCGCGCGCGCATCGCCTCGCCGCGGGCGGCCAGCGCGCCGGCCGCCTCGGGCGGGAACAGCTGTGTGAGCCCCGCGTAGCCCGCCGCCATCGTCATCACGTTGTTGTTGAAGGTGCCCGAGTGCGACAGCGGCCCGGTGCGCGGGTCGAACAGCGCCATCACGTCGGCGCGCCCGCCGAAGGCGCCGAAGGACATGCCGCCGCCGATGTACTTGCCCAGCGTGGTCAGGTCCGC
Organism: Variovorax pasteuri; assembly: GCF_051216435.1. Taxonomy (NCBI): domain Bacteria; kingdom Pseudomonadati; phylum Pseudomonadota; class Betaproteobacteria; order Burkholderiales; family Comamonadaceae; genus Variovorax; species Variovorax pasteuri. The sequence continues at coordinate 166,713 of NZ_JBPJZS010000002.1, forward strand.
GCGAATGCCCAGCTGGTTGGCCAGCCCGTGCGGCGCGAGCCGCGAAGTCATCACCTCGTCGAATATCAACAAGGCGCCCACGCGCGTGGCCGATTCGCGCAAGGCCTGCAGGAAGTCGAGCCGCCCCGGAATGCAGCCGCTCGCACCCTGCATCGGCTCGACCAGCACCGCCGCCACGTCGGCGCCGTGTTTGTCGATCTGCTCGCGCGCCGCCTGCGCGTCGTTGTAGGGCAGCACCAAAAAGTCGAACGGCACCGTCGTCGGCAGCGGCTGGGCGCCGAAGCCCAGCACGCCGCCGTGGTAGCCGCCCGAGAACACCACGATCTTGCGGCGGCCCGTGAAATGCAGCGCCGCGGTGAGCGCCATCAGGTTCGCCTCGGTGCCCGAGTTGGTGAAGCGCAACTGCTCGATCTGCGGAAAGCGCTCGCAGATGAGCTGCGCCAGCCGGCCTTCGAGCAAGTTGTGGCCCGTGAGGTTGATGCCGCTCTTCATCGCCTCGACGACCGCGTCGCGGATCTCGGGTGCGGAGTGGCCGTAGACGCCGGCCGTGTACTCGGCGATGAAGTCCGCATAGCGGTGGCCGTCGGCGTCCCACAGCGCGGCGCCCTCTCCCCTGGCGATGGTCAGCGGGAACGGGGCGTAGAACAGCACCGAGCGGCTGTTGGCGCCCGGCATGTAGCGCGACTGTTCGTCGAACTGGCGGCGGCTGGCCGGGTTGCGGTCCGCGAAGCGTTGGTGGGCTTGGCCGACGGCCTGATCGATGGCGGCATGCGTCATGGGAAATGTTCTCCGGGCAGGTGCTGACATTACGGGTCATCGATCAACAATTTAATTGATCAATGCTCAATTAATATTGTTTATACAGCCAATTCAGCTGCCGCACAATGCAGCGGATGCCGACACCGACAAAGACGAAAGCGCCTGCCAAGGCCAAACCCGAGCCCGGAGCCGAGCCCCGGACGGCCGGCCGCCCCGCCGGCAGTGCGGCCCTGACCAAGCAGCGCATCGCCGAAGCCGCGCTCGAGCAGATCGACGAGTTCGGCCTGGGCGCCTTCAGCATGCGCGAACTGGCGGCCCGGCTGGGCGTGTACCCGGCCACGGTGCACTGGCACGTGAGCACGCGCGAGGCGCTGCTGGCCGAGGTGGCCGCCGCCGTCATGGCCGAGGTGGCGCCGCCACCGGGCAAGCTGGCCTGGCAGGCATGGATCGCCGAACTGTTTCGCCGCAGCCGCGCCGCCGTGCGCCGCCACCCCAACGTGGCGCAGCTGCTGGGGGCGCAGCTGGTGTCGAACGGCAGCCTGCCGATCGAACTGGTCGAAGGGGTGCTCGCGGCGCTCACCGAAGCCGGCTTTGAAGGCGAGGCGCTGCTGGAGGCCTACAACTGCGTGATCGCGGCGATGCTGGGCTTCCTGACGATGGAGTTCTCGCCCCTGCCCGCCGACAACACCCAGGCCTGGGCCGAAGAGTTGCGCGAGCGCGTGCACACCATTCGCCCGCTCGACCATCCGGTGCTCACGCGCAACCTGCCGCTGATGGCCAACAAGGCCTTCATCCTGCGCTGGGACAACGGCACCACCGTGCCGCTGGACGGCAGCTTCGAGCGGCACATCCAGATCACCGTCGACGGGCTGGAGGCGTTCGCGCGCAGGGTCAGGCCGGGCTGACAACGGTTGCGGCAGCCTCGGTGCCGCGCCCGATGCGCAGCAGCGCGTCTTTCAGCCACAGCACGCCAGCATCGGAATTGGAACGCCGGTTCCAGCACACGACCGAGCGGTAGCCCTGCAGCTCGAACGGCAACGGGTGCACCGCGAGCACATCGCGGAATCGATCGGCCACGCGCAGCGGCATCACGGCGACATGGTCGGTGTGCGCGAGCAGGTCGACGATCTGGCCGAAGCTGGTCATGGCCACGCTCATGGTGCGCGTGTGTCCCATCCGGGCCAGCACCTGGTCGATGAGGTCGTCCAGCGCCGAGCTTCCATAGCCCAGGAAGACGTGCGGCGCACCGCAGAAGGCGTCTAGCGTCGCTTCGGCGCCCAGAGTCGGATGGCCGTGCCGCACCGCGACCACATAGCGGTCTTCGTACAGCAGCGCAGATTCGCAGTCGCTCGGCGGCTGCAGGCGCGGCAGCACGGCGATGTCGAAGTCGCCCTTGCGCAGGCGCTCGGTCAGTGTCAGGAACGAGCTGGTCTCCCAGTAGATGCGCACGCGCGAGCCGCACGCCACCAGCTCGTTGGCGAGCGTGGGCAGCAGCAGGTGGCTGGCGTAGTCGCCGCCCGAAATACGAAAGATGCGTTGCGAGGCCGCCGGGTCGAAGCCCTCGCCCGGCTCCAGCATGGCCGACAGGTCGGCCAGCACGCGCTCCACCTGGCCGGCCAGCGCCTGCGCGCGCGCCGTGGGTTCCACGCCGTGCGCGGTGCGGGTGAACAGCGGATCGCCGAAGGTGTCGCGCAGCCGGTTGAGCGAGGCGCTCACCGCAGGCTGGCTCAGGAAGAGCCGGGTTGCCGCGCGCGACACGCTGCGTTCGCGCATCAGCGCATCGAAGGTCCGCAGCATGCCGACGTCGAGGCTGCGGATATCACGTAGGGCCATATCTCATATCCAAAGCTTCGAATTGCCCGTGGGGCGGGCTGTCCGTATCGTCCAGCGCACAAGTACAACACGACTGGAGACACGATGAATCGGTTCAGACCCTCGCCGCATGGGGCGCCCACGCGCCGCCGCACGCTCGGCATGCTGGGTGCCGGGCTCGCCACGCTGGCGGCCGGCTCCGCCCTCGCGCAGGCGCCGCGCTTTCCGAACCGCGTGGTGCGCATCGTTCCCTTCGGCTCGCCCGGCGGGCCGATGGACGTCATTGCGCGCATCTACGCGGAGAAGCTCAAGACACGCTGGAGCCAGCCGGTGATCGTCGAAGCCAGGCCCGGCGCCAGCGGCACCATCGCCGCCGACACTGTCGCCAAGGCCGCGCCCGACGGCTACACCGTATTGCTCACGCTGCCACTCACGCACATCAACAACGTGGTGCTGCAGCCCAGGCTGCCCTACGACCCGGTGAAGGACTTCGAGCCGCTGTCGCAGCTGGCCACCGGCGGACCGATGCTGATCGCGCGGGCCTCGGTGCCGTTTTCGAACGTGCGCGAGTTCGTGGCCTACGCCAAGGCGCACCCCGGCGTGTCCTACGGCACCTGGGGCAACGGCTCCAACGCGCACCTGTTCGGCGAACTGCTGGCGCGCCAGGCCGGCATCGACCTGGTCCACGTGCCCTACAAAGCGGAAGCCGCGGCGCACAACGACATGTTCGGCGAAGCGCTGGGCGTGGCCTGGGCCAACCCTTCGACCGCGCGCGCACTGGCGCAGGCCGGCAAGATCAAGGTGCTGGGCATCACCGGGCGCAAGCGCGTGCGCTCGATGCCCGACGTGCCGACCTTCACCGAGCAGGGTTTCCCCGGCTTCGACCTCGACAGCTGGATCGGCGTGTACGCCCCCGCGAAAACCCCGCAGCCCGTGCTCGACGAGTGGTCGAGCGCGCTGCGCGACATCACGAAGATGCCCGACGTGCAGGAGCGCCTGGTCGGCTTCGGCTTCGAACCCCTGGGCAGCACGCCTGCCGAGTTCCGGGCCAGCTACAAGGCCGACTTTCCCCGCGTCGCGGACCTGATCAAGGCCGCTGGAGTCACCCCCGAATGAGCACCGCCACACCTCTCTCCTCGTCCACGCCTGCCGCGGCAGACTGGCAGCCCATCGTCATGGACACCGGCACGGCCTACGGCCGCAAGCCACCGAGCCACAAGCCCGAACTCACCGAAGTTGGCGCGGGCACGCCCATGGGCGAGCTGCTGCGCCGCTACTGGCACCCGATCGGCCTGGCCGCCGATGCGAGCCACACGCCGCGCCAGGTGCGCGTGCTGGGCGAAGACCTGATCCTGTTTCGCGACAAGAGCGGCCGCGCGGGTCTGGTGCACTGGCGCTGCGCGCACCGAGGTGCTTCGCTCTACTACGGGCGCGTGGAAGAAGAAGGCATTCGCTGCTGCTACCACGGCTGGATGTTCGACGTGCAGGGCCACTGCGTCGACCAGCCCTGCGAGCCCGACGGCGGCGTGCGCAGCCGCGGCCGGGTGCGCCAGCCCTGGTACCCGGTGCAGGAGCAGTACGGCCTGGTCTGGGCCTACCTCGGCCCGGCCGACAAGAAGCCCGTGCTGCCGCGCTACGACTGCCTGGAGACGATGGACGAAGGCGAAACGCTGGAGGCCGACGGCAACAGCATCGGCGGCGGCGGCCCGCAGGTCATTCCGTGCAACTGGCTGCAGCACTACGAGAACGTGGCCGACCCGTTCCACGTGCCGGTGCTGCACGGCAGCTTCAGCGGCACGCAGTTCGTGGCCCTGATGGGCCAGATGCCGGAGGTGAGCTTCGAGAGCACAGAGACCGGCGTGAAGATCACCTCGATCCGCACGCTGGAAGACGGCGGCACCTTCCGGCGCGTGGCCGGCCCCGTGCTGCCGACGCTGCGCGTGGTGCCGAACCCGCGGGTGGCCGCCTACGGGCGGGTGGAATCCATTGGCTGGGTGCTGCCGATCGACGACCACAGCTTTCGCATCTACACCGTGGGCCGCGTGAAGACGCCGGGCGACCTGGCCCGCGTGCGCTCGCGGCTGAACGGCAAGCTGTGGGAGGACCTGAGCGAGGCCGAGCACCGCAGCTTTCCGGGCGACTACGAGGCGCAAGTGAGCCAGGGCGCGATCACGGCGCATTCGGAAGAACACCTGGCCACGTCGGACCGCGGGATCGTGATGCTGCGCCGGTTGCTGCAACGTCAACTCGATGCAGTGCGCGAAGGCCGCGACCCGGCCGGCGTGAGCTTCGACCCTGCGGCGGCGCCGGTGCACTTCGAGGCCGGCAACTTCCTCGTGCGCGAATGAGTGCAACGGTGAGCGCCACCATCGCTGTCCGGGTGGCGCACAAGACATGCGAGGCCGAGGGCGTGGCCGGGTTCCGGCTGGTGGCCGCGGACGGCACACGCCTGCCCGATTTTTCACCCGGCGCGCACATCGATGTGTCGCTGCCGGGCGGCCTGGTGCGGCAGTACTCGCTGTGCAATGCGTCGGCGCAGGACGACCACTACGAAATCGGCGTGCTGCGCGACGCGGGCTCGCGCGGCGGCTCTCTGGCAATGCACGACGCGGTCCATGAAGGCGCCGTGCTTCGGATCAGCCCACCGCGCAACCACTTTCCGCTCGACGAGCGTGCGACGCACAGCCTGTTGCTGGCCGGCGGCATCGGCGTGACGCCGCTGCTGTCGATGGCGCAGCGTCTGGACGCAATGGGGGCAGACTTCGCGCTGCACTGCTGCAGCAGAACGGCCGCGCGCGCACCGTATCGGCGCCGGCTGGAAGACAGTGCATTCGCGGACCGGGTGTTCTTCCACCGTGACGACGGACCCCCGCCGCAGCACCTGGACCTGCCCGCGACCATCGGCCAGCCGGGCCCCGGCAGGCACCTCTACGTGTGCGGCCCGCAGGGCTTTCTCGACGCGGTCCGCGCCACGGCGCGCAGCCTGCAATGGGCAGACACGCAAGTGCACTTCGAATACTTCTCGGGCGCCGCGCCGTCGGCCGAGGGGCAAGGCGGCTTCGAGGTCGAACTGCGCAGCTCGGGCCGCGTGGTACGCGTGCCCGAATCGCTCAGCGTGGTGGACGCGCTTGCGGCCGAGGGCATCGGCATTCCGGTTTCCTGCGCGCAGGGCGTGTGCGGCACCTGCCTCACGCGCGTGCTGGCAGGCGAAATCGCGCACAACGACCTCTACCTGACGCCCTCGGAGCAGGCCGCGAACGACCAGTTTCTGCCCTGCTGCTCGCGGGCCCGCTCAGCGCGCCTGGTGCTCGATCTCTAGCAGTTCGTACAGCACCATGCGCGTCTGCCGGCCGCGCAGCTCGGCCAGCTCGTCGATGCGCCGGGTCGCGAGCCGCCCGCCGAACCCTTCGAAGGTCGCCTGCGAAATGAGCGTGCGCGTGCCCAGGTCCTTGTTGGCGCCCTCGATGCGGCTGGCCACGTTGATCACGTCGCCCACGGCCGTGTACGACAGCCGGTCGCTGGAACCCAGCACGCCCGCGATCGCCATGCCGGTGTGAATGCCGATGCGGGTGCGGAACTCGCGCATGCCTTCGGCGCGCCACCGGGTATTCAACGCGTTCATCTCGGCATGCAGTTCCAGCGCGGCCATGCAGGCGCGGTACTCCGCGTCTTCCAGGTCCGACGGCGCGCCCCACAGCACCATGATGCCGTCGCCCATGAACTTGTCGACCACGCCGCCGTGCCGCGCGAAGATGCGCGCCGCCAGGTTGAAGTACTCGGTCAGCTGCTTCACGAGCACGTCGGCGTCCAGCGATTCCGAGATGGAGGTGAAGCCCTCCACATCGGTGAACATCGCGGTGATTCGGCGCGGCGAACCGCTGGGCGCGAGCGCATGGCCCTCGGCGATGAGCTGCTTGATGAGGTCCACCGGCACGAACTTGCTGAAGGCCTTGAGGCTGCGCGCGGAATCGTCGAGCGCCTGGCTCAGGTGCTGGATCTCCAGAACCCGGCTCGACGCGAGCGGCAGGTTGTCCAGCTCCAGCCGACCGATGCGGCGCGCCACGCGCGCGAGGTTCTCGATCGGCAGGGTCACGAGCCTGGACAGCCGCAGCGCGATGAACAGCGCCACCGCCAGGAAGCTCAGCGTCAGCAGCAGCGCCAGCGCCAAGGCGCGCTGCAGGCCGCCGAGCAGCACGTCCTCGTGCTCCCAGCTCACCAGCAGCCAGCCCGTGGGCGCGATGCGCGAGGTCTGCGCCATGTAGCGCTCGCCTTCGTGCACGAACGAAAAGGCCGAGTCCTCGGCACCGCCCACCGTGCCGTCGGCCAGGATGTGCGCGTGCAGCGCGCCCAGCACGCCGCTGTCGGGCAGCGCCAGGCGACGGACCGGGTCGGGGTGATCGCTGCGCGCGAGCACGTGGTCGTCGGCGCTCAGCAGGGCGCTGTCGCCGTGGCCCGTGCCGCCGAACACGCGCACCAGGCGCGACAGGTGGCCCAGCGACACATCGGCGCCCAGCACCAGTGCCTGCACGCGGCCCTCGTCGTCGCGCCGCAGGCTGGGCAGTGCGTAGGTCATGTTGAGTTCGCCGCTTTCGGCATCGACGAAGGGCGCGGTCCACAGCGCGCGGCGGACCGCCAGCGCCTGCACGACCCAGTCGTTGCGCGCGGGGTCGTGGTTGCTGCGGAAGGCCTCGATGCGGGTGGTGGCGTAGCGCGCGCGCGGGTCGCCGTCGCCCACGGTGTCGGGCGTCGGCTTGAACTCCCAGGTCTCGGTGCTGAAGGCGGCATCGCGCAGCACCTGCCACACCGCGGACACGGGATAGCGCTCGGCCATCATCTGGTGCCCGTCGTCGCTCACCACGCCGATGCTGTCCAGCTCGGGCGTTTGCTCCAGCGCCGCCCAGAGCAGCTCGGCCGTCTGCTCACCGTCCTGGCCCGCGGGGTGCAGGCCGGGCGTGTGGCCGAGGGCGCGCACCAGCGCCTCGGTCTTGGCCAGAAAGGCGAGCACGTTGTCCTCGACCCGGTCGTGGTTGACCTTGTGCGCCGATTCGCCCACGCGCGACACCAGCCGCTGCGCGCCCCAGTACCCGAAGGCCACCAGCAGCAGCGACTGCACCAGTGCGACCAGGCAGATGATGGTGCCGACGTCGACCCTGAAGCGCCGCATGCGCGCAGGCGGGGATGAAGAAGCCGGCGATGCCGCCCTTTCGTCCGGATGACTCAAATCGTCAGCCATGGCAGTTCCTCTCTCGTGCACCAGCGTGCCCGCCCCGTTTCTTGTTCGCTTCCTGCAGGCAGCCAATGACTGCCGCGACCGAAGATGGGCGCCATTCTGGCCCTGATCCGGCGGGGGCCGACGTGTTCCCGGGGGCGTTTTGCGGCAGGGGATAAAATCCGGCCCGCACCGCAGTTCGCCGTGGTGCATTGCTAGGGGTGTCGAGCCGGAACGCGTTCCGGGGCTGACTGAGAGAGTCCCTTTGAACCTGACTGAGGTAATCCTCGCGCAGGGAAGCTGGTCCGGCGGCCTGTCGCGTTGTCTCGCGCGACGGCCGAGCCGCTGGAGCCTCGCCCACCTGCCAAACCTTTTGCACTGGAGCAAACGGATGGCACACGACAACAACGGATCCTTCCCCGCCAATGAGGCGCTCACGCCGCTGCCCGCGTCGCAACGCGTGTTCGGCTGGCACGACCACGCCTCGCTGTGGTTCAGCCTGGGCGTGGGCCTGCTGGTGATGCAGATCGGCGCCTACCTGGTGCCGGCCGTGGGCACGCGCGACGCGGCCCTGGCGATCGTCCTGGGCTCCTGCCTCGGCGCCGGCCTGCTGGCCTGGACCGCGCGGCTGGGCTGCGAGAGCGGCCTGGCCAGCGCAGGCCTGATGCACGCCACCTACGGCAGCGCCTTCGCGCGGCTGCCGGTGCTGCTGAACATCGTGCAGCTGGTGGGCTGGACCACCTTCGAGCTGGTCATCATGCGCGAGGGCACGCAGGCCATCGGCCAGGCGGCCTTCGGCCCTTCGCTGGGCACGGCATGGGGCGGCGTGCTGACCACGCTGCTGTGGGGCGCGGTGCTGCTGGCGCTGCTCGCGGGCTCGATGGTGAAGCTGGTGCGCCGCTTCGTGAGCCGCTTCGGCCTGCCGCTGGTGGTGCTGTCGCTGCTGTGGCTCAGCTGGCAGTTCGCCACCCGGCTTCAGGCCAAGGGGCTGGACGCCTTCTGGGCGCGGCCCGGCGACGGCAGCATGGGGCTGTTCGGCGCGCTGGACCTCGTCATTGCCATGCCGGTGTCGTGGCTGCCGCTGGTGGCCGACTACGCGCGGCACGGCAAGCGCAGCGCGGGTGGACTGGGCAGCGCCTTCAGCGGCACGTGGATCGGCTATGCGCTGGCCAACGTCTGGTGCTACGCGCTGGGCGTGATGGTGGTGAGCGTGGCCGAGCCGGGCACCGAACTCGTGATGGCGTTGCTGCTCGCGCAGGGCGGGCTGGTGGCCCTGGGCCTGATCCTGATCGACGAGCTCGACAACGCGTACGGCGATGTCTATTCCGGTTCCGTTTCCACGCACAGCCTGTTGCCGCGCTGGAGCGTGAAGCGCTGGGGGCTGCTGCTGGCCGCGCTGTGCATCGCACTGGCGCTGGTGCTGCCGATGCACACGCTGGAGCCCTTCCTGCTGCTGCTGAGTTCGGTGTTCGTGCCGCTCTATGGCGTGATCATCGGGCGCATGGGCAGCGGCCGTTCCGTATCGCTGGCGGCCGGGCGCAAGGTCGATGTGCTTGCAGCGCTGATCTGGATCGCGGGCATCGCGGCGTACCACGCGCTCGCCAAGTGGGCGCCGCAGTTCGGCTCGGCCCTGCCGACGCTGGCGGCGACCTTCGTGCTCGCCTGGCTCAGCCGGCCGAGGCCGATGGCGACCACGGCAGGCGGTGCATCGGCACTGGCGCGAAACCGTGGTTGAGCGGGCCATGACCGGCACCGACCTTCACGCCCGCTCCGGCCGCCATGGCGCCGAGGATGTAGGCGCGCGCCCGCTCGACCGCGTCGGGCAGCGTCGCGCCCAATGCCAGGTGCGCGGCAATGGCGGACGACAGCGTGCAGCCGGTGCCGTGCAGGTTGCGGCTGGCGATGCGCTTGGCAGCCAGGCGCTTTCTTTCGCCACCGGCTTGCAGCAGCACGTCGACCACGTCGTCGCCGGGCAGGTGGCCGCCCTTGAGCAGCACGGCCTTCGCGCCGAGCGCCAGCAGTTCGTCGGCCGCGGCGTCGAGCGCGTCGATGCCGTCGATGGCATGGCCGATCAACAAGGCCGCTTCGTCGAGGTTGGGCGTGACGACCAGCGCGCGCGGGAACAGCTCGCGCACCAGCACCTGCACCGTTTCGGCCGCGATCAGGCGGTCGCCGCTGGTGGCGACCATCACCGGGTCGAGCACCATGTTCTTCAGCTGGTAGCGGTCGACGGCCCAGGCCACCACCTCGACCACTTCGGGGGCATGCAGCATGCCGAGCTTGACGGCATCGACGCCGATGTCTTCCACCACGGCCTGGATCTGCGACTTGAGGAACGCGGGCGGCACGCCGTGGATGCCCGACACGCCCAGCGTGTTCTGCGCGGTGAGCGCGGTGATGGCCGTCATGCCATAGCAGCCGAGGGCCGCGAAGGTCTTCAGGTCGGCCTGGATGCCGGCGCCGCCGCCGCTGTCGGAGCCGGCGATGGAGAGCACGCGTGCGTAGCGCTGGGTGGGTGCATGGGTCATGCTGAAAATTATCGGCGACTGTTTTCCCTTTCTTGCTCCCTCCTCTCCCGGGGGAGGGTCGGGGTGGGGGCACGACGGCTCCCGCGACTGCGCAGCGCTTTTTCGAAGGCCGCTTGCCCCCATCCCGGCCTTCCCCCAAAGGGGGAAGGAGCAAGACCATGACGCTTCCCTTTCAATCGACCGCCATCCTCGGCGCAGGCCTCATGGGCCGGCTGCTGGCCGTCACGCTCGCGCAGGCCGGCTGCAAGGTCGACCTGTTCGAAGCCGGCGGCCCCGAAGCCGAAGGCGCGGCGGCGCGCGTGGCGGCCGCCATGCTCGCGCCGCTGGCCGAATCGGCCGTGGCGCCGGTGTCGGTCGTGCGCATGGGGCAGCATGCGCTGTCGCGCTGGCCCGAACTGCTCGCACCGCTGGCGCAACCCGTGTTCTTCCAGCGCGAAGGCACGCTGGTGCTCTGGCACCGGCAGGACACCGCCGAAGCCGCGCGGCTCGCGCGCGTGCTCGCGAACACCGGCACGCAGGTGCCCGAACTCGCGCCGATGCGCACGCTCGACGGCCAGGCCATCGCCGCGCTGGAACCTTCGCTGGGCCAGCGCTTCGCGCAGGGCCTGTTCCTGCCGGGCGAAGGCCAGCTCGACAACCGCGCCTTGCTGGCCGCGCTGCTCGCCGCCCTGCAGGCCGACCCTCGCGTGTCGCTGCACTGGCAGTCGCCGCGCGCACCGTCGGACTTCGCACCGGGCACGGCGGGCCAGCCCGACTGGGTCGTCGACTGCCGCGGCCTCGGCGCCAAGCCCCAATGGAGCGCACTGCGCGGCGTGCGCGGCGAGGTGATCCGCGTGCATGCGCCCGAAGTGAGCCTGCGGCGCCCCACCCGCCTCGTGCACCCGCGCTATCCGCTCTACATCGCGCCCAAACCCGACCACCTGTTCGTGATCGGCGCGACCGAGATCGAGTCGGACGACATGTCGAGCGCCAGCGTGCGCTCCACGCTCGAACTGCTGAGCGCCGCCTACGCGGTGCACAGCGGCTTTGCGGAAGCACGCATCGTGGAGATCGCCACGCAATGCCGCCCCACGCTGCCCGACAACCTGCCCGCCGTGCGCAGGCCGCAACCCCGGGTGATGCAGATCAACGGGTTGTACCGCCACGGTTTCATGATCGCGCCCGCACTGCTCGACGTGGCGATGGAACTGCTCACGACCGGCCGTTCCGCCCTCGCGCAGGGCTTCGGCATGGAGGCCCCGGACACATGACGATGAACATCCTGATCAACGACAAGCCCTTTGCGTTGCCCGAGCACGCGATGTTGACCGACGCATTGGCAGCGTTGAACGCCACGCCGCCCTTCGCTGTGGCGGTGAACCGCGAGTTCGTGCCGCGCTCGGCCTACGCGGCGCACGCGCTGCAGCCCGACGACCGCATCGAAGTGATCCGCCCCGTGACGGGCGGCTGAATGATGGAGACGACCCCCATGACGACGAACGACCCGCTGGTTCTCTACGGCGAAACCTTCCAGAGCCGCCTGCTGCTGGGCACCGCGCGCTACCCCTCGCCCGACCTGCTCGAAGCGGCCGTGAAGCGCGCGAAGCCCGCGATGCTCACCGCCTCGCTGCGCCGCCAGACCGCCCACCAGGGGTCCGGTGGCAACGACACCGGCAACGGCTTCTGGGCGCTGTTGCGCGAGCTCGCCGTGCCGGTGCTGCCCAACACCGCCGGCTGCCACAGCGTGCAGGAGGTGGTCGCCACCGCGCAGATGGCGCGCGAGCTGTTCGACACGCCGTGGATCAAGCTCGAGCTCATCGGCGACGACTACACGCTGCAGCCCGACACGCTGAACCTGGTCGATGCCGCGTCACAGTTGATTCGCGACGGCTTCAAGGTGCTGCCGTATTGCACCGAAGACCTGGTCCTGTGCCAGCGGCTGGTCGACATCGGCTGCCAGGCCGTGATGCCCTGGGCCGCACCCATCGGCACGGGCCGCGGGCCGGTCAACCCCTACGCATTGCAGGTGCTGCGCGACCGGCTCAAGGTGCCGATGCTGGTCGACGCGGGACTGGGCCTGCCGTCGCATGCCTGCCAGGTGATGGAGTGGGGCTACGACGGCGTGCTGCTCAACACGGCAGTCGCCCTGGCGCAGGACCCGGTCGCGATGGCCGGCGCCTTCGCCGACGCGGTGCAGGCCGGCCGCACCGCGTACCGCGCCGGCGCCATGGCCGCGCAGGACGCCGCGCAGCCCAGCACGCCCGTGCTCGGCACGCCCTTCTGGCACCACGCACCATGAGCGCCCCCCTCGAACCTCGCGCCATTGCGCAGGCCATCGTCGCGACCCACGGCCTGCGCTTTGGCGCCATCGTTTCCGCGCCGGTCAGCGCGCCGGTCTTCTCGTCGGACGACCCGGTCTACCGCGGCGCCAAGCAGGGCTGCACGGCGCTCGGTTTCATTGAGATCGATGCCGAATGCCTGGCCCTGGCCTGGCGCGCGCAGACGCAGCGCCTGAGCAACTTCGACGCCGCGCTCTGGCCCGACGCGCCGGAAGACTTCGGCCTGCGGGCCTTTCCCCCGGCCGCGCGCGCCGATGCGTTTCCGCCCTGCCCCGAACGCCTCGGCCTCTACGCCGTGCTGCCCGATGCGCAGTGGGTCGGCCGCATGGCGCGCGCCGGCGTGCCGACCGTGCAGCTGCGCTTCAAGTCCGACGATGCGGCGGCCGTCGAGCGCGAGGTGCAGGCCGCCGTCGATGCGGTGCAAGGCACGGGCGCGCTGCTCTTCATCAACGACCACTGGCGAGTCGCCATCGCGGCCGGCGCCTACGGCATCCACCTCGGCCAGGAAGACCTCGACGCGCTCGCACCCGACGAACTGGCGCAGCTGCGCGCCAGCGGCCTGCGGCTGGGCGTCAGCACGCACGGCTATGCGGAAATGGTGCGCGCCGACCGGGTGAGCCCGAGCTACATCGCGATGGGCGCGGTGTACCCGACCACGCTCAAGAAGATGGCGACCGCGCCGCAGGGCGTGGCCCGGCTCGGCGCCTATGCGCGCCTGCTGCGCGGCTACCCGCAGGTGGGCATCGGCGGCATCGACGCCGTGCGGCTGCCCGAGGTGCTGGCCACCGGCGTCGGCTCCGTCGCCGTGGTGCGCGCGCTGGTCGCGGCCGAAGACCCCGAAGCCACCACCGCGCAATGGATGGCGGCGATGCGTGCCGAAACTGCACGCAACTGAACCCAATGAAACAACACACTCTTTCGCCTCTCTCCCGCGCCGTCGCGGCCGCGCTTCTTGTCACCGCCTGGAGCGCCCATGCGCAGCAAGCCGCGCTGCCTGAAGTCACCGTCAACGACGCGGCCGCCGCGCCACAGGCCGACGTCAGCGGCTTCGGCGACGTGCCGCTGCGCGAGCTGCCGATCTCAGGCACCGTGGTCGACAGCAAGCAGCTGCGCGACAGCGGCGCACGCCGGCTCGCCGACCTCACGCAGTTCGACGCCTCGGTCACCGACGCCTACAACTCCGCCGGCTACTGGGACTACCTCACGGTGCGCGGCTTCGTGCTGGACAACCGTTTCAACTACCGGCGCGAAGGCCTGCCGATCAGCGCGGAGACCTCGATTCCGCTGGACAACAAGGAGCGCGTGGAGATCCTGCGGGGCACCAGCGGCATCCAGGCCGGCACCAGTGCGCCGGGCGGGCTGGTCAACTACGTCGTGAAGCGGCCCACCGAGCAGGACCTGCGCACAGTGCGCATCGAGACCACGAGCCGAGGCAGCGTGCTGGGCGCCCTCGACCTGGGCGGGCGCTTCGGCGAGAACCGCGAGTTCGGCTACCGGCTCAACGTGGCGAGCGAAAACCTCAAGCCGCTGACGCACAACCTCGACGGCAACCGCAACCTGTTCTCGCTCGCGGCCGACTGGCGCATCACGCGCGACTCGGTGCTGGAGCTGGAGGTCGAGCAAAGCCGCAAGACACAGCCGAGCCAGAACGGCTACAGCCTGCTGGGGAATGTGCTGCCCGCGCCGGTGGACCCGCGCATCAACCTGAACAACCAGCCGTGGTCGCAGCCCTCGGTGTTCAAGGCGCTGACGGGCACGGTGCGCTTCAGCCAGGCGCTGAACGCCGACTGGCGCTGGAGCGCGCAAATAGGCCAGCAGCGCCTGAAAAGCGACGACCGGCTGGCCTACGCCTTCGGTTGCAGCGCCGAAGGCAACTACGACCGCTACTGCTCCGACGGCACCTTCGACGTGTACGACTTTCGCAGCGACAACGAGCGCCGCACGCAGACGGCGGGCAGCCTGAACCTCAAGGGCAACGTGACGACGGGCAGCGTGAAGCACGAGCTGGGTTTCGGGCTGCTGCAAAGCCGTGTGCGCAACCGCTTCGAGAACCAGGCCTACAACTACGCGGGCACGGGCAACATCTGGGGCACGGCCATCGTGCCGGCGAACCCGGACGCCACCACGCCGCAGACCAACCGCGACGAACGCTCGACCGAGCTGTCGGTGCAGGACGCGATCCGCTGGAACGACCGCTTCACCACCTGGCTCGGCGTGCGACATACGCGGCTGGACCGCAGCAGCATCGGCAACGACGGCTCCAGTCCGACGGGCTACAAGCAAGGCGTGACCACGCCTTGGCTGGCCGCCAGCTACACGGTGCAGCCGGGGCTGCTGGCGTATGCGAGCTGGGGCCAGGGTGTGGAGTCGCAGGTGGTGCCGAACCGGCCCGACCAGTACGCCAACGCAGGCCAGGCCTTGCCCGCGCTGCGCTCGCGCCAATGGGAGCTGGGGCTGAAGGGCGGCACCGACGCCTTCAACTGGCAGCTGGCGTACTTCGACATCTCGCGCCCGATGACCAACATCGACCAGTGCGGCGAATTCTGCGACGTGCGCAACGACGGGCGTGCGGTGCATCGCGGCCTCGAGGCCGGCGCGCAGTGGATGCAGGGGCCGTGGCGCCTCGGCGGCAGCGTGACGCTGATCGATGCGAAGCGCCGCGACAGCACGGCGAACCCAGCGCTCAACGGCCAGTCGCCCACCAACGTGCCCAAGCAGGTGCTGCGTGCCCAAGCCGCCTACCGCGTGGCGGCGGTGCCGGGCCTGGAGCTCGCGGGGCAGCTGTCGTACGAAGGCCGGCGCAACGTGCTGCCGGACGGCTCGGTGACGCTGCCTTCATGGACGCGCGTCGATGCGGTGCTGCGCTATGACACCAGGCTGCGCGGCGTGAACACGACGTGGACGCTGGCCGTGGACAACCTGTTCGACCGCCGCTACTGGAAGGAATCGCCGTACCAGTTCAGCCACGTCTACCTGTTCCCGGGCGCGCCGCGCACGCTGCGCCTCGGGCTGACCGTGGCGCTTTGAACCCTGCGCGGCTCGCAAATTTGGCGAGGCTGTGATCGGCGGTTGAGAAGGCCCAAAAAATCACGCTATAATCTAAGGCTTGTTCCTCGATAGCTCAGTTGGTAGAGCGCCGGACTGTTAATCCGTAGGTCCCTGGTTCGAGCCCAGGTCGAGGAGCCACAAAAAGCCGCAAGGCCACTGGATGCTCCGCTACTCGCAAGGTAGCGGAGCATTTTCATTTGCGTCGTCGCATCGAAGGTGTTGCACAACGTCAAAAAATCGAAGCGTCGAGCTCAGAATCGGTAAATCCATTGCATATAATTTAAGGCTTGTTCCTCGATAGCTCAGTTGGTAGAGCGCCGGACTGTTAATCCGTAGGTCCCTGGTTCGAGCCCAGGTCGAGGAGCCAAAACAAACCACCCCGGTGGTTCCTGAATGCCTCGCTACCCCACCGGTAGCGAGGCATTTCCTTTTGGGGCGCGGCTTCCTGCACGCTCATCGCGGCTGGAACGCGATGAGCCCCATGCCGGCGAAGCACACCGCCACGCCGACCGCATCCCACGGCGTGGGCCGGATGCCGTCCACCGCCCACAGCCACGCAATGGCCACGCCGATGTACACGCCTCCATACGCCGCATAGACACGCCCCGCCGCCGCGTCATGCAAGGTCAGCAGCCATGCGAACACCGCGAGGCTGATGGCTCCGGGCACCAGCAACCACGCCGAACGATCCTGCTTGAGCCAGAGGTAAGGCAGATAGCAGCCGACGATTTCCGCCAGGGCCGTCGCAACGTAGAGCAGAAGGGTTCGCATGCACGAATTGTGCGGGGCCGCGCGGCGCTTACCGGCAAGGCACGTGAGGCCATTGCTTGGAGGCTTCATGCCCGCGCACCTACACTGGCCTGAATGTCCCCCTGGTCCACGTCCTGCAAACACCCTGCTGCGCGCGCGGCGCTGCCCCTGGCAGCGGCCGTTCGTCGCGCGGGTGCCGCTGCAGCGGCGACCACGGAAGTCTTGCGACGCATCGGCGCACTTTCCTGAGCCCGGCGGTCCGCTACCTTCCTTCTTGATGCGCGAACCATTGACCGCCGGGCACCCGCCGCGCGGTCGCGACGCCGTTCATTCCCTCTTTAGGAACGGCGACGCTTTCAATTGGAGTGCTTCATGCCTGCAACCATCCACGGGGAGCGCACGCTCACCGAACTCGACTTCGTTCGCCTCGAAAAACTGACCGACCATGCGCTGCCTGCGGCACTCGCCGAGCTGCTCGATGCCGCCGACGTGCTGCCCTCGCGCGAGATGCCCGCCGACGTCGTCACCATGAACTCGCAGGTCGAGGTCGAAGACCCGTCCACGCGGCAACGCCAGAAGATCACCGTCTGCTACCCCGGCGACGCGCAGCCCGGCGCCGGATTCGTCTCGGTGCTGTCGCCCGTGGGCATCGGCCTGCTCGGCGTGAAGAGCGGCACGCTCGCCAAGTGGGACATGCCCAACGGCGCGCAAGGCGCGGTGCGCGTGGTCGCGGTGCTGTTCCAGCCGGAGGCCAGCGGCGACTACGCGGCGTGACTTTCGGCACTGGTGCGACGAACGCCCGGGTCGTATCGTCGCGCGGTCGCCGGTGGCGCGTCGAATCGGGAGGCTGTGCAGGCCATGGCAATTCCATCTTCGGTTTCGAGAAGCGACGCCCGCCACGAGCGCAGCATTCTTTTCACTCGACAGATCCGGACATGGCTTTTTTCAAACTTTCTCTTGCAAGCGCACTCGCCGGCCTGATGGCCCTTTCGGGCTGCCAGACCATGGACATGCAGATGGGCAACCCGTCGGCCAAGACCGTGGCCACCGGCAGCGCCGCAGGGGCTGCCACCTCCGGCGAAAGCAGCCAGCTCGAACGCTGCGACTCCCCGCTCGGCACGGTCTCCCTGATCGAGAACCAGAGCGCGGGCTGGTACACCATCCTCACCGGCGAATACAAGCTGCCCCCCACAGCCAACCTGTTGCGACTGCTGGTGCAGCAGTCGAACTGCTTCGTGGTGGTCGAGCGCGGCGCGGCCGGCATGAACGCCATGACGCGCGAGCGCGCGCTGCAGCAGTCGGGCGAAATGCGCGGCGGCAGCAACTTCGGCCGCGGCCAGATGGTGGCGTCCGACTACGGACTGTCGCCGGAAATCGTCTTCAGCAACAGCGATGCGGGCGGCCTGGGCGGTGCGCTCGGCGGCCTGGTGGGCGGCGGGCGTGGGCGCGCCATCGCGCAGCTCGGCGCAAGCATGCAGACCAAGGAAGCCAGCGCGCTGCTGACCCTCATCGACAATCGCTCGGGCGTGCAGGTGGCTGCCTCTGAGGGCAGCGCGTCCAAGACCGACTTCGCGGGCTTCGCCGGCCTGAGCGGCCTCTCGGCGGCCGGGGGTGTGGGCGGCTACACGCGCACGCCGCAGGGCAAGGTGATTGCCGCAGCATTCATGGACGCGTTCAACCAGATGGTGCGTTCGCTGCGCAACTACAAGGCGCAGACCGTGCGCGGCCAGGGCCTGGGCGGTGGTGGCCGCCTGGGCGTGGACGGCGGCGCCGCGCCGTCGCAGACCTCGGCACCGGCCGCCACGACCCGCCGCCGCAAGTAGGCACGCAAGCTGCCGGCACCGCGCCCGCCCGGGCCACTGGGCGGGCGTTTTCGTTGGCGCACCGCACGACCTGCGGGAATCGGTAGTCCGCCTCCCCCGTATATAGGATGGGCAGTGCGCGGACCGGGCCCTACGCTTTGCGTCATCCCGCCACCCTCTCCGCCTCCAGGACCCCTTTCCATGCGCCTCGCCCCCACGTCCTGCATGCGCGCATGCAGCCTTCCCGCACCGGCGCACGCATGACCGCGGAGACACAGGTTGCCCTGGTCGAAGACGACACCGGCATGCGCGAGCGCATCTCGCGCGTGGTCGATGCAGACCCCTCGCTGAGCCTGGCCTACAGCGCTTCCAACGCCAGCGAGATCCTCGCGTGGCTGGTCGACAACCCGGTCGACGTGCTGCTGGTCGACCTCGGCCTGCCCGACCATCCCGGCCTGAAGGTGATCAGCCAGTGCCGCCACATGCAGCCGGCCTGCGCGGTGATGGTGCTGTCGATCTTCGGTGACGAGGCCAACATGGTCCAGGCCTTCGAGGCCGGTGCCAGCGGCTACCTGCTGAAGGACGGCACCGAGGCCGACCTGGCCACCCACATCCGGCACCTGCGCGCGGGCGGCTCACCGATGTCGCCGGTGATCGCGCGCAAGTTGCTGCGCCGCTGGCAGGCCCATTCGGGCCCTGCCACGCCGCTTCCCACGGCAGCCGCCAAGTCCGCCGTGGCGCCCGAGCGGCTGTCGCCACGGGAGTTTGAGGTGCTTGACCTGGTCTCTCGTGGTTTCACCTATGTCGAAGTCGGGGTGCAGATGGGAGTCTCGGCGTCGACGGTTCAAACCCATATCCGCAACATTTACGGCAAGCTGGATGTGCACAACAAATCGGAAGCCGTGTTCGAGGCACGCAGCCTCGGCTGGCTTCCCTAGGGTGATCGCGGGAGGCCTGCGCGGGCTGCTGCTCGCAGCGCTCTGCACTCTGTGCGCGTGGGCCGTTCAACCCGCGCATGCCGACGAAGCCACGCCCGCCAGGCCGCCCGCCGGCGCACTGGACGTGAAAGCAGCCGACGCCGTGCTCGAACCCGACGGGCTGCCCCGCCAGACTCGCCGCGTGCAGTTGCCGTTTCGCTGGGACCACGAGTTTCCCGGCCTGGGCGGCAAGGCCACCTACCGCATCGACCTGCCCGCCACCGCCGTGCCGGGCAACGAGCCCGCGGCGCTGCTGATGTCGGGCGTGGGCAACCAGGTGAGCATCTTGTTCAACGACGCGCCCGTGGCCAGCTACGGCAAGCTGGGCGACCCCGGCCACGACGCGGCCAAGAGCAACCTGCTGGTGCCCCTGCCAGCCGCCCTGCATCGCGAGGGCCAGGCGCAGTCGCTGGTGCTGCGCACCACCGTCCAGCGCCAGCGCGGCGCGGGGGTGGCCAGCATCCAGTACGGCACGCAGGCCACCCTGGCCACGCTGTACCGCTCGCAGCAGAACTGGCGCAACACCTCGGCCATCGTGTACGCCGTCAGCCTGATGCTGATGGGCGGCCTGGCGGGCGGCCTGTGGCTGCGCCAGCGCGATGCGCTCTACGGCTGCTTCGCGCTCGCCGCACTCTCGGGCGTGGCGCGCAACCTCGACCGTGTGTGGCCCGACGTACCGGTTCCCTGGCCGCTCTGGGGTGCGGTGGTGGCGGTCTGCTACGCCTGCCACATCGGGCTCATTGCGCGCTTCGTGCTGTTGGTGCTCGACCGCAATCCGCCGTGGCTGGTGCGGGCCGTATACGCGGCGCTGGTGCTTTCGGTGATGCTGGCCTGCGCCTCCTTCGCCTTCGCGCTCCCGGCGTTGTGGACCACCGGCCTGGCCATCCTGCAGCTGACGAGCATCGTCTGCCTGCCCTACGTGGTGTACGGCGCGATGGTGGAGCGCCGACGCATCGCCGCGGTGCTGATGGCGGCGGGCACGCTCGCCATCCTGGCTGGCGCGCACGACCTGCTGCTGGTGCGCATGGCCCTCTTCGGCGGCGCCTACTACACGCTGACGGCGCACGCCATGTTCTTCTTCGTGATGATCCTGGCGGGACTGGTGGTCGAACGCTACAGCCGCACGGTGGCCGACTACAGCGCGCTCAACACCAACCTCGCGGCGCGTGTCGCGGAACGCGAGGACCAGTTGCGCGCCGCCTTCGAAACGGTGCGCCAGCAGCAGCAGCAGCAAGCCGTGCTGCTGGAGCGCCAGCGCATCATGCGGGAGATCCACGACGGCGTGGGTTCGCAACTGGTGGGCCTGCTCAACCTGGTGACCCAGCCCACCTCCGACCGCGGCGTGGTCGAGGAGCATGTGAAGCTCGCGCTCGACGAGATGCGCATGGCGGTCGACTCGCTGCAGCCCACGCACGACGACCTGCCCACGGTGCTGGCCACCTTGCGCTACCGCCTGCAGCCGCGGCTGGACGCCGCGGGCATCGAGCTGGTGTGGGACGTGGCCGTGATTCCCGAGCTGGCGCCGTTCGCCGCGCAGGCCGCCCTGCAACTGCAGCGCATCCTGCTGGAGGCCTTCACCAACGTGCTGAAGCACGCGGGCGCCACGCGCATCGTGATGCAGGCCAGCTGGAGCGGAGAGACTTCGCCGCCGCTGGTGCGCATCGTGCTCACCGACAACGGGCGCGGGCTTCCCACCGCCCCTGCGGCGCCTTCGGACCCGCGGCAGGCGGGCCATGGCATCGCCAACATGCGTGCGCGCGCGCAGTCCATCGGCGCGCGGCTGCACATCGAGACGGCGGACGAAACAACCGGTGGAACGCGCGTGCTGCTGGACTGGCCCTGCGCCCTGCCCTGACGCGCGGGTGGGACGCGGCGTCAGCGCAGCGCGAACGCCAGCGTGACGGCGCCGAGCGCCAGCAACGCGAGCCCGGCGATGAAGACCATCTCGCCCCAGGCCTCCAGCCGTGCACCGGCGCGTTGCGTGCGCATCGAAATGAAAGACAGCAACGCGCTGGCCAGGAAGACCAGCGCGTCGACCGCCAGCAGGCGGTCGATCAGCAGCCGCATGTCGTCGCGCGGACCGAGGTGCCCGATGGACATCACCGTCATGCACACGCCGATCATGGTGGCCGACGTGGGCAGGATGTGTGCCGAGAGGCTTTTTGCGGACGACGTCATGTCAAGTGGCATTGGGCCTGGACTTTTCGAGAAACACCGAGAGGCCGGCTTTGCCGGGCCTCCGGTGTTGCCCCCGGCGGCGGGAGGAGAAGCGACACGGAGTGCGCGAAGCCCGGGGGCGAGCCTGCTACCCGATTCGCACCGGCACGAAGATCTTGTCTTCGCCGCGCTGGATCAGCAGCGCCACCGACTTGTTGGTCGCCTTGGCCACCACCTCGCGCACCTGCTCCACGCTTTGCGCCGGCGTGCCGTTGATGGCCAGCAACACATCGCCCGCCTGAACACCGGCTTGCGCCGAAGGACCTGCGGCGTCTTCGATCAGCAGCCCGGTGTCGATCGAGGCCTCGCGCTTCTCCTGCGGCTGCAACGGGCGCAATGCCAGGCCCAGCTTGCCTTGCCCGGCCGCTGCATCGGCCTTGGCGACCTGCGCGGGCTTGTCGCTCGCGTCGCCGAGCTTGGCCTGCAGCTCCTGGCGTTCGCCCTGGCGCCACACCTCGAGCGTGACCTTCTTGCCCGGCGCCTGCTGGCCGATCACCGCGGGCAGGTCGCCCGAGGACACGATGCGCTGGCCGTCCACGCTGCGGATCACGTCGCCCGCCTTCAGGCCGGCCTTGTCGCCGGGGCCGCCCTTCTCGATGTTGGAGACCAGCGCGCCTTCGGGCTTGTCGAGCTTGAACGACTCGGCAAAGGCCTGGTTCACCTCCTGCACGGCCACGCCAAGACGCGCATGCGTGGCCTTGCCGGTAGCGACGATCTGGTCCTTCACCTGAATGGCCACGTCGATCGGAATGGCGAACGACAGGCCCTGGTAGCCACCGCTGCGGCTGTAGATCTGCGAGTTGATGCCCACCACCTCGCCGCGCGTGTTGAGCAGCGGGCCGCCGGAGTTGCCGGGGTTCACCGCCACGTCGGTCTGGATGAAAGGCACATAGCTGTCGTCGGGCAGCGTGCGGCCCTTGGCGCTCACCACGCCGGCCGTCACGGTGTTCTCGAAGCCGAAGGGCGAGCCGATGGCCAGCACCCATTCGCCGACCTTCAGGTCCTTGGTGTTGCCCAGGGCCAGCACCGGCAGGTTCTTGGCGTCGATCTTCAGCACCGCGATGTCGGTCTTGGCGTCGGCGCCCAGCACCTTGGCGCGGAACTCGCGGCGGTCGGTCAGCTTGACGGTGACTTCCTTGGCGTCCTTCACCACATGGGCGTTGGTGATGATGATGCCGGCGGGGTCGACGATGAAACCCGAGCCCTGCGCATGCACCGGCACGTCGCGTTGCTGCTGCTTGCCTTGCGGACCCATCTGGCCCTGGAAGCGGCGGAAGAACTGGAACATCGGATCTTCAGGGTCCACGCCCTGGATCTCGGCGGCGGCCTCGTCGTCCGACGCCTTCATGGTGCCGGTGACGCTGATGTTGACCACGGCAGGGCCGTCGCGCGTGGTGATGGTGGAGAAGTCGGGCAGCGTGACCATGGCCGCGGGCGCGCTCACGGTGGCATTGGTGGCCGGTGCGCCCACGGCACGGGCGCTGGTATAGGCGCCGGCACCGACGGCACCGATCACACCCGCGCTCGCCAGTGCAATCACCAAGGCGCGGGGCGAAGTCAGACGGGAGTTCATTTGTCGGTTCCTTTCAATGCGTATCAACGCAAACACGATGAAAGGAATGTCGTCGCGCAGGCTTAAGCGCCGCTTAAACGCCGATCAAACGTCGATCAAGCGGCCGAAGGCGCAAAGACGATGCGCACGCGCAGCCCACCGAGGCTGGGCGATTCGTCGAGCGCCACCGTGGCGCCGTGCAACTCGGCGATCGACTTCACGATGGCCAGGCCCAGGCCGCTGCCGGGCGCCTGCGTTTCTCCGGAGCGGTAGAAGCGGTCGAGCACGCGTTCGCGCTCCGCCGGCGGCAGGCCCGGACCACTGTCGTCGACGGTGAGTTCCACCGCGTCGTTGCGTTGCGTGATGGCGATGTCGACGCGGCCTTCGACGGGCGTGTACTTGACCGCGTTCTCCAGCAGGTTGCGCAGCAGCATGCGCAGCGCCTCGGACTGGCCGTCGACCACGGCGGCGTCGGCGTGCGTGATGCCGATGTCGATGCCGCGCGCCTGGGCCGCCGCCACGGCGTCGGACACGGCAAGGCGCGCTACCTCCGACAGGTCGACCGGCTCGGGCTTCGCGCCGGCCGCCATGCTGGCCTCGTGGCGCGCCAGCGCGAGCATCTGCTCGACCAGCCGCGTGGCGCGGTCGATGCCCGCCACGAGGCGGCTCACTGCCAGGTCCCGCGATGCGCCGTCGGGTGCGCGCTGCAGGCCCTGCACCTGGAGCTTCAATGCGGCCAGCGGCGAGCGCAGCTCGTGCGCGGCATCGGCCACGAAGTGCTTCTGCGCATCGAAGGCGTGGCGCACGCGGTCGAACAGCAGGTTCAGCTCCTGCACCAGCGGGCGCACCTCTTCCGGCAGGCCCTCTTCGCTGACCGGCGACAGGTCGTCGGCCTGGCGCGACGCCACCTGCTTGCGCACGCGCGCCACCGGCGCGAGCGAGCGGCTCACCACCCACCACACGACCAGCATCAGCAGCGGCGCCATCAGCGCCACCGGCGCGATGGTCCGCAAGGCCAGCGTGCCGGCCATGTGGCGGCGCGCGGCCATGTCCTGCGCCACCTGGATCACCAGCCCGCGCGTCTGCATCGAGAACACGCGGTAGGTGGTGCCGCGCGCATGCACGTCGGCAAAGCCCAGCACCGCGAGCTGCGGCAGCGCGGCCTCTTCCGCCGACTCGAAAATGCGCGTGCCGTCGGCCGTCCACACCTGCACCACGAAGTCGAAGTTCTGCTCGCCCGTGCCGATGCCGCCGACCGCCGCGCTCGGCGGCAGGCCCGCGCGCAGCGACAGCGCCATCTGCTGCATGTGGTAATCGAAGATGTCGTCGGCCTCGGTGAGCACCGTGCGGTACGCCACCAGCGCCTGCGCGCCAGCGGCCAGCACGATGGCCGCAAGCAGGAAACCCAGCAGCCGCGCGCGCAGCGAACCCGTCAGGCTGCGCCTCACAGCTTGGGCACCATGTAGCCGACGCCGCGCACATTGCGGATCAGTTCCGCGCCGAGCTTCTTGCGCAGCCCGTGCACATACACCTCGACCGCGTTGCTGCTGATCTCGTCCTTCCAGCTGTAGAGCTTTTCTTCGAGCTGGGCACGCGACAGCACCATGCCGGGCCGCGCCAGCAAAGGCTCCAGCACGGCCCACTCGCGCGCCGACAGCACCACCGGCTGGCCGGCCACCGTGACCTCGCGCGTGGCCGGGTTGATGCTCACGCCCATGTGCTCGTACACCGGCTCGGCACGCCCCGCCGCGCGGCGCAGCAAAGCACGGATGCGGGCCAGCAACTCGTCGAGATCGTAGGGCTTGAGCACGTAGTCGTCGGCGCCGGCGTCGAGGCCTTCGATGCGCTGCTGCACCGAGTCGCGTGCCGTCGCGATGAGCACCGGCATGCGCTGCTTGCGCGCGCGCAGGTTGCGAAGCACCTCCAGGCCGTCGCGGCGCGGTACGCCCAGGTCGAGCATCACCAGGTCGTACTGCTGGGTGCGCAGGGCCGACTCGGCGGCCTCGCCGTCTTTCACCCAGTCCACCGCGTACTGCTCGGCACGCAGCAGGTCGAGCACGGCTTCGCCGATCATCACGTCGTCTTCGAGGAGCAGGAGTCGCATGGTGGGTGTGTCCCTGGTTCGGATGCGGAGGGTTCGAGGCGGGCGCCGCGCGGAAAGTTCAGCTCACAGCAAGGAGCGCACTTCGCGCGCGGCTTCGAACAGCAGCGGCAGCATGTCGCGCTGCAGCGCTTCTTCCTGGTAGCGCGTGCCCGACAGCACCACGTTCAGCGCGGCCACCGTGTGGCCCTGCATGTCGCGCAGCGGCACCGCCAGCGCCTGCACGCCGAGCTCGTGCTCTTCGCTGGCGAAGCAGTGGTCGTCCTTGCGTGCGCGCGCCACCAGCTGGCGCAGGCCGCGCGCCTGCGTCACCGTCTGCGGCGTGAGCCGCGCCAGGTGGCGGCCCTTGAGCCATTGCGATAACTGGGTGGGCGGCATCGCGGCCAGCAGCACACGGCCCGTGGAGGTGGCATGCGCCGGCAAGCGTGCACCCAGGTGCAGGCCGTAGGCCAGCACGCGCGTCGGCGTGCCGTAGCTGCCGCTGCGCGCCACGATGACCACCTCTTCCCCGTCGAGCACCACGGCGGAAAACGATTCGCCCGTCTGCGCGGCCAGCCGGTTCAGCGTGGGTTGCAGCGCGCGCGGCAACCGCGACGACGCAAGGTAGCTGCCCGAGAAGCGCAGCACCTTGGGCGCCATCCAGAAATAGCTGCCGTCGGTTTCCAGGTAGCCCAGGTGCGCCAGCGTCAGCAGGTGGCGGCGGGCCGCGGCGCGCGTGAGGCCGGCGCGCTCGGCGGCCAGCGTGGCGTTGAGGCGCTGGCGCTCGGTGTCGAAGCTTTCGAGCACGGCCATGCCCTTGGCGATGCCTTCGATGAAATCGGCTTTGGCGATGGTCATGCGTCGGTGGTTCGTCTGAAGTTCGCGGGTGAACGCGGGTGAACGGTGCCCGGATGGAAGTGTTGCGCGATCATCGCGCACGCGTTCGCATGATCGCACACAGCCTCCGCGCCCGGCGCCACAGAACCGCCTCCGCGCCCTACGCTCGACGAAACCATCTCGGAGACACGAACATGCGCACCCAGGTCGCGATCATCGGCGCCGGCCCCGCGGGCCTTCTGCTCGGGCAGCTTCTGCACAAGGCCGGCATCGACAACGTCATCGTCGAGCGCCAGAGCGGCGACTACGTGCTGGGCCGCATTCGCGCCGGCGTGCTCGAACAGGTCACGATGGACCTGCTGGCGCGTGCCGGCGTCGACGCCCGCGCCAAGGCCGAAGGCCTGCCGCACGGGGGCATCGAGCTGCTGTTCAAGGGCGCGCGCCACCGCATCGACATGCACGGCCTCACGGGCGGCAAGCAGGTGACGGTGTACGGCCAGACCGAGGTGACGCGCGACCTGATGGAAGCGCGCACGGCCGAGGGCCTCACCACCATCTACAGCGCGGCAAACGTCAGCCTGCACGACTTCGACTCGGCCAAGCCGCGCGTGCGCTACGAGAAGGACGGCCAGACGCACGAGCTCGAATGCGACTTCATCGCCGGCTGCGACGGCTACCACGGCGTGAGCCGCGCGAGCGTACCGGCCGACGCCATCCAGGCCTACGAGAAGGTCTACCCCTTCGGCTGGCTGGGCGTGCTGGCCGACGTGCCGCCGGTGTCGCACGAGCTCATCTACGCCAACACCGAGCGCGGCTTTGCCCTGTGCAGCATGCGCAGCGCCACGCGGTCGCGCTACTACGTGCAGGTGCCGACCGACGAACGCGTGGAAAACTGGAGCGACGAAGCCTTCTGGAACGAGCTGCGCGCGCGGCTCGACCCCGAGGCACGCGAGCAGCTGGTGACCGGTCCCTCGATCGAAAAGAGCATTGCGCCGCTGCGCAGCTTCGTGGCCGAGCCGATGCGCTTCGGCGCGCTGTTCCTGGCCGGCGACGCGGCGCACATCGTGCCGCCGACCGGCGCCAAGGGGTTGAACCTGGCGACGGCCGACGTGGGCTACCTCTCGCGTGCGCTCGAAATCTTCTACGCGGAGAAGTCGGCCTCGGCGCTGGACCGCTACTCCGACCTGTGCCTGCGCCGCGTGTGGAAGGCCGAGCGCTTCTCGTGGTGGTTCACCTCCCTGATGCACCGCTTTCCGGAAACGGGCGCCTTCGGCCAGAAGATCCAGGAGGCCGAGCTCGACTACCTGGTGCATTCGCACGCGGCCTCCACGTCGCTGGCAGAGAACTACGTCGGGCTGCCGCTGGAAGACTTCTAGGCGGTGCACCCTTCCAGCGCCGCCTTCATCGCGGCGGCGCCCTGAACCATCATCGGCTCGATGTAGGCCGCCATGGCGTCGGGCAGCACATCGGTGATCCACACGAAGCGGGAGCGCCCCGGGCCTTCAGCAAACACCTGTGCGGATGCGTGGTGATGGCTGGCCTTGCCGCCGGCGACGGTATAGGCCAGCCGGCGGTGCGTGTCGTCGATGCCGACCAGCACCTCGCGCGCCACGAGACCGTTGGCAAAGGTCAGCACGCGGGCGCCTTCCGCATCGATCGTGCAGCCAGTGAGAAAGCCCGGTGCTAGCCGTACGTGCACCGCGTCGAAGTCGCGCAGCGCGTCCCACACCTGGGCGGCGTCCGCTTCGACGATGAATTCCTTGTAGATGGTGGCCATGCCTTGCCTCGCTTCAAAGTGCCGGGATCCGGCCCGATGGCTGGATCAGGCGCTCATCATCGAGAAGCGCTGCGATGCGGTCTTGGAAAATCTTGCGATCACCGCGCGCCGCCTTGCGAAAGCCGCTGGGAGACACGCCGGCCGCGCGGTGGAAGGTGCGCACGAAATTGCTGAGGTCGGCAAAACCCACGTCGAGCGCGACCTCGGTCACGGGCCTGCCGTCGTCCTCGGCCAGCAGGCGTGCGGCATGGCGCAGCCGCGAGCGCACAAGGTACTGGTGCGGCGTGACGCCCAGCACCTGGGAGAACAGCCGCAGGAAGTGGAATGAGCTCAATCCGGCCTCGGCCGCCGCGCCGTCGAGGCCGATGTCGTGCCGGGAGTTGGCGTCGATCCACACTGCGGCGTCGACCGCGCGACGACGGTCTCGCGCTGTGGCCGTGGACGGCGGGACTGACTTCCGGCGCCCGGACACGACCTCGACGAAACGGCTTGCGAACCACATGCCCAATTCGTCCAGGCCCGCATCGCCCTGCCCTTCGGCCACGGCCTGGGCGAGTTCGCCGATCACCATGAGTTCGGCCAGCGGCGGCAGGCCACCGGCGCGCCATGCCTTCGAATCTCCGCCGATCAGGTCGACGAAGCCGGGCGACAGGTGGAACGCGAGGCACTCGTCGCCGCACACATGGTTGTCGTGCGTGCAGACGTATTCGTCGCCGGGGCGACCGACCAGCACCGAGCCGGTCACCATTTCGTAGGCCTGGCCGCGCGTGCGGTAGCCGAAGCT
The DNA here is from genome assembly GCF_051216435.1 of Variovorax pasteuri. Lineage (NCBI taxonomy): Bacteria > Pseudomonadati > Pseudomonadota > Betaproteobacteria > Burkholderiales > Comamonadaceae > Variovorax > Variovorax pasteuri. The sequence continues at coordinate 195,163 of NZ_JBPJZS010000002.1, forward strand.
GCCCTTGCGCACGTACGAGACCGAGTAGCCCTCGTGCAGTTCGGCAAAGGGCTGCGCGTCAGGCCCTGCATCGCAGCGGTAGCTGGCGATGCCGATCGCGTCGGTCTGTACTTCCGTGGTGACGAGCATGGCAGGCGCCTTTTTGCCCCACGGAAACGATTGCTTAATCGACCGTTTGCATCGCCTGCCAGACACGAGCAGGACTCAGCGGCATGTGCAGCCGCGGCGCACGGGTGGCGAGGCCGTTGCGCGCGAACGCATCGGCCACCGCATTCACGATGGCCGGCGTGGCGCCGATGGTGCCGAGCTCGCCCACGCCCTTCACGCCCAGCGGATTGTTCTTGCATGGCGTCGACTCGTCCATTTCCATGTTGAACATGGTGTCGACGATGTCGGCGCGCGGCGCGGCGTAGTCCATCAGGCTGCCGGTGACGGGCTGGCCGGTCTCGTTGTCGTACACCACCTGCTCGTACAGCGCCTGCCCGATGCCCTGCACCGCGCCGCCCTCGAGCTGGCCGCGCACGATCATCGGGTTGATGACGCGGCCCACGTCGTTGACCGAGCTGTAGGCCACCACGCTGATCTCGCCGGTGGGCGGGTCGACCTCGATCTCGCAGATGTGGCAGCCGTTGGGCCAGGTCGGCCCGGCCACGGTGCTGGTGGATTCGACGAAGATCTCGCGCTCTGCCTGCTTGCCGGCCAGCGTGAACAGGTCGAGTTCGAGGTCGGTGCCGGCCACGGTGAACACGCCTCGGCTGTAGGTGATGTCGTCGATGGCGGCTTCGAACTCCTGCGCGGCGAGTTCGCGTGCCTTGTCGATGGTGCGCTCCGCGCCGATGCGCACCGCCGAGCCACCCGTGAACAGCGAGCGCGATCCGGCGCTGCCGAAGCCGTCGCCGCGGTCGGTGTCGCCGAGCACCACGCGCACCTTGTCGATGGGCACGCCGAAGGCATCGACCGCCAGCTGCGCGAGCGAGGTGGCAATGCCCTGCCCCATGGCGTTGACAGCAGAAAACACCTCGATCACGCCGTCGGCCTGCACAGAGACCGTGACGCGCTCTTCGAACACGTTGCCACCCGTCCACTCGAGGAAGGTGGCAATGCCCAGGCCGCGGTGCTTGCCATTGCGCGACGACTCGGCCGCACGGGCCTCGAAGCCCTGCCAATCGGCAAGCGTGAGCGCCTGGTCCATCACCGACTCGAAGTTGCCCGTGTCGTAGGTCTGCGCCATCGGGTTCTTGTACGGCATCTGCTCGGGACGGATGAAGTTGCGCCGGCGCAGCACGATGCGGTCGATGCCGGTCTGGCGCGCGGCCTCGTCCATCAGGCGCTCGATGGTGAAGATGGCCTCGGGACGGCCCGCGCCGCGGTAGGCGCCGGTGGGCGCGGTGTTGGTGAGCACCGCCTTGAAATGGAAGTCGATGGTCTGGATGTCGTAGACGCTGGTCTGCACCCAAGGCCCGATGAGCAGTTGGATCGCAACGCCGGTGCCGGTGGCGTAGGCGCCGACGTTGGCGAGCGTCTTGATGCGCAGTGCCAGGATCTTGCCCTGGGCATCGAGCGCCAGCTCGGCCCGCGCCTCGATGTCGCGGCCGTGCGCGCTCGAAAGAAACTCTTCGCTGCGGTCGGCCACCCATTTCACCGGTCGCTCGACCTGCAGCGCCGCGAAGGCGACCGCGATGTCCTCGGGGTAGGCGCCGGTCTTCATGCCGAAGCCGCCGCCGACGTCGCCCACCACCACGCGCACCTTTTCCTTGGGCAAGCCGATGGCCGCGCACACGGAATCGCGAACGCCCGAGGGCATCTGCGTGCTCATGCGGATCGTGAGGCGTTCGGTTTCGCCGTCGCGCCAGGCCAGCACGGACCGCGGCTCGATGGTCAGGGCGACCACGCGCTGGTTGTTCACGTCGAGCGCGACCACGTGGGCCGCCTTGGCGAAGGCGGCTGAGGCGTCCTCGCTGTTGCCGTGGCGCATTTCGGCGGCGATGTTGCCGGCGGCCTCATCGCACAGCATGGGTGCGCCTTCGGCAGTGGCACTCGCGAGGTCGACCACCATGGGCAGGTCTTCGTAGTCCACCATGATGGCTTCAGCGGCGTCGCGCGCCTGCTGCACCGTGTCGGCCACCACCGCCGCCACCGCCTCGCCGACGAAGCGTGTGCGCTCGTGCGCCAAGGCGTAGCGCGGCGGGCTGGCGCTGTCGCCGCCGTCGGCGCGCTTGAAGCCCGCGGCACCGGGCATGGGCTTGACGCCGGCCTGGGCCATGTCCGCGCCGGTGATCACGCGCAGCACGCCGGGCATGGCCGCGGCGCTGCTGGTGTCGACGGAAAGGATGCGTGCGTGCGGGTACGGGGACCGAAGAAAAACGAGGTGCGCCTGGTTCGGCAGCGTGACGTCGTCGGTATAGCGTCCGGCGCCCGACAGCAGGCTTTCGTCTTCGAGGCGGCGTACCGCCTGGCCGCTGCCGAAGCGGGTGGGGTTGGGTTCAGTGGTCAACGTGGTCCTCTTGTGCCGATCTCCACGCAAAGCATCGATGCTTGGCGGATCCGCTGTGGTAGCGCGAATGCAAGCTGAGCACTATATGGTTTTCGACGGTATTTGTGGGTGTGTCATGCCGATAGTTGCATCGCTCCCGCTCTGCGTCTGTCGGACAGACCCGGTGCCTGCGCAATTTTCCCGACATCGGATTCGGTTTTGCGGAAGACGTGTATACATCCACCCATGCGACAACTTCCCTGGCTCGAACCCGGCGATGCCCTCCCCGACCCCGCATCGGCCTGGGGTGTGACCGACCCCGTGCCTGGGCTGCTGGCGGCGGGCGGCTCGCTCGACGTCGATACTTTGATGCAGGCCTACAGCCACTGCGTGTTTCCGTGGTTCAGCGAGGACCAGCCCATCCTGTGGTGGAGCCCCGACCCGCGCATGGTGCTGCGGGTGGACGACTTCAAGCTGCACCGCTCGCTTCGGAAGACGCTGCTGCACTTTGCGCAGGCGCCGGGCTGCGAAGTGCGGATCGACCATGACTTCGGCGCCGTCATCCAGGCCTGTTCGCGCTCGCCGCGGGTCGGCCAGTCGGGCACCTGGATCGTGCCGGACATGGTGCAGGCCTATACGAATTTGCACCTCGCAGGCCACGCCCACAGCGTCGAGACGTGGATCGACGGCGAATTGGCCGGCGGGCTCTACTGCGTGGCGCTGGGCCGCGCGGTCTTCGGCGAGTCGATGTTCACGCGCCGGCCCGACGCTTCGAAGATCGCGCTGGCCGCGCTGGTGTCACTGTGCCGACGCTCGGGCGTGCAGATGATCGACTGCCAGCAGAACACGGCGCACCTCGCGAGCCTTGGCGCCCGTGAGGTGGCGCGCAAAAACTTCGTCGCGCACGTGGCTCTGGCGCGACAACAGGAGGGGCCGCGGTGGCAATTCGACCCCGTATACTGGCTCGACCTCCTTTCCGCGCGACCTCCTTCCTCTCCCGATGTGACGACGTGACGCACCTCAAGGACCTTCCGCTTCACACCCTGCAGTTCTACGCCACGGCGCCGTATCCCTGCAGCTACCTGCCGGATCGCCAGGCCCGGTCGCAGGTGGCCACGCCCAGCCACCTGATCCACAACGATGCCTACTCCGACCTGGTGCTCAGCGGCTTCCGGCGCAGCGGGATGTTCACCTACCGGCCCTACTGCGACGGTTGCCGTGCATGCATCCCGCTGCGGGTGCTGGCCAACAGCTTCCACCCCACGCGCAGCCAGCGGCGGGCGCTGAAGCAGCATGCAGACCTGCAGGCGCGCGTGCTCAAGCTGTGCTTCATGCCCGAGCACTACCAGCTCTACCTGCGCTACCAGAACGGCCGGCATTCGGGCGGCGGCATGGACCACGACAGCATCGACCAGTACACCCAGTTCCTGCTGCAGAGCCGGGTCAACTCCCGGTTGGTGGAGTTTCGCGAAACGCTGCCCGACGGCAGCGCGGGCGCACTGAAGATGGTGTCGATCCTCGACGTGCTGAACGACGGCATCTCAGCTGTCTACACGTTCTACGAACCCGACACGAGCACGGGCTACGGTACGTACAGCGTGCTCTGGCAGATCGAGCAGGCGCGCAAGCTCGGGCTGCCGCATGTGTACCTCGGCTACTGGATCGAACACAGCCCGAAAATGAACTACAAGGCGCGCTTCTCCCCGCATGAAGTGCTGGTTGACGGACATTGGCAGGCGTCCGCTGATTTCACAAGGTAAAATGGCGACCGGTCTTCACCGCAAAGCGCCATGAGAAAAAACCAATCAGACATTCCCGCCGTTCCAGTGATCCAGGTGATCGAGCGCATGTTCTCGCTGATCGATGTCCTGGCATCCCGCGAAGAGGCGATGTCGCTGAAGGAGATCAGCGAAAAGACCGGGCTTCACCCTTCGACCACGCACCGCATCCTCAATGACCTCGCGGTCGGACGTTTCGTAGACCGGCCAGAGGCCGGCAGCTACCGGCTGGGCATGCGCCTGCTGGAACTGGGCAACCTGGTGAAGGGCCGGCTCAACGTGCGCGACGCCGCGCTGGGCCCGATGCGCGAGCTGCACAAGCTCACGCAGCAGCCCGTCAACCTGAGCATGCGCCAAGGCGACGAGATCGTGTACATCGAGCGCTCCTACAGCGAGCGCTCGGGCATGCAGGTGGTGCGCGCCATCGGTGGGCGCGCCGCCCTGCACCTGACCTCGACCGGCAAACTGTTCCTGGCGGCCGACGACCCGCAACGCGTGCGCAGCTACGCAACACGCACGGGCCTGGCCGGCCATACGCGCAACAGCATCACCCAACTGCCGGCGCTCGAGCGCGAGCTGTCGAAGGCGCGCCAGTACGGCATTGCCCGCGACAACGAAGAACTGGAACTGGGCGTGCGCTGCATGGCAGCTGGCATCTACGACGACCAGGGCAAGCTCGTGGCAGGCCTGTCTATTTCCGCGCCGGCCGACCGGCTGGACGAAGGCTGGCTGCCGAAGCTGCAGGCGACAGCCAATGAGATATCGGGCGCGCTGGGGTTCAAGGACGGGATGGCCGCAACGCCAGCGGCTTCGACGACCAGCACGCCGCCGACCGGCACCTGATCCGCCTCGCGGAAGCATCTGCCCAAAAACAAACAGGCCCTGAGAAGGGCCTGTTTGCGTTGGGGAGGTCTATCGACTGCGTATCAGCCGGCCACCTGGTAGGCAGAGACGGCGCGCGAAGCGGCCGGCGAACCGGCGGCATGCGTGGCCTCGACCCATCGGCGAACCCGCTCCGCGTCCGCAATGCGGCTGTACTTGCCGGCCGAATCCAGGAACACCATGATCAGCTTGCGGCCGGCCACGCGAGCCTGCATCACGAGGCACTGGCCGGCTTCGGAGATGTAGCCGGTCTTCTGCACACCGATTTCCCAGTCCGGGCTTTTCACCAGGCGATTGGTGGTGTTGAACTGCAGCACGCGGTTGCCGACTTCGACCTGGTATTCAGGCGAGGTGGACAGCGAACGCACCGTGGCGTCTGAATAGGCCGCATTGACCAGCAAGGCCAGGTCTTGCGCGCTCGACTGGTTGCGGCTGGACAGGCCGGTGGGCTCCGCGTAGCGCGTGTCCTTCATGCCGAGCATCTTGGCCTTGGCATTCATGATGCTCACGAAGGTCGAAAGGCCACCAGGGTAGGTGCGGCCCAACGCGTGCGCGGCGCGGTTTTCGCTCGACATCAGCGCCAGGTGCAGCAGTTCGCCGCGCGACAGCGTGGTGCCGACCGTCAGGCGCGAGCTGCTGCGCTTTTCGGTGTCGACGTCGTCCTGCGTGATGGTGATCAGCTCTTCGTTGGGCAGATGGGCCTCGCTGATGAGCAACCCGGTCATGAGCTTGGTAAGCGACGCGATCGGCAGCACGGCGTGGTCGTTCTTGCTGAACAGCACTTCATGCGTGTCCTGGTCGATGACCAGGGCGACGCTCGACTTCAGGTCGAGCACGTCTTCGGTGCCATGCAGGCCGGCCATCTGTCCGAAGGACTGGCGCGGTGGCGCTTCGACGCGTACCACCGAACGGCGCTGCACGGCGACCACGGTCTTGCCGTTCTTTCGCTGCAGCGTGGCCACCACGTTGCGGCCGCCACGAACGACCTTGTCGGCCTTTTGGGCCCGACCGCGCTGTGCGACGACGGGCGCTGCGCCGCGTGCCGTCTTGGACGATGCGTTGCGCTTGACTTCGACCGGCACCGGCCCCTTCGCCTTCTTGGCGACGGCGGTCTTGGCGGCGGCGGGCTTTTCTTTCTTCGCGGCCTGGGCGCCAGGCAGCAAAAACGCCGTGGCGCAGAGCGCGACGGCGAGGAATCGGAAGGCGGGTAGAAACCGCTGGCTGGAAACTCGGCGGAGGCGGGCTTCAGGCATTAATAAATCTCCAGCGGCGACAAACAAGGACCGCAGTGTATCGAAATCAAAAAAGGCACGCAATATCAGTTACTTGCATCCTCTTCTTCAATCGAATAGCAAGGATCGCCTGAAAACCTAACCTTGTGCCGCAACTCTCTCAGCTTGGCTCTGTAACTTATTGAGAGCACTCAAATAAGCCTTCGCCGAAGCCACCACGATGTCGGGGTCTGCACCCACACCGTTCACCACCCGCCCTGCATTTTGTAACCGGACTGTAACTTCTCCTTGGCTTTCCGTCGAGCCGCTGATGGCGTTTACAGAGTAAAGAACCATCTCGGCGCCGCTCTTGACGAGCGACTCGATCGCCTTCAGGGAAGCATCAACCGGGCCATTCCCGTCGGATTCGCCGGTGACTTCCTTGCCCTGGACGGTGAACACGACCTTCGCCTGGGGGCGCTCGCCGGTTTCGCTGTGCTGGGAGAGCGAGACGAAAGCAAACTGCTCACCAACGTTCGACACCTCTTCCGCGCTGACGAGCGCGAGGATGTCTTCGTCGAAAATTTCCGACTTGCGGTCGGCCAGTTCCTTGAACCGCAGGAAGGCGGCGTTGATGTCGCCCTCGCTTGACATGGAAACGCCCAGTTCCTGCAGGCGCTGCTTGAAGGCATTGCGGCCGCTGAGCTTGCCCAGCACGATCTTGTTGGCGGCCCAACCCACATCTTCGGCGCGCATGATCTCGTAGGTGTCGCGGGCCTTGAGCACGCCGTCCTGGTGAATGCCGGAGGCGTGCGCAAAGGCATTGGCGCCCACCACGGCCTTGTTGGGCTGCACCACGAAGCCGGTGGTCTGGCTCACCATGCGGCTCGCGGCCACGATGTGCTGGGTGTCGATGTTGAGGTCGAGCCCGAAGTAGTCCCTGCGGGTCTTGACCGCCATGACCACTTCCTCGAGCGAGCAATTGCCCGCGCGCTCTCCCAGGCCGTTGATGGTGCATTCCACCTGTCGCGCGCCGCCGATCTTCACGCCAGCCAGCGAGTTGGCCACGGCCATGCCGAGGTCGTTGTGGCAGTGCACCGACCAGATCGCCTTGTCGCTGTTGGGAATGCGCTCGCGCAGCATCTTGATGAAGTTGCCGTAGAGCTCTGGAACGGCGTAGCCCACGGTATCGGGCACGTTGATGGTGGTGGCGCCCTCGTTGATGACGGTTTCCAGCACGCGGCACAGGAAGTCCGGGTCGCTGCGGTAGCCATCTTCGGGGCTGAACTCCACGTCACCTATCTGGTTGCGCGCAAAGCGCACGGCCAGCCTGGCCTGCTCGTGCACCTCGTCGGGCGTCATGCGCAGCTTCTTTTCCATGTGAAGCGCGGAGGTCGCAATGAAGGTGTGAATGCGTCCGCGGGCCGCGCCCTTCAGGGCTTCGGCGGCGCGTGCAATGTCGCGGTCGTTGGCGCGCGAGAGGCCGCACACCGTCGAGTCCTTGATGACGTTCGCAATGGCCTTCACAGCCTCGAAGTCGCCGTTCGAGCTGGCGGGAAAGCCCGCTTCGATGACGTCGACTTTCAGCCGCTCCAGCAACTTTGCAATGCGCATCTTCTCGTCGCGCGTCATCGAGGCGCCTGGCGATTGCTCGCCGTCGCGCAAGGTGGTGTCGAAAATAATGAGTTGGTCGGTCATCGTGGTTCTCCTTGGTTCGTTTCCACCTTGCGCCCCCGACCCAGGTCGCAGCAGGAGCGTCAGGCGACTTGAACCGTCGATTGTGCGCTGCGTGCGCCCCGGCCTCGCGCACGCTGCACGCCCGAGACGATCGCCTTCAACGACGCCGAGATGACGTTGGCGTCGATGCCCACGCCGAACAGCGTCTGGCTTTCATCCACCCGCAGCTCCAGGTAGGCCACGGACTTCGCATCGGCGCCAGCGCCGATGGCGTGCTGGTGGTAGTCCATCACGCGCACCGTGTGGCCGGTGGCCTTGCTCAGCGCCTGCGTGAAGGCATCGATGGGGCCATTGCCGCGGCCTTCGATGGCGTGCACTTCACCGTCCCACGGCAGGTCGCCGCGCAGCACCACGGAGGCGTTGGCGCCCTCGCCTTCTTCCTCGATCACGCGATGTTGCAGCGACTGCGCGGTCTCGATGCCGTATTCGCGCACGAACAGCTGCCACAGGTCGGCGGCGGTGAGTTCCTTGCCGGCGACGTCCATCACGCCTTGCACGGTCTGCATGAACTCCATCTGCAGACGGCGCGGCATCTCGATGCCGTATTCGCTTTCGAGCAGATAGGCCATGCCGCCCTTGCCCGACTGGCTGTTCACGCGGATCACGGCTTCATAGCTGCGGCCCACATCCTTCGGGTCGATGGGGAGGTAGGGCATGTCCCAGATGTCGCCTTCCTTGCGCGCGGCGAAGGCCTTCTTGATCGCGTCCTGGTGCGAACCCGAGAACGAGGTGTAGACAAGGTCGCCAACGTACGGGTGGCGAGGATGAACGGGAATCTGGTTGCAGTGCTCGACCGTGGCGCGGATCTCGTCGATGTTCGAGAAGTCGAGCCCGGGCGAGACACCTTGGGTGTACAGGTTGAGCGCCACGTTCACGAGGTCGAGGTTGCCGGTTCGCTCGCCGTTGCCGAACAGGCAGCCTTCGATGCGCTCCGCGCCGGCCATCAGGGCGAGTTCGCCGGCTGCGGTGCCAGTGCCGCGGTCGTTGTGCGGGTGCACGCACAGCACGATGGAATCGCGGCGCGCAAGGTTGCGGTGCATCCACTCGATCATGTCCGCGAAGATGTTCGGCGTGGAATGCTCCACCGTGGTGGGCAAGTTCACAATGCACTTGCGCTCGGGTGTCGGCGCCCAGACGTCGGTGACCGCATCGACCACGCGCTTGGAAAACACGACGTCGGTGCCCGAGAACATCTCGGGCGAGTACTGGAAGGTCCAGTGCGTGTTCGGCTGCTTCGCTGCGAAGTCGTTGAACATGCGCGCATGGGTGCTGGCGAGCTCGACGATCTGGTCTTCGTCCATGCCGAGCACCACACGGCGCATCACCGGCGCCACCGCGTTGTAGAGGTGCACGATGGCGCGCGGGGCGCCTTGCAGCGATTCGAAGGTGCGTGCAATGAGGTGGTCGCGCGCCTGCGTCAGCACCTGGATCGTCACGTCGTCAGGAATCCGGTCTTCTTCGATGAGCTTGCGCACGAAGTCGAATTCGACCTGCGAGGCCGAGGGGAAGCCCACTTCGATTTCCTTGAAGCCGATGGCCACAAGGGTTTCGAACATGCGCATCTTGCGCGCGATGTCCATGGGCTCGACCAGCGCCTGGTTGCCGTCACGCAGGTCCGTCGACAGCCAGATGGGCGCCTTGGTCAGCACCGCATCGGGCCAGGTGCGGTCCTTGAGGCCGATCGGGGCGAATGCGCGGTATTTGCTTTGAGGTTGCTTGAGCATGTCGATTCTCTGAGTGGTTGGAATTCAACCAGCAACCCCAAATACAAACGGCCCGTTGCTGGTGCGAACGGGCCGTGGTGATGGGATTAGCGCGTGCGCTACCGTCTCCGCCCGTGAGGGAGGGCTAGTAGGGCCAGCAGCGAAATCTTGGTCATGAGGGTTGCGAATGTAGCACAGCCGGCGCGGGCCCGGGAAGGCCCGGCGTTTCAGTTGTGCAGTCCCCGCTCGTCAGGCTCTTCGGTGGAAGTGCTGATCACGCTCGCCGGTTGGCCCTTGGCCTTGCGCCAGCCATAGACCACGTAGCCGCTGAGGCCGTAGATGACGAACAGGCCGAACAGCACAGTAGGCGGATGGATGTTGATGACGGCAATGCCCAGCGCGATCAGCACGATCGCGGCGAAGGGCACGCTCTTCTTCATCTGGATGTCCTTGAAACTGTAGAAGGGCGCGTTCGTGACCATCGTGAGGCCCGCGTACAACGTGAATGCAAAGGTGACCCATGTGATCTGCGTCCACGAGAGATACAGCACTTCGCCGCCGCGCTTGCCCCATTCGTCCACGAGCCAGATGAATCCGGCCACCAACGCCGCGGCAGCGGGCGACGGCAGGCCCTGGAACCAGCGCTTGTCGACCACGCCGGTGTTCACGTTGAAGCGCGCCAGCCGCAATGCGGCGCACGCGCAATACACGAACGCGGCGATCCAGCCCCAGCGCCCCAGTCCCTTGAGCGACCACTCGTAAGCAATGAGCGCCGGCGCGGCACCGAAGGACACCATGTCGGACAGCGAATCCATCTGCTCGCCGAACGCGCTTTGCGTGTTGGTCATGCGCGCGACGCGCCCGTCGAGGCTGTCGAGAATCATCGCGGCGAACACGCCGAGTGCAGCGAGGTCGAAGCGCGCATTCATGGCCATCACGACCGAATAAAAACCGCCGAACAACGCGGCGAGCGTGAACAGGTTCGGCAGGATGTAGATGCCCTTGCGCCGTTTGCGCGGCTGCACCACGTCGGGAACGGTATCGTCATGCATTGAAATTGCCTCCGTCCCTCGTGGGCACTGAGCGGTCAGCTATCCAATCGATAGCATCTTGGTCTGTGAGTCGCATGGCTTGCAGTGTAGTTCAGGGGACCTCTTGGACCCCCTTCAAACAAAAGGGCCACCGCGACGGGTGGCCCTTGGGGAAAGCGCCCCCGGGGGAGCGCGTTTCGACGTGAAGATCAGTTGCGGGTCTGGTCGACCAGCTTGTTCTTCTTGATCCAAGGCATCATTGCGCGCAGCTTCTCGCCGACGACTTCGATCTGATGCTCCGAATTCAGGCGACGGCGGCTGATGAGCGCCGGCTGGCCGGCAGCCGCTTCGAGCACGAAGCTCTTGGCATATTCGCCGGTCTGGATGTCCTTGAGCACTTGCTTCATGACCTTCTTGGTCTCGTCGGTCACGATGCGCGGGCCCGTGACGTACTCGCCGTACTCGGCGTTGTTCGAGATCGAGTAGTTCATGTTGGCGATGCCGCCTTCATAGATCAGGTCGACGATCAGCTTGAGCTCGTGCAGGCATTCGAAGTACGCCATTTCGGGCGCGTAGCCGGCTTCCACCAGCGTTTCGAAACCAGCCTTGATCAGTTCGACCGTACCGCCGCACAGAACCGCTTGTTCGCCGAACAGGTCGGTCTCGGTTTCTTCACGGAAGTTGGTCTCGATGATGCCGGCCTTGCCGCCGCCGTTGGCGGTGGCGTAGCTCAGCGCGAGGTCACGCGCCTTGCCGGTCTTGTCCTGGTGCACCGCCACGAGGTGGGGCACGCCGCCGCCTTGGGTGTAGGTGCTGCGCACCGTGTGGCCCGGGGCCTTGGGAGCAACCATCCACACGTCGAGGTCGGCGCGCGGCTGCACGAAACCGTAGTGCACGTTGAAACCGTGCGCGAAGACCAGCGAAGCGCCTTCCTTGATGTGCGGGGCCACGTCGTTCTTGTAGACGTTGGCGATCTGCTCGTCGGGCAGCAGGATCATGACCACGTCGGCCGCCTTCACGGCGTCGGCGACTTCGGCGACCTGCAGGCCGGCCTTGCCGACCTTGTCCCACGAAGCTCCGCCCTTGCGCAGGCCGACCACGACCTTGACGCCGCTGTCGTTCAGGTTCTGCGCATGCGCGTGACCTTGCGACCCATAACCGATGATTGCGACCGTCTTGCCCTTGATGAGGCTGAGGTCGGCGTCCTTGTCGTAGTAAACCTTCATGATGCGTCTTTCCTATTTAGTCTCGATGCACCCCCTGTACGGGGGTGCGTTCACTCACAGTTGACCGGAAGAATTCCGGTCCTTCATTTGCTGGTTGATGGACACGAGGTTGTCGTGAATGCGGAACAGCAGGATCAGCAATTCGCTATAGACGCGAACCATGATCGCGCCGAACACAAGAACGCCGATGGCCATCAGGATGCGCCCCTGAAACAATGACACGACGGTCATCACGAGCACACCCAGCAGTCCGAGGAAATACAGTATCCGGATGATGATGGGCGTCACCATCTTGTCGAATCCCAGCAAGTCTTGCATTCACCTTCTCCTCATGTGTTGATAGTCAATGGAACTGAGGGATTTGCACCCCCCTTTACACGCGCAGAATGCGCTCGCCGCGCCCGATGCCGCTGGCACCGGTGCGGACAGTCTCGAGGATAGCGCTACGCTCGATCGCTTCCAGGAAAGCGTCGTTCTTGCCGTGGTCGCCGGTGAGTTCGATGGTGTAGCTCTTGTCGGTCACGTCGATGATGCGGCCACGGAAGATTTCCGCCATGCGCATCATTTCCTCGCGCTCCTTGCCGACGGCGCGCACCTTCACCATCATGAGCTCGCGCTCGGTGTAGGCACCTTCGGTCAGGTCGACGACCTTCACCACTTCGATGAGGCGGTTCAGGTGCTTGGTGATCTGCTCGATCACTTCGTCGGAACCGTTCGTGACGATGGTCATGCGCGAGAGGCTCGGATCCTCCGTGGGCGCCACCGTCAGCGATTCGATGTTGTAGCCGCGGGCCGAAAAAAGGCCCACCACGCGGGAAAGAGCACCGGGCTCGTTTTCCAGCAGCACTGCAATGATGTGTTTCATGTTTGCGTGACTCCTCTTTTCGCCGCCCTCCCCCGCGCACGGTAATGCGCAGGCTCGGCGGGCAATAGATTCGTCAGTGAATAGTTAAGCGAATGCGCCGCTGATCAGAGATCTTCGGAGCCCAACAGCATTTCGGTGATGCCCATGCCGGCCTTCACCATCGGGAACACGTTCTCGGTCGGGTCGGTACGGAAGTCCATGAACACCGTGCGGTCCTTGAGCTTGCGTGCTTCGCGCAGCGCAGGCTCCACGTCTTGTGGACGCTCGATCAGCATGCCGACGTGGCCATAGGCCTCGGCGAGCTTCACGAAGTTGGGCAGCGCGTCCATGTAGCTGTGGCTGTAGCGGCCGGAGTATTCGATCTCCTGCCACTGGCGCACCATGCCCAGGTAGCGGTTGTTGAGCGAGCAGATCTTGATCGGCGTGTTGTATTGCAGGCAGGTGGAGAGTTCCTGGATGCACATCTGCACCGAGCCTTCGCCGGTGATGGTGAACACTTCCGAGTCTGGCTTGGCGAGCTTGATGCCCATGGCGTAGGGAATGCCCACGCCCATGGTGCCCAGGCCACCGGAATTGATCCAGCGGCGCGGCTCGTCGAAGCGGTAGTACTGGGCGGCCCACATCTGGTGCTGCCCCACGTCCGACGTGATGTACGCGTCGGCGTCCTTGGTCATGTTCCAGAGCGTCTCGACCACGTACTGCGGCTTGATGACGTCCTTGTTGTCGCGGTCGTACTTGAGGCAATCGCGCGAACGCCAGGCCTCGATGGTCTTCCACCACTCTGCCAACGCACCGGCGTCGGGCTTGGTGGTGCTCTCGCGGATCATCGAGATGAGCTCGGTGAGCACGTCCTTCACGTCGCCGACGATCGGGATGTCGACCTTCACGCGCTTGGAGATGCTCGACGGGTCGATGTCGACGTGGATGATCTTGCGCTCGTTCTGCGCGAAGTGCTTGGGGTTGCCGATGACGCGGTCGTCGAAGCGCGCGCCCACGGCCAGCAGCACGTCGCAGTTCTGCATCGCGTTGTTGGCTTCGATGGTGCCGTGCATGCCCAGCATGCCCAGGAACTTGCGGTCGCTCGCGGGATAGGCGCCCAGGCCCATCAGCGTGTTGGTGACCGGGTAGCCGAGCATGTCGACCAACGTGCGCAGTTCGTTGCACGCATTGCCCAGGAGCACGCCGCCGCCGGTGTAGATATAGGGGCGCTTGGCCGCCAGCAGCAGTTGCAGCGCCTTGCGGATCTGTCCGCCATGACCCTTGCGCACGGGGTTGTACGAGCGCATCTCGACCTTGTCGGGATAGCCGGCGTAAGGCGTCTTCTTGAAGGAAACGTCCTTGGGGACGTCCACCACCACCGGGCCCGGACGGCCGCTGCGTGCAATGTGGAAGGCCTTCTTCATCGTCATGGCCAGATCCTTGGGATCCTTGACGAGGAAGTTGTGCTTGACGATGGGGCGGGTGATGCCGACCGTGTCGCATTCCTGGAAGGCGTCGAGGCCAATGGCTGCCGTGGGCACCTGTCCCGAGATGATCACCATCGGGATCGAGTCCATGTACGCCGTGGCAATGCCGGTGACCGCGTTGGTCAGGCCGGGACCCGACGTGACCAGCGCCACGCCGACTTCACCGGTAGCGCGCGCATAACCGTCCGCCGCATGCACTGCGGCCTGTTCGTGGCGCACCAGCACATGCTGGATGGTGTCTTGCTTGTAGAACGCGTCGTAGATGTACAGAACCGCGCCGCCGGGGTAGCCCCAGATGTACTTGACGCCTTCGGCCTGCAGTGCCTTGACCAGCACTTCAGCGCCCATGAGTTCTTGCGTGATGTTGCCGGCGCCTGAGGACACAGCAGCTGCGGAAGCGATTTCCGCCTTGGACATTTCCATGATCAACCTTTGTTTATTTCGGGAACGAAATACCTTGGGTGCCCCTTGCCAACCCTTGTGAGGCCGCGCCAGGACTTGAGGCCAAAGCCATGGGCGGACTGATGTTCCGCCGGACCGTGACCCGTTTGCCTTTTGACTTGCAGCGCGGATTATGGCATTTCCGGCCGTTCAGATTCGCTTCAGCTGGCTTGTAAAGCGACAAAGGCATAATTCGCGGCGACAAACACCCGCGATCGCTAGACCTTCTTCCTATGCGGCGCGCTCTGCGCCCCACTCTCGCTTGGCCACTGAACAAGAACTCTCCGACTTCCTGAAAAGCGTCGAACGACGCGCTTTCAAGCGCTCGGTCTATCACGTGCGGGACGAAGAAGCGGCGCTCGATATCGTGCAGGACAGCATGATGAAGCTGGCGCAGCACTACGGCGACAAGCCGCCGGAGGAGCTGCCAATGCTGTTCCAGCGCATCCTGTCGAACTGCACGCTCGACTGGTTCCGCCGCCAGAAAACCCGTCGCGCCCTGTTCTCCAACCTCAGCGACTTCGATTCGGTCGATGACGACGGAGATTTCGACCTGCTGGAGAACTTCGTCTCGCCGACCGACTCTAGGGAAACGGAGAGCGCCGAAGACACCACGCGCCGCGCCCAGGTCTTCCACGAGATCGAAGAACAGATCGCGGCATTGCCGGGCCGTCAACGCGAGGCTTTCCTGATGCGTTACTGGGAGGAAATGGACGTCGCAGAGACGGCCGCCGCGATGGGCTGCTCCGAAGGCAGCGTCAAAACCCATTGCTCGCGAGCCGTTCACGCTCTGAGCAAGGCGCTCAAGGCCAAGGGAATATCGCTATGAATACGAAGGTATCAACCACATCATCCGCTGCTGCCGAGGACCGGTTCGGCGAGCGCTTGACGGCTCGTTTGTCGGTCGGCAACCGTGAGCTGCCGCACGACATCGGCGAGCGGCTGCGCGTGGCGCGCGCACAGGCGGTGGCTGCGCGCAAGCTGCCCCCGCAACTGCGAACCGCGCCGGTGGCGGTGCAGTCGGGCCACACGGTCACGCTGGGTGGCAGCTGGTGGACCCGCATCGGCTCGGCGGTACCCCTGATCGCGCTCGTGGCCGGCCTCATCACCATCAGCGTGATGCAGGACGACGACCGTGCCAGCGAGCTGGCCGAAGTGGATTCCGCGCTGCTCACCGGCGACCTCCCTCCTGCCGCCTATACCGACCCCGGTTTCGCCCAATTCCTCAAGGCCGACAGCGCCTCCGACTGAAATCTTTCACCGACCGAATGCGACGCCGTTCCTCCCCCAGCGCGAACACGCCACGCCTGACGCGCCCGCTTCCGGCGGGCGCGGTCGTTTGGGCTGGTGCGCTTGCAGTCGCAGCCTTCGGCCTGACGCTTGCCCACGCCCAGCCTCGCACCGAGGCGGCCGCAAAATCTGCGAACGGCCCGGCAGCGGCAGCCTCCAGCCCGAAGGCTGTCTCCACGACCAAGCCCCTTTGGAGCGAACTCACCGCCGAGCAGCAACAGGCCCTGAAGCCGTTGGGCGCGCACTGGAACACGCTGAACGCCGGGCAAAAGAGAAAGTGGCTGGTGCTGTCGCGCAATTTTTCCAGCATGTCGGCGGACGACCAGACCACCCTGCACAGCCGCATGATCGAATGGGCCGCGCTGAGCAACCAGCAGCGCACCCAGGCCCGGCTGAACTTCGCCGAAGTCAAGCGCATTCCGGCTGACGAGCGCAAGGCCAAATGGGAGCAGTACCAGGCCTTGAGCGAGGAAGAAAAGCGCAAGCTCGCCGAACGTGCGCCAGCCAAGCCACGCGGCGCGGCCGTTCCGGTGAGACCGGTCTCGGCGCAGAAACTCGTGCCAGTGCCGGCCCTCACACCCGGCGGCCAGCACACGCCCCGCATCCTGCTGGCGCCGCCCGCACCTGCTGGCGCGCCTGCCACGATCATGGTGGCATCGCCGCTGGAACGCGCGCCGGCGGCCGCAACGCCCGCTGTGTCCGTCGTACCTGCCGCACCCGCACCGTCCAGGGCGACCCCGCCGCCGGTTCCGGCCGAAGCCCAGGTGCCCGCGCCAGCCGACCCGCCCTCCTCGTCTCCCTGACGCAAGGCTTCGATGGTTTCCAGTTCTCCCGAGGCGTCGCGCCCCGACCCAGTCTCGCCCGTCACGCCCGTCGCGCCTGCAACCACCGCTCCTGTTTCGATAGTCCCCGGCCTCTGGCGCCGGATGGCTTGCTGGCTCTACGAAGGCATGCTGCTTTTCGCCGTGGTCTTCGTCTCGGGCTGGCTGTTCAGCACGCTGGGCCAGATGCGTGACGCCATGGATTCGCGGCGCCATCTGTTCCAGGCTTTCCTTTTCGTGGTTTTCGGCGTGTACTTCGTCTGGTTCTGGACCAAGGGCCAGACCCTCGCCATGAAAACCTGGAACATCCGCATCGTCGACGTGCACGGTCGTCCCGTCACGCAGCGCCGAGCCCTGGCGCGCTACCTGCTGAGCTGGATCTGGTTCCTGCCGCCGCTGGCCGCCATGGCGCCCTTCAAGCTGTCAGGGGGCGAATCGACTGTGCTGATCGTCGGCTGGATCGCCATCTGGGCCCTGCTTGCACGCTTTCACCCCGAGCGCCAGTTCTGGCACGACGCCTGGGCCGGTACGCGGCTCGTCACCTCCCCACCGATGAGCCGCCAATGAGTGCCCTGCCCAAACTTCCCGACCCCGCCGTGAATCCGCAGAAGGCGCGCAAGGGCTTCGAGCGCGTCTTTCACGCCACGCTGATCTCGTTGCAGGGCCTGCGCGCCGGCTGGAGCGAGCCGGCGTTCCGCCAGGAAGCCATCCTGTCGATCGTGATGATCCCGGCGTCTTTCTGGCTCGGCCGCAGTTGGGTCGAGGTCGCGCTGCTCGCCGGCAGCGCGGTTCTGGTCATGATCGTCGAGCTGCTCAACACCGCCGTGGAAGCCGCCATCGACCGCATCGGCCCCGAGTGGCACGACCTGTCCAAGCGCGCCAAGGACATGGGCAGCGCGGCCGTGCTGCTGTCGCTCGCGCTGTGCGGGGGCATCTGGGCGACGGCACTGTGGCAACGCTTCGTGTCATGAGAAGGCCTGCCGGCTGCGGCATGATGGCGGCATGAATCCTGAATTTTCGATCTGTGTGTATTGCGGCTCGCGCCCCGGCGAGCGCCCCGAGTTTTCCCAGGCCGCGCAAGCGGTCGGCCAGTGGATTGGCCAGCACCGCGGCCAACTGGTCTACGGCGGCGGCCGCACCGGCCTGATGGGCACGGTGGCCGAGGCCACTCGCATGGCCGGCGGTCGCGTCGTCGGCATCATTCCCAAGGCCTTGGTCGACAAGGAACTGGCCAACCCGCTGTGCGACGAGCTGCACGTGGTCGACACCATGCACGAGCGCAAGGCCATGATGGGCGAGCGCGCCGATGCCTTCGTGGCCCTGCCGGGCGGCATCGGCACCTTCGAGGAACTGTTCGAGATCTGGACTTGGCGCCAGCTCGGCTACCACGACAAGCCGACCGGCATCCTCAACACCGCCGGCTACTACGACGGCCTGCTGGGCTTCCTGGCGCACAGCGTGCGCGAGGGCTTCATGGGCGATTGGCAGATGCAGCTGATTCGCACCGGCACGGACGCGACCGAACTGCTCACGGCGCTGCGCGCCGAAGTGCCGCTGCATCCGCGCGAAGACAGGTTGTCGGAAAACCTCTGACGCCCGCTTCGAAAAAAAGCCCCCGTCGCCGGGGGCTCTTTCGTTCAGACGGCGTTTTCGTTCTCTTCGCCGGTGCGGATGCGCACGATGCGGTCCACGCTGGTGACGAAGATCTTGCCGTCGCCGATCTTGCCTGTGCGCGCGGAACTGACGATGGCTTCGATGCAGCGCTCCACGTCGGCCTCGTTCACGACCACCTCGACCTTCATCTTCGGCAGGAAGTCGACCACGTACTCGGCGCCGCGGTAGAGCTCGGTGTGCCCCTTCTGGCGGCCGAAGCCCTTGACCTCGGTCACGGTCAGGCCGGTGACGCCCACTTCGGCCAAGGCCTCGCGCACGTCCTCGAGCTTGAAGGGTTTGACGATGGCGGTGATCTGCTTCATGGTTTTCGTGCTCCGGCGGTTTCGTTGAATTTGCTGGTGATAGGGTAACGCCAATCCTTGCCGAAGCTTCGGTGGGTGACCCGGATGCCTACCGGCGCCTGGCGCCGCTTGTATTCGTTGATCCTGATGAGCCGCGCAACCCGCTCGACCACCGCACGGTCGTAACCCGCCGCAATGATCTCGTCGATGCCCTCGTCGTCCTGCATGTAGCGTGCCAGGATTCCGTCGAGGATGTCGTAGGGCGGCAGGCTGTCCTGGTCGGTCTGGTCGGGCCGCAACTCGGCGCTGGGGGGCCGGGTGATGATCCGCTCGGGGATCGGCGCCGCGCCGGTGCCATACGGGTCGTGGGCATTGCGCCAGCGGGCCAGGGCGAACACCGTGGTCTTCAGCAGGTCCTTGATGACCGCGAAACCGCCCGCCATGTCGCCGTAGAGCGTGCAATATCCGGTCGCCATTTCGCTCTTGTTGCCGGTGGTGAGCACGATGGCGCCGAACTTGTTCGACAGCCCCATCAGCAAGGTGCCGCGGATGCGGGCCTGGATGTTCTCCTCGGCCGTGTCCTCGGGCCGGCCCCTGAACTCATCGGCCAGCGCGCCCTTGAAGGACTCGAAGGTGTCCTTGATGGAAATCTCGTCATAGCGCACGCCCAGCCGGGCCGCCATGTCGCGCGCGTCGATCCAGCTGATGTCCGCGGTGTACGGGGACGGCATCATCACCGCGCGCACCTTGTCCTTGCCCAGTGCATCGACCGCGATGGCAAGCACCAATGCGGAATCGATCCCGCCCGAGAGCCCCAGGATAGCGCCCGGAAAACCGTTCTTGCCGATGTAGTCGCGCACGCCCAGCACCAGCGCGTCCCAAAGCTGTGCCTGCGCGTCGCGCGGAGCCGCCACGGCGCCGGGCTGCGCCACGAACCCGACGCCGCCCTGCGCCGTGCGCTCCAGCTGCGCGAAAAGCAGCTTCTCCTGGAAGCTCTCGGCCTGCATGGCCGCAGTGCCATCGGCCTGCAGCGCGAACGAGGCGCCGTCGAACACCACTTCGTCTTGTCCGCCGACCAGGTGCGCATAGACGAGCGGCAACCCCACCGCCCGCGCGCGGTCGGCCATGCGCGCCACGCGCTCGCCTTCCTTGCCCACGTGGTACGGCGAGGCATTGATCACCGCCAGCACTTCGGCCCCGCCCTTGCGGGCGAGTTCGGCCGGCTCGTCGAACCAGGCGTCCTCGCAGATCAGCAGGCCGACCGATACACCGCCTGCCTCGAACACGCAGGTGCCCTGACCCGGCGTGAAGTAGCGGCGCTCGTCGAACACCTGGTAGTTCGGCAGTTCGCGCTTGGCATAAGTCTCGAGGATGCGGCCTTCCTTGATCACGCTGGCCGCGTTGTGGCGCAGTTGCACGGCCACCGATCGGCTGCGCAGGCTGCCACCGGTCGGATGCCCCACCACCACGACCATGTCTTTGAGGTCGGCCAAAGCGGCAGCAATGCCTTTCACGGCATCATCACAGGCTTCGGTGAAGGCGGGACGGAGGAACAGGTCCTCCGCTGCATAGCCGGCAATCGAGAGTTCGGGCGTCAACAAGAGGCGCGCGCCCTGGGCATGGGCCTGGCGCGCGGCGTCGACGATCTTTTTTGCATTGCCGACGAGGTCGCCCACCACAAAATTGAGTTGCGCGATGGCGAGCTTGAGCGTCATACAGAAGGAAGAAAAAGGCTTGAACGATTATGTCATTCGGGTTCTGTCGTCGCCGGCGGACGTGAGCCCGCAAGCCTGGAATGCGCTGCTCGCCGCCGAGGCCGAGCCCTCGCCTTTCATGCGCCACGAATACCTTGCGGCGCTGAACGACAGCCGCAGCGCCACGCCCGAGAGCGGGTGGACGCCGCAGTTCGTCACGCTGTGGCACGGCGAAGAACTGCATGCCGCGTGCCCGTTCTACATCAAGGACCATTCCTACGGCGAGTACGTGTTCGACTGGGCCTGGGCCAACGCCTACGAGCAGCACGGCCTGGCCTACTACCCGAAGGCCGTGGTCGCGGTGCCCTTCACGCCCGTGCCCGGCACGCGGCTGCTGGCTCGCGACGCGGCCAGCCGCACGTTGCTGGTGCAAGGCCTGGTGGCACTGTGCAAGCAGGAACAACTGTCGTCGCTGCACCTGCTGTTCGGCGCCCAGGCCGACATCGCCGCCTGCACCGAGGCCGGCCTCATGCTGCGCAACACCGTGCAGTTTCACTGGACCAACGCGCAGTACGCCGATTTCGACGCCTTCTTGGCCAGCCTCTCGCACGACAAGCGCAAGAAGATTCGCCAGGAGCGCCGCAAGGTGGCCGACGCCGGCGTGAGCTTTCGCTGGTCGCGCGGGGCCGACATCGCCAAGGCTGACTGGGACTTCTTCTACCGCTGCTACGAGCGCACCTACCGCGAGCACGGCAACCCGCCCTACCTCACGCGCGACTTCTTCCGGCGCATGGCCGACACCCTGCCCGAGGCTTGGCTGCTGTTCGTGGCCGAACGCGACGGCAAGCCCATGGCCGCGAGCCTGATCGCACTGTCGACCCAGCCCGATGCCCCGTTGGTCGCCTACGGCCGTTACTGGGGCGCGCTGGAGCGGGTCGATTGCCTGCACTTCGAGGCTTGCTATTACCAGCCGCTGGCCTGGTGCATCGCGCACGGTGCACAGCGCTTCGAGGGCGGCGCCCAGGGCGAGCACAAGATGGCGCGCGCGCTGATGCCGGTGAAGACCACCAGCGCCCACTGGCTGGCGCATCCGTCGTTTGCCGATGCGGTCGAGCGCTTCCTGGAGCGCGAGGGCGCGGGCATCGAGAACTACATGGACCACCTGGGCGAACGCAGCCCGTTCAAGTCCGCCTGATCCCGGCCCTGGCTGTGCCATTCGGGGCTGCTATAAAAGCGCCCGAATCCACAACAACACAGAGGGAAAACGATGCCATTCGTCGGACTGGGCCTGCACGTCATCATTGCGCTGTTCTTTGCCATCCACGCCATGCGGCATGGCAAGCAGCTGTTCTGGCTCATCATTCTTTTCAGTTTTCCGCTGCTGGGCAGCATCGTGTACTTCGTGGTCGAGTACCTGCCCGCCTCGCGCATCCAGAACACCGCCGGCAAGGTGGCCAGCGCAGCGATCGGCTTCATCGATCCCGAGCGCGAGTACCGTGCCGCAGCCGACGCCTACGACCTGGCGCCCACCGCCCAGAACAAGCTGCGCCTCGCCAAGGCCGCACTCGACCGGGGCCAGGCCGGCGATGCCGTCGGTCACTACCGCGATGCGCTCAAGGGCCCGCTGGCCTCCGACCCGGAGCTGCAGTTCGGCCTTGCCAGCGCCCTGCTCGCCGCGGGCGGCCCGGCTGCGGGCCGGGAAGCGCTGCAGGCCCTCCAGGCACTGCGTGCCACGCGCGACGACTACCGCCGGGACGAAGTCGCGGTGCTCACCGCACGTGCGCTGGCCGCCGACGGACGGCAGCAGGAGGCACGCGAAGCCTTCGAGAGCGCGCTGAGCCAGTACAACACGGTCGAAACCCGCGCCCGCTACATCGCATGGCTGGCTGAACAAGGGGACAGCACCGGCGCGCAACGCCAGTGGGACGAACTCCAGCAGGCGGCACGCCACTGGAACTCGCACGCGCGATCGGTCAATCGCGAGTGGATGCGGCTGGCCGGGGACGCAGTCCGGGCCTGAAGCCGCCGGTCCAGGGGCATGGCGCCCCGGACGCTGCCTCACGGCAGCAACAACTTACTTCTGGTAGGCCGCGATGCCGTCCAGGATTTCCTTCTTGGCGGACTCGATGCCTTCCCAGCCCAGCACCTTGACCCACTTGCCGGCTTCCAGGTCCTTGTAGTGCTCGAAGAAGTGGCTGATGGCCTTCAGGCGCATCGGGTTCACGTCGTCGACCGACTTCCAGTGGCTGTAGATCGGCAGCACCTTGTCGGTGGGCACGGCCAGCACCTTGCCGTCGACGCCGGCTTCGTCTTCCATCATCAGGATGCCCAGGGGACGGCAAGGCACCACCACGCCCGGCAGCAGCGGGTACGGCGCGATCACCAGCACGTCGACCGGATCGCCGTCGCCCGACAGGGTCTGCGGCACGTAGCCGTAGTTGGCGGGGTAGTACATGGCCGTCGTCATGAAGCGGTCGACGAAGATCGCGCCCGACTCCTTGTCGACTTCGTACTTGATCGGGTCGGCGTTCATCGGGATTTCGATCACGACGTTGAAGGCATCGGGAACGTTCTTGCCGGGGGAAACTTTGTCGAAGGACATGACGTTTTTCGAGTAGTTGAAAAGTATGAGAAGGATGGGGACAAACCCGGAGTTTACTTTCCGTGTCACCGGACGGTCGCACGCGCGCTCGTTTTTGCCTGTAAATTGCAACCGTTGGCCAATCGGCTCCGCACCCTCGGTGCAGCGAGCTTCGAGGAAGCAACGCGGCGGAAAACATGTCCCGTACGCGTTGCACGCAGGGTCCATGGTGTCCGTCTCCACAAGTCTTAAACGAACGAATGGAGAAGCAAAGCATGATCGGCAACACCCCCTTGATACTGGCCATCGTCTGCGGCCTCGTGGCCGTGGCCTATGGGTTCTGGGCCCGAAGTTGGATTCTTGCGAAGGACCCCGGCAACGCCCGCATGCAGGAGATTGCAGCGGCCATCCAGGCCGGCGCCTCGGCCTACCTCGCCAAGCAGTACACGACCATCGCCGTGGTCGGCGTCGTGCTCGCGGTGCTCATCGCACTTTTCCTCGACCTGACCACGGCGGTCGGCTTCGTCGTCGGCGCGGTGCTCTCGGGCGCCTGCGGCTTCATCGGCATGAACGTGTCGGTGCGCGCCAATGTACGCACGGCGCAGGCGGCAACGCAGGGCATCGGCCCGGCATTGGACGTGGCGTTTCGTGGCGGCGCCATCACCGGCATGCTGGTGGTCGGGCTCGGCCTGCTGGGCGTGACGGGCTTCTACTGGTTCCTGGCCGGTAGCGCGCCCAAGGCCGACCACACCCTGGCAGCCATCCTCAACCCGCTGATCGGCTTTGCCTTCGGCTCCTCGTTGATCTCGATCTTCGCGCGCCTGGGCGGCGGCATCTTCACCAAGGGCGCCGACGTCGGCGCCGACCTGGTGGGCAAGGTGGAGGCCGGCATTCCGGAGGACGACCCGCGCAACCCGGCGGTGATCGCCGACAACGTGGGCGACAACGTCGGCGACTGCGCCGGCATGGCGGCCGACCTGTTCGAGACCTACGCGGTGACGCTGATCGCCACCATGGTACTGGGCGCGCTGATGGTCACCACCGCGCCGGACCACGCCGTGCTGTACCCGCTGGCGCTGGGCGGCGTGTCGATCATCGCGTCGATCATCGGCTGCTTCTTCGTGAAGGCATCGCCGGGCATGGTGAACGTGATGCCGGCGCTCTACAAGGGGCTGGCGGTGGCGGGCGTGCTGTCGCTGATCGCGTTCTGGTTCGTCACGAGCTGGATCATCCCGGACAACGCCATTGCCCCGAGCGGCAGCCAGCTCAAGCTGTTCGGCGCCTGCTTCGTGGGCCTGGCGCTCACCGCCGCGCTGGTGTGGGTCACCGAGTACTACACCGGCACGCAGTACAAGCCCGTGCAGCACATCGCGCAGGCCTCGACCACCGGCCACGGCACCAACATCATCGCGGGCCTGGGCGTGTCGATGCGCTCCACGGCCTGGCCGGTGATCTTCGTGTGCATCGCGATCCTGGCTTCTTACTCGCTGGCCGGCCTGTTCGGCATCGCGGTGGCCGCCACGTCGATGCTGAGCATGGCGGGCATCGTGGTCGCGCTCGACGCCTACGGCCCCATCACCGACAACGCCGGCGGCATTGCCGAGATGAGCGAGCTGCCCGACAGCGTGCGCGCCGTGACCGATCCGCTGGACGCGGTCGGCAACACCACCAAGGCGGTGACCAAGGGCTACGCCATCGGTTCGGCCGGCCTCGCCTCGCTGGTGCTCTTTGCCGACTACACCCACAAGCTGGAGAGCTTCGGGCTGAACATCAGCTTCAACCTGAGCGACCCGATGGTGATCGTCGGCCTCTTCATCGGCGGGCTGATTCCCTACCTGTTCGGCGCGATGGCGATGGAAGCCGTGGGCCGCGCGGCCGGTGCGGTGGTGGAAGAAGTGCGCAGGCAGTTCCGCGAGATCCCCGGGATCATGGAAGGCACCGGCAAGCCAGAGTACGGCAAGGCCGTGGGCATGCTGACCGGCGCGGCCATCAAGGAAATGATGATTCCGTCGCTGCTGCCGGTGGTGGTGCCGATCGTCGTGGGCCTCGTGCTCGGGCCTAAGGCGCTGGGCGGGCTGCTGATGGGCACCATCGTCACGGGGCTGTTCGTCGCCATCTCGATGTGCACCGGCGGCGGCGCGTGGGACAACGCCAAGAAGTACATCGAGGACGGCCACCACGGCGGCAAGGGCTCCGAGGCGCACAAGGCGGCCGTCACCGGCGACACCGTGGGCGACCCCTACAAGGACACCGCCGGCCCGGCCGTGAACCCGCTGATCAAGATCATCAACATCGTGGCGCTGCTCATCGTGCCGCTGGTGGTGAAATTCCACGCCGGCGATGCGGCGGCGGTGCCGGCCAAGGTGGAAATGCCACCGGCCGTGAGCGCTCCGGCGGCGACCGCGCCGGCCACGCCGGCTGCGGCGGTCGCTTCGGGTGCCGTCGCAGCGGTCGAAGCCGCCGCGGTGAAGGTCGAGAACGGCGTCGTGAAGTTCTACTTCGCAAGCGCCAGCTCGGAGGTGGCGCCCAACGCCAAGGAGGCGCTCGCCGACGTCATCAAGGCGGTGCAGAGTGGCAGCACGGTGCTGGTGAGCGGCTACCACGACGCCAGCGGCGACCCGGCCAAGAACGCCGAGCTGGCCAAGCAGCGCGCCATGGCCGTGAGCGACGCGCTCAAGGCGGCCGGCGCGCCCGAAGACAAGATCGAGCTCGCCAAGCCCGCGCAGTCGCAGGCCGACGGGCCGCCCTCCGAGGCGCGCCGCGTCGAAGTCAAGGTCAAGTCCTGACGTGCGTTCCCGGGCCGATCGCCATGGCGCTGCGTACACACTAGCGCCATGCACTACCTCCACGCACTGTTCGCCGGCACCTGGGCCATTGCACGGGCCGAACTGGCCATCGTGCGGCGCTTTCCGCGCATCCTGCTGGCCGTGGTGGCGGTCGGCGTGGTGCCTGCGCTCTATGCGCTGATCTATCTCACGAGCGTGTGGGACCCGGCGGGCCACACCGCCGACCTGCCGGCAGCCATCGTGAACCAGGACCGGGGCGTGACCTACATGGCGCACTCCGTGAACGTGGGCGACGAGCTCACGCGCACCCTGCTCGAAAAACGCGCCTTCGGCTTTCGCACCATGACCGACCCCGAGGCCGCGCGCGCCGAAGTGCGCCGCGGCACGCTCGCCTTCGTGCTGCTGATTCCGGGCGACTTCAGCGCCAATGCGGTGCCCGGCACGCAGCGCGGCGCAGGCCGGTTGGTCGTCTACACCTCCGAAGGCAACAACTACAGCTCGGCCGGCCTGGCCCGGCGCTTCGCGGGCGAGTTGGGCCACCAGGTCAACGAGATGCTCAACGAGCAGCGCTGGGAGCTGGTGCTGAACGCGGCCTCCGGCTCGCAGCAACGGCTGGAACAGCTCAAGCAGGCGCTGCTGCAGTTGCGCGACGGCAGCCAGACGCTGAGCACGGGCGCCATCCAGTACAGCGCGGCCGCCCAGCAGGTGGGCAGCGGGTTCAAGCAGGTCAACGGCGCCATCCGCACCATCCAGTCGAAGCTGCCGGCCGATGCGGACCTGCGCGCGCTCAAGTCCGGCGCGCAGCAGCTCACGGCGGGGCAGCGCGAACTCGGCAGCGGGCTCGCGCAGATCGGCGATGGCCTGGACCAGTTGAATGCAGGCGCCGGCCAACTGGGTGACGGCGCACGCAAGATGCAGAAGGAATCGGCCGACATTCCCTTCGTGGGCGACCGGCTCGCGCGGGGCGCCGGGGACCTGGCAACCGGTGCGGACAAGCTGCGCGGCGGGCTCGGCCAGGCCCAGGCCGCGATGACCAAGGCAGAGGACGGCAGCCAGAAGCTGGTGGCCGGCGCTGCGGCGCTCGAAGGCGGCGTGGGCAAGCTCACCGACGGCATGGGCGCGCTGTCTGCCGGCATCCGCACACTGGGCGGCAAGCTGCCCGAAGACCGCAAGCTCGATGAATTCGTCCAGGGCGGCGCGCAACTGTCCCAGGGCGCGCAGCGTCTGTTGACCGGGGTGCGCACCATCGAGGCTGCCCTGCCCGCCTCCATCACCCGCATCCAGGGCAGTGCCTCGGGGCTGGCCGACTCGGTCGAGCCGAAGGTCGAGGTGGTCGCCCCGGTGGCCAACAACGGCAGCGCCTTCGTGCCCAACATGGTGTCGGTGGCGCTGTGGATCGGCGCGGTGATGGCCGGCTACCTGTTCAACATCCGCATCGTGCTGACGGACCACACCCACTACCCGAAGCTGGCGAAGACGCTCGGCAAGATCACCATGCCGGCGCTCGTCGTGCTGCTGCAGGTGGCGCTGGTGCTGGCCACGCTGCTGGGCGTGCTGCAGGTGCAGGCGCCGCGCGTGGGCGCGCTGGCACTCACCATGGTGCTGGCCTCGCTGGTGTTCCTGGTGGTGCTGTTCGCCATCCTCCATGTGTTCGGCGACTTCGGCCGCATCCTGACAGTGCTGCTGCTCACGCTGCAGCTGTCGGCCGGCGGCGGCGTGCTGCCGGTGGAGCTGTCGGCCGGCTTCTTCCGCGACGTGCACAGCTGGCTGCCCTTCAGCTGGGTGGTGCAGGCGTTTCGCGCGGTCATGTTCGGCGCCTTCGACAACGGATGGGCGCATGCCTGCGGGGTGGTGGTGCTGTCCGGCACGGTGGCGGTGGGGCTGATGGCGATCTTCGGCAAGTGGAACGACGTGCTGCTGGCCGACTACAAGCCGACGATACAGGTTTGATCTATGTGACATTCACGATGTAACATTCGTACCGTCACATGAATTCCGCCCCTGCCCTCGCTGCTGCCCAGGACCTCTCCATCGAGGCCCTGGCGGCGCACACGGGCGTGACGGTGCGCAACATCCGCGCCTACAGCACCGCAGGGCTGCTGCCACCGCCCCGGCTTCGGGGGCGCCTGGGCCTGTACGACGACGAGCACGCGCAGCGCCTGGCGCTGATCCGCGAGCTGCGCGACCAGGGCTTCGGCATCGAGGCCATCCGCCGCATCTTTGCGCGCGCGCCGGCCTCGTCCTGGCCCGACCTGGTCGCCGTGGCGCGCTCGGTCTCCGGCAGCCTGTTCGCCGAAGAAACGCCGGTGGTGGTGTCGGCCAAGGCGCTCGCCGCCAAGTGGAAAGGCCAGATGACGCCCGCCCTGCTCGCACGCGCCACCAGGGCCGGCCTGATGCGCGAACTGCCCGACGGCAAGATCCAGATGCTCAGCCCCGCGCTGGGCCAGGTCGCAGAGCAACTCGCCGCGCTCGGCCTGCCGCTGGAGCAGGTGATCGGCATGCAGGAGACCATGGCGCGCACGCTGCGCACCGTGGCGCGCCACTGGCTGCGCACGCTGGCCGACAGCCTGCTGAGCGGCGACGCCATCGATGCCGACCGCCTGGCCCAACTGCTCGAGAAAGCGCGCCCGCTCGCCACCGGCGCGGTGCAGGCCGCGTTTCCCGTGATCCTGCAGCAGGAGCTCGACACCCTGCTGCGCAAGGCAGCCTGAAACGATGCAACGACCTCGCCACGCCCTCTTCCCTTCCCTGCTCCTGCTGCCGGCCCTGATCGGGCTCGGTACCTCGGCCTTCGCACAGGTGCCGCCCCGCGCGGACACCCTCTCACTGAGCTTCGACGCAGCCCGCGCCCGCATGGTCGACCGCTCCGACAAGCTGGCCGCAGCGCGCGCGGCCGTCGAATCGAAAGAGCTGCAGGGCGAAGGCGTCAAGGGCCTGGGCGGCCCGGTGGTCAGCATCTCGGGCCTGGCCTACGCGTACAACGCCAACCTGAACCTCGACCTCGATCCGCTCAACCAGAAGCTGGGGCAGATCGGTTCCTCGCTGCCCTCGTCGGTCCAGAGCTTCATCTCGCGCGTGCCCATTCCGCAACTGCCCAACAGCTACACGCTGAACCGGCACGACACGGGGACCAACACCTCGATCTCGGCCGTGTGGCCGCTGTACGTGGGCGGCGCGACCGACGCGGTGCGCGGCTTCGTGTCGGCACAGACGCGCGAGGCGCAGGCCGATGCCGAACAGGCCGGCCACGAGGTCGACACCCTGCTGGTGCAGCGCTACTTCGGCGCGCAGCTCGCGCAGCGCGCGGCCACGCTGCGCGCGCAGGCCGAGCGCACCATCGCGCAACACGATTCGGCCGCGCAGAAGATGCTCGCGGCCGGCGTGATCTCGCGCGTGGAGCGGCTGCAGGCCAGCGCCGCCTACGAAGAAGCGCGCCGCAACGCGCGCAAGGCAGAGGACGACGCGGCGCTGGCCGCCGTGGCGCTCGCCCGCACGGTGCGCGCGGACGGCAGCGTGGCGCCGCAGACGCCGCTCTTCATCCTCAGCACGCCGGTCGAGCCGCTGGGCTACTTCATCGATTCGGCGCTCACGCGCCACCCCGGCCTGGGCAAGGTCGCGGCCAAGAAGTCGCAGGCCGAGCAGCTGCACGAGGGTGAAGAGGCGTTGCGCCGCCCGCAGGTCATTGCCTTCGGCACGCGCGAACTCAAGAGCGGCAACGCCGACTGGGTGGCCGGCATCGGCGTGCGCTGGACGCTGTACGACTCGGTCGACCGCAGCGCCCTGTCGGCCTCCTCGCTCAAGCAGATCGAACAGGCCGAGCGCACCGACGCGCAGGCGCGCAGCGACATCTCGCTGCTGGTCGAGCGCAACTGGCGCGCGCTGGAAAACGCACGCCGCGAGTACCTGGAGATGAAGGCCTCGGTCGAACTGGCGCAAGAGGTGGTCAGGCTGCGTGTCTCGGGACTTCGCGAAGGCACGAGCACCACGCTCGACCTGATCGACGCCGAAACCAACCAGGCCAAGGTGCTGACCGAACGCGCGCAGGCCGCCAACGACTATGTGCAGGCGCTGGCGCAGCTGCTCGAGAGCGCGGGCATTTCCGACAGGTTTTCCGACTACATCGCGCGTGCCGACGTGAAGGTGAATTGATGATGAGTGCCAAGACCCGACAACTGATCGCCATCCTTGCCGCCCTGCTCGTGCTGGCGGTGCTCGTCTGGGGTTTCTGGCGCGCGTCGCAGCCCGCGCCCGAGGTGTTCCAGGGCCAGATGGAAGCACGCGAGACCGACGTGGCCGGCAAGGTCACGGCGCGCGTGGCCGATGTGCTGGTGAAGGAAGGCGATCGCATCCAGGCCGGTGCGGTGCTGGTGCGCATGGACAGCCCCGAAGTGCGCGCCAAGCTCGCGCAGGCCACCGCCGCCGAGCAGGCCGCGCAGGCCGTGGCCGACAAGGCGCAGAACGGCGCGCGGCCACAGGAGCTCGAGATGGCGCGCATGCAATGGCAGCGGGCGGAAACCGCGGCGCAGCTCGCGCAGACCTCGTTCCGCCGTGTCGACGGGCTGGCGCGCGAAGGCCTGGTGGCCGACCAGAAGCGCGACGAGGCCGAAGCCAACTGGAAGGCTTCGCGTGACGCCGCCATTGCCGCCAGGGCGCAGTACGACATGGCGCGCAGCGGCGCCCGGCCCGAAGACAAGGCCGCGGCCAATGCGCAGGCGCGCCAGGTCGCCGGCGTGGTCGCCGAAGCGCAGGCCGCCAAGGCCGAGACCGAGCTGCGCAGCCCCGTCGGCGGCGAGGTGGCCAAGGTGCTGGCCAAGGTCGGCGAGCTGTCGCCGCAGGGCGTGGCCGTGGTGACGGTGGTCGACCTCAACGACCAGTGGCTGGTGCTCAACGTGCGCGAAGACCGGCTCGCCCGGTTCGCGACGGGCAACGAGTTCGACGCGCGCCTGCCCGCGCTGGCCGAAGACAAGCGCACGGCGCGCTTCAAGGTCTACTACAGCGCCGTGCTGCCCGACTTCGCGACCTGGCGCGCCACGCGCGGCGGCGCCGGCTTCGACGTGCGCACCTTCGAGGTCCGTGCACGGCCGCTCAAGCCCGTCGAGGGCGCGCGGCCCGGCATGAGCGTGCTGGTCGACTGACCCCGCAACGAGCGCAGATCCGATGAGCCTCCGCGGCTTTTCCGCAGCCAGCGCACGGCGCGAGTTCGCGCTGCTGCGCACGCGCCCCTGGGACCTGGCCATGGTCTCGTGGGTGCCGCTGCTCGCGGTCTTCCTGATCTGGTGGATCTTCTCGGCCGGGCTGCCCGAGCGCTTGCCGATCGGCGTGCTCGACCAGGACCACTCCTCGCTGTCACGCCAGCTGGTGCGCTTTCTGGACGCCACGCCCGGCCTGCGCGTGGTGCAGCACTACGGCGACGAAGGCGAGATGGCTCGCGCGCTGACCAGCGGCGCGGTCGACGCCGCGGTGCAGCTGCCGCGCGCGCTGAGCCGCGACGTCAAGCAGGGCCGCGCCGGCCAGGTCGTGCTGCTGCACAACGCGCAGCTCGGCACGCATTCGAGCCTGATCCAGCGCGACGTGCGCACGGCCGTGGCCACCGTGTCGGGCGGCGTCGAGCTCACGGTGCGCAACAAGCGCGGCGAATCGATGACGGCCGCGCGCGTGAGCATGGAGCCGATCAAGGCGAGCATGGTGGCGCTGTTCAACACCTCGACCGACTACGAGCAGTTCCTGGGCGCGGCGTTGATTCCCGCGCTGCTGCACATCCTGGCGATGACGGCCGGCGCGTGGGCCGTGGGCCGCGAGCTGCGCGACCGCAGCATCGGCGAATGGCTGGGCGCCGCGCCGCGCTGGCACGAGGCGCTGGCTGCGCTGGCGGGCAAGCTGGCGCTGCCGTTCGCGAGCCTGAGCGCGGTGGCCATCGCTGCGATGCTATGGATCACGGCGGGGCGCGGGTGGCACCCGGTGGGCTCGCTCGGTTGGACGTTGTTTGCGCTGGTGGTTTTCCTGGCGCTGTCGATCGCGCTGGGGGCGTTCGTGTCGGGCCTCACGCGCTCCCTGCGCACCGCGCTGTCGGCCACGGGCTTCATCACCGCGCCGGCCTTCGCGTTCGGCGGCGTGGGCTTCCCGCTGGTCGCGATGCCGTTTTTCGCACAGGCATGGGCCAACCTGCTGCCTTACACGCACTACATCCGGGTGCAGATGGAGCAGTTGCAGATGGGTGCGCCGTTGGCCTACTCGGCGGCCACGCCGCTGTGGATGGTGCTCGGCACCGCCGTGCTGCTGGCGGCGACGGCCGTCGCGCTGGCGCGCGCCGCCAGGGCGCCTGAGAGCTGGGGCGGGCGCTGATGACGAACGACCGCCTGCACTTCGGCGCCGCATGGCGCGATACCGCCTTGGCCGTGCTTCGCGACAAGGGCGTGCTGCTGATCATGCTGCTCGCGCCCGTCATCTACGGCTTCTTCTACCCGTGGCCCTATGGCACGCAGGCCGTCACGCGCGTGCCGGTGGCCGTGGTCGACCAGGACCACAGTGCGCTGTCGCGCCAGATCGCGCGCTTCGCGATGGCCAATCCGCGCCTCGACGTGCGCATGGTCACCGCCGATGTGCACGAGGCGCAGCAGGCGCTGTGGCGTGGCGAGATCGAGGGCTATGCGCTGCTGCCGGCCGACCTCAAGCGCGACGTGCTGCGCGGCACCTCGGCCGTGGTCACCATCGAAGGCAACGGCGCTTATGCCTTGCTCAACAAGGCCGTGCTGTACGGGTTCTCGGAGGTGGTGGGCACGGTGTCGGCGGGTGTCGAGATCCGCAAGCTGCAGGCGGGCGGACAGAGCGCGATACAGGCCGCACGCAGCCGCAGCCCGCTCAACACGCAACTCGTCGCGCTGTTCAACCCGACCGAAGGCTATGGCAGCTACGTGGTGCCGGCGGTGGCGCTGCTGATCCTGCAGCAGACGCTGCTGATGGGCGCGGCCATGCTGGCCGGCACCTGGGCCGAGGCCGGACGGCTGCGCGCCTCGATGGGGGCCTGGCTGGGGCGGCTGGGCGCGCTCTCGGGGTTCGGCTTGCTGAGCGGGCTTTTCTACTTCGGCTGGGTGTTCTTCCTGCAGGACTATCCGCGCGGCGGCAATCCATGGGGTGCGCTGGTGCTGCTGGCCTTCTACGTGCCGGCGATCTGCACCGCCGGCCTGCTGCTGGGCTGCTGGTTCCGCGACCGCGAGCGAGCTTTGCAGGTGCTGCTGTTCACCGCTCTGCCGATGGCTTTTCTCTCGGGCTTCTCCTGGCCCGTCGAAGCATTGCCGGGGCCGCTGCAGGTGCTGCGCTGGATCTTTCCCAGCACGGCCGGCATCCAGGCCTCGCTGCGGCTCAACCAGATGGGTGCGCCGCTGCACGACGTGCTGCCTTACCTCGGCGGGCTGCTGGTGCTGACCTTGGCCGGACTGCTGACCCTGTGGCTGGCAGCCACGCCACGCGCCGTCGAACGCAAGCGCGTCTAACGCTGGCTCTCGGCCGCCACCGCGCGCACCAGCCGCGTGGCCGGCGCCACCAGCTCGCGCAAGTCGCCCGCGCGGTCCTGCTCGATGGCCTGCAGCACCAGTTCGTTGATGCCGCCGACCACCGTCATCGCCATCTCTCCGGTCAGGTGCGCGGCTGGCTCCTGGGGGCTGCCGCTGCTGTTGATCGCCACCTGGATGAAGCTGGCGATCTCGTCGTTCACCCGGCGCCGCACCACGAGGCCCGGCATGCCCAGGCCCAGGATCTCGACGAACAGCGTGCGCAGCAGCACCGGGTCTTGCGCCAGGTAGTCGAAGTAGGCCGCCATGGCCCGCTCCACCTGCGTGTGCCAGGGCTGCACCGGGTCGAAGGCCTCGCTCACCGCCTGCAAGGCAAGCCGGCTCGCCGTTTCGTAGAGCGCGATCAGGCACTCGGTCTTGGTGCTGAAGTGCTCGTAGAAGGTGCGGCGCGACACGGCGGCCTCGCGCACGATGTCGGCAATGGTCGTCTCCGCGTAGCCCTTGGCGGCCACGGCGTGCGCCATGCCCTGCAGCAGGCGAGCGTAGTGCTCGCTCCCCGGCGCGTCGCCAGACTTGGAAGACGCTGGTTTTTCAATGGTTTCGCTCATGAGCCGTACATTTTCCTACGCCTCGGTACTTGACAGTACCGATTCACAATTGCAATATGAAGGCAAGCGGTACGAAGTTGTACCAACTTTCCAGCCCACGCATTCCAGGCTTTTTTCGAGGTTTTTTGCATGACCGAACTCGTTGTCCGCCGTCTTCTGATCGACCTGCAGTCGCCCTTCTCCCGCAACTGGTGTGGCGGCGATGCATTCTCGACCGCTTTCTTCAACGCCCTGTCGATGAGCTTCCCCTTCGGCGAGCAGTTCTTCATCGACGCCGTGCGCAACACCGTGGCCACGCTGCCGGCCGAGGCGCAGGACAAGCACCGTGCCGAGGTGCGCGGCTTCATCGGCCAGGAAGCCACGCACCGGCGCATTCATTCGCTGTTCAACAACCACCTCGAAAGCCAGGGGCTGGTGGACGGCTGGACGGCGCGTGCCAGCAAGCGCCTGACGCTGATGGAGAACGCCGATCCGCGCCACGCGCTGGCGGTCACGGCCGCCACCGAGCACTTCACGGCGATGTTCGCCGAATGGCTGCTGGCCCATCCGCAGGTTCTAGAGGGCGCCGAGCCCCGGCTGCGCACCATGTGGCTGTGGCACAGCGCGGAAGAGCTGGAGCACAAGAGCGTGGCCTTCGACATCTACAAGGCCGCGGGCGGCTCCGACGCGTGGCGCAACCGCTGGTTCCGCCGCGTGACGATGATGTTCCTGGGCGACCTGATGCGCCAGACCGTCGACAACCTGCGCCACGAGAAGCAGCTGTGGAAATGGTCGACGTGGAAGAGCGCCGCGCGCATCCTGTTGAGCCGCGACGGCCTGCTGCGCGGCAACGTGGCGGGCTGGCGCAGCTACCTGCGGTCGGACTTCCATCCGGCGCAGCAGGACAGCGTCCTGTCCGAACGCTGGCTGGCGGACAACCGCGCGCAGTACACGCCCGTGGGCGCAGCGCCCTGAGCGGCCTCGGCTGACCAGCCAGGATTCAGTAAAAGCTGGCGCGGTGCGGCGCGCCGTTGCCGGACTGCTGCTGTTGCTCGGGGCGCAGCGAAAGGTCGTGCAGCGTGTCGAAGTCGGACGGGGCGTCCGGCACGCGCATCACGGTTTCCAGCTCGTGCATCGACGTGACCCAGCGGCCGGCCGGCGATTCGGCCGGCTCGTCGTTGGCGAACACACCATCGCGGATGTAGAGGGTTTCGCCTTCGGGGCGCTCGGCATGCAACTCGATCAGGCGCGCGATCGCGAAGTTGTAGGTAACGAGCTTTTCGCGCGTCTTGCGGTCCTTGCCACCGCAATTGAACGAGCCCTCGGCGGCAATGACGATGCAGGAGCCGTCCACGCCCCCGTCCATCTCGATCTCGCTGCCCGAGCGCCAGATGGCGTTGGGCAGGCGCACCCTCACCTTGTCGATCACCAGATCTCGTTGCTTGTTGAGGCTGCCCAGCGGCGGCACCAGGGAACGCAACTGGCGCAGGCGCTCGGCAAAGTTGTCGTCCATCAGGAACTCGACATGGTGCGTGGCGCTGCCAGACGAGCGCTTGACCACCTGCATGATGACGTGGCGCGGTTTAGCCATGGCGGCACCCCTTTGCAAGCGTTGGAACCCATGTCCCGCGCGAAGAGTCAATGGCGTGGCTGCAATTCATTGGAATCGACTACAAATTAGAACTTTGGCGTGAATGCAATTGCTTGCATCATTTGTTTCTAACTGTATAGCGATTGCAGCCACTGTGGAAGCCATCCGTGACTTTCTGCAAACGGGAATGTCTCCTAAATGTCTTCCTGACGTGCTAAGAGGTTACCCCGTCAGTGGCGTGTTTCCAACAACCCCTATTCGAGGGATTCGTCGAGCGCCTTGCACGAGGGCGCGCAAACGGTCTGGGACTTGCCCAGCACCTGGCGCGTGCGCAACTGCGAGCGCACCCGGTGCTTGCCGCACATGAAGCACGACATGGTCGCGCCGCTGAACGACGCGGAGGCACGAAACGGCGAACCCGGTGCCTTGGTCTTGTAGCGCAGGCCGTCCGCCACCACTGCCGTCTTCACTTCACCCTTCGCCATGCGTCTTTTCCTTGCTGTTCGGTTCGGCACGGCGCATGGCGCGTGCAATGGCTTCGCGGGCGCTGAATTCAGCAGCCAGCGAAGCGTCTAGTGCCGAGCGGCAAAGCCCGGCGTGCTGGTAATTGAGGTTTTCGTACACCTCGGCCGCGGCCGGAAAGGCGTCGAGCAGTCGGCCGAGTTCGGC
Source organism: Variovorax pasteuri (assembly GCF_051216435.1). Lineage (NCBI taxonomy): Bacteria > Pseudomonadati > Pseudomonadota > Betaproteobacteria > Burkholderiales > Comamonadaceae > Variovorax > Variovorax pasteuri. Next base: position 231,458 of record NZ_JBPJZS010000002.1, read on the forward strand.
TCCCTGTTCGACGTCCTCGAACTCGTGCACCAGGTGCTCGACAACGGAGCGGTACTGCGCTGCGCCGACGGGCACGGCACTGTGCTCGAGTTTTTCCAGCAGATGAGCCAGTACATGGGTCACTGCCAGATCGGTCTTGGGAGACGGATTATCGGTGGTGTTCATGAGTTCCATCTGGGGGCAGCATACGCCTATGCAAGTGGCTGCTCGTAGAGGGTCGTCTCCGGCGCCCCCGCCTGCTGCAGGTTCTGCGCCGCCTGCATGCGCTGGAGCAGGCTGTGGAGCATCTCGGTTGACAGCCCATGGATCACCAGCCGGTGCCCCGCCCGCAGGGTCGACAGCGGCACCAGCGGATGCTTGTTGTTGACCAGGATCAGGTGTTCCGGCGCATTCAGGATGGTCGCGGTGTAGATGCCGATGGTTTCATCCAGTTGCAAGGAGTTGGCCGCACGCCAGAAGTCGTTGTCCGTGAGCATCAGCTGGTACAGCGGCGTGAACAGCTCGATGGCGCTTTGCAGGTCGAGGAAATTGAGCTTGCCCTGGGGCATGTCCTCCAGCCGCAGCCCGGGCTCCTTGATCATCGAGAAGTCGACGTTCTCGGCCTTGCACAGCGCCAGCCCCTTGTCGCGCAACGCCGTGTTCAGCCGGATCACGAAGTTGAACAGGTTCAGGTCGTGCTTCAGGAACATCTCGTCCTTCAGCGCGTCGATGTCGGCCGGCTCCAGTGGATGGGTTCCGACGGGCGCCGGTGAATTGCGCCCGATGAAGGCCAGCACCTGCGAGCCCAGGTGAAAGTGCCGCAGGATCAGCCAGTTGGCCTCGGGCGAGACGAAGCGCTTCAGCCCCCACGCCAGAAACCGATGCAGCAGCATCGAGTGCGACCAGTTGCGCGGCACGAACACCTTCACGACCTGGATCAGGATGATCGTCAGCCGCGCCAGCGGCCGCAGGAACGGCAGCAGGTACTGACGCGAGCCCGAGCTCGAGTCGGCCAGCCACGCCGACTTCACGTTGTCAGGCAGCGGCGTGCTCTGGTCGAGGTACAGCGCCAGCCAGGGGCTGGGGTCGCGCTCGTCGTGCGCCTGGGTCAGGAAGTCAGGTGTTCGGTCCATGGGGCATTCGCTCGGTGATGTGCTGGAACTGCATCAGGTACAGCGCGGCCGTGTGGCGCGCGGTGTCGGTGATCTGGCGGGCGGCGCGCGCCTGCCCTTCCACGGCCATCACCATCTCGACCGCGGTGAGCCAGCGGCTCAGGTGGTGCTCGTCGTTGTGGCCGTGGTACTCGAGGAAGCGGAAGGCGTCGGGCGGCAGCTTCAGGCTGGCCTTGAGCAACGGCAGCAGCGCCGGCACGATGCGCTGGCCCGTGCCCTCGATGATGTAGATCGCGCCCAGCAGCCCGATGGGGTCGCGCGTGGCGGCCAGGCCGTGCAGGTAGGCGTTGAGCGCCTCGCCGCCGGGGTTGCGGCGCAGGTCCTCGATGCGCTCGACCTTGCCACCGGCCTGGCGGTAGTCGCTGAAGAGAATGTTGAAGTCGTTCTGCTCCTCGCCCGCATGCACGCCGATCAGCGAGGCCAGCATCTGGTACGGCTCGCTCAGCGAGGCTGCGCCTTCGCGCATCCACAGGCTGCCTTCGCGCACCTGCGGCACCCACTGCTCCATCCAGTTCAGGTAGTCGGGCACGGCGAAGCGGCGCTCGCGGATCTGCCGGACGAGCGGCGTGCGCCACACGCGCGAACGGTAGTCGTGCCAGATGGCGGCCAGCTCGGTCAGCAGGGCGCCCAGGCCTTCGGGCGCGGCGGCCGGGTCGTGCGGGGGCGCGATCACCAGGTCGTCGTCGGGCGCTGCCGCCGCGCGGGGCGCCACCGCCACGGGTGCGGCGTCCACCGCCTCCACCTCGAGCAGCATGTAGGCCGCCATGAAGCGCCCCGACTCCGGCACGTAGCAGAAGATCTGCTCGCCCGGCTTCAACGTCCTGGTGTGCAGGAACTCGGCCAGCATGACGAGGATCGACGCCGCGCCGGTGTTGCCGCGCCATGCGAGGTTGCTCCACCAGCGTTCCCGCGGAATCGACAGGTCGGCCTTGGCCATCAGGGCTTCGACCACCGGAATGAATTTTTCCGACGAGTAGTGACAAAGAAAGTGATCGACCCGCTTCGGATCGACCCAGCCGTCGCGCACCAGCCCCGCGTATTCATGGATGCCGATGTCGAACAGGTGCGGCAGCAGCCGGATGTCCTGCCGCAGCGACAAGGCGCCCGCCGCCTCGGCCTCGGCCCAGGAGCCGAAGTCGAGGTGACCGCGCGCGCGGTCTTCGGTCAGGCCCAGTTGCATGCACACCGGGTAGTCGCCTGAAAACGCGCGCTGGTGCACCCACTTCAGCTTCAGCCGCAGCCCCGGCGCGCCGGCCAGCGCGGGCGTGCCGTCGGACAGCAGCAAGGCTCCCGCGCCATCGGAGAGCATCCAGCGCAGGAAGTGCGAGTCGAAGTCGGCTTCGTAGCCGCGTGCCGCGAAACGCGAGCGCTTGAACAGGCGCGACGGCATCTCGCTCGCCACCGCCATGGCCGTGCGGTGCGCGCCCAGCTCGATGCCTTGGGCCGCCGTCTGGATCGCCGACACGCCCGCCGCGCAGATGCCGTGCACCGAGTGCGTCTCCATCGGCTGCGCCGCCAGTTCGCCCTGGATCATGTTGGCGAAGCCCGGCATCAGCGTGTCGCCGCCCGAGGAGCCGCTGGCCAGCAGCGACACGCGCGACAGCTCGGCCCCGCCGCGCCGCAGGCAGTCGCGAATGGCGCCGGCCGCCAGTTGCGCATTGGTGTGCTGGGTGACGCCTTCCGCATCGATGGCGTAATGCCGCGTGAGGATGCCGTTCTCCGCCAGGATGCGCCGCTTGATGCGCTCGGACATGCGGTTCAGCGGCGCGATGTACGCGTCCATGCGGTCGTTGGGAATGGGTTCGCCCGGCATGAAATAGCCGGCGCTCTCGAGGTAGACGCGTTGGAATGAAACGGGCATGGGTTCAGGAGATAGGTGAATCGGGAGGCATCAGCGGGCGGCTGCGAAAACGCGGCCACACGGTCCCCAGCACGAACACGCGCACCATGTACGGCACCAGCCCGCCCTCGTTGAGCACGGGCGCGACCTGCGCGCGGTAGCGCGTGCGATGCAGGTGCGTGAGCTCGGACCAATGGGCATGCGGGTTCTCGTGGTGTGCGGTGTGCAGGCCGATGTTGAACAGCAAGGGGTTCACCAGCCCCTCGAAATTGCGGGCGTAGTTCAGCTGGCTACCCGGGGTATCGCCGGGCGCCTCCTTGCGTGATGTCTTTCGGCCGTCCGCGTGGGCGTGCTGCAGGTAGTTGGTCGCCAGCAGCCAGTGCAGGCCGTGCAGCTGCGGCACGATCACGAAGACCAGCGCGCGGCGCCAGTCGAGCGCCAGCAGCACCGCCCAGCTTCCCAGCCACAGCGCGTACTGCGCCATGCAGTAGCGCCACGCGCCGCGCCGGTGCAGCCTCAGCCGCGCGAGCCACGCGACAAACACCGGCACCAACACCCACACCGCCTGGAACGGGTGCAGCAGGTAACCCCCCAGGTGGTTGGTGTCGCCGCCGAAGCGGTAGGTGCGCGCCACGTCCTTCGGGCCATGTCGATGGCGATGGTGGTTGGCCACGTGCGCGGGCCAGAACACGAAGGTCGGATGGCCCTGCAGCAGCGTGATCCAGAAGTCGGTGAAGCGGTTCATGCGCCGGCCTCGCCACATGCGAAGGTGCACATGGTTGTGATGGACCACGCCGACGCCGAGCGTGAGGAACAGCATCAGCGCATACAGCACGACGTTGAAGCCGTGCAGCCACTGCCAGGCCGCCAGCGCAGGCAAGGCCACGAGGTAGGCCAGGCTCTGCCAGTCCCGCCCGTGGCGCAGCCTCGGCAAGCGATGGCGCGCGTCAGGCGATCGTGGTCGCGCCATGCTTCTTGTGGAAAGCCTGGAAAAGCGGCTCGGCCGCGTCGGCCGCGATGCGGGTGCGGAACAGCCGGTCCATGAAGGTGAACTGAAAACCGTAGTTGCCGTTGTGCACGGCATGGTGCAGGTGGTGCCGGCGGCTCGCCGCGAACCAGTGGCTGTACGACACGCGCGTGAAGAAGTCGTAGTTCGAATGCCCGACGCAATTGAAGAACAGGCTGAACACCGGCACCGCAGCCAGCGCCCAGAAGCTGAAGTCGTGCACCACCATCGGCAGCAGGATCACGTTGCCGAGCATCAGCGCCTCGACGGGATGAAAGCTGTAGGTCGCCCATGGCGTGGTCACGAACGAGCGGTGGTGCGGCCCGTGAAAACGCCGCAGCCAGCGCGTGTGCAGCAGCCGGTGGTTGACCCAGAAATGCACGTCGTTCCAGACCGCGAGCACAAGGATTTCAAGCGCGACCTGCCGCCAGCCCGCATCGCCGTCGAGCCGCGCCCAGCCCAGCTGCAGCAAGCCCCACGGAAACACCATGCCCAGCCCGAAGATCAGCACCGACACGCCCGACTGCCCCAGCTCGCGCCGCAGTTGCCCCGGCTGCAACGGCCGCGGATCGAGCACGCGCCCGATGCCCAGCGCCGGCAGCACGCGCTTCGTCAAAAGCCAGGTGAGCCCGCCGAAACCGAGATAGATGCCGCCGAAAAAAAGGACGCCCCACAGCATGACCTGCGGGGCGGACAACGAGGAGAAAGTCTGCGCCATCCCCCGAGGCTACAACAGCATCTCGGGAACGATGGGTGCAATGAGCATGTTGTAGAAGCGCTGGAAGAAACCCGACTCCGGCTCGTAGGTCAGGATGACCTCTTTCTCGCCGTCGTTGGTGAGCCACTGCAGCGTGCCGGTGTCCTTGGCCAGGCGCAGCCGGTAGGAGTTCTGCAGCTTGCTGATGTTGATGATGCGCAGCATCTCGCGCGCCAGCTGCGGGCTGTCGACCACCAGCCCCATCTCGGTGTTCTGGCTGGCCGAGCGCGGGTCGAGGTTCATCGAGCCGATGAAGATGCGCTTCTTGTCGATGGCGGCGGTCTTGGCGTGCAGCCGGCCGAGCGACTTGCCGAACATGCCGAAGCGCTCGCCCTTGCTGGTGCGCTGCGGGCTCAGCTCGTACAGGTCGGCGCCGCTTTCGAGCAGCCGCTGGCGGTAGCGCGCATAGCCGGTGTGCACCAGCGGCTCGTCGTTGGCGGCCAGCGAGTTGGTCAGCAGCGTGAGCTTCACGTTGCGCTTGGCCAGGTCTTCGAAGGCGGCCATGCCGCGCTCGCCCGGCACGAGGTAGGGCGAGGTCAGGTCGACCTCGGTCTTGGCGTCCAGCAACAGGGCCCACACCTTCATCGTCACGCTGGTGGCGATGGCCTCGTCGGCCGTCATGGTCGCGGGCTTGGTGGGCGGGTCGGCAATGGCGCGGGCCTCGCCCCACAGCAGGCCCATGCGGCCGCCGTCGAGCTCCTCGGCAATCGGGCCGTAGCCAAGGATGTCGGATGGCGGCAGCACGATCTTCGGCGGCGGCGCGGCCATGCCGACCCAGCTGTCGAAGTCGGCGGTGCCGGGCTTGTGGCCGCCCTCGCCCGTCACGATGTCGGCAATGGGCCAGACCTGCACGCTGTTCCAGTAGGCGTCGAAGATCGATTCGAGCTGCGGCACCACCTTGCCGACCACCAGCGCGTCCATGTCGATGAAGTTCTGCGCCTCGCTCAGCACGAAATACTCGTCGGCGATGTTGCGCCCGCCCACCACCGCCATCACGCCGTCGGCGATGAACAGCTTGTTGTGCATGCGGTGGTTGAGCCGCACGATCTCGAAGGGCGAGGCCGCAAAGCGCGACAGGAAGCCGTTGCGCCCGCAGCAGAACGGGTTGAACAGGCGCACTTGCACGTTGGGGGTTTCGGACAGGGCCAGCAACAGTTGCTGGCTCTTGACCGTGTACAGGTCGTCGACCAGCACGCGCACCTTCACGCCGCGTGCCGCCGCTTCGCGCAGCGTGCGCAGCAGCAGCCGGCCCACCGCGTCGTTCTCGAGCTGGTAGTACTGCACCACCAGCGAGCGCTGGGCCCGCTGCGCGAGCTGGATGCGCGCGTCCAGCGAGTAAACGCCCAGCGGCATCAGCCGGAAGCCCGAATGCTCGCCCGGCGGGGTGGACGCGTCGACGATCTTCGCCAGCGTGGTCGACGCATCGGCGGACGCGGAGAACTCCGCCGGCCTTTCCGGCGTCGGCGGCAGGGAGCCGCAGGCGCCGAGCGCCGCGGCCAGAGCGCCTGCAAGCGCCATGCGCAGAAGTGAGGTCCAGGCCTTCATGATCGAGATTTACCTTGCGTTGTGGTTTTGTCGTTGTCTTCTGTACGCCCGCGGGGCGGTGCCGGTTTCAGGCAAGCCCCTGCGTTCACGCCGCGGCCTAGAATTCCCGCCACACCGCACCGGAGTACATCATGGCCCGTTCGACCCTCTCGCGCATCGCCGTGACGACTGTTTTTGCCGCTGTCTCGGCCCTTGCACTCCCCGCCTGGGCCGCGCTGGACATCGGCGACCCCGTGCCCCGCTTCACCGCCGACGCCGCCCTGGGCGGCAAGACCTTTCGCTATTCGCTGAACGACGCGCTCGCCAAGGGGCCGGTGGTGGTCTACTTTTTTCCGGCCGCCGACTCCGCCGACTGCTCCATCGAGGCGCACGCCTTCGCCGAGGCCGTCGACAAGTTCGCCGCCCTGGGCGCCACCGTGATCGGCGTCTCGGCGGACGACATCGGCACGCTGTCGAAGTTTTCCGTCAAGTCCTGCCAGAGCCGGTTTCCGGTGGCGTCGGACGAAGCCAAGACCGTCATCAACGGATTCGACGCGCTGATGCAGACCCGGCCCGACTTCGCCAACCGCCTGTCCTACGTGATCGCACCCGACGGCAAGGTCGCCTATTACTACCAGAACCTGAACCCCGACAAGCATGTGGAACGCATGCTGAACGCCGTGCGGGCGCTGCCGAAGGCCACGGCCGCCAAGTAGGGGCGGCACGCAGCAGCTGCACAGGGGCTGCCGGCGCGCCCGGCCACGGATTTCGCGCGCTTCGCGCAAAATCCTGCCCCATGCAGCTCAACTACATCGCCAACGCGGACGTTCCCTCCTCCTCCGGCCGCACCCTGCCGGTCATCGACCCTTCCGACGGCCAGCCCTTCGACGACATCCAGCGCAGCAACGCCGCCGACATCGACTCCGCCGTGCGCGCCGCGCGCGACTGTTTCGAGGGCGTGTGGCACAAGGTCAGCGCCGCCGACCGCGGCCGCCTGCTCTACAAGCTCTCGCAGAAGATCGCCGAGCACGTCGACGAACTGGCGCTCATCGAGCAGCGTGATTGCGGCAAGCCCGTGAAGCAGGCCCGCGCCGACGCCGTGGCCCTGGTGCGCTACTTCGAGTTCTATGCCGGCGCCTGCGACAAGCTGCACGGAGAGACCATTCCCTACCAGGACGGCTACAGCGTGTTCACCTGGCGCGAGCCGCACGGCGTCACCGGCCACATCATTCCCTGGAACTACCCGATGCAGATCTTCGGGCGCAGCGTGGGCGGCGCGCTGGCCGCGGGCAACGTGTGCGTGGTGAAGCCGGCCGAAGACGCCTGCCTGTCGCTGATTCGCGTGGCGCAGCTGGCGGCCGAGGTCGGGTTTCCGGCCGGTGCGCTCAACATCGTGACGGGATACGGCCACGAGGTGGGCGACGCGCTCGCGCGGCACGAGGGCATCGACCACATCAGCTTCACCGGCAGCCCGAAGATCGGCACGCTGATCCAGCAGGTGGCGGCCGAACGGCACTGCCCGGTCACGCTCGAGCTCGGCGGCAAGAGCCCGCAGATCGTCTTTGCCGACGCCGACCTGGACGCGGTCGTGCCGGTGGTCATCAACGCCATCGTGCAGAACGCGGGCCAGACCTGCTCGGCCGGTTCGCGCGTGCTGATCCAGCGCGATATCTACGAGCCGCTGCTCGAGCGCCTGGGACATGCCTTCGAGGCGCTGCGCGTCGGCCCCGCCGCGATGGACCTCGACGTGGGCCCGCTGATCCGCCAGACGCAGCAGCAGCGCGTGTGGGATTTCCTGAGTGATGCCCAACATGCCGGCATTCCGATGGTGGCGCAGGGCGTCGTGGTCGAGGAAGCGCCAGAAACGGGCTTCTACCAGGCCCCCACCCTGCTGCGCGACGTGCCCGTGGGCCATCGCCTGGCACAGGAAGAGGTGTTCGGCCCGGTGCTGGCCGCCATGTCCTTCACCGACGAAGACGAGGCGGTGGCGCTTGCCAACGCCACGCAGTTCGGCCTGGTGGCCGGCGTGTGGACCGCCGACGGCTCGCGCCAGTTCCGCATGGCCAAACGCGTGCGCAGCGGCCAGGTGTTCATCAACAACTACGGCGCGGGCGGCGGCGTGGAGTTGCCGTTCGGCGGCGTGAAGTCCTCGGGCTATGGCCGCGAGAAGGGCTTCGAGGCGCTGTACGGCTTCACCACGCTCAAGACCGTCGCAGTCAAGCACGGCTAGAACCTGGCGCTCCCCCAGGCTGCGCGCACTTCGTGTCGCTTCGCCAACCCCCTCGCCGGGGGCGACACCTGCGGCCCGGCAAAGCCGGTTCCGCGGTGTCCCACGAAGGCCCCCTACCCCAACGCGGTGTCCAGCAGCATCATCAGCACGAAGCCGATCATCAGCCCGCTGGTGGCGAAGGCTTCGTGCCCCTTGCGGTGCGACTCCGGAATGATCTCGTGGCTGATCACGAACAGCATCGCGCCCGCCGCGAAGCCCAGCCCCCAGGGCAGCAGCATCGCCGAATGGCCGACCACTGCGGCGCCCAGCACCGCGCCCAGCGGCTCCACCAGGCCCGAGGCCATGCCGATCAGCACCGCGAACACGCGGCTGTAGCCCGCGGCCAGCAGCGCCACCGCGACGACCAGGCCTTCGGGTACGTCCTGGATCGCGATGCCGGTCGCCAGCGCGTCGGCGCGCAGGCCGTTGTTGGCCGCATAGCCCACGCCGATCGCCAGGCCCTCGGGCACGTTGTGCAGCGCAATCGCGAACACGAAGAGCCAGGTGCGACGCAGCTGTTTCGCGCTCTGGCCTTCGCGGCCCTTGATGAAGTGCTCGTGCGGCAGCACGCGGTCCATCAGCATCAGCACCGCGCCGCCCAGCAGGATGGCCGAGCCGATCACCCCGCCCGCCGCCCAACTGCCGCCGCCGAACACGCCCACCTGCTTCGCGGCCTGCAGCCCCGGAATGATCAGCGAGAAGGCGCTGGCCGCGAGCATCACGCCGGCGCCGAAGCCGAACAGCGTGTCCTGCAAACGGTCGGGCAGCTTCTGCGAGAACAGCACCGGCAACGTGCCCAGCGCCGTCGCCAGCGCGGCGACGCAGCCGCCCACCAGTGCGCTCCACACCAACGGATCGGCGCGCACGAACTGCCAGAACTGCGACACCGCCACCAGCACACCTGCCGCGACGATGGCCAGGCCGATCCATTCGCGCATCGGACGTGCCGGCTTCGGCTGTGCGCCGGCCACCGTGGCGTGCAGCGGTTCGTTCATGGGCCCGCTCCTCAGCCAGCGGTCGCGGCGGCGTGGCGCCGGGCCACCTCGGCCCAGTTCACCACGTTGTAGAAGGCCGCGATGTACTCGGGGCGGCGGTTCTGGTACTTGAGGTAATAGGCGTGCTCCCACACGTCCAGCCCCAGGATGGGCGTGTTGCCCGAGCCGATGCCGCGCATCAACGGGCTGTCCTGGTTGCCGCTGCTTTCCACGGCGAGCTTGCCGCCCGCGCCCACCGACAGCCAGGCCCAGCCGCTGCCGAAGCGCGTGAGGGCGGCCTTGGTGAAGGCGTCCTTGAACGCGTCGAGGCCGCCCAGGTCGGTGTCGATGGCCTTTGCAAGCGCGCCCGTGGGGGCTCCGCCGCCGCCCTGCCCGACCGGCGCCATCACCAGCCAGAACAGGCTGTGGTTGGCGTGGCCGCCGCCGTTGTTGCGCACCGGTGCGCGCAGCGCCTCGGGCAATTGCGCTACATCGGCAATCAGTTCTTCGACCGGCGTTTGCGCATGCGGCGTGTCTTTCAACGCCGCATTGAGGTTGTTCACATAGGTCTGGTGGTGCTTGCCGTGGTGGATTTCCATCGTCTGCGCGTCGATGTGCGGTTCGAGCGCATCGAAGGCATAGGGCAAGGCTGGCAAGGTGTACGGCACGGGCTGGAGCTCCTGGGTTGGAAGAGCCCTTTGCGTTGTCGACTTGGTGCGTACTCAGGCAGCCAAATGATAGGAATTCTCATTGGCTGCGTCAAGACATCGACACCACGTTGACGAAAAGCAGCCAAAAGCAGGAAGCTTTTGGCAACGATCGATACACTGCCTTCGGTACGTTTTCAGGGAGATTCCAACGATGAAGTTCAGGCACATCCGTCCCGTCGCACCGCTTCTGCTGCTCCTGGCCACAGGCCTGGCCGGCGCGCAGACCGCCACCCCGCCAGCGGGCGACTACATCTTTCAGTACGGCAGCGGCGCGCTGCACGTCAAGCCGAACGGGCACTTCGACATTGCCACCATCGGCGCCAACGCCCACACCTGCGCGCTCGACGGCACCATCGTGCGCGGCAAGGCCAAGATCGACGACACCGCCTGCGTGGTGAACTTCGCGGTCGACGCCGACAAGGTGAAAGTCACCACCAACGGGTCCGAGCAGTGCCGCGAAAGCTGCGGCGCGCGCGCCAGCTTCGAAGGCACCTACACCCGTCCCACCCCTGGCTGCACCGACAAGGCCGTGGCCAATTCGCGCAAGACCTTCAAGCGCCAGTACGACGCCAAGGACTACGCCGCCGCCCGTGCCACGCTGGCGCCCGTGCTGTCGGACTGCGAGAAGACGCTCGACTGGATCACCACGGGCTGGATCCGCAACGACCTCGCGCTCACGCAGTTCAAGCTCGGCGACCGCGCCGCCTGCCTGAAGAGCCTTCAACCCCTGGCCGAGGACGCCGCCTTGACGGACGACGGCATCAAGGACAACTACCCGCCGGCCGACGCCGAGATCTACCTGCCCGTGGTCCGCGCCACCCGCACCAACCTGAAGCTCTGCCGCGGATAGCCCAGTGCGCACTCGCAACAGACGGCGCTCAAGACCGTCGTGCCGGTTCTGAATTCACCACAACAAGACGGAGACAAATCCATGAGATTCCTGAAACGCACCCTGTGCACCGCCGTGCTGGGCCTCGGCCTGGCCATTCCGCTGCTGGCCGCCGCGCAGGCGCTGCCCACCGCCACGCCCGAGCAGGTCGGCCTGTCGAGCGAGCGCCTGCAGATGCTCAGCGACGTGCTCAAGGCCGACGTGGCCGCCGGCAAGATCCCCGGCGCGGTGCTGCTGGTGGCACGCCAGGGCAAAGTGGCCTGGTTCGATCCGGTGGGCAAGCTCGACACGGCCACGGGCGCGCCGATGCCGCGCGACGGCATCTTCCGCATCTACTCGATGAGCAAGCCCATCACCACGGTTGCCGCGATGATGCTGGTGGAAGACGGGCGCCTGAAGCTGGACGACCCCGTCGCCACCTACCTGCCGGAGTTCGCCAGCATGACGGTGGGCGTCGAGAAGCCCGGCCCCGACGGCAAGCCGGTGCTCGACACCGTGCCCGCGCGCCGCCCGATCACCGTGCAGGACCTGATGCGCCACACCTCGGGCCTGACCTACGGCTTCTTCGGCCCGGGCCTGGTCAAGCAGGCCTACAACGCCGCCGGCCTGGGCGCCGGCGACCCGACGCTGGCCGAGTTTTCCCAGCGCCTGGCCAGGCTGCCGCTGGCCTACCAGCCCGGCACGACCTGGGAGTACAGCCAGTCGACCGACATCCTGGGGCGCGTGATCGAGGTGGTGTCGGGCCAGTCGCTCTACCAGTTCGAGAAAACCCGCCTGCTCGACCCGCTGGGCATGAAGGACACCAGCTACTACGTGCCGGAGGCGGCGCGCCAGCCGCGCATTGCCGAGCCGCTGCCCAGCGACCGCAGCTTCGGCGTGGGGGCCGACTTCAACGACCCGCGCATCGTGCGCAAGTACGAGTCGGGCGGCGGCGGGCTGGTGTCGACCGCGAACGACTACGCGCGCTTCCTGCAGATGCTGCTGAACGGCGGCTCGCTCGACGGCAAGCGCTACCTCGGTCCGCGCACCCTGGCGCTGATGACCTCCGACCATGCCAACGCGGGCGCCGGCATCGTGCCCGGCCCGCTCTACCTGCCGGGCCCGGGCTACGGCTTCGGCCTGGGTTTCGCGGTGCGCCGCAACGACGGCGAGGCGCCCTACCCGGCCGCCGGCGGCGAATACAACTGGGGCGGCGCGGGCGGCACCTACATGTGGGTCGACCCCAGGAACGAGATGTTCGTGGTGCTGATGCTGCAGTCGCCCAAGTACCGCACGCACTATCGGAGCCTTGCGCGCAACATGGTCTATGCGGCCGTGCTCAAGTAGCCTGCGCCGCGTGGGCTCATGGGCGATGGCGCAAAATCGCCCTCTCCCCTCGACGCCATGAAGAACAGCAGCACCGTCATTCCCATTTCCGCCGTCGGCCACGCGCACCCCGCCGTGGCCGTGCCGGAGCTGACCGTGCCTGCCACCGGCCAGTTGCTCGACCGCCTGGGCCGGCCCCTGACCGACCTGCGCATCAGCGTGACCGACCGCTGCAACTTCCGCTGCAGCTACTGCATGCCCAAGGACGTGTTCGACAAGGACTACAAGTACCTGCCGCACAGCGCGCTGCTGAGCTTCGAGGAAATGACGCGGCTGGCCCGCCTGTTCGCCGGCCACGGCGTACGCAAGATCCGCCTCACCGGCGGCGAGCCCCTGCTGCGCAAGAACATCGAAGGGCTGATCGAACAGCTCGCCGGCATCCGCACGCCGGACGGCGAGCCGCTGGCGCTCACGCTCACCACCAACGGATCGCTGCTGCAGCGCAAGGCCGCCGCATTGCGGGCCTCGGGCCTGCAGCGCGTGACGGTGAGCCTCGACAGCTTGGACGACGCCGTGTTCCGCCACATGAACGACGTCGACTTTCCGGTGGCCGACGTGCTGGCCGGCATCGACGCGGCGCTGGCCGCGGGCCTGGGGCCCATCAAGGTCAACATGGTGGTCAAGCGCGGCACCAACGAGCAAGAGATATTGCCGATGGCGCGCTACTTTCGCCAGCACCACGGCGGCAAGGTGGTGCTGCGCTTCATCGAATACATGGACGTGGGCGCCACCAACGGCTGGCGCATGGACGAGGTGCTGCCCTCGGCCGACGTCATCGCGCGCATCCACGCCGAGTTCCCGCTGGTGCCGCTGGAGGCCTCCACGCCCGGCGAAACGGCCCAGCGCTGGGCCTATGCGGATGGCGGCGGCGAAATCGGCGTCATCAGCAGCGTGACCCAGGCCTTCTGCCACGACTGCAGCCGCGCGCGCCTGTCGACCGAAGGCAAGCTGTACCTGTGCCTGTTCGCCAGCGCCGGCCACGACCTGCGGCCGCTGCTGCGTGGCACCGCGAGCGACGACGACCTGTCTTCCGCCATCGGCCACATCTGGCAAGGCCGCACCGACCGCTATTCCGAGTTGCGCGCCCTGCGCGGACCCGAGGACGAGCACAGCGGCAGCGCGGGCGACAAGGCCCCGCGCCGCGTCGAGATGAGCTACATCGGCGGATGAGGCCGGCCGTGGCCATGCCCGCGCAGCCCGCCATCGCGCCTGCCGACATCACGGGCTTGCTGCTGGCCGGCGGACGCGGCTCGCGCATGGGCGGCGTCGACAAGGGCCTGCAGCTTTTCCGAGGCGAGCCGCTGGCGCTGCATGCGGTACGCCGACTGCGCCCGCAGGTCGGCGCGCTCATGGTCAATGCCAACCGAAACCGCCCCGCCTACGAAGCCTTCGGCGCACCGGTGTGGCCCGACAGCCTGGCCGACTACCCGGGGCCGCTCGCCGGCTTCCTGAGCGGCCTCGAACACTGCACCACGCCCTGGCTGCTGACCGTGCCCTGCGACACCCCGTTGTTTCCGCTCGACCTGGCGGCCCGGCTCGCCGCTGCGGCGGCCGCCGAAGATGCCGAGATCGCCATGGTTGCCGCCCCCGAAGCCGTCGACGGCGATGCCGCCGCCGCGCTGCGCCCCCAACCCGTCTTCTGCCTGCTGCGCGCCGACCTGGGCCACAGCCTGCGCCGCTACACCGAAGCCGGCGGCCGCAAGGTCCACGCCTGGACCGCGCAGCACCGCACGGTGCGCGTGCCCTTCGACCGCCCCGGCGACGCGCCCGAGGCCTTCTTCAACGTCAACACCCTGATCGAGCTGCACGCGCTCGAGAACCGATGAGCCGCATTGCAGACATCGCCGCCGCCCTGCCGGGCTACGACGCCGCCGACCTGAGCGTCGACGCCGTTCACGCCTTTCTCGCGCAGCTCACCGCGCCGTGCGTCGTCACCCAGTGCGAAAACGTGGCGCTCTTCGATGCGCTGGGTCGCGTGCTGGCCGAGGACATCGTCTCGCCGCTGAGCGTGCCGCCGCACGACAACTCCGCCATGGACGGCTACGCCTTCGACGGCACCGTGCTGCGGGACGACGCGCTCAGCGACGCTTCCGTCACCGTGCGCGTGGTGGGCACGGCGCTGGCCGGCGCGGCCTGGCGCGGCGCGCTGGGCGCGGGCGACGCGGTGCGCATCATGACCGGCGCAATGATGCCGGCCGGGCTCGACACCGTGATCCCGCAGGAGTTCTGCAACGTCGAGGGCGACCAGGTGCGCTTTCCGGCGCATGTGGTGCGCCGCGGCGACAACCGCCGCTTTGCCGGCGAAGACCTCATGCAGGGCCAGCCTGCGCTGCGCCGGGGCGAGCGCCTGTCGCCCGCCGCGCTAGGCATGGTCGCGAGCCTGGGCCTGCCCGGCGTGAGCGCGCTGCGGCGGCTGCGGGTTGCGTACTTCTCGACCGGCGACGAAATCCTGAGCCTGGGCGACGCCCCCCGCGAAGGCGCGGTGTACGACAGCAACCGCTACACCGTGTTCGGGCTGCTCACCAAGCTGGGCTGCGAGGTGATCGACCTCGGCCTGGTGCGCGACGACCCCGCCACGCTGGCCGCCACGCTGCGGCGCGCGGCACGCGAGGCCGATGCCATCGTCACCAGCGGCGGCGTCAGCGCGGGTGCGGCCGACCACACGCGCGACGTGATGCAGCAGCTGGGCGACATGGCCTTCTGGCGGGTGGCGATGCGCCCGGGGCGGCCGCTGGCCGTGGGGCTCATTTCACGCGACGGGCCCGACGCCTCGGCGCAGCCGGCCTTGCTGTTCGGCCTGCCTGGCAACCCGGTGGCCGTGATGGTGACCTTCCTGGCCTTCGTGCGCCCGGCCCTGCTGCGCCTGATGGGCTGCCACGCAACCGCATGCGCCCCGCCGCCCTTGCTGCGTGCGCGCAGCACGGGCCCCATCCGCAAGAAGCCCGGACGCACCGAGTACCAGCGCGGCTTCGTCACGTCGGTGAACGGGGCCTTGCCCGAGGTGACGGTGGCCGCCAACCAGGGCTCCGGCGTGCTGAGCTCGATGCTCGAGGCCAACGGGCTCGTGGTGCTGCACCACGCCCAGGGCAACGTCGCGCCGGGCGACGAGGTCGACGTGATGATGTTCGACGGGGCGATCTAGGCCGAAGGGTCGTTTTCGCGCGCCCGTTCCTCGAGCTTCGTGACCACCTGCTGCGCCAGGAAGCGCAGTTGCTCCAGGGCTTCGAGGCTGATCTCGCGCGGCTTGGTATCGATCACGCACACCGTGCCCAGCGCTTCGCCGTTGCTCGTCACCAGGGGCGCGCCCGCATAGAAGCGGATGCTCGGGTCGCCGGTGACCAGCGGGTTGGACTTGAAGCGCTCGTCCGCCAGGGCATCGTTGACCACCATCACCTCGCCCGGCGTCTGGATCGCATGCGCGCAGAACGCATGCGCCCGGGGCGTTTCCGCCGCCTCCAGCCCCACCCGCGACTTGAACCACTGCCGCCGGTCGTCGATCAGCGAGATCAGCGCAATGGGCGTCCCGCACATCTGCGCGGCAAGGCGGGTGATTTCGTTGTAGGCGGCCTCTTCGCTCGTGTCGAGGATGGCCACGCGGCGCAGTTCGGCCAAACGTGAGGTTTCAGTCATGCCGCGATTATCGGGCCCCCGAAAGTACTCACGGCGCCAGGTACGTTTTCGAGATGCCGGCTCCCACGGTGTACTTCGGGTCGACGAAGTTGCCCAGCCGCACCTTGCCGCACTGGCTCAGCATCATGTAGGCGTCCCAGCGGTCGTAGCCGTATTCGGCCTCCATCCAGAGCACCAGCTCCTTGTAGGCGATGCGGGTCGCGTCTTCCAGCGGCCGGGCGCTGCCGATGGCCATGATCATGTCGGCAGTC
This sequence comes from Variovorax pasteuri, assembly GCF_051216435.1. NCBI lineage: Bacteria > Pseudomonadati > Pseudomonadota > Betaproteobacteria > Burkholderiales > Comamonadaceae > Variovorax > Variovorax pasteuri. Next base: position 247,824 of record NZ_JBPJZS010000002.1, read on the forward strand.
TCCAGCCGCGGCCAGTCGAGCGTCCAGCCCTTGACGAGGTCCACGCGGATGGTCGTGAGGCTCGGGTACTCCACCGCCGTGCCGCAGACCTCGCCGTCGCCCTGGCAGGCGTGCGCGTCGCCGATGAACACGCGCGCGCCCGCGGTGCGCACCGGCAGGTAGGTGATGCTGCCCGGGCCCATGTCGGGCAGGTCCATGTTGCCGCCGTGCTGGTCGGGCGTGAGGCTGTTGATGGAGTCGATTTCAGGCGAGCAGCTCAGCGTGCCGATGTGCGGCCTGTAGGGCAGCGTGACGCGCTTGCTCCAGTACACGCCCTCTTCGTCCACGTCGATCTTGCGGGTGATCTCGGGCAGCGGCTCGTTCAGCAGCGCGGTGAAGGCGGTGCCGCTGAGCGCGCCGAAGGACGGGATCATGCAGCAGGTGCCGCGCGGGTTGGGCCCGCGCGGCGCCATCGACTCGATGTACACGGCCAGGGTGTCGCCGGGCTCGGCCCCCTCGACCATGATCGGTCCGTTCTGCGGGTTCACGAAGGGCATGGTCAGCACCTTCGAGGGCAGATCCTGCTCCGTTTTTATTTTGCCGTCGAAGGCGTCGCGCGTTTCCACCACGATGCGGTCGCCGGGCTTCACCGTCATCACGGGGCTGGAATACGGGCCGATGGTGAAGTGGAAAGTGCCCTGCTTCGCCTCGGTGAGTTCATGCGTGACGATGCTGCGTTCGCGGCCGATGCCGCGCGTGTGCATGATCGATTGGTCGAGCCAGCTCATGAGGTTGTCCTTCAGATCATCAGGTGGTTGCGCACGGTCTGCGCGTTCATGTGACCCGCTTCGATGCGGCCCACCACGCGGCCCTTCTCCATCACGTAGGCGCGCTCGCCCACGTCCAGGATCGTGTCGAGGTTCTGTTCCACGAACAGAATCGTCGTGCCCAGGTCGCGCCGGATGGCGCGCAGCACGTCGCAGATCAGCTGCACGATGGAAGGCTGGATGCCTTCGGACGGCTCGTCGAGCAGCATCAGCGCCGGGTTGCCCACCAGCGCGCGGCCGATGGCGAGCTGCTGCTGCTCGCCGCCCGACATGGTGCCGGCCAGCTGGTTGCGGCGCTCCGCGAGCTTGGGAAAGTACTGGTAGACCAGGTCGGGCAGCTTCTTGCCCTGGGGCCCGCCGACCAGTTCGCCCACCATCAGGTTCTCCGCCACCGTCATGCGCGCGAACACGTCGCGGCCTTGCGGCACGTAGCCGATGCCCAGGCGCGCGCGCGCATCGCTCGGCAGCGCCGATATCTCCTGCCCGCGCAGTTGCACGCTGCCGCCGCGCGTGCGCAGCAGGCCCATCAGGCAGCGCATGGTAGTGGTCTTGCCCACGCCGTTGCGCCCGATGAGGCTCACGATCTCGCCCTTGCGCACCCTGAGGTCCACGCCCTGCAGGATCGGCGTGGCGCCGTAGCTCGCATGCAGGCCCTTCACGTCCAGAACGACTTCAGTGCTCATGGGTCTTCCCCAGGTAGATCTCGGCCACGCGCGGGTCGGCGATGACTTCTGCGATGGAACCTTCGGCAAACACCTTGCCGAAATGCAGCACCGTCACGCGCTGCGCGATCTGGCGGATGAAGGCCATGTCGTGCTCCACCACCAGCACGGTCATGCCTTCGGCGTTGAGCTTCTGGATCAGCTCGCCGGTCTTGAAGGTTTCCTCGGGCGACAGGCCCGCGGTCGGCTCGTCCATCAGCAGCAGCACGGGCTTGAGCGCCAGCGCCATGCCGATCTCCAGCCACTGCTGCTGGCCGTGCGCCAGCTCGCCCGCGAGCTTCTTCGCATCGGCGGCGAGGTCGAGCAGCGCCAGCAGCCGGTCTTCCTCGCGCGTGAGCTCCGCGCGGCCCGTCACGTGGTGCTGCAGCGCGATGTGGATGTTCTGCCGCACCGGCAGCTCCTTGAACACGCTGGGCGCCTGCATCTTGATGCTCATGCCCTGCTGCACGCGCTGGAACGGACGCTGGCGGGTCACGTCCGCGCCCTGGAAGGCGATGTGGCCCGAGGTGGCCTCGTGCGTGCCCACGATGAGCTTGAACAGCGTGCTCTTGCCCGCGCCGTTGGGGCCGATCAGGCAATGGATCTCGCCCTGCGTCACCGACAGGTCCACCTCGGACACGGCCGCGTGGCCGCCGAAATGCTTGGTCAGCGAGCGGGTTTGCAACAAGGGGGTCATGCGCGCACCTCCTGTGCGTCGGGCACGGACTGAACCGAACGCTCTTTCACGGCGCTGCCGCCGCGCCTGGCGAACACGCGCCGCACCGCCTGCACCACGCCGATGACGAAGCCCTGCGGCGCCACCATCACCGTGCACAGCAGCATCGCGCCCATCAGCAGCAGCGCGGCCTGCTGGCTGTAGACCGTGATGGTCTGGAACGCCCACAGCACCAGGAACGAGCCGACCAGCGTGGCCGTGATGTCCCCGCGCCCCGAGAACGCCACCCACACGATCGGCATGGCGGCCGCCGGCAGCCCGATGCTCGCGGGCGTGATGAACTGGCCCCACGAGGTGTAGAGCACACCGCTCAGGCCCGCCAGCGCCGAGCCGATGACGAAGGTCGCCAACTGGTACTTGCGCACGTCGTAGCCCAGCAGCTCGGCGCGCTGCGGGTCTTCGCGCACCGCGACCACCACGTGGCCGAAGCGCGAGTTCAGCAGCATGCGCAGGCCGATGTACACCACCACGATCAGCCCCACCACCAGGTAGTAGAGCGGCATGCCGTCGAAGTACAGCGTCTCGCCGCCAGGCAGCGGCAGGTTCAGCGGCGCCATGTCCTTCATGCCGTTGAAGCCGTTGAGCCGCGCGCTGCCGATGTGCCATTCGGGCCCCGCCGTCTGCCCCAGGAAGAAGGCCAGCACCAGCGTGGCCGACAGCGTGACGATGCCGAAGAACACGCCGCCCACGCGCCCCCAGATCATGAAATAGCCCAGCACCGCCGCGGCCAGCGCCGCGAGCACCAACGCCCCCAGCAGCGCCAGAAAGGTGGTGCCCGCCTCGCCGCCCAGGTTGATGGCGAGCACGCCGTAGCCGTAGCCCGCGATGCCGAAGAACAGCGTCTGCCCGAAGGACAGCATGCCGCCGTAGCCCCACACCAGGCACAGGCCCATGGCCATGAAGACCCAGGTGAGCAGGTAGGCCATGTTGCCCACGTCGTAGGCGTCGGCGACCACCGGGTACAGCAGCACCGCGGCGAGCACCGCCAGGAAGGGAAGCCAGAAGACGCGCGTGGTGCCTAGCGTCTGCGGGCCGTTGATGAGTTGGAACATGAAAGGTGACTCCGTCGATTCAGCGTGGTTCAGCGCAGTTCATCGGGTTTTGCGTGCCAGCCAGCCCGACACCCCCTCGGGCAGGATGCGGATGACGACGATCACCGCGAGCAGCATGCCGATCTGCCCCACGATCTGCCCGCCCCAGCCGTTCAGCCCGGTGCGGATCACCGCCAGCAGGATGCCCGCCGGCGCGGTGCCCAGCAGCACGTTGGCGCCGCCCACCACCACCGTGACGAAGCTCTCGACCAGAAAGGCCGCGCCCATCGTCGGGATCAGCGTCATGGTGGGCGCATAGAGCGCGCCGCACAGGCCGGCCAGCGCCGCCCCGATGCCGAAGCTCAGCGCATACACCCGCCCCACGCGCACGCCGGTGGCCTGCGCAATGGACGCGTTCTGCATCGTGGCCCGCGCATGCACGCCGAAGCGGGTGCGCATGAAGATGAAGTAGATGCCGCCCAGCACCGCCACGGCCGCCGCGAACAGCACCATGCGGTACACCGAGAAGGTGTAGCCGCCCACCACGAAGCTGCCTTCGGGCGTGCCGATGCCCGTGACCGACGAGCCCACCGTCAGCAGCATGCCCTGCGTGACGATCAGGCTCAGCCCCCAGGTGGCCAGCAGCGAATCGAGCGGGCGCTTGTAGAGCTTGCGCACCAGGCTCCACTCCAGCACCACGCCGATGAGCCCGGCGGCCAGCGTGCCGCACAGCTGCGCGAGCGGCAGTGGAAAGCCCGCATGCACCAGGCCCACCGTCACGTAGGCCCCGCACATGATGAACTCGCCGTGGGCCATGTTGATCACGCCCATCATCCCGAACACGATCGCCAGCCCGGCGGCCGACAGGATGAGGAACGCGAACACGTCCGCGAACTGGTAGAAGAACGAAAAGATTTCGGCGAACACCGCAGGGTCCTTTGAAGAACGCGGATGAAGGGCGCGGGTGTCAGGACTTCTTCGGCAGGTCCGAAGGCGTGTACTGCTTCTTGTCGTTGTTCTTCGTCAGGTCGCAACCGATCTTGCCCAGCCAGTACGGCTGGATGGTCCCGTAGTCCTTCAGCACGTTGACCTTGTGCTTCTCGTCCACCGCGATCAGGCGCATCTGGTGCGAGGCGTGCTGGCTCTTGGGGTCGATGCAGATCTTGCCCTCGCCTGCCTCGATGCACGCGTCGCCCGATGCGATCACCTTGCGCAGGTCGGCCAGCTTGGTCGACTTGGCCTTCTCCACCATCGTCTTGTACATGTACAGCGCGTTGTAGGCGTTGTAGCCCATGTCGTTGATGTACGGCTCGTTGGGGAACTTGGCGTGCCAGCGCTTCTTGAAATCGGTGGCGGCGGGCGAATCGATCTCCTCGAACCAGTTGGCCGTGGCGTGCATGCGGTTGAGCGCCGGCGGCGCGAAGCGCTTGTGCTCGAAGCCCAGCATCACCTTCACCGACGAGCCCATCGGCAGGTTCAGCTTGGCGGCGGCGGCCTGCTCGAAGAACGAGTCCTGCGCGGCGCCCACGTTGAGCATCAGCAGCCAGTCGGGCTTGGCCTTCTGGATGTTCTGGATGGTCTGCGCGAACTGCGACACGCCCAGCGGAATGAACTCCTCGCCCACCACGGTGCCGCCGATGTCCTTCAATATCGAGCGGTTCCACTCGGCGCTGATCTGGCCGAAGTTGTAGTCGGCTGCCACCACGTAGACCTTCTTGCCGAACTTCTCGACCATGTAGGGAATGAGCGTGGAGAACTGCTGCTCGGGCACCGCGCCCATGCTGATCATGTTGGCGTCGCACACGCCGCCTTCGTACTGGTTGGTATAGAAGTAAGGCGTCTGCGTGCGGTCGACGATGGGGCGCACGGCCTCGCGCGAGGCCGAGGTGATGCCGCCGATGAGCACGTCGACCTTGTCCTTGCTCAGCAGGCGCCGCGTGAACTCCTGGTAGCGCGCGTTGTCGCCCTGCGGGTCGAGATGAATCAGCTCCACCTGCCGGCCCATGATGCCGCCGGCCTTGTTGATTTCTTCCACGGCCAGCAGCGAGCCGTTGAGCTTGGGCTTGCCCATGAAGGCGAGGTCGCCCGAGACGTCTTCCATCAGCCCGACCTTCAGCGGGTCGGCGGCCCATGCGGAGGTGGCCAGGGCCAGCGTGCAACCCAGGGAGACAAGCGCGTGACGTAGTTTCATGGTGATGTGCTTTCGAGGGATGTGATGAAAGGAAGAAAGAGATTCAGAGCGCCGGGTGCTTGCGGTGCCAGTCGGTCGCTTGCTGGAAGGCCGCGCCCGCGCGCACCAGCAGCGCCTCGTCGAAGTGGCGCGCCACGAACTGGAAGGCCACCGGCATGCCCGCGGGCGTGAAGCCGCCGGGCAGCGTGATCGTGGGGCTGCCGGTCATGTCGAAGGGGCAGGTGTAGCGCAGCATCGCGGACATCAGATCGGCGTCCACGCCCATCTGCGACATGCGCTCCATGGTCGGCGACGCGATGCCCGTGGCCGGGATCAGCAGCAGGTCGATGTCCTGGAACAGCGCCCTCACCTTGCCGCTGAAGTCGTGGCGGCGCAGCACGATCTTCTGGTAGTCGACGCCGCGCTGCGCCAGGCCCAGCTCGACCAGGCCGGCCACCGCCGGGCCGTACATGTCCTTGCGCGAGGGGTAGGTCTTCTCGTGCACCACGGCGGCTTCCATGCCGCACAGCGGGAACCAGTCTTCGATGGCCTGCGTGGGGTCGGGGAAGCTCACTTCGCGCACCTCGCCACCCAGCGCCTTCACGGCCGCAATGGCGGCGTCGAGCACGGCGCGCGTCGGCGCATCGACGCCTTCGGTGGTCCAGCGCGTGTCGATGCCCACGCGCAGGCCGGCTAGGCCCTTGGCCATGTCCGCGAGGTAGTCGGGCACGGGCAGCAGGCTCGCGGTCGGGTCCTTCGCGTCGGCGCCCGCGATGGCGCCGAGCATGGCGCCCGCGTCGGCCGCGCTGCGGGTCATCGGGCCGATGTGGTCCAGCGTGGCCGCCAGCTCGAAGGCGCCGTAGCGGCTCACCCGGCCCCAGGTCGGTTTCAGGCCCGTGAGGCCATTGGCGGCCGAGGGAAAACGGATGGAGCCGCCCGTGTCGGTGCCCAGCGAGCCGTAGCACAGGCCCGCCGCCGTGGCCACGCCGGAGCCGCTGGACGACACGCCCGGCCAGTGCGCCGCGTTCCACGGATTGACCGGCGGCGACACCGAGGGATGGTGGTCGGCGTAGGCGCTCTCGGTGAGCTGCAGCTTGCCGAGGATGACCGCGCCGGCCTCGCGCAGCTTGCGCACCACGGTGCCGTCTTCGGTGGGCACGAAGTCCTTGTACAGCGTCATGCCGGCGACGGTGGGCACGCCTTGCGTCCAGCACAGGTCCTTCACGCCGACCGGCACACCCTGCAGCGGGCCGCGCAGCTGCCCCTTGGCGATCTCGGCATCGGCGCGCTCGGCTTCGGCCAGCGCCGAGTCGGTCATCACGCGCACATAGCTCTTCAGGGCGCCGTCTACCTCGTCGATGCGCGCGAACTGCGCCTTCGTCACCTCCACCGAGGACAGTTCACGGGACTGGATGAGGCGGCCGACTTCAAGAAGCTCGAGGTAGTGCAGATCGTTGCTCGACATGGCGGGAGGACTCCGGTCGTTGTTGAAGAAAGAAGGGCTCTGGAAGCGCGTCCAGAGCAGGTACCGAAGTTATCGGCCGGCGGCTGCGAGCGCTTTGCTCACAGCGCCATTGCGATGTGCTGGTTCGGCCAGCCTGTGCCTTTCAGCGCAGGTCAGCGCGGAACAGGCTTGCGCCGATGGAAGGCGGTGGCACGCTGGAAAGCATGGCCGGCGCGCAGCGGCGCGGCTCGGCGCAAGGCCAGCCAATGATCTTTGGGAGGGTGCCGGCTCAGTGCCGGCGCAGGAGCGTCTGCGGCGTCACGCCGTAGGCCTTCTTGAAGACACGGCAGAAGTGCGACATGTCGCTGAAGCCGTACTGGAACGCCGCCTGCGTGACCTGCCGCACGCGCCCGTCCATCAGCGCACGGTGGCTGGCTTCGAGCCGCTGCTTCCACAGCCACTGCGTCGGTGTGGTGCCCTGCTCGGCGAACACCCGCGCCAGCGTGCGGGCCGAGACGTTCTGTGCGCGGGCGATCTGCGCCACGTCGAGCTCGCAGTCGTCGAGATGGGCCACGATGTAGTCGCGCGTTTTCTGCAGCAGTGCGCCGTGCGCGGTACGCGCCGAGTCCGTGCCTTCGGCCTGCACCTGCAGCGCGGCCGAGAGCATGTCCAGCAGCGAGCTCGCCAGGCTGGCCTGCATGCCGTCGCGCCCTGAAATGTCGAGCACCGCCGCCTCGCGGATCATGGTGCCCAACAGCTTCGCTATGGGGTGGCCCTCGGCCAGGTGCATGGCCGTGAGGTTGTGCGCCTCGGGCACGCGGCACAGCAGCTGCATGCGCGGAATGCGCACCAGCAGCGCCGATTCGGGCGCGAGGTCGAAGGTGAAGGGGCGCGCGGCGTCGTACAGCACGATGTCGCCGTTGCGCTGCTGCACGCTGCGGCCCGACTGCGACAGCACGCCATGGCCCGACACCATCAGGCTGAGCATGAAGTCTTCGTTGGGCCCGCTGCGCAGGTGCCGGGCATCGCGCTCCCAGAGGCACCGCGGGGAACACATCTCGGCCAGTGTGAGGTTGCCCAGCGAACGCACCGAAAAGCGCGCATTGAAATGCGCGCGGTCGGGCACCAGGCTCTTGGCGGGAATGAAGTGCCTGCAGACCACGTCGCTCCAGTAGTCGAAGCGCTGGCCGGGGTCGACCGCGTCGGTGGTGTAGTCGAGGTTCATGCTGCGAACGAATGAGTGACCGTGGGACGGGAACCGCCCGGTGGCGCCGAAACGCACTCTAGCAACATCCATGCCCCTTGCGCAGGGGCCCGACCCGGGTCAGCCGTGCATCAAAGGCGGCCGAGTGCCTTGTCCACGCCCTTGTTGGCCAGCATGTCGGCGCGCTCGTTGCCCGGGTCGCCGGAGTGGCCCTTGACCCAGCGCCATTCGATCTGGTGGCCGCCCTCGGCCACCAGCTTGTCGAGCCGCTGCCAGAGCTCGACGTTCTTCACGGGCTGTTTGCTCGCGGTCATCCAGCCCTTGGCCTTCCAGCCACGGATCCACTCGGTGATGCCCTTGCGCACGTACTGGCTGTCGAGGTAAAGCAGCACCTTGCAGGGCCGCTTGAGCGCGGCCAGGCCTTCGATGACGGCGGTCAGCTCCATGCGGTTGTTGGTGGTGTCGAGTTCACCGCCGAACAGGTCCTTCTCGGTGGCACCGGACTTGAGCCACGCGCCCCAGCCTCCGGGGCCAGGGTTGCCCTTGCATGCACCGTCTGTGTAGATCACGACTTCGTTCAAACCGACTGTCCTTGTGTATTCGTTGGCATCATTTTCTTGTCAATTGCCGGGTTCGCCGGTCTTGTTGCGGTGCACCTTGCCCGCAATGGGCACGGGCGCCGTGGTCCGGGCGGCGGCACGGCGCCAGTCGGCGCTGAGCAGGCGCATGCCGCGCACGCGCTTCACCGCCACCAGGAAGTAGGCCGCGCCGAAGATCGGCCACCAGCGCTCGCCGGCGGCGTCCATCCAGCGCGCGCGCTCCAGCCAGGCCTCGCTGCGCACGGCCGGCCGGTAGATGCCGAAGCGGCCCGACTCGACCTCGAAGCTCAGCAGCCGCAGCCAGTCGCGCATGCGCCAGTAGCCGATGAACTCCCCGCCCTCGGGCAGGTAGAGATCGCCGACGCCCAGCTTGCGGTAAAGATGCGCCCTGCGCTGCCGCATGCCCCACAGGCTGGCCGGGTTGAGCCCGCAGATCACCACCCGGCCCTCGGGCACCAGCACCCGCTCGACCTCGCGCAGGGTGGCGTGCGGGTCAGGGCTGAGCTCCAGCGCGTGGGGCAGCACCACCAGGTCCAGGCTGTTGGCCGCGAACGGCAGTGCCGCAAAGTCGGTCAGGAGCGTCCCTCTGGCGCCGCGCGCCGGGTCGTCCAGCGCCAGCCAGCGGTGCGGCATGCGGTTGGTGCGCAGGGCGTCGACCTCGGCCGCGCCCAGCTGCAGCGCGTGATAGCCGAACACGTCGGCCACCGCCTGGTCGAACTGGGCCTGCTCCCAAGCCAGAAGGTAGCGCCCCGGGGGGGTCGCGAACCAATCATGCAAACCTATAATTTGACCGCTCATGACCCTTGTTCCGCTGCCCGCCTTCGCCGACAACTACATCTGGATGCTGCACGACGGGTCCCACGCCATCGTGGTGGATCCGGGCGATGCCCAACCGGTGTTCGACGCGCTCGCGCGCCACAAGCTGCAGCTCGCCGCGATTCTAGTCACGCACCACCACGCCGATCACACGGGCGGCGTGGCCGCACTGCACGCGGCCACCGGCGCGCCGGTGTGGGGCCCCGCGACCGAGCGCATTCCCGAGCCCTTCACGCCGATGGCGCAGGGCGACGTGGCCGAGGTGCTGGGGCTGCAGTTCCGGGTGATCGACGTGCCGGGCCACACCGCCGGGCACATCGCCTACTTCCTGCCAGCGGCGCCTTCCCAGGCGCCGTTGCTTTTCTGCGGCGACACGCTGTTCTCCGGCGGCTGCGGGCGCCTGTTCGAGGGCACGCCCGCGCAGATGCTGCATTCGCTCGACGCGCTTGCTGCGCTGCCCGGCGATACCCGTGTCTGCTGCGCCCACGAATACACACTTTCTAACCTGCGTTTCGCGCTGGCCGTGGAACCGGGCAACGCCGAACTGAGTCTTTACTACGCGCACTGCGAAAGCCTGCGCGCGCAGGGGCAGCCGACGCTGCCCTCGCAACTGGCCACCGAACGCCAGATCAACCCTTTTCTTCGCAGCCGCGAAGCCACTGTCCTTCGAGCGGTGCGTGCCCACGCCGAGCTGGCTGCCGACGCAGCCCAAGCCGACGTGTTCGCCGCACTGCGCCAATGGAAAAACGACTTCCGATGAAATTTTTCGCTGCCACCTGCCTTGCAGGTTCACTGGTGCTCGCGGGCTGCGCGGGCACGAACAACAACTCCACACCCTCCTCTTCTTCACCCCAGGCCGGCGGCACCGGCAGTGCGGCCCCGGTCTATCCGCGCAGCGCCCTCTCCCCGCTTGCCAGCGGCAGCGCGCAGTCGCAAAGCGTGGTCACGCTCGCCCCGCCGGTGGACATGTGGGACCGCATCCGCCGCGGCTTCAAGATGCCCAACCTGGAAAGCGACCTGGTTCGCGACCGCGAGCAGTGGTACGCCAGCCGGCCCGACTACATCCAGCGCATGACCGCGCGCTCGGACAAGTACATCTTCCACATCGTCGAGGAACTCGAGCGCCGCAACATGCCGACCGAGCTCGCGCTGCTGCCCTACATCGAGAGCGCGTTCAACCCGCAGGCCGTCTCCAGCGCGCGCGCGGCGGGCATGTGGCAGTTCATGCCGGCCACCGGCAACGACTTCGACCTGAAGCAGAACATCTTTCGCGACGACCGCCGCGACGTGCTGGCCTCCACCCGCGCCGCACTCGACTACCTGCAAAAGCTCTACGGCATGTTCGGCGACTGGCAGCTCGCCCTGGCCGCCTACAACTGGGGCGAAGGCAGTGTGAGCCGCGCCATCGCCAAGAACCAGCGGCTGGGCCTGCCGACCACCTACAGCGACCTGACGATGCCGGCCGAAACGCGCCTGTACGTGCCCAAGCTGCAGGCCGTGAAGAACATCGTGGCGAACCCGCAGGCCTTCAACACCGAGTTGCCGGTGATCGCCAACCACCCGTACTTCCAGACCGTCACGCTCACGCGCGACCTCGACGTGGAGCTCGCCGCCAAGCTGGCCGATGTGCGGCTGGAAGACTTCCGCGCCCTGAACCCGGCCGCGCACAAGCCGGTGCTCATCGCCTCCGGCACGCCGCAGATCCTGCTGCCCTGGGACAACGCGGCCGTGTTCCAGCGCAACTTCGACGCCTACTCGCAAGGCCAGTACGCCAGCTGGACCGCCTGGGTCGTGCCCACCACCATGACGGTGGCCGACGCCGCCCAGCGCTCGGGCATGAGCGAAGCCGACCTGCGCGCCATGAACAACGTGCCACCGCGCATGCTCATCAAGGCCGGCTCGACGCTGATCGTGCCGCGCGGCGCGCGCGTGAAGGAAGACGTGGCGGCGGTCGTGGCCGACGGTGGTCACCTGAGCTTCCAGCCCGAAATCGTCACCCGCCGCACCACCGTGAAGGCGGGGCGCGCCGACAACGTGGCCAGCATCGCGCGGCGCTACAACCTCAAGCCCGCCAACGTGGCCGAGTGGAACGACGTGCAGCAGAACCACGCGTTCAAGCGGGGCTACAGCGTGGTGGTGTACCTGCCCATCCGCGCGAGCGTCGCGGCCCGCGTCGGCACCGGCATCCGGCCCGTCGCCCACACGCCCACGGTCTCGACCTCGCGGCGCGGCGCGGCGGCCCCCTCCAAGGCGGCGGCGCCCAGGGGCTCCAACATCGTCAAGGTGCCTGCCAGCAGCAAGCAGCCAGTCGTGCGCGAGAAGCGCGGCGGCACGCCGGCGAAGAAGCAGCGCTGAACCCCGCGGTTCGCCGCATTTGCTGCGTTCGCCGCTTCAGTGGGCCTTGGCGGCCCACGCCCTGCGGCGCACTACCGCTTCGAGCGCGGCCACGGCAATCATGATGACCGTGGTCAGTGCGCCCACCGCCATCACCGTGAGGTGCGACCCGAAGACCGCAAGCACCGCCAGCAGGCCCAGCCCGTACAGGTGCGACTGCGGCAGGAAGCCGCGCACCACGCGCTTGAACAGCGCATTGCCGAACAGGTAGAGCGCCGGCCCGCCGATCAGGGCGCCCAGGTACTTGAGCTCGGCATGGTGCGCGCCCTCGCCGATCGTCAGTTCGTCGGCCACCGCGCACACGATGATGCCGGCCACCAGGATCACGTGCGTGTAGTGGAACTTGGCGCCGATGGCGCCCGGGTCCGCCGAATGCTCGATGACGTGCGTCGCCTCCTTGGCGCTGGTGTCGAAGTACATCCACCACATCGCCAGGCTGCCCGCAAAGCCCACGAGCAGCGCGAACAGGTCGGCGACATGCCATTCGGCGTGGTGCCCGAAGGCGATGCCGGTGGCCAGCACCGACTCGCCCAGCGCCACGATCACGAACAGCTGGCAACGCTCGGCCAGGTGGCCGCCGTCGATGGTCCACTCGCGGGTCGACGAGCGCCCCAACCCCGGAAAGTGCAGCCCGATCATCGGCGCGATGTACTCGCACAGCACGCCGCCGAACCACAGCGCAAGGCGCACCGGCCCGTCGGCCAGGCCGCCCGCGATCCAGAATGCGCCCGCCACGCAGTTCCAGGCCAGCAGGCGGCGGAAGTTGGGCGTGAGCGGATCGTTGCGGCCGATGGCGATCAGCATGCAGAGCGTGCGCCCCGCCTGGATGCCCACGAAGCACAGCGCGAACACCAGCCCCCGCTCGGCAAAGGCCCCGGGCAGCGCCGAGGCCATCACCAGGGCCAGCAGCATGATCGCGAACAGCACGCCGCGGATGCGCAGCGTGCCGGGGTTGAACCAGTTGGTGGTCCACGCCGTGTACTGCCAGCCCAGCCATACGGCGAACCACATCACCAGTGTCTGGAACGCGCCCAGCAGCGTGAGGTGGTCCAGCAGATAGTGGGACAGCTGCGTGACGGAGAACGCGTAGACCAGGTCGAAGAACAGTTCTTCGTTCGAGACCCTGGCCGCCTGGTCGCGCGAGCGCAAGGTCGTGGCCCGCTTGTGGTCCTGATTCATTGTTCACCCCGGTGGATTCGTTGCGGCGCCCTGCGCACCGCGCGGGATCATCGCACGCACGCCGGGGCTAGAGCTTTTCGGTTTCGCCCGTTCTGGGCTGCCACTTCATGAGGCGCTTTTCGACCAGGCCCACGATGCCGTCGAGCACCAGCGCAAAGGCGGTGAGCACCACGATGCCTGCGAACACGGTGTTGACGTCGAAGGTGCCCTCGGCCTGGAGAATCAGGTAGCCCACGCCGCGCGCCGAGCCCAGGTACTCGCCCACCACCGCGCCCACGAAGGCCAGCCCCACCGACGTGTGCAGGCTGGAGAACACCCAGCTCGTCGCGCTCGGCAGGTACACGGTGCGCAGCAGCTGCCGCTGGTTGGCACCCAGCATCTTCGCGTTGGCCAGCACCACCGGGCTCACCTCGCGCACGCCCTGGTAGACGTTGAAGAAGACGATGAAGAACACCAGCGTGACGGCCAGCGCCACCTTGCTCCAGATGCCCAGGCCGAACCACAGCGCGAAGATGGGCGCGAGGATCACGCGCGGCATCGAGTTGGCGGCCTTGATGTAGGGGTCGAGGATCAGGCTCGCGGTGGGCGCGAGCGCCAGCCACAGCCCGCAGGCCAGCCCGAGCACGGTGCCGATGCCGAACGCCAGCACGGTCTCCAGCAGCGTGGTGCCCAGGTGCAGGTAGATGTCGGCGTTGCCCTTCAGTCCTTCGGGAAAGAACACGTTGGCCGGCACCGCGAACGGCAGGAACCAGCTCCAGATGCGACCCGCCACCTGGATGGGCTCGCCCAGGAAGAAGGCGAACTGCTGGTTGCGCGAGGCAAGGTGCCACGCCACCAGAATGACCACCAGCAGCGCCAGTTGCCAGAAGCGCGCATTGCGTTCGTTGAGTCCGAGGCGGGCCATCAGGCGGCCTTCCTCAGTTGCTGCGCATAGCCCTTGAGCACCTCGTCGCGCAGCACCTCCCAGATCTGCGTGTGCAGCTCGACGAAGCGCGGCTGCGTGCGCACCTCGGCCACGTCGCGCGGGCGTGCGAGGTCGATCGCGAATTCGCCGATCGGGTGCGTGGCCGGCCCGGCCGACAGCACCACCACGCGGTCGCTCATGGCGATGGCCTCGTCGAGGTCGTGCGTGATGAACAGCACCGCTTTCTTCTTGGCGCTCCAGAGGTCCAGCACCTCGTTCTCCATCAGCTGGCGCGTCTGGATGTCGAGTGCGCTGAAGGGCTCGTCCATCAGGATGATGTCGGGGTCGAGCACCAGTGTCTGCGCCAGCGCCACGCGCTTGCGCATGCCGCCGGAGAGCTGGTGCGGGTAGCGGTCGCCAAAGCCCGAGAGTCCCACGCGCGAGAGCCACGCCTCGGCTTGCCGGCGCGCCTCGGCATCGGGCACGCCGCGGTACTGCAGCCCCACCATCACGTTGTCGACGGCGCTGCGCCACGGCATCAGCGCCTCGGTCTGGAACATGTAGCCCGCGCGCGCGTTGACATCCGCAAGCGTCTTGCCGAAGACCTTCACGGTGCCCGACGAAGGCTCCAGCAGGCCCGCGCCCACGTTCAGCAGCGTCGACTTGCCGCAGCCCGTGGGGCCGACCACCGACACGAACTCCCCGGCCTTGATGCGCAGCGTGGTGTCCGCCACCGCGGTGTAGCGCTGGCCGGGATCGTCCTTCGAGTGGAAGGTGCAGCTGATGGAGAGGAGTTCGAGTGCGTGGTCGTGCATCGTCGGACGGGGAATAAAAAACCCGGCCGAAGCCGGGTCGCGGGGACGTTCGTTGTCAGGCTTTGAACCTGTCTTTCGCGCGCCGAGCAAAATCGTTGGTGTAGGTTTTCGCGAGGTCGATCTTGTCGGCCTTCACGGAGGTGTCGAAGCTCGCAATGGCGTTGAGCGCCGTCTTGGGGCCGTCCGTGGGCACGAGCCCGTCGGTGGCGATGGATTCGCGCACCTTGTCGAAGGACGCGAGGTACAGCGCGCGGTCGCCGAGCAGATAGGTCTCGGGCACCGTCTTGATGATGTCGCCCGGCCCCGCCGTCTGCAGCCACTTCAGGCCGTGCACGATGGCATTGGCCAGCGCCTGGCAGGTGTTGGGGTTCTTCTGGACGAAGTCGGCCGACGCGTACAGGCAGGCCGCCGGCATCGTGCCGCCGAACACCTGTTCCGTACCCTTGAGCGTGCGCGTGTCGCTGATGATCTTCACGTCGCCCTTCTGCTCGAGCATGGTCATCACCGGATCGGTGTTGCTGATGGCGTCGATCTGGCCCGAGCGCAGCGCGGTGAGCGCGCCGGCCGCCACGCCCACGCCGATGAAGCTCACGTCGCTGGCCTTCAGCCCGCCGCGCGACAGCACGAGGTTGGCCACCATGTTGGTCGACGAGCCCGGCGCCGAGACGCCGATCTTCTTTCCCTTGAGGTCTTGAATGCCGGTGTAGCCCGCCATGTTCTTGGTCGACACACCCACCGCGATCTGCGGTGCGCGGCCCTGCAGCACGAAGGCCTGGAAGAACTGGTTCTTGGCCTGCAGGTTGATGGTGTGTTCGTACGCTCCCGAACAGACATCGGCCGAACCGCCGACCACCGCCTGCAGCGCCCGCGCGCCGCCGGCGAAGTCCGAAATTTCGACCTCGAGCCCTTCGGCCTTGAAGTAGCCCAGCTGCTCTGAAATGGTGAGCGGCAGGTAGTAAAACGCCGCCTTGCCGCCCACGGCGATGGAGATCTTCGTCTTCTCCAGCTTCGCCTGCTGCGCAAAGACACGCGGCAACCCGATGGTTGCGGCGGCAATGGCGGAGGCTGAAATGAGGGTGCGGCGATGAAGCATGAAACGGTGCCTGTGACGGGGCCTGTAGGCTCTGTGATTCCTGTGAACTGAATCGAGCTTAGAGGCCGCATCACGCCACTGCATCGGGGTCATCCCGTGCGGGTTTTCACGTAAGCACGAAGGCCTCCAGGAGGCCCGTGGCCAACCGTTCTTCTGCGCTTGTCCTGCGCGCTTACCGCGCGAGAAAAAGAATCGCGACGTTCACCAGGAACCCCAGGGCCCAGACCGCGCTGCGCGCACCGCCGATGCCCTTGATGTAGAGCCCCAGGTAGATCACGCGCAGCACCACGTAGGCCACGGCGAGCATGTCCAGGCGGGACTGCGCCGCGCCAAGCTGGTGCGCAATGATCACCGCGCCGACGAAGAATGGCAGCCCTTCGAAGCTGTTCGCCTGCGCACTGTTGGCGCGTGCGCGCCAGCCGCTCTGCCTGGCGGCCCAGTCGCGCGGGTGCTGGTTGTCGCGCGGCCCGAAGCTGCCGGCCTTGGCGAGCCACGCGGAGAGGTACGGCAGGCCGCAGGCGATGAACACGCACCAGTAGGCGACGGTGAGCAATGAGAACGTCATGTCGAGGGGGGCTGTGTTAACGGCGGTCGACCAGCGCGTGGGCGATGGTGCCCAGGTCCACGTATTCGAGTTCGCTGCCGGCCGGCACGCCGCGCGCCAGGCGTGTCACGGTCAGGCCATGCTGCTTGAGCGCTTCGCCGATCACATGCGCGGTGGCTTCGCCTTCGGCCGTGAAGTTCGTGGCCAGGATGACCTCGCTCACCGTGCCGTCGCGGGCGCGGTCGAAGAGCTTCTGCAGGCCGATGTCGTTGGGCCCGATGCCGTCGAGCGGACTGAGCTTGCCCATGAGCACGAAGTAGTAGCCGCGAAAGGCGCCAGTGCGCTCCAGCGCGGCCTGGTCGGCCGGCGTCTCGACCACGCAGAGCTTGGTGCCGTCGCGACGGGAGTCCATGCAGACGTTGCAGATCGGCGCTTCGGTGAAGGTGTTGCACAGCTCGCAGTGCCGCACATGGCCCGCGGCCTGCTGCAACGCGCGCGCGAGCAGCTGCGCGCCGTCGCGGTCGTGCTGCAACAGATGGAACGCCATGCGCGAGGCCGACTTGATGCCGACACCCGGCAGGCGGCGCAGCGCATCGACCAGGGCGTCGAGCGAGCTTGCGTCTGCCATGTACCGCTTAGAACGGCAGCTTCATGCCGGGCGGCAGACCGGGCATGCCGGCCGTCAGCTTGCCCATCTTCTGTTCGCTCGTTTCCTCGGCCTTGCGCACGGCAGCGTTGAAGGCTGCGGCCACGAGATCTTCGAGCATGTCCTTGTCGTCCGCCAGCAGGCTGGGGTCGATGGTGATGCGCTTGACGTCGTGCTTGCAGGTCATGACGACCTTCACGAGACCGGCACCGGACTCGCCTTCGACCTCGATGTGCGCCAGTTCTTCCTGGGCCTTCTTGAGGTTGTCCTGCATTGCCTGCGCCTGCTTCATGAGGCCGGCGAGTTGTCCTTTGTTGAACATCGTGTGGTCCTAGTCGATTGAGATGGGTTGGAAAGTGGGGAAGGATAAGAGAGACGGGCCATCGGTCCGGTGTCAGACCGGCTTCAGCGTGCCAGGGACGATCTTCGCATCGAAGTCGCGCATCAGCGCCTGCACCTCGGGGTCGCTCAGGATGGCGTCTTCGGCCACCCGCTGGCGCTCTTCGGCGGCCTGCTTGTTGCGGCGCGCGGGGCTGTCGATGACGCCACCGATCTCGATGGCCAGCTTGACGTCATGGCCGATGGCGGCCAGGGCAGTGGTCAGCTTTTCGCGGCTGGAGGGCTGGCTGAGCGTTTCGCGCTCGATGCGCAGCAGCCATTGGTCGGTGTCACGCCCCACCAGTTGCGACTGCAGCGCCAGTTCGCGCGCCAGTGCGGTGATGGCCTCGGCCGCGACCAACTGGGTGACCGTGGCGTACCAGAAATCGCCGTCCTCGCTGGGGGGAATGGGCGTGAAGGCGCCGCGTTGCCCTTCGGCATGCGGCACGTCGCGTGCACCCGCCGGCGGCTGCACGCGAATCGGTACGCCGAAGACCTTGGCAGACGCTTCCGTGGGCGCCGGACGAGGGTCGGCATGGCGGGGTTCGTCGACCACCGAGAGGCGTTGGCCTGCCGGGGCGGCGGGGGCAGCGGGAGCAGTGGGTGCGGGAGCGGCCGAGGCCGGCGGCTCTGCGGAAGGGTGAACCGCTGCGGGTGCGGGTGCGGGTGCGGGTGCAGGTACCGGGGCAAGGGGCGCCGCGGGCGCGGTCACCGATGCAACGGGCGCCGCGGGCGCGGCGCGTGCCGGCGCCTGCGGCGCGACCGCCGCAGCTTCATTCAGAGTTTTTTTTTCCGTGGAGGCTGTCGAAGCAGCCGCGTGGGACGGTTTGAAGGCCAGCAGCCGCAGCAGCACCATGGTCAGCGCGGCGTACTCGTCGGGCGCCAGGCCCAGCTCGCCGCGCCCGTGCAGGCAGAGGCTGTAGAGCAGTTGCGTTTCGTCGGCCGGCATCAGCGCGGCGAGGCGCGCGGTGTCGGCCGCGTCGGGGTCGGTGGCCGAGTCGGCCGATTCCGCCCGAGAAGGCACCGCCTGCAGCACCGCCATGGCCTGCAGCACAGCCGTCATTTCTTCCAGCGTGGAGGCGGCGGACATGCCGTCGACGCGCAGCGCCTCCGAGGTCTCGACCACCGTCTTGCCGTCGCCTTGCGCCAGCGCCTCGATCAGGCGGAACACATGCCCGCGATCGACGCTGCCGAGCATCTGGCGCACGCCGGTCTCGAGCAGCTCGCCGTTGCCGAAGGCGATGGCCTGGTCGGTGAGCGACAGCGCATCGCGCATCGAGCCGCGCGCCGCGCGCGCTAGGAGGCGCAGCGCCTGCTGCTCGGCGGGGACCTGCTCGGTCTGCAGCACGCTCGTCAGATGTTCGAGCACCGTCTCGGGTGCCATCGGGCGCAGGTTGAACTGCAGGCAGCGCGACAGCACCGTGACCGGCACCTTCTGCGGATCGGTGGTGGCCAGCACGAACTTGAGGTACTCGGGCGGCTCCTCGAGGGTCTTCAGCATCGCGTTGAACGCGGTGTTGGTGAGCATGTGCACTTCGTCGATCATGAAGACCTTGAAGCGCCCCTGCACCGGCTTGTAGACGGCCTGCTCGAGCAGCGACTGCACTTCGTCCACGCCGCGGTTGGAGGCCGCGTCGAGCTCGGTGTAGTCCACGAAGCGGCCCGAATCGATGTCGCGGCAGGCCTGGCAGACACCGCACGGCGTGGCCGTGATGCCGCCCTGCCCGTCCGGCCCCTGGCAGTTGAGCGACTTCGCCAGGATGCGCGAGACCGTGGTCTTGCCCACGCCGCGCGTGCCGGTGAACAGATAGGCGTGATGCAGGCGTTGCGTGGTCAGTGCGTTCTCGAGTGCCTGCACCACGTGCCCCTGGCCGACCATCTCGGCGAAGGTTTTCGGACGGAACTTGCGGGCGAGCACGAGATAGGACATTGCGGGCATTCTAAAAGGCGCAGCGCTCCTCCTCGAGACCGCACGGCAATGAAAAAGGGACTGCCTCTTTCGCGGGATACCGAGGAACCGGCTTTGCCGGGCCTCTGGTATCGCCCCCAGCAGGGGGAAGGAGAAGCGACACGAAGTGCGCGCAGCCTGGGGGGTTACAATGACAGCTGACGGGCCTCCCTGCATGGTGAAGTGGCCAACCGGGTCAGGTGGGGAACCAAGCAGCCCTAACTGCGTAGTCAGTGCCAGGGGTAAGGCTCGTCAACCTCTTCAGCAGCCTCGTTTCATTCCGTGCGAAATGAAACGAGGCTTGCAAATTCACTCAGCCAGTCAGCAGAAACACCCAGCGCTTCGGGGCCTTCACAGGCCCAGCCGCTGAATCGCGCCGCGCGCTGCCGCCGCACCGCTGGCCATCGACGCGGTGAGCAGGTAGCCGCCGGTCGCCGCTTCCCAGTCCAGCATTTCTCCCGCAGCAAAAACACCCGGCAGCGCGCTGGCCATCAGTTGGGCATCGAGCGCGTCGAAGCGCACACCGCCCGCCGTGCTGATGGCCTCGTCCACCGGCCGCGTCGCGACCAGCTTCAGCGGCACCGCCTTGATCGTGGCCGCCAGTTGCGCCGCGTCCTGCATTGCCTCGCGGCTCAGCGCTTCGTGCAGCACGCCGGCCTTGATACCTTCGAGCCCGAGCCGGCTCTTGAGGTGGCTGCTCAGCGAACGCGCGCCGCGCGGATGCTTCACCGCGGCCAGCACCTGCTCGGCAGTGCGATCGGGCAGCAAGTCCAGCAACAGCGTCGCACTGCCGTTGGCTGCGATCTCGTCGCGCAGCAGCGCGGAGGCCGCATAGACCAGGCTGCCTTCGATGCCCGTAGCGGTCGCCACGAACTCGCCCTTGCGCGCAAAGTGCCGGCCCTGGCTGTCGGTGAATGCAATGGCCACCGACTTGAAGGGCTGGCCGGCGAAGCGGCTGGAGAAATGCTCGCTCCAGCCCGCGCCGTCGAAGCCGGAATTGGCGGGCAGCAGCGGAGCCACGTCCACGCCCTGCGCCTGCAGCCAGGGCACCCAGGCACCGTCGGAACCCAATCGCGCCCAGCTGGCGCCGCCCAGCGCCAGCACCACCGCATCGGCCTTCGCCGTGACCTCGCCGCCCGGCGTCCTGAAGCGCAACGCACCCAGGTCCAGCGCCCCGTCGCCCTGCCAGCGATGCCGCATGTGAAATTGCACGCCCGCCGCGCGCAGCCGCTGCAGCCAGGCGCGCAGCAGCGGGGCTGCCTTCATGTCGGTCGGGAACACGCGCCCCGAGGTGCCTACAAAGGTCTCGACGCCCAATCCCGCCGCCCATTCGCGCACCTGCTGCGGCCCGAACTGCGCGAGCATCGGCTCGAGCTGCGCGCGCCGGTCGCCGAAGCGGCTCATGAACACGTCGAAAGGCTCGGAGTGCGTGAGGTTCAGCCCGCCGCGGCCGGCCAGCAGGAACTTGCGGCCCACCGAGGGCATGGCGTCGTACACATGCACCTGCGCGCCGGAGGCGCTCAGCACTTCGGCCGCCATCAGGCCGGCAGGTCCGCCGCCGATCACGGCAACGGTAGAGGAAACAGTCATTCGAGATTTACCAGTTCGCCCTGCCCGGTCAGGAACGCGACGCGCACCGTGGCACCGGGGTAGGCATGTTGCACTGCGGCGCGGTAGCGCTGCATCTGTGCGATCAGCGCGGCGTCCCGTTCGGGGCGCGCCGCGGATTTGTAGTCGAGGATCCACCAGGCGCCGCCGTCGCGCTCGCGCACCAGACGGTCGATGCGCAAGGTCTCGCCTTCATGCACCAGCGTGACTTCGTTGCCATGCCAGTCGACCCTGCGATCGTCCCACACCCAGGCGCCCTCGCCCGCGCGGATGCGCTGGGCCAGCGCCGCCGCGCCGCGCGCCTGCTGCGCGTCGAGCATGAATTCGCGTGCCGCGGCACGCACATGCGCCGCCGGCAGCGCCTCGCCCGGCACGGCCCATTCGAGCAGCCGGTGCATGGCCTGGCCGAAAGCCGCGGCGCGCGCATCGACGGTCGCGTCGGCGGCCTTCTTCGCGGTCGGCGGCGCGGCGGATGCGGGCACCGCAGGCATCTGCTTCATGCCGAAGGTGCCCGCGCTCGCTGCCGTCGGCAGCGCGACCACCGGCTCGTCGGCCTCGGTGGGCTCGCACAGAGGCTCCAGCCGCGACCACCAACTGCTTTCGTTGGCACGCGCGGGACGCACCGACGACAGCACCAGCCGCTCGCGCGCCCGCGTGGTCGCCACGTAAAGGCCGTTGAGCTCCTCGCGATGCCGCGCGCGCTGCTCTTCCTCGAGCAGCGAGACCGCGCAGGCGGGCGGCGCCTTCTCGCTCGCAAGGAACACGAAGCGCGTGGGCGCGCTGTCGCTTCCCTTCCATTCGACCAGCACGCCCATGGTCTGGGCGCGCGGTGGCGCGGCGTCGCAGTCCAGCATCAGCACCGTGTCGGCTTCAAGGCCCTTGGCGCCGTGCACGGTCAGCAGTTGCACCGCATCGGGCGCGGCCACGGTCGGCGCACGCACCCCGCCGGCGCGCAGCGCACGCACCAGCGCGTAAGGTGTGACGAAGCGCGCGCCGTCGATGTCGAGCGACGCCGTCAGCACGCCGCGCAGGTTGGCCAGTACGCCTTGGCGCAGGGTGGCCGGCACGGCGGCGCCGAATTTTGCGAGCAGGTCGCCGTCGTGAAAGATCGCGTCCAGCGCATCGTGCGGCGGCAGCGTCATCAGCCAGCGCTGCCACTTCTTCAACCTCGCGCCCGCCTCGGTCAACACCGGCGGCAGGCTTTCGTCCTTCTGCACCAGCGCAAACCAGCTGACCATGCCGCGCTCGCGCTGGCGCAATGCCAGTTCAACCAGCACCTCGTCGTCGACGCCGAACACGGGCGACTTGAGCGCGCGCGCCAGCGACAGGTCGTGCGCGGGCGACACCAGCGCGTCGATGAGCGCGACCACGTCCTGCACTTCGGGCGCGTCGTGCAGCTCGTTCTTCTCGGGCTGCTGCACGGGAATGTGGCGCTGGCGCAGGGCGTCCTGCATGGCGGACAGGCGGCTGCGACGCCGCGCCAGCACCATGATCTGCCGCGGCGGCGTGCCGTCGGCGATGCGCTGCGCGACCCATCTGGCGGCCTGCTCGCACTCCTTCTGCAGCAGTTGCTCTTCGGGCAGCACGCGCGGGGTGACGAGGCTGTCGCGCCAGTGCAGCATGCCGTCGTCCGCCGGCGCCGCCTCGGCCGATTCACCGAGCGCATCGCGGTCGATGGCCGGCAGCTTGAGCAGCTCGCCCTCGTCGCCGCGTTCGGTGGTGTGGGCGCGGTAGCCGTCGAACTCACCGGCATCCTGCGCGGCCAGCATCGCCGCGTTGACCAGGCCGACCACGTTGCGCGCGTTGCGGTGCGTGTGGTCGCAGTTCAGCAGCTCGCCGCCCAGCCCTTCGCGCACGAACTTCTTGGCCGCGATGAACACCTGCGGCTCGGCCCGGCGAAAGCGGTAGATGCTCTGTTTCGGATCGCCCACGATGAACACGCGCGGCGCGCTGCTGCCTGCGCCGACGTAGGCGCTGAGCCAGCCGTAGAGCGCCTGCCACTGCAGCGGGTTGGTGTCCTGGAACTCGTCGATCAGCAGGTGCGCGATGCGCGCGTCGAGCCGCTCCTGCACCCAGCCTGACAGCGCCGACTGGCCCAGCAGCAGTTGCGCGGCCTGCTCGACGTCGTTCATGTCGACCCAGCCGTGGGCGCGCTTGACATCGGCAAAGGCGGCGATCAGCAGGCGCGTGAGGCGCGTCATGCGCTGCTGGTAGAGCCAGGCCGCGTGCTGCGCCTGCGCGCCGCACAGCACCTGCAGTTCGGCCTCGGCCTCCTGGGCGGCGGGGAACTTCTGCAGGTTCTTGTTGAGCCGGTCTTCGGTCGCGACGAAGAAGTTCTTGCGCAGGTGCGCGAGTGCGGACGACAGCGATTCAACCGCGGGCTCGCCCGTGCCGAACACGTCGATGATGGCTTCGGCCGCCTTCTGCGGCGTCTTGTTGGATTCGCGGCCCAGCGCGGCGGCGCGGTCGAGCCAGCGACGCCGGACGGGTTCTCCGCGCAACGCATCGGTCGGCGCGTCCAGGCCTTCGAGCGACGGATGGAACGCGCTGAAATGCTGCACGGCGTTTTCCGGGTCGGCGAGCGAGAACTCCACGCGCTTGGACAGGGCTTCGCTCAGCGCCTTGGCCGTCTGCGAGCGGCCGTGCGTCGCGACGACGGCGTAGTAGTCGGCCAGGGCGTCCTTGTCGGCAGTGACCGCTTCGAAGAACGGGCGCCACGTGTGGCCGCGCGCCTCGGCATCGTCTTCGAGCAGCTCGTAGTTGGAAGGCAGCCCCAGTTCGCGCAGCACCGCGAGCGGCGCATTGCGCAGCAGGCCCGCAAACCAGGCGTGGAAGGTGCGGAACTGCACCGGCCGGCCGCCTTCGAGCAGGCGCCGGTAGAGGCCCTTCAGGCGCGGAACGGCAGCCAGTGCGGCCGCAGGTTCGACACCACGGATCACGAGTTCGCGCACCAGCTCTTCCGGCGGGCGCTCGGCGAAGTCTTCGAGCCACTGGTCGAGCCGCTCGCGCATTTCACCGGCCGCCTTCTTCGTGAAGGTGATCGCCAGGATCTCGTGCGGTTCGCAGGCGGATTCGCCCTCTTCGAGCAATGCACGCAGGATGCGCGAGACCAGCATCCAGGTCTTGCCCGCACCGGCGCAGGCCTCCACCGCCACGGAGCGGCGCGGATCGCAGGCGACCGTGTAGAAAGCCTCGCGCGCGACGTGGCGGCCGTTGTGTTCGTATGCCGCGCCGTTCATTTCGTATCGCCTCCGACCGCCGGGCCGCCCCAAGGCGCAGGCGCCTCCCCCTCGGGGGATGGCGAAGCAAGCCGGGGGGCCTTATCGCCCCAGAAATCCTTGCGGCACAGGCCGCGCGCCACGCAGTAGTCGCACACGGCGCCCTCCCCCAGCGGCGGCAACGCGGCGCCCTGCGCGATGCGGGCGAAGTCTTCGATGATGCCGGACACCAGGGCGTCGCGCGCCTCGACCACCGCGGGCTGCTCGACGGTCTGCGTGCCGGACGATTTCTCGCCCACGTTCACGTAGGCCGCGCGCAGGGTGTCGTCGGCCACCAGCGCCGCGTAGAACGCGAGCTGCGTGTCTTCGGTCGGATCCTTCACGCGCTCCTTGGTCACCGAGGAAGACTCGGTCTTGTAGTCGATCACGAAGGCCTGGCCGTCGGGCATGCGGTCGATGCGGTCGAGACGGCCGACCAGCCGAAGGTTGCCCAGCGACTGCTCCTTCCAGGGCTCGGACTCGACGAAGACCGCGCCGCCCGCCTCGTGGCCCGTGAGCCAGCCGAGGTAGCCGTCGCGTACCGCAGGCCAGGCCGCGGCAAAAGGCAGGAACTCGGCGTCGGACAGCGCCATTTCACGGGTGGCGCGCTGCGCGGCGTCTTCGATGAACGCGAGGCGCTCCTGCGCATCCTGCGTCGGGGTTTCGATCAGCGCCTCATGGAAATGCCCCAGCACGGCGTGCAGCCAGTTGCCGAAGTCGCGCTTGTCGACCTCGGCGTCGAGCTCGTCGGCGCTGCGCAGGCCCAACTGGCGCAGCGCGAAGAAACGGTAGGGACAACGGCGCAGGTCCTCGTACACGCTGGTGGAGATGTTCTCCAGCGGCAGGAGCGCGCCCGAGGGCTTCGGGTACGCGGTCGGCTCCACGGCAACCTCGCGCGGCAGGCGCGGATCGGCGGAAGGCTGCAAGGCGTGGTCGAGCCGCAGTGCCTGCACCAGCGGACTGGGACTCACCGGCTCGCCGGTGGCATCGGACTGGCGCCAGAGCAACTCGCAGCAGGGGTTGCGCAGGGCCGCGGCCCATGCCGCGCGCTGTGCCGCCTCGAGCACCTCGCGCGAAGGCAGGCCGAGTTCGAGGCGTTGCGCCGCGCTCCAGTTGCCGGGTGGCTCGGGCGATGCGGGCAGGCGCCGGTCGTCGCAACCGGGGATGACCACGGCGCCGAACGCGCGACCCAGCAGTTGGTACAGCGGGAGCACGACGACGCGCGGGGCCTGATCGCCGGCCGGCGGCACGAAGCTGGCGTCTTCCAGCACGTCGCGGGCCCAGGCGGTGAACTCGGCCAGCGTGTGACGCCCGCCCGGAAACGCGTCGTCGTCGCCGTGCGCGCCGGCGTCGAGCCACAGCGCACCGATGACCTTGCCGCCGGCGAAGTCGTCGACCAGCAGCTGCCAATGGCCGCCCGCCTCGAGCAGCTCTCGCAAGGCGTGCAGCCATTCGGCCAAGGGGCGCGAACGGGCCATCGGCATGCGGCGCGCCTCGACGGCCTCGGTGAAGGGCAGCAGCGCGACGTCCTGCGCTTTCTCGCTGCGCGCCACCAGCGCACACCACGCGGACCAGTCGCGCAGGCCCTCGCGGCGAAGGCGGGCCTCGAGCGACTGCACGGCCGGAGCGTCGCCGTCGGCGCCGCCCTTGAGCCACTCGAGCACCTGGTCGCTGCCGGCGTCGTGGGCGCAGGCGCGCAGCGCGCTCATCAGCGTGGCGGCGGCGCGCGTGGTCGACAGTTTCCAGCCGGTCTCGTCGTGCGTGACCACACCTTGCGCCGCGAGCTGGGCGTTGATGCGGCGGGTGAGCGCGCGGTCGGTCGCAGCCAGCGCGACGGGGGAGCGTTCTTCGGCCAGGTGGCGCAGCACGCAGGCGGCGGCGAGCTGGGCTTCGTCTTCCGGATCCAGCGCCACGTGGAAAGCAGCCGGCTCCCCGGGCGCGCCCGGCGGCACGAGCGAGAAACGCAGGGCATCGTCGCCCCACAGGGCGCACAGCGACTGGGTGAGCGGATCGGCCTGGAAGCCTTCGAGAACGATCAGCGCATCGACCTGCGCGCGCGTGGATTCACGCAGCAGCACGTCGGTCGCATAGCCCGAGGTCGAGACCCACGCGACGGCGATGCGGATCAGCGCGCTTTCGGTGCGGAACCACTCCGATTCGCTGCCCGCCTCGGCCACGCCGGCGGCACGCTGCGCCCAGTCGCCGGCGCGTGCCTCGGGCGTCTCGGCTGCCGCGAGGGGCGCCAGTTGGTAGGCCAGCTCGACCACACGGCCAGCCAGGGCGAATCGCTCGGCGGTGAACCCCGACTGCGAAAGCAGCGCCTGGGCCGTGACGAGGTCGCGCGCCATGTCGTGCGCGATGTCGTAGCCGCTCGGCACAAAGCCGCCCGCGCTGCGTGCCCAGTTGTGGGTGGTTTCGAAGCGCGGCACGAAGCCGGCGCTGCCGCAGCGCGCCCACATGGCGCGCGCCACGCCCATCAGCTGCGCATAGGGCACCAGCACCACGGTGCGGGCCGCATGCAGCTGGCGGTCGTCGAGCGCGCGGACGATGCGCGCGACGACGCCGGCGGCGGGATCGCACCACAGGGCCTGGACAGGGTGGCCTTCGTTCATGTTCTATCGAGGGGGTTGGAGAGCGCGTGGAGGTGACGGACAAGGGCTTTGGCTATCGCTGCCATAGCATGCCCGCACGGCACGCCACCCCTTGGTTTCTGTCACAATGACCAGCACTTTAGCTGCACCGAAACTCTCTGCGCACCAAGGACACATCACATGGCCAGCGAACTCATCAAACACATCTCCGATTCCTCTTTCGAGGCCGACGTGCTCAAGTCCAGCCAGCCCGTGCTGGTCGACTACTGGGCCGAATGGTGCGGCCCCTGCAAGATGATCGCCCCGATCCTCGACGAAGTGTCGGCCACCTACGAAGGCAAGCTGCAGATCGCCAAGCTGAATGTGGACGAGAACCGCGACATCCCCGCCAAGTTCGGCATTCGCGGCATCCCCACGCTGATGCTGTTCAAGGACGGCCAGCTGGCCGCCACCAAGGTCGGCGCCATGAGCAAGGCGCAACTCACGGCCTTCATCGACCAGCAACTCGCCTGAACGATTTCAACCGGCCAGCGCGCAATGCGTTGGCCGGCGCGTTTTTCCTGTCATAATCTCCCACAGATCACCGGCCCTTCCAGGCAACCGGTTCGAGTTCCCCGGTTAGTGAAGCAGTTCTCGCTTCACATTCAACCTCCCCCCGTTTTCCGTTCGATTACCCCGCGAGGGGTCATTCCATGCACTTAAACGAACTCAAGGCACTCCACGTGTCTGAAGTCCTCAAGCAAGCTGAAGCGCTTGAAATCGAAAACGTCGGCCGCATGCGCAAGCAGGAGCTGATGTTCGCGATCATCAAGAAGCGCGCCAAGGCGGGCGAACAGGTCTTCGCCGACGGTGTGCTCGAAATCCTGCCCGACGGCTTCGGCTTTCTGCGCAGCCCCGACACCAGCTTCACGGCCAGCACGGACGACATCTACATCTCGCCCAGCCAGGTGCGCCGCTTCAACCTGCACACCGGCGACATGATCGAAGGTGAAGTGCGCACGCCCAAGGACGGCGAACGCTACTTCGCGCTGACCAAGCTCGACAAGGTCAACGACGGTCCGCCCGAGCAGAACAAGCACAAGGTGATGTTCGAAAACCTGACGCCGCTGTTCCCCAAGGAACAGATGAAGCTGGAACGCGACGGCGTCAAGGGCGAAGAGAACATCACGGGCCGCATCATCGACATCATCGCCCCCATCGGCAAAGGCCAGCGCGCCCTGCTCGTGGCGCCGCCCAAGAGCGGCAAGACGGTGATGATGCAGCACATCGCCCACGCAATCAGCGCCAACTACCCCGACGTGCACATGATGGTGCTGCTCGTGGACGAGCGCCCTGAAGAAGTGACCGAAATGCAGCGCACGGTGAAGGGCGAAGTCATTGCTTCGACCTTCGACGAGCCCGCAGCGCGCCACGTGCACGTCGCCGAAATGGTGATCGAGCGCGCCAAGCGCCTGGTCGAACTCAAGAAGGACGTGGTGATCCTGCTCGACTCGATCACCCGCCTGGCCCGCGCCTACAACAACGTCGTGCCCTCCTCGGGCAAGGTGCTGACCGGCGGTGTCGACTCCAACGCACTGCAACGCCCCAAGCGCTTCCTGGGCGCCGCGCGCAACGTGGAAGAAGGCGGCTCGCTGACCATCATCGGCACCGCGCTGATCGACACCGGCAGCCGCATGGACGAAGTGATCTTCGAAGAGTTCAAGGGCACCGGCAACTCCGAAATCCACCTCGACCGCCGCCTGTACGAAAAGCGCGTGTTCCCGTCGATCCAGCTCAACCGCAGCGGCACGCGCCGCGAAGAGCTGCTGCTGGCGCCCGAGATCCTGCAGAAGACACGCATCCTTCGCCAGCTCATGTACAACATGGACGAGATCGAGGCGATGGAGCTGATGCTCAAGAACATGAAGGCGACCAAGACCAATGTCGAGTTCTTCGACATGATGCGTCGCGGCGGCTGAGTACCACGCTCTGTCGCAAAAGCGCGTTGGCCCTCACGGGTCAACGCGCTTTTTTCATGGGCGCGCGATGCCGATCGCGCGGCCCTCAAGGGCGCTCTGGCGACCGATGTCCA
The DNA here is from genome assembly GCF_051216435.1 of Variovorax pasteuri. Lineage (NCBI taxonomy): Bacteria > Pseudomonadati > Pseudomonadota > Betaproteobacteria > Burkholderiales > Comamonadaceae > Variovorax > Variovorax pasteuri. The sequence continues at coordinate 276,759 of NZ_JBPJZS010000002.1, forward strand.
GCAGTTCCATCAGCGCGACCGCCTGCTCCGGCGGCACCGGGTTCTGCCCCTGGCCGAGGATCGCGTCACGCACCGCGGCGTAATAGTCCACATAGTTGCCCGGGCGCGTCGGCACGGCACGCGTGCTGGCGGCCCCGTCGCTGCCGATCAGCGTGAGTTCGCCGTCGAGCGGATCGGCGCCCCACCCTTCGGACGGCGGCCGCTGGCCGGCGCGCAGCGCATCTTCCTGCGTATCGACGCCGTGCTTCACGTAGCTCCCGCGCGTGCCGTGAAGGATGTAGCGCGGCGCGGCATGCGCGGCCAGCGTGGTCGAATGCAGCACCACGCGCAAGGGTGCATGCGGTCCGCTGTCGTAGCGCAGCACCGCATGAAAGTAGTCTTCGACCACGGCGCCGTCGCGCAGGACGGCGGTGTCGAGCTGGAGCGTGTCGGGCCGGCCGAACAGCTGCACGGCCTGGTCGACCAGGTGGGCGCCCAGGTCGACCCAGAGGCCCGAACCCGGCACGGCCTGCTCGCGCCAGCGCACCTTCACTTCGGGCCGGAAGCGGTCGAAATGTGACTCGAAGTACACAGGTCGGCCCAGCTCACCGCTGGCCAGAACGTCTTTCAGCGTCAGGAAATCGGCGTCGAAACGCCGGTTCTGGTAGACGCTCAGCACGCGGTGGCGGCTCCGCGCCAATGCCTCCAGCGCCCGGGCCTGCGTCACGTCGAGCGTGAAGGGCTTGTCCACCACCACATGCCTTCCGGCCTCCAGTGCCGCCTTGGCGACCGGAAAGTGCTCGGCATTCGGTGTTGCCACCACGACCAGGTCGATGTCCGCCCGGGCCACGAGCGCTGCCACATCGGGCACCACGGCCACGCCCGGCCAGTCGGCGTGGACCTTGTGCGGCTGCGAACTGGCCACGGCGGCCAGTTCGAGCCCCGGCACGGCGGAAAGCACCGGGGCATGGAAGGTCTGGCCGGCAAAACCATAGCCGACGAGGCCGGCGCGCAGGGGTCTGGAAGTCATGGAAGCGCCTCGATTTGCTCGAAAATGGGGCAGTATGCGATAATCATGGGCTCCGCGAAAAGTGCGGCTGGGCAGCTTGGCCCGGCCTCCCCAGCTTGTCTGGGGCAGCGCGCCAGACGACTGGCATGCTGGTGGCTCTCGCATCGACCGCGCATTGATTCCAACAGCGCAAAAGGAAACACCATGGCAAAAGAAGGCATCCACCCCAATTACCGCGAAATCCTGTTCGTCGACATGTCGAACGGCTTCAAGTTCGTGACCCGTTCGTGCGCGAACACCAAGGAAATGGGCAAGACCGACGACGGCCGCGAGCTGCCCCTGTTCAAGCTCGACACCACGAGCGAATCGCACCCGTTCTACACCGGCACGCAAAAGTCGGTCGACAACATGGGCGGTCGCGTCGAGAAGTTCCGCAACCGCTTCGGCAAGACCACCGGCACTGCTTCGAAGTAAAGCACGCGCTTGTGCGTCGAGGGCAGCCCGGTTTACCGCGCTGCCCTTTTTCTTTCCGACTCCTGCTTTTCGCCACTTGAACCAGCCCACCCCCGCCATCGTTGCCCAGAATGCCGTGCGTCGCCTCCCGCGCATCGCATTGCTCCTGCTGTGCGCGGCCTATCTGCTGCCGGGCCTTGTCGGCCGGGGCCCCTGGAAGAGCGCGGACATCACCTCCTTCGGCTACATGGCCGAGCTGGCCCGCACCGCCGAAGGCATCGCGCGCTGGTTCGACCCGATGCTGCTGGGCCTGCGCCCGGAAACGCCCGCGCTGGTCCCCTACTGGATCGGCGCCCTGGCCATCAAGATCGCCCCCTCGTGGCTGAACCCCGACCTGGCCGTGCGCATCGTGTTCGCGTTCCTGCTGTGGGGCGCGTTCACCGCCACCTGGTACGCCGTGTATTACCTGGCCCGCACCGCGCGCGCCCAGCCCGTGGCCTTCGCCTTCGGCGGCGAGGCCCGACCGACCGACTACGCGCGCGCCATTGCCGACGGCGGCCTGCTCGCGCTGATCGCCTGCCTCGGCCTGGCCCAGCTCGGCCATGAAACCACGCCCGCGCTGGCGCAGTTGTTCTTCGCCTCGTACCTGTTCTACGGCGTGGCCGCCTTGCCCTACCGCCGGGCCGGCCCGGTGACCGCCCTGGTCGTGGGCACGCTCGGCGTCACGCTGAGCGGCGCGCCCACCGTCGGCCTGGCATTGGCCATCGGGAGCGCGCTCTACATCGCCTACGAACGCCGACTCGTGGCCACGCGCCTCGCCAAGGACGCGTCCAGCGAAGACGACAGCGGCCCCGGCTACACGCGCGCCGCCTTCCTCACGGTGGTCGGCGTCACCGTGCTGGCCGCCGTGCTGGTGTTCGCCCTGAAGCTGCCGACCTGGAAGATCACCATGACCGGCGGCTCGCTGCTCGGCGACGTGCGCAGCCAGGCCAAGCTGCTCCTGTGGTTCACCTGGCCGGTCTGGCCGCTGGCCCTCTGGACGCTCTGGCGGTGGCGGCGCCAGCTCACGGCACGCCATGTCGCCCTGCCGTTCTGGTTCGCGCTGGTGCCCCTGGCCGCCACCTGGACCACCGACTTCTCGGACCGCTCGCTGCTGCTGGCCCTGCCCGCCTTCGCCACGCTCGCGGCCTTCGCCCTGCCCACTTTCCGGCGCAGCGCGGCAGCGCTGATCGACTGGTTCAACGTGCTGTTCTTCAGCGGCCTCGCCGTGCTGGGCTGGATCTACTGGATCGCGATGCAGACCGGCGTGCCGCCCAAGCCGGCCGCCAGCGTGGCCCGCCTGGTGCCGGGGTTCGTGCCCGAGTTCTCTCTGATTGCCGTCGTGCTGGCGGTGGCCGCGACCATTGCCTGGTGCTGGCTGGTGCGCTGGCGCACCGGGCGCCACCGTGCGGCACTGTGGAAGACGCTGGTGCTGCCGGCCGGCGGCACCGCGTTGTGCTGGATGCTGCTCATGACGCTGTGGCTGCCGCCGATCGACTACGCGCGCAGCTACGTGCCGCAGGTCGACGCCGTGGTCCAACGCGTCGGTCGAAACGGCTGCGTGGCCGAGCTGGCCCTGAGCCGCGCGCACATCGCGGCGCTGCGGCATCACGGCCAGCTCGACGTCAAGCCGCTGCTGCTGGACAACAACTGCCCGTGGCTGCTGGCCAGCCCCGAGACCATCGAGCGGCTGCACACCATCATTCCGTTCGACCAGTGGCGCTTTGCCGGCACGCTGCGCCGCCCCAGCAGCGCGGCGGACGACCTTCTCCTGTACCAGAAGATCCCGCCGCAGTGAGTGGCGAACGGGGCCTGATCGCACGGCACGCCGGCACCGTGCTGGTCGGCCAGTTGGCCGTGATGGCCTTCGGCGTGACCGACACCATCATCGCGGGCCGCTATTCCGAAAACGCACTGGCCGCCCTGTCGGTCGGCGCGGCCGTGTTCATCAGCGTGTACGTGTCGCTGATGGGGGTGCTGCAGGCGCTGTTGCCGATCTGGGCGGAGCTGCACGGCGGCGGCCGCGGCGCGGAGGTGGGCCGTTCGGTGCGCCAGTCGCTGTACCTTGCCGCCATCGCCATCGTGGTCGGCATGGCGGTGCTGCTGTCGCCCGGTGCCGTGCTCCGGTGGACCCAGGTGCCGGCCGAGATGCGCGGCGAGGTCGAGGCCTACCTCATCGTGCTGGCCTTCGGCCTGGCGCCGGCCCTGCTGTTTCGCCTGTTCAGCACGCTCAACCAGAGCCTGGGCAAGCCACAACTCGTGACGTGGCTGCAGCTGGGCTCGCTGCTGGTGAAGCTGCCGCTGTCGGTGTGGTTCACCTTCGGTGGCGCCGGCGTGCCGGCCATGGGCCTCGTGGGCTGCGGCTGGGCGACGCTGTGCGTCAACTGGGCCATGCTGGCCTGCGCGGTCTGGCTGCTGCGCAGCAGCCCCCTGTACCGCGGCTACAGGCTGTGGGAGCGCCCGGAAGCCCCCGACTGGCACACGATCCGCCACTTCGCGCGCATGGGCGTGCCCGCGGGCCTGGCGGTGCTGGTGGAGGTGACCTCGTTCACGCTGATGGCGCTGTTCATCGCCCGCCTCGGCACAGCCGCGGCCGCCGCGCACCAGATCGCCGCCAACCTGATGGCGGTGGCCTACATGGTGCCGCTGTCGCTGTCCATCGCGACCAGCGCGCGCGTGAGCTTCTGGCTCGGCGCCGGGGATGTGGCCAAGGCCAGGCACATCTGCCGGCTGGGGTTCGAGCTGACGGTGCTGTGCGCGCTGCTGTTCGCGGGGGTGATGGTTGCGCTGCGCTCGCAGCTCGCCAACGTGTATTCGGACAACCCCGCCGTGGTGGCGCTGGCCGCCGCATTGCTGCTGCCCGTGGCGGCGTTCCACCTGTCGGACGCCGTCCAGACGCTCTGCGTGTTCGTGCTGCGCTGCTACCGCGTGACGCTGGCGCCGCTGCTCATCTACTGCACCATGCTCTGGGGCCTGGGGCTGGGCGGCAGCTACCTGCTGGCCTACCGAGGCATTGGCCCCTGGCCGGCCATGCAGTCGCCGCTGGCGTTCTGGTTCATGAGCGCCGGCGCGCTGGCACTGACGGCGTTGATGTTCATCGCGCTGCTGCGCCGCACGATGTCACAGCGGCCGGGCTGAAACGCCCCGCGGGCTACCTGACCAGCACGCGCGCTTCCCGCACGCGCGCGGCCGGAAACAGCAGCGCGAAGCGCGAGCCCTTGCCCACGGTGCTTTCGATGCGCAACTCTGCGCCGTGCCGCTGCGCGATGTGCTTCACGATCGCCAGGCCCAGCCCGGTGCCGCCCGTTTCGCGCGAACGGCTGCGGTCGATGCGGTAGAAGCGCTCGGTCAGCCGCGGAATGTGCTCCGCGGCAATGCCCGGGCCGGTGTCCTTCACGGCGTATTCGCCGCGCCCGTCGGGCAGCACGCGCCAGCTCACGGCCACCTCGCCGCCGCCCGGCGTGTAGCGGACGGCGTTGCTCAGCAGGTTCGACATGGCGCTTTGCAGCTCGGTCGGCGCGCCCGACACCTCGGACTCCGCGTCGATGGTGAAAGACAGCCGGTGCCCCAGCGGCGCCAGCCGGCCGGAGAGCCCGCGCCCTTCGTCCTCGCAGTGCGCAAGCAGCGCGCGAATGCGGATCCACTGGTTGCCAGAAGGCGCCGCGCTGCCTTCCAGCCGCGACAGCGTCAGCAGGTCGTTCACCAGCGTTTCCATGCGGTGCGACTGCTGCCCCATCAGCGACAGGTAGCGCATGCGCTCGTCCGCATCGAGCGGCAGGTTCTGCAGCGTTTCGACAAAGCCTGCCAGCACGGTCAGCGGCGTGCGGATTTCATGCGACACGTTGGCCACGAAATCGCGCCGCATCGCCTCGGCCTGCTCCAGTGCCGTGATGTCGCGCGTGAGCAGCATGCGGCGGTTGCCCGCATAGGGATGCACCTGCACCGACAGCCGCATCGCATGCCCGCGCTGGTGCGCGTGATGCCCGATGCCCGGTGCGTCGATGACCACATCGCGGCTGTAGTTCCACGAGGCCAGGTAGGCCACGAAGGCCGGATCGCGCACCAGGTTCGCCAGGTGCTGCGCCAGGTCGCGCTCGGCGTCGATGCCGAACTGGGCCGCCGCCGTCTGGTTGCACCACTCGATGCGCCCCTGTTCGTCGAGCAGCACCACGCCGTTGGGCGAGGCCTGGATGGCCGCCAGAAACTCCTGCAGCCGGTCTTCGGCCTGGCGTGTCTGCTGCTCGCGCTCGCGCAACAGCTTGCGGATGCGCTCTGACAGCTCGCCCCACACACCCGGCCCGCGCGTCGGCAGGCCCGCCGCGTCGTTGCGCAGCACCTGCAGCAGCCGCTCGGCGCGCCAGGCGTCCAGCGCCAGCCAGAGCACAGCGCCCAGCCATGCACCCAGCCAACCGTATTTCCAGCCGAAAGCAACGATAGCGCCCGTCGCTATTGCGAGAGACGCTATTAAAAATGTAGCAATGCGAAAAGGCATGGCGGGCGATTATCCGCGCCTGCCATCGGGCGGCGCCGACGGCACGGCGCTCAGACCGTGACCTGGGCCGTCAGGCGGTAGCCCGCGCCGCGAACGGTTTCCACCATCGGTGCGGCCGCGCCCAGCGATTCGCGCAGGCGCTTGACGTGCACGTCGACCGTGCGTTCCTCGATGTAGACGTGGTCGCCCCACACCTTGTCGAGCAGTTGCGCCCGGCTGTGCACGCGCTCGGCATGCTGCATCAGGTAGGCCAGCAGCTTGAACTCGGTCGGCCCGACCTTCAGCGCGCCGCCCTGCCAGGTCACGCGGTGCGTGGCGGTGTCGAGTGCGAGCTCGCCGATCTCCACCCGCTCCGTGACCACTTCCGGCGCCCGGCGGCGCAGCACCGCACGGATGCGCGCCAGCATTTCCTGCGTGGAAAAGGGCTTGGTGATGTAGTCGTCGGCACCGGCGTCCAGGCCGGCCACCTTGTCGGGTTCGTCGCCGCGCGCCGTCAGCATCAGGATCGGAATGGCCTTGGTGCGCGGGTCCTTGCGCCACTGGCGCGCGAGTTGCAGGCCACTCTGGCCCGGCAGCATCCAGTCGAGCAGGATCAGGTCCGGCAGCAACGCGTCGATCTCGCGCTGGGCTGCCGCGCCGTCTTCCGACCAGATCGGCTCGAAGCCGTTGTGGCGCAGGTTGACGGCGATCAGCTCGGCGATCGAGGACTCGTCTTCGACGATCAGGACTCGGGGTTTCTTCATGTTGTTTGAGGGAGTCTTGCCGCCGCCGTTACAGGAGCGCGGACTCGATTTCCTGCATTGAAGTGTGCCGCACATCGGCGCCCTTGACGATGTAGATGATGAATTCGGCAATGTTCTTGGCGTGGTCGCCGATGCGTTCGATCGCCTTGGCCAGGAACAGCAGGTCCAGGCTGGCGGAGATGGTGCGCGGGTCTTCCATCATGTAGGTGACCAGCTTGCGCACGAAGCCGTCGAACTCCTTGTCGATCAGGTCGTCGTCCTTCAGGATCGACACCGCGGCGGCCGTGTCCAGGCGCGCGAAGGCGTCGAGCGCCTTGCGCAGCAGGCCCGAGGCCAGGTCGGCCGCAATGCGCAGCTCGGTGGTGGGCAAGGCCCGGGCCGAACCGCTCTCGATGATCGACTTGACCATGCGCGCGATCTTGTTGGCCTCGTCGCCCACGCGCTCCAGGTTGGCGGTGGTCTTGCTGATGGCGATCAGCAGGCGCAGGTCGCGTGCCGTCGGCTGGCGGCGCGCAATGATCGAGGAGAGCTCGCGGTCGATGTCGATTTCCATCGCATTGACGCGGTTCTCCGTTTCCATCACGCGGTCGGCGGCTTCCACGTCGAACTGCAGCAGCGCGTACACGGCCGTGTGGATCTGCGACTCGACCATGCCGCCGAGCTCCATCACGCGCGACGAGACGCCGTTGAGTTCGCTGTCGAACTGGCTGGACAAATGTTTTTCAGTCATGGTTGACTCCTTAGCCGAAACGGCCGGTGATGTAGTCCTCGGTCTCCTTGCGCTGCGGCTTGAAGAACATCTGCTCCGTCGCGCCGAACTCGATCAGGTCGCCCAGGTACATGTACGCGGTGTAGTCGCTGCAGCGGGCGGCCTGCTGCATGTTGTGGGTCACGATGACCACGGTGTACTCGTTTTTCAGCTCGGCGATCAACTCTTCGATCTTCGCGGTCGAGATCGGGTCCAGCGCCGAGCAGGGTTCGTCGAGCAGCAGCACTTCGGGCTTGATCGCGATGCCGCGCGCAATGCACAGGCGCTGCTGCTGCCCGCCGGACAGGCCCGAGCCGCTTTGCTGCAGCTTGTCGCGCACTTCGGTCCACAGGGCGGCCTTCTTCAGTGCCCATTCGACGCGGTCGTCCATGTCGCTGGCCGAGAGGCTCTCGAACAGCTTCACGCCGAAGGCGATGTTGTCGTAGATCGACATCGGGAACGGCGTGGGCTTCTGGAAGACCATGCCGATCTTGGCGCGGATCAGTGCCACGTCCTGCTTGGACGTGAGCAGGTTCTCGCCGTCCAGGGCGATCGTGCCTTCGGCACGCTGCTCCGGGTACAGCTCGAACATGCGGTTGAAGGTGCGCAGCAAGGTCGACTTGCCGCAGCCCGACGGGCCGATGAAGGCCGTGACCTTGTTCTCGGGAATCTCGAGGTTGATGCCCTTGAGCGCGTGGAACTTGCCGTAGTAGAAATTCAGGTCCTTGACCGAGAGCTTCGAGCGCGACATTTGGGGTGCGACGGTGGTTGGCATGAAAGCTTCTTCTTCAGTGTTTGTTGCGCGTCAGCACACGCGCCAGGATGTTGAGGGCGAGCACGGCGACGGTGATCAGGAACACGCCGGCCCAGGCCAGCTTTTGCCAGTTCTCGTACGGGCTCATCGCGAACTTGAAGATCGTGACCGGCAGGCTGGCCATCGGCTGGCTCACGTCGGCGGTCCAGAACTGGTTGTTCAGCGCGGTGAAGAGCAGCGGCGCTGTTTCACCCGCGATGCGCGCCACGGCCAGCAGGATGCCCGTGACCACACCGGCGCGTGCGGCGCGCAGCGTGATGCTCAGAATGACCTTCCACTTCGGCGCACCCAGTGCGTAGGCGGCTTCGCGCAGGCCCGGCGGCACCAGCTGCAGCATGTTCTCGGTGGTGCGGATCACCACCGGAATCACGATCAGCGCGAGCGCCAGCGCACCGGCCAGGCCCGAGAAGGTCTTGAAGTAGGCCACCACCACGGCGTAGACGAACAGGCCGATCACGATCGACGGCGCCGACAGCAGGATGTCGTTGACGAAGCGCGTGACCGAGGCAAGCCAGCCCTTGGTGTTGTATTCGGCCAGGTAGATGCCGGCCATGATGCCGATCGGCGTGCCCACGAAGGTGGCGAGCGCCACCATCACGAACGAGCCGAAGATCGCGTTGGCGATACCGCCCATCTCGTTCGGCGGCGGTGTCATTTCGGTGAAGGTGGCGAGCGCCAGCCCGCCTAGCCCCAAGCGCAGCGTTTCCCACAGGATCCACACCAGCCAGAACACGCCGAACACCATCGCGGCGAGCGACAGCGTAAGCGCGATCTTGTTGACGCGGTTGCGGGAAGCAAACCGGGCCTGGCGCGTTTCGGCCAGCGCCTGTGCGTTCATCAGGTTTTGAGCAGTACTCACGACTTGGTCCCTTCGCTCTTCTTCATCTGCGCCAGCAGCACCTTCGAGAGCGTCAGCACGACGAAGGTGATGAAGAACAGCACGAGGCCGAGGTACATCAGCGCGGCCTGGTGCAGGCCTGCGCCGGCTTCGGCGAATTCGTTGGCCAGTGCCGAGGTGATGCTGTTGGCAGCCTCGAACACCGACAGCGAGTTGAGCTGGTTCATGTTGCCGATCACGAAGGTGACCGCCATCGTTTCACCCAGCGCCCGGCCCAGGCCGAGCATGATGCCGCCGATCACGCCGGCCTTGGTGTACGGCAGCACCACCTTGGAAACGACTTCCCAGGTGGTCGAGCCGAGGCCGTAGGCCGACTCTTTGAGCAGCGGCGGCGTCACTTCGAACACGTCGCGCATCACAGAGGCGATGAACGGAATGATCATGATCGCCAGGATGATGCCGGCCGACAGGATGCCGATGCCCACGGGCGGGCCGGACACCAGCGCGCCGAGGTACGGCACGCCGGCGAGCAGCTTCTGCAGCGGCTGCTGCACCCAGGTCGACAGGATCGGCCCGAACACCAGCAGGCCCCACATGCCGTACACGATGGACGGCACGGCGGCCAGCAGCTCGATGGCAGTGCCCAGCGGGCGCTTGAGCCAGTTGGGCGAGAGTTCGGTCAGGAACAGCGCAATGCCGAAGCTCACCGGCACGGCGATCACCAGCGCGATGAACGAGGTGGCCAGCGTGCCGTAGATCATGACCAGGCCGCCGTACTCCTCCTTCACCGGGTCCCACGTGCTGTTGGTGAGAAAGCCGAGGCCGTACTTCGAAATGGCGGGCCAGGCGCCGACGATCAGCGACAGCAGGATGCCGATGAGCATCGCGAGCGTCAGCAGCGCGGCGCCCTTGGCGGCCCAGCCGAACAGGCGGTCGGCCATGGGGCCGGAACGCGGTGCCTTCACGGGCGGCGGTGGGGCGGTGGCGCGACCGCGCTCGGCCGAGAGGTCGAGCGAGGTGGCAGCGGTGGGAAAGGTGGATGACACAGGTCGCTCCGGCAAAGACGAAAGCGGCGCGTCCTTGAGCGAGGAGTTGCTCATGGGCGCGCCGGTCTGGACTGGTGGTTGGATTTACTTGAACGCGACGGCCTTGCCCGACGCGTCCTTCACATCGCCCCATGCCTTGGCGATGGTGGCCTTCACGGCGTCAGGCATCGGCACGTAGTCGAGGTCGTCGGCCGTCTTGTCGCCACTCTTGTAGGCCCAGTCGAAGAACTTCAGCACGGTGGTCGCGTTGGCCGGCTTGTCCTGCACCTTGTGCAGCAGGATGAAGGTGGCGCCGGTGATGGGCCATGCGCCCTTGTCGGCCTGGTTGGTCAGCACCTGGTAGAAGCTCTTGTTCCAGTCGGCAGCGGCTGCGGCGGCCTTGAAGGCGGTGTCTTCGGGCGAGACGAAGTTGCCGGCGGCGTTCTGCAGCTGGGCGTAGGTCATCTTGTTCTGCTTGACGTAGGCGTACTCGACGTAGCCGATCGAGTTGGGCAGGCGGTTCACGAAGGCGGCGACGCCTTCGTTGCCCTTGCCGCCCGCGCCGGTGGGCCAGTTCACGGCCGTGCCTTCGCCGACCTTGGTCTTCCACTCGGCGTTGACCTTGCTCAGGTAGTTGGTGAACAGGAAGCTGGTGCCCGAACCGTCGGCGCGGCGAACCGGGGCGATGGCGGCGTCAGGCAGGGCCAGCGAACCGTTCAGCGCCTTGATGGCGGGGTCGTTCCACTTGGTGATCTTGCCGAGGTAGATGTCGCCCAGCACCTGGCCGTTGAGCTTCAGCTCGCCGGGCTTGATGCCCTGGATGTTGACCACGGGAATCACGCCGCCGATGACGGTGGGGAACTGCATCAGGCCCTTGGCCTGCAGTTCGTCGTCCTTCAGGGGGGCGTCGGAAGCGCCGAAATCGACGGTCTTGGCCTCGATCTGCTTCAGGCCGGCACCCGAGCCGACCGATTGGTAGTTGATCTTGACGCCGGTGGCCTTGTTGAAGTCCGAAGCCCACTTGGCGTACAGCGGTGCGGGGAAGCTGGCGCCGGCGCCGGTCACGTCCTGTGCGAAGGCGGGAATGGTGAACATCGCGGCCAGCAGGCCGGCGGTTGCAAATTTGAACGTCGTTTTCATGAAGCTTCCTTTAGAAGTAAGAAGTAGTCCCTTGAGGGCTTGGCACGGACTCTAAAAACCTTGTGTGACATCGGTGTGACACCCCGCTGTCGAGGGAAAATGCCGTGATTCACCCCGTGGCGCGTGTGACGCTGTCACACAACCGTCATGCGTCGCGCCTAGCCTTGCGAGCCTCGCCGCTGCGCGAAAACGGGAGGCCGCGCGCGCTGTCACGGCGCTACGATCGAACTCCAGGGCACCCGCCTTCTTCATCAGAACAACATGCAAAACGGCACCCGCCTCGCAGCAGTCGACCTGGGCTCGAACAGCTTCAGGCTCGAAATCGGACAGGTCGACCACGGCCAGATCCACCGCACCGAGTACCTCAAGGAAACCGTGCGCCAGGGCAACGGCCTGGACAGCGCGCGCAACCTGACCACCGAAGCCATGCAGCGCGGCTGGGACGCCCTCGCCCGCTTCGGCGAACGCCTGGCCGGCTTCAAGCGCTCGCAGGTGAGGGCCGTGGCCACGCAAACGCTGCGCGAAGCGCGCAACCGCGAAGAGTTCTTGTTGCGCGCACGCACCATCCTGGGCTTTGGTATCGACGTGATCCCCGGCCGGGAAGAAGCGCGACTGATCTACCAGGGCGTGGCGCACATGCTGCCGCACACCGACGCCTCGGACAGCGAACGCCGGCTGGTGGTCGACATCGGCGGGCGCTCCACTGAAATGATCATCGGCCAGGCCTTGGTGGCCGACCGCATGGAGTCTTACCGCGTCGGCAGCGTCGCCTGGTCGATGAAGCACTTCAGCGAAGGCCAGTTCACGCCCGCGGCATTCCGCGCCGCCGAAGTGGCCGCCAAGGCGGTGCTGGACGACGCGCTCGCCAGCTACACCCGCGACCAGTGGGACGTGGCGTACGGCGCCTCCGGCACCATCGGCGCGGTCGGCGACGTACTGGCCGCTTCCGGTGCCGAGCCCGGCAAGGTCACGCGCGAAGGCCTCGACTGGCTGCTCGACCGCCTGCTGAAGGCCGGCAGCGCCGACAAGCTGCGCATCGAAGGCATGCGCGACGACCGCAAGGCCGTCATCGGCGGCGGCGTGAGCGTGCTGCGCGCGGTGTTCGACCTGCTCGACATCGAGGAAATGAAGGTCGCCCAGGGCGCGCTGCGCCACGGCGTGCTCTATGAACTGCTGGAACGCGACGACAGCGTGGCCGACATGCGCACCGCCACGGTGGCGCGCCTGGCCAACCGCTTCGCCGTCGATGCGGCGCAAGCCAGGCGCGTGGGCGACACGGCCGCGGCGCTGTTCGTGCAACTGGCACCCGCCGCGCGCGGCGGCAGCACGGCCAACCGCGCGGGCCGCGCGCTGCGCAAGCTGGGCTGGGCGGCGCAGCTGCATGAAATTGGCACGCAGATTTCGCACAGCGACTATCACAAGCACGGTGCCTACATCCTCGACAACACCGACGCGCCCGGGTTCGCGGTGAACGAAATGCATGCGCTGGCGCAACTGGTGCTGGGCCAGCGCGGCAAGCTGCGCAAGCTGGAGGCGGCGCTGGACGACGAGACCTTCGTCATGCAGCTGCTGTCGCTGCGCCTCGCGCTCATTCTTTGCCACGCGCGCCGCGACCCCGATCCGCGGGCGCTGCACCTCGCGGCACTGGGCGCACGGGCCTTCACGATCGTGTGCGCACCCGACTGGGCGGAGGCCTATCCGCAGTCGGCCCACCTGCTGCGCGAAGAGGTGCTGGCCTGGCAGAAGACCAGCAGCTGGCGCGTGGAGCTCAACGGAGCCTGAGCGAAGAGGGCTAGAGCAGCTCGGGCGACTGCACCGTCACCACGACGGTCTGCACGTCGCCGTCGCGTTCGCGCGTGCGGATCCACCACAGCGCGCCCTTGCGCACCGGGCAACTGTCCTGCTTGAGGCCCAGCAGCAGCGAAATCGCCTGCCCCACCGAGGGCTGGTGGCCGATCATCAGCACCACCGACTTGCCGCTGGGCCAGCCCGCCGCGCCGAGCAGCGCCTCGGGCGTGGTCTCGGGCGACAGTTCTTCCCGCAGCTTGAACTTGCGGCCCAGCGCCAGCGCCGTCTGCTCGCAGCGGCGCGCGGGGCTGCAGATGATGCGGGTGCCGTCGGGCAGTTGCCGGTCGAGCCAGCTGGCCATGCGCTTGGCCTGCTTCTCGCCGCGTGCGGTGAGCGAGCGTTGCATGTCGTCGCAACCCTCGGTCCAGTCCTCGGCTTCGGCATGGCGCCAGAAGATCAAGTCCATGGTCATCGTCTTTCGGTCGTCAGTTGTTGGATGCATCCCTGAGATGCCCTCGTGATGCGTAGCGGTTCATGAGCGCGGCCTGCGCGCCATGCGCCTCGATGGCTCGCGAGGCGCCCTCTTCGCCCGGATGCGTGTCGCGGTCCACGCGCGTGTAGGTGCCGTCCGCGCCCAGGTCCCAGGCGTCGCGCCCGTCGTGCAGGTACGCCACCAGGCATTCGTCAATCAGGCGCTGCCGCAGGCCCGGGTCGGTGACCGGCCAGGCGAGCTCGATGCGCCGCATCATGTTGCGGTTCATCCAGTCGGCGCTGGACAGGTACAGCGACTCGTCTTCGCCGTTGCGGAAATAGAAGACCCGCGAATGCTCCAGGAAGCGCCCGATCACCGAGCGCACGCGGATGTTGTCGGTCAATCCCGGCACCTGCGCGGGCAGCGTGCAGGCGCCGCGCACGATCAGGTCGATCTTCACGCCCTTCTGCCCCGCACGGATCAGCGCCCCGATGATCTCCTCGTCGGTCAGCGCATTCATCTTGGCCACGATGCGCGTGGGCTGGCCGGCCACGGCGGCAAGGCCCAGCGCATCGATCTGCGCCACGATGTTCTTGTGCAGGTCGAACGGCGCCAGCCACATGCGGTTGAGCTTGGGCAGCCGGCTCTGGCTGGCCAGGTGCACGAACACGGCCTCCATGTCGGCCGTCAGCAGCGGGTCGGCCGTGAGGTGGCTGATGTCGGTGTAGAGCCTGGCGGTGCGCGGGTTGTAGTTGCCGGTGGACAGATGGCCGTAGCGGCGCATCTGCTTGCCCTCGCGGCGCGTCACCAGCAGCATCTTGGCGTGCGTCTTCAGGCCGACCACGCCGTACACCACCTGCGCGCCGATCGACTCGAGCATTTCGGCCCAGTTGATGTTGGCCTCTTCGTCGAAGCGCGCCTTCAGCTCCACCACCACCGTGACTTCCTTGCCGCGGCGCACCGCCTCGCGCAGCAGGTCCATCAGCTCCGAGTCCGCGCCGGTGCGGTAGATCGTCTGCTTGATGGCCAGCACCTGCGGGTCGAGCACCGCCTCGCGCAGAAACGCGAGCACGCCGTCGAAGCTCTCGAAGGGCTGGTGGATCAGCACGTCGCTGCGCTGCAGCCGCTCGAAGAACGACTGCGAAGGCGACAGCGTGACAGGGTACGACGCGGGGTATGGCGCAAAGCGCAGCTGCGGCTCTTCGAGCAGGTCGGCCAGCTGCGTGAGCCGCGCCAGGTTGACCGGGCCGTGCACGCGGTACAGCGACTGCGGCGGCAGGTTGAACTGCGCCAGCAGAAAGCTCGCGAGCGATTCGGCGCAGCTTGCCGACACTTCCAGTCGCACGGCCTGCCCGTAGTGGCGGTGCTGAAGGCCCTGGCGCAACGCGGTGCGCAGGTTCTTCACGTCTTCCTCGTCCACCGCCAGGTCGGAATGCCGCGTGACGCGGAACTGCGAGAAGTCGCCCACCTCCCGGCCCACGAACATGCTCGCCAGGTGCGCGCGCACCACGCTCGACAGCGCCACGAACAGCGTCTTGCCGTCGGAGACCTTGGCCGGCATCCGGATCAGGCGCGGCAGCACGCGCGGCACCTTGACGATCTGGATCGGGTTTTCGCGCCCGAAGGCGTCCTTGCCGCCCAGCCGCACGATGAAATTCAGCGACTTGTTGGCCACCTGCGGAAAAGGATGCGCCGGGTCGAGCCCGACCGGAATCAGCAGCGGGCGCACCTCGCGCTCGAAATACTCGCTGACCCACTTGCGCTGCGCCGGGTTGCGCTCGCCGTGCGAAATGATGTGGATGCCGTGGGTGGCAAAGGTCGGCATCAGCTCGTCGTTGTACAGCGCGTACTGGCGCGCCACGAGCGTGTGCGCCGCCTCGGCCAGCCGCTCGAACGAATCGACCGTGTAGGTGCCCTTGAGGTCACCCGCGCTCCCCGCGATCAGGTGCGGCGCGGCGCGCACTTCGAAGAACTCGTCGAGGTTCGACGACACGATGCACAGGTAGCGCAGCCGCTCGATCAGCGGCACCTCGGGCCGATGCGCCCAGTCCAGCACCCGTTCATTGAACGAGAGGATGCTGTGGTCGCGGTCGAGCAGCGTGAACGCGGGCGCCGCGACGGCAAGCGACCGGTCTGCGGGGGCGGATGGCATGGGGACTGATTCTGGAGCAAGGGGCACGGGAGCACACGTAGGCGGAAATATGACAGTGTCGACATCGTTTGTGACGTTCTCATGACACCCTCGTGACGCCTCTGGCCCCGTTGTCCCATGCGCCTTGTGCGGCTCCATCATGCCCGGAGGCAGTGCGGACGGCCCGTTGCCGGACGGGACGGCCGCCGGTTTCATGCGCCCAGGAAGTGCTTGCGGTAGCGCGCCGGCAGGTCGTCGATGCGCATCAGCATCGGCAGGTCGGCGGCGTTGAAGTCCGGGTCCCAGGCGGGTGCGCCCAGCACCTTGGCGCCCAGGCGCAGGTAACCCTTGATCAGCGCGGGCGGCTCCACGTCGAGCGTGCTGTCCAGCCGTTCGACCGGCAGCGGCAGGCGCGGCTGCACCTGGTACTGGATGGGCGCCATGTGCTTGGCCGACACCTGGCGCCAGATGCTGGCCGCCGCGTCGCCGTTGGTCACGCCGTTGTGTGACATCGGAATGCTGGCGCAGCCGATCATCGTGTCCAGCTTGTTGCGGTGCATGAAGCCGGCCAGCGCACCCCACAGCGCGAGGATCACCCCGCCCTGGCGGTGCTCGGGGTGCACGCAGCTGCGGCCCAGCTCGACCATGCGTTCGCGCAGGTCGCGCAGGCGGGTCAGGTCGAACTCGGTGTCGCTGTAGGTGCTGCCGACGCGGCGGGCCTGCGCTGGCGTGAGCACGCGGTAGGTGCCGACGACCTGCTGGGTCAGCTCGTCGCGCACCAGCAGGTGCTCGCAGAAGTCGTCGAACAGGTCGATGTCGTGGCCGGCCAGCGGCGACGAGACACGGGCGCCCATTTCGCCGACGAACACGTCGTAGCGCAGGCGCTGCGCGGCACGCACGTCGTCCAGGTGGCGGGCCCAGCCGACCGTGATGCCCTGCTTGGCTTCGACGGGCGAAGGAAGAATGACGGCGGGTGCCTGCGGCACCGACACACGGTCCGCGGTGGAAGCAGCGGCGGCAGCGACGACCGTGGGCGCAGGCCACAAGGCCGCGCGCAGCCCGAGCTGCGAGAGCGGAAACGTCGGGTTGGGCAGTTCTTTCATGGGGAACCCTTTCTGCCGAGGGAGTCTGCGCACGTGGAATGAAGCGTGCATGTCAGGAAGATGGCAGACGGATGACGGTGTTTGCAGCGCCGACATCGCATGGAACGCCACGCTGGCGCCACTTGGTCGTCTAATGCGGTTTGCAAGCGACATGGAGCTTTACCGCATGGCCACCGAAGCAAACGGCACAGACACCAGCCGACTCCACCAGACCTTTCCCGTCTTGAGCGACACCGAGATTGCGCGCATTGCCCGCTTCGGCAGCGTGCGGCAATTTGCGCGCGGCACCCGGCTCTTTACCGCCGGCGAGACCGGGCCCGGCATGTTCGTGCTGCTCAAGGGCGTCGTGGCCGTCACGCAACGCGACGGCCTCGGCCATGTGGTGCCCATCGTGCGGCAGGGGCCGGGTGAATTCCTGGCCGAAGTCGGCCAATTGAGCGGCCGCCCTGCCCTGGTCGACGGCCAGGCCGACGAGGACGTGGAAGCGCTGCTCGTCTCGCCCGAGCAACTGCGCGCGCTGCTGGTGGCCGAAGCCGACCTGGGCGAGCGCATCACACGCGCACTCATCTTGCGTCGGGTGGCGCTGATCGAGTCCGGCGCCGGCGGGCCGGTGCTCATCGGCGCGCCCCAGTCGCCCGACATGGCGCGGCTGGAAAACTTTTTGCGCCGCAACGGCTATCCCTACCACGTGGTCGACGCCAATGAAGACCCCGACGCCGCCGCGCTGCTCGCGCAGTACGGCGCCGGCCACCTGCTGGCCGTGTGCCCCGACGGTTCGGTGCTGGTGAACCCGACGGACGAAGGACTGGCGCGCTGCCTGGGCATGCTCGACACCGCCGAGCACGACGCCCTGTACGACGTCGCCGTGGTCGGCGCCGGCCCGGCGGGCCTGGCGACGTCGGTGTATGCAGCCTCCGAAGGGCTGCGCGTGATCGTGCTCGACTGCCGCGCCTTCGGCGGGCAGGCCGGCGCCAGCGCGCGCATCGAGAACTACCTCGGCTTTCCGACCGGCATCTCGGGGCAGGCGCTGGCGGGCCGCGCCTTCGTTCAGGCGCAGAAGTTCGGCGTCGAGATGCTGATCCCGGCCAAGGTGCTGTCGCTGGACTGCGCGCGCGACAACGCGCTCGGGTGCCTGCGCATCGCGCTGGCCGACGGCCGCACGATCAACGCGCGCACCGTCGTCGTGGCCAGCGGCGCGCGCTACCGGCGCCCCGAGGTGCCGCGCCTAGCCGAATTCGAAGGCCGCGGCATCTGGTACTGGGCTTCGGCCATCGAGGCCAGGATCTGCTCGCAGCAGGAAGTGGCGCTGGTCGGCGGCGGCAACTCCGCGGGCCAGGCCGCGGTGTTCCTGTCGCGCCATGCGGCCAAGATCAACGTGCTGGTGCGCGGGCCGTCGCTGGCGGCCAGCATGTCGCGCTATCTCATCGACCGCATCGAGGCCACGCCCAACATCGAGCTGCATCCGTTCACCGAACTCGTGCGCCTGCATGGCGGCCCCGACGAAGGCCTGACGGGTGCCACCTGGCGCAGCCACACCACGGGTGCGGAACACGACTGCCCCGCGCGCAACATCTTTCTTTTCGTGGGTGCCGAGCCCGAGACCTCGTGGCTCGAAGGCTGCGGCGTGTCGGTCGACAAGCACGGCTTCGTGCAGACCGGCGACGCGGCGAGCGGGGGCTTTCCGGCGCGGCCGTCCACCGCGCTCGAGTCCAGCGTGTCGGGCGTGTTCGCCGTGGGCGACGTGCGCTCGGGCTCGGTCAAGCGCGTGGGCGGCGCGATCGGCGAAGGCGCGGCCGTGGTGGCGCTGATTCATCAACACCTCTCGCAGGCCTCGGCGGTGGCCTGACGCGGGCGGTGAGTCGCGCGAATTCCCGGCGCGGTGCGCGATTGAACCGGCACGTATAAGCTGCCGGCTCGCGTCATACCCACCGGAGCAAGAGACATGTCCGCATCGCCCATCGAGGTCTATTCCTGGCCCACGCCCAACGGCCACAAGATTCACGTCATGCTGGAAGAGTGCGGCCTGCCGTACCACGCGCACCCGGTGAACATCGGCAAGGGCGATCAGTTCGCGCCCGAGTTCCTGCGGATCAGCCCCAACAACAAGATCCCCGCCATCACCGACCCCGACGGTCCGGACGGCAAGCCGATCTCGCTGTTCGAGTCGGGCGCCATCCTCGTGTACCTCGCGGGCAAGACCGGCAAGTTCCTGCCCACGGGCGACCGCGAACGCTACGACGTGCTGCAGTGGCTCATGTTCCAGATGGGCGGCGTCGGCCCCATGCTGGGCCAGGCGCACCACTTCCGCATGTACGCGCCCGAGAAGATCGCCTATGCCATCGAGCGCTACAGCAACGAGGCCAAGCGCATCTACGGCGTGATCGACAAGCAGCTGGCCAAGAACAAGTTCATCGCCGGCAAGACCTATTCCATTGCGGACATCGCCATCTTCCCGTGGCTGCGCAGCTGGGAAAACCAGGGCATCACGCTCACCGACTACCCGCATCTGAAGGCCTGGTTCGACGGCATCGCCGCCCGCCCCGCCGTGCAGCGCGGCGTGAAAGTGCTGGCCGACCTGCGCCAGCCGATTACCGGCGACAAGGAGCGCGAGATTCTTTTCGGCAAAACGCAGTACGAGAAACGCTGAGAAACTCGCCGGCCGGGTAAATATCCGGGCTAGAATAGAAGGCTTGGCGGGGTGTAGCGCAGCCTGGTAGCGCATCTGGTTTGGGACCAGAGGGTCGAAGGTTCGAATCCTTTCGCCCCGACCAAAGAAATCGATATGCACACAGTTCCCAACGGACTGTGTGCATTTTTCGTTTCAGGCCCCGCACGGCCTTGCACAAGCGCTTCGGAGCGCTGCGCGAGACACGGAACTCGGTAGAATCCGCCGCTGCCGGTTGGAAACAACAACGCCTAAGTTGTTGATTTTTCTTGGTTTCTTCCGGCTTCAAATCTGCCCGTAGCTCAGTTGGATAGAGCACCTGCCTTCTAAGCAGGTTGTCGGGGGTTCGATCCCCTCCGGGCAGGCCATCAAGGCCTCTAACCGTTGCAGTTTTCTCTTACCACAAGGTGATTCAGGTCGCCACCGGTCCCGCCTCGAACTCCTCGACCGGCGCTAGGCGCAGCAGGGTCTTTGCCTCCTCTACGGTGCCGGCCAGCCACAGATCGACGTCGCCGAACTCGATGGGGATCACGCTGCGCTTGTCCTGCTTGTAGGGCGGCAGCTTCGGGTCGGGCTGATGCATCCAGTTCATCAGCGGGGGCTCGTCGGCTTTCAGCGTGAGCATCGTGTAGCTCTCATGCACCTCACCTGTCTCCTTGTCGATCCAGGTGGCCCACAGCTCGGCCAGGTCCCACGGTGCGCCGTCGGCGCGGCGGAACTCCCAAAAGCCCCCAGCCCGAAGGCTGGGAGTGTCTTCCTACGCAAGGCCCAAAAATCGACGCAACAGGCTCTTAGGCTTGGCGGCCGATCTCAGAACCGCGCCGAGTTCGCTTATGAACCGGTCCTTTGCATAGGAATAGTCCTGAAGTGTCTGTTCGGTGCCATGCCCTACGCGCAGAAATAGGTCTCCAACATAAGCGGCGTCCAATGTTGCGGTGTGATTTGCATCGAACGCCGCGAGATAGGGACTTGTCTCTCGAATCATCAGCCAGAAATCTTGACTGCGACGAAGCGCATATCCGTGCCGCTCCCCGAACGCTCTAAGCGCCTGCTCTCGATAAAAGAATATGTGTTGGCCGCAGTAGGGGACGAGGTATTCCCAGTCGGGCCCTTGGCCTTCGTAGAAAACTGTCGAAAACACGATCAGGTCGGGCTTTATCGCAAACAGTTCGCCGATGGATTCGGCCGGCTGTGGAAAGTGTTCAAAAACTTCGAAGGCAGACACCAAGCCCGGA
Organism: Variovorax pasteuri; assembly: GCF_051216435.1. Classification (NCBI taxonomy): domain Bacteria; kingdom Pseudomonadati; phylum Pseudomonadota; class Betaproteobacteria; order Burkholderiales; family Comamonadaceae; genus Variovorax; species Variovorax pasteuri. The sequence continues at coordinate 297,433 of NZ_JBPJZS010000002.1, forward strand.
GAGACGTTCTCCAGGCGGCTAACCTTGAAGTAGTTCGCGTATTTCGAATCGTCGTAGGTGTCGTAAGCCAAGTACCTGTACCCGCTGTCCCGCATCAAGCGAGTCAGCAGGCCCGCCGATCCACCGTAGTCGATGCATTCGCGTTGCTTGTCGAAACCGATCGCCTCCAGGAGAAAGCAAAGCCGTACCCAGGTTTGCACGACTCGCGCAGCCTGTCCGACATCAACGTGCACCCCGGGTATCGCGTATGCCTCGTCAAGCCAATGGGGGTTTTCCGTTTGTAAGCTTGCGCAGCTCTCACATTCAAAATAGTTGACTTGATGGCGGCCCAGTACTTCGTGCGTGAAGATGAACCGGGGCTTTGACCCGCATAGGCGACAGGTATCTTGCATCGCCTGATGCTAAGCGACAAAGCCCCACCCCGAAGGCTGGGGGTGATGGAATACGGTGATGATGGACTGCTACCGGTCAAGGCTCGGTTGCGTCCGCGTGTCGCTCGCAGATGGTGCCGGCGGAGCCGCGTTCATCAGCGACAGTTTTCCGGCGGCAGCAGGTCAGACTCCGGTCGTTCACGCCTCCAGTGCTCCAGGTCCTCGACTAGCCATGCGGTGCACGCTGGGCCAGAACAGCCTCCAACCCTCACGATTCGCGGTCCGTCTGTCGATCTCGATACAAGTCAATCTCCGGAACCGGCCTTGCCGTCGCCTCCCGACGTGGAGGCTGGCGCCGCCTCGAGACCAAGGCAGTCGGGGTCGCCCTGTGCGCTGCCTGCGAACCGCCAGGCAGCGACCCGCTCGTTGACCGCAACAGGCGGGAAGTTCGTGATCCAGGGATTCGCGAGCAACGCGTTGGAGGGGCCGATGAGCTTTGACCGCGGCAGCAAAGCCCAGGCAAACCATGGCAGCGTGAGCACAGCGAGCACAGGGAGGTAGAACCACACGGCTGCTGGTTGTTGACGCCCTGCCGGAACCCGTGAAACCAGGCTCCAGCACCATGCGGACGCCATCGCAGCTCGCCAGCCTGGCCTTGCTAATGCAGCCCGCGCCGAACACCCGCATCCGACTGCGCATCCCGCGCGCCCCAACCCACCTCCGCAACGCCAGTGCTGTCCCCTATCGCAAAGAACCTGCAAAGGCCGTTGCACGTGTCGAAGTGCCCGCCGTGCGTGCGGTGCACGAAGCGCCCGTCGAGCAACTGGTAATTCACGCTCACGACCATCGGCATGTACTGCCTGTGAAGGCTGACGCGCAGGAAAAAAGTCGTGTATTCGACGACAGTGCCCTCGCAGTCGTTGGCGTCGACCACGTCGAACCGCGCGGTTTCGCGGATCACTTTCTCGTAGGTTGCCATGGCTCTTCTCCAGCTTCAGGTGGAAAAAGCGGCCTGCAGGGAATGACGTGCCGTGAACGGTGACACGGCTCGGGAATCAGGCCATCAGCATGCTTTACGCAGCGGGAGCAGAAGTGGATTCGCTTCGCCCGGCGAGCGACGGCACGGCTCAGATCGGCCGCACGTCGAAGAAAGCCTCGTCGGTATCCCCCAGATCGCGAAAGCCCGCCGTGCGCGCCGCGTCGTAGGCCTTTGCCCAGCGCTTGGCCATGGCGATCTCGGCCTTCGACAGGTCGCTTTCGCTCGATTCGCTCGCGTTCTGGAATGCGCGCAATGCCGCGACGACATCGCCGCCGAGCTGCTTGTCTAGCTCCCGGCGGAAGCGCTGCTCGGCTACCTTCACGGCGTCGGCCGCCGGATGCGGATAGTCCGCCAGCCGCACGGCGTACACGACGCGCGCTTCGACTTCGATGTCTTCGAACCGGAATGGCGCCTCACTCGCTTCTGCCCGGGAAGCAGGTGGCGGCGCGGGCACCGGCCGAGCCGGTTGTGAAGGTGGCCACGGCACCGCGGCATGCTGCGCCGCCGCCATGGGCACCACCGACGCGGTCACGCGCGGAAAGAAAAGCTCAAACTGATTCATGGTTCATCGCCCCCTGCGCGTTGCGCGCTCACCAAAGGCCTGCTGCCAAAAGACTGTATGAATATACAGTTTTAAATTGCAGTTAACCAGCCCCTGTCTGAGGGGCCGAGGGCCTCGGCGGGAACGACAGGGGCACAAGCGCGCGTGACCCCGTGGGCCCTGCAGGCCCTCGGGGCGTCTTCCCCTCGGTCTTTGCTCGACTCAACGACCGTCGTAGATCATTCGCCAGACGTTGCAGCCGCTCGGGCATGCCGCGCTGGCCTGGCTGGTGTTGAGCTGTGCTTCGACAACGGGTGAGGCAGAAAGGGAAGGCCCGGCCGGATCGGCGCCCGGTGTCGGCACGCCGCCCATCGCCAGGGCGGTCACCCCAGCCGCAACGACTTTGGTAACCATCAACATGTGTGTCTCCAACAGTGGGTCACAAATGCAACTTAGACCCATGGGAGACAAAAATCGCCGGGACTTACCCTAGCTGCCCGATGCCGGGGCGGCCGGCGGCGCAGGCAGATCGCCCTCTCGCAGCTTGCGGCCCACCCACATCGTTCCGTTCGCATGGTCGACCGCCCCCACCTGGATGCCGCCAACGGTTCGAAGCGCACCGGTGCCGTCGTCGGTGGCGGGGCCCTCGCCCGTGTACTCGCCCGGAACCAGCAGCCGGCCTTCCTTCAGGAAATCGGCAATGCGAAGTTCCCGCATGGCACGGCCCCAGTGCCACTGCTTCTTGATGTCGTAGGGAGCCGGCCTGGCCGGAGGTCTGGATTTCTTCATGTCGTTCAGATCGCGCAAAAAACTGGCGCCAGCATAGCCGCGCCGCATCACGACCCCACGACCCGCCAGTACCTACTCCGCGCACGGCCTCCTGCCGTCGCTTTGCATCAGCGGGGCCGGTTCGGTGGCCTCGCCCGATTCCACATAGTTGGGTTCGACCGGATGCACGATGACGGCCGAGGGCTCTCCGTCGAACTTCACCAGCAGGTATTCCCCGCTGGCCCCGGTGATGACGCCGAACTTGCCATGAAGCTCGATGCGCCCGCCGCGTCGCGCGGGCACCTTGAAACGAACGCGAATGTAGGGCAATCCCACGCGGAAATATTCGACCATCTGAACTCCCGAAACTTGCCGATCTGGCCAGTGCGTGCGACCACCGGCATGCCATGCAGGCGGAGTGACATCCGCGACTGCACGCTGCACTGTCCTCGTTCGGCCGGGGGGACGCATGTAAGCCATAGCCTACGCTTGCTGACAGGCATTGGACATCCGCCAGATGGCCATGGCACCGCCGATCGGCCTGGGTGCGGCATTGCGCCGTGCAGGCCTTCAGTCGTATTCGCCGCTGGTGCCGTCCTCGACCAGGGCCGGGTCGTCGGCTTCTTCGCGGGGGCCGACGTTCAGGTCTTCCGACAGTCCCCGCAGCACCGCGTAGCCGGCCTGCAAGGCTTCGGCATAGGTAGGGAAGCCCTGGGCGGCCTCCATCAGCGACTCGAACTCCATCGAATTGTCGAAGGACTCGAGCAGCACCCAGAAATAGTCGCCGCCGTCGTGTTGGTCCACGGACAGGGCAATGGAGATAAGTTGACCAGCCATGCGCGCATGGTGACCCGCCCGAATGACGGATCGAAGAAAGGGCCGTGACCCTTTACTCGACGCCTTCCAGAAACTCGAACCCCATGGTTCGCGCGTGATAGTGCAGCCCGCCGTCCTGCACGATCAAGAAGCGCGCACCCTGCGGCCCCGCGTTGTGGTGCGAATGCGGCGCGCCCGGCGGCGTGACCAGCGTGGCCCAGGGCTCCCACGGGCACTGCGCGTCGCCGACGACCGAACGGCAGCCCTCGCCCTGCACCACCAGCGTGACGGCGGCCGAGTTGTGGCGGTGCGTGCGCTGGTGCGTGCCCGGCTCCAGCGTGTTGAAGCTCAGCGTCAGCGTGGGCGTGAGGTTGCGCGCGGCGGCCTGCCGGTCGGACGAGAAGATCAGCGCGCGGCCCGAAGTGTCGTCGCGCGTGCCGCTAGAAAAGATCAGCGCGAACTGGCGCTCGATTTCCGCGGCCGGATAGTGCACGGCGTCGATGGTCGCCCTGGCCAGCGGCGCAGGCTGCGCGCGCTCGAACGCCAGCTGCGGCTCGTTGCCGACGGTCCACAGCAGCACGCCTTCGGCGCCGGCCTCGAGCCGGTAGCCCCTGGCTCCAGGCAGCAGAAAGACATCGCCCGTACCGAACGCAAAGCCGTCCGTGCCGCCGGCCAGGCGGCCGCTGCCCGAGATCACGTACCACACCGACCCGGTGGCGCACACGTCCAGCGGCAGCAGCGCGTCGCGCGCGGCAACGCGCACATAGCGCGCGAGCATCAGCGGCGTGGTGGCCGCAAAGCCGCAGCCCAGCGCACGCGACTGGTCGCAGTCGAACACGCCGAAGCGATCTTCCGCGGGCGGCGAGAAAAGCCGCGCCGGCACTGCCGGCAGCTTCACGTTGAAGGCATTGCCCGAGTTGAAGAAACGCGCGCGCGCCTGCGCGGCGCTGGCCGGCGCACGCGGATGCTGCATCGGCAGGTCGGCCATGTCCACGGCGGTGGCGGTGGCTTCTGTGGCGGCGACAGTGGCATTCATGGCAAATCACCCTCCCCGGTTGTTGCGCCTGGCAGCGCGTAAGGCAGCAAGACGCGCAGCAGCACGTTCGCCCCCGCCGCCACGTGCGCGGGCTCGGCCCACTCGTGTTCCGCATGGCTCACGCCGTCGCGGCAGGGAATGAAGATCATCGCGCTCGGGCACAGCGGCGCCATGTGGCGTGCGTCATGGCCGGCCGCCGAAAGAATGGGCATGTGCGGCTCCCCGATGCGCTGCGCGGCATGGGCAATCGCCTGCTGCAGCGCCGGGTCGAATTCATTCGACGGTGCATCGACCAGCGGCGTCACCGTCACCCGGCACGGCAGCGCGAACAGCTCGCACGAGGCCGCGAGCCGCTGGCCCAGCAGTTCCAGCACGGTGTTGTCGGGGTGGCGCAGGTCGATGCGCAGCGTCACGCGCTCGGGCACCACCGACGGCGCGTTGGGCTCGACCTGCAGGCGGCCGATGGTGAACTTGACCGCGTCGTCGTAGCCGCCGATCTGCGCGTACAGCACCATCGCCATGCGCGAGAACGCCGCCAGCGCGTCGCGCCGGTCCGCCATCGCGAGCGTGCCGGCGTGGCCGCGCTCGCCTTCGATGACGATGTCGAAGGTCTTCTTGCCCTGGATGCCGATGACGACGCCGATCACGCACTCCTGCGCCTCCAGGATCGGCCCCTGCTCGATGTGCGCCTCGACATAGGCCGCCAGCGGAAACCCGAGCGGGCGTCGGCGCAGCGGGGGGAACGCGGCATGCAAGGCATCCAGCGCATCGGCCACCGAGACACCCTTCGCATCGCGCACCGCGCGCACGTCTTCGAGGCTGCGCACGCCGGCGAAGGCTTCCGAGCCCATCATGCCGGGCGCGAAGCGCGAGCCCTCCTCGTTCATCCACGCCACGCACACGATGTCCACCGGCGGACGCACGCCGCGCTGCGACAGCGTGGTCAGCACCTCCAGCGCGGCCGCAACGCCGTACACGCCGTCGAAGCGCCCGCCGCCGGGCTGGCTGTCGAGGTGGCTGCCGGCCAGCACCGGCGGTGCCTCCCGGTCCGCGCCGGGCAGCGCGATGAACAGGTTGCCGGCCGCGTCGGTCGAAGGCTCCAGCCCGGCCGACAGCGCCCAGTCGATCATCGTGCGCCACGACGCGATTTCTTCCGCGCTCAGCGCCTGCCGGTCGACGCCGCCGCCCGGCGTGGCACCGATGCAGGCCAGCGCCATGAGCCGGTCCCAGAGCCGGTCGGCATCGATGCGCCAGATGCCCTGCCGCACCGCGACGGTCGCTGGGGCGTTCATCAGTCGGTCTTCATGATCTGGCTGGGCAGCGCACGCGGGTCGCGCGGCTTCCATTGCCCGGCCTCGACCTGCGCGAAGAACTCGGCCAGCAACGCATTGAACGCGGCAGGTTCTTCCAGGTTGAGCGTGTGGCCGGTCTTGGGCATCACGGCCAGGCCGCAGGCCGGCACGGTCTTCTTCAGGAAGATGCCGGGCTGCAGGCAGTGGTCGTCCTCGTCGCCGACCACCACGAGCGAAGGCACGGCCATCGCGCGCAGGTCGCTTTCCAGGTCGTAGATCGACGGGCGCCGCGCCTGCACCCCGCGCATGGTGTTGGCCGCACCCACGACATCGTGCTCGCCGAGCCAGGTCGCAAACTCCTGCCAGCCGCGCGGGTCCTTGTTCTGGAACTGCACGCGGCTTGCGCCCAGCGAATAGGTGCGGGCGAATTTCTCGGAGCCCTGGGCCTCGAACTGTTTCGCGACCTCGAGCGAAACGCCGCGAAAGTAGTCTTCGTGCTCCTTCTCGGCGCCGTAGCCCGCGCCTGCAATCACCAGCGAGGCTGCGCGCTTCGCATGGCGCAGGCCGAAGTGCAGCGTCGCGAAGCCGCCCATCGACAGCCCCACGATGTGCGCGCGCTCCAGGTTCAGCGCATCCATCACGGCCACGATGTCATCGGCCGCTGTGGCCTGCGAATAGCGTTCCACGTCGGCCGGCACGTCCGACGGCGGATAGCCGCGCGCGCCGAAGGTCACGCACTGGTGGCGCCGCGCGAAGTAGCGCATCTGCGGCTCCCAGCTGCGGTGGTCGCCGCCGAACTCGTGCACGAACACGATGGGCGTGCCGCTGCCGGCCGTCTCGTAGTACAGGCGAATGCCGTCGGGGGCGGTGGCAAAACTCATGGCCCGGCCTTTCAGAAGAGCGCCGCCGTGGCGGGCAGGCTGCGCGCGCGTTCCACCGCCTGCGGCAGCACGTCGCACAACGCCTGCGCCCACGCCTTCGGCACCGTGGTCGATATCTTGATGAAGCGGTGCCCGAAGCGCGGCGTGTGGTACGTGCCCTGGCGCACCATGATGTCGTGCTCGCCCAGCGCGCTGACCAGCGCCTCCGGCGTCACGCCCGCCTTGCTGCACTCGATCACGATGAAGTTGGCCTGCGACGGGAACACCGGCACTTCGAAGCCCGCCAGCCTGGCGAAGGCGTCGACGATCATCTGCTGGTTCTCGCGCTGCTGGGTGATGACTTCGGCCATCCATTCGTCCTTCACGCCCAGGCCCGCGATGGCCGCGCGCTGCGCCAGCACGCTGGCGCCCAGCGGCGCCTGCGAGTGCGGCAGGATCCGCGCGAGCAGCTCGGGCGACGCCACCAGCGCGCCCAGCCGCAGGCCGGCAAGGCCGAGCCACTTCGAGAAGCTCACGATGGTCACGGTGCCTTCCGGGTAGAAGCGCGAGGCCAGCGTGTGGCTGTCGGCAAAGTCGCGGTAGGTGCAGTCGTGGATCAGCACGGCGCCGATCTCGCGCGCACGCTCGGCAAAGGCGCGGATCTCGTCTTCGGTGTAGGTGGTGCCCAGCGGGTTGTTCGGGTCCACCAGGTAGATGACCGAGGTGTTCTCGTCGGTCGCTGCGGCCAGCGCCTCGGCCGAGAGCTTGAAGCCGTATTCGGGCCCGTAGATCGGAATCTCGGTGATCACCGAGCCGGCCTTGGCCGCGAACTGCAGCGGCCACTTCCAGCCCGGGTCGGTGGTCACGAAGCCCTTGCCGGCCGCGCAGAAGGCACGGCAGGCCAGCGCCAGCGCCGAGACGGCACCATCGGTCACCACGGCCGACTGGTTCGGCACGCCCAGGTCTTCAACAATCGCCGAGCGCAGCGCCTCCATGCCCAGCGGCGGCGCATAGGCGTGGAAGCTCTCGTCGTCGATGGCGTCATGCAGCGCCTTCTTCACCGCGGGGTGCAGCGGGAAGTGGTTGGTGTTCTGGCCCAGCCACATCAGGTCGGGGTTGGTGAAGAGCTTGTCGAAATACTGGTTGCGGGTTTCGGCGTCGCTCGTCACTGCGGGCACGGCCGCTGCGGGGTTCAACGCCGCGTTCATGCCGCCAGCCTTTGCGCCTGCTCGGCGGCCATGGCCTTCTTGCTGGTCTTGATGATCGAACCGCGCGAGGCAATGCCGCCGTCGATGGTCACCACCGTGCCCGTGATGTAGCCCGCGCGCGGCGAGGCCAGGAACACCATCAGCTCGGCCACTTCTTCCGGCGTGGCCGGGCGACCGCCCGGGTAGTTGTCGAACAGCTCTTCCCAGCGGCCTTCGTCGCCGTGCGTGTCGAAGGCGCGGCGCTTCATGAGCTTGACCATGCGGTCGGTCGCGACCGGGCCAGGGTTCACGCCCACCACGCGGATGCCGTCGTCCAGGCTCACGCCGCCCAGGGCGCGCGTGAAGGCCATCACGGCCGCGTTGCCGGTGGAGCCCGCGATGTAGTTGGCGTCCCAGTTCTCGCCGGAGTTGCCGATGTCGTTCACGATCACGCCGCCGCCCGCGGCCTTCATGCGCGCGTAGTAGATCTGCGTGAGCTCCATGTAGCCCAGCACCTTGAGCTGGAAGCCGCGGCGCACCACGGCGAAGTCCAGCGACTCGATGGGGCCGGCCGGAATGTCGCCCGCGTTGTTCACGAGGATGTCGACATGCCCCGCCGCCTCGGCCAGCTGCTGCATGGCGCCGGGGGCGGCCAGGTCCATCGGGTGGATGCGCACGTTGATCGGGTAGATCTTCTCGATCTCTTCCTTGGCCGCGGCCAGCGCCACGCCGTCGCGCGCGGCCAGCTGCAGGTGGCAGCCTTCGGCCGCGAACGAATGGGCGGCCGCAAGGCCGATGCCTTTGGACGCGCCGGTGATGAGTACGGTCTTGCCTTCGAGTTCGAGTTTCATGATGAGGTGATGTCCGGGAATGCGGTCGAAAAAGTGGGTGTTGAAAAGGCGCTCAGGGCGCGCCGCCGTCCTGCTCGGACAGCGCCGCGATCAGGTCGACGATGTCGTCCTCGAGCAGGCTCACGTGGTCGATGGCGGAAGAAAACGCCGCGCCCGGATCGTTGCGCCGGATGGCGTCCAGGATGGCGCCGTGCTCGCCGATGGTGGCGGTCATGCGCCCGGGCTGGAAGGTGACGTAGCGGCGGTACACGCGCACCCGCTTGCGCAGCGCGCGCGTCTGCTCGGCCAGGTAGTGCGTGTTGGAGGCCTCGTACAGCGCGTCGTGGAAGTCCTGGTTCACGTCGTAGAAACGCGAGTGGTCGCCCGAGGCCAGGATGCTGGTCAGCTCGTCGTGAAGCGCGCCCATGCGCGCCTTCTGCACTTCGGTGGCACGGCGCGCGGCGAACTTGGCGCACAGGCCTTCCATCACGGCCATCATCTGGAACATCTCGATGAGCATCGGCAGCGAGATGCGCGCCACGCACACGCCGCCCTGGCGGCTGCGCAGGTCGACCAGGCCCGTGGCGGCCAGCGCCTTCAGTGCCTCGCGCACCGGCGTGCGCGACACCTTGAAGCGCTCGGCCAGCTCGGCTTCGTCGAGCCGCGCGCCGGGCTTCATGACGCCGCTGACGATCAGGTCTTCCAGCGTGTCCTTCAGTTCGTCGGACAGCGTGGCGCCCTTGCCGCGCTGGCGCTCGCGTCCGCGCAGCATCGCGGGCTCCGCCATCTCGGGTTCGTTCGGTTCCATGGTCTTGCCTTCCTTGTTGTGTTTGTCTTTGTCGGTCTTCGATCGCGGGGCGCTGCGGCGAATCGGCGCGTCAGAACGGGCGGTCGCCCGCCACCGTGGTGCGGTGCATCACGCGGCGGTACACGTTGTCGTCGTACGGGGTGGCGCGGTGCATGGTGCAGCGGTTGTCCCACACCAGCAGGTCGCCCGCGAGCCACTTGTGGCGGTAGCTGAACTCGGGCGAGATGGCGTGTGCATTCAGCTCGGCCAGCAACGCGACGCTTTCTTCGGCGGGCAGCCCGTCGATCTGCTTGACCACGTCCTCGCCCACGTAGAGCGACAGGCGGCCGGTCTCGGGGTGCGTGCGCACCAGCGGATGCACCACGTCGGGCGTGGCGGCCAGCTGCTCGGGCGTGAGCGGGTTGCGGTCGGCAAAAGCCTTGCCGTAGTAGTTGGCGTAGCTGTGCGTGGCCGTCATGGGGCGGATGCGCGCCTTCATGTCGTCGTCCAGCGCCTCGTAGGCGGCGTGCATCGAGGCGAAGAAGGTGTCACCCTCCACCGGCGGCACTTCCAGCGCGTAGAGCAGCGCGCCCATCGAGGGTTCGGCCTTGTACGACAGGTCGGAGTGCCAGTTCCAGCCCTCCTTGTGGTTGCCGATGGGCTTGCCGTTTTCCGACACGTTCGACAGCACGTACACCTCCGGGTGCTCCTTCTTCAGGAACTGGGTGAGCACATGGCCCAGCAGCGGTCCGAAGCGCCGCGAGAACGCCACGTGCTGCGCCTCGTTGATGCTCTGGCCGCGAAACAGCAGCACCGAGCGCTGGTTGAGCGTGTCGCGCAGCACGGCGAAGTCGTCGTCGCTCACGGGCTCGCGCAGGTCGATGCCTTTGACTTCGGTGCCGATGAAGGAGGTGAGGTTCTCGAGTTGCATGATCGAAATGTGTCTCTGGGGGTGAAGATGAAAAGAACGGCTGTCAGAGCCTGTAGTCGGGCTGCGTGCGCTCCAGCATGCGCAGGAACGCAGGCCATTCGCGCGTGCCGGGCGGCAGGATGTCGCCGGCGAATTCGGTGAACTGGCGCGCGGCCAGCGCGCTCACCTCGGGCTGCGGGTACACCAGCGATTCGCCGGGCGCCACGCCGCCCTGCGCGAGCAGCTGCACCTTGGCCGCCTTCTCGAAGTAGTACATGAGGATGAAGGCCTCGGGAATGGTGCGGCCCACGGTCAGGATGCCGTGGTTGCGCAAGACCAGGGTGTTGTGCGCACCGAGGTCGCGCACCAGCCGCTCGCGCTCGCCGGTTTCCAGCGCCACGCCTTCGTAGTCGTGGAACGCGGTGTGGCCCTGGTAGCGCATTGCGAACTGGCTCAGCGGCGAAAGGCCGTTCGGCATGGCCGCGATGGCGGTGCCCGCGTCGGAGTGCGTGTGCAGCACGCACAGCGCATCGGGCCGGCCCGCGTGAATGGCGCTGTGGATCACGAAGCCGGCCTGGTTGACCTCGGCCTCGGTGTCGTCGATCTTGTGGCCGTCGAGGTCGATCTTCACCAGCGACGAGGCCGTCACTTCCGAGAACAGCAACCCGTACGGGTTGATGAGGAAGTGATGCGCCGGCCCCGGCACGCGTGCCGAGATGTGGTTGTAGATGAGGTCGTCCATGCCGAAATGCGCCACCAGCCGGTAGCAGGCGGCCAACTGCACGCGCAGCTCGGCTTCGGTGTCGGGGTACGCCGCGGGATTCGTCTTTGCCATCAGCGCCACCACACCAGTTTCTGGTCGATCCAGATCAGCAGGCCATAGAACACCATGCTCGCCAGCGACGCCACCAGCACCGCCGACCACACGCTCAGCAGGTCGACCTGCTGCGTCGACTCATAGATCATTCGCCCGAGCCCCGCATAGGCGCCCAGCATCTCGCCGACGATCGCGACGATCATGCTGCGCGGCACGCCGATGCGCAGGGCAGTGACCACCGAGGGCATCGCCACCGGCAGGCGCAGGCGCCACACGATCTTCATGGGCCCTGCGCCGAAGCTGCGCATCAGGTTCACCGCCGCCAGGTCGGCCTGCTTCAGGCCGTGCAGCGCATTCACCAGCATGGTGAAGCCGACTGCCAGCGCCACCAGCGCGATCTTCGAGGCGGCGCCCAGGCCGAACCAGATCAGGAAGAGCGGCGCATAGGCCACCGTGGGCACCGCGTTCACGGCCACCGCCAGCGGCATCACGATGCGCTCCAGCGGCGGTGCGAGCAGCAGCAGCACGGCCAGCAGCAAGCCCAGCACGCTGCCCAGCGCATAGCCGCCGAGTGCTTCGCCCAGCGTGGCCAGCAACGCGGCCATCAGGCGGGCGGTGTCGGTGAAGGCGTGCTGCACGATCGCGCCCAGGCTGGGCAGCACGAACGGCGGAATCTTGAACAACAGGATCGCGCCCTCCCACACCACCAGCAGCACGACCACGCTCAGCACCACCGGCACCACGGGCGAATCTTTCAACTTTCGCTGCGCCACCATACGAGCCTCCTTTCCACGAAGGTGAGCAGCCCGTACAGCAGCGCACCCATGAGCCCGCAGGCAAACATCACCACCCACAGGCGCACCACGAGGTCGGCGTTCATCGCCTCCATGAGCATCACGCCAAGGCCCACGGTCTCGCCGAACCATTCGCCCACCACCGAGCCGATGAGGCTCAGGCCGATGGCCACGCGCAGTCCCACCATGATCTGCGGCAGCGCCGAGGGCACGGCCAGCTTGAAGAACATCGTGAAGCGGTTCGCGCCGAAGCTGCGCATCAGCGCCATGCGCTGCGGGTCGCACGACTTCAACCCGCGCAGCGTGTTCACCGTGACGGGGAAGAACGTGAGGAAGAACGCGGTCATCACCTTGGCCAGCAGCGAGTTGCCGAACCAGATGACGATGAGCGCACCGAAGGCCACCACCGGCACCGTCTGCGACACCACGAACAGGGGGAACACCGAGCGCTCCATCCAGCGCGAGTAAGTGAACACGGTGCCGCAGAGGCAGCCGAACACCGCCCCCATAGCAAAGCCCAGCACCGTTTCGAGCAGCGTGCGGCCGAAGCCGCGCGCCAGTTGCGGCCACACCGACCAGGCGTCCTGCGCGATGGCGCTGAGCGCCGGCAGGTAGCGCGGCGACGGCGCGAAGGCGTGCACGCACAGCTCCCACACCAGCGCCAGGCCCACGAAGGCCAGCACGGGCGAGCGCACGGCGCGCTGCAGGAGTGCGTTCACGAGGCGGTGCCCTCCTGCGCGAAGGTCTTCTGGCTTTCTTCCTCGATCTCGGCCAGCAGGCGCTGCTTGAGGCCGATGAACTCGGGCGTGAGCACCACCGACGGGTCGCGCGGACGCGGCAGGTCGATCACGGTTTCGCTCTTCACGGTGCCGGGGCGCGCCGTCATCACCAGCACCTTGTCGCCCAGCAGGATGGCTTCGTCGATGTCGTGGGTGATGAAGAGCACCGTGCGGCGGTGGCGCGCCCACAGCTCCAGCAGCCAGTGCTGCATGCGGGTGCGCGTGAGCGCGTCGAGCGCGCCGAAGGGTTCGTCGAGCAGCATCAGGTCGCGCTCGAACAGGAAGGTGCGCATCAGCGCCACGCGCTGGCGCATGCCGCCCGACAGCTGGTGCGGGTAGTGGTTGGCGAAGCCGGCCAGGCCGAACTCCGGCAGCATGGCGCGGGCGCGTTCACGCGCCTCCTTGCGCGGCACGCCTTCCACCTCGAGCGCGAGGATGGCGTTGTCCAGCACGGTGCGCCACGGAAACAGCAGGTCGCGCTGCGGCATGAACGACACCTTGCCCAGGAGCTGGCCGTCGCGCTGCGGCGCACCGCCGAACAGCAGCGAGCCGTCGTCGTCGGGCGGCAGCAGGCCCGCGATCATGTTGAAGAGCGTCGACTTGCCGCAACCCGAGGGTCCCACGAGCGTGACGAACTCGCTCTTCGCGATCCGCAGGTTGACGCCCGACACCGCGACGGTCTGGGCCTGCGCTTCACCGAAGCGCTTCCACACGTTGACCAGTTCGAGCATGGGCGGCGCCGTGTCTGCCACGGCGGGCGGCATCACTTCGTGAGGCATGAATTTCATGACGTTGCGATACGGCTCAGAACTTCTTGTCGGCCGCAGGCACCTGCGTCCAGAAGCTGGCGTCGTAGGCCTTCGACAGGTCGGCCGGCGCCTTCAGCGCCTTGTAGCCCACGAGCTGCGTCTGCATCTTCTCGACCGTCGGCAGGTCGATGGCCAGGATGCCGTCGCTGCCGCCCTTGCCGGCCTTCACGAGCTTCTCGAACTCGTCGAGCATGGCTTCCTGGTGCGGGCGGTTCAGGCTGGGCGCGGCGGCCATGATGATGTCGATGGCCTCCTTCTTGTTCTGCAGCGCGTACTTCCAGCCCTTGACGGTGGCGTTCATGAAGGCCTGCACCTGCTGCGGCTTCTCGTTGCGGTACTTCTCGGACACCAGCACGGTGTCTTGCTGCACCACCACGCCGTAGTCGTCGGGCTTGATGAGCACCAGCTTGTCGCCCAGGCCCTGCTCCTTGAGCGTGTTGAGCTCGTTGTAGTAGGTGGCGGCGGCCACGTCGAACTGCTTCTCGACGAAGGGCGCCATGGAGCCCGACTGCGGCACGATGGTCAGGTCGGACTGCTTCACGCCGGCCGAGGCCAGCATCGAGTACAGCGTGTACTGCGTGCCGGTGAACCAGGTGGCCACCTTCTTGCCCGCGAAGTCCTGCACCTTGGTGATGCCGGAGTCCTTGTAGGTGACGTAGGTGAAGGGCGTCTTCTGCACGGTCACGCCGATGCACACCAGCGGCAGGCCCTTTTCGCGGGCGAGCAGCACGGTCTCGGTGCCGCCGGCCAGGCCGAAGGTGTCGTTGCCCGAGGCCACCAGCGTCTCGACGTTGAGGTTGGGGCCGCCGGGGTTGATCGTCAGGTCGAGGCCGGCCTGGTCGTAGAAGCCCTTGGCCTTGGCCACATAGAAGCCGGCGAACTGCGCCTGCGCCAGCCACTTCAGGCGCAAGGACACCTTTTCAGCGGCGGACGCCGGCAGGGCCGACAGAAGGGCCATCGACGCAGCGACGGCAGCCAGGAGACGCAAGGACTTGAAAGACATGTTGAAAGCCTCTTGAATACAAAAAACTCTTTAAGCAGTATCCATGCCATGCAGTTTGAGCGTGTTTTGGGCCGCAAGACGGCGAAATTGGCCCGGAACATGCACCGGAGTGCAGCTCCTGCCCCAATTCGAACCCCCATGAACCGAATCCATGCGCTGACCGATCTCTCCGCGCGACAGGCCGCCGAGCAGATGTCCAACGGCGACCTGCGTGCCACCGACTACGCCCAGGCGCTGCTGGAGCGCGCCGAGGCCACCGTGTCTTTCGGCGCCCTGCTGCATGTCGAACCCGACGCGCTGCTGGCGTCCGCCGCGTCACTGGATGCAGGGCCCCGCCCCGCACCCGGCACCCTGCCCCTGTACGGCGTGCCGCTGGCCTTCAAGGACAACATCGACGTCGCCGGCATGCCCACCACCGCCGGCAGCCCCTGGATGGCGGACCACCGTCCGCGCATCCACGCCGGCGTGACCCGGCGATTGCTGGACGCGGGCGCGCTCGTGCTCGGCAAGACGAACCTGCACGAGTGGTCGCAAGGCGTCACCGGCCACAACCACGGCTTCGGGCCCTCGCGCAACCCGTTCGACCCGGCGCGCGTCACGGGCGGCTCCAGCGGCGGCAATGCGGCGCTGCTGGCCCTGCGCGCCGCGCCGGCGGCCATCGGCACCGACACGGGCGGCTCGGTGCGCGTACCGGCCGCGCATTGCGGCCTCGTGGGCTTCCGCCCGACCGTGTACCGCTGGCCGGACGAAGGCCTGGTGCCGATCTCGCCGACCTTCGACACCGCCGGCGTGATGGCGCGCTGCGTGGACGACTGCGTGCTGGTCGACCACGCCGTGGCCGGCGGTCCGCTGCGGATTGCCCCGGCACCGCTGGCGGGGGTGCGCCTGGGCGTGCCCGAGGCCTACTTCTGGCAAGACGTCGATCCTCCCGTGGCCGGCCTGGCCCGCGAAAGCCTCGAGCGGCTGCGCGCCGCGGGCGCGGTGCTGGTGCCGTGCAACCTGGCCGAAGCCGGTGCGCTGTTCCAGGAAGGATCGATGTCGATCTCGCTGTACGAGATTCTTCCGGCGCTGGCCGCGTACTTTGCGCGCCACGACCGCCCCTTCGACGCCCGCGCGCTCACCGACGCCGTGGTCAGCCCCGACGTGCGCCCGCTGTTCGAGCGCCTGTTCGGCGACACCGCCGTCACGCCCGAGGCCTATGCCCACGCGCTGCACACCCTGCGCCCGCGCATGCAGGCCGCCTACCGCGAATGCTTCGCCCGGCACAACCTGGCAGCGCTGGTGTTCCCGACCAGCCCGCTGACCGCGGCGCGCATCGGCGAGGACGTGGAAGTCACGCTGTGCGGCCGCCCGGCCTCCGCGTTCTCGGCCTACATCCGCAACACCGGCCCGGCCGGCATGGCGGGGCTTCCGGCCCTGAGCCTGCCGATGGGACTGAGCTTCGACGGCCTGCCAGCGGGGCTGGAACTGACCGGCGCGGCAGGCGACGACACGGCCCTGCTCGCGCTGGCCCTGGGTGTCGAAGCCGTGCTGCCGCCCGCCCCCGTGGCCGCTGTTGTGCACAAGTTGGCAAATCGCTGAAACGGGCGTCGCCAAAACACTACGTGGCTTGGCGTAACAAGCCTTCACGGCAGGGGGTGGGATCGGCGATGCTCAGGGCATGCCCATCGCAAATCCGGCAAGTTCACGACCGCCCCGGCGCTCCGGCTGGCGCACCGCCGCGCTGATCTACACGGTCAGCGGCGTGGTGTGCATCCTGGCCATGGCCGTCGCGCCCGACAGCGAAGTGGGCATGCTCGCCGCCATCGCGGGCGGCCTGCCGTGGTCGCTGAGCCTGCTCACGCTGGGCCTGTCGCCGGGCGTGGCCAGCACCGCGCTGGTGATGCTGGCCGCGAGCTGGGCGATCAATGCCGCGCTGCTGTGGTGGCTGGCGCTGCGGCGCCCCCGACGCCCGCGGCAGCATGCGCCGTCGCGCCTGGCGTAGCGCCGGCTTCTTCCAGGCCCAGGTACGCGCGCCGCAACTCCGGCCGCGCCATCAGTTCCTCCGGTCGGCCCAGCGCGACGATGCGCCCCTCCTCCAGCACCGCGGCACGTTCGGCCACATCCAGCGCCATGCCCACGTTCTGCTCCACCAGCAGCACCGCGATGCCCTCGGCATGGATGCGCCGGATGGCGGTGAACATGTCGAGCACCACGCTCGGCGCCAGGCCCAGCGAGGGCTCGTCGAGCAGCAGCAGCTTGGGACGCGCCATCAGCGCACGGCCGATGGCCACCATCTGCTGCTGGCCGCCCGACAGCGAGCCGGCCGGCTGCGCCAGCTTTTCCTTCAGCACGGGGAACAGCGTGCACACATGCTCCATCGAGCGCGAGCGCTCCAGGCGCGCCGCGCGCAGGTAGCTGCCCAGCTCCAGGTTCTCGCGCACCGTCATCTCGGTGAACAGGCGCCGCCCCTCGGGCACCAGCGCAATGCCCTGCGCGCAGAAGCGATGCGGCGCCAGGCGCGAGATGTCCTGCCCCTCGAAGCGCATGCGCCCCGCGCTGATGCGGTGCAGCCCGGCCACCGCGTTGATGAGCGTGCTCTTGCCCGCGCTGTTGGGCCCGACGATGCACAGCAGCTCGCCCTTGCCGATGGACAGCGACACGTCCCACAGCGCGGTCGCCTGCCCGTAGGCGACGCGGATGGCTTCGAGTTCAAGCATGGGCCAGCTCCCTTTCGATGCCGGTTGCGGGCGGTGCGCTCGCCGGTGCGGCGGGGTCGGGCGCCATCGCCTGCCCCAGGTAGGCCGACACCACCTCGGGGCGCTGCATCACGTCGTGCGGCGCGCCTTCGGCCAGAACCTCGCCGCGGTTGAACACCACGATGCGGTCGCACAGCGCCATCACCGCGCGCATCACGTGCTCGACGAAGACGATGGTCGCGCCCTGGTCGCGAATACGGCGAATGAGCGCCACGGCCTCGTCGATTTCCGACGGCGTGAGACCCGACAGCACCTCGTCGAGCATCAGCACCTGCGGGCGCGAGGCCAGTGCGCGTGCGAACTCCAGGAACTTGCGCTGGTGCAGGTTCAGCTCGGCCGGCAAGGCGTGCGCGCGCTCGGTGAGGCCGGTGAAGGCCAGCCACTGCCATGCCTCGGCCTCGGCCGTCTGGCGGTCGAGCACGGCCGCGCCGAACATCGCCGGCAGCGCCACGTTTTCCAGCACCGTGAGGTGCGCGAAGGGCCGCGGGATCTGGTAAGTGCGCGCAATGCCGCCCTGCGCAATGCGGTGCGCCGGCACGCCCGAGATGCGCCGCCCCTCGAACTCGATGAGCCCGGCCGTCACCGCATAGTGGCCGCTCGCGACATTGATGAAGGTCGACTTGCCCGAGCCGTTGGGCCCGAGCAGCCCGAGGATCTCGCCGCGCCGCACCTCCAGGCTCACGCCGCGCAGCGCGTGCACGCCCTTGAAGGACTTGCGCACGCCTTCGGCACGCAGCAGCACCTCGCCGTTGGCAACGGCAGGCTTCTTCGCTTCGGCGGCAACAGGCGCGAGGGCCGGTGCCGACGAAGCGGCCGGCGCACCCCGCCTTGCGCTCCACCACTTCAGCACCTGTCCCAGCAGCCCCTGCGGCATGAACAAAATCACCACGATCAGCACCAGCCCCGTCAGGCCCTTGCCGATGATCGCGCTGTCGCCGCCCGTGAAGGCGTAGAGCAGCAGCGTGATCGCCGTCGCGCCGACGATGGGCCCGGCCCAGTGCCGCGTGCCGCCGAGCACCGCCATCAGCACCACGGTGAGCGGCATCGCGATGGTGAAGGTGTCGCCCGTGGTCACGTACGAGATGAACAGCGCATGCACCCCGCCCACCACGCCGGCCAAGCCGCACGACAGCGCGAAGGCGCCGAGCTTGTAGCGGTAGGTGGGCACGCCCATCACCTCGGCCACGTCCTCGTCGTCATGGATGGCGAACAGGCCCGTGCCGAAGCGCGAGTGGTACACGGCCAGCGCGGCCAGCACCGTGACCACCGCCACGCCCAAGGCCAGCAGGTAGAAGGTGCCCGAGGCGGTCGGCCCGAGCTGCGGCACCGCCACCGCGCTCATGGACACGCCCGGTCCGCCGTCGATGGGCGTGTTCAGGATGATGGTCGCCACCACGAAGGTGGCGGCCAGCGTGAGCAGCGAGAACAGTTCGGCGCGCACCGCCTGCACGCGGAAGGCTACCGCGCCCAGCAGCGTGCCCACCAGCGCGGCCACCACGGCGGCGGCCGGCAGCGTCCAGAGAAAGGGAACGTCGAAGCGTGTCGCCAGCGTGGCCGTGGTGTACATGCCGATGCCGAAGAACGCCCCATGCCCGAACGAGAAGTACCCCGAGTAGCCCGACAGCAGGTTCCACGAGGTGGCCAGCGCCACCCAGTGCAGCACCAGGTAGAGGATGGATTCGTAGAACGCCGGCAGCCCGAGCCACGGCACCACGGCCAGCCCCGCGCCGGCCGCAAGAATCAGCAGGAACGAGCGCTTCATGCCACCCTCCCCGGCCGCACCAGCAGCACGAACATCAGCAGCGAGAACGACACCAGCGGTGCCCACGAGGGTGCGGTCACGGTCATGGTCACGGCCTCGGTCACGCCGATAATGCAGCCCGCAATCAGCGGCCCGAGCGGGCGGCCCAGGCCGCCCAGCATCACGGCCGCGAACACCACGCCGATCCATGCGTAGATCTGCGAGGGCGACAGCGTGTACGCCAGCGCAATGCACACGCCCGCCACGCCGGCCAGCGCCGCGTTCAGGCCCGAGAGCATGAGCGCCAGTGCGTGCTGGTTCACGCCGAAGGCCGCGGCAATGGGCGCGTCTTCGGCCGCCGCGCGCATCGCCTTGCCCAGGTCGGTGCGGCGCAGCGCGAGCCACACCGCCAGCGAGATGCCCACGCCCAGCCCCAGCGTGATGAGCTCGGGCACCGGCAGGTACAGCGTGCCGATCTGCAGCTTGTGCTCCGCGTAGCTCGACTCCAGCTTGCGGTAGTCGGCCGTCCAGGTCCACTGCAGCAGCGCCTCGATGATCACGGTGATGCCGAAGGTGACCAGCAGCGAGTTGAAGGGGCTCACCCGAAAGCGCGTGAGCACCCAGTGCAGCGCCACGCCCAGCACGAAGAACAGCGGCACGATGACCACCAGCGTGAGCAGCGGATCGACGCCGCGGTGGCTCGACAGTTCGTACGTGAGGTAGGCGCCCAGGAAGGCGAGCGCGAAGTGCGCCAGGTTGATCTGCCGCAGCATGCCCCACGACAGGCTGAGGCCGAGCCCCAGCAGGCCGTAGAGCGCCCCGGTGAACAGGCCCGCCAGGATGGACTGGGCCAGCAGCGTGGCACTGGGAAAGCTCATCAGCCGGTCACTCCGCGCGTCTGCAGCTTCGCGCCGGGGGCGGTCCACTCCTTGGGCCACACCACCACCCACTTGCCGTTCTGCACCTGCTTCACCTTGCCGAGGTCGTCGCCGAAGTTGCCGCGCTCGTTGAAGCGCAGCTTGCCCTGGATGGTGTCGACCTTGTTGGCGCGCAGCCAGGTGGCCATGGCCTTGTCGTCCAGGCCCTGCGTCGCGACCACGGCGGCCTCGATGATCTGCCAGGCCGAGAACGAGGCGGCGGCCTGCGTCTCCACCGCCGTGTCGGGCATGGCGGCCTTGGCCGCGCGCTCGCGGTAGAGCTTCACGAACGCGGCGGCCGTCGGGTTGTCGGTGAAGGGCGGATGGTCTTCGAAGATGGTGGTGGCCAGCGCGCCGTTGGCCTCGGGCGCCTTGAGCATCGGCGCGGGCGCGGGCACGTGATAGAAGTGATGCAGCGGCGCGTAGTCGATCTTCTTCATCGCATCGAGCAGCTGGTTGCCTTCGAGGCCGATGGCGCCGTTCCAGATGAAGTCGGGGTTGGCCTCCTTCAGCCGGCCCGCAATGGGGCCGAAGTCGCGGTTGCCGAAGTCCCACTCCAGGAACAGCACTTCCTTCAGCCCGCGCTGCCGGGCCACCTCGCGCGCGCCCAGCGCCACGAAGTGCACCGAGGGGAACTTGCTGGTGACGATGGCGATGGTCTTCGGCGGCTTGGGCGACGTGGCCAGCGCGTCGAACACCATGGCAGGCATCGTCTTCTCGGGGTCGGGGCCGAGCGACCACGCCGGAAACTGCTGGTCGTACTTGGCCAGGCTGGGAATGCCGAAGGTGTGGTGCACCAGCGTCTTGTTGTAGCGCTGGGCCACGCCCATGGCCGAGAGAATGGCGCCCGTGGCATAGGGGCCGATGAGCAGGTCGACCTTGTCGGCCGTCACCAGTTGCTCGTACAGCGTGCGCGCAAGGTCGGGCTTGGACTGGTCGTCCTTCAGCACCCACTCCACCGGCCGGCCCAGCAGGCCGCCGCGCTGGTTGAGCGACTCCACGTAGATCTCGCCCGTGAGCTTGTGCACCAGGCCCGTGGCCGAGAGCGGCCCGGTGAGCGCCAGCGTGCCGCCCACGCGAATGGGCTTGCCCGCTGGCTGCTGCGCGGCGGCGCTGCCGCTGAAGAGCGCGCCGGTGCCCAGGGCACCGACAGCTGCGACGAAGGAACGACGATCGATGCTCATTTTTTTGTCTCCGGAATGGTTGTTGTCTGCGCGGCGTGGAAACAGCCGCGCGTCAGTCGCCGTCGACGACCGGGTTGGAGAGCAGGCCCACGCCTTCGATCTCCACCTCGCACACATCGCCCGCCTTCATGAACACCTGCGGCTTGCGCGCCAGGCCTACGCCCGAGGGGGTGCCGGCGATGATGATGTCGCCCGGCTGCAGCGCGAAGGGCTCGGAGCACACCGACACCAGCGTGGCCACGTCGAAGATCATGTCGCGCGTGTTGGCGTCCTGCAGCACCGTTCCGTTCAGGCGCGTCTGCAGCTTCAGGCCCGCGGCGCCCGCGGGCAGTTCGTCGGCGGTGACGAACTCGGGGCCGAAGGAGCCCGAGCGGTCGAAGTTCTTGCCCATCATCCATTGCGCGGACTTGAACTGGTAGTCGCGGATGGAACCGTCGTTGAACACCGAGTAGCCCGCCACGTGGTTCAGCGCGTCGCCCTTCTTGATGTAGCGCCCGGCCTTGCCGATGACCACCAGCAGTTCGCCCTCGTAGTCGAACTGCGTGGACACGTGCGGCCGAACGATCGGCTGGTTGTGGCCCACCCACGACGACGGAAAGCGATGGAACAGCACCGGATAGGTCGGCGGGTCGAACTTGCTTTCGGCGGCGTGGTCGATGTAGTTGAGGCCCACCGCAATGGCCTTGGAAGGCGACTGCACCGGCGCCAGCCAGTCGATGTCGGACAGCGGCAGCCGCGTGCGCGCGGCGTCGCCGGCCTTCTTCGCGGCGGCCATGGCCTCGGGGCCGCCGCGCAGCAGTTCGTCCAGCGTGGCGGGCAGGCCTTCGGCCGTGAGGTTGACGACTTCCTTGTCGAGGCGCAGGCCGAGGGCCGGCTTGCCGTGGTGGTTGAAGGCGAGAAGACGCATGGAAATTCCTTGTCAGGCGGGGTTGTTCGAACGAAAAAAGAAGCGGTGGCCAGGGTGCTCAGGTCGTGGGCGCCTCGACCTCGTAGTTGGTGACGAAGTCCTCGGGCACCTTGGGGCCCCAGGCGTAGAAGGAGTCTTCGGGCGGGTGGTCGGCGTGGGGCCAGTCGAAGTCGCCGGGCACGAAGTCCATGTCGCAGGAGTACTCCGAATAGCTGCCCCACGGGTCGCGCACGTAGTGGAAGTAGTTCGAGCCGAGCACGTGGCGCCCCACGCCCCAGCCGCGCACGTGGCCGGCGGCGTACATCTGCTCCATGCCGCGCCCGACCTCGTCGATGTTGGCGACGTCCCAGCTCAGGTGGTGCAGGCCCGGCCCGTTCGAATGCGCCATGGCGATCAGGTGATGGTCGCTGCCGTGCGCGCCGTGCATGAAGACGATGAGGTCGCCCGAGCGGTCGGTCACGCGCAGGCCCAGGGCCTCCTCGAAGAAGCGCACCGCTTCGGGCACCTTGGCGCTGAACAGCAGGATGTGCGAGAGCCGGCGCGGATGCACTTTGGGAATGCGCGCACGGTTGGGCGACGCCCCGGTGCCGACCGGCGGGCGCGGCGCCACCACGGGCTCGCTGCCGGCGTCGGGCGCGCTCTTGGCGGCCACGACGAGCTGCACCGCATAGCCCTCCGGATGCAGCACCCACAGGCCGCGGTCGTCGCCCAGCGCATGCGGCGAGCAGCGCGGCACGCCCAACCGCTCGATGCGCGCGGCAATGGCGTCGAAGTCTTCCGCGAAGCAGGCAAAGCGCAGGTACTGCAGCTTCTTCACGCCGCTGGCCTGGAAGAGCGAACCCCAGGCATGGGGATGGCCGGCCGTGTACAGGTCGAGCCGGCCGCCCTCTCGCTTGGGCTCCAGCCCGAAGGCCTCGTAGAAGCGCGCGGCTTCGTCGAGGTCGGGCACGGTGAAGACGAAGGCATCGAGCGAATGAACGCCGTGCAGCGCCGCGCGGTGCGGGCTTTTCTGGGTGCGAAGCTGGATCTCGGCCATGGGTGGTGTCTCCGTTCGGCTGTCCATGTTGGGACAAACAATATATTATTTTGTTGTTAGTCTATTGTTTGGCTGTTTATCCATCATTAGGGTTAACAAGTAACATCGACCGTTTTTCGCGGTGTGACGGGAGTGCAATGAACGAGAAAACGAAGGGCCTGGGCCAGACGCGCCAGGTCTTTGCCGAGCTGCGCACGGCCATCGTGGGCGGGCGGCTGCTGCCGGGCTCCAAGCTCAACATCGCCGCGCTGGCCGAGGAGCTGGACGTGAGCGCGGGCGCGGTGCGCGAAGGGCTGGCCATGCTGGAGGCCGAGGCGCTGGTGGTGTCGGAGCCCGCGCGCGGCTACCGGGTGAGCCCGATTTCGCCCGAGGACCTCGAAGAGCTGGTGAACGCGCGCATCGAGATCGAGAAGCTCTGCCTGGCCGAAGCCATCCGCCACGGCGACCTGGCCTGGGAAGGCAGCGTGGTGTCGGCGCACCACCGGCTGTCGCGGCAGGCCGAGCGCGACGCGGCCATGCCTACGGTGCTGAGCGCCGAATGGACCAGCAGCCACGCCGACTTTCACAACGCGCTGGTCTCGGGCTGCCCGAACAGCTGGCTGCTGCGCATGCACCAGATGCTGTACCAGCAGAGCGAGCGCTACCGGCAGCTGTCGGCGCCGCTGGGCAAGGAATCGCGCGACGTGGGCGCCGAGCACCAGGCGCTGCTCGACGCGGTGCTCAACCGCGACATCCAGGCCGCGCAGGCGCTGATGGGCGAGCACCTGCAGACGACCGGGCGGCTGCTGATGGCCGCGCTGAAGGCGAGCCCGCCCGCCGACCGGTAGGCTGCGCCACCCGGGCTCGGCACAGGCTCGGCACCGTCGTGCGGCCATTTGGGAAACTACGAGGCATCGCACCGAACGTTCGATGCGATCATTTCGCAACGAATCCCGGCCTGCACCGCAGGCCCCCTCTTCCCACAAAGGCTTTTCCTCGATGTTCCAGGACCTGCAAGTCAACGCGCCCCTGATCGGCGTTCCCGGCGGCCGCCATCTGCTCGACACACCCGCACTGCTGGTCGACCTGCCCGCCATGACGCGCAACATCGAACGCATGGCCGCCTTCGCCAAGGCACGCGGCGTCAACCTGCGCCCGCACGTGAAGACGCACAAGTCGGTCGAGATCGCGCGCCGCCAGGTGGCGGCCGGCGCCGTCGGCGTGAGCTGCGTCACGCTGGGCGAGGCGGAGGTGATGGTCGGGGGCGGCATTCCCGGCGTGCTGATCACCTCGCCGGCCGTCACGCCGAGCAAGATCGCGCGGCTCATCAAGCTGGCGCAGCGCGCGCGTCCCGGCGACGTGATGGTGGTGGTCGACAACCCGCGCAACCTGGCCGACCTGGCCCAGGCCGCAAGCGGCCTCACGCACCCGCTGGACGTGCTGGTGGACTACGGCGCCGGCTACAACCGCACCGGCGCCGCCACTCAGGCGAAGGTGCTCGAACTCGCGGCGCTGGCGGCCGCCGAACCGCGCCTGCGGCTGCGCGGGCTGCAGTCGTATGCCGGCAACCTGCAGCACATCGTGGCGCGCGCCGAGCGCAGCGCCGCGGCGGCCGCCCTGCGCGAGACCGTGGCCGGCATCGTCGCGGCGGCCAGGCGCCAGGGCCTGCAATTCGAGATCGTCACCGGTGCGGGCACCGGCACGCACGACCTCGATTCGCAGGAGAACGCATTCACCGAACTGCAGGCCGGCTCCTATGTGTTCATGGACGCGGAATACACGCAGGTGCTCGCCGATGCCGGGCAGGCCTCGCCCTTCGAGGTGTCGCTGTTCGTGCAGGCGGCGGTGGTCAGCACCAACGCGGCCGACTGGGTCACGGTCGACGCGGGCACCAAGTGCTTCTCGACAGACAGCGGCGCGCCGCTGGTGGCGCGGGGCGTCGATGCATCGACCCGCTATGCCTTCTTCGGCGACGAGCACGGCAAGCTGATGGTGCCGGCAGGCGCGCGTCCCGCGCTGGGCGCGCGCGTGGAGTTCGTCACGCCGCACTGCGACCCGACGGTGAACCTGCACGACACGTACCACGTGGTCGATGGCGGCACGCTGGTGGGCATCTGGCCGGTGGACGCGCGCGGCAAACGCTAGTCATCGCGCACGGCATAAGAAAACGCGAAAAGCGTATTTCACAAAAGCCGCGGTGCGGGGGACAGTCGCAGGCCTGTCTCCCCTCTTTCCGGGCGCGCGTCATTGCCGCCCCGCCCCCCATGGAATCCATCCAAGAAACGACGCGCCCCGCAGCGCACGTCGCCGGCGCGCACGCGCCCGGCTCGCAACAACTCGCCGAGCGCTTCCGCCCCGTCTTCCAGCGCATCGCCGAGGGCGCGGCGCAACGCGAAATCGACCGCGAGCTGGCCTACGAGCCCGTGGCCTGGCTCAATGCCGAGCGCTTCGGCGCGCTGCGCGTGCCGCTGGAGCACGGCGGCATCGGCGCATCGGTCGAGCAGCTGTACGACCTGCTGATCGAGCTCGGCGAGGCCGACTCCAACCTGCCGCAGATCCTGCGCGCGCACTTCGGCTTCATCGAACGGCTGCTGGCGGAAATCGACCCCGCCCTGCACGGCCCGTGGATGCGCCTGGCCGCCGAAGGCGTGGTGTTCGGCAACGCCACCACGGAACTCGGCGACGGCGCCATCGGCACCATGCAGACCACGCTCAAGCGCGAAGGCGACGCGTGGCTGCTCGAGGGCGACAAGTACTACAGCACCGGCACGCTGTACGCCGACTGGATCGCGGTGTCGGGCCAGCGGCTGAACGCCGATGGCAGCAGCGACCGCGTGATTGCGCTGGTGCCGGCCGAGGCACCGGGCGTGGAGCGCGTGGACGACTGGCGCGGCTTCGGCCAGCGGCTGACGGCCTCGGGCACCACGCGCTTTCGCAACGTGCGCGTGAAGCCCGAGAACGTGCTGCTCTACGTGCGCGACCAGCCCACGCCGATGACCGCGCATTTCCAGCTCATACACCTGGCCACGCTGGCGGGCATTGCGCGCGCCATCGTGCGCGACGCGGTGGCCTTCGTGCAGCCGCGCAAGCGCGTCTACACCCACGGCAGCGGCAGCACGCCGCGCGAAGATCCGCTGGTGCAGCAGGTCATCGGGCAGCTGGCCAGCACGGCTTTTATCGCTGCGTCCACCGTGCAGGCGGTGGCGCGCGGGCTCGGCGAGATCGACCGCTACCGCGCGCGCGGCGAGACGGTTCCGGAAAGCCTGTTGTTCGAAGTGGAACTGAACACGGCCAAGGCGCAGGCCGGCATCGTCGATGCCGTGCTGCAGGCGGGCACGCGGCTGTTCGACATCGGCGGCGCCTCGGCGCTGCAGGAAGACCGGCGGCTCGACCGCCACTGGCGCAATGCGCGCACGCTGGCCTCGCACAACCCGACCATCTACAAGGGCCGCGTGGTGGGCGACCACCTGCTGAACGGCGCAAGGCCGACCTTCTACTGGGCGGTGGGCGCGATCGCGTCCTGAAGCGCGGGGCGGCGCAGCGCTTAAAGTCTCCGGTCTTCCGACTGGACCTTTTCATGCGCCTGCTGTTGCTTACCCTCGTTTCCTTGGCCCTGGCCGCCTGCTCCACGCCCGTGACGGGGGTGGTGCGGCTGTACGACGGCATCCTTCGCGCGGGCAGCCAGCCCGAGGCCGAGGCCTATTGCCGCAAGGACGGCAACCCGATCCGCTTCCTCGAGCAGGCCGACGCGCCGCAGACCCCGGGCAATGGCGTGCTGTTCAGGTGCGACTGAGCGCGGCCTGCGCGTTCAGACGCGCGGCAATGCGGCCAGGAAGGTGGACACCACAATCGCCGCGGCGCGGTCGAGTTGCAGGATGTCCGCCACTTCGAAAGCGTGCGGCGAGGTGCGTCCGCTCGCGAGGGCCGGCTTGCGGATCTCGACAAGCACTTCGGCCGCCAGTTCGCGGTCGCTGCGCGGCGCCCCGTCGGCATCCATCACCCATTCGTCGACCTGGTCGAACGGAATGCTGCGAAAGACCCCGACGATGGGGATGTACTTGTAGCGATCCTCGCCCACCAGGATGGGCACGCTGAGGTTACAAAAAAACGTAGTGATCGACATGCAGGATCGCTGTCGCGAAACTAAAGCATCCAATTGTTGATGAGCGCGGCGTCAGGGGCCATCCTCCAACGGTCGCTGGGGGAGAAGACGTGACCTTCTGCACACAAATTGTCTCTGAATTCCCTCGTTTTCCCCATAAAACAACTACTTTATTCTTACATATTGGCGCGTAAAGACACTTCCGTTGCTGCCAAACGTTGCAATGGCGTGAAAAAGCGTGCGCGCAGGGGAAGACCGGCACGGCTTTGCCTTGAGGGGGAAAGACACAGAGGGGCCGCGAGATTGCGCGAAGACCGGCCCCGGCAGACTGCTGGATTACCCGACGACGTCGGTGCGCCGCAACACAAGGCGGCGGGCGGGCGTCAGTGCGGGTCGGTGAACTTCGGCGCGCGGCGTTCGATGTTGGCCTTCACGGCCTCGACCTGGTTGGGGCTGCCGATCAGCGCCTTCTGCTCGAGCGACTCGGCCAGCAGCAGTTGCGCCGCGCTCTGCGACGCGCTGCCGTTCAGCAGCCGCTTGCCCGCGCGAATGGCGTCGGGGCTCTTCTGTGCAATGTCGTGCGCCATTTGCAGCGCCTCGGCCAGCGGGTCGGCCGCCACGCGGGTGGCGAAGCCGATGCGCAGGGCCTCCTCGCCCGAGAAGATGCGCCCGGTGTAGGTGAGCTCGCGCACCACGTCGCTGCGGGCCAGCTCGCGCATGAGCACCATGCCGGCCATGTCGGGCACCAGGCCCCACTTGATTTCCATGACCGAGAGCCGGGTGTCGGGCGCCACGATGCGGATGTCCGCGCCCAGCGCCACCTGCAGCCCGCCGCCGAAGGCCACGCCGTGCACCGCCGCAATCACCGGCACCGGCACGTCGCGCCAGACCATCGCCACCTGCTGGGCCGCATTGGAGATGCCGTGGGTGCGCACCAGCAGGTCGGCCCCTGCGGCCCCCTCGCCCAGCACGTCGGCGCCGGCGCCTTCCTGCATGCGCTGGAACGAGGCCATGTCCAGCCCCGCGCAAAAGGCCTTGCCGCGGCCCGAAATCACCACCGCCCGCACCGTGCTGTCGCTGCACAGCGCCTGCCCGGCCTCGATCAGCGCGTCGAACATCGCGGGGTCGAGCGCGTTCATCTTGTCGTCGCGGGCGAGCTGCAGTTGCACCACGCCGTCGGCGTGGCGGGTCGTTGCGATGCGGTCGTTCATCCGGTGTCTCCTGGGGCGGTTCTTGCGCCAGTATCGCGCCGTGCGGCGCTGCGCGATGATGGCGGCTGTCGCCTGCACAACACCTTGAACACCTCGCCATGCCATTGGACCGCCGCCAGTTTCTTCTTCAATCGGGTTCGGCCGCCGCGGTGGTGGCGCTGTTCGGACAGGGCTGTGCCACATCGCTGCCGCCGGCGCCGGCCGCACCTGGCGGTGTGCTCGGCTTCACCGGCGTGCCCGCCTCGCTGCGCGACGGCATCGCGATACCGCCCGAGTACGAATGGCAGCTGCTCTACCCCTGGGGCACGCCCACCGGCGTGGCGGGCCAGATGCCGGCCTTCGCGCCCGATGCCGGCAACAGCGCCGACGACCAGGCGGTGCAGGCCGGCATGCACCACGACGGCATGCACTTCTTCGCGCTCGATGCGCTCGGCGAACGCGGCCTGCTCGTGATGAACCACGAATACACCGACGAGCAGCTGCTGCACACCGATGGCGTGAAGGGCGCGTCGGGTGCCGCGGGCTGGACCGCCGACAAGGTGCGCAAGTCGCTGCACGCCATGGGCGTCTCGGTGATCGAGATCCGCCGCACCGTGCAGGGCTGGCAGCAGGTGCTGCCCTCGCCCTTCGCGCGCCGCGTGCACGGCCGCACGCCGATGCGCATCGCCGGCCCGGCCGCCGGCACGCCGCTGATGCGCACCGCCGCCAACCCGGCGGGCGACGCGGTGCTCGGCACCTTCGCCAACTGCGCGATGGGCGTCACGCCGTGGGGCACCTACCTGACCTGTGAGGAGAACTTTCACGGCTACTTCGGCGGCCCCAAGGAAGCCGCGCAGGCCATGACGCCCGCGCAGCGCCGCTACGGCACGGTGCCGGGCGCGCAATGGGTCGAGTACTGGCGCTTCGACGAGCGCTTCGACCTGAGCCGGCATCCCAACGAACCACACCGCTTCGGCTGGGTGGTCGAGATCGATCCGTTCGACGCGACCGCCACGCCCGTCAAGCGCACCGCGCTGGGCCGCAAGCGGCAGGAAAGCGCCACCTGCACCATCGCGAAGGACGGCCGCCTGGTGGTCTACATGGGCGATGACTCGCGCTTCGAATACATCTACAAGTTCGTCAGCCGCGACAAGGTGCGCCCCGGCACGGACGCCGCCGCGCGCGCCGCCAACCGGCACCTGCTGGACGAGGGCACGCTGCACGTGGCGCGCTACGACGCGGGCGGGCGCGGCCAATGGCTCGAGCTCAGGCACGGGCGCGACGGGCTGGACGCGGCGCACGGCTTTGCCGACCAGGCCGAGGTGCTCATCCACGCCCGGCTGGCCGGCGACATCGTCGGCGGCACGAAGATGGACCGGCCCGAATGGATTGCCGTGCATCCGCAGTCCGGTGAGGTGTACGTCACGCTCACCAACAACACCCAGCGCGGCGACGCCGGCAAGCCCGGCCCCGACGCGGCCAACCCGCGTGCCGACAACTTCTTCGGCGGCATCCTGCGCTGGCGAGAGGACGGCGGCGACGCCGCGAGCAGCGCCTTCGCCTGGGACCATTTCGCGCTCGCGGGCGACCCGGCGCAGCCCGGCAGCGGCGCGCGCTACCCCAGCGCCGATGCCGACATGTTCGGCGCGCCCGACGGCCTGCATTTCGACCGGGGCGGCCTGCTCTGGATCCAGACCGACATGAGCGGCCAGTTGATCGGCAAGCCGCCCTACACCGCGCTGGGCAACAACCAGATGCTGTGCGCCGACCCGGCGTCAGGGCGCATCAAGCGCTTTCTCACCGGGCCGAACGGCTGCGAGATCACGGGCTGCGTGGTCACGCCCGACCGGCGCACGCTGTTCGTCAACATCCAGCATCCGGGCGAGGCGCGCGACGACGGCGACGGCGGCCACAACAGCGCATGGCCCGACGGCACCGTGCCGGGCAGCACGCGGCCACGCTCGGCCACGCTGGCGATCCGCCGGCGCGACGGCGGCATCGTCGGCACCTGAATCCGAGGGAGCAACCCCATGAGCATCCGCATCGTCCGCCTGGGCACGCCGCGCGCACCCGGCGAAGGCTTGCGCGTCGGCACCGTGCGCCGCCCGCCGCGCGGCGTTCCAAAGACCGAGTTCGCCTCGCAGGACTGGTACGACGTGTGGTTCCCGAACCTGGCCCCCTCCGTCGAGACGATGAAGCAGGCGCAGGAGGCACAGGCGAGCGGTTCGCCCGCGCAATGGAACGCCTTCGTGCGCAAGTTCAAGGCCGAGATGGCCGAACCGGATGCGAGCCGCAGCCTCGACCTGCTGGCAGCGCTGTCGCACGGCACGGCGCTGGCGGTCGGCTGCTATTGCGAGCACGAATCGCGCTGCCACCGCGGCGTGCTGCGCAGCCTGCTGGCCGAGCGCGGCGCGGACATCGCGGACTGAACCTCGTCGTTCAGACCTGCGGCGCGCCGAGGAACACGGGCAGGTTTTCCGCTTGCGCGGCATGCGCCGCCAACGCGGGGAAACCGCCGGACGAGATGAGCTCGGGCAGCATCAGCTGCGTGAAGGACCACGCCACGGCGCTCGACACGCCGGCCTGCGTCATCGTCGTTTCCTCGGCGGACAGAGGCGAAGCGGCCACCTCCGTTTCGAGCGCCGAATACGCGGCCATCAATTGGCTTCGCACGCGGTCGACCCACGGCTGGTGCAGCTTCTCGGCCGGCCGCAGCTGGTGCTCGTAGACGATCTGCACGGTCTTCTCGCAGGCCGCGAGCGCGAGCCCCGTGAGGCGCAGTGCACGCAGCCGTCGGGCGGGGTCGGCGGGCATCAGGCTGCGCCCGCTCAGCGCCTGGGCATGGTCGATGATCAGCGTGGAGTCCATCAGCACCGTGCCGTCGTCGCACACCAGCGTGGGCGCCTTCACCACCGGGTTGATCGCGCGGAAGTGCTCGAAGGTGCTGAAGACCGAGACCGGCCTGTGCACGAAAGGCAGGCCGAGCAGGCGCAGCGAGATGGCGGCGCGCCGCACGTAGGGTGAGTCGAGCATGCCGACGAGTTGCATGGGTTCTCCTGGAAAAATGAGAACCACGATAGCGGGCGTGCCGCGCGCGCAGAAGCGCAATCCATCGAAAATCGCGGCCGCAAACCGATCAGGCATCGGTCCCTACACCCCTGACTTCGCCCTCATGAACATCGACAGGAAAGACCGGCTGATTCTCGAAGCGCTGCAGGCCGACGCGCGCCAGAGCCTGGCCGCCATCGGCAAGCGCATCGGCCTGTCGCAGCCGGCCATGAGCGAGCGCGTGCGCAAGCTCGAGGAGGCCGGCGTGATCGAGGGCTACGGCGCGCGCGTCAATCTGCGCGCGCTGGGCGTGGGGCTGCAGGCCATCATCCGCATTGAGACCACGCACGCGGGCATCGCCAGCTACCTGAAGCTGTTCGAGGCCATGCCCGAGGTGCTGAGCGCCGACCGCGTGACGGGCGAAGACTGCTTCATCGTGCGCTGCGCGATCGCCGAGCCGGCCGACCTGGAGCGCGTGGTGGACGCGCTGGCGGTCGATGGTGCGGTGACCACCTCGCTGGTGTTGTCGAGCCCGGTGAACAAGCACGTGACGGTGCACGCGGCCCGGTCGGCGATGTCGCCGAAGAAGTAGGCAGTGAGCCCCGCGAATCAGCGCTGGGCCTTGTCCTTCTGGTTCTGCGCCTCGATGCGTTCGCGCGCGGCCAGCCAGTCGGCGTCGCTCCACTGGCGCAGCTCGTAGAAGTTGCCGCCGGTGGCCAGCGCATTGCCGCCGTCCATCATGATGCTCTGGCCCGTGAGCCAGTCGCACTGGCCCGGCGCCATCAGGAAGGCCGCGAGGTTCTGCAGCTCGCTCATGCGGCCGGTGCGCGCCATCGGGTTGTGCAGCTTGCTGCGCGCGCCGGGCTCTTCGCCGGGGTTCAGGCGCTTGCTCATGCCTTCGGTGGGAATCTCGCCGGGGCCCACGGCGTTCAGGCGAATGCCGTGCCGCGCCCATTCGACCGCGAGCGACTTGGTCATCACGTCGATGCCGGCCTTGCTCATGGCCGAGGGCACCACGTAGGGGCTGCCGTTGTCGACCCAGGTCGTGATGATGCTCATGACGCTGCGGTAGGCGTCGCCGCTCTTCCACTCGCCCGCCTTGGCCTGCGCCACCCAGCGCTTGCCCACGGCCTGCGTCACGTAGAAGCTGCCGTGGAAGACGATGTTGGCGACGGCATCGAAGGCGCGCGGCGAGAGGTTCTCGGTGGGCGAGACGAAGTTGCCCGCCGCGTTGTTGACGAGCCCGGTGAGGCCGCCGCTCTTGAACAGGCTATCGACCATGTCGTCCACGCTCTGCGCAATGCGGATGTCCACGCCGAAGGTGTCGATGCGCCGGTCCGGGAACTGCTGGCGCCATTCGGCCGCCGTTTCCTCGCAGACCGCCTGGCGCCGCCCGCAGATGACCACGTCGGCGCCCAGGCTCAGGAAGCGCTCGGCCATGGCCCGGCCGAGGCCGGTGCCCCCGCCGGTCACGAGGATGCGCTGGCCGCTCATGAGGGAAGCTTCAAACATGTCTGTCTCCTGTTCGTTGAGGCAGCGGCAAGGTGGATGTGGCTGCCACCAGCGGATGCTACGCGCGGGGCGGCACGGCGGCTTGCGGGAAGTGGCTCCTTGCGGGACTTCGGGTGCAGATGCACCGGGTGAGAATGTGTGAAACAAGTTCCCTGGAGACAAGACCGATGCCGAGTTCCGCCAGCCCTGCCAGCTCCGTCAACGCCGCCGATGCCGCCAATGCCCCTGCCGCGCCGCTCGCAGGCGTGCGCATCGTGAGCCTTGCGCTCAACCTGCCCGGCCCCGCCGCGCTGCTGCGCTGCCGCGCGATGGGCGCCACCTGCCTCAAGCTGGAGCCGCCGGGCGGCGACCCGATGGGGCTGTACAACCGGCCCGCCTATGCCGCGCTGCACGAGGGCATCGAGATCCGCGCCGTCGACTTGAAGAGCGAAGCCGGCCAGCAGCAGCTGCACGCCGAACTCGCGAAGACCGACGTGCTGCTCACCTCGTTCCGCCCCTCCGCGCTCCACAAGCTCCAGCTCGACTGGGCCACGCTGCATGCACGCCACCCGTCACTGTCGCAGGTGGCAATCGTCGGGGCGCCGGGCGAGCGCGCCGAGGAGCCGGGGCACGACCTGACCTACCTCGCGGAAAGCGGGCTCGTCACCGGCACCGAGCTGCCGCCGACGCTGTACGCGGACATGGGCGGTGCGCTGCTCGCGAGCGAGGCGGTGCTCAAGGCCATGCTGCTGCAGTCACGCAAGGCAGGCGGCGTGTACCTCGAAGTGGCGTTGAACGCCTCGGCCGACTGGCTCGCCCTGCCCCGCACCTGGGGCCTGACGCAGCCCTCGGGCGCGGTCGGCGGCGCGCACGCGGGCTACCGCGTGTACCCCTGCGCCGACGGCCGCGTCGCCGTGGCCGCGCTGGAGCCGCATTTCGCAGCGCGTCTGTGCGAAGCGGCGCAGATCGCATCGCGCGACATGATGGCGCCGGCCACGCACGAGGCGCTGGCTGCATGGCTGGCAGGCCGCACGCGGGCCGAGCTCGACGCCATGGGCCGCGAGCGCGACGTGCCGCTGCTCACGCTGGCGGACTGATCAAGCCCGCCGGCCCGCTCATTTAGGCGCGCCGTCGCGCTGCCGGTCTTCGCGCTTGAGCGCGAGGTAGGTGTCGAGGTCGACCTCGTGCAACTGCCGCGGGTATTGCTCGGCCCCGGCGAACCAGCGTCGCTGCCGGCGGTCGAGCTGCTCCGCCCCCGGCCCAGGCGCCGCGAGGTAGGCGTCCAGCGTCAGGAAGTAGCGCATCGCATTGCGTTCCACCAGCCCGCGCAGGCCGCGGATGTAGTCGGGCTGCCCGTCCGGCGTCTTGCCCAGCACGGTGAAGCCCACCTTGTCGCTGCCGAAGGTCGCCAGGTAGGCCATGGTGCCCAGCCGCACCATGGTGTTGTGGTCGTAGCTGTAGCTGAAGTGCAGGAAGCTCTTGCGTTCGTCGAGCGCAATGGCCTCCAGCGTCACGTGGTAGTTGCTGGTGCCCAGCGGCCCGCTCTCGGCCGTCAACTCGACCGACAGGTGCTCGGGCGTCGCGCTGGCCACGCGGTAGACGAAGGGCAACTCGAAGGCCTGGTCGAGCGGCTTGTCGTAGCGCCGCACCACGTAGAGCGTGAGCGCTTCGCGCCCCTGCGGTGCGCCGGCCGCGACGCAGCGCCGGTTGTTGATGTGCAGGGTGAGCACGTCGCACCAATGGGCCGAGCCCTTGAGCGTGGCGCTGATCTCCGACAGCGGATGGTCGACCACCGCGTAGACGTCGCCCTGCACGCCGTCGGCCGTTTCCGTGGAATCGAGCTGCACCGGCCGCCCGAAGCTGCTGTGGTCGAGCTTGTCGCTCAGCCGCTGGTGGGTGGCGCGCAGCGCCTGGGCGGAGGGGTTGTCCGGCGCCGCGGCCCCCGCCAGCACCGAGGCCGAGAGCAGCAGCGCCCCCGCCAGCGACCTTGCAGGAATGTGCGTCCATGAAGCCGACGGGTGGGGCGAACTGCTCATGGGGCCACACCATACAACGGCGTGGCCGTCCGTGCCTTCAGTCGGATGACACGGTCTTGCCACCTCGCACCAGCAGCGGCATGGCGCCGGCCAGCAGCAGCGCTCCCACCCATTGGCGGGGCGCCATCGGCTGCGCGAGCAACGCCGCGGCCAGCAAGGCGGCCACCAGCGGTTCGACCAGCGTACCGACCACCGCCGCCGTCGGCGACAGCCGCCGCGCGCCCCACGCAAAGGCCAGGTAGCCTACAGAGGTCGTCACCACGCCCGTGTAGCCCACGCCGACCCATTGCGCCGCACCCGCCGGCCAGGTGATGCCGCCCGGCCACGCGACGACCACCATGCACAGCGCCGCCACGGTCATGCCCCAGGCCGAGGCCGTGACCGCGGGCACCCGCACCGGCATGCGCGCATTGCACAGCACCACCATCGCGTAGCAGAAGGCAGAGCCAAAGGACCAGGCCAACCCGGCCGCATGGCCCGGTGCGAGAGGCCCCCAGCCCGCGGCCGGCATCACGAGCAGCAGCACGCCCGCCACGGCGAGCAGCAGGCCGCCCATCAGGCGCAGGCCGAAGCGCTCGTAGCCGCGCAGCACCGACACCAGCGCGACGATCACCGGCGCGCAGCAGATCGAGATCACCGTCGGCAACGCCGCACCCAGGTGCGCAATGCCGGCGAACCAGCAGCTCACGTTCAGCGCCATCGCCGCGCCCGTTGCCAGCATCTGGAAGCGTTCGCGCCGGGTCAGGTCGGACCACCGTGCAGCCGGACTCGCGGGCGCGTGCCAATGCAGCCACCAGAGCAGCGGCAGCCCCAGCGCGAAGCGCGCGAGCGACAGGCTCTGCGGCGCAATGCCGCCATCGATGAGGAATTGCGCCACCAGCGCACCGCCGCCCCACAGCGCGCCGGCCAGCAACACGCCGCCCCAGGCCAGGGCGGCAGACATTCTTGCGTTCATTGTTGAAAGTTCTCCATGACGCCCGCCATGGCCGATCGATCAAGGATCGGCAATCAGCAGCGGGCATGACCAACCGCACCGCCGGCCGGCCTCGGGGCACGGACGGCGGCGACCACTTGCGGGTCTGAGCGCGGCACGGGGCGCGCGTCAGCTTCGGGTCGATGGAGGGGGAGAACGGTACAAGGCCATGGGCGCCGATCTTAGGCGCTCGTCCATGCGCACGGCAACGGCGAGAATCCCGCCCATGAAACGCCAAGGCACGCTCGTTCGATGGGAAAAGGACCGGGGCTTCGGCTTCATCCGCAGCCCCGATGTTTCCGCCGATGTGTTCGTGCACCTGCGCGATTTCACGGACCGGGGCACGGCGCCGCAGGTCGGCATGAAGCTGACGTTCGAAGAGATCCATGTGGGCGGCAAGGGGCCGCGTGCGGTGGCGGTGCAGGCCGACAGCGCCGTGCAGCAGCGTCCGCAGGAGCGACAACGACAGCCAACGCGCCCTGCCGGTTCAGCTCGCACTCGGAATGTTCGCGCCACCAGCCGCCACAGGGACGCCGCGCCCTCTTCTTCGTCGTCGCTGCCGATGGCCCTGCTGCTCCTGTGCTACGCCGCGCTGCTCTTCTACGGCGTATGGACCGCGCGCATTCCGCCGATCGCGCTGGGCGTGTTGCTGCTGCTCAGCCTGCTGACCTTCTTCATCTACGGCTTCGACAAGAACGCCGCCGAAACGGGCCGCTGGCGCACCGCGGAAAACACGCTGCACCTGCTCTCGCTGGTCGGGGGCTGGCCGGGCGCATGGGTGGCGCAGCGGCTGTTCCGCCACAAGGTGCGCAAGACGAGCTTCATGGCCGGCTACTGGGCCACGGTGCTGGCCCACCTGGCGGCCGTGGGCGCCTGGGTGGGCAAGCTGCTGCCGGCGGGTCTGCCGGCCTTCTGAAGCTCAGCGCGGCTTGCGGATGCTGCCGCGCACCGGGCCGGCAGCCTTGCGTGGCGCCGGCGCCGAGCCGTTGTCGCGCGGCGGCAGGCCAGTGTGCTGCGTGAGGATGCGGCCCTTCATGGGCTTCACCGGCGCCAGCTTCACCGGCGCGGCCTTGGCAGCCACCGGCGCTGCCGTCGAGTTCTTGCGCCGCGCGCTGGTGTAGCCGCCGTCGGTCAGCGGCTGCCACGTCGGGATGAGATGGTGCTTGCCGTTGCCGATCAGGTCGGCACGGCCCATGCTCTTGAGCGCCTCGCGCAGCAGTGGCCAGTTGTTGGCGTCGTGGTAGCGCAGGAAGGCCTTGTGCAGGCGGCGGCGCTTGTCGCCGCGCACGATGTCCACCGTCTCGCTCTCGCGCGTGATCTTGCGCAGCGGGTTCTTGTTGGTGTGGTACATCGTCGTGGCCGTGGCCATCGGGCTCGGGTAGAAGGTTTGCACCTGGTCGGCGCGGAAACCGTTCTTCTTGAGCCAGATCGCGAGGTTCATCATGTCCTCGTCGCTGGTGCCCGGGTGCGCAGCAATGAAGTACGGAATGAGGTACTGCTTCTTGCCCGCCTCGGCGGAGAACTTCTCGAACATCTGCTTGAACTTGTCGTAGCTGCCGATGCCGGGCTTCATCATCTTGGTAAGCGGGCCCTGCTCGGTGTGCTCGGGCGCGATCTTCAGGTAGCCGCCCACGTGGTGCTGCACCAGCTCCTTCACGTACTCGGGCGACTGCACGGCCAGGTCGTAGCGCAGGCCGGAGCTGATCAGGATCTTCTTGATGCCCTTCAGCGCACGCGCGCGGCGGTAGATCTTGATGAGCGGGTCGTGGCTGGTGTTCAGGTTCGGGCAGATGCCCGGGTACACGCAGCTGGGCTTGCGGCAGGCCGACTCGATCTCGGGCGACTTGCAGCCCACGCGGTACATGTTGGCCGTCGGGCCGCCGAGGTCGGAGATGGTGCCGGTGAAGCCCTTGACCGAATCGCGGATGGCCTCGACCTCCTTGATGATCGAGTCTTCCGAGCGGCTCTGGATGATGCGGCCCTCATGCTCGGTGATCGAGCAGAAGGTGCAGCCGCCGAAGCAGCCGCGCATGATGTTCACGCTGAAGCGGATCATTTCCCATGCGGGAATCTTGGTGGCGCCGTCGTGGCTGCCGTTCTCGTCGGCATAGCTCGGGTGCGGGCTGCGGGCGTACGGCAGGTCGAACACGTGGTCCATCTCGGCCGTGGTGAGCGGGATGGGCGGCGGGTTGATCCACACGTCGCGCGCGGTGGCGCCCTCGCCGTGGGCCTGCACCAGCGCGCGGGCATTGCCGGGGTTGGTCTCGAGGTGCAGCACGCGGTTGGCGTGCGCGTAGAGCACCGGGTCGCTGCGCACCTGTTCGTACGACGGCAGGCGGATCACCGAATGGTCGCGCGGCGGCACCTTGATCTTGGCGCGCGAAGCCAGCGCCGGGTTGGGCATGAAGGTCAGCGGCTTGATGGCGGGGTTCACCACCGAGGCGGGCATCGCGGGCATCCCGGGAATAGGCCCGCCCGAGGCAGCGGCCTCCGCGGCCTTGGCGACGGCTTCGGCCTCGTCTTCCTTGGCGCAGGTGGCGCCGTTGGCCTTGGCCTGCTCGGACACCATCAGGTAGGGGTTGACGTGGGCCTCGACACGGCCGGGTTCGTCGACGCTGGTGGAGTTGATCTCGAACCAGCCTTCGGGCGTTTCGCGGCGCACATAGGCGGTGCCGCGCACGTCGGTGATCTGCTGCACCGGCTCTTTCGCGGCCAGGCGGTGCGCGATTTCCACGATGGCGCGCTCGGCGTTGCCGTACAGCAGCAGGTCGCACTTGGCATCGACGACGATGGAGCGGCGCACCTTGTCCGACCAGTAGTCGTAGTGCGCAATGCGGCGCAGGCTGCCTTCGATGCCGCCGAGGATGATCGGCACGTCGTTCCAGGCTTCCTTGCAGCGCTGCGAATACACGATGGCCGCGCGGTCGGGGCGCGAGCCGCCGACGTCGCCGGGGGTGTAGGCGTCGTCGCTGCGGATCTTGCGGTCCGCGGTGTAGCGGTTGATCATCGAATCCATGTTGCCGGCGGTCACGCCGAAGAACAGGTTCGGTTTGCCCAGTGCCTTGAAGGGCTCGGCGCTCTGCCAGTCGGGCTGCGCGATGATGCCCACGCGAAAGCCCTGCGCCTCGAGCATGCGGCCGATCACCGACATGCCGAAGCTCGGGTGGTCCACATAGGCATCGCCCGTGACCACGATGATGTCGCAGCTGTCCCAGCCGAGGGCGTCCATTTCCTTGCGCGAGGTCGGCAGGAACTTGGCCGTGCCGAAACGCGCCGCCCAGTACTTGCGGTAGCTGGTCAGCGGCTTGGCGGCACGCGCGAAAAAGGAGACGTCGACGGGGGCGTTCATCGGTGGAAGTGACAGCGCCGTGGGAGCACCGTTGTGGGCAACCCTCGATTTTAGGGTTTTCCTCCATCCGTGTCGCGACAAACATCCTGTGACCGCGCCGCCGGGAGGCCTTCATATGGTTGCCTTGGTCAACCAACTGAATGACAATGGCAACCATGCAAGAGTCCACCGCCAACCCATCCGTCGCCATCGACGCCACCGCCGTCAAGGCGATCCGGCAATTCAACCGCTTCTACACACGCCGCATCGGCGCCCTCGACCCCTACCTCGGCAGCCCCATGTCTCTGACCGACGTGCGCGTGCTGTACGAGCTGGCGCACCGCGAAACGGCGGTGGCGAGCGAGATCAGCCGCGACCTCGGGCTCGATGCCGGCTACATGAGCCGCATCCTGCGCCGCTTCGAGGCCGAAGGCTGGCTCACGCGCGCGCCGCACGCACGCGATGCGCGCCAAAGCGTGCTGTGCCTGACGGAAAGCGGCCACGCCGCATTCGCGCCGCTGCAACAGAAATCGCGCGAAGAGGCCGCCGCCCTGCTCGCCCCGCTTGCGCCGGCGCAGCGCCAGCAACTGGTGCAGGCCATGGGCACGATGCAGTCGCTGCTCGACCCGCAGGCCGGGCCAGCCAAGCCCCAGGCCGCCGTGCTGCGCGACCCGGCACCCGGCGACATCGGCTGGGTGGTGCAGCAGCACGGGGAGGTCTATGCGCGCGAGTACGGCTGGAACAGTCAATTCGAGGCGCTGGTCGCTGGTATTGCGAGCGAGTTCCTGCTCAAGTTCCAGCCCGAATGGGAGCGCTGCTGGATCGCCGAGCTCCACGGCGAGCGGGTGGGCGCCATCTTTGTGGTGCGCAAGTCGCACACCGTCGCCCAGCTTCGCATGCTGATCCTGGCGCCCGGCGCGCGCGGACTGGGGCTGGGTGGCAAGCTCGTGGACGAATGCATCGCCTTTGCGCGGCTGAAGGGGTACAAGAAGATGGTGCTGTGGACCAACAGCTGCCTGCTGGCCGCGCGCGGCATCTATGCCAAGCGGGGGTTCAAGCTGGTGCAGTCGGAGCCGCACGAAGGGTACGGCGCGCCGCTGGTGGGCGAGACCTGGGAACTGAAGCTGTAGCAGCTGCTCCAGTCTTGCTCCTTCCCCTCCCGGGGGAAGGCTGGGATGGGGGCAGGCTTGCGATCACGCGCCGCGTTAAAACGAACGCCGTCGTGCCCCCACCCCTGCCCTCCCCCAGGAGGGGAGGGAGAAATTCAATTCAACGTCACTGCATGAACCAGCCGTGGCTCACGACCAGCGACTGGCCCGTGAGCGCATTCGTCGGAAACCCCGCGAACAGCAGCGCGACGCGCGCGACGTCTTCCGTGGTCGTGAATTCCCCGTCGACCGTCTCCTTCAGCATCACGTTCTTGATGACTTCCTCTTCGCTGATGCCCAGCGTCTTGGCCTGCTCGGGAATCTGCTTCTCGACCAGCGGCGTGCGCACGAACCCCGGGCAGATCACGTTGGCGCGCACGCCGTGCTTGGCGCCTTCCTTCGCGACCGTCTTGGCCAGCCCGATGAGGCCGTGCTTGGCCGTGACGTAAGGCGCCTTCAGCAGCGAAGCCTCCTTCGAGTGCACCGAGCCCATGTAGATCACGCTGCCGCCGCGGCCCTGCGCATACATGTGCTTCAGGCAGGCCTTGGTGGTGAGGAAGGCGCCGTCGAGGTGAATGGCGAGCATCTTCTTCCAGTCGGCAAAGCTGAACCCTTCCACCGGATGCACGATCTGGATGCCGGCGTTGCTGATCAGGATGTCGATGCCGCCGAAGGCGGCCGCGCCCTCTTCCACCGAGGCATTGACCTGGTCTTCGTTCGTCACGTCGACCGCCACGCCGATGGCCTGCGCGCCCGTGGCCTTGAGTTCAGCCGCGGTGGCGTCCGCCGCTTCCTTGTTCAGGTCGGCAATGATGATCTTGGCGCCTTCCTGTGCGAAGAGGATGGCGATTTCCTTGCCGATGCCGCTGGCCGAGCCGGTGATGTAGGCGACCTTGTCCTTGAGTTGCATGGTGAGTGTCCTTGGGTGAGAGTCGGGGTTGAAAAGTGACGGCTGGAATCAGGCGAGATAGTCGTGTTCGACGGTGCCGAGCGCAAGCGTCATGTCGGCGATGTAGTGCACGGCCGACTCGACCTTCAGCACCGGCAGGTCGGCCACCGGCGCCAGCGCGTGCGGATGCAGCTCCAGCGAGGCCGGCGCGGTCCACGCGCCGTGCAGCGTGACGTCGACCATGTGATAGCGCACCAGCTCGCAGATGCGCGCGGTGCCGTCGACGTGCGGAATGATCTTGAGCAGGAAGTTCGGCTGCGCGATGCCCGCGAGGATCGGCTCGGGGTCGAGCGCGCGGTGCTTGAAGCCCATGGTGGCCTTGGCCACGCGCACCTTGCCGTAGTCGAGCGTACCCACCACCACGTCGGTTTCGTAGTCGAGCACCGGCGAGGCCAGTTTCTTCGGAAAGCCCCAGA
Organism: Variovorax pasteuri; assembly: GCF_051216435.1. Taxonomy (NCBI): domain Bacteria; kingdom Pseudomonadati; phylum Pseudomonadota; class Betaproteobacteria; order Burkholderiales; family Comamonadaceae; genus Variovorax; species Variovorax pasteuri. The sequence continues at coordinate 339,255 of NZ_JBPJZS010000002.1, forward strand.
GCTCGCGGCCACCGGCGATGGGCGGATGGTCGTTGAGGTACATCGCGTGAACGTAGGCGCCCTTCTCCACGCCCCTGGCCGTGCGCAGCTGCACAGGAATGACCTGGCCCGACTCGGTGTAGTCGCCGAAACCGGTGGAGTCGGGCATGCGGATGAACTCGTACTTGACCAGCGGTTCGACCACCTCGAGCGGCTCGGGCACCACGGCGCGCAATGCGTCCATGTCGGTGCGGTAGGTGACGATGAGAAATTCGCGCCGCATGAACCGGTACGGACCCGGCGGAAACGCGGGACTGGTCAGCGGCATGGCGAATGCGGTTCGCCGCACATCTTCAATGTTCATGAACATTTCCTCCTGTTGAAGTGACGCGCCCAGTCTGGCCAGGGTTTCTTAGTCGAAGCTGAATCCCCGCCCTACACCGAGAAGCCGGGCCGCTTCACGCGCCCGGTGCCGTGCTCGCCCAGGTCGAAGGTGGTCACGCCGTTGACCGTGGCGTCGGCGCGCAGCGTCTCCGGATGCGCCAGCGTGATGCGCATGTCGCGCGCGCCCGAATCCCAGTGCTCTTCCACCGCGGCGCGCGAGAACTCGTAGTCCTTCGATTCGAGCTCGTAGGGCTTGTCGCGGTAGATCAGGTGAAAGATGTCGATCGGCTCGTGGGTGAGCTGCGACTGCACCGCGAGCACGCTCGGGTCGTTGCGCAAGCCGGCCGGCAGCTTGGTGATCAGGTCGGCAATGGCCTGCTGCAGGTTCATGTTGGCGGCCAGCGCGTCGGTGTTCATGCGCGTGCGGCTGGAGTAGGTGATGTCTTTTTGCCGCTCCAGCACGCCCGCCATGGTGCGCGGCATTTCGCCGCGCGCATTGAACAGGTCGACCTGCAGCACCACCAGCGGCTCGGTGCGCGGATGGGTGTCGAGCACGTACTGCAGCGGTGTGTTCGACACGATGCCCCCGTCCCAGTAGTCGTCCCCGTCGATGGTGATGGGCGCGAAGCCCGGTGGCAGCGCGCCGCTGGCCATGATGTGCTCGGGGCCGATGCGCTGGCGCGTGTTGTCGAAGTACACCGAGTTGCCGGTGCGCACATTGACCGCGCCCACGCTGAAGCGGGCTTCGCAGGCATTGATGCGGTCGAAGTCCACCAGCCTCTCGAGCGTGGACTTGAGCGGCGAGGTGTCGTAGTAGCTGAGCAGCGGCGCGGCACCGCCCATGAGCAGCGCCGGCGCATAGCGCGGCTCGAAGAAGCCCGGAATGCCCACCAGCGAGGCCATGGTGGCGCTGTACTGGTTCTGCGTGGCACGGTCGCCCATCCACGAAGGCAGGCGCTGCGAAGGGCCGGAAGACACCAGGTGCCAGAACTCGCGCAGACGGTCGACCCGCTGCCCGGGCGCGTTACCTGCGATCAGCGCCGCATTGATGGCGCCGATGGACACGCCGGCGATCCAGTGCGGCTCCAGCTCGGTTTCACTGAGCGCCGCGAACACGCCCGCCTGGTAGGCACCGAGCGCGCCCCCGCCCTGCAGCACCAGCGCCTTTCGGGCACTGCGCATGTCTTCGCGGCGCGAAGCAAAGGGGTTGAGGGGGCGGGAGGCGGCACGGGATTTTTTCTTCGAAGGTGTCGTCATGCATTTATTTGACACCAGCCGTGCGACGCCAACCTGACCAGGGGCTTCATCAACACGAGCCCCTGGCGCGGGATCACATCTTCGGCAGCAGCTGCCCGCGAATCTCGCCGCCCGGGTTGGCCGCCGTGTGCACGTTCGCGTACCACTTGCCCGAGACCAGGTCGGCAGCCTGCGCCGGCGTGAGCGTGGCCTGGCCTTCGATCGGGCTGGCCGGGTTGGCAAAGGGCAGCACCACGCCGGCGTTGGCACCGGCGGCCGCAGGGCCGTGGAAGTGCGCCATGGTGGCGGGTCCGCTCAGGCCGGTGTAGGTGATCTTGTACTTGAGCACGTTGGTGTCGCGGTCGAGCCAGGCTTCGGCCATGCCGCTGCCGCGCGTCATGTTCGGAGGCACTTCGCTGGCCGCGTTCATCGCGCCGCTGAAGCTCGCGGTGTTCGACTTCGACATCATTCCGCAGCCGACCAGCGCGGCACTGGCCACCCCGGTGATGAGGGCTGCACGCAAAAAGGTGCCATATTTGGTCATGAGCTTGATCTCCTGAGTTGTGGAAGCGTCCACAGCATAGGCAGCACGGCCTGGCTTGTCTTGTCGGCCATCGTCCCGACTTGGGCGGGCTCATGCGGCCCGGCACAAGGGCTGAAAGACAATTCGCCCATGACTTCCTCCCCCCTTCCGACCGCTCGCGACGTGGTCGATTTCTGGCGCCAGGCCGGCCCCGAGCGCTGGTTCGCCAAGAACGCCGCGCTCGACACCGAATTCATTTCCCGATTCACCCAGGCGCACCAGGCCGCCGCCCGCGGCGAGCTCGATGCATGGCTGGCCGACGCCGAAGGCACCCTTGCACTGCTGGTGCTGCTCGACCAGTTTCCGCGCAATGCCTGGCGCAACAACCCGCACATGCTGGCCACCGACGGCAAGGCGCTCGCGGTGGCGAGGAAGGCGATCGACGCAGGCTTCGACCGGCAGCTGGAGCCCCCGCTTCGGCCCTTCTTCTACCTGCCCTTCATGCACTCGGAAGTGCTGGCGGAGCAGGAGCGTTCGGTGCAGCTCAATGCAGCGCTGGACGCCAACACGCAGCGTTTCGCGGTGCTGCACCGCGACATCGTGGCGCGCTTCGGGCGCTTTCCGCACCGCAACAAGCTGCTGGGCCGCGAAACCACCGCAGAGGAACAGCAGTTCCTGGACAGCGGCGGCTTCGCCGGTTGAGCGGCCTCAGGCGCCGGGGCGGGCCGGCAGCGGCGCGTCGCGCGTGGGCGAGGGATTGAGCTCGCCCACGCCCTTCAGGTTCTTCATGGAGCCGTAGGTGCGCGCATAGACCCAGGTGAACTCCGCGCCCAGCAAAAAAATCTGCGCCGAGTAGTACACCCACACCAGCACCACCACCAGCGAGCCCGCCGCACCGTAGCCCGATGCCACGCTGCTCTTGCCGATATACAGCCCGATGAGGTGCTTACCCACGGTGAAGAGCAACGCCGTCACCGCCGCGCCCACCCACACGTCGCGCCATTGCACCCGGGCGCGCGGCATGATCTTGTAGATCATTGCGAAGATCACGGTCACCATCGCGAAGCTGAAGACGAAGTTCACCACCTGCGCCGTGGTCTCCCAGGCGCCGAACATCGGCGAAAACCACTTGCCCAGCGCCGCGAGCGCGGCGCTCGCCACCAGCGACACCATGAGCAGGAAGCCGATGCCCATGATCATGCTGAAGGACAGCAGCCGCACGCGCAGCATGTTGAACAGCCCTCCGCTCTTGGCACGCGCCGGCGCGCGCCAGATGCGGTCGAGCGCGTCCTGCAGTTCGCCGAACACCGTGGTCGCGCCCACCACCAGCAGGCCGATGCCGATCACCGTGGCGACGATGCCCTCGGTCGGCTTGTTCACCGCCTGCAGCATGCCTTGCACCGCCGCGGCGCCTTGCGCGCCCATCAGCCCCGAGAGCTGCGCAAAGATCTCGCCCCGCGCCGCCTCCTGTCCGAACACCAGCCCCGCCACGGCAATCACGATCAGCAGCAGCGGCGCGATGGAAAACACCGTGTAGTACGCCAGCGCGGCGCCCATGCTCGGGGCGTAGTCGTTCGACCACGAATTGAAGGCTCGCTTGCAGAGGTCCAAGAGTGCGCGCAGTTGCATGATCATGAGTAAGTGTCCGCCGGGCGGCGTCCGGCATCCTGTCAGTGCGATGCCCGGCGTGTTGAAAGCCTGCCAACGATAATCGCTCCACATGCATCCGTCTCCCCCAGCCTCCGGCACGGCGGCACCGCCCGCCGAACCGGCCGTCGCCCATCCGCAGTCGCCGCGCGACCTGTTCGTTTCGTTCACCTGGCTGGCGCTGCAGGGCTTCGGCGGGGTGCTGGCCATCGTGCAGCGCGAGATGGTCGAGAAGAAGAAATGGCTCACACCCGAGCAGTTCCTCGAAGACTGGGCCGTGGCCCAGGTGATGCCCGGCCCCAACGTGATCAACCTTGCCCTGATGATCGGCGACCGCTACTTCGGCCTGCGCGGTGCGCTGGCCGCCGTGGCGGGCATGCTGACCATTCCGCTGGTCGTGATCCTCGCGCTGGCGGTGCTCTATGCCCACTACGCCGGCAACCCGCAGGTCGCTGCGGCGCTGCGCGGCATGGGCGCGGTGTCGGGCGGGCTGATTGCCGCCACCGGCATCAAGCTGGTGCCGCAACTGCGCAAGCACCCGCTGGGCTTTGCCACCTGCCTCGCGTTCATGACATTGGTGTTCCTGGCCATCGCGGTGTTCAAGATTCCACTGGGCTGGGTGCTGCTGGTGGTGGGCGGGGTGGCTTGCGTGTGGACCTGGAAGAGGATCGGCCCATGAGCGCGCGACGGGCCGCCCCCAGCAAGCTCGCGCCGCAGCCGAAGGCGGAGGTTTTGCAATGACCATCGCAATGCACTGGCACGACTGGCTGGCGCTCTTCGGGCAGTACATGCTGCTGTCGCTGCTGTCGATCAGCGGCGCCATCACCACGGTGCCCGACATGCACCGCTACCTCGTGGCCCAGCACGGCTGGCTGACCGACGCGCAGTTCAGCTCGTCGGTGGCCATCGCGCAGGCCGCGCCCGGGCCCAACGTGCTGTTCGTGGCGCTGATGGGCTGGAACGTGGGGCTCAATGCGGGCGGCGGCATCGGCGCCGGGCCAGGCGCCTGGGTGCTCGGCTTCTTCGGCCTGATGGTCACCATGGTCGGCATCATGCTGCCCAGCACCACCCTCACCTACTTCGCCACACGCTGGGGACACCGCAACCGCACCCGGCGCGAAGTGCGCGCCTTCAAGCAGGGCATGGCCCCCGTGGTCGTGGGCCTGCTGGTCGCCACCGGCTGGGTGCTGTCCGCGGGTAACCATGCTGGCAATGCGCCTGCCTGGCACCTGTGGGCGCTCAGCGGCGTGGCTGCGCTTATCGTCTGGCGCACACGCATCCACCTGCTCTGGCTGCTCGGCGCCGGTGCGGTGCTGGGCGCCGTGGGCTTCGTCTGACCCTTCAACCTTTTTCCCTTCTTCAGGAACACTTCGACATGTCGCAACTTCGCCCGCTCGGCCGCTCCGGTCTCCTGGTTTCCCCGCTCGCCTTCGGCGGCAACGTGTTCGGCTGGACCGTCGACGAGGCAGCCTCGTTCAAGCTGCTCGACGCCTGGGTGGACGCGGGCTTCAACTTCGTCGATACCGCCGACGTGTATTCGAGCTGGGTGCCGGGCCACACGGGCGGCGAATCGGAAACCATCATCGGCAAGTGGCTCAAGCAGAGCGGCAAGCGCAACCGCGTGGTGCTGGCCACCAAGGTCGGCAAGCCGATGGGCGAAGGCAAGGTGGGCCTGTCGCCCGCGTACATCCGCGAAGCCGTCGAAGCCTCGCTGCGGCGCCTGCAGACGGACCACATCGACCTGTACCAGTCGCACGACGACGACGCCAACACGCCGCTCGAAGACTCGCTGGGCGCCTTCGACGAATTGATCAAGGAAGGCAAGGTGCGCGCCATCGGCGCGTCGAACTACACCGCGCCGCGGCTCGAAGAGGCACTGGACGTGTCCGAGCGCCTGGGCATCGCCCGCTACGAGAGCTTGCAGCCGCTGTACAACCTGTACGACCGCGCGGTGTTCGAAGACGCACTGGAGCCGCTGTGCGTGAAGCGCGAAGTGGGCGTGATCAACTTCTACGCGCTGGCTGCCGGCTTCCTCACCGGCAAGTACCGCACCGAGGCCGATGCCGCCAAGAGCGCGCGCGGCGCGAACACAACCAGGAAATACCTCAACGAGCGCGGCCTGCGCATCCTCGACGCGCTGGACAAGGTGGCCCAGCAGTACAACGCCAAGCCGGGCCAGGTCGCCATCGCATGGCAGATCGCGCGCCCGGGCGTGACGGCGCCCATTGCCAGCGCGACCTCGATCGCGCAGCTCGAAGAGCTGGTGGTGGCCACGCAGCTGAAGCTGGACGCCGGCACCATCGAGATGCTCGACCGCGCCAGCGCCGAGACCGCCGCCGCCTGACGGTGCCCCGGCAATGAGCGTCTTCGATTCCATCGCCGCGCCCGCGCTCGAGCACTTCGCCGACCTGCGCGTCGAGGTGGGCGTGCCGCAGGTGCTGGGCAACAGCCCGCGCGGACTGCGCCGCATCGTGCCGATCACGGGCGGCGAGGCCGTCGGCCACGGGTGGCGGGCGCGCGTGCTGCCCGGCGGCAGCGACTTCCAGCTGATCGTGAGCGACACGCTCTCGGAGCTCGACGCGCGCTACGGCCTGGAGACGGATGCGGGCGACCTCGTCTACGTACAGAACCACGCGGTGCGCGCGGCGTCGCCGGAGGTCATGGGCAAGCTGCTGCGCGGCGAGCCCGTGGACGCGTCGCAGGTCTACTTTCGCTGCAGCCCGCGCTTCGAGACCGCCTCGCCTTCGCTGAAGTGGATCAACGAACGCATGTTCGTGGGTGCGGGTGCGCGCCACCCCGCCGAGGTGGTGATGCGCTTCTACGCGCTGGTGTAGCCGTTCAACCGTCGACCGGGTTCAGCGGCGTCGCCAGGATGCGCTGGTAGAACGCCACGTCCAGCCAGCGGCCGAACTTGAAACCGGCCTGGCGCACCGTGCCCGAGTGCTCGAAACCCAGGCGCTCGTGCAGCGCAATGCTGCCGGCGTTGGCCGCGTCGATGGCGCCGACCATCACATGCACGTCGCGCGCGATCGCCTCGGCAACGATGGCCTCCATCAGCGTGCGGCCCAGGCCCTCACCACGGTGGGCGCTATCGACGTACACCGAGTGCTCCACCGTGTACTTGTAGGCGGGAAAGGCGCGGAACGCGCTGTAGCTCGCGAAGCCCAGCAGCTTGCCGTCGTCGTCCACGGCACCGATCACCGGAAAGCCGCCGGCGCGCTTGGCGGCGAACCACGCGACCATGTTCTCGCTCGTGCGCGGCTTGTAGTCGTACAGCGCGGTGGAGGTGACGATGGCGTCGTTCAGGATGGCAAGAATCGCCGCGGCGTGCGCTTCTTCGGTGCAGGGGATGAGACGCATGGGAGTCCTCGGTGGAAGTTTCGCTGGGGTCACTGGAGACCGTTCAATATAGGAGAATAATAATCTCATATGAGAAACGATTCATCCCCCATCGAAGCACCCGGCGAGAACATCGACGCGCTCATCGCCACCCGCCTGCTGGCGCTGCGGCAGGCGCAAGCGCTGAGCCTCGCTGAGCTGGCCGAGCGTTCGGGCGTGAGCAAGGCGATGATTTCGAAGGTGGAGCGCGCGCAAAGCAGCCCCACGGCCGTGCTGCTGGGCCGGCTGGCCGCCGGGCTGGGCGTGCCGCTGGCGCACCTGCTGACGGCAGACAAGGCGCAACCGCAGCGATTGCGCAAGCGCGCCGCGCAAGATGTGTGGCGCGACCCCGAGGCCGGCTACCTGCGCAGGCAGGTCGCCGAGCGCCAGGCAGGCAGCGGCGTCGAGCTGGTCGAGGTCGAGCTGCCGCGCTCGGCGCAGGTTGGCTATCCGCGCTGGAGCGGCAAGCCGTACCGGCAATGCCTGTGGATGCTCGAAGGCGCACTGCGCGTGGACTATGGCGACGATCGTTTCGAACTCGCCCCCGGCGATTGCCTGGACTTCGGCGTCGATCGGCCGCTGGTGTTCAAGGCGCTCGGCCGCAGCGGCTGCCGCTACCTGCTGGTGGCCAGCCCGGAGTAGGCAGGCTCCCACATGCACAGGCGGCACACGCCGGTGCGGGGCGCGGCCCGGGTCGGGATACTGCATGGCATCTCAGCTTCTGGAGGAACGACCATGTCTTTCGCGCTCTACATGATCGGTTTCGTGATTTTCCTGGGGGGCCTCATCTGGGGCGCCTCCGTGGCCGGCGTGCCCACGCTCTACATCGGCATCGGTGCGGTGATCCTGCTCGGCATCGGCATCTTCAGTGCGGTCGGCCGCACGCGCGGCAAGGACCCGTCCTGAGTTCACACAGGCTTCACGCCGCGCGCACAGGCGGCAGCTAACTTCGATGGCGCACTGCAGGAACGCAGTGCGCATCGAAACCGTTGGCTGCCATGCACACCTCTTCCGGTCTTTTCTCCCCTCTCGCTTGCTCTTCCGGTGCACCCGAGCCGGCCTTTTCACCTGTGGCCGGCCACGGCATAGGCAACCTCAAGGTCGACCTGCTTGTCGTGGGCGCGAGCTTTGCGGGCCTCGCGTGCGCGCGGGCCGCGGCCCTGGCCGGGCTCAGCGTGATGGTGCTGGAGAAGAAGACCAGCGCAGGCGCCAAGCTGCACACCACCGGCATCATCGTCAAGGACGCCGTGGACAGCGTGCCCTGGCTGGCGGAAGTGCCGCCCGCGCTCGTGCGCCGCATCGACGGCGTGCGGCTTTACGCGCCCGACATGCGCCATGTCGACCTGCACGCGCCCGGCTACTGGTTCTGGGCCACCGACGCACCCTGCCTGCTCGACTGGATGGTCGATTCGGCGCGGGCCTGCGGTGTGGACGTGCGCCTGGGCACGCTGTTCGAGCAGGCGCTGTGGATCGACGGCCGCTGGGAGGTGCCGGTGACGCAAGGCCCCTGCATCACGGCCACCTACCTGGTGGGCGCCGACGGGCCGCATTCACGCGTGGCCAAGGCACTGGGCCTGTCGCGCAACAAGCACTTCCTGTACGGCGTCGAGCACGAGTACCAGGGCGCCCGCATGGCGCCCGACCTGCTGCATTGCTTCGTCGACCGGAAACTTGCACCGGGCTACATCGGCTGGGCGCTGGACGGCGTGGGTGTCAGCCAGATCGGCCTGGCACGGCGCATGGGGCGCCACGCGGCGGGCGACGCCAGCGCGCTGAAGCTCGACCCGCTGCTGCGCAAGATCGCCTCGGTGGTCTCGCCCGGCGAGGCCCCGCCCGTCGCGGTGCGCGCCGGAATGATCCCCTGCGGCGGCGTGCTGCCGATGGTTGCGCGTGAACGGGCGTTGCTGGTGGGCGATGCGGCCGGCATGGTGTCGCCGGTGACGGCGGGCGGCATCCACACCGCGCTGCAGCACGGCGAAGGCGCGGGCAAGGCGGTGGCGCGCTTCGTGCGCGGCGAGGTCGGCGACCCCGCCACGTGGTTCGTGCGCGGCTACCCGGGCTTTAGGCTCAAGCGCACGCTGCGCTGGGCCTTCGACCACTTCCAGAGCGACTGGCTGTTCAACCGCCTGCTGGGCACGCCGCAGATGCGGCGCATGGCGGAACTCGTCTACTTCCACCGCAAGGGTGCACCGCTGCCCAGGCGCTGAAGCGGGCGATCAGGCGCCGCGCTGGCGCATCGCCTCGTAGAGGCACACGCCGCTGGCCACCGAGACGTTCAGGCTCTCGACCGCGCCGGCCATCGGAATGCTCACCAGCTCGTCGCAGGTCTTGCGCGTGAGCTGGCGCATGCCCTCGCCTTCGGCGCCCAGCACCAGCGCCAGCGGCCGCTTGAAGTCGCTCTGGTAGATGGTGCCCGGTGCATCGTCGCTGGTGCCCACGCACCAGATGTTGCGTTCCTTGAGCTCGTTGAGCGTGCGTGCGAGGTTGGTGACCATGAAGTAAGGCACGGTCTCGGCGGCGCCGCTCGCCACCTTGGCCACGGTGGCGTTGATGCCGGCCGCATGGTCCTTGGGCGCGATGACCGCATGGGCACCGGAACCGTCTGCCACGCGCAGGCAGGCGCCGAGGTTGTGCGGGTCGGTCACGCCGTCGAGCACCAGCAGCAAGGGCACGGTGCCGGCCGCTTCGAGGCCTTCGAGCAGTTCGTCGAGCGAATGGATCTGCGCGACGGGCTCCACGCGCGCCACCACGCCCTGGTGGCCATGGCTGCCGCTGAGCTTGGACAGCCGAAGGCCGTCGGCCTCGACCAGCCGCACGCCGGCGTCCTGCGCACGCGCAATGAACTGTTTCATGCGCGCATCGCGCCGGCTGGTGTCGAACATCACTTCGAGCACCGACTTGGGCGCGGTCTTGATGCGCACGCCCACGGCATGGAAGCCGAAGATCACTTTGGGAGAAGACATATACCCCTGATTATCCCTACCCCCAGGCTTGCCCACTCCGTGTGGCCTCCTACCCCCTGGAATGGGGCGACACCTGCGGCCCGGCGAAGCCGGTTCCGCGGTGTTGCTCGAGTGAGCTCAGGCGATCGGCAGGCCGCTCAGCGCCCGGGTGCGCTCGTCGTGCAGTTCCTGCACCGCCCGCGCGCTCGGATGCACGTTCTCGAGCTTGCCCACGCTCTCCAGGTACTGGCAGGCGGCATGGCCTTCAGCGGCCTTCTCGTAGCGCGCGATCCAGGCGTCGCGCTCGGCCAGACGGTCGGGCGACACCGGCCACACGCCCTGGCGCGGCCGCACGTGCTCGTCGATGCCGATGCGCCAGGGCTTGGCGCTCAGGCGGGCGCGAAAGCAGTTCTGGTTGCGGCACATGCGCGCGTAGACCTTGTCGACACCCAGCGCATGGAAGCAGTCGGCCACGGCGATGTCCGCGGCATTGAACACATCGTGCATGGCCAGCAGGCGAAAGCCCGCGGGCGTGCGGTAGACGCGCAGGTGCCAGTCGGGGTGCTGGTGCATGAAGCGCCCGATGCGCTCGGCCGCCAGCTTCTCGGGCGTGGGGTTGCCGCTGGGCTCGCCGCGCTTCTTGCGCTTCCCGATGACCCAGGCCACGGCGAAGACCACGAAGAATGCGATCAGCCCGCCCAGCCAGGTCTTGGCGGCCCAGCCACCGACCACACCGGCCATGAGCGCCGGCACCAGCGCAAAGAGAAACAGGCTGCCGCGCAACGGCTGCTCGAAGTCGATGTCGACGAACATCACGTCGGGCGTGTTGAGGCAGCGTGCGCCGTAGGTGTTGCGCGTGACGACGGTGTCGCCCTGGCGCTCGACGATCTCTTCGCGGATCGGCACGCCGTCGGCGCCGTTGTAGGCCCGCTTGCGCTCGCGGCGGTCCAGCTTTTCGCCCCTGGCGATGCGTTCGAATGCCTCGCGCGTGCGCTGGTCCGCGTGGGCCTGTGCGGCCAGCGGACTGTCGTCGGACCAGCCATGGCGGCGCACGGTGATCTGCTTGCCGTCGACACGCTCCTGGATGCGGCCTTCGGCCCAATGCTGCGGAACGATCATCGCCTCAGAGCTCTCCGCCGAAATACAGCCACGCCATGAGCGCCGCCAGCACGAGGATCACCACCGGCAGCCACTTGTAGCCGCTGCCCTGCACTCGCCCCGGCTCGTCGATCGGCCGACGGGGCATGGCCGTCGGCATCGGGCCGAAGCCGCCGGCCGCCGGGTCGTCGTGACTGTCGACCAGCCGCTTGGACGCGGCCAGGCCCAGGCCGGTGGCTTCGCGCGTGAGGCGGACGGCCTCGATCTTGTTGCCCTGCGCCAAGGCCTTGAGCGCGGAAGACGGCATCGACGCGAAGCCGCGGTCCTGCCTGGCGACGTCGGGGGCGCTGCGCCCGCAGGCGGTTTCTTCGTCTCCCGCTTCCATGCGTGCGGCGTAGCGTTCGACCGCTTCCTTGGCCGACCTGAGGTCCATGCCCGTGCGGTCGCGCACGATCTTGATGGCCTGGATCAGCCTTCCGCTCTGCAGTGCCTCGACGGCGTCGGGGGGAAGTTCTTCCATGCGGTCTCCTCGAATGTGCTTTGCTATTTATTTAATAGCTTATAGCGCTTGTCAGACGGGCGCTACGGCAGCTTTTTCATTAATGGCGACGCGCCCGGCCTCGATGGTGATGCGGCGTTCGCAGCGGGCCGCGATGCCCCGGTCGTGCGTGACCAGCACGAGCGTGGTGCCGAGCTCGCGGTTCAGGTCGAACATCAGCCGCATGACCTGCTCGCCGGTGGCGAAGTCGAGGCTGCCGGTGGGTTCGTCGGCCAGCAGCAGCGCCGGCTGCACCACGAAGGCGCGAGCCAGTGCCACGCGCTGCTGCTCGCCGCCGGAGAGCACCTTCGGATAGTGGCCCAGCCGCTGGCCGAGGCCGACCCGGCCCAGCATCTCGGTGGCGGCCTTGCGCGCATCCTTGCGGTTGGCCAGCTCCAGGGGGAGCATCACGTTTTCCAGCGCACTCAGGTTGCCGAGCAGCTGGAAGCTCTGGAACACGAAGCCCACGCGCTGGGCGCGCACCGCGGCACGCTCGTCCTCGTCGATGGCGAAGATGTCCTCGCCGGCTATGCGCACCGTCCCACGCGTGGGCGTGTCCAGGCCGGCGATGATCGACAGCAAGGTGCTCTTGCCGGAGCCCGAGGCACCGACGATGGCGGCGGTTTCCCTCGCCCCGAGGGTGAAATCGATGTCCTGCAGAATGTCCAGCGTACCGGTCGAGTCGGTGACGGACTTGAAGACATGCTCGACGGCAACAATGGCATCAGACGGGGGTTGGGACATGGAAAGGCTTTGGTTTTGAATCGACGTGACTTTATCTTGACCACCGCCGCGCTCGGCAACGCGGGGCTATGGACGACTGCGGCGCAGGCCCAGGTTTCGACGGCGGCAGGCAAGCCGGTGATCCTGGTGCTGGGCGATTCGCTCAGCGCAGAGTACGGCCTGAAGCGCGGCGAAGGCTGGGTACCCTTGCTGGAGAAAAGGCTTGCGCAGCAGAAGGTTGCGGCGACCGTGGTCAACGCCAGCATCAGCGGCGATACGAGTTCGGGCGGGCGCGCGCGTTTTCCTTCGCTGCTCGCGCAGCACAAGCCCAGCCATGTGGTGGTCGAGCTCGGCGCCAACGACGCCTTGCGCGGCCTGCCGCTGTCGGACACGGAAAGCAACCTGCTGCAGATCGCCAAGGCCGCGCAGGCCGCGGGGGCGAAGGTGCTGATCGTCGGCATCCAGGTGCCGCCCAACTACGGCGGCGACTACACGCGGCGCTTCGAGGCGGTGTTCTCCAAGGTGGCGAGCGCAACGAAGTCGGCGCTCGTGCCCTTCCTGCTCAAGGGCGTGGCCGATGCGCCCGATGCGATGTCGCTGTTCCAGGCTGACCGCATCCACCCCACGGCGGCGGCGCAGCCGCAGTTGCTGGACAACGTGTGGCCAGAGCTGCGCAAGCTGCTGCCGAAATAAGAAACCGCCGCACCAAATAAAAAACCGCCGCAGGCACAGGCCGGCGGCGGCTTCTCGATCGGTACGCCAGGAACGGATCAACCGTTCTTGGTGGGCAACTCGGGCACCGTGGGTGCATCGCGTTCGAGCGAGGCCACATCGGTTTCCGGGTCTCCGGGGGCCAGACCGTCGCTGCTCGGTGAGAGTTTGCGATTCGCCTTTTCCCGGAGCTTTTCTTCCTTCTTTTTTCTCTTGGCCAGTTCTTTCTGGCGCTTCTCGTAGCCGTAATTGGGTGTTGCCACTGCTTCTCCTTGGGCGAGGCAGTCAGGGTGACTGCGCGTGGCCTACTGTAAGCGATAACGGTGCAGTCCCGAGACGGTACCCAAGGCGGGCCTCAAGGAGGCGGAAGCGATCTTTTACATCCTGGCCAGCGCCTGCTGCAGATCGGCGCGCAGATCCTCCACGTCCTCCAGTCCGACCGAGAAGCGAACCAGCGTGCCCTTGTGGGGCCAACGCGCCACGCTCGCGTCGCGCATCAGGCCGATGTCGTAGGGCACCACGAGGCTGATCGGGCCGCCCCACGAGTAGCCGAGGCGGAACAGCCGCAGGCTGTCGCAGAAGCGGTCGACCTGCTCGGTGCTGTAGCGCTCGTCGAACACCACCGAGAACAGGCCGGCGGCCAGGTCGGTCTCGCCGCACAGCGCGCGCCAGTGGACATGGCCCGGCGAGTCCTCGAGCGCCGGGTGCAGCACCTGCGCAATTTCCTCGCAGCCGTTGAGCCAGCCGGCCAGTTCGCGCGCAGCGCGGTCGTGCGCCGCGTAGCGCAGCGAGATGCTGGGCAGCGAGCGCAGCAGCGTCTCGACGTCGCCCACGCCGATGCCGAAGCCCATGCGCATGTGCGTGAGCTTGAGCGCGCGGTGCAGGCGTTCGTCGCGCGTGATCACGCTGCCCATCAGCACATCGCCGCCGCCGCTCGGGTACTTGGTGAGCGCGTGCACCGAGATGTCGACGCCCTGCCCCGTGCCGTTGAAATCGAAGGGCGCGAAGGCCAGGCCGGCGCCCCAGGTGTTGTCGAGCGCGGTCATGACGCCGCGCGCGCGGCAGACGTTCACCAGCGCGGGCAGGTCGGGGAATTCCATCGTCACCGAACCCGCCGCTTCGACCCACACCAGCCGCGTGCGGTGCGACAGCTTGGCCGCGAGGTCGGCCGGGTTCATCGCGTCGTACATGCGGTGCGTGATGCCGAAGTTGGCCAGCTCGCCGGTGGCCAGCGCCTTGTTGGGGCCGTAGGCGTTGTCGGGAATGAGCACTTCGTCGCCGGTCTTCAGGAACGCGAAGGCCACCAGCGTGATGGCGGCCAGCCCGCTGGGCACGAGCAGGCACTCGGTGCCGCCTTCGAGCGTGGCCAGGCGCTCTTCGAGCGTGAAGGTGGTGGGCGTGCCGTGCAGGCCGTAGGTGTAGCCGGCCTTGGTCTTCCAGTCGCGCGCACGCATGGCGGCCACATCGGCGAAGAACACGGTCGATGCCTTGAACACGCCGGGCTGCGGCGCGGCGAAGGTGGCGGGCGGGGTATAGGGGTGGTGGATCAGGGTCGTGGAGGGCTTGCTCATGCGGCAATGCTAGCGTCCCTGGAGAGCACCCACTCGGCCTTCAAGTCGAACAGGTCTTGCGGGTCGCGAGCTTCAACGGCATCGACAACGAGGCGATGTGAAGGGCGGGCTTGTCGCGGTTGCGCCGCACAATGTGCCATCGGGCGACGGCACGCCCCTCAGGAGAAGCCTTCGGCATGCAGCTGACGCGTCCCCCTCTTCCCCACCTGCGGCCCTTCGTGCGGCTGCTGTGGGCCTCGGCACCCGACGGTGCGCCCTCGCGGCGGCCGGGTGCGCGCGAGCATGTGCTGCCGACCGGCGGCATGCACCTCGTGTTCCGGCTCGGCGGGCCGCCGCTGCGCCTGTTTCGCGACGACGCCGATGCGCACGGCTTCACAGTGGGCCACGCGATGGTGGGCGGAACGCGCTGCGCATTCTTCGTGCGCGATGTGTCGCTCGAGACGCGCTCGGTCGGCGTCATGCTGCAGCCAGGCGCGGCCCGGGCGCTGCTCGGCGCGCCGGAAGATGCGCTGGCCGATGCCCATACGCCGCTCGACGCGCTCTGGGGCGCGGACGCAGGCTTCGCGCTGGAGCAACTGCACGGCGCAGGCGCTCCCGCGCGGCAACTCGCGATCGTCGAAGCCCTGCTGACGGCACGCCTTGCCGCCCGCGCGATGCATGGCCTGCACCCCGCGGTGGCGCACGCCCTGTCCAGCCTGTCGAGCGCCGGCGCCCATGGCGACGCCGCGCAAGCCGGCGCCATCGGCGCGCTGGTGAAGCACAGTGGCTACAGCCACCGGCGCTTCATCGCCCTCTTTCGCGGCATGACAGGCCTGGCGCCCAAGCAGTACGCACGCATGCTGCGCTTCGACCGCGTGCTCGCGCTGTCCGCCATGAACCCCGCCCTGCCCTGGGTCGACCTCGCGCTGCAGGCCGGCTACAGCGACCAGGCGCACTTCAGCCGCGACTTCCTGGCGATTGCCGGCATGTCGCCCCAGGCCTACCGGCGCGCGGCGCCGAGAGCCTCGCGGCATGTGCGCATCTGAAGCGCGTGCGAACAGGTCAAATTTGTCCAAGACCTGAAGAACGGCAGAAGCCAGAATCGCGCCTATCGCAACCCCAGCGGACAAGACCATGGCCATCCACGAACTGTTTCCGTACCTCTGCGTCCACGACGCCGGCGCAGCCATCGACTTCTATTGCAAGGTGTTCGAAGTGAAGGAGATCTTCCGCCTGACCGAGCCCAGTGGGCGCATCGGTCATGCGGAACTGGACTTCCACAACGGGGCGATCCTGATGCTCTCGGACGAGTTTGCCGAGTTCAACATCCACAGCGCGAGGACGCTGGGCGGAACGCCCGTCTCGCTGCACCTGCACGTCGACGACGCGGACGCAGTGGTAGCACGCGCCGTCGCGGCTGGCGCCACGCTTGACATGGCGCCGCAGGACCAGTTCTACGGGGAACGCTCCGGCGTCTTTCGCGACCCCTTCGGCCATCGCTGGAACGTGGGGCACAGCATCGAGAAGCTGACGCCGCAAGAGATGCAGCGGCGCTACACCGCGATGATGCTCAACCCCGCCGGATGACCCGGCGGGCGCGCATCAGACGGACCACTTCTCGATGAGCTTCTCGGCGCCCATGGCGTCGTAGCCTTCGAAGGGCTGGTGGATCCACGGGTTGGTGGCCAGGAATTCCACCTGGTAGTCGGGCGTGAAGGTCGACAGCGCCTTGGTCCAGATCACGGCGCTGCGCAGCTCGGTGATCGGCGGGTAGTTGTTGCGCAGCATGTCCATCACGGCGTGCAGCGTGTGGCCCGAATCGGCCAGATCGTCGACCAGCAGCACCCGGCCCGCGATCTCGCCCTTGGGCGTGGTGATGAAGCGGGCGATGTCGAGGTGGCCCTGCACCGTGCCGGCGTCGGCGCGGTACGAGCTTGTCGACATGATGGCCAGCGGCTTGTCGAAGATGCGCGAGAGCACGTCGCCGGGGCGCATGCCGCCGCGCGCCAGGCACAGGATGGTGTCGAACTGCCAGTCCGACTGGTGCACCTTGATCGCGAGCTTCTCGATCAGGTTGTGGTACTCGTCGTAGCTGACGTAGAGATGCTTGCCGTCTTCGGTCAACATGGGTTTTTTCCTCTTCAGTCGGCCAGATAGGGGTGACGCATCATGATCGTGTGATCGCGGTCGGGGCTGGTCGACACCATGTGGATCGGCACGCCGGTGACCTGTTCGATGCGCTGCAGGTACAGGCGCGCGTTGACCGGCAGCTTGTCGTACTGCGTGACGCCCACCGTGCTCTCGGTCCAGCCCTCGAGGGTCTCGTAGATCGGCGTACAGCGCTCGATCTCGTCCGCGCCCATGGGCAGGATGTCGGTGATTTCGCCGTCGAGTTCGTAGCCGGTGCACAGCTCGAGCTTTTCGAGGCCGTCCAACACGTCGAGCTTGGTGATGCACAGGCCCGACAGGCCGTTGACCTGCGCCGAGCGCTTGAGCAGCGCGGCGTCGAACCAGCCGCAACGGCGGCTGCGGCCCGTGGTCACGCCCTTCTCGGCACCGATGGTGCTCATGTGGTAGCCGGGGGTGCCGGGCGTGGCCCAGTCGAGCTCCGTGGGGAACGGACCGCCGCCCACGCGCGTGCAGTAGGCCTTGGTGATGCCCAGGATGTAGTGCAGCATGCCCGGGCCCACGCCCGAACCTGCGGCGGCATTGCCGGCCACGCAGTTGCTGGAGGTGACGTACGGGTAGGTGCCGTGATCGACGTCGAGCAGCGTGCCCTGGGCGCCTTCGAACAGCAGGTTGGCGCCGTTCCTGTGCGCGTCGTTCAGTTCGCGCGAGACGTCCGCCATCATGGGCTTGAGCAGCTCGGCGTGCCGCATCGCTTCGTTGAAGACTTCATCGAAATCGATGGCCGGCGCACTCAGCACCTGCGTCAGCACGTGGTTGTGCAGGTCGAGCAGCACGCGCAGCTTGGCCGCGAAGCGGTCCGGGTGCTTCAGGTCCTGCACGCGCAGCGCGCGGCGCGCGATCTTGTCTTCGTAGGCCGGGCCGATGCCGCGGCCGGTGGTGCCGATCTTCTCGATGCCGCCCTTTTCGCGGTAGGCCTCGCGCGCGATGTCCAGCGCGGCGTGGAACGGCAGGATCAGCGGGCAGGCCTCGCTGATGCGCAGGCGCGAACGCACTTCGACGCCGGCCTTCTCCAGGCCTTCGATTTCCTCGAACAGCTTGGCCGCGGACAACACCACGCCGTTGCCGATGTAGCACTTGACGCCGGGGCGCATGATGCCGCTGGGGATCAGGTGCAACGCGGTTTTCACACCGTTGATGACCAGCGTGTGGCCCGCGTTGTGGCCGCCCTGGAAACGGACCACGCCCTGGGCGCTTTCCGTCAGCCAGTCGACCAGCTTGCCTTTGCCTTCGTCGCCCCATTGGGTACCGACGACGACCACGTTTCTTCCGGTGGTTACGCTCATGCTCGTTCCATTACTTCAAAAATTCAGATCGCTCGGACACTCCACTGACCGGCGTGCTCGACGAGCTCGCGGTCGCAGTGGAATTCATCGATTTCGCTGCCATGGCCCGGCAGCACGCAGACTACCGTTTCGCCGGCCTTGCGCAATTGGGCAATGGCCTGATGCAGCCCCGCCGCGTCGCTCCAGGGCGCGCGGATGGCGGCGCGCAGCGGGCGAGCCGGCAGCACGCTGACCAGTTCGCGCACGTCCAGGCTGAAGCCGACGGCCGGCCGGTTGCGGCCGAACACGGCACCCACTTCGTCGTAGCGGCCGCCGCGCACCAGGGAGTCGACCGCGCCGGGCACGTAGATGCCGAAGCGCATGCCGCTGTAGTACGCGTAGCCGCGCAGGTCGGCCAGGTCGAAACTGATCCGGCGGCCGGCCGCGCCCTCGAGCCCGGCGGCAAGATGCTTCAGGTCGGCCAGGGCGGCGGCCACGGCCGGCGTGCCCTTCAGGGCCTTGGCAGCCTCGTCGAGCACCGACGCATCGCCGTACAACTGGACCAGGGCGCGCAGCCCGTCGCGGGACGAGGCGGGGAAATCCTTGGTGAGCGCATGGAGCTCGCTCGCGTCCTTGGCGGCCAGCGCCGCGTGCACGCGGGCCAGGACAGCAGCATCGACCGGCACCTCCGCGAACAGGGCACGCACGATGCGGGCATCGGCCAGGTCGACGATCACGCCCTCGTCCAGGCCCGCAGCCTGGAGGCAGTCGAGCGCCAGCAGCAGGGTTTCGGTGTCGGCCTCGAGGCCGGCATGTCCGTAGATTTCGGCACCGAACTGCAGTGGCTCGCGGGTGGCGTGGGGCCGGTCGGGCCGGGTGTGGAGCACCGGGCCGCAGTAGCACAGGCGGGTCACGCCGTCGCGGTTCAGCAGATGGGCATCGATGCGCGCCACCTGGGGGGTGGTGTCGGCGCGAAGGCCCATGCTGCGGCCGGAGAGCTGATCGACAAGCTTGAAGGTTTGAAGGTCGAGCGCCTCGCCGGTGCCCGAAAGCAGCGACTCGAGGTGCTCGAGCAGCGGCGGCATCACCAGCTCGTAGCCATAGCCACGGGCGGTATCGAGCAGCTGGCGTCGAAGTTCTTCGATGTGGCGCGCCTCGGAAGGCAGCACATCGGCAATGTGATCCGGGAGGACCCAGGCGGACATGGGGATCGGGGGCGTGGTTAAACCGGGATTCTACCGGGACCGCGCTACCCCAGGACCCAGAGCAGTGCCAAACCCAGCAGGATGCTGCAAAGTCCAAAGAAACGAAGCTGGCCGTCGCGCAGCTGCATGAGCTGCCCGAAGCCGCGCCGCCACCCACCTGGAGAAACGAAGGGCAAGATGCCCTCGATCACCAGGACGAGCGCGAGAGCGCTCCAGAAGGTGTCGGCGCTCACGGCTCCAAACGAATCAGCGGCGAGGGGCGCTGGTGGCCGATCCCGATCCCTGCATGGCCCGGAAGAAGTCCGACGATGGATCGAGCACCATCACGTCGCTCTTCTTGTTGAAGCTCTGCTTGTAGGCCTCGAGGCTGCGGTAGAACTGGGCGAACTGCGGGTCGCGGCCAAAGGCCTCGGCATACGAGGAAGCAGCCTGGGCGTCGCCCTCGCCCTTGACCTTCTGCGCGTCGCGGTAAGCATTCGCAACGATCACTTCGCGCTGACGGTCGGCGTCGGCGCGAATCTTTTCGCCTTCGGCCGTACCGGTCGAACGCAGTTCGTTGGCCACCCGCTTGCGCTCGGCCTCCATGCGCCGGTAGACCGATTCGGTGATCGCTTCCACATAGTCGACGCGCGTGATACGCACGTCAACCACGTCCACGCCCCAGGGCTTGGCACCCTTCACCACCGCCAGCACTTCGCGCTGCACGTCGGCCATCAGGGCCTCGCGGCGCACCGAGATCAGGTCACGCACGGTGCGCTTGTTGATGTTTTCCTGAAACGCATTGCGCACCACGCGGTTGAGCTGCATGGCACCGGCGTTCTCGTCGAGACCGACGTTGCGGATGTAGGCCTGCGGGTCGCTGATGCGCCAGCGCACGTACCAGTCGATCACCACGCGCTGCTTCTCGGCCGTGAGCATGGGCTCGGTGTCGAGGCTGGAGAGCGTCAGCAGGCGCTTGTCGATGTACGACACGTTCTGGAACGGCGGCGGCAACTTGAAGTTGAGGCCGGGCTCGGTGATGACCTGCTTGATCTGCCCGAGGGCGTACACCACGCCGAACTGGCGCTGGTCGACCACGAAGAGGGTCGAGCTCAGCAGCACGAGCAAGACGAGGATCGACGAGGCGATGAATCCGATTCTGTTCATGTTCTTCTAGGCCTTTTTCAACGCACGTCGCGGTCGCGCGAGCGGCCGTCGCGGGCGCGCACGTCGCCCGTCGCAGGCGCCACCGGGATCACCGAGGACTGGGCCGGCGCGGTGCCGGCAACGTTCGGGCTGGCCGCATCGACCGGCGTGGCCGCTGCGTTGTTGCCGCCCGCCTGCATGAGCTTGTCGAGCGGCAGGTACAGCAGGTTGGAACCCTGCTTGCTGTCGACCAGCACCTTGGTCGTGCTGGCGTAGATCTGCTGCATGGCATCGGTGTACATGCGGTCGCGGGTGACCTGCGGTGCCTTCTGGTACTCGGCCAGCACGGCACTGAAGCGGCCGGCATCACCTTGCGCCTGCGCCACGATACGCGCCTTGTAGGCTTCCGATTCTTCCTTCAGGCGCGAAGACGTACCGGTGGCCAGCGGCACCACGTTGTTGGCGTAGGCCTGCGCTTCGTTCTTGGCACGCTCGCGCTCCTGGCCGGCCTTGAGCACGTCGTCGAACGCGGCCTGCACCTGCTCGGGCGGACGCACGCCACCCTGCTGGAGGTTGATGCCCACCACCTCGACACCGACCTTGTAGCGGTCGAGGATGGTCTGCATCAGCGTGCGAACGCGCGGTGCGATCTGGTCCCGCTCTTCGGCGAGCGCGGCGTCCATCTTCATCTTGCCAACCACTTCGCGCACGGCGGTTTCGGCCACCTGAACGACGGTTTCGGCCGGCGCCTTGCTCTCGTAGAGCCAGGCGCGCGCATCGCTCAGGCGGTACTGCACGGCGAACTTGATTTCGACGATGTTCTCGTCCTCGGTCAGCATGGCCGACTCGCGCAGGCCGGTGGAGCGCACGATGGCATCGCGGCCCACGTCGGTGGAACGGATCTGCGTGGTTACCACCAGCTCGTGGCGTTGGATGGGGTACGGCAGGCGCCAGTTGAAGCCCGCGTTCACCGTCGACTTGTAGCGCCCGAACTGGGTCACCACGGCCTGCTGGCCTTCGTTCACGATGAAGAAGCCCGTGCCGAGCCAGATCAGGACCGCCACCGCAGCCACGAGGCCGAGGCCGAATCCTGCGTTTTTCATGTCGGGTTTGAAACCGTTGCCGCCACCGCTGCTGCTGCCGCCGTTGGGACGGTTGCCGCCACCCTTGCCGCCGAAGAAACCTCCAAGCTTGCGATTGAGATCGCGCCAGAGTTCATCGAGGTCGGGCGGGCCCTGATTGGGGCCTTGGCCACGCGGACGGTTGTCGTTGTTGTTGCCCGAAGGCGGGGGTGTGGGTGCGCCCGGAGGATTGGAATCGGGGGGACGGTTGCCAGCCGGACGATCGCCGTTGGAGGACGGCTCATCGCCGCGCCCCCATCGGCCATCGTTCAGATTGAACATGCCCAGAAACCCTCTCCACGCTGGCTTTGAATTCATTCGCTTCGTTCTCTTGTCAGTGGCGGGATTGTGCCCAATCAATCGGCGGAATCATGCAATTCAGCGTCCGCCTCAGGGGTCATCGTATCGGCTATGGAGCCCGACTGCCGTGCAAGCTCGGCACGCAGCAGCGGCACGCCCTCGCCGCTCCTGGCACTGAGGAAGATGCGAGGAACCTGCACGCCGTCGATTTCCATCTCGTCTTGCAGATGCAGCGGATGTTGCGTGCTTTCAAGAGCATCAAGCTTGTTGAACACCAGGAGTTGCGGAACGCCATCCGCGCCGATGTCGCGCAAGACCGACTGCACCTCGGCCATCTGCTCGGGGTAGTGGGGGTTGGAGGCGTCGATCACATGCAGCAGCAGGTCGGCGTCGACCGCCTCCTGCAGCGTGGCCTTGAACGCATCGACCAGCCCGTGCGGCAGGTCGCGGATGAAGCCCACGGTGTCGGAGATGGACACCTGCCGCCGCGCGTCGCCCAGGTAGAGATTGCGCGTGGTGGTGTCGAGCGTGGCGAACAGCTGGTCGGCGGCATAGGCGCGGGCCTTGACCAGCGCATTGAACAGCGACGACTTGCCCGCGTTGGTGTAGCCCACCAACGAGATGTTGAAGGTCTCGCGACGCTCGCGCTGGCGGCGCTGAGTCCCGCGCTGTTTCTGCACCTTCGCAAGACGCTCGCGCGTGCGCTTGATCGATTCGTTGATCATGCGGCGATCGAGCTCGATCTGCTTTTCGCCGGGGCCGCCGCGCACACCCGCTCCGCCGGTCTGGCGCTCCAGGTGGGACCAGCGACGGACCAGCCGCGTGCTGAGGTACTGCAGGCGAGCGAGCTCGACCTGCAGCTTGCCTTCGTGCGAACGTGCGCGCTGGGCGAAGATCTCGAGAATGAGGAAAGTACGGTCGTAGACGGCAACGTCGAGCTGGCGCTCGAGGTTGCGCTGCTGCGCAGGGCTCAGGGATTGATCGAAGATGACTTCGCTGGCCCTGTGCAGGGCAGCCAGTTCCTTGATTTCTTCGGCCTTGCCGCTGCCAACGAACAATGCGGCGTCAGGCGCCTTGCGCTTGCACGCGAGACGGGCGACAGGCGTCAGGCCCGCGGTCTGCGCGAGCAGGCCGAGTTCCTCGAGTTCGCTGTCGAAATGGGGCAGCCCGAAATCGACACCGACGAGAACGGCGGCGCCTTCCTGGCGGGGGATCGGTTCAGACAAGCGGGGTCAAAATAGGGAAAAAGCGCGGCAGCCGGAGCCGCCGCGCTCCGCGCGATCAGGCAGCGGCGTCTTCGCTCTCGGAGGCCGAGAAGTTGACGGCACGACCCGGCACGATGGTGGAAATGGCGTGCTTGTAGACCATTTGTGTCACCGTGTTGCGAAGCAACACGACGTACTGGTCAAAAGACTCGATCTGGCCTTGCAGCTTGATACCGTTGACCAAATAAATGGAAACCGGCACATGCTCGCGACGCAAAGTGTTCAGAAACGGGTCTTGCAGAAGTTGCCCTTTATTGCTCACGATATTCTCCGTGTTCAAGAGTAGTTGTTGGAGAGATGACCATAACACAGGGTTTCTGCGCTGCAGCAACCGGGGTCAAAAGCCTTGAGAAAATAACGTCTCTGGAAAGACGGAACTTCCGTTACAGCGTCAAGTCAAGAGCCGCCATCGGCGGCCAAGACCCGATCCGCGCTCAGTCGTCCTTGTCGGCAAACGGATTCGCCGAGCTCTTGAACTGGATCCGCAACGGCGTGCCCACCAGGTCGAACTCCTTGCGGAAACGCCCTTCGAGGAAGCGCTTGTACGCGTCGGTCACGTGCTCCAGCGAATTGCCATGGATCACGATCACCGGCGGGTTCATGCCGCCCTGGTGGGCATAGCGCAGCTTCGGGCGGTACATGCCGCCGCGCTTGGGCGCCTGGAATTGCACTGCCTCCAGCAGCAGCCGGGTCAGCACCGGAGTCGACATCTTGCGCGTGGCCGACTTGTGAGCCTGCGCAATCGCCTGCCACACGGGACCCAGGCCCTGGCGCTTGATCGCAGAGATGAAATGCAGCGCCGCGAACTTCAGGAACGGCAGGCGCGTCTCGATCTGCCGCTGGATCTGCTCGCGTTGGTAGCTGTCGACCGCATCCCACTTGTTGATGGCGATCACCACGGCCCGTCCGCTCTCGAGGATATAGCCGGCAATGTGCGCGTCCTGGTCGGTCACGCCCTGCGTCGCATCGAGCAGCAGTAGCACGACGTTGGCCGACTCGATGGCCTGGAGCGTCTTGACCACAGAGAACTTCTCGATCGCCTCGAACACCTTGCCCTTGCGGCGCAGGCCGGCCGTGTCGATCAGTTCGAAATGCTGGCCGTTTCGCTCGAAGGGCACGGAAATGGCGTCGCGCGTGGTGCCCGGCATGTCGAACGCCACGAGGCGCTCTTCACCAAGCCAGGTGTTGATCAGCGTCGATTTGCCCACGTTCGGCCGGCCGGCGACGGCCAGCTTGATCGGCTTGTTGACGTCGTCTTCGTCCGTCTCGTCCTCGGGGTCCGGCAGGTTCAGCGGTGCGAGCGCAAGCTCGACCAGGTCGCGCATGCCCTGCCCGTGCGCCGCGGACACGCCGTAGACGTCGCCGAAGCCGAGCTCGTAGAAATCCACGAGCTTGGTGCCGTCGAGCATGCCTTCGGCCTTGTTGGCCGCCAGCACGCAGGGCTTGCCCAGACGGCGCAGCTCGTTGGCGATGTCGTGGTCTTGCGCCGAGAGGCCTTCGCGGGCATCGACCACGAAGATCACCACATCGGCTTCGGCCACGGCCTGCCGCGTCTGCTTGGCCATTTCCTTGTAGATGCCGCTGCCGGCGTCGGGCTCGAAGCCACCGGTGTCGATGACGATGAACTCGTGCTTGCCCAGGCGGCCGTTGCCGTAATGGCGGTCGCGCGTGAGGCCGGCAAAGTCGGCGACGATGGCGTCGCGCGTCTGCGTCAGGCGGTTGAAGAGGGTCGACTTGCCCACATTGGGGCGCCCGACCAGGGCCACGACCGGCTTCATGGCCGGCCTTTCGATGGCGCGGTTTTCATGATCGGGCCTTGCAAAAAGTAAAAGTTATTCAGGGCGATAGCCAAACACGCCACCCTTGGCAGTCACGACCACGACCGTGTTGCCGGCCAGGACCGGCGTGACGGTGATGGCGGAGCCATCGGGCGTGACGCGATTGAGCAGCGCGCCGTCTTCGCGAGACACGAAATGCAGCGTGCCGGTACCTTCGCCGATGACGAGCGAGCGGCCCACGGCCAGCGGCGCGGTCAGCTCGCGGTTCTTCAGGCGGGACATCTGCCAGGCGCGCTCGCCATCGGCACGGCGCCACGCCACGACGCTGCCGTCGGATTCGGTACCGTAGACGAAACGATCGTCGCCGCTGAGGCCGTCCGCGCCCGAAGCCGGCTTGCTCCACACCAGCGAACCGCGCACGGTTTCGACGCAGCCCACGCTGGCGTAGTACGCCCGCGCGCAGACCGTGTCGCCGAAGCGGCTCACGCTGCCGGTCAGGTCGACCAGGCGTTCCACGTCGTTGGTGCCGCGCGGCGCCGCGATGGGCGACTCCCAGCGTGAAGTGCCGTTGGCCGGGTTGATGCCCACGAGACGACCGCCGATGCCGGCGACCAGCGTGTCGCCCACGGCGATCAGCACGCCCGACTTGCGCAGCACGAGGTTTTCACCGGTGCGCTGCTGGATCCAGAGGCGGCGGCCGCTCTGGCCGTCCCAGGCACTGAGGCTGCGGTCGGCTGTTTGCACGAACACGCGGCGGCCCGCGACCAGCGGCGCCGTGAAGGCCTGCGCCGACAGCTTCTGCTTCCACAGGACCTTGCCGTTCTCGATCGCGACCAGCTCGTTGTTGGTGGTGACTACCGCGGCCATGGTGCCGTCGCTGCCGACGCCGGCTGCCAGCGGAGCCCCGACGCTGGCGCGCCAGGTTTCGCGCCCGGCGCGGGCGTCGATGGCCACCACCGTGCCGTCGCTGCCGGCCACGGTGACCGTGTCGCCGCTGATGTCGGTGGTGAGGGGGAACTTGACCTCGGGAATGCGCACCGTCCAGGCCTGGCGAACGCCCACCAGGGCCGGGTTGGCCGGCAGCTCTTCGGGCTTGGGCTTGCCGCTGCCGGAGCAGGCGGCGAGGAACGCTACCAAAACAAGAGCTGATCCCGCACGCAGGGCGGTCGATTCAGGCACGAAACGCTTGAAATTCATGATGCAGTCAGGGAGTTTTGGGGGCAGCGGGTGTGACCGTGACGACAGGCGCCAGGCTCTTCGGATCGACGCCGACCGCGTTGAGCTTGATCTCGATCAGGCGGCGGTAGTCGGAGGTGGCGCCAAGGCCGGTCCAGGCCTTGCGGTATTCGGCTTGCGCTTCGGTGCGCTTGCCCTGGGCCAGGTAGATGTCGCCCTTGCGGTCGGCCACCAGCGGTTCGAACTCCTTCGGCACGTTGCCGTCGAGCTGCTTGAGCGCATCGTCGTACGACTTGGCGTCCAGCAGTTCGGCCGCGAGACGCAGCTTGGCAATGGCCTGGTAGCCCGGGTCGATGGCGCTTTGCGCCACCCACGTGAGCGCGGCACGGGAACCTTCGGTGTTGCCCTTCTCGTACAGCGTCTTGGCGACCAGCAGGCCGGCCTGTTGCGCGTACGCGGTGGAGGCGAAGCGTTCCTTCATGTCGCCCAGCACGCGCTGGATGCGCTCGACGTCGCCGGACTGCGTGCTGCGCTCGACCTCGTCGTAAAGGGCTGCGGCCTGCGTTGCCTTGCTGCGCTGGTAGTACTGCCAGCCGTTCCAGGCCACGAAGGCGCCGGCGACGAGCAGCACGGCCCAGGTGATCAAGGTGCCGTAGGTGTTCCAGAAATGCTTGAGCTGGTCGAGCTGTTCCTGTTCTTCGAGGTCGAGAGGGGTTGCCATGCGCTGTCAGATGTTGGGAGCCGGCGATTGTAGGGTGACGGCCCAGGCGGCCACTTCTGCGAGGGGCCGTGCGGTCTGCGGGACGCTTGCGTCGCGCAGCGCTTTCAGAGTCACTTCGTCGCGTGCAAGTTCATCGGCGCCGAAGATCAATGCGTGGCGGGCGCCGCTGGCGTCCGCCTTTTTCATCTGCGCCTTGAAGCTGGCAAGCCCTTCGGCGGTGGCTGCATGCATCTGCACGCGCACGCCCGCTTCGCGCAGTTGTTGCAGCGTGCGCAGCACCACCGGCATCGAGGCGGCGTCGGGCACGATGGCATACGCATCGGGGACCGGCGCAGGCACATCGGCGCCCTGCTCCTTGAGCAGGTCGAGCACGCGCTCCACGCCCATGGCCCAGCCCACGGCCGGTGCGGGCTTGCCGCCGATCTGGGCGATCAGGTCGTCATAACGGCCGCCGGCGCACACCGTGCCCTGCGCGCCGAGCCGGTCGGTCACGAACTCGAACACCGACAGGTTGTAGTAGTCCAGGCCGCGCACCAGGCGCGGGTTGATCGTGAAGGCGATGTCATTGGCCTTGAGGATGGCCTGCAACCCCTGGAAGTGCGCGAGCGATTCGGCGCCAAGGAAGTCGATCAGCTTCGGCGCCGATTCGACGACGTCCTTCATCGCGGGATTCTTGGTGTCGAGGATGCGCAGCGGGTTGCTGTGCAGGCGGCGCTTGCCGTCTTCGTCGAGCTTGTCGGCGTGCTGCTCGAAGTGGGCGATCAACTGTGCGCGGTGCAGTGCGCGCTCCGCAGGCTGGCCCAGGCTGTTGAGTTCGAGCCGCACGTCGGTCAGGCCGATGGCCTTCCAGAGCGCGCTCGCGAGCAGGATCAGTTCGGCATCGACGTCGGGACCGGCAAAGCCCAGGGCTTCGGCGCCGATCTGGTGGAACTGGCGGTAGCGTCCACGCTGCGGCTTCTCGCGACGGAACATCGGGCCTGTGTACCAGAGGCGCTTGGGGCCGTCGTAGAGCATGTTGTGCTCGATCACCGCACGCACGAGGCCGGCGGTGTTTTCGGGCCGCATGGCCAGATGTTCCGCCTGACCATGCTTGTCGGAACGGTCCTCGAAGGCGTACATCTCCTTCTCGACGATGTCCGTCACTTCGCCAATGCCGCGCACGAACAGCGCCGTGTGCTCCAGGATCGGCGTGCGCACGTTGCGGTACGCATAGCGCCCCATCAGGTCGCGCACGGTGGCCTCGAGCCACTCCCAGCGCGCCGATTCGGGCGGCAATATGTCGTTCATGCCTTTGACGGCATTCAATTTTTCAGCCATGGATTCCGCGGAGGTGTCAGGCAGCGACGGCGTGCTCGCCGCCGAAGCGCTTTTCGATGTATGTTTCTACGAGCTGGTGGAACTCGTTGGCGATATTGTCGCCGCGCAGCGTGAGGGCCTTTTCGCCGTCGATGAAGACCGGTGCGGCGGGCGCCTCGCCGGTACCGGGCAGGCTGATGCCGATGTCGGCGTGCTTGCTCTCGCCGGGGCCGTTGACGATGCAGCCCATGACGGCCACCTTCAACGTCTCGACACCGGGGTACTTGGTGCGCCAGACCGGCATCTGCATGCGCAGGTAGTCGTCGATCTGCTTGGCCAGTTCCTGGAAGGTGGTGCTGGTGGTGCGCCCGCACCCCGGGCAGGCGGTGACGCTCGGCACGAACACGCGCAGGCCCAGCGCCTGCAGGATTTCGTTGGCGATCAGCACTTCCTGCGTGCGCGACTCGCCCGGCTGCGGCGTGAGCGACACGCGAATGGTGTCGCCGATGCCCTCCTGCAGCAGGATCGACAGCGCCGTGGCCGAAGCCACCGTGCCCTTGGTGCCCATGCCGGCTTCGGTAAGACCCAGGTGCAGCGAATAGTCGCAGCGCCTGGCGAGCTCGCGGTACACCGAGACCAGGTCCTGCACGCCGCTCACCTTGCACGACAGGATGACCTGGTTGCCAGCCATGCCCATGGATTCAGCGAGCTTGGCGGACTCGATGGCCGAGGTGATCAGCGCCTCGTACATCACCTGCTTGGCGTCCCAGGGCTGGGCGCGCTGGCTGTTGGTGTCCATCAGGCTGGCGAGCAACTCCTGGTCGAGGCTGCCCCAGTTGACGCCGATGCGCACCGGCTTGTTCCAGCGCATCGCGGCGTCGATCATCTGGCCGAACTGCTTGTCCTTCTTGTCGCCCTTGCCCACGTTGCCGGGGTTGATGCGGTACTTGCTCAGCGCCTCGGCGCAGGCCGGATAGTCGGTGAGCAGGCGGTGGCCGTTGTAGTGGAAGTCGCCGATCAGCGGCACGTCGACGCCCATGCGGTCGAGCTGCTCGCGGATGTAGGGCACCTGCGCCGCGGCTTCGGGCGTGTTCACCGTGATGCGGACCATTTCCGAGCCGGCGATGGCCAGCTCCTTCACCTGGATCGCGGTGCCGATGGCATCGACGGTGTCGGTGTTGGTCATGGACTGCACGCGCACGGGCGCGTCGCCGCCGACCGTGACCACGCGCGGGCCCCAGACCACACGGGCCTGGCGCGAGCGGCGCGCCTTGGGCGCGGCCGCCTCGATGGGCCCCACGGCAACGGGAAGGCACTCGTTCGTCATGATTTCACCTCGAAACGCGCCACGCCACCGCTCTTGGTGACCGGCTTCAGGTCGAAGGGCTGGCCTCGAACCTGCACATCGACACTCGACGCGCGGCCGACCACGACGGACAGCGGCAGCGTGCCCGACAGGCCCAGCGTTTCACCCGCCTTCAGGCTGCGGCGAAGCAGTTGCTTGCCACCGGCTTCGGTCACGGTGACCCAGCACTCTTCTCGCGCCACGAAAACCAGTTGCTGGCTGCTGCTCGCGGCAGGCGCCACGGGCGCGGATGCCGCGGCCGCCGGTGCCACGGCAACCGGAGTGCCGGTCGAAGCGACCGGCGTTTGACCGACCGACCCGCTCGGCGCCACGGGCTGGGCAGCAACAGTCTCGGCGACCACGCCGGAGCCATCCGCAGAAGCCGCGCCATTCCCCGAACCTTCGGTGGCCGAACCGGCGTCGGAGCCGCTCTTTGCCGTCAGTCGCGCCACGGAGGCGCCGATCTGGTCGAAGACCGACTGGGGCAGCCAGAACAGCGCGCCCGCGCCGATCAACAGAAGCACCACGACCGTCACCAGCGCGCGCGACGGCAGGCCGCTGGAACGGCCGCTGCTGCCGTTCCAGCGCGGCGTGCCCGAAGAAACATGACTCTTGAGCGTGCGGTCCGACTCGGCCAGCAACACCCTCTGCGTGGAAGGCAGCTTCGCCAGCACGGGCGCCGGATCGATGCGCAGTGCGCGGCACACACTGCTGGCCAGCGCGCGCGCAAAGACCGGATCGGGCAGCGAAGCAATGTCGTCCGCCTCGAGCGCCAGCAATTTCTGCGGCGGCACCTTGAGCGCGGCCGCCACCATCTCGATGTGCAGGCCGTGGGCCTCGCGCGCCTCGCGAAGCAGGTCGCCGGCCGTCTTGTGCGTGATGTCGCCTTCCTCGAGCGTCTGTGCCACGGAAGTGCCGAACTCCGAAACCCGATCAGTCATTTAAGTTCCCGCGTTCGTACGCGATTGCCTCCCGCGACTGTGGGAAGCGTCGTTGCAATTGACCGCCCAACTGCGCGGCGGCCTCGCGGTTGTTGAGTTTTCGCTCGATCTTGATGCCGAGCGCGAGCGTCTCGGCACTGGCCGAGGCGCTGTTGTTGACGCGGCGAATGTAGAACTGCGCACGCGACCACTCGTCGCGTTGCGCGAGCACCGAGGCCAGGTTGAAGCCGACCACCGGGTTGCCGGCGTCGATCTCGTAGGCCTGCATGAGGCTGCGCTCGGCCTGCACGCGCTGGCCGGCCCTGAGTTCGCACACGCCCTGGGTCATCAGCGTCTTGGCGCGGTCCGGATAGCTGGGCACGGCCAGCGCTTCAGTGAACTGCGCCGCGGCATCGCCGTAGCGGTTCTGCTGGCACAGCAGCCAGCCGTAGTTGTGGCGCGCGTTCGCATCGCGCGGGCTGATGGCGATGGCGCGGCGGAAGCTGTCCTCCGCCATCCCGGCGTCGTCCAGGCGCATGTAGACGAGGCCGCGCAGGTTGTAGGCATCCGCGTTGTTGGGGTCGGCCACCAGCGCCTGCTTGATCTCGTCGAGCGCCACCGTGGTCTGGCCTTGCTCGAAATAACCCGAAGCGAGCTCCATGCGCAGGCGCGCGCGGCGCTGGCGGGAGCTTTCGTCCGACTCGGTCACGACCTCGACGCCCCGGCTGGAGCTGCTGTCGGCCAGACTGGTGGTGGTGGTTCGGGTGTTCACGCAGCCCGAGAGCAAAAACGCCACGGCGACGCCGGCAAAGCTCGCGGCAAACAGCCGCTGCGCGTTCACGGTCGTCATCGAAAAGGCCATGCTCATGGGTTCAGTGCTCCTGGGGAATGGTCTTGCGAGCCGGGTGCATCACGATCGGACTCTCTGTGGCGCGGCGCTGAGCCATGCGTTCGGCCGCACGGGTGCGGTCCTTGACGTCACCGGCGAGCTGGCCGCAGGCGGCGTCGATGTCGTCGCCGCGCGTCTTGCGCACGGTGGTCACGAGCCCCGCTTCGCTCAACGTCTTCGCGAAAGCGAGAACGCGGGGCTGCGGCGAGCGCAGCAGGCCCGAGGCCGGAAACGGATTGAACGGAATGAGGTTGAACTTGCACGACACGTCGTGCTTGCGTACGAGTTCGATCAACTGGCGCGCGTGTTCGGGCTGATCGTTCACGCCGTCGAGCATGCAGTACTCGAAGGTGATGAAGTCGCGCGGCGCGTACGCCAGGTAGCGCTTGCAGGCCTCGAGCAGCTCGGCAATGGGGTACTTGCGATTGAGCGGCACGAGGTCATCGCGCAGCGCGTCGTTCGGGGCGTGCAGGGACACGGCCATGGCCACGGCGCAATCGGTGCCCAGGCGGTCGATCATGGGCACCACGCCGGAGGTCGACACCGTCACGCGACGGCGCGACAGCCCGTAGGCGTTGTCGTCAAGCATCGTGCGCAGTGCAGGCACGAGTGCCGAGTAGTTCTGCAGCGGCTCGCCCATGCCCATCATCACCACGTTGGAGATGACGCGCTCGTTGCGCTTGAGGTGCTTGCGCAGGAAGTGTTCGGCAAACCACAACTGGGCGACGATTTCGCCCGTGTTGAGGTTGCGGCTGAAGCCCTGATGCCCGGTCGAGCAAAAGCGGCAACCGACCGCACAGCCGGCCTGGGACGACACGCACAAGGTGCCGCGGTCGTCCTCTGGAATGAATACGGCTTCGACGGCATTGCCGTCACCGACGTCGAACAGCCACTTGATCGTGCCATCCTTGGATTCGTGCTGCGTGACGACCGGCAAGGCCTCCACGCGCGCGGTGGTCGCGAGTTTCTCGCGCAGAGACTTCGCCAGATCGGTCATCTGGGTGAAGTCGCTCGCGCCACGCTGGTGGATCCAGCGGAACAGCTGCGTGGCGCGGAATTTTTTCTCGCCGAGCTTTTCGCAGAACGCAGCCAACCCCTCGAGATCGAAGTCGAGCAGGTTGACTGTGGTCATGGAATCGGTCGAGATGCGGCTCTTCAGCGTGCGTAGACGTTGAGGCCGGCGAAGAAGAAGGCGATTTCGTTCGCTGCGGTCTCAGGCGCATCCGAACCGTGCACGGCGTTGGCGTCGATGCTGTCGGCGAAGTCGGCGCGGATGGTGCCGGCGGCTGCCTTCTTGGGGTCGGTGGCGCCCATCAGGTCGCGGTTCTTGGCGATGGCGTTGTCGCCTTCGAGCGCTTGCACGAACACGGGGCCCGAGATCATGAACTCGACCAGGTCCTTGAAGAAGGGACGTTCCTTGTGCACGGCGTAGAACTGCTCGGCTTCGTTGCGCGACAGGTGCACCAGCTTGGCGGCGACGACCTTGAGGCCGGCGGCTTCAAAGCGGGAGACGATCTTGCCGATGACGTTCTTGGCAACTGCGTCGGGCTTGATGATGGAGAGGGTACGTTCGATAGCCATTGAAATGCTTCCTGAAGCTTTGATTTTGAAGTGTTTTGTCACAACTGCAACGCTTTGGTTGCGTCACCTGTCGACAAAGCCTCTGATTTTAACCGGCGCAGCCTTCGCGGTTGGTGAAAACCCCGCGAAAGGCCGCGCTCCGTCGGCTGGCTTTCAGCGCCCGCGGCGCCGTCCGCCGGCCTGCCCTGCCGGACCGCCGTAGCCACCACCGCCGCTGCGGCGACCTGGGGCTCCACGCTGCTCCTTGCGCTGGCGCGAAAAGCTGTCGGCACCGATGTAGCCGAGTGAAGTTTTCATCGGATCGGGCTGGTTGGCACCGCTGGGTTGACGGTCGTCGCCCTGGCGATTGCCGCCACCGCCCTGGCGGTTGCCACCATTGCCGGCATTGCCGTTCCCGCGGCGCGCCTGGCCCTGCGGCGGACCGCCGTTGCCGGGGCCGCGGTTGGCACGACCGCCGCGATCCCCGCGGTCGCCGCGCGGCGCACGACCGTCGCCCAGCGGGCTCGGGATCGGGCCCTCGCGGGCGCCTTCGTCGCGGCCGTCGCGCATGTCGCGCGGCTGGCCGCCACCGGGGCCACCGCCATTGCGGTTGCCCCGGCGCTTCTTGTTGCGGCCGTTGCGGCCATTGCCGCCGCCGTCCTGGCCGGGACCCCGCGCCTGCTGCGGGTCGGGGCGCGCAGCCGCGCCGCCGGACGCCTGGAACAGCGCGCGGATGTCACGCTCGTCGAGCTCCATCCAGGCGCCGCGCTTCAGGCCGCGCGGCAGCACCATCGCGCCGTAGCGAATGCGGATCAGCCGGCTGACCGCATGGCCCACCGACTCGAACAGGCGGCGCACCTCGCGGTTGCGGCCTTCGGAGATGGTCACGCGGTACCAGCAGTTCGAGCCTTCGCCGCCACCGTCTTCGATGGTGC
Source organism: Variovorax pasteuri (assembly GCF_051216435.1). NCBI lineage: Bacteria > Pseudomonadati > Pseudomonadota > Betaproteobacteria > Burkholderiales > Comamonadaceae > Variovorax > Variovorax pasteuri. The sequence goes on from NZ_JBPJZS010000002.1 coordinate 373,052, forward strand.
CGAACTGCGCCATGCCGTCGTCCAGGCGCACGCCGTCGAGCAGCTTCTGCTTTTCTTCCTTGGTGAGCGCACCCAGCACGCGCACCGCGTACTCGCGCTCCAGGCCGAAGCGCGGGTGCATGAGCTGGTTGGCCAGGTCGCCCGAGCTGCTGAACAGCAGCAGGCCTTCGGTGTTCAGGTCGAGCCGGCCGACCGACTGCCACTTGCCTTGCTGCAGGCGCGGCAGCTTGCGGAACACGGTCGGGCGGTTCTGCGGATCGTCGTGCGTCACCACTTCGCCCACGGGCTTGTGATACGCGATGACGCGCGGCGGCGGGGGCGCGATGCGGAAGCGGATGGGCTTGCCGTTGATCTTGACCTGGTCGCCGAACTGGATGCGCTGGCCGATGTGCGCCGGCTCGTTGTTGACGGAAATGCGGCCCTGGAGAATCAGCTGCTCCATTTCGAGCCGCGAACCGAGGCCTGCCTGCGCCAGCACCTTGTGCAGCTTGGGCGAGTCGGCCTCGGGGAGCAGCACGCGCTTGAGCGGCGGCACTTCCGGGCTTTCCTCGTCGGCGTCGAACTGGCCGGAAATGACGTCGGCGAAGCGGATCGGCTCGGGCGGCAGCGCATGGCGCTGCTCGCGCTCGGCGGCGCGGCGGGCACGGTCGAGGTCGTCTTCTTCCTCGTCGGGCTCTTCCTCGTCGTCTTCGTCCTCGTCGCTGCTGTCATTGCGGCCGACCTGCTCTGGCTGGGTCGCCTGAGGGGCCTGCTGCGCGGGCGCCGGCTCCTCGGCTTCTTCCGGCGCTGCATCGACGGGCGCCTCGACCCCGCCGGCGACAGCCACCACCGGATCGACAACCGCGGGGGCCTCTTCGACTACCAAGGGAGCCTCTTCGGCCACCACCGGCGCATCGGATGCAGCCGCCGCGCCGTCCGCCACCTTCTTCTTGCGAGGCGCGCGCGGCTTCTTGGGCGCTTCAGCGTCCACAGGCGCAGTTTCAGGCGTCGCGGCTTGCGGCGCTACCGCTTCAACCGCCCCACCTGCAGCCTTCTTGGGCGCGGTCGCACGTTTCTTCTTTTTGACTTCGGGTTCGGCAGGCAGCATGGCCGCGTCGTCGGTGTCGGGTGTGCTCATGAGGTTTTTCCGGAGGAAGGAGCGGGGGGGCCGGCCTCGTCCGCAGACGGGGCATCGGGTTCTGGGGCCAGTGGCGCGGCTTGAGCGAACGCGGGTTCCGGCTCGGCCGTGGATTCGGCTTCGGGTTCTGTTTCTGGGAAGGACAAGGCTTCGGGCGCCTCGGCGGATGCGGCAGCCTCGGCCACCTGCGCCTGGGCGGCTTCGACCGCCTCGGCAACTTCAGCCATTTCCGCGTTTTCCGCGACTTCGACCACTTCCGGCGCCGCATCCATCGGCAAGCCCTGCTGGTCGCCCGAGGCCCGCTCGAGCGCGTCGACCAGGGCCGCCTGCTGCGCCGGCGTTTCGATCAGCGGCAACTGGTCGAGCGAGGCCAGGCCCAGGTCGTCGAGGAACTGGCGCGTGGTGGCGTACAGGCCCGGCCGGCCCACGGTTTCACGGTGGCCGATGACCTCGACCCAGCCGCGGTCCTCGAGTTGCTTGAGGATCAGCGAATTGATCGTCACACCACGGATGTCTTCCATGTCGCCGCGTGTGGCGGGCTGACGGTAGGCAATGATGGCCAGCGTCTCGAGGGCGGCGCGCGTGTAGCGCGGCGGCTTCTCGGGATGCAGGCGGTCGAGATGGTCGCGCATTTCGGGCCGGCTCTGAAAGCGCCAGCCGCTGCCCACGCTCACAAGCTCCAGGCCGCGCTGCGCCCAGTCTTCCTGCAATTCAAGCAACAGCACCTTGATGGTGTCCACGCCCAGTTCGTCGTCGAACAGCACGCGCATGTCGCGCACCGGCAACGGCTGGCTCGAACAGATCAAGGCGGTTTCGAGAATGCGCTTGGCATCCGCCGTATTCATGGTTCGCGTTATCCGGGAAAAGGCGCCTCGGGGACGCTTGTTCAGAAGGATGAAAGGAGTAGGCGCTGCAGGCACACGGCAAATGCAGCGCAAGGCCGGCCTTGGGTGGCCGGCGAGGCCCTCGGGCCGTCAGGCGCGATTGTAATCCAGGCCCCAGGACTGCAAAGCCTGCGCCAGGTCCGGCGGCGGCGCCGACCGGAACTCGAGCGGCGCGTGCGTGACGGGGTGCACGAAGGCCAGCCTGAACGCATGCAGTGCCTGGCGGGTCAGGCCGGCGCCCGGCGCGCCGCCGTAGAGTGCGTCGCCGACCAAAGGATGGCCGATCGACGCCATGTGCACGCGGATCTGGTGGGTGCGGCCAGTTTCGAGGGTGCAGCGCACAGCGCAGGCTTCGGTGTTGCTGTCGAGCCGCTCGATCAGCGTGCGCGCCGTCTTGCCCGAGTTCCGCTCGAGATCGACCACAGCCATGCGCAGCCGGTTGCGCGGATCGCGGCCGATGGGCGCGTCGACCTGCCGGGCCGCGGCGCCCGCCCAGGGCTTGTGCCCGATCGCCAGGTACTGTCGCTTGACGTCGCGTGCGGCAATCAGCGCCACCATCGCGTCCATGGCGGCGCGGGTACGCGCCACCACCATCAGTCCGCTGGTGTCGCGGTCGAGCCGGTGCACGATGCCGGCGCGCGGCAGGAGCACGGCCTTGGGGTCGAGCGCCAGCAACCCGTTGAGCAGCGTGCCGCTCCAATGGCCGGGCGCCGGGTGCACGACGAGGCCGGCGGGCTTGTCGATGATGCGCAGGTGCTCGTCCTCGTGCACGGTGACGATGTCCATCGCCTCGGGCCTGAACGCCTGGCTCTGGGGCGTCGGGCGCAGCTCGATGCGGCCGGCCTGCCCCGCTTTCACCGCCGCCGAGACCTTCTTGAGCGTGTGCCCCTGCACTTCCACCGCACCGCCTTCGATCAGCTGCTGCAGGTAACTTCGGGAAAATTCGGGCACCAGCGCGGCGAGCGCGCGGTCGAGCCGCTGGCCGTGCTGGGCGGCGTCGATGACAAAAGGCCGCAGCTCGCTGGGCTCGATGGGGTCGGCGCCCTCGTCGAGTTCGGCCGCCTCCGCTGACTCGGGGGTATTGCTCAAAGGGTCGGCCGATATAATTGAGGGTAACTGTTTCACGAAAGCCGTATGTGATGTTTCGCGCCAAATTATCGGTCCCCACCTGGATCGCGCTCAGCGCGGCGGCTCTGCTGGCAGCTGGCTGCTCGTCGACCTCCGTCGACAAGACCGCCAACTGGAGCCCCAACCGCATCTACTCCGAAGCCAAGGAGGAAGCCGGCTCGGGTGCCTACGACAAGGCCGTGCCGCTCTACGAGAAGCTGGAAGGCCGCGCCGCCGGCACGCCGCTCGCGCAGCAGGCCCAGCTCGAAAAGGCCTACGCCCAGTACAAGTCGGGTGAAAAGGCTGCCGCCATTTCGACCATCGACCGCTTCATGAAGTTGCACCCGGCGAGCCCGGCGCTCGACTACGCGCTGTACCTCAAGGGCGTGATCAACTTCAACGACGACCTGGGCATGTTCGCCTTTCTCACGCGCCAGGACCTGTCCGAGCGCGACCAGAAGGCCGCCAAGGAATCGTTCGAGTCCTTCAAGGACCTCGTCACGCGCTTCCCCGATTCGCGCTATGCGCCCGACGCGCGCCAGCGCATGAACTACATCGTGAACTCGCTCGCGCAGTACGAGGTTCACGTGGCGCGCTACTACTACTCGCGCGGCGCCTACCTGGCGGCCATCAACCGCGCGCAGATCGCGCTGGCCGACTACCGCGAAGTGCCGGCGCTCGAAGAAGCCCTGTTCATCATGGTCAAGTCGTACGACGCCCTCGGCATGAAGGACCTGCGCGACGACGCACAGCGCGTGCTGACCACCAACTACCCGCAAAGCACCTACCTTGCGAACGGGTTCAAGGGCAAGGACGACCCTTGGTGGAAGGTCTGGTAACAGCAAAGCGCGTACTGCGGCGCGCTCTGCTCAGTTCTTGAGCGCGTCGATCGCGGCGTTGAAGTCTGATTCGCTGTCCAGCCGCCGCATCGGCGGCAGCGCCGCCAGCAACCGGCGGCCGTAGCCCATTGCGACCAGGCGCGTGTCGCATATCGCCAGCACGCCGCTGTCGGTTTCACGCCGAATCAACCGCCCTGCCCCCTGCTTGAGTGCAACCGCCGCTTCGGGCAACGAATAGTCGGCGAACGAGCTGCGGCCCTGCGCCTCAAGTCGCTGCGAGCGCGCCTCGACCAGCGGATCATTCGGCGGCGGGAACGGCAGCTTGTCGATCACCACCAGCTGCAGCGCATCGCCCGGCGCATCGAAACCCTCCCAGAAAGACGCCGACGCCACCAGCACGCAGCCTGCGCGCCCGGCACTCGCGCCTTCGCGGAAGCGATCCATCAGCACGCGCTTGGGCAACTCGCCCTGCACCAGCACCTCGGGCCGCAGTGCGGCATCGAGCAGCTCGAACTGCTGCTTCATGGCGTCGCCGATGGTGCGCAAGGCACGCAGCGTGGTGGTCAGCACCAGCGTGCGCCCGCCGAGTTCGGTGGCGCCGTGCGCGGCCAGTTGCGCGACCCGCTGGCTGTGCGAGGGGTCGTTGGGTTTCGGAAAGGCGCGTGGCACGTAGAGCGCAGCCTGCGAGGCGTAGTCGAAGGGGCTGTGCACGCGCAGCACCTGCGCGTCCTGCAGGCCGCAGGGTTCCGTGAACCAGCGCAAGGTAGGCTCGTCGCCCAATGTGGCGGAGGTGAAGACCCAGGCGCGGCCGCCGTTTGCCTGGCCTGCCCCGCTTCCCTGCCCCGGTGTCTCGCCCGCCTGACGTTCGCCGTAGGCATCGAGACCGTCGTCGTCATCGTCACCCTCCGCGTCGGCGTGGTCGTCGACGATCTTGAGCACCCGCTTGCGCATCGCCTCGGCGATGTCGAGCGGCGACTCGATCAGCCGCAACTGCGAGCCCACGTCGACCCAGCGCACCGAGTCGACTTCGCAAGGCAGCGCAAAGCGCGCGGCCCGTTTGGCGAGCTGGCGGGTTCGCTCGTGCAGCCGCACGAAGTCGGGCGAAATTTCGCTGACGGTGGCAAGCCCTTCGGCCGCCGTTTCGAACGAATGCTGCAGGTCGTCGAGTGCGCGCTGCCATGCATCAGGATCGACTCCCTCCGGCGACGCTCCCAGCCAGCGCAGCTTGGCCCCGGGCCATTGCTTGCCGACCACCAGGCGCAGCTCGCGCGCCGCGCGTTCGACGCCGGCGGCCAGCTGCTGCCAGTCGACCAGCCCGCGCGCGTGCTGCAGCCCCGCGCCGAGCATGTCGCGCGCGAAGTCGACCGCCTGGCCGCTGCCGAGTTGCGCGCCGAGGAACTGCACGCCGGTTTCGTTGAGCTGGTGCGCCTCGTCGAACACCACCACGCTCACGGTCGGCAGCAGCTCCGCCATGCCTGTCTCGCGCACGGCGAGATCTGCAAAGAACAGGTGGTGGTTGATGACCACGATGTCCGCCGCCAGCGCCTCGCGCCGCGCCAGGTTGACGTGGCAGGGCTTGAACTGCGGGCACTGCGCGCCCAGGCAGTTCTCGCGCGTGGACGTGATCAGCGGAATGAGCGGCGAGCGCTCGTCCAGGCCCGGCAGCTCGGCCAGGTCGCCCGTGCGCGTGGCCTTGGACCATTGCTCGATCTTGGCCAGCGTGCGCAGGCTGCCGCGCTCCGGCAGCGATGCGTCGTGGCGCGCCATGTCCAGCCGGTGCAGGCACAAATAGCTGCCCCGCCCCTTGAGCAGCGCCGTGCGCACCGGCAGCCCGAAGGCCTCGACAAGGCGCGGCAGGTCCCGGCCGAACAGCTGGTCCTGCAGGGTCTTGGTGGCGGTCGAGAGCAGCACCCGCTCGCCGCTCAGCAAGGCCGGCACGAGGTAGGAGAAGGTCTTGCCCACCCCCGTGCCCGCCTCGACCACCAGCACGCCGCCCTCTTCGATGGTGCGGGCCACGGCGATGGCCATCTCGGTCTGGCCCGAGCGTTCGCGGAACTGCTCGGCGGCACGCGACAGCACGCCGTCCTGCGCGAAGGCGTCGCGCACCTTGTCTTCGAGCGCGCCGGTCACGCGGGCTCTTTCGGGTCGAGCACGTTCTCCAGGCGCGTGACCTGGTCACGCAGCGCAAGCCGGCGTTTTTTCAGGCGCCGCAGCAGCAGCTCGTCTTGCGGCGAGCTCTCGGACAACCGGTCGATGGAGGCGTCGAGATCGGCATGCTCGATGCGCAGTTCGATCAGTTGACGGGAAAGGGAGTGAAGATTGGAGTCCAACGGTGGGGCGCGCACACTGAATTTTCGTGGCGCATGTTCATTCGATAATACGTCCTGACACGAACCCCAGCGACGACAGAAACACGCGCTTCAGGCGCATATGCCTCATGACTCAAGGCTTTCGACTTGCCGCGGCCACCGGACTCCACAAGGGAGACCGGCCGTACCAACAAGACCAGGTGCTGGTGATGAGTCATCCGCGCGTGCCGGGCTGCGTGCTCGGCGTGGTGGCAGACGGCATGGGCGGGCGCAGCGGTGGCCGCAAGGCATCCGACCAGGTGCTGATGACGGCACGCCAGCTTTTCACGCGCTACCAGCCCGGCCGCGACGACCCGCAGGCCGTGCTCAAGCAGATCCTGGAAGACTCGCACACGGTCATCAAGCTCACGGCGGTGTCCAGCGAACAGGAACCGCACAGCACGCTGGCGGCCTTCCTCATGAACCCCAAGGGCGACTGCGCCTGGATCCATGCCGGCGATTCGCGCATCTATCACTTCCAGGACGGCGAGCTCATCAGGCGCACGCGCGACCATTCCTACGTGCAGGTGCTGATCGACCGTGGCCAGATCACCGAAGCCGAAGCCAACATCCATCCGCAGGGCAACATTTTGCTCGGGTGCCTGGGCATGACGACCACACCGCCGCCGGTCGATCCGTACTACATCCCGAAACTGGCGCCCGGCGACCTGCTGATGGCGTGCAGCGACGGCCTCTGGCACTACTTCACCCCCGAAGAGCTGGCGAGCGTGCTGTACGCGCATCCACCGCGCGACGCGGCCGAGATCCTGGTGGGCGAGGCGCGGCGCCGGGCTCGCGGCACCGGTGACAACCTCTCGATCGCAGTGCTGAAACTCGAACCGCTTCCGGCCGCCGCCTGAGCGGCTGATCGCTCGCTCGCCCGCCCCTGGAACTCAGGGCGCCGGCGATGAAGCCGCGGGCGTCGGCAGCGGCGCACCGCGTGGCTTGCTGCGGTCGGCGTTCTGGCGCTCGCGGCTGGCCCGATGCTCCTCGGCGCGTTTCTGCTTGTCTTGATAGCGCTGCACGGCGGCTGGCGAATCGCTGCGGCGCTGGGCCGCCTTGGCCTGCTCGTCGGCATGGGCCTTCAGCTTGGACTCGAGCTGGCGTTCACGCTCCGCGCCCTCTGCCGCCGTCGCGGCCCGGCTGGTGGCGTGGTCGGCCGCGCGCTGCTCGCGGTCCTTCTGGTTCTGGGTCGACTGCTGCTGCTTCTCGGGCGTGTCCTGCGCGCGCTGCTGGCCGGCCTTCTGGTCGAGCTTCTGCAGTTCGGCCGCGCCGCTGCGCTGGCGCTGGATGTCGTTGATCGCGGTTTCCTGGCGCTTGATGTTGTCGGTTTCCTTGCGGCGCCGTTCACGGCTCTCGCGCAGGCAGTCTTCCACCGCGAACTTCTTGTAGCAGACAGCCCGCTCCTGCACGAAGCGCCTCTCGATGGCCTCGCGCTCCGTCGACAGCCTGCTCTTCTCGGCCTCGAGGTCGGCGTTGCCCGCCGCGGCGTTGGACTGCGCCCACAGCGGCAGGCTGGCCAATGTCATGAGCAGGGCAAGGACGATTTTTTTCATGTGAGTCGGGTGTCGACGATGCGGCGTTCCAGGGCAAGAAACTCGCTCGACTGCATTTCAGTGAGCCGGGAGACCGTGCGCGGAAACTCGTGCGCCAGCGGCCCCTCGGTATACAACGCATCGGGCGGAACCTCTGCCGACATGATGAGCTTGCAACGCCGGTCGTACAAGACGTCGATCAGCCAGGTGAAGCGGCGTGCCTCGGAGGCCATGCGCACCGGCATGTGCGGCACGTCGGACAGCATCACCGTGTGGAACTGGCTGGCGATTTCCAGATAGTCGTTCTGCGAACGCGGGCCACCGCACAGCGTCTTGAAATCGAACCACACCACGCCGCCTGCCTTGCGCCGCGCGCGGATCTCGCGCTGCTCGATGTGCAGGATCGGGCTCTCGTCGGCCGTCTCGGCCAGCTTGTCGAAGGCCTTGCGCATTTCCTTGTCGGCCGCCGCATCGTTGGGCGTGATGTACATGCGCATTTGCTCGAGCGTGCGGCGCCGGTAGTCGGTGCCGTTGTCCACGCTCAGCACCTCGAGCTTCTCGTTCAGAAGCGCAATGGCGGGCAGGATGCGGTCGCGGTGCAACCCATCCGGATACAGGTCGTCGGGCTTGAAGTTCGAGGTGGTGACGAAACCCACGCCGTTCTCGAACAACGACACCAGCAGCCGATGAAGAATCATCGCGTCGGTGATGTCCGCCACATGGAACTCATCGAAGCAGATCAGCTTGTAGCGCTTGGAAATGCGCAGGCCCAGTTCGTCCAGCGGATTGACCGTGCCCTGCAGTTCGCGCAGTTCACGGTGCACTTCGCGCATGAACTCGTGAAAGTGCAGGCGCGTCTTGCGCCGCAGCGGCACGGCGTTGAAGAAGAGGTCCATCAGGAAGCTCTTGCCCCGCCCGACGCCGCCGTACATGTAGACGCCGCGCGGAAGCTCCGGCCGGTTGATGAACTTCTTCAGCGCGTTCGAACGCTGGGCCTTGTACTCGGCCCATTCGTTGGCGCAGCGATCCAGCGCCTCCACGGCGCGCATCTGCGCGGGATCGCTCTGGAACCCGCGCGTGGCGAGCTCCGCCTCATAGGCCTGTTTGACGCTGGTCAAGAGAAACGGCAGATCAGAAGTTCAGCGTGCGCTTGTCCACGGCGAGTGCCGCTTCCTTCGTGGCTTCCGACAGCGACGGGTGCGCGTGGCAGATGCGTGCGATGTCTTCGGCGCTGGCCTTGAACTCCATCGCCACCACGGCTTCGGAGATCAGCTCGCTGACCTGCGGGCCCACCATGTGCACGCCCAGGATCTCGTCGGTCGTGGCGTCGGCCAGGAACTTCACCATGCCGGTCGTGTCGCCCAGCGCGCGTGCGCGACCGTTCGCCAGGAACGGGAAGGTGCCGGCCTTGTAGGCGCGGCCTTCGGCCTTGAGCTGCTGCTCGGTCTGGCCGACCCATGCGATTTCCGGGTGCGTGTAGATGACCCAGGGCACGGTGTTGAAGTTGACGTGCCCGTGCTGGCCGGCAATGCGCTCGGCCACGGCAACGCCCTCTTCCTCGGCCTTGTGCGCCAGCATCGGGCCGCGCACCACGTCGCCGATCGCCCAGACGTTCGGCAGGTTGGTCTTGCAGTCGCCGTCGACGTTGATGGCACCGCGCTCGTCGAGCGCGAGGCCCACGGCCTCGGGGTTCAGGCCGATGGTGTTGGGCACGCGGCCGATCGACACGATCAGCTTGTCGACGTCCAGCACCTGGGCTTCGCCCTTGGCGTTGGTCCAGGCGATGGACACGCCCTTCTTGCCGGACTTGATCTCGCCGACCTTCACGCCGAGCTCGATCTTCAGGCCCTGCTTGTCGAAGGCCTTCTTGGCTTCCTTGGCGATCTGTTCGTCCACCGCGCCCAGGAAGGTCGGCAGCGCTTCGAGCACCGTGACTTCCGAGCCGAGCCGGCGCCACACAGAACCCATTTCGAGGCCGATGACGCCTGAGCCGATCAGCGCCAGCTTCTTGGGCACGCCGCCCATGCGCAGCGCGCCGTCGTTGGAGAGGATGTTTTCCTCGTCGAATGGCGCACCGGGCAGCGCACGGGCATTGGAGCCCGTGGCCAGGATGATGTGCTTGCCGACGATGGTTTCTTCAGCGGCGCCAGCCACCTTGATCTCGTAGCCGCCTTCGGCGGCCTTCACGAACGAGCCGCGGCCGTGGAAGGACGCGATCTTGTTCTTCTTGAACAGGTAGGTGATGCCGTCGTTGTTCTGCTTCACGACCTGGTCCTTGCGGGCCAGCATCTTTCCGATGTCGAGCGACAGGCCCGACACGTTGATGCCGTGGTCCGCAAAGCCGTGGCCCGCATGCTCGAAGTGCTCGGACGACTGCAGCAGCGCCTTGGACGGGATGCACCCGACGTTGGTGCAGGTGCCGCCGAGCGCGGGACCGCCCTTGGCGTTCTTCCACTCGTCGATGCAGGCCACGTTGAAGCCGAGTTGAGCGGCGCGGATGGCGGCGATGTAGCCGCCGGGGCCGCCGCCGATGACGACGACGTCGAATTGCTTGGTCATTCTTTTTCCAGTTTCTTGAGTTGGAACGCGCCCGCATGGAGGACGATGCCAAACACACCGGTTTGGGCAGTCAGCGTTTCGCGTTTCGGTCCTTCGGGGCCGAAGGTGATGGTGGTGCCGGGCGCGGTCTTGCAGACGAAGATGTGGCTCGCATCGAGGCACTCGATGCGGCCGTCGCCATGCAGGCCCGCCCAGCCCCAGCCTTCGTATTCACGCGCCAGGAAGCGGCGCAACGTGGTGCTCTCGCGGGCGTTCGCAGGGTCCGCCAGGGTCCAGCGGACAAGATCCGACTGGTACTTCTTGACGAGCGAGGCGGGGTCGGCGTCGGGTGCGCGCCGGATGGTCACGTCGGACCCCTGCGCGCCCTCCTTGGCCGCCCGTGTGCCCTCGAGCCACTCCAGGCGGTAGGCGCCGGTCCACGGGTCCTGCTGCGGCGCTGCCGCCGCGGCCCCGAGGGGACCGAAGCTCAGCGCGCACATCAAGCCCAGGGCGGAACGACGCATCGTGCGCTCAGATGTCGAACAGCAGGCGCGACGGATCTTCCAGCGCTTCCTTCATGGCGACCAGGCCCAGCACGGCTTCGCGGCCGTCGATGATGCGGTGGTCGTAGCTCATGGCCAGGTAGTTCATCGGACGGATCACGATCTGGCCGTTTTCCACCACGGCGCGGTCCTTGGTGGCGTGCACGCCCAGGATGGCCGACTGGGGCGGGTTGATGATCGGGGTCGAGAGCATCGAGCCGAAGGTGCCGCCATTCGAGATGGAGAACGTGCCGCCGGTCATGTCTTCGATGCCCAGCTTGCCGTCTTGCGCCTTCTTGCCGAACTCGGCGATCTTCTTCTCGATGTCGGCAAAGCTCATCTGGTCGGCGTTGCGCAGGATGGGCACCACCAGGCCGCGCGGCGAACCGACCGCGATGCCGATGTCGAAGTAGCCGTGATACAGGATGTCGTTGCCGTCGACCGAGGCGTTGATCACCGGGTACTTCTTCAGTGCGTGCACGGCGGCCTTCACGAAGAAGGACATGAAGCCGAGCTTCACGCCGTGTTCCTTGGTGAAGCTGTCCTGGAAGCGCTTGCGCAGGTCCATGACGGGCGCCATGTTCACTTCGTTGAACGTGGTCAGGATGGCGTTGGTCGACTGCGATTGCAGCAGGCGCTCGGCGATGCGGGCGCGCAGGCGGCTCATCGGCACGCGCTGTTCGGGCCGCTCGCCCAGGTCGGGCGCGCCGGTGGGTGCGCTCACCTGTTGCAGGGCGGGCTTGGCGGCCGGCGCGGGGATGGCGGCGGCAGCGGGCTTGGCACCCGACGCAACTGCGCCGAGCACGTCGCCCTTGGTGACGCGGCCGTCCTTGCCGGTACCGGACACGTCACCGGTCTTCAGGTTGTTGTCGGCCAGCAGCTTGGCGGCAGCGGGCATGGCCACGTCGGCCTTCGAACCGCCGGTGGCGACAGCAGCGGCCGCGGCCGGTGCCGGCGCTGCGGCGGCAGGCGCTGCAGCGGCTGCCGGTGCGGCGGCCGATGCCTTGCCTTCGGTGTCGATGCGGGCAATCACCTGCTCGGCCACCACGGTGGCGCCATCGGGCTGCACGATTTCAGCGAGCACGCCGGCCGAGGGCGCGGGCACTTCCAGCACGACCTTGTCGGTCTCGATCTCGATCAGGATTTCATCGACGGCGATGGCATCGCCGGCCTTCTTCTTCCAGGTGAGCATGGTGGCTTCGGCCACGGATTCGGAAAGCTGGGGAACTTTGACTTCTACGATAGACATTTGGAGAGAGCTCCGTTTTGTTCTTGAGGGTGTTCGTGTGAAAGGGAACGGGTTTTACTTGGTCAGCACGAAGCCCTTGAGCTTGCCGAACGCGCCATCCACGAGCGCCTTCTGCTGTTCCTGGTGCAGGTGCGAGTAGCCCACCGCCGGCGATGCCGAGGCGGCACGGCCGGAGTAGCCGAGCTTCTGGCCGTCCTGCATGTTTTCGTGGATGTAGTGCTGCACGAAGAACCAGGCGCCCTGGTTCTGCGGCTCGTCCTGGCACCACACCACGTCCACGAGGTTGGGGTACTTCTTGATTTCCGCGGCAAACGCCTTGTGCGGGAACGGATAGAGCTGCTCGACGCGGATGATCGCCACGTCGTCGGTGCCCTGCTCTTCGCGCTTCTTGGCCAGGTCGTAGTAGACCTTGCCCGAGCAGGCGACCAGGCGCTTGACCTTCTCGGCCTTCAGCCCCTTGCTGTCCGGAATGACGGTCTGGAAGCTGCCCTTGGTGAACTCGGCCAGCGGCGAGGTCGCGTCCTTGTTGCGCAGCAGCGACTTGGGCGTGAGGATGACCAACGGCTTCCTCAGGTTGCGCACCATCTGGCGGCGCAGCACGTGGAAGATCTGGCTGGCCGTGGTGGGCTGCACCACCTGCATGTTGGTGTCCGCGCTCAGCTGCATGAAGCGCTCCAGGCGCGCCGAGCTGTGCTCGGGGCCCTGGCCTTCGTAGCCGTGCGGCAGCATCATGGTCAGGCCGTTGACGCGGCCCCACTTCACTTCGCCCGAGGCGATGAACTGGTCGATCACCACCTGCGCGCCGTTCACGAAGTCGCCGAACTGGGCTTCCCAGATCACGAGGGTGTTCGGGTCGTTCGAGGCGTAGCCGTATTCGAACGCGAGCACGGCTTCTTCGGACAGGATCGAGTCGATCACGACGAACGGTGCTTGGTTGTCGGCCACGTTCTGCAGCGGCGTGTAGGTGCCGGTGTCGAACTTCTCGCGGTTCTGGTCGTGCAGCACGGCGTGGCGGTGCGTGAACGTGCCGCGGCCCGAGTCTTCGCCCGACAGGCGAACCGGGTAGCCGCTGGCCACCAGCGAGGCGAAGGCCATGTGCTCGCCCATGCCCCAGTCGACGTTGACGTCGCCGCGGCCCATGGCGGCGCGGTCGTCCAGCACCTTCTTCACGAGCGGGTGCACCGTGAAGCCTTGCGGCACGGCGGTGATCTTCTCGGCCAGGCGCTTCCACTCGGAGGACGGAATGGCGGTGTCGCCGGCGTCGGTCCACTTCTTGTTGAGGTACGGGCTCCAGTCGACGGCGTACTTGCTCTTGAAGTTGGTGAGCACGGGGTCGACTGTGTTCTTGCCTTCGTCGAAGGCGGCGCGCTGCGCCTTGACCATGTCGTCGCCGAGCGTGTCGCCCAGGCCCTGTGCAGCCAGCTTGTCGGCGTACAGCTTGCGCGTGCCGGGATGCTGGGCGATCTTCTTGTACATGAGCGGCTGGGTGAGCGAAGGGGTGTCCTGCTCGTTGTGGCCCAGCTTGCGGAAGCAGATGATGTCCACGACCACGTCCTTCTGGAACTCCATGCGGAAGTCCAGGGCGAGCTGCGTGGCGAGCACCACGGCTTCGGGGTCGTCGCCGTTCACGTGCAGCACCGGTGCGTCGACCATCTTGACGATGTCGGTGCAATACAGCGTCGAGCGGCTGTCGCGCGGATCGCTGGTGGTGAAGCCGATCTGGTTGTTGATGACGATGTGCACCGTGCCGCCGGTGGAGTAGCCACGGGTCTCGGCCAGTGCCAGCGTTTCCATCACGACGCCCTGGCCTGCGAAGGCCGCGTCGCCGTGCACGATCACGGGCAGCACCTGCTTGCCCAGCGGGTCGCCGCGGCGGTCCATGCGGGCACGCACCGAGCCTTCGACCACGGGGTTGACGATTTCAAGGTGCGAGGGGTTGAACGCAAGGCTCAGGTGCACCGGGCCGCCGGGGGTGGTCACGTCCGAGCTGAAGCCCTGGTGGTACTTGACGTCGCCGCTGGGCAGCTCTTCGGGGGCGGTGTGGTCGAACTCGGCGAACAGGTCGGCCGGCATCTTGCCGAGCGAGTTGACCAGCACGTTCAGGCGGCCGCGGTGGGCCATGCCGATCACGATTTCCTGCACGCCCTTGACGCCGGCCTGGTTGATCAGCTCGTCCATCGAGACGATGAAGCTCTCGCCGCCTTCGAGCGAGAAGCGCTTCTGGCCGACGTACTTGGTGTGCAGGAAGCGCTCAAGGCCTTCGGCCGCGGTCAGGCGGCTGAGGACGTGCTTCTTCTGCTCGGCGCTGAGCTTCGGGTTCGTGCGGGCGCTTTCAAGGCGCTGCTGCCACCAGCGCTTGTGCGTGTGGTCGGTGGTGTACATGTACTCGGCACCCATGGTGCCGCAGTACGTTTCGCGCAACGCGTTCAGCAGGTCGCGCAGGGACATGGTGTCCTTGCCGAAGAAGGTGTTGCTGGTGTTGAACACCGTCTCGAGGTCGGCATCGGTGAAGCCGTAGAACGAGGGTTCGAGCTCCGGAATGGACGGACGCTCGGCGCGCTTGAGCGGGTCGAGGTCGGCCCAGCGGGCGCCGACGTTGCGGTAGGCGGCAATCAGCTGCTGGACGGCGGTGCGCTTGCGGCCGAGCTCGGAGTCGGCGCCGCTGGCCACCACGACCTTGGTCGTGCCCTGCTTCGCGCGTTCGGCGAAGGCGTTGATGACCGGCAGGTGCGGAACGTCGCGGGAGTTGCTGCCGTCGGCGGCGGGAACGTGCTGCAGGGCGTCGAAATAGGAACGCCAGTTGTCGGGCACGCTGCCGGGGTTGGCGAGGTAGTTTTCGTACATCTCTTCGACATAGGGCGCATTGCCGCCGAAGAGGTAGGTGTTGCCTTGATAGGCACTGTACGCCGAGGGCGTAGAGGAGGAATCGCTCATGATCCGCTGACCTTCGCTTCCCTGAAGGAAGCACTAGCTGGTTAAGAAACCTTCCGCGACACGGCTGAACCGATTGGCGGATGCGACTGTGGCTGGGGAAGGGCCTGAGTACCTTGGCATTGTGCCACGTCAACCATATGACGCCCCGCGAGAGACCTGCAACCCCCTTGCGGGCTAACTCAGGGAGAAGAAAGTAACTCTTTGATCTGCTGCAGCGTCGCGGGGTCGTCGATGGTGGTCAGGTCACCGGGGTCGCGCTGCTCGCACACGGCCTGGATGGCGCGGCGCAGCAGCTTGCCGCTGCGGGTCTTGGGCAGGCCGGTGACGAAGCGCACGCGCGCCGGCCGCGCCAGAGCGCCGAGCTGGTCGGCCACCCGTTTCATGATCTCGCCTTCGAGCTTGAGCGCCACCTGCGCATCGGTCACGGCCCGGCCGTCCTTGGCGACGACGAAGGCCATCGCCACCTGCCCCTTCAGCGCATCGGCCACCCCGACCACCGCCACTTCGGCCACGTTGGCATGGCCCGAGATGCTCTCCTCGATCTCGCGCGTGCCCAGGCGGTGGCCCGCCACGTTGATCACGTCGTCGGTGCGGCCCAGGATGTAGAAATAGCCGTCCGCATCGCGAATTCCCCAGTCAAAGGTCGAATAGACCATCTTGCCGGGCACACTTTTCCAGTAGGTATTGATGAAGCGCGCGTCGTCCTTCCACACCGTCTGCATGAAGCCGGGCGGCGTCGGGCCTTCGACCACGACCACGCCCTTCTCGTTGGCGCCGGTCAGCTCCTCGCCGGTCGACTCATGCAGGATCTTGATGCGGTAGCCGTACATCGGCACGCCCGGGCTGCCGAACTTGCTGGGCCTGGGCTCGACGCCGTTGGCGATGGTGATCATCGGCCAGCCCGATTCGGTCTGCCAGTAGTTGTCGATGATCGGCACGCCCAGGCCCTCGCTGATCCAGCGCGCGGTGGGCTCGTCGAGCGGCTCTCCTGCCAGGAACAGCGCGCGCAGGCTCGACAGGTCGTACTTCTTCAGCAGCCCCGGATCTTGTTTCTTGAGCACGCGCACCGCCGTGGGCGCGCTGAACATCACCGTCACCTTGTATTTCTCGACCAGGCGCCACCAGATGCCGCCGTCCGGCTGCCGGTCGATGCCCTGCGTGGGCAGGCCCTCGTACATGATCGTCGCCATGCCCGCGATCAGCGGGCCGTAGACGATGTAGCTGTGGCCCACCACCCAGCCGATGTCGCTGGTGGAGAAATAGGTTTCGCCGGGCCGGCCGTCGAAGATGTGCTTCATGCTCGCGGCCAGCGCCACGGCGTAGCCGCCCACGTCGCGCTGCACGCCCTTGGGCTTGCCGGTGGTGCCGCTGGTGTAGATGGTGTAGCTGATGTCGGTCGACGCCAGCCAGGTGCACGGCACCTCGGAATTCATGTGTTTTTGCCGCATGACGCTCGCCAGATGGTCGCGTCCTGCTACCAAACTCATAGCAGCCAGGCCGCGGTCGGCGAGCAGCACCGCCGAGGGCTTGTGCGTGGACAGCCGGATCGCCTCGTCGAGCAGCGGCTTGTACGCAATGACCTTGCCGCCGCGCGAGCCCGCGTCGGCGCTCACGATCACCTTGGGTTCGGCATCCTCGATGCGCGTGGCCAGCGAGCCGCTGGCGAAACCGCCGAACACCACGCAATGCACCGCGCCGATGCGCGCACAGGCCAGCATGGCGAAGGCGGCCTCGGGAATCATCGGCATGTAGATGAGCACGCGGTCGCCCTTGCCCACGCCCAGCTCGATGAGGCTGGCCGCGGTGCGCTGCACCTCGGCATGCAGCTCGGTGAAGCTGTAGCTCTTCTCGACGCCGGTCTCGGTCGAAACGAAGATCAGCGCGGGCTGGTCGCCCCGCGTCGACAGATGCCGGTCGACCGCGTTGTGGCACAGGTTGGTCGTGCCGCCCACGAACCAGCGCGCGAACGGCGGGTTGCTGGCGTCGAGGATCTGTTGCGCGGGCGCATGCCAGTCGATCAGCTTCGCCTGCTCGGCCCAGAAGGCCTCGGGCGCGTCGACGGACTGTCGATGGAATTCTTCGTAGCGGCTCATCTGGACTTGTCTCCTGTTATTCGTTCTGCCTTGGCGGACACCGCCAAAACTGAATTCATAATTATGGAGACCGATCTTGCAGCAAGCTGACGGCCGGTACAACCGGGTTCCGCCCTCCGCCCCGCCGCCTTCGGCTCAGCGGATCAGCGCCTGCAGCTCATGGAATGCCGGGTGTTCGGCGGTGCGCAGCCATTCAAAACCGACCATCTCGGTGGTCACCAGCTCGGCGCCGGCACCGGCCAGCCGGTCGAAGGCGGCGTCGCGGTTGCGCTCGGTGCGCGAGCTGCAGGCGTCGGTGACGACCCAGACATCGAACTCGTCCTCCAGCAGGTCGAGCGCCGTCTGCAGCAGGCAGACATGGGCTTCGCAACCGGCGATCACGATGGTGTTGCGCTCTTCTGCCGCGGCCTGGGGCTTCTGCAGATGCTTGGGCAGGCTGCGGGCATTGCCCTGCGGCGCGGCCTTGGCCGGTGCGCGCAGCCATTCGCCGAGCCCCTCTTCCACGCCGCTGAAATGCATCTTGGCCAGCGTTTTCCTGCACAGCGCGCGGATGTCCGGCAGGTTCTCGCCCAGCTTGGACGGGTTCTGCTCGGTGCCCCACACCGGCACCTCGACCAGTTGCGCCAGCTTGCCGAGGCGCACCGCATTCTTCGCAACGGCCTCGTTCTCGAAGACAGCAGGCATCAGCCGCGCCTGGTAGTCGATCAGCACGAGTTGGGATTGCGAAGCGTCGAGCAGCATGAACAGGTTCTTTCTTGGGGGGAATTGGGATGGGGCTAAACCGTACCACCGAAAACACCGCCTGCGCCCGCAGCGCCGCCGATGCGCTCGACGAGTTGCGCCACATAGGTCTTGAACAGCGCGTCGGCCGACTGCCTGAACATGCGGATGCGGCCCGTGTGCTGCATCAGCAGCAGGCCGACACCGTGCGCGAACAGCGAGGTGTTTTCCTGCAAGGCGACGTCGGCCGCCAGCCCCATCGCCCGCAGCGCGTCTTCGCAGGGGCGCAGCGCCTGATGCAGATGGTCGTTCAGTTCGTGGTCGAGTTCGCTGGTCAGCCCGCGCGGCCGCATGCCCTGGACCAGATAGAAGCCGAGGTCGAGCTCGCGCGGGTTCGCCGCGTAGAAGTCGAACCAGGCCTGGGCCTTGGCGGCGAGCGTCAGGTCGGGGCGGCCCTCGGTCTGCGGCGCGTCGGCCACCGCGGTTTGCAGCCGCTGGATGGATTCGTCGAGCAGGGCCGCGTAGATCGCTTCCTTGCTCTCGAAGTACGAGTAGATCGCGCCCGGCGTGTAGCCGGCCTTGCGGGCAATTTCGCGCACGCTCGCGCCTTCGATGCCGGCGTCCAGGAACACGGCGCGGGCGGCGTCGAGCACGAGCGCGCGGCGGACGTCGGTGAGCGCCTGTCGGCGCTGGAGCTTGGCTTGCATCGGCGGGACTATAGCCCCGCGACCCAGCGCCCTTCGGTTTTTTTGAGCATTGATCGAAAAATTGAACAGTGTTCAAATTCATGATCAAAACACGGACTCCGGAGACACACGATGAATGCCCCGCTTCCCGCCGCCGCCCTCATGTCCGGCGCCGACTACCGCGAATCGCTGCGCCGCTACCGCCCCACGGTGTTCGTGGACGGCCGCCGCGTCGACTGCGTGGCCGACGAGCCCTCGTTCCAGCCCGGCATCAATGCCATCGCCCTCACTTACGACCACGCGCTCAAGCCGCAGTACGAGACGCTGATGACCGCCGTGCAGCACACGAGCGGCAAGCGGGTCAACCGGCTGTCCCACATCAACACCGGCTCGGGCGACCTGCTCAACAAGCTTGAAGCCGTGCGGCTGGTCTGCCAGGAAACCGGATGCGCCCAGCGCTACCTGACGCACGACGCGCTCAACGCCATCGCGCAGGTATCAGCGCGCATCGACGACGCGCGCGGCAGCACCGAGCACACCGCCCGCTTCCACGAGTACCTGCACCGCGTGCAGGACCAGGACCTGACGCTGGGCGTGGCCATGACCGACGCCAAGGGCGATCGCAGCCGCCGGCCGCACGAGCAGGCCAACGTCGACAGCTACCTGCACGTGGTCGAGCGCAACGCGCGCGGCATCGTCATCTCGGGCACCAAGGCCATCGTGACCGGCGCGCCCTATGTGCACGAACTGCTGGTCATGCCCTGCCGCAACATGGGCCGCGAAGACGCCGACTTCGCCGTGTGCTGCGCCGTGCCGCTCGATGCGCCGGGCCTCACGATCGTGGCGCGGCCGGCGGGGCGGCCCGGAGAGAAGCTCGAGCACGGTGACGCCTTGTTCAGCCGCAAATACGGCCAGAGCACCGGCGTGTGCATGTTCGACAAGGTCTTCGTGCCGTGGGACCGGGTGTTCTACGCCGGTGAATGGGAGCATTCGGGCCACCTGACCTACAGCTACGCCACCCATCACCGCCACAGCTGCGTCGGCGCCCGCGCGGGTTTCGGCGACCTGCTGATCGGCGCCGGTGCGCTGATGTGCGAGGCCAATGGCTTCGACCCGGGCAAGGAGAGCCACCTGCGCGAGCAGATGGTCGAGCTCATCACCATCACCGAGAGCTTCTTCGCCTGCGGCGTGGCGGCCAGCGTGTACGGCAAGGCCGACGAACACTGCGAGGTGTTCATGCCCGACCCGGTGTTCAGCAACATCGGCAAGCTGCTGCTGGCCACCAGGATCTACGACATGCACCGCATCGCGCACTACGTGAGCGGCGGCCTGATCGTCACCCTGCCCGGCCCGGACGAAGACCACAACCCCGAGACCGCCGCCCGCCTGTCCGACGTGCTGCGCGCCAACCCCGCCATTCCGTACGAACAGCGCATCGAGACCGCCCGCTTCATCGAAGACCTCACGGCCGGCTACCAGGGCGGCTGGTACAGCGTGATCAGCCTGCACGGCGGCGGCTCGCCGGCGGCCATGAAGCAGGAGATCTGGCGCAACTATCCCGTCGGCTCGAAGGTGGAACTGGTCGAGCGCATCCTCGAGCGCGGCATCGCCGCCGACGGCTCGCCCGCCGCCGCGCCGCACGACCCCGGCCGCGCCATCACCCGCAACCGCCAGCCGGGCAAGTGCTGCGACACGGGCTGCACGACACCGGGGCAACCGGTCATGGTCGACCTGCCAACATCGTTGCGCACCTAGACTGGCGCGCATGAAACTCTTCTCAAAACGGTTGTGCCTGGCGGCACTGGGCCTGGGCGCGGCGCTCCTGGTCGCGGCGTGCGGCGGCATGCGCGAAGCGACCGTGCCGCTGGCGACCTCGCTCGACAAGAGCAGTTGCACGCGCAATGCCGACACGCTGCTGGTGATGCTCCCCGGCCTGTACTCGACACCCGACGAGTTCGAGCGCGAAGGCTTCGTGCGCGCCGTGCGCGACAACCGCATCGCCGCGGACGTGATGCGGGTCGATGCGCACATCGGCTACTACAACAACAAGACCATCCTCGAACGCCTGAACACGGACGTGGTCGCACCGGCGCGCAGCCAGGGCTACCGGCACATCTGGTTCGTCGGCATTTCGCTGGGCGGCTTCGGCAGCCTGCTCTATGCGCAGACGCACCCCGGCGAGCTGGCCGGCCTGGTGACGCTCGCGCCTTACCTGGGGGAACGCGCGCTGGTCACGGACATCGCCAACGCAGGCGGCCTTGCGAAGTGGAACGGCCCGCTGGTCGACGCGTCGGCCGCCAACCCGCGCACGCCCAGCGAAACCCAGCTGTGGCAATGGCTGCGCGGCTATGCAGGCTACACGCAGACCGCAGGCGCGCGCCCGCCGCTCTATCTGGGCTACGGCGAGGACGACCGCTTCGTCTTCAGCCACCGCCTGCTGGCCGCGGCCTTGCCGCCGGAGCGCGTCTTCACCACCGAAGGCGGCCATGACTGGCCGCAGTGGACGCGCCTGTGGCAGCGCATGCTGCCGACCTTGCCGCTGCCGGGCTGCCCCGGTTGAAGCGCGGACGGCTGCGGCTCAGTTCGGCTTCAGGCGCAGCAGCTTGCCGTCGGCTTCGTCGGTGAGCACATAGAGCAGGCCGTCCGGGCCCTGCTTCACATCTCGGATGCGGGCCCGGCCGTCGGCCAGCAGCTTGTGCTCGGCCACCACCTTGCCGTCCTTGAGTTCGATGCGGTCGAGGTAGCCGAACTTGAGCGAGCCGACGAACAGGTTGCCCTTCCAGGCGGCGCCGTAGCGGCTGCTGGTCAGGAACGCCATGCCGGACGGTGCAATCGACGGCACCCAATAGTGCAGCGGCTGCTCCATGCCGTCCCTGGCCGTGATGCCGTCGCCGATCTTGCCGCCGCCGTAGTTCTCGCCGTAGGTGATCACCGGCCAGCCGTAGTTGCGCCCGGCCTGCGGCATGTTGATTTCGTCGCCGCCCTGCGGGCCGTGCTCCGTCATCCAGAAGCGGCCATCGGGTGCGAGCGTGGCGCCCTGCCCGTTGCGGTGGCCGTAGCTCCAGATCTCGGGCAGCGCACCCGTCTTGCCGACGAAGGGGTTGTCCTTGGGCACGGTGCCGTCCTTGGCGATGCGCACGACCTTGCCCAGGTGGTTGTCGAGCTTCTGGGCGTCTTCCTTGCGGCTGAAGCGGTCGCCCAGCGTGAGGAACAGCGTGCCGTCGCGCGCCTCGACGATGCGGCAGCCGAAGTGCGCGCTGCTCGCCACCTTGGGTTGCTGGCTGAAGATGACTTTCAGCGCTTCGAGCTTGGTGCCGTCGGCCGAGAGGTCGGCGCGTGCCAGCGCGGTGCTGTTGGCCGCGCCGCTGGCAGCCGGCTCGGAGAAGCAGAAGTACAGCGTGCGGTTCTTTTCGAAGCCCGAGTCGGCCAGCACGTCGAGCAAGCCGCCCTGCCCACTGGCGGCGATGCGCGGCAGGCCGGTGACGGGCGCGCCCACTTTGCCATCCGCTGCGATCAGACGCAGGCGGCCCGGTTTCTCGGTGACCATGAAGCGGCCACCTGGCAGAAAGGTGACGCCCCACGGATTTTGCAGACCGGCCGCAACGGTCTCCGGTGCCGGCTGCGCCCAGGCGATGCTGCAGAAACCGGTTCCCAGGAGCACCGCCAAGGCGCCTGAGAGGCGAAAAAACGGTTTGATTCGAAAGTTCATGACTTTTCCTGGGAGTTGATGCGATCTTGACGAAAGATAGCCACTCGATCCAGGCAGAGGCCGAATCCACCTGCGGCGAGAAGGTCCACTGGCGGTCAACCACTTATGGTCAATAAACGTTCGCCGTTACATTTTTTCTTGGGCCGCAGCGAAAAATTCAATGTAAATCAATGACTTACATAACTCTTCGCTCATTCTTTTTAAATTGACATAACCGCGCGTCATCAATATCCTACGCGCCATGCGTTTTTTCGTCCTACCCGCGTCTCTCCTCTTTGCCGTCGCTGTCCATGCAGCCCCTCAACAGGATAAAACCGACGACGAGCTGGCACGAATGCTGGCCGACAAGGGCCTGATCGGGCAACTCAAGCAGGTTCGCCAGACTGTCACGGAGCGCACGTCCGACCTGGTCGTCACGGCCATCGGTTTCCTCGGCGTTCCGTACCGCCGCGGTGGCAACACCGCCGAATCGGGCTTCGACTGCAGCGGCTTCGTTCGCGCCATGTACAACCAGACAGTCGGCCACATGCTCCCCCGCCGCGCCGAAGAGCAAGCCGCCGCCACCGAGAAGATCGACGCCAGCCAGCTCAAGCCCGGCGACCTCGTGTTCTTCAACACCATGCGTCGCGCATTCAGCCATGTCGGCATCTACGTCGGCGAAGGCAAGTTCATTCACTCCCCCCGCTCCGGCGCCCAGGTTCGTGTGGAAGACATGAACGGCAGCTACTGGCAACGCCGCTTCGACGGCGCCCGCCGCGTGCTCGGCGGCCCGGCAGACGAAGTGAAGGCCGCAGCCCTGGCCCGCACCGGCGACTGAGCCTTCCGGATCCCGCCGGATCCCGGACGAAAAAAATCCCGCCGCAGCGGGATTTTTTTATGGGCGCCCGGTCAGCGCCCCCAAAGGAAATCAGCTCTTCTTCGCCGGCGGCAGGTCCGTGCAGGTGCCGTGCGCCACTTCCGCCGCCATGCCAATGCTTTCGCCCAGCGTCGGATGCGGGTGGATGGTCTTGCCGATGTCGATCTCGTCCGCGCCCATCTCGATGGCCAGCGCGATCTCGCCGATCATGTCGCCCGCATGCGTGCCGACAATGCCGCCGCCCAGGATCCGGTGCGTCTCCGCATCGAACAGCAGCTTGGTGAAGCCCTCGTCGCGCCCGTTGGCAATGGCACGGCCCGACGCGGTCCACGGGAAGTGGCCCTTCTTGACCTTGATGCCTTCGGCCTTGGCCTGGTCTTCCGTGAGGCCCACCCACGCCACCTCGGGGTCGGTGTAGGCCACGCTGGGGATCACGCGGGCGTTGAAGGCGGCGCTGGACAGCTCCTTGTCGCCCTTCTGTTCACCGGCAATCACTTCGGCCGCCACGTGGGCCTCGTGAACCGCCTTGTGCGCCAGCATGGGCTGGCCCACGATGTCGCCGATGGCGAAGATGTGCGGCACGTTGGTGCGCATCTGGATGTCGACCGGAATGAAGCCGCGGTCGCTCACCGTCACGCCGGCCTTCTCGGCGCCGATCTTCTTGCCGTTGGGGCTGCGGCCCACGGCCTGCAGCACCAGGTCGTACACCTGGGGTTCCTTGGGCGCGTTCTCGCCCTCGAAGGTGACCTTGATGCCCTCCTTCGTGGCTTCGGCGCCCACCGTCTTGGTCTTCAACATGATGTTGTCGAAGCGCGGCGCGTTCATCTTCTGCCAGACCTTCACCAGGTCGCGGTCGGCGCCCTGCATCAGGCCGTCGAGCATCTCGACCACATCCAGGCGCGCGCCCAGCGTCGAATACACCGTGCCCATTTCGAGACCGATGATGCCGCCGCCCAGGATCAGCATGCGCTTGGGGTCGGTGCCCATCTCCAGCGCGCCGGTCGAGTCGACCACGCGCGGGTCTTTCGGCATGAAGGGCAGGCTCACGGCCTGCGAACCGGCCGCGATGATGGCGTTGCGGAACTTCACGGTCTGCTTCTTGCCGTTCGTGTCCCAGCTGGTGCCGGTGCTTTCCTCGACTTCCAGGTGGTACGGGTCGATGAAGTTGCCCACGCCGCGCAGCACCGTCACCTTGCGCATCTTGGCCATGGCCGTGAGGCCGCCGGTGAGCTTGCCCACCACCTTGTTCTTGTGGCCGAGCAGCTTGGCGCGATCGACCGTGGGCGCGGCGAAGCTCACGCCGAGGTCGGCGAAATGCTTCACCTCGTCCATGACGGAGGCCACGTGCAGCAGCGCCTTCGACGGGATGCAGCCGACGTTCAGGCACACGCCGCCCAGGGTGGCGTAGCGCTCGATCAGCACGACCTTCAGGCCCAGGTCGGCCGCGCGGAAGGCGGCCGAGTAGCCGCCGGGGCCGGCACCGATCACGACCACGTCGCACTCGACATCGACCTTGCCGCCGTAGGTGGAGGCCACGGGTGCGGCGGACGGCGCCGGTGCTGGCGCAGCAGCCTTGGACGCGGGCGCTGCTGCGGCCGGTGCAGGCGCGGGGGCAGCGGGCGCAGGCGCGGCTGCGGCGGCACCGTCCACCTCCAGCGTCAGCACGACCGAGCCCTGCTTGACCTTGTCGCCCACCTTCACCGCAATGGCCTTCACCACGCCGGCGGCGGAGGACGGAATTTCCATCGAGGCCTTGTCCGACTCGACCGTGATCAGCGACTGCTCGGCCTTGACCGTGTCGCCGACATTAACGAGCACCTCGATCACCGCGACTTCGTCGAAGTCGCCGATGTCGGGCACCTTGATTTGTTGTTCGCTCATTTGGACACTTTCAGTTTGAGTGTGAGAACGTCGACCGGTGGGGCCGAATTGCGATCGAATTCGCAGGCGGCGGCAATGCCTGCCTCCGCCACGTCGCGCGACGAGCGCGACTTGATGTCATAGGCCGCGTGCATGGCGCCGAGCGCAAAGCTGCGTCCCGAGCCGATGGCCCAGAACTCCTTGAACTCGAACACCTCGCGGTAGCTGTAGATGCCGTAGATGCCGCTCTGGTTGGCCATCAGCATCGTGAACTGGCTCGACTCGTAGGGCTCGTGCTCGTCTTCCTTGGTCTGCATGAAGAACGAGTCTTTCAGCACCGCATGCAAGCGCGTGAAGGTGCGAAAGATCTCGTGCTTGCTGCCGAACAGCAACTGCTCGCGCGGTTGCGCGGCCAGCGCATGCTGCAGCACCAGGAAGTGCGCGGCGGCGCCGGCCACGGCGAACAGGCTTTGGCCCGCCGCGTCCTCGACGGTGAAGATCTTCTGGTTCGCTTCGGCGCGGTGCGAGAGCCGCGTGTCGCCGAAGGTCACCAGAGAATCGGCTGCCATCGTGACCTGGCCGCCTTTGCGGACGGCCACTACGGTGGTCATAGGAGGATTCGACGGTAGTCCGCGAGGACCTGGCCCAGGTAGGCGTTGAAACGCGCAGCCAGAGCGCCGTCGATCACGCGGTGGTCGTACGACAGCGACATCGGCAGCGTAAGGCGCGGCACGAACTGCTTGCCGTCCCACACCGGCTTCATCTGGCCCTTGGAGAGGCCGAGGATGGCCACTTCGGGGGCGTTGATGATGGGCGTGAAGTGCGTGCCGCCGATGCCGCCGAGCGAGCTGATCGAGAAGCAGCCGCCCTGCATGTCGCCCGAGCCGAGCTTGCCGTCGCGCGCCTTCTTGGCGAGTTCGCCCATCTCCTGGCTGATCTGCAGGATGCCCTTCTTGTCGGCATCCTTCAGCACCGGCACCACGAGCCCGTTGGGCGTGTCGGCCGCGAAGCCGATGTTGTAGTACTGCTTGTAGACGAGCTGGTCGCCGTCCAGGCTGGTGTTGAACTCGGGGAATTTCTTCAGCGCCGAAACCACCGCCTTGATGACGAAGGCGAGCATCGTGACCTTCACGCCCGATTTCTCGTTCTCCTTGTTGGTGGAGACGCGGAAGGCCTCGAGCTCGGTGATGTCGGCTTCGTCGTTGTTGGTGACGTGCGGAATCATCACCCAGTTGCGGTGCAGGTTCGCTCCGCTGAGCTTCTTGATGCGCGAGAGGTCCTTGCGCTCGACCGTGCCGAACTTCGTGAAGTCGACCTTGGGCCAGGGAATGAGGCCCAGCGCGGCGCCATCGCCGCCACCACCGGCCGATGCCTTGGCGGCGGAAGCCTTGGTGCTGGCCTGGCCGCTCATCACGGCCTTGGTGAAGCTCTGGACGTCGTCCTGCGTGATGCGGCCCTTCGGGCCGGAACCCTTGACCTCGTCGAGCGGCACGCCGAGTTCGCGGGCGAACTTGCGCACCGACGGCGAGGCATGCGGCAGCTTGCCGCTCGGCGTCGTGGTCGGGTCGTGCGGGGCGGCAGCGGCAACCGGGCTCGCGGCGGGTGCCGGCGAAGCGGCGGCAGGTGCCGGGGCACTGGCAGTTGCGGCAGCCGGTGCGGCCGCCGCAGCCTGTGCGGGCGCGGGTGCCGCAGCGCTGGCGGCACCTTCGAGCACGGCAATCAGGTCGCCGATGTTGACGGTGTCACCCACCTTGACCTTGAGTTCCTTGAGCACACCGGCGCCCGACGACGGGATTTCCATCGAGGCCTTGTCCGATTCCACCGTGATCAGCGACTGCTCGGCCTTGACCGTGTCGCCGACCTTCACAAGCAGTTCGACGACGGCGACGTCCTTGAAGTCGCCGATGTCGGGCACCTTGATCTCGATCGGGCCCGAGGCGGCAGGCGCCGCAGCCGGCGCAGGCGCAGCTGCGGCCGGTGCGGGCGCGGCGGCTGCAGGAGCCGCTGCAGGGGCAGGTGCGGCAGCGGGCGCTGCAGCAGCACCTGCATCTTCCGCCTCGAGCACGAGCACCACCGAGCCCTCCTTGACCTTGCCGCCGACCTCGACCTTGATTTCCTTGACGACACCGGCCGTCGACGAGGGAATCTCCATCGAGGCCTTGTCCGATTCCACCGTGATGAGCGACTGCTCGGCCTTGACCGTGTCACCCACCTTCACGAGCACCTCGATCACCGCGACTTCATCGAAATCGCCGATGTCCGGCACCTTTACTTCCACTGCTGCCATATCGTTGTCTCCCGCCGTAAGGCGCCGTTCGTTCGTTGGTTGTTGATGTTCAAGCGTAGAGCGGGTTGACCTTGTCGACATTGATGCCGTACTTCTTGATCGCTTCCACCACCTTGGCCACCGGCACGGTGCCGTCTTCGCTCAGCGCCTTGAGCGCTGCCACCACGATGTAGTGGCGGTTGATCTCGAAGTGCTCGCGCAGCTTGTTGCGGAAGTCGCTGCGGCCGAAGCCGTCGGTGCCCAGCACCTTGTAGGTACGGCCCTTCGGGATGAACGGACGGATCTGCTCGGCGTAGGCCTTCATGTAGTCGGTCGATGCCACCACCGGGCCGCTCGAAGCTGCGAGCTGCTCGGCCACGAAGGGCACGCGCGGCGACTGGTCGGGGTGCAGCAGGTTCCAGCGGTCGGCGTCCTGGCCGTCGCGCGTGAGCTCGTTGAAGCTCGGGCAGCTCCACACCGAAGCCGACACGCCCCACTCCTTCTCGAGCAGCTCCTGCGCAGCGAAGCTTTCGCGCAGGATGGTGCCGCTGCCCAGCAGTTGCACGGTCGGCGCCTTGGCCTTCAGTGCGGGGCCTTGCTTCGCCAGGTACATGCCCTTGATGATCTGCTCTTCGGTGCCGGGCTGCAGGCCAGGCATCGGGTAGTTCTCGTTGAGCAGCGTGATGTAGTAGTAGACGTTGTCCTGCTTCTCGACCATGCGCTTCAGGCCATGGTGCAGGATGACGCCCACTTCGTGCGCGAAGGTCGGGTCGTAGCTCACGCAGTTCGGGATGGTGTTGGCCAGGATGTGGCTGTGACCGTCTTCGTGCTGCAGGCCTTCGCCGTTGAGCGTGGTGCGCCCCGAGGTGCCGCCCAGCAGGAAACCGCGGGCCTGCATGTCGCCGGCCGCCCAGGCGAGGTCGCCGATGCGCTGGAAGCCGAACATCGAGTAGTACACGTAGAACGGCACCATGATGCGGTTGTTCGTGCTGTACGAGGTGGCGGCCGCGATCCAGCTCGACATGCCGCCGGCCTCGTTGATGCCTTCCTGCAGGATCTGACCGGCCTTGTCTTCCTTGTAGTACATGACCTGGTCCTTGTCGACCGGGGTGTACTGCTGGCCATGCGGGTTGTAGATGCCGATCTGGCGGAACAACCCTTCCATGCCGAAGGTGCGGGCTTCATCCACCAGGATAGGCACCACGCGCGGGCCCAGGGCCTTGTCGCGCAGCAGTTGCGTCAGGAAGCGCACGTAGGCCTGCGTGGTCGAGATTTCGCGGCCCTCGGCCGTGGGCTCCATCACCGACTTGAAGATGTCCAGCGACGGCACGGTGAACGCCTCGTCGGCCTTGGTGCGGCGGTGCGGCAGGTAGCCGCCGAGGGCCTTGCGGCGCTCGTGCAGGTATTTCATTTCCGGCGTGTCGTCGGCCGGCTTGTAGAACGGCAGCTCGGCGATCTTGCTGTCCGGAATCGGGATGTTGAAGCGGTCGCGAAAGGCCATGATGTCCTCGTCGCTGAGCTTCTTGGTCTGGTGGACGTTGTTCTTGCCCTCGCCGATCTTGCCCATGCCGAAGCCCTTGACGGTCTTCACGAGCAGCACCGTGGGCTGGCCCTTGTGGTTGTGGGCGGCGTGGAAGGCGGCATACACCTTCTGCGAATCGTGGCCGCCGCGCTGCAGGCTCCACACCTCGTCGTCGGTCATGTGCTCGACCATCTTCAGCGTGCGCGGATCGCGGCCGAAGAAGTTCTTGCGCACGTAGGCACCGTCGTTGGCCTTGAACGACTGGTAGTCGCCGTCGTTGCACTCCATCATGATCTTGCGCAGCGCGCCGTCATGGTCCTTCGCGAGCAGCGCGTCCCAGCCCTTGCCCCAGATCAGCTTGATGACGTTCCAGTTGGCGCCGCGGAATTCGCCTTCGAGTTCCTGGATGATCTTGCCGTTGCCGCGCACCGGGCCGTCCAGGCGCTGCAGGTTGCAGTTGATGACGAAGACCAGGTTGTCGAGGTTCTCGCGCGCCGCCAGGCCGATGGCGCCCAGCGATTCGACTTCGTCCATTTCGCCGTCGCCGCAGAACACCCACACCTTGCGGTTCTCGGTATTGGCGATGCCGCGTGCGTGCAGGTACTTGAGAAAGCGCGCCTGGTAGATGGCCATGAGCGGCCCCAGGCCCATCGACACCGTGGGGAACTGCCAGAACTCCGGCATCAGCTTGGGATGCGGGTAGCTCGACAGGCCCTTGCCGTCCACTTCCTGGCGGAAGTTGAGCAGCTGCTCTTCGGAAAGGCGGCCCTCGAGATAGGCACGGGCGTAGATGCCAGGCGACACGTGGCCCTGGATATACAGCAGGTCGCCGCCGTGGTTTTCGCTCTCGGCGTGCCAGAAATGGTTGAAGCCGGCGCCGAACATGCTCGCCAGCGATGCAAAGGAGCCGATGTGGCCGCCCAGGTCGCCGCCTTCGGCCGGGTGGTGGCGGTTGGCCTTGACCACCATCGCCATTGCGTTCCAGCGCATGTAGGCGCGCAGGCGCTGTTCGATCTCGAGGTTGCCGGGGCTGCGGGCTTCCACGCCGGGCTCGATGGTGTTCACGTAGCCGGTGTTGGCAGAGAACGGCAGGTCGACGCTGTTCTGCCGAGCATGTTCGAGCAGTTGCTCGAGAAGGAAGTGGGCCCGCTCGGGGCCTTCGCTCTGGATGACGGAGGACAGTGCATCCATCCATTCACGGGTCTCCTGGGCGTCCGCGTCGTTCGCGGCCGAGCCGAACAGGTTCTCTGGATTTGCCGACATGCTTGTCTCTCCTTTTAGGGCTGTGGCGGTAATTTAGTGCGCTATGCGATCAGCGCGGCGGAGTTTCTCATAGAAACATCGAGATTTCAAATAGTGCCGATTCATTTCTTAATGTGATATTTTGGCGATTTGAAGCCGCCAGAAGGCAACCATACGGGAGCCGATGGCACCGCCGCTTTCCCCATCGGTTCCGAGGGGGGGCTTCACCTAAACTCGGCCCATGCCTTTTTCCTCTCCGCTGGCCGTTGCCCGCAGTGCCGTGAACGCGTCGCCCCTGTCCTGGTGGCGCAAGTGGTGGCGCCGGCAAACGCCGGTGCTGCAGGACGCCGTCGCCATGCTGGCGCCGATGGCGGCCGTGCTTCTTTTTCTGGCCGCCATCGTCTCGGCGTTCTGGTACCTGCGCACCGAGGAGGTCGAGCGCGAGCAGGAGTCGGTGCGCCGCGACGTCGAATATGCGCAGCAGCGCATGCGCCTGCGCCTGCTGGAGCGCCAGGAGCAACTGATGCGCATCGCGCGCGATGCATCCAACCGCGAGATCGACCCGATCGAGTTCACCAGCCGGGCCGAGTCGCTGGTCAGCCAGTTCCCCGAACTGCAGACCATCACCTGGATCGACGACCGCCGCCGCTTCAAGGCCGGCTACGCCGCGCCCAGCGTGCATCCGGCGCAGCAGCACCTGATCGGCGACGTGCTGCGCCCCGGCGACATCGAGAGCAACTACGCGCTGGCGCGCGAGCTGCGCCAGCCGGTGTATTCGCAGCCCGTGGCCGGCGGCGAGCCGGCGGCCATGCTGCAACTGCACATTCCCCTTTTCGACCAGGGCCTGTTCGCGGGCGTGGTGCTCGGCGAGTTCTCGGTCGACGGCCTGCTGCGCTACGGCATGCCGTCCGAGGTGCAGGCGCGCTATGCGGTGTCGCTGCTCGACGCCAAGGGCCATGTGATCGCCGGCAACACCGCCAACCTGAAGAACAGCGGCACCCGCCTGCTGCCCTGGACCGAGCGCACCAACGAATACGAAGTGCCGGTGTCGCCGGTGGGCAATGCGCTGGTGCTGCGCGCCCAGGCCTACCGCACCTCGCAGGGCGTGGTGGGCAACGGCCTGTTCTGGCTGGTGTGCGCGCTCAGCGTGCTCACGAGCTGGATGCTGATCGGCACCTGGCGCCACACGCGCCGCCGCCTGCAGGCCCAGCAACGGCTGGTGGCCGAGACCAACTTCCGCCGCGCGATGGAAAATTCCATGCTCACCGGCATGCGCGTGCTCGACCTGCAAGGCCGCATCACTTACGTGAACGCCGCCTTCTGCGCCATGACGGGCTGGAGCGAGGAAGAACTGGTCGGCCAGTCGCCGCCCTTCCCCTACTGGCTCGAATCAGACCGCGAAGTGATGAACGAGCGGCTGGAAGAAGAACTGCACGGCCGCGCCCTGCCCGGCGGCTTCCAGGTGCGCGTGAAGCGCAAGAACGGCAGCGTGTTCAACGCGCGGCTCTATGTGTCGCCGCTGATCGACGCGCGCGGCCACCAGACCGGCTGGATGACGTCGATGACCGACATCACCGAGCCCACGCGCATCCGCGAGCAGCTGTCGGCCTCGTACGAACGTTTCACCACCGTGCTCGAGGCGTTGGACGCGGCCGTGTCGGTGGCGCCCATCGGCAGCGAGGAACTGTTGTTCGCCAACAAGCTGTACCGCCTGTGGTTCGGCTCGGACACCGTGGGCCACCTCGGCATGGTCGCGCAGGCGGGCGTGCCGGCCTCGAACGCGCACGACGAAGGCCTGGACGACGTCGACCCCTACGCGGGCCTTCCCATCGACACGCTCACCGCCGCGCAGGCCGCGAACAACGAGATCTTCGTGCCGCACCTGGGCAAGTGGCTCGAAGTGCGCTCGCGCTACCTGACCTGGGTCGACGGCCGGCTGGCGCAGCTCGTCATCGCGACCGACATCACGCCGCGCCGCGACGCCGAGGAACAGGCGGCCGCGCAGGCCGACAAGGCCCAGTCGGCGAGCCGCCTCATCACGATGGGCGAAATGGCGTCCAGCGTGGCGCACGAGCTCAACCAGCCGCTGACCGCCATCACCAACTACTGCAACGGAATGATGTCGCGCATCAAGGGGCAGACGATCGACACCGAGGCGCTGCTGGCCGCACTCGAGAAGACGTCGAAGCAGGCGCAGCGCGCGGGGCAGATCATCCAGCGCATCCGCTCCTTCGTGAAGCGCAGCGAGCCCAACCGCACGCCGGCCGACGTGGCCACCATGGTGAGCGAGGCGGTCGAACTCGCCGGCATCGAGCTGCGCCGGCGCAACGTGCGCCTGAACCACTACGTGGCCGCGCGGCTGCCGGTGGTGCGGGTCGACCCGATCCTCATCGAACAGGTGATGGTCAACCTGCTGAAGAACGCGGCCGAATCCATCGACATTGCCGATCGGCCGCTGGCGCGCCGCAGCGTCGAGTTGCGGGTGTTGCCCAAGGTCATCGAGGGCCACAACGCCATCGAGTTCTCGGTGCAGGACACCGGCAAGGGCCTGGCGCCCGAAGTGATGGACCGGCTGTACGAGGCCTTCTTCTCCACCAAACCCGAAGGCATGGGCATCGGGCTGAACCTCTGCCGCACCATCGTCGAGTCGCACCGCGGCCGGATGCAGGCGGAGAACATCTACAATGGTCCGGATGTGATCGGATGCCGTTTTTCCTTCTGGATTCCGGTGTTGGACGCTATCAGTTCCGTAGCTAGCGACGAGACAAAGGTACCTGCATGAGTTTGATTCCGAAGAAGGGCACGGTCTATGTTGTCGACGACGACGAAGCCGTACGCGATTCGCTGCAATGGCTGCTCGAAGGCAAGGACTACAGAGTCCGCTGTTTCGATTCCGCCGAATCCTTTCTCTCCCGATACGACCCGCGCGAAGTCGCCTGTCTGATCGTCGACATCCGCATGGCCGGCATGACCGGCCTCGAACTGCAGGATCGACTGATCGAGCGGCGCTCCCCGTTGCCCATCGTGGTCATCACCGGGCACGGCGACGTGCCGATGGCGGTCGACAGCATGAAGAAGGGCGCAATGGATTTCATCCAGAAGCCGTTCAACGACGAGGAACTCGTCACGCTGGTCGAGCGCATGCTCGAACATGCGCGCGGCGCCTTCACGCAGCACCAGCAGTCGGCCAGCCGCGACGCGCTGCTGTCCAAGCTCACGGGCCGCGAGGCGCAGGTGCTCGAACGCATCGTGGCCGGCCGCCTGAACAAGCAGATCGCCGACGACCTGGGCATCAGCATCAAGACGGTCGAGGCGCACCGCGCCAACATCATGGAAAAGCTCAATGCCAACACCGTGGCCGATCTGCTCAAGATCGCCCTCGGACAGGCCGCACCAGCGGCCAAGGCCTAGCAAACAGCTATCTCTTCGATAGCAACGAATGTCCACCACGCCTGCGCAAGCGGGCGTTTTTACTTGGAAAATCAGAACCGATGACCGCCCAACTGATCGACGGCAACGCCCTCGCCAAAACCATTCGCGCCGAAGTCGCCGGCCGCACCGCCGCGCTCAAGGCCCGAGGCGTGAACCCGGCTCTTTCCATCATCCTCGTGGGCGAAGATCCGGCCAGCCAGGTCTACACGAAGCACAAGGTCAACGACAGCGCCCAGACCGGCCTGCAGGCCACGCTCGAAACCTACCCCGCCGACCTGAGCGAAGCCGACCTGCTGGCGCGCATCCGCACGCTCAACGACGACCCGAAGGTGCACGGCATCCTGGTCCAGTTGCCGCTGCCCAAGCACATGGACAGCCAGAAGGTCATCGAGACGATTTCGCCCGCCAAGGACGTCGACGGCTTCCATGTCGCCAGCGCCGGCGCGCTGATGACCGGCGCCCCCGGTTTCTGGCCCTGCACGCCGCACGGCTGCATGAAGATGCTCGAATCCATCGGCTACGACCTGCGCGGCAAGCACGCCGTGGTCATCGGCCGCAGCAACATCGTCGGCAAGCCGATGGCCATGATGCTGCTCGCCAAGAGCGCCACCGTGACCATCTGCCACAGCGCCACGCAAGACCTGGGCGCCATTACTCGCCAGGCCGACGTGATCGTCGCGGCGGTGGGCAAGCTCAACCTGCTGACCGCCGACATGGTCAAGCCCGGCGCGGTGGTCATCGACGTGGGCATGAACCGCAAGGAAGACGGCAAGCTGGCCGGCGACGTCGATTTCGACGGCGTGAAGGAAGTGGCCGGCTGGATCACGCCCGTGCCGGGCGGCGTCGGCCCCATGACGCGCGCCATGCTGCTCGCCAACACCCTTGAAGCGGCCGAACGCGCCGCCAAGTAACTTTCATGGCCATGACGAACAACCCCCTCCTCGACTTCAACGATCTCCCGCTGTTCGACCGCATCCGGCCCGAGCATGTCGCGCCCGCCGTCGACGTTCTGCTGGCCGATGCCGAAACCGCGCTGCAGGCCGTGACGGCGCCCGAATTCCCGGCCGACTGGAATGCCATCTCGAAGGTGCTCGACGTGGCCTCCGAACGCTTCAGCCGCGCCTGGGGCGCCGTGGGCCACCTGAACGCTGTGGCCGACACGCCCGAACTGCGCGCCGCCTACAACGAGGCCATGCCGCGCGTCACCGCCTTCTGGACCCGCCTGGGTTCGGACGAGCGGCTGTACGCCAAGTACAAGGCCATCGATGTTTCCACGCTCAACGCCGAGCAGCGCCAGGCGCATCGCAACGCGGTGCGCAACTTCGTGCTGGGCGGCGCCGAACTGCAGGGCGAGGCCAAGAAGCGCTTCGCCGACATCCAGGAGCGCCAGGCCGAGCTGAGCCAGAAGTTCAGCGAGAACGCCCTCGACGCGACCGATGCCTTTGCGTACTACGCGGCGTTCGGTGAACTCGAAGGCGTGCCCGAAGACGTGGTGAGCGCCGCGCGCTCGGCCGCCGAAGCCGATGGCAAGGATGGCTACAAGCTCACGCTCAAGATGCCGTGCTACCTGCCCGTGATGCAGTTCGCCAAGAGCAGCGCGCTGCGCGAAAAGCTCTACCGTGCGTACGTCACGCGTGCCAGCGAATTCGGCGACGCCGCCTTCGACAACACGGCGCTGATTACCGAGATCCTCGCGCTGCGCGAAGAAGAAGCGAAGCTGCTGGGCTACAACAATTTCGGCGAGCTGTCGGTCGTGCCGAAGATGGCCGAATCGCCCGAGCAGGTCGTGAAGTTCCTGCGCGACCTGGCCGTCAAGGCCAAGCCCTACGGCGAACGCGACCTCGCCGACCTGCGCGTCTTCGCGTCGGAGCAACTGAGCATCACCGACCCGCAACCCTGGGACTGGAGCTACATCGGCGAGAAGCTCAAGGAGGCGCGGTACGCTTTCAGCGAACAGGAGGTCAAGCAGTACTTCCCGGCGCCGAAGGTCATGGCCGGCCTGTTCAAGATCGTCGAGACGCTGTTCGAAGTGGCGATCCGCCGCGACAGTGCGCCGACCTGGCACCCGAGCGTCGAGTTCTATCGCATCGAACGCGCCGGTCAGAAGGTCGGCCAGTTCTACCTCGACCCCTCGGCCCGCGCTGCCAAGCGCGGCGGCGCCTGGATGGACGACGTTCGCGCCCGCTGGCTGCGCCCGGACGACGGCGTGCTGCAAACGCCCGTCGCGCAACTGGTGTGCAACTTCGCCAGCGGTGTCGACGGCAAGCCGCCGCTGCTCACGCACGACGACGTGACCACCCTCTTCCACGAGTTCGGCCACGGCCTGCACCACATGCTCACCCAGGTGAACGAGCGCGACGTCTCGGGCATCAGCGGCGTCGAGTGGGACGCGGTCGAGCTGCCGAGCCAGTTCATGGAAAACTTCTGCTGGGAGTGGGATGTGCTCAAGCACATGACCGCCCATGTCGACTCCGGCGAGCCGCTGCCGCG
This sequence comes from Variovorax pasteuri, assembly GCF_051216435.1. Lineage (NCBI taxonomy): Bacteria > Pseudomonadati > Pseudomonadota > Betaproteobacteria > Burkholderiales > Comamonadaceae > Variovorax > Variovorax pasteuri. Next base: position 409,021 of record NZ_JBPJZS010000002.1, read on the forward strand.
CGCGCTGTTCGACAAGATGACGGCGGCCAAGAACTTCCAGAGCGGGCTGCAGACGCTGCGCCAGATCGAGTTCTCGCTGTTCGACATGCTGCTGCACACCGAGTACCACGCCTCGGCGGCCAAGACAGGCGACGTGATGGCGCTGCTCGGCGCGGTGCGCAGCGAAGTGGCCGTGATGCCTTCGCCCCCCTTCAGCCGCACGCCGAACACGTTCAGCCACATCTTCTCGGGCGGCTACGCGGCCGGCTACTACAGCTACAAATGGGCCGAGGTGCTGAGCGCCGACGCCTACGCGGCCTTCGAGGAAACCGTGGGCGCCGATGGCGAACCGAACATCGAGACCGGCCGCAAGTACCGCCAGGCCATCCTGGAGGCCGGCGGCAGCCGCAGCGCGATGGACTCGTTCAAGGCCTTCCGCGGCCGTGAGCCGCAGCTTGATGCGCTGCTGCGACACCAGGGCATGGCACAGGCCCAGCCCGCTTGATGCGGCGCTGAAGCTTGCGATACTCGGGCGATGCACACGATCCCTTACAAATTCTCACTGCATCGCCTGGGCGCGCGTACGGCAGGCGTCTGCCTCCTGCTCGTTGCCGCCGGCGCCACGGCGCAGTCGGTCTACCGCCAGGTCGACAAGAACGGCAAGGTCACTTTTTCGGACCGTGCCCCGACCGCGAGCACCGAGCCCGCCTCGGGACCGCAAGGCGCCGTGGGCACACCGGCCGGCGCGGGCCTGCCCTACGAGCTTCGCCAGGTGGCGCAGCGCTATCCGGTCGTCCTGTACACGAGCGACGAATGCGCTCCCTGCGGCGCGGCGCGCTCGATGCTCGTCACGCGCGGCATTCCCTTCGATGAACGCACCGTCAAGAGCAACGAGGATATCGAGGCGCTGCAGCGCCTGAGCAGCCAGAGCTCGCTGCCGCTGCTCACCATCGGATCGCAGCAACTCAAGGGCTATGGCGACGCCGAGTGGTCGCAGTACCTCGATGCAGCCGGCTATCCGAAGAGCAACAGCCTGCCTGCGGGCTACCGCAACGGACCGGCCCGCCCGCTGGTCGCGCAGCAGGCAGCGCCCGCACCGCGTGCCGCCGCGGCACCGTCAGCACAACCCGCGCTGCCGCCCGCATCGAGCGAACCTGGCCCGAGCAACCCGGCCGGCATCAAGTTCTGAGCCTGGCCGCCGGCGGCCCTGCCCGGGCGTCGGTTCAGGCGAATTCCAGGGTCTTCACGCCCGCCGAGGTGCCCAGCAGGCAGACATCGGCCTTCTGGTGCGCGAAGACGCCGACCGTCACCACGCCGGGCCACTGGCTCACTTCGGACTCGAAGGCCAGCGGCGCGGTGATCCGCAAACCCGTCACGTCGACGATGTGCTGCCCGTTGTCGGTGACCAGCGGCAGCCCGTCCTTCTCGCGCACCTGGGCGATGCCGCCCATGGCGGCGAACTGCCGCATCACGCGGCGCACAGCCATCGGGATCACTTCGACCGGCAACGGAAAGGCGCCCAGTGTCTCGACCAGCTTGGACGCATCGGCAATGCAGATGAACTTGCGCGACTGGGCAGCCACGACCTTCTCGCGCGTGAGCGCCGCCCCGCCGCCCTTCACCATGAAACCGCGGTGATCGATTTCGTCGGCTCCATCGATATAGACGGCCAGTTCTTCCACCTCGTTGCTGTCGAACACCGGAATGCCCAGCGCACGCAGGCGCTCGGTCGAGGCCACCGAGCTGGAAACGGCGCCCTTGATCTCGTCCTTGATGGTGGCCAGCGCGTCGATGAACTTGTTCACCGTGGAGCCGGTGCCGACGCCAACGATCTCGCCCTTGACCACATAGGCCAGCGCGGCGCGGCCGACCTGGGCCTTGAGTTCGTCCTGAGAAAGCGGGTTTGAAGGGGTTGCGGGGGCGGGTGCGGTCATCGCGGAGAATCCTTGGCTCATAGAAGTCCAGAATTATCCGATGCCCCTGCTGATGCCCTCCTCGCTTTACGGCCTCGCCCGCCCTTTCCTGTTCGGCTTCGACCCCGAGCATGCCCATGAAATCACGCTGGACGGGCTGGCGCGCACGCAAAACACGCCGCTGGCCTGCGCCTACTCGGCACCGCGCGTGAACGACCCCATCGAGCTCGCCGGGCTGACATTTCCGAACCGCGTGGGCCTGGCGGCCGGGCTCGACAAGAACGCCCGCTGCATCGATGCCTTTGCCGCCATGGGTTTCGGCTTTGTCGAAGTCGGCACCGTCACCCCGAAGGGCCAGCCAGGCAACCCCAAGCCACGCATGTTCCGGCTGCCGCAGCGCGACGCCCTCATCAACCGCCTGGGCTTCAACAACGACGGGCTCGACGCTTTCCTGGCCAATGTGCAGAAGGCGCGCTTTCGCAAGGGCGGCGGCAACAAGGCGCCGATGCTGCTGGGCCTCAACATCGGCAAGAACGCCGCCACGCCGATCGAGCGCGCGGTGGACGACTACCTCGCCTGCCTCGACGGCGTGTACCCGCACGCCGACTACGTGACGATCAACATCTCGAGCCCGAACACCGCCAACCTGCGCTCACTGCAGAGCGACGAAGCGCTCGATGCGCTGCTCGGCGCGGTGGCCGAACGGCGCGAGGCGCTGGCCACGCGGCACGACAAACGCGCGCCGCTGTTCGTGAAGATCGCGCCCGATCTGGACGAAGCCCAGGTGGCCGTGATTGCCGCCACGCTGAAGCGCCACGGCATGGACGGCGTGATTGCCACCAACACCACGCTGGCGCGCGATGCGGTGAAGGGCCTGCCGCATGCCGATGAAGCCGGGGGCCTTTCGGGTGCGCCGGTGCGTGAATCGAGCAACCGCGTGATTTCGCAGCTTCGCGCCGCGCTGGGCGCGGGCTTTCCGATCATCGGGGTGGGCGGCATCCTGAGCGCAGCCGACGCCACGGCCAAAATCGCCGCAGGTGCGGACGTGGTGCAGATCTACACTGGCCTGATCTACCGCGGCCCGGGGCTGGTTCGCGAAGCCGCCCAGGCGCTGCTGCGCGATCGCAGCAAGGCCTGAGCTTTCGGCTTTTTCTTTTCGCTCAGCGCATGCGCCAGAGCACGGGCGCAATAAACGCGGCCCAGCGCAACAGCCGCTTCGGCCGGATCACAACGACGGCGGCCGCGGCGACAACACCCGCGGCCACCGGGTGGGCACGGGCGATACGCAGCGCCGCGGCACCGGCTGATTCATTCGACGGGGGCATTTCGCGCTCGCTCGCACCGCCTGCACCCTCCGCCGCGGCCGGCTGGGTTTCTCGTCCACCCTGCAAAGTCGCGATGCGCTGGCGCTGACGCTCCATGCGCGCGAGCAGTTCTTCGCGCGTCGCAGGCCGCGCGGGACGCGGCGACTCTTCGTCCTGATCCGGGTCCTTGCCAAGGCCGAACTGGTCCTGGACCCAGGCCCAGTCGCGTTCGAATTCATGGCGCGCCGGCACGAAGCTGTTGGACGCGTTGCGCAGCGTCAGCAGCAGGCCGACAGCCGCTGCCAGCCACAGCACCACCCACCCACCCGCGACCGACCAGGCGGCCGTGATGCGGTACGGCGTTTCCCAGAAATGAACGACCACCGCCACAGACAGCAAAGCCACCGTGACCGTGGTCAGCCCCAGCACGGCGACCACGAGGAGGAGCATCAGCTTGAGGCGCTGTTTCTCGTCCTCCCAGGCCATGCGCAGCAGTTGCACCCGGTCTTCGGCCGCCAGGGCGCCCTCGGCTGCTGCGATGCGCAACCGACGAATCCGGGCGTCCAGCCCGAACAGGGACAGCAGCCTCATGGGCTGGCTCCGGTCATCCCCGACTGAAGGCTTCGGTTCGAGTTCAGGTCAGCGGCGGCCAAGCAACAGACCCACCAGCACGCCGACGGCCAGTGCGGCACCGGCGATCTGCCACGGTTCGTCGTGGGCGTAGGCGTTGGCGGAGTTGGCCGCTTCGCGGGCCTTCTTGGCGGCGAGCTTGCTCTTCTCTGCGGCGAGTTCGCGTGCGATGGCCAGCTTGGTGTCGATGCGCTGGCGCAGCGCCTTGATGTGGGGAACCGAATCCAGGTCCTTGCTTGCCAGCACGCCGCGCACGTCGCTTGCAATGTCTTCGGCTGCTGCTTCAAGATTTTGGGATGCACTCATTGGAATCTTTCCTCCGTGATGACACCGGCACCGCGCCGGCGGCTTCACGCCAGCAAATGGCGTGCTGTCATGTTACAGGCACAAAAGACCCTCGTGCGCGACGGACGCGCAGACTTTGACGCGCTACGCGTCAGGCATCCGCCAGCAGGCCGGCGACATGGCGACCGATGGCCAGGCTGCTCGTGAGCCCGGGCGATTCGATGCCGAACATATTGACCAGGCCCGGCACACCGTGCGATGCAGGCCCATCGATCACGAAGTCGGCGGCCGGCTCACCCGGCCCGGAAATCTTGGGCCGCATGCCCGCGTAGCCCGGGATCAAGGCACCGTCGGGCAGTGCGGGCCAGTACTTGCGCACCTCTGCGTAGAAGCCCTCGCCGCGGGCCGGGTCCACGACCAGGTCGTCGGCCGATTCAACCCACTGCACGTCGGGTCCGAACTTCGCCTGGTTGCCCAGGTCGAGCGTCAGGTGCACGCCCAGGCCGCCCGGTTCGGGCACCGGATAGACCAGGCGGCTGAACGGCGCGCGCCCCGAGAGCGTGAAATAGTTGCCCTTGGCGAAGTATTCCTTCGGCACCGACGACAGAGGCAGTCCTTCGAAGCGCCGGGCCAGTGCCGGAGCCCCCAGCCCGGCAGCGTTGACGACGCTGCGGCAGCGCAGCGCCGTGCCGTCCTGCGCGATCAAGACGATGCCGCTGTCGCCGCATTCGGCACGCAGCACCGCAGATTTCAGGGCCAGCATGCCGCCCGCGTTCTCGAGATCCCCGAGCAGGCTCAGCATCAAGGCGTGGCTGTCGACGATGCCGGTACTTGGTGAATGGAGTGCCGCCACGCAATGCAATTGCGGCTCCAACTGGATCGCCTGCTGCGCGGTCATCAGCTCGAGGTCGTCGACACCGTTGGAGGCGGCTTTGGTTCGAATCACATCGAGCTGGGCCGCCTGCTCCGGCGACGTGGCCACGATGAACTTGCCGCAGCGCCGGTGTGGCACGTCACGCTGCGCCGCATAGGCGTAGAGCAGCTCCTTGCCCTCGACGCAAAGCCTGGCCTTCAGCGAGCCCTGCGGGTAATAGATGCCTGCGTGAATGACCTCGCTGTTGCGCGAACTGGTTCCCGTGCCAATGGCACCTTCGGATTCCAGCACCAGCACCTCGCGGCCCGCGAGCGCCAGCGCGCGACCGACGGCCAAGCCCACAACCCCACCGCCGATCACGGCGCAATCAATTTCGTCCATCGAGCGAGCTTAGCGCGGCTCGCACGCCGCGCGCACTCACAGCACGCTGGGAGGCGGCTCGGGATCGGTGGTTTCGTCGGGCGGTGTGCTGGGCCCTTGATCGGGCTCTACAGGCAGGTCCGGCGTGAGCGGAGTTGGAAGGTCGGGATGGGTGGCCATGGTGTTGCTCCTTTGGTCCAGGTTGTAGGCCTGTGCCATGGGGGCTGCGCCAGCGCTTGGCTGTACTTGCCGTCGGCGGGAGCCGACAGGTCAGCCACCGCCCTCGCGACCCCGAAATCTCGCGCAAGGCAGGAACGAACGGACAACAAAAAAGCGACCTGGAAATCCAGGTCGCTTTTTCTGATTTGGTGGGCGGTGGAGGTTTCGAACCTCCGACCCCAGCAGTGTGAATGCTGTGCTCTACCCCTGAGCTAACCGCCCTGAGACACTGCTTTTGAGTTCAGTGTCTTGAACACGTATCGCGTTGTGCGAAGCCTCAGATTATGCCACAGCTTTTTCGCCGTTCTGGCGAAACAGTGTTCGACCACCGCTCGATTTGTCGAGCTGAGACAACACGGCCTCGTGCGCGGCGAGTTCCTGCTCGCCCGCCGCGATGACCGGCAGCGCGAACTGGCTCAGGTCGATGGCCACCACGGTGGTGCCCAGCTCCGGCTCGTTCGAGGCCACGTCGATCAGCAGCGCGTCCTGCCCGCGCGTGAGGTTGATGTAGACGTCGGCCAGCAGCTGCGCATCGAGCTTCGCGCCGTGGAAGGTTCGGTTCGAACGGTCGACACCGAAGCGGTCGCACAGTGCGTCGAGCGAATTGCGTTTGCCCGGGTACACCAGCTTGGCCATGGCCAGCGTGTCGGTCACTTCGCTGACGAAGGTGCGCAACGGCGGCAGGCCGGCGCGCTCGAACTCCTTGTTGAGAAAGCCGACGTCGAAGGCCGCGTTGTGAATGATGAGCTCGGCGCCGCGCAGGTACTCGATGATGTCGTTGCCCAGCGTGGCGAACTTCGGCTTGTCGCGCAGGAAGTCGGTGGTCAGTCCGTGCACCTTGAGCGCGTCTTCGTGGCTCTCGCGCTCGGGGTTGAAGTAGATGTGCAGGTCGTTGCCGGTGAGCTTGCGGTTGAACAGCTCCACGCAGCCGAGCTCGATGATGCGGTCGCCGTTCTCCGCCGAGAGCCCGGTGGTTTCGGTATCGAGAACGATCAGTCTGGACATCAGTGGTTTTCCTTGGCGTGGTTGATCGAGTACTTCGGAATCTCGATGGTCACATTCTCCTGCGCCAGGATCGATTGGCAACTCAGGCGCGACTGCGGCTCCAGGCCCCAGGCGCGGTCGAGCAGGTCTTCTTCACCCTCTTCGGCTTCGTTGAGCGAATTGAAGCCCTGGCGCACGATGACGTGGCAGGTCGTGCAGGCGCAGCTCATCTCGCAGGCGTGCTCGAGGTTGATGTGGTTGTCGAGCAGCGCCTCGCAGATCGAGGTGCCGGCGGGCGCGGTGATTTCGGCGCCCTGCGGGCAGTACTCGGGATGCGGGTAGATCTTGATCGTGGGCATGTTGTTGTTCTACAGGGATTCGACCTTGCGGCCCGAAAGCGCGCGCGCAATGCCCGCGTTCATGCGCTGGGCAGCAAAGGCCTCGGTGTCGTCGGCCAGTTTCTTGGTGGCGGCCTCGATGGCAGCCGCCTCGTTGCTCGCCTTGGCGGCCTCGCGCAGCCGCGCCATCGACGCGTTGATGACGGCGCGTTCCTCGGCGCCGAGCAGGTCGCCGTCGGCGTCGAGCGCACTCTGCGTGGCCAGCAGCATGCGGTCGGCATCGACGCGTGACTCGACCAGCGCGCGCGCCTGCATGTCTTGCTGCGCGGTGGAGAAGCTGTCCTGCAGCATGGTCGCGATCTGGTCGTCCGACAGGCCGTACGACGGCTTGACCGCCACGCTGGCCTCGACGCCGCTGCCCTGCTCCTTCGCGCTCACGCTCAGCAGGCCGTCGGCGTCGACGGTGAAGGTCACGCGGATGCGCGCCGCGCCGGCCGCCATCGGCGGAATGCCGCGCAACGTGAAGCGCGCGAGGCTGCGGCAATCGGACACCAGGTCGCGCTCACCCTGCACCACGTGCAACGCCAGCGCGGTCTGGCCGTCCTTGTAGGTCGTGAAGTCCTGCGCCATGGCCGTGGGAATGGTCTGGTTGCGCGGCACGATGCGCTCGACAAGCCCCCCCATGGTCTCGATGCCGAGCGACAACGGAATCACGTCCAGCAGCAACAGCTCGCCCGCGCCGTTGTTGCCGGCCAGCTGGTTGGCCTGGATGGCAGCGCCGAGGGCCACGACTTCGTCGGGGTTCAGGTTGACCAGCGGCTCGCGGCCGAAGAACTCGGCAACGGCCGCGCGGACCTGCGGCATGCGCGTGGACCCGCCGACGAGCACGATGCCCTGCAGATCGTCGGGCTTGAGCCTGGCATCGCGCAGCGCCTTGCGAACGGCAGCGATGGTGCGGTCGGTGAGCGGCTTCGTGGCCGCGTAGAACTGCTCGCGGGCCAGATCGAACGTGACCGTTTCGCCCGCGACGCTCGCGCTGAATGCGGTCGATGCCGATTCGGTCAGTGCCTCCTTGGCGGCACGCGCAGCCACCAGCAAGGCGGCCTTGTCGGTGTCGCTGCCGGCTTGCAGGCCGGTCTGCTCGAGCACAAAACCGGCCAGCGCGTGGTCGTAGTCGTCGCCGCCCAGGGCCGAGTCGCCACCCGTGGCAATCACTTCGAACACGCCCTGCGTCAGTCGCAGGATCGAGATGTCGAAGGTGCCGCCGCCCAGGTCGTAGACCGCGTAGACGCCCTCGCTCGCGTTGTCGAGGCCGTAGGCGATGGCGGCGGCCGTGGGTTCGCTGATCAAGCGCAGCACATTGAGGCCGGCAAGCTGCGCGGCGTCCTTGGTGGCCTGGCGCTGGCCTTCGTCGAAGTACGCCGGCACGGTGATGACCGCGCCGTAGAGTTCATTGTCGAAGGTGTCCTCGGCGCGGAAGCGCAACGTCGCAAGAATCTCGGCACTGATCTCGACGGGCGACTTCTCGCCTGCCAGGGTCTGTACCGTCACCATGCCGCCGTCATTGCTGCCGATGCGGAACGACATGGCCTCGCGGTTGGCGATGTCGGCCAGGCCTCGGCCCATGAGCCGTTTCACCGAGGTGATGGTGTTGGCCGGGTCCTGCGCGCGCGCGGCCAGCGCGTCGAAGCCGATCTGGCGGCGGTCGCCCTCAAGGTAGCGCACGGCCGAAGGCAGCAGCACGCGGCCCTGGTCGTCGGGCAGGCACTCGGCCACGCCATTGCGCACGGAAGCCACCAGCGAATGCGTGGTGCCGAGGTCAATGCCCACGGCAATGCGGCGCTGGTGCGGGTCGGGCGCCTGGCCGGGTTCGGAAATCTGAAGAAGAGCCATAAGGGCCTATTGTCCCAACTGATCGAATTTGGCTTCGACGTCCTGTCCGAAGCGCTCAATGAACATGAGGGCTCTCACCTGCTGCGCGGCGGCGGGGTAGTCGCCCTTCTCGTCGATGAGCCAGTCGAGCGAGGACAGCGCGCGTGCGCGGCCCGCATCGACCTCGGCCTGCAGCTTCTCGAGCGCGGCGGTGTCCTCGACCTCGTCGAGCGCCTCGCGCCATTCCATCTGCTGCATCAGAAACTCCGGCGGCATCGCCGTGTTGTTCTCGGCATTCAGCGGCGCGTCGTGCAGCTCGCAGATGTAGCTGGCGCGGCGCACCGGGTCCTTGAGCCGCTGGTAGGCCTCGTTGATGCGCACCGACCACTGCATGGCCACGCGCTGCGCTGCAGCGCCCTGCGCGGCGAAGCGGTCCGGGTGGGCTTCGCGCTGCAGCTCTTTCCATCGCGCGTCTATCGCGGCGCGGTCCTGCGCAAACGTCGCCGGGACGGCGAACAGTTGAAAGTCGGTGTCGTTCAGGTTCATGGCAAGAAAAAACCGCCAGCACATGACATGGTGGCGGCTGTGGTCGCGGTCAGCGACGGTGCATCAGAGGCGAAAACTCTCGCCGCATCCGCAACGGTCGCGTTCGTTCGGGTTGATGAACTTGAAGCCTTCGTTCAGGCCTTCGCGCACGAAGTCGAGCTGCGTGCCGTCGATGTAGGCCAGGCTCTTCGGGTCGACCAGCACCTTCACGCCGTGGTCTTCGAACACCACGTCTTCGGGGGTGAACTCGTCCACGTACTCGAGCTTGTAGGCCAGGCCCGAGCAGCCGGTGGTCTTCACGCCCAGCCGCACGCCCACGCCCTTGCCCCGTTTACCGAGGTAGCGGGTGACGTGTCGCGCAGCGGCTTCGGTCAGCGTGACGGCCATGTCAGTGAACGGCTTCCGCAGCAGCTTCGGTCTTGACGCCGTGCTTGGCCTTGTAGTCGCTCACCGCCGCCTTGATCGCATCTTCGGCCAGGATGGAGCAGTGAATCTTGACGGGCGGCAGCGCCAGTTCTTCGGCGATCTGCGCGTTCTTCAGTGCAGCCGCTTCGTCGAGCGTCTTGCCCTTGACCCATTCGGTCACGAGCGACGACGAGGCAATGGCCGAGCCGCAGCCGTAGGTCTTGAAGCGTGCGTCTTCGATCACGCCGGTTTCCGGGTTGACCTTGATCTGCAGCTTCATCACGTCGCCGCAGGCCGGGGCGCCGACCATGCCGGTGCCTACCGAGTCGTCGCCTTTTTCGAAGGAGCCGACGTTGCGTGGATTTTCGTAGTGGTCGATGACCTTGGAAGAATATGCCATGGTGTACCTCTCAAACTTTGTTCAATCGTGGAGCCTTGGGCTGGCCTGGGTCAGTGGGCCGACCACTGGATCGTGCTGATGTCGACGCCGTCCTTGAACATCTCCCACAGGGGGCTCAGCTCGCGCAGCTTCGCGACGTTGTGCTTGATGGTCGAGATCGCGTAGTCGATTTCTTCTTCGGTCGTGAAACGGCCGATGGTCATGCGCAGGCTGCTGTGGGCCAGTTCGTCGCTGCGGCCCAGGGCGCGCAGCACGTAGCTGGGTTCCAGGCTGGCCGAAGTGCAGGCCGAACCCGACGACACCGCCAGGCCCTTGATGCCCATGATCAGCGACTCGCCTTCAACATAGTTGAAGCTCATGTTCAGGTTGTGCGGCACACGACGCTCGAGGTCGCCGTTGATGAAGACCTGCTCGACGTCCTTCAGGCCGTTCAGCAGGCGCTGCTGCAGGCGGCGCGCGTGGGCGATGTCGTCCTTCATTTCGAGCTTGGCGATGCGAAACGCCTCGCCCATGCCGACGATCTGATGCGTAGGCAGCGTGCCGGAACGCATGCCGCGCTCGTGACCACCGCCATGCATTTGCGCTTCGAGGCGAATGCGCGGCTTGCGACGCACGTACAGCGCACCGATGCCCTTGGGGCCGTAGGTCTTGTGCGAGGCGAGGCTCATCAGGTCGATGGGCAGCGCGGTGATGTCGATGTCGACCTTGCCGGTGGCCTGGGCGGAATCCACATGAAAGATCACACCCTTTTCGCGGCAGACGTTGCCCAGCGCGACCACGTCTTGAATGACGCCGATTTCGTTGTTCACGAACAGCACGCTGGCCAGGATGGTGTCGGGGCGGATCGCGGCCTTGAATTTCTCCAGGTCGACGAGACCGTTTTCCTCGACGTCGAGGTAGGTCACTTCGAAGCCCTGGCGCTCGAGTTCGCGCATGGTATCGAGCACGGCCTTGTGCTCGGTCTTCAGGGTGATCAGGTGCTTGCCCTTGCCCTTGTAGAACTGGGCCGCGCCCTTGAGCGCGAGATTGATCGACTCGGTGGCACCCGACGTCCAGACGATCTCGCGCGGATCAGCATTGATCAGCTCAGCGACCTGGCCGCGCGCCTTCTCGACCGCTTCCTCAGCCTCCCAGCCCCAGGCGTGGCTGCGAGATGCCGGATTGCCGAAGTGTTCGCGCAACCACGGAATCATGGCGTCGACCACACGGGGGTCCACCGGCGTGGTGGCGCCGTAATCGAGATAGATCGGGAAATGAGGAGTTACGTCCATGGCTGGCTCGTGCTGGCGTGGGGGTTGTTTTTTGATCTGGCGGCTCTTGGCGGCGCCCGCAGGCGCTGCCGACACTCAGGACTTGGCGAAGACGTTGCCGAGGGCGAACACCGAATTCGGCGCGTTCACACGAATCGGCTTGACCACCGGCTGGGCCGAGATCGCACGCTTGACGACCGGCTTGTTCTCGATCTGCACGCCCTTGGCGATCTGGTCGTCCACCAGCTTTTGCAGCGTGACGGAATCAAGGAACTCGACCATGCGCTGGTTCAGCGAGGCCCAGAGTTCGTGCGTCATGCAGCGGCCGGCTTCGCCGAGGCAGTTTTCCTTGCCGCCGCACTGGGTGGCATCGATGGGTTCATCGACGGAAACAATGATGTCGGCCACGGTGATGTCTGCCGCCTTGCGGCCGAGGCTGTAACCGCCGCCGGGGCCACGGGTCGACTCGACCAGCTCGTGACGGCGCAGCTTGCCGAACAGCTGTTCGAGGTACGACAGCGAAATCTGCTGCCGTTGGCTGATTGCAGCCAGCGTGACCGGACCGGTGTTCTGACGCAGCGCCAGATCGATCATTGCTGTGACCGCAAAACGGCCTTTGGTAGTGAGACGCATCGCAAGCTCCTTCAAGTGCTTACCGTTGAAATGACACCGCAGTCCCGGACCGCGGTGACTTCGTCTCCGCCCTGCCCGACCCCAGACACTGGTGAACCAGCCGGTAGGAGTCGGTCCTTCATCGCGAAGTTCTTTTTATGTTGTTGACTGTTTCGGTCAAGTATAACAGAAACCCCGAACTCTGCTCGGGTAAACCCCAGCGCGGTTCGCTTGAAGAATGCAAACCTCCGAACCAAGGCCAGCCGGACACCAGACCTACTGCGGCAAAACCGCGATGTTGTCGCCGCCGGACGCCCCGAATGCCCGCTCCCGCAGCAGCGCCAACTGGTCGCGCACCCGGGCGGCCTTCTCGAATTCGAGGTTCCGGGCGTGCTCCAGCATCTGCTTTTCGAGCCGCTTGATTTCCCGGGCGATGTCCTTCTCGCTCATGTCCTCGACCTTGGCGCGCTCCAGGTCGAGCTTGGCCATTTCCTTGCCGGTCTTCTCGCTGTAGACACCGTCGATCAGGTCGCGCACCTGCTTGACGATGCTGCGCGGCGTGATGCCGTTGGCCTCGTTGTGGGCAATCTGCCGCGCACGCCGGCGCTCAGTTTCGCCAATGGCCATCTTCATCGAATCGGTCATCCGGTCGGCGTAGAGAATGGCCTTGCCGCTCAGGTTGCGCGCTGCCCGGCCGATCGTCTGGATCAGCGAGCGCTCGGAACGCAGGAAGCCTTCCTTGTCGGCGTCGAGAATCGCGACCAGCGACACCTCTGGAATGTCCAGTCCCTCGCGCAGCAGGTTGATGCCCACGAGCACGTCGAAGGTGCCAAGGCGCAGGTCGCGCAGGATTTCGACCCGCTCCACGGTGTCAATGTCGCTGTGCAGGTAGCGCACCTTCACACCGTTGTCGCCCAGGTAGTCGGTCAGTTGCTCGGCCATGCGCTTGGTGAGCGTGGTGATGAGCACGCGTTCGTTCTTGTCCACGCGGATGCGGATCTCGCCCAGCACGTCGTCCACCTGGTGAGTGGCGGGGCGCACCTCGACCTCGGGGTCGATCAGCCCGGTGGGCCGCACCAGCTGTTCGACCACGTTGCCCGCATGGTCCTTCTCGTACTGCGCCGGCGTGGCCGAAACGAAGATGCACTGGCGCATGCGCGTCTCGAACTCTTCCAGCTTGAGCGGCCGGTTGTCCAGGGCGCTCGGCAGCCGAAAGCCGTATTCCACCAGCGTGGTCTTGCGGGCCCGGTCGCCGTTGTACATGCCGCCGAGCTGCCCGATCATCTGGTGGCTCTCGTCGAGGAACATCAGCGCGTCCTTCGGCATGTAGTCGGTCAGCGTGGCGGGCGGCTGGCCCGGCGCGGCGCCCGACAGGTGGCGGGTGTAGTTCTCGATGCCCTTGCAGTGGCCGATCTCGGCGAGCATCTCGAGGTCGAAACGCGTGCGCTGCTCCAGCCGCTGCGCCTCGACCAGCTTGCCCGCGCCCACCAGTTCCTTGAGCCGGCCGGCCAGCTCGATCTTGATGGTTTCCACCGCCGCCAGCACCTTGTCGCGCGGCGTCACGTAGTGGCTCGACGGGTACACCGTGAAGCGCGGCACCTTCTGCCGGATGCGCCCGGTCAACGGGTCGAACAGCTGCAGCGACTCGATCTCGTCGTCGAACAGCTCGAAGCGGATCGCCAGCTCGCTGTGCTCCGCCGGAAACACGTCGATGGTGTCGCCCCGCACGCGGAAAGTGCCGCGCGCAAAGTCCTGCTCGTTGCGCGTGTACTGCATGCGGATGAGCCGCGAGATCAGGTCGCGCTGGCCGACCTTGTCGCCCACGCGGGCGATCAGCCGCATCTCCATGTAGTCCTCGGGCGTGCCGATGCCGTAGATGGCGCTCACCGTGGCCACGATCACCGTGTCGCGTCGCTCCAGCACGCTCTTGGTGGCAGACAGCCGCATCTGCTCGATGTGCTCGTTGATCGAGGAGTCCTTCTCGATGAACAGGTCGCGCTGCGGCACGTAGGCCTCGGGCTGGTAGTAGTCGTAGTAGCTCACGAAGTACTCGACCGCGTTCTTCGGGAAGAACTCGCGAAACTCGCTGTAGAGCTGCGCCGCCAGGGTCTTGTTGGGCGCAAAGATGATGGCCGGGCGGCCCAGTTGCGCGATCACGTTGGCCATGGTGAAGGTCTTGCCCGAGCCGGTCACGCCCAGCAGGGTCTGGAACACCTCGCCGTCGGTCACGCCCGCCACCAGCCCCTCGATGGCCTTGGGCTGGTCCCCGGCCGGCGGATAGGGCTGGAAAAGCTCGAACGGAGAGCCGGGGTAGCGGACGAATTCGCCCTGTTTTGCGGGCCCGATCGGGTCCAGCTTCTTCAGGTCTGCTATGGCTTCGTTGTTCTCTGGCATGGCTGTTCCCGACAGGTGGCGATCACGCCGGTAAAATTCAAGGCAACCGGAAAGCGTAGCGCAAACCCGGTTGCCAGCGAAGCTTTCATCCCAAAGGACCTTTCCATGTCTATGTTCACCGCGGTCGAAATGGCACCGCGCGACCCGATCCTCGGCCTCAACGAGCAGTTTGCCGCCGACACCAACCCCTCCAAGGTCAATCTCGGCGTCGGCGTCTATTACGACGACAACGGCAAGCTGCCCCTGCTGCAGTGCGTGCAGGCAGCCGAGCAGAACATGATGAAAGCGCCCACGGCGCGTGGTTATCTGCCCATCGACGGCATCGTCGCGTACGACAACGCCGTGAAGGCATTGGTCTTCGGCGCCGACAGCGAACCCGTCACGTCGGGCCGCGTGGCCACCATCCAGGCCATCGGCGGAACCGGCGGCCTGAAGGTCGGCGCCGACTTCCTGAAGAAGCTCAATCCCAACGCCAAGGTCCTGATCAGCGACCCGAGCTGGGAAAACCACCGCGCGCTGTTCACCAACGCCGGCTTCGAGGTCGAAAGCTACCCCTACTACGACGCCGCCAAGCGCGGCATCGACTTCGACGGCATGCTGGCCGCCCTGAACGCGGCGCCCGCCGGCACGGTCGTCGTGCTGCACGCCTGCTGCCACAACCCGACCGGCTACGACATCACGTCGGCCCAGTGGGACCAGGTCGTTGCCGCCGTCAAGGCCAAGAACCTCGTGCCCTTCCTCGACATGGCCTACCAGGGCTTCGGCTACGGCCTGACCGAAGACGGCGCGGCCGTCGGCAAGTTCGTCGATGCCGGCCTGACCTTCTTCGTGTCGACCTCGTTCTCCAAGAGCTTCAGCCTGTACGGCGAGCGCGTCGGCGCCCTTTCGGTGCTGTGCGAGAACAAGGAAGAAGCTGGCCGCGTGCTGTCGCAGCTGAAGATCGCCATTCGCACCAACTACAGCAACCCACCCATCCACGGCGGCGCCGTGGTGGCCGCGGTGCTCGGCACCCCCGAACTGCGCGCCCTGTGGGAAAAGGAGCTCGGCGAGATGCGCGTGCGCATCAAGGCCATGCGCCAGAAGCTGGTGGACGGCCTGAAGGCCGCCGGCGTGAAGGAAGACATGAGCTTCATCACCACGCAGATCGGCATGTTCAGCTACTCGGGCCTGAGCAAGGACCAGATGGTGCGCCTGCGCAATGAATTCGGCGTGTACGGCACCGACACCGGCCGCATGTGCGTGGCCGCGCTGAACAGCAAGAACATCGAGCACGTCTGTGCCTCGATCGCCAAAGTCATCTAAGTGACAGCAAAGTGTGAGGGAATCGCCTTCGCGACGATTCCTTCACATTCCGTGGAAAAAGCACCCTCGCCTCGTGGTCCGTGTAGGGGTTAGGCCCCCTGCACCGCAGCGAGGGCACTGATATATTGCACTGCAACATTCCACTCCAACACCAGCGATGCTCTATCAACTCTACGAAGCCCAGCGTTCCCTGATGGAGCCCTTCTCGGACTTCGCCCAGGCGGCCTCCAAACTCTACGGCCCCGGCGCCGTGTGGGGCCAACTGCCCATGGCGCAGCGCATGGCCGCAGGCTACGACCTGCTCTATCGCCTCGGCAAGGACTACGAGAAGCCCGAATTCAACATCAAGTCGGTGAAGGTCGGCGGCGAAGATGTCGTCATCCAGGAAGCCATCGCGCTCGACAAGCCCTTCTGCGAGCTGCGCCGGTTCAAGCGCTTCACCGACGAGCCGCACATCCTCAAGACGCTCAAGAGCCAGCCCGTGGTGCTGATCGTGGCGCCCCTGTCGGGCCACTACGCCACGCTGCTGCGCGATACCGTGCGCACCATGCTGCAGGACCACAAGGTCTACATCACCGACTGGAAGAACGCGCGGCTGGTGCCGATGTCGGAAGGCGAGTTCCACCTCGACGACTACATCAACTACGTGCAGGAGTTCATCCGCCTGCTGCAGGCCGAGTACGGCAACTGCCACGTCGTGAGCGTGTGCCAGCCGACCGTGCCGGTTCTGGCGGCCGTGTCGCTCATGGCGAGCCGCGGCGAAGCGCTGCCGCTCACCATGACCATGATGGGCGGCCCCATCGACGCGCGCAAGTCACCCACGGCGGTGAACAACCTCGCGATGAACAAGAGCTTCGAGTGGTTCGAGAACAACGTGATCTACCCCGTGCCGCAAGGCTTCCCGGGTGCGGGCCGCCGCGTGTACCCAGGCTTCTTGCAGCACACCGGCTTCGTGGCCATGAACCCTGACCGCCACGCCACCAGCCACTACGACTACTTCAAGGACCTCATCAAGGGCGACGACGCCAGCGTCGAGGCCCACCGCAAGTTCTACGACGAGTACAACGCCGTGCTCGACATGGACGCCGACTACTACCTCGACACCATCCGCACCGTGTTCCAGGAGTTCGACCTGGTCAACGGCACATGGGACGTCAAGAACCCCGAAGGCCAGGTGGAGCGCGTGCGCCCGCAGGACATCCACGGCGCCGCCCTGCTCACCGTCGAAGGCGAACTCGACGACATCTCCGGCTCGGGCCAGACCGAGGCCGCGCACAGCCTGTGCACCGGCATCTCGGACAGCAAGCGCGAGCACTACGAAGTCAAGGGCGCAGGCCACTATGGCATCTTCAGCGGCCGCCGCTGGCGCGAACTGGTCTACCCGAAGGTGGTGAAGTTCATCGCAGCCAACGACGAGCCGCAGAGCCGCGCGGGCAACCGCGGCGAGCTTGCCGCCGAAGACACCGTGAAGCCGACCCGCAAGACGGCCGCCGTCGCCGCCAGCAAGGCGCCGGCAAGAAAGGCTGCGACCGTGTCTGCGCCCGCTGTGCCCGCAGCGGTCAAGAAGACCGCCGCGCGCAAGAAGGCCGGCGCCAGCGCCGCGCGCTGAAGCGCGCCCGCCAAGCTCCAGTGAACGGACTCGCCGCACGCATCAACGACGCACTGCCCCAGACGCAGTGCACCCGGTGCGGCTACCCGGACTGCGCCGGCTACGCGCAGGCCGTGGCAAACGAGGAAGCGGGCATCAACCAATGCCCGCCGGGGGGCGCGGAAGGTATCGCGCGCCTGGCGCTCATCACCGGGCGCCCCCCGCTACCGCTCGATCCCCAGTTCGGCACCGAAGGCCCGCGCGCCATGGCCGTCATCGACGAGGCCTGGTGCATCGGCTGCACCCTGTGCCTGGACGCCTGCCCGACCGACGCCATCGTCGGCATCAACAAGCGCATGCACACGGTGATCGAGGCGCACTGCACCGGTTGCGAGCTGTGCATTCCGGTGTGCCCCGTCGACTGCATCTCGCTCGAAGTCGCAACACCCGGCCGCACCGGCTGGCAGGCCTGGTCTGCCGAGCAGGCCGCGAGCGCACGGCAACGTTACGAAGTGCACGGCAAGCACCGCAACACCGACGCCCGCCTGGCTGAAACGGCGCCCCAACCCGAAACCCCGCAGGACGCCGGCGCACGCAAGCGCGCCATCGTCGAAGCCGCGCTGGCGCGGGCACGTGCCGCTTCACAGCAACGCACCCAGGCCACGAAGCCATGACCCTCGACACCCTGCTCATCTACGCCGTCGCATCGCTCGCGCTGGCCCTGATTCCGGGACCGACGATGCTGCTGGCGCTGTCCAACGGCATCGAGGGCGGCATGCGCCGCGCGAGTTGGGGCATTGCGGGCGCATCGCTCGGCAGCATCACATTGATCGCGGTCGTCGCGCTCGGGCTGGGGTCGCTGCTGGCGGCTTCGGAATGGCTCTTCAACGCGATACGCATAGCCGGCGTGGCTTACCTCGTGTGGCTGGGCGTCAGGCTCTGGCGCAGCGAGGCGACCGATCTCGGCGCAGTGCTGGCCAAGTCGCCGCTCGAAGTTCGCCCGCCCGGCCGCGTCGCGCTGCTGCGCAGCCTGGCCGTGGCGCTGTCGAACCCCAAGACTGTGCTGTTCTTCGCGGCCTTCCTGCCGCAGTTCGTCGATATCGCGAAGCCGCAGGGTCCGCAGTACCTGCTGCTGGGCGCTGTGTTCGTCGCGCTCGACACCTGCGTGATGCTGGCCTACGCCGGCGCCGGCACGCAGGCCGTGCGCTTTCTTTCGCAGCGCGGCGTGAAGGCCATGAACCGCGGCTGCGCAGCCGGCATGTGGCTGCTGGCCGCTACCCTTGCCGTGTGGCGCCGCCCCGGCGCTTGAAGAGCAAAAGCAGCACGCCCGCCAGCACCACGCCCACGGCGTACCACTCGAAGCGCGTGACCGTTTCGCCGGCGATCCACACGCCCAGCAGCATCGCGATCACCGGATTCACGAAGGTGTAGCTCGACGCCAGCGCGGCCGGTGCCCTCGCCAACAGCACCATGTAGGCATTGAAGGCGATCAGCGAGCCGAACACCACGAGGTAGAACCACGCGGCCACCGCCTCGGCCTGCAAGGGCCAGTTCACCGCTTCACCGGACACCGCGGCCAGCCCCATCAACACCACGCCACCACAAAGCATCTCGCTCGCGAAACCCATCGCGCCGGGCGCCAGCGGCAGGCCGCGCTGGCTCAGCACACTGCCGAGCGACCAGCAGCAGCAGGCGATGCAGATCGCCAGCAAGCCTTCGGGCGAAGACCGGAAGCCGCTGCCCTGCGTCAGCATCAGCACGCCGACAAGCCCGAGCGCAATGCCCGCTGCCTCCAGCCGCGACGGCTTCACACCCCAGATCAGGTTGAGCAGCGCAATGAGCAGCGGAATCACCGCGATGAACGCGACGACCAGCCCAGAGCCGATCGACACCTCGGCACTGGCCGTGCCGCCCATGCCGCCGCCCAGCATCAACGCGCCGACGATGAAGGCATTGCGCCATTGCACCGGCGACGGCCACGGCGCCCCGCGCCAGCGCATCCACACGATGAGCAGCACGCCCGCGCACAGAAAGCGCGAGCCCATCTGCAGGAACGGCGGAAAGCTCACGAGCGCGTACTTGATCGCGAGGTAGGTCGAGCCCCAGACCACCCAGGTGGCGGCAAGGCACAGCCACAGCAGCAGCGGCAATCCGGAGCGCCCTGCAGACGTGGGCTTGGCTGGAGAAGCGAGGGTGGCCATGGCCGAGGGAAGTCTCTTGTTGGTATGTGAAGGCAGCCATGGTATGAAAGCCAACCTCCGGCATCCATGCGACTTTCATGGTTCTGCCCTCTTCCAACCGTTGATTTGAAGGAGTTGCATGGACTTCACCTTGACCCCCACGCTGGATGCGCATGACACCCGCATCCTGGCCGAACTGCAGGCCGATGCGCGCCTGACCATGGCCGAACTCGGCCGCCGCGTGCACCTGAGCCAGCCCGCCGTGACCGAACGCGTGAAGAAACTGGAGGCCGCTGGCGTCATCAGCGGCTACCGCGCCACCGTGAACCTGGGAAAGCTGGGCTACGGCATCCGCGCCATCATCCGCGTGGGCCGCGCCGACTACGCACGCGTGGTCGAACTGGTGCAGCAGACGCCTGAATGCGTCAATGCCTACAACGTGACCGGAGAAGACAGCTGGATCCTCGAGATCGCTGTGATCGACGTGAGCCACCTCGATGCGGTGGTCACCAAGTTCTGCATCCTCACGGAGACGGCGACCTCGATCATCCTGAACCCGGCGCGCGAGCACCAGGCGATGCTGCCGCCCCGGCGTTCCGACGTGAAGCCGCCGATCAAGAAAGTGCTCAACGCGTAGCTGCGAACGCGCTGAAAGCTGCCACCACTTCCGGCGGCGCCTGCACCATCTCGATCAGCACGCCCTCGCCCGCAATCGGAAACTCGTCGTTCGCCTTCGGGTGCAAGAAGCAGATGTCGAAGCCGGCCGCGCCCTTGCGGATGCCGCCGGGCGCAAAACGCACGCCCTGCGCCGTGAGCCATTCGACGGCCTTGGGCAGGTCGTCGATCCACAGGCCCACATGGTTCAGCGGCGTCGTGTGAACGGCGGGCTTCTTCTCGGGGTCCAGCGGCTGCATCAGGTCGACCTCGACCTTGAACGGACCCACGCCCATCGTGCAGATGTCCTCGTCGACGTTCTCGCGCTCGCTCCTGAACGTGCCCGTCACCTCGAGCCCCAGCATGTCGACCCACAGCTTCTGCAGCCGCAGCTTGTCCGGGCCGCCGATGGCGATCTGCTGGATGCCCAGCACCTTGAAAGGACGTGTGACGGTAGTCATGCGGCGCATCCCTCTTCGCTTGTTGCCTGAACCTGGCGGGCCTGCAGGCCAAGCCTGCGCAGCAGCACCGTGTCGGCCTCGACGTCGGGGTTGCCGGTGACCAGCAGCTTGTCGCCGTAGAAGATAGAGTTCGCGCCGGCCATGAAGCACAGCGCCTGCACCGCGTCGCCCATCTGCTGGCGCCCCGCCGACAGCCGCACGCGCGCAGTCGGCATAGTGATGCGCGCGACCGCGATCATGCGCACGAAGTCGAAGGGGTCGACCGGCTCCGAGTCGGCCAGCGGCGTGCCCGGCACGCGCACCAGGCTGTTGACGGGCACCGACTCCGGGTACGGGTTCAGGTTGGCCAGTTGCGCGATGAGTCCGGCGCGGTGCACCGGCGCCTCGCCCATGCCCACGATGCCGCCGCAGCACACGCTGATGCCGGCGCTGCGCACATGGGCCAGCGTGTCGAGCCGGTCCTGGTAGGTGCGCGTGTCGACCACGTCGGTGTAGTACTCGGGCGCGGTGTCGAGGTTGTGGTTGTAGTAGTCCAGGCCCGCGGCCTTGAGCTGGTGCGCGTGGTGCGGCTCCAGCATGCCCAGCGTGGCGCAGGTCTGCAGGCCCAGGCCCTTCACGGCCTCGACCAGCACGGCGACCTTCTCCACGTCGCGGTCCTTGGGCGCGCGCCATGCGGCGCCCATGCAGAAGCGCGTGGCGCCGGCGTCCTTGGCGGCCTGCGCGGCGCGCACCACCTCGTCGACCTCCATGAGCTTCTGCGCCTTCACGCCGGTGTCGAACTCGGCCGACTGCGGGCAGTAGCCGCAGTTTTCGGGGCAGCCGCCGGTCTTCACCGACAGCAGCGTGGCCAGCTCGATGTCGCCGGCGGGAAAGTGCGCGCGGTGCACGGTCTGCGCCTCGAACAGCAGGTCCATCAGCGGCTTGTCGAGCAGCGCCTGGATGGCCTCGACGGACCAGCGCGCCGCAGCCGTCGGTGCCGTGGTCTTCGACGGCCGGTGCAGCGTGATCGCCTGTTGCAGGTCGTTGGCACCCATCAGTTGAACTCCATGATGATCTGGTCCACCGCGAGCGACTCGCCCTTGTTCGCGGAAATCTTGCCCACCACGCCGTCCTGCGTGGCGAACAGCACGTTCTCCATCTTCATCGCCTCGATCACGGCGAGCTTCTCGCCGGCCTGCACCTGCTGCCCCGGCTGCACCGCCACCTCGACCAGCAGGCCGGGCATCGGCGACATCAGGAACTTGCTCAGGTCCGGCGGCGCCTTGTAGGGCATCAGTTCGAGCAGGCGCGCGCCCAGCGGCGACAGCACCATCGCCTCGATCTGCGTGCCGTCGTGCGACACGCGCAGCGCCAGCGGGTTCTTGCCCGCGCCGCGCTCCACCTGCGCGGTGAAGGGCTTGTCGTTGACGATGCCCGTCACGCGAATCGCGCCCAGTGCAAAGCTGCTGTCGATCTTGTAGCTCTTGCCGGCCACGGACACCGCGCTCGCGCCGGTCTTGCCCTGGAAGTCGCTGACCGACACCGGGTGGTGCACATGCTTGCCTTCGGGCCCCATTTCGACCACCACGAACTGCTCGCCCACCTTCACGCCATGGCCTTCGAGCTGACCGCTGATGCCCGAGGCACGCGCGCGATAGCGGCGGTGCACGTAGGCAGCCAGCGCCACCAGGAACGAGGGATCGGTGTGCGGCACGTCTTCCGCATGGAAGCCCTTGCCGTAGTGCTCGGCGATGAAGCCGGTGTTGAAGTCGCCCGCCACGAACTTCGGATGCGCCAGCAGCGCCGCCTGGAACGGAATATTGCTGCTCACGCCGCGGATCACGAAGCCGTTGAGCGCCTCGCGCATGCGGGCAATCGCATGCTGGCGGTCCTTGCCGTGCACGATGAGCTTGGCGATCATCGAGTCGTAGTACATCGGGATCTCGCCGCCGTCGTACACGCCCGTGTCCACGCGCACGCCTTGCAGGTGTTCGGTGTCGCTGGCGAACATGGTCTGCGCCGGCGGCTGGAACTTCACCAGGCGCCCGGTCGAGGGCAGGAAGTTGCGGAACGGGTCTTCGGCATTGATGCGGCACTCGATGGCCCAGCCGTCGCGCTTCACCTGCTCCTGCGTGATCGGCAGCTTCTCGCCGGCCGCCACGCGGATCATCAGTTCGACCAGGTCCAGCCCGGTGATGCATTCCGTCACCGGATGCTCCACCTGCAGCCGCGTGTTCATCTCCAGGAAGAAAAAGCTCTGGTCCTTGCCGACCACGAACTCCACCGTGCCCGCGCTCTGGTAGTTCACCGCCTTGGCCAGCTGAACCGCCTGTGCGCCCATCGCCTTGCGCGTGGCGTCGCTGATGAAGGGCGAAGGCGCCTCCTCGATCACCTTCTGGTGGCGGCGCTGAATGGAGCACTCGCGCTCGTTCAGATAGATGACGTTGCCGTGCGAATCGCCCAGCACCTGGATCTCGATGTGGCGCGGCTCCTCGACGAACTTCTCGATGAACACGCGGTCGTCACCGAAGCTGTTGCGCGCCTCGTTGCGGCACGAGGTGAAGCCCTCGAAGGCCTCCTTGTCGTTGAAGGCCACGCGCAGGCCCTTGCCGCCGCCGCCGGCCGAGGCCTTGATCATCACCGGGTAGCCGATGCCCTGCGCAATTTCGACGGCGCGCTCGGCCGTCTCGATGGCGTCGTTCCAGCCCGGAATGGTGTTGACCTTGGCTTCGTTGGCGAGCTTCTTCGAAGCGATCTTGTCGCCCATCGCCGCGATCGAGTGGTGCTTGGGCCCAATGAAGACGATGCCCTCTTCCTCGACCTTGCGCGCGAACGCTTCGTTCTCCGACAGGAAGCCGTAGCCGGGGTGCACCGCCTCGGCGCCGGTCTTCTTGCAGGCCGCGATGATGCGGTCGGCCTGCAGGTAGCTCTCGCGGCTGGGCGCGGCGCCGATGTGCACGGCCTCGTCGGCCATCTCGACGTGACGGGCTTCCTTGTCGGCGTCGGAGTACACGGCGACCGTGAGGATGCCCATCTTCTTCGCGGTCTGGATGACGCGGCAGGCAATTTCGCCACGGTTGGCGATCAGGATCTTCTTGAACATGTTCTTCTCCGTACCGCTCACAGGGGGATGTTGCCGTGCTTGCGCCACGGGTTCTCGAGCTTCTTCTCGCGCAGCATCACCAGCGAGCGGCAGATGCGCTTGCGCGTCTCGTGCGGCAGGATCACGTCGTCGATGTAGCCGCGTGCGCTCGCCACATACGGGTTCGCGAAGCGTGCCTTGTATTCGGCTTCGCGCGCAGCCAGCTTCTCGGGGTCGTTCTTGTCCTCGCGGAAGATGATTTCCACCGCGCCCTTGGCGCCCATCACCGCGATCTCGGCGCGCGGCCAGGCCAGGTTGACGTCGCCGCGCAAATGCTTGGAGGCCATCACGTCGTAGGCGCCACCGTAGGCCTTGCGCGTGATGACGGTGATCTTGGGCACCGTGCATTCCGCGTACGCGTAGAGCAGCTTGGCGCCATGCTTGATGATGCCGCCGTACTCCTGGCCGGTGCCAGGCATGAAGCCGGGCACGTCGACGAAGGTGACCACCGGGATGTTGAAGGCGTCGCAGAAGCGCACGAAGCGCGCGGCCTTGATGCTGCTCTTGATGTCCAGGCAGCCCGCCAGCACCAGCGGCTGGTTGGCCACGATGCCGATGGTCTGGCCTTCCATGCGCGCGAAGCCGATCACGATGTTCTTCGCGTAGTCGGGCTGCAGCTCGAAGAAGTCGCCGTCGTCCACCACCTTCAGGATCAGTTCCTTGATGTCGTAGGGCTTGTTCGGGTTGTCGGGCACCAGCGTGTCGAGCGAATAGTCGGGCCGGTCGGCAGGGTCGCCCTGGCCGTTGTTGCCCAGGCGCACCGGCGGCTTCTCGCGGTTGTTCAGCGGCAGGTAGTTGTACAGGCGGCGCAGCATCATCAGCGCCTCGACGTCGTTCTCGAACGCCATGTCGGCCACGCCGCTGCGCGTGGTGTGGGTGATGGCGCCGCCCAGCTCTTCGGCGGTCACGCTCTCGTGCGTCACGGTCTTCACCACCTCGGGGCCGGTGACGAACATGTAGCTCGAGTCCTTCACCATGAAGATGAAGTCGGTCATGGCCGGTGAATACACCGCGCCGCCCGCGCAGGGACCCATGATCATGCTGATCTGCGGCACCACGCCCGAGGCCATCACGTTGCGCTGGAACACGTCGGCATAGCCGCCCAGCGACGCCACGCCTTCCTGGATGCGCGCGCCGCCCGAGTCGTTCAGGCCGATGACCGGTGCGCCGACCTTCATGGCCTGGTCCATCACCTTGCAGATTTTTTCGGCATGGGCTTCGCTGAGCGCGCCGCCGAACACGGTGAAGTCCTGGCTGAACACGAACACCAGGCGCCCGTTGATCATTCCGTAGCCGGTGACCACGCCGTCGCCGGGGATCTTCTGCTCGGCCATGCCGAAGTCGACCGAGCGGTGTTCGACGAACATGTCCCACTCTTCGAAGGTGTTGTCGTCCAGCAGCAGCTCGATGCGCTCGCGCGCGGTGAGCTTGCCCTTGGCATGCTGCGCGTCGATGCGCTTCTGCCCGCCGCCGAGGCGCGCCTTGGCGCGGCGCTGTTCGAGTTGTTCAATCAGTTCTTGCATGGTGTGTTCCGAAGCTGTGGTCCTGAATTTCTCTGCGATGTGATCTGCAGCGGTCAAAGTCGCGCGGTGATGGCCGCCGCCGCGAGCAGGCTGCGCGCCGCCGTGGAGGCCGGCAAGGTGCCCTGCGCCACCTGTTGTGTGAGCTGAGGCAGCAGCTCGCGCACCTGAGGGTGGTGTTTGAAAGCCTGCTTCAGCCCGGCGTCGATGCGCTCCCACATCCACGCCGTGGCCTGCTTTTCGCGCCGCCGGGCGAGCTTGCCGTTGGCGGTCTGCAGTTGCCTGAACTGGGCGACCGCGTCCCAGAACGCGTCGACGCCCGTGCCCGCGAGTGCGCTGAGCTGCAGCACCTTGGGCAGCCAGAAGCGCACTTCGGCGCCGCTGTGCGCGTCGTGAACCGCATGCGCGTGGTCCGGGTTGCCCTGGTGGCCGAAGAGGCGCAGCGCCGAGGTGATCTGCGCCTGCGCGCGCGTGGCGGCATCCTTGTCGATGTCGGCCTTGTTGATGACCACGAGGTCGGCGATTTCCATCACGCCCTTCTTGATCGCCTGCAGGTCGTCGCCGGCGTTGGGCAGCTGCATCAGCACGAACATGTCGGTCATGCCCGACACCGCCGTCTCGCTCTGGCCCACGCCCACGGTCTCGACGATGACCACGTCGTAGCCCGCGGCCTCGCACACCAGCATGGCCTCGCGCGTCTTCTCTGCCACGCCGCCCAGCGTGCCGCTCGACGGGCTCGGCCGGATGTAGGCGCGCTCGTGCACCGACAGCCGCTCCATGCGCGTCTTGTCGCCGAGGATGGAGCCGCCCGACACGGTGGACGACGGGTCGATGGTGAGCACCGCCACGCGATGCCCCTTGTCGATCAGCAGCAGCCCCAGCGTTTCGATGAAGGTCGACTTGCCGACACCGGGCACGCCCGAAATGCCGAGGCGAAACGACTGCCCGGTGCGAGGCAGCAGCGCGGTGAGCAGTTCATCGGCTTGCGCGCGATGGTCGGTGCGCGTGGATTCGAGCAGCGTGATGGCCTTGGCGATGGCACGGCGTTGGGCCATGCCCGGCGAACCGGTGACGGCACCTTCCAGCGCCTGCACGGTGTTCAGCACGCCGCCTCCGACGCCACGCGCCATCGGTAGTGCAGGTCGACGCCCTCCTCGCCTTCGAGCACGAAGCCGTGCCGCAGGTAGAAGCGGTTGGCGTCGCTCTCCACCAGCGCGGTGAGCGCGATGTCGCGCTGCTGTTCGCGCGCCTGCGACTTGGCCCAGTGCAGCACCCATTCGCCGATGCCCAGGCCCTGGAAACCGGTGCGCAGGTAGAGATGGTCCAGGCGCAGCGCATCGGCGCCCTCGGGCTTGAGCGTGACGAAGCCCACGCGCTGGTCGCCGTCGAGCACGATGTGGTGCATGAAAGGCACCACGAAGCCCGCGCTCAGGCGCTCGCGCGAACGCTCGGGGTCGAAGCGGCCCACGCGTTCCAGGCTGGGGCGCATCGCATCGACACGCAAGGCCAGCATGGCCTCGAAATCGCTGGAATCGACCGGCTGCAGCGACAGCCGCGACAAGAGATCGCTCACGTCGGTGCTTTTCTTCAGGCCGCGACGGCCGCGCGAATCTGCTCCAGCACGTCCTTCGCGCTGGCCGGAATGGGCGTGCCCGGTCCGTAGATGCCCTTGACGCCGGCCTCGTACAGAAAGTCGTAGTCCTGCCGCGGAATCACGCCGCCGACGAACACGATGATGTCGTCCGCGCCCTGCTTCTTCAGTTCTTCGATGATGGCCGGCACCAGCGTCTTGTGGCCGGCCGCGAGCGTGCTCACGCCCACGGCATGCACGTCGTTCTCGATGGCCTGGCGCGCGCATTCCTCGGGCGTCTGGAAGAGCGGGCCCATGTCCACGTCGAAGCCCAGGTCGGCGAACGCCGTGGCCACCACCTTGGCGCCGCGGTCGTGCCCGTCCTGGCCGAGCTTGGAGATCATCACGCGCGGACGGCGGCCCTGTTCTTCTGCGAAGGCGTTGATCTCGGTCTTCAGCGCTTCCCAGCCTTCGGCCGAGTCGTAGGCGGCTGCGTACACGCCGGTCACCTTCTGCGTGTCGGCGCGATGGCGGCCGAAGATCTTTTCGAGCGCGTCCGAAATCTCGCCCACCGTGGCGCGCAGGCGCACGGCGTCGATGCTCAGCGCCAGCAGGTTGCCGGTGCCGTTCTCGGCGGCGTCGGTCAGCGCGTCGAGCGCGGCCTGCACCTTGGCGGTGTCGCGCGAGGCGCGAATGGTCTGCAGCCGCGCCACCTGCTGGTCGCGCACCTTCACGTTGTCGATCGACAGGCTGTCGATCGCGTCTTCGGTCTTCAGCTTGTACTTGTTGACGCCCACGATCACGTCCTTGCCGGAGTCGATGCGCGCCTGCTTCTCGGCCGCGGCCGCCTCGATCTTGAGCTTGGCCCAGCCGCTGTCGACCGCACGGGTCATGCCGCCCATGGCCTCGACCTCTTCGATGATGGTCCAGGCCGCATCGGCCATGTCCTGGGTGAGCTTCTCCATCATGTAGCTGCCGGCCCAGGGATCGATCACGTTGGTGATGTGGGTCTCTTCCTGGATGATCAGCTGCGTGTTGCGCGCGATGCGCGAGCTGAACTCGGTGGGCAGCGCAATGGCTTCGTCGAGCGCGTTGGTGTGCAGGCTCTGCGTGCCGCCGAACACCGCGGCCATCGCCTCGATGGTGGTGCGCACCACGTTGTTGTACGGGTCCTGCTCGGTGAGGCTCCAGCCCGAGGTCTGGCAGTGCGTGCGCAGCATCAGGCTCTTGGGGTTCTTGGGCTCGAACTCCTTCATGATGCGGCACCACAAGAGGCGAGCGGCGCGCATCTTGGCCACTTCGAGGTAGAAGTTCATGCCGATGGCCCAGAAAAAGCTCAGGCGCCCGGCGAAGCCGTCCACGTCGAGGCCCTTGGCCAGGGCGGTCTTCACGTACTCCTTGCCGTCGGCCAGCGTGAAGGCCAGCTCCAGCGCCTGGTTGGCGCCGGCTTCCTGCATGTGGTAGCCGCTGATCGAGATCGAGTTGAACTTGGGCATGTGCTGCGCCGTGTACTCGATGATGTCCCCGATGATCCGCATGCTCGGCGCCGGCGGAAAGATGTACGTGTTGCGGACCATGAACTCCTTGAGGATGTCGTTCTGGATGGTCCCGCTCAGCAGCTCCTGCGACACGCCCTGCTCCTCGGCCGCGACCACGTAGCCCGCCAGCACCGGCAGCACCGCGCCGTTCATCGTCATGGACACGCTCACCTTGTCCAGCGGAATCTGGTCGAAGAGGATCTTCATGTCCTCCACCGAATCGATCGCCACGCCGGCCTTGCCGACGTCGCCGGTCACGCGCGGATGGTCGCTGTCGTAGCCGCGGTGGGTGGCCAGGTCGAAGGCCACGCTCACGCCCTGCCCGCCGGCGGCCAGCGCCTTGCGGTAGAAGGCGTTCGATTCCTCGGCGGTGGAGAAGCCCGCGTACTGGCGAATGGTCCAGGGGCGCACTGCATACATGGTGGCCTGCGGGCCGCGCAGGTAGGGCTCGAAGCCGGGCAGCGTGTCGGTGTATTTCAGGCCCTGCAGGTCGGCCGCGGTGTACAGCGGCTTGACGGTGATGCCGTCGGGCGTGATCCAGTTCAGCGCGTTCACGTCGCCACCCGGCGCGGACTTGGCGGCGGACTTGGCCCAGGCACCGAGGTCGGCGGGCTTGAAAGTGGGTTCGGGAGTGCTGCTCATGAGGGGGGCCGTTCGCAGTGTCTGCAGGAGATTCGCAAATTCGCCTGCACGGATTTGCAAGCCGGGCGCGAGTCTAACCCATCCATAATTATTAATTCAAACGTCTTTTTTGAAGTACAGTCCGGCCCATGTCCGCCCTCACCCTCACCCCCCGCGCCCTCTATGAAGAGGTGGCCGAGCTGCTGCGCCAGCGGATCTTCCGGCGCGAGCTGGAGCCCGGCAGCTGGATCGACGAGCTCAAGCTGGCCGAGGAATACGGCATCAGCCGCACCCCGCTGCGCGAGGCGCTGAAGGTGCTGGCGGCCGAGGGCCTGGTGACGATGAAGGTGCGGCGCGGCGCCTACGTCACCGAGGTGTCGGAGCAGGACCTGGCCGACGTGTACCACCTGCTCTCGCTGCTGGAGAGCGACGCCGCGGGCGTGGTGGCCGAGCGCGCCACCGACGCGCAACGCGCCCAACTCAAGGCGCTGCATGCGGAACTCGAAGCCGCGGCCACACCCGAAGACCGCGAGCACTTCTTCGCGGTGAACGAGCGCTTCCACATGCAGCTGCTGGCCATCGCCAACAACAAGTGGCGCGACCAGATGGTGGCCGACCTGCGCAAGGTGATGAAGCTCAACCGGCACAACTCGCTGCTGAAGGCCGGCCGCATCGGCGAATCGCTGGCGGAGCACCGCGCGGTGATGGCGGCCATCGAGGCGCGCGACGCCGAAGCCGCCATGGCCCGCATGCGGGAACACTTCCAGAACGGCCTCGAAGCCGCTGCATAGCCCCTCCCCCAGGCCGCGCGGCACTGCGTGTGCGCTGCGTTGGGCTTCAGTCCAGGTTGAGGGTGCCGGCCTCGCCGGCAATGCGCTGGGCGGTTTCCAGCAGCAGCGGCACGATGCGCGCCACCATCGCGTCCTTGGGCAGCAGATAGGCCGGGCCACCGCAGCTGACCGCATAACGCTCGCCGCCCGGGCCTTTGAGCGCAAAGCCCAGCGCGTGGATGTGCGGATTCCAGTCGCCGAAGGAGCCGCAGTACCCGAACTGGGTGTACTCCTCGAGGCCGGCCATCAGGCGCGGTTCGATGGTGCTCCAGTTCTCCCCGCTCTCCAGCCGGATCTGCTCCAGCAGCACCGCCTGCTCGGGCTCGGGCAGCGAGGCCAGGTAGGCCCGGCCGGCGGCCGAAGTGGCGATGGTCATGCGCGTGCCGACGTCAATGCGCGAGCTGATGACCACCGAGCGGGGCCGCAGCGAATCGATGACCACGATGTCCACGTCGTCGCGCACGCCCAGGTGCACGCTCACGCCGGCCGACTCCGACAGCTGCGCCAGGTAGGGCCGCGCCATCGCGCGCAGATCGAAATGCCGCAGGTAGCGGCTGCTCATGTCCAACAGCGCCGGGCCCAGGCTGAAGCGCTCGCTGTCCTGTGACTGTCGCAAGTACCCGGCGCTCACCAGCGTGGCGGTGAGCCGGGACACCGTGGCCTTGGGGATGCCGGTGGCATCCGCCAGTTCGCGATTTCCTGTGGGGGCCGCCGCCATGCCTATGACCTTCAGCAGGGCCAGGCCCCGAGCGAGCGCACTTACTTCTTCCTTGCCGCCAATCGCGTCATTCATGTATCCGAACCTTTTTATTTCCCTGAACTCCTCATTTTTCAGCAAAAAAGGGTTGACGCGCCACTTATCCAGAAGTAGCGATTTTTGAAACAGTGTTTCAGTCAGAAGGAGTGCACGGCCGCAAGGGCCGTGGTTGCCCTGTTCCGGCTCAGGCGGCCTGGGTGACAGGCTCGTGCGCCAGGGCCATGACTTCGTGCGCCGGACGCGTCTTGAGCTTGTGGTCGCTCCAGACCTGGCGCCAGCGGCGCGCACCGGGCAGGCCGTTGCGCAGGCCCAGCATGTGGCGCGCAATCGACCACCAGTTGGTGCCGTGCGCGGCCGCTTCGCGGGCCATGTAGTCGCACATCAGCGACTCGACCTCTTCGCGCGTGAGCGGCTGCGGCGCAGCACCGTAGAACTCGGCGTCCCACTCGGCCAGCCACCAGGGGTTGTGGTACGCCTCGCGCCCCACCATCACGCCGTCGAGCAGGCGCAGGTGTTCATGCACTTGCGCGTTGACCGAGATGCCGCCGTTGATCGAAAACTTCAGCGCCGGAAAGTCGTGCTTCAACCGGTGCACCAGCTCGTAGCGCAGCGGCGGAATCTCGCGGTTCTGCTTCGGGCTCAGGCCCTGCAGCCAGGCGTTGCGCGCATGCACGATGAAGGTCTGGCAACCCGCCTCGCTCACCGTGCCGACGAAGTCGCGCACGAACTCGTAGCTCTCGATCTTGTCGATGCCGATGCGGTGCTTCACCGTGACCGGAATGTCGACCACGTCGACCATCGCCTTCACGCAATCGGCCACCAGCTGCGGCTCGTTCATGAGGCAGGCACCGAACGCGCCGCGCTGCACGCGCTCGCTCGGGCAGCCGCAGTTGAGGTTGACCTCGCCGTAGCCCCATTCCTCGCCAAGCTTGGCGCAGTGCGCCAGGTCGGCCGGCTCGCTGCCGCCGAGCTGCAGCGCCAGCGGGTGTTCTTCGGCGTTGAAGCGAAGATGCCGGGGCACGTCGCCGTGGATCAGCGCGCCGGTCGTCACCATCTCGGTGTAGAGCAGCGCGTGGCGCGACAGCAGGCGATGGAAGTACCGGCAATGCCTGTCGGTCCAGTCCATCATGGGTGCAACGGAGATGACCTTCTCTTCCAAAACGCGCGATCCTGTGGTTGTCTGCATGGGCCCGGACATCGGGCAGGCAAGCCCCGGAGTTTCTCACGCAGCCCTTTCCGTGCGCTGCCGCACGGCCATGCAGTTCCCCGGCCAGTAGCCCGGCGTCACGCCGAAACAGCGGCGGAACCCGCGCTTCAGGCCTTCACGGCTCGACCAGCGACTGCGACCGCTCCAGCACCGCCGTCAGCTGCTCGACCGTGTAAGGCTTGCGCAGCCACACCGTGCCCTTCATGGCGGTGGCCGGCTCCGATTGCCCGGTCACGAAGATCACCGGCACCCGGTGAGCGCTCAGCAATCGCTCGGCGAAGTCATGCCCCGACAGCGCGGGCAGGCCGATGTCGACCAGCACCACGTCGAAGGCGCCGTCGAAGAAACGCGCAATGGCCGCTTCCGCGCTCTTCACGCCAGTGGCCCAGTGCCCCATGGCCTCGAGCAGTTTCAAGGTGGTGGCCAGCGTGTCGGCGTCGTCCTCGACAAGGAGCACACGAAGCTTTTTTTGTTCTTCCGAGGATGAAAGCGGTTCGGTTGTCATTGATTTGCATTTTTCCAGACAAACCATCGCCGTGCCGCGTGCAGGGTGGGCTTCGCACAGGGATCTACGGCAGATGGCGGCGTTGTCCGACTCGCCGCCCCGTCTCGAAGGAGACAATCGACGCGTCGGCACGAGACAAGCCGAGCCATAACTCAAAGACCGAAGCGCTTTTTCGCCTCAAGATGACCCGCATCTACCTCATCGAAGACAACCCCCTGATCGCCGACACGCTGACCGACGGCCTGCAGCACTTTTGCGAATGCGACGTCATCGGCAACGCCACGACCTCCGACGACGCGATCCACTGGCTCAAGGAAAACCCCGAGGGCTGGGACGCGGCGGTCATCGACATCTTCCTGGCCGAGGGCAACGGCCTGACCGTGGCGCAGTACCTGAAGGAGCACAAGCTGCCGGCCCAGCGCACGGTGGTGCTCATGAACTATGCGAGTTCCGAGGTGCGCGAAGGCGCGCTGTCCGCGGGGGTCGATGCGGTGTTCGACAAGTCGCTCGAGCTCGAGGCCTTCTACGCGTTCTGCAAGCAGCTGAACATTTCACCGCGCCGCTGAAGCAGACTCGGGGTATGACCACATCGTCCCCGCCCATGCTCGACGCCGCAGGGCTGAAACAACTCGCACAGGCGTCCGCTCCCATGGCGTCGCCCTGCCCTTGCCGGCTCGAAGGCGCCACGGCCTGGGAAAGCATCACCGAAGAACGCTGGCCCGATGCCTTGATGCAGCGCGTGGGCACGCTGCGCGATGCCGAGCTTCATGAGCCGACCTTCGAGGAATGGCACCCCGCCGGCACGCGCTACGACTCGCCCGACGCGCCGATTTCGGTGCGGCACTTTCCGTACAACCGCTGCGACGTCTACCGTTGCACGTCGTGCACGCGGCTCGTGCTGCGCTACACCGAGTTCGGCGGCTACTACGTCGATCATCGCGTGCGCGTGGTCGATGCGACGCTCATCACCGACTGACCGGGCCGGTCAACCGCCCTCGCCCATGAGGTGCGCGGCCAGCGCGCGAAAGGCGGGCATCGACGTCGGCAGGTGGGCGTTGGCCGCCAGCGGGTGCGAGGCGAAGCGCGCCACCACCATCTCGGCCACCGGGTCGATGTGCAGCACCTGCCCGTGGATGCCTTGCGCAGTGAACGTGCCGTGCGCGTCGTGCGCCACCCACCACATGTTGCGGTAGCTCCAGCCGGCCAGCCGCGTGTAGCCCGCGAGCGCGAAGCGCGCCGCATCGGCCCCGCGCCGGATGTCCGCGACCACCGCCTCCGGCACGATCTGCGTGCCGTTGAAGAAGCCGCCCAGGCGCATCGTCTCGCCCAGCCGCGCCAGATCCCGCAGGCCCGTGCACAGGCCGCCGCCCGCGAAATCCGCGCCCTGCCCGTCGACGGCGAAGGCGGCGTCCTGCTCTGCGCCCAGGCGCGACCAGATCAGTTCGCTCAGCACCTGCGCCAGCGGGTGCCCCGCCGCACGGCCGATCAGCCAGCCCAGCACGTCGGTGTTGACGGTGCGGTACGCAAAGGCCCGGCCGTGCGCGCCCTGTCCCCGCACGGTCTGCAGGAACTGCCGGTAGCCCTCGGCACCCGCATAGCCCGCGGGGCGCGGCAGCAGCTCGCCGGCGCGCGCGTGCTTCCACACGCCGGCCTCGGGGTCTGCGTAGTCCTCCGAATAGTCGATGGCGGTCGTCATGTCCATCACCTGCCGCACCGTCGCGCGGCCGAAGGCGCTGGCGCCCAGCTCGGGGATGTAGTGCGTGACGAGCGCGTTCTCGTCCAGCGTGCCGTCGGCCGCGAGCATGGCGCCGAGCGTGCCGACCACCGACTTGGTGACCGACATCGCCATGTGCTGGCCGTGTTCGTCCAGCGCACCGAAGTAGCGCTCGTACACGATGCGCCCGCGGTGCAGCACCACCGCGCCATCGGCGCAGATCGCCTCGAGCGCGCCCGGCCAGTCGGTCGGTGCGCCGTCGCCGAAACGCGCGAAGCGCAGCGCATCGAGCTCCGGCCGCAGCGAGCGCGGCAACACCGACACCGGCCCCGGTCCACGCGGCACGTTGCGCGTGGGCTGCAGCTCGCGCAGGTGCGAAAAGGCCCAGCGGTTCTGCGGCGCCTGGAAGACCGGGCGCTCGCGCGGGCGTTGCACTACAACGCCGGCCATGGGGAATCCGTCGCGCCAGCCGTCGGCCAGCGCGGTGTTGTCGTGGTGTGTCATGAAGTGGTGATGTTCAGTCGCCCAGCACGCCCCGCACGCGGCGTTCGAGCAGGTCGCTGGCGCGGCCCAGGTGCAGCCGCATGTGTTCGGACGCGGCGGCCAGGTCGTTGCGCTCCACCGCGTCCAGGATCTCCAGGTGCTCGTGACACGACTTGTGCAGCAGGTCGATGTTCACGAGCGGGTAGTCCGACAGGTCCGACATGCGGCGCAGCCGGTTCTGCTGGCGCACCGCGTCCAGGATGAAGCGGTTGCCCGAGGCGCTGGCCAGCAGCTCGTGGAACTGTGCATTGGCCTCGAAGAAATCCATCCACGAATAGCGCGAGGCATGCGCCAGCAGTCCCTGCTGGCGTTCCCTGCAGGCCAGCAGCCGCTGCTGGTCGACCTCGAACCCGGGCTCGCGCAGGCCGGCGCATTCGACGATCAGGCGAAACCGGTAGCTCTCGCGCTCGCTCTCGACCGAGTCCAGCGTTTCGGTGAACTCCCAGCGCTGGTAATGGCGCCCGCGCAGCACGCCGTCCTGCAGCAGCGTGGTGAGCACGGTGCGCAGCAAGGGGCGCGGCACGGCGTAGCTCTGCGCCAGTTCCAGCTCGTTGACGCGGGTGGGCAACTTGCCCGCGAGGCGGTCGCGCAGCAGCCGGTAGTAGAGCGTCTTCTCCTCGTCTTCGGGCATCTCGCGCCGCGCGCGGCCCAGCGTCTCGCGGTCGGCGACCAGGGTGTAGCCGCGGTTGGGCACATGGGCCAGCAGGGCGCGTTCATGCAGGAAGCGCAGCGCGGCGCGCACCGGCGTGCGCGAAATGCCGAGCCGGCCCGCCAGGTCGGCCTCGGTCATGTGGCGGCCGTTTTCGTAGCCGCCCGCCAGCGCCTGGTCGAGGATGTAGCGGCTCACGCGCTGGGTGAGCGGCGGGATCGGTCTGTCCATCTGTTCGGCCATCGAAGGGGTCTCCGGAATCGCGGGGGCTGGAGGCCGATCATCGCCGGGTCTTTGTATTTTTGACGGCAAAAAACCATGTACATCTCATGTCAAAAATACAATTTGAGTTTCAAGATCGGCCCCACGACGACCCGAGAGCCGGGTCGCTTCCCAACGGAGAAACCTCGTGGCCCCAGCCGACACCCTGTCTTCGCGCACTGCAGCGACGCACCCGACCGCATCGCCCGCATCCCTCGATGCGTTCTGGATGCCCTTCACCCCCAACCGCAAATTCAAGCAGGCGCCACGCCTGATCGTCGGCAGCGAAGGCCTGTACTACGACCTGGCCGACGGCCGCCGCGTGCTCGACGCCATTGCCGGCCTGTGGTGCGTGAACGCCGGGCACCGCAACCCGCGCATCAGCGCGGCCATGAAGGCGCAGATCGACGTGCTCGACTACGCCTCGAACTTCCAGATCGGCCACCCCGGCGCCTTCGCGCTGGCCGAGCGCCTCGCGCAGATGGCGCCGGCGGGCATGGACCATGTGTTCTTCACCAACTCGGGCTCCGAATCGGTCGACACCGCATTGAAGATTGCCCTGGCCTACCACCGCGCACGCGGCGACGCGGGCCGCTACCGCCTCATCGGCCGCGAGCGGGCGTACCACGGCGTGGGCTTCGGCGGCATCTCGGTGGGCGGCATCGGACGCCAGCGCAGCACCTTCGGGCCGCTGCTCAACGGCGTGGACCACCTGCCGCACACGCTCGACCTGGCGCGCAACGCCTTCTCGCGCGGCGAGCCCGGCCACGGCATCGACAAGGCCGATGCGCTGGAGGCGCTGCTCACGCTGCACGACGCGTCGACCGTGGCCGCCGTCATCGTCGAGCCCGTGGCCGGCTCCACCGGCGTGCTGCCGCCGCCGCGCGGCTACCTGAAGCGCCTGCGCGATATCTGCGACAAGCACGGCGTGCTGTTGATCTTCGACGAGGTCATCACCGGCTTCGGCCGCCTGGGCGCCAACTTCGCGGCCGACCTGTTCGGCGTGACGCCCGACCTCATCACCACCGCCAAGGGCCTGACCAACGGCGCGGTGCCCATGGGCGCGGTGCTGATGCGCGGCGCGGTGCACGATGCGTTCATGCAAGGCAGCGTCAGCGCTGTCGAGCTCTCGCACGGCTACACCTACTCGGGCCACCCGCTGGCCTGCGCGGCCGCCATGGCCACGCTCGACGCATATACCGAGGACGGCCTCATCGCCCAGGCCGGCGCGCTGTCGCCCTACTTCGAGGAATGCCTGCACGCGCTGCGCGGCCTGCCCGGCGTGGCCGACGTGCGCAACGTGGGCCTGCTCGCCGGCGTCGAGCTGCAGACCTGGGCCGCAGGCCCCGGCACCCAT
This sequence comes from Variovorax pasteuri, assembly GCF_051216435.1. Classification (NCBI taxonomy): domain Bacteria; kingdom Pseudomonadati; phylum Pseudomonadota; class Betaproteobacteria; order Burkholderiales; family Comamonadaceae; genus Variovorax; species Variovorax pasteuri. The sequence continues at coordinate 445,764 of NZ_JBPJZS010000002.1, forward strand.
GCGCAGGCCGTGGCGCAGCATTGCCTGGACAGCGGCGTGCTGGTGCGCTCGGTGGGCGACACCATCGCGCTGTCGCCGCCCTTCACGCTGGAGCGCAGGCACATCGACCAGATCGTCGACAGCCTGCGCGCCGCCATCGCGCAGACCGCGCAGGCCACGGACACGGCCGCCTGAAACCCCTGAGAGAGCAATCCATGGACATCGAATCCTTCCCCCTCTACGACATCGAAGGCGACGCACTCCAGTGCGGCCGGCAGTACGGCCGCGCCGCCGGTGATCGCATCGACCTGAGCCTGCGCACCTACCGCGCCGCCTTCGAGCGCGTGGGCCTGAGCTGGGACCGCACCCGCGCGCTGGCGCGCCGCTTCATGCCGATGATCGAGGCCTTCGACGCCGGCATGCTGCGCGAAATCGAGGGCGTGGCCGAAGGCGCGGGCGTGCCGGCGGAAGACATCGTGGCGCTCAATGCGCGCAGCGAAATGCTCTACGCCTTCCAGCAGCTCGAAGCCACCGAGCCGCCCGACGGCTGCACCGGCGTGGTGGTCATGCCTTCGGCCTCGCGCGACGGCAAGCTCATCCACGCGCAGAACTGGGACTGGCGCGTCGAAAGCCTGGAGCTCGGCGTGGTGCTGCGCATCCAGCCGGCCAAGGGCCCGTCGATGCTGACCTTCGCCGAGGCGGGTACGCTGGCGCGCGCCGGCCTCAATAGCGCGGGCATCGCCGTCACCGGCAACTTCATCAAGGCCGACGGCGACGGCAGGCAGCAGGGCGTGCCGCTCGCGCTCATTCGCCGCGGCATCCTGCAGTCGGAGCTGTACGCCAACGCGCTGGGCGTGGTGTGCCGCACGGCGCGCTCCATCTCCAACAACATGATCCTCACGCACGCCGAAGGCGAAGCCGTGAGCCTGGAGACCTGCCCCGAGCAGGTGTTCTGGCAGCAGCCCGAGGCCGGCATCCTGGTGCATGCCAACCACTTCAAGACGCCGGCCGCGCTCGCACGCGTGGTCGACCGCAGCCTGGAGACCACGCCCGACTCGCTGTACCGCGACCGCCGCGTGACCGAAGCCCTGCACCTGCAATGCCAACGCGCCGGCGGCCTCACCGAGCAGGACGTGCTCGACGCGCTGCAGGACCGCTTCGGCGCGCCGCGCGCCGTGTGCCGCAGCCCGAGCGCGGGCCCCGGCGGCGCCTCGTCGGCCACCGTGGCGACCATCGTGATGGACCCGGCGGCACGAAAGATGCGCATCGCACCGGCGCCCTTCAGGGCCCACCGCTTCACCGAATATTCCCTCTGACCCGTTTCCGCCCAGCCCACGCCAGGAGTGTTGCCATGAACCTACCCGTGCCCCCCTCTCGCCCACCCTCTGCATGGCGCACCGCGGCCCTGGCGCTGGGCCTGGGCGCCGCCGCTGCAGCCGCTGCCTCGGCATCGGCGCAACCCGCCGCCGGCGCCGGCCAGACGCTGCGCATCCAGATCAACTCCGACATCCGCACCACCGACCCCGGCGGCAACCGCGACGACAACACCGACAACGTGCTGCTGCACGTGGGCGAAGGGCTGGTCGCGCTGCGCGAAGACACCTCCGTGGGCCCGATGCTGGCCAGCAAGATCGACACCTCCGCCGACGGCCTGACCTACACCTTCACCCTGCGCGACGGCGTGAAGTTCCAGAACGGCGCCACGCTCGTGGCCGACGACGTGGTGTGGAACTGGCAGCGCTACCTCAAGCCCACCAGCGGCTGGCGCTGCCTGCCGGAGTTCGACGGCAAGGGCATGACCAAGGTGCTGGCCGTGGAGGCGCCGAACCCGAAGACGGTGGTCTTCAAGCTCGAACGCCCCAGCGCCCTCTTTCTCACCATGATGGCCCGCCCCGACTGCGGCAGCGCGGCCATCGTGCACCGCAGCTCGGTCGGCCCCGACGGCACGTGGAAGGAACCCGTGGGCACCGGCCCCTACAAGCTCAAGGAATGGAAGCGCGGCCAGTACGTCGAGCTCACGCGCTTCGACGGCTACACCTCGCGCGCCGAGCCGCGCGACGGGCTCACGGGGGGCAAGAAGGCCGAAGTCGAGAACCTGCGCTTCGTCGTCATTCCCGACTCGGCCGCCGCCAAGGCCGCGCTCTACAGCGGCGGCATCGACGCCTTCATCAGCCCCAGCCCGTCGGACGTGATCGAGATGCGCAAGCGCACCGACGTGCTGGTCGACACCACGCCGGTCATGACCATGGTCGCGCTGCTGCTTCAGACCAACGACCCGGTGCTGAAGGACGTGCGCGTGCGCCGCGCACTGGCGCTGTCGCTCGACACCCCCGAAATTGCGCGCACCGTGACCGAAGGCCTCTCGGCCGTCAACAACTCGGTGGTGCCTTCGTCCAGCCCCTACTACGACGCGGCGCAGGCCGGCGGCTTCAAGCGCGACCTCGCGGCCGCGAAGAAGCTGCTCGCCGAAGCCGGCTACCGCGGCCAGCCGATCCGCATGATCGCCAACAAGCGCTACGAGGCGCTGTACTCGGCCGCCGTGCTGGTGCAGGCCATGGCATCGGAGGCGGGCATCAACCTCGAGCTCGAGGTGCTCGACTGGGCCACCCAGCTCGACCGCTACACCAAGGGCCAGTACCAGAGCATGGCTTTCATCTACTCCGCGCGCATCGACCCCTCGCTCAACTACGAGATGGTGTCCGGCGACAAGGCCGCACAGCCGCGCAAGGTGTGGGACAGCCCGTATGCGCAGACGCGCCTGACCGAATCGATGGTGTCGCGCGACAAGGCGCGCCGCCAAGCGCTGTTCGACGAGATGCACAAGCAGATGCTGCAGGACGTGCCGATGATCGTGCTGTTCAACGCCAGCGACGCCACCGCCATGCGCAAGAACGTGGTCGGCTTCAAGGGCTGGGCGCCGGCCAAGCCGCGCTTCTGGAACGTGCGGCTGGCAGCGGCCGGTTGATCGAGGGACCGCATCTTCATGCTCGCCTACCTCCTGCGCCGGATCGCGATGACGATCCCGACGCTGCTGCTGGTCTCCATCGCGGTCTTCACCCTGATGCGGCTGATTCCGGGCGACCCGGTGCTGCTCATGCTGGGCGAAGGCGCCGACCCTTCGCAGCTCGCGCTCATGCGCCACCAGATGGGGCTGGACCAGCCCCTGCCCGTGCAGTACTTCGTGTGGCTGCGCCATGCGCTCACCGGCGACCTGGGTGTGTCGACCACCAACGGACTGGCGGTGCTGCCGCTGATCTGGGAGCGCTTTCACGTGAGCGCCGTCATCGTGCTGGTCGCGGTGGCGCTCGCCTCGCTCATCGCCGTGCCCGCCGGCCTCGTCGCCGCCTGGCGCAAGGACCGGCCGACCGACCTGGCCATCATCGGCGCGGCCACGCTGATGCTGTCGGTGCCCAGCTTCTGGCTCGGCCTGCTGCTCCTGATGTTCTTCGGCCAGTACCTGGGCTGGCTGCCGGTGGTGGGCTACGTGCCGCTGTCGGAGAACTTCTCGCAGGGCGTGCTCTACGTGATTCTTCCGATCGTCACGCTGCTGCTGGTGGAGACCGGTGTGCTCACGCGCATGTCGCGCGCCAGCACCATCGAGATCCTGCGGCTCGAATACGTGACGCATGCGCGCGCCAAGGGCGTGCCCGAGTCGCAGGTGCTGCGCCGCCACGTGCTGCCCAACGCCTTCAACCCCACCCTCACCATGATCGGCCTGATCCTGGGCCACCTGCTCAGCGGCATCGCGGTGCTGGAAACGGTGTTCACCCTGCCCGGCCTGGGCCGCCTGATGATCGATTCGATCTTCGCGCGCGACTACCCGGTGCTGCAGGGCTGCCTGCTGTTCACCGCCTGCATCTACGTGGTGATCAACCTGATCGTGGACATGTGCTATCCCCTCTTCGACCCCCGGGTCTCGGTGCAGTGAAGAAGCTCAAGACCCATACCCTCGTCGGCGGCGTGCTCATTGCGGTGCTGCTGGTCCTGGCCGTGCTGGCGGCCGTGTGGACGCCCTACAACCCGCTGGGCATCGACCTGCGTTCCAAGCTGCAGCCGCCTTCCATGGCGCACTGGCTGGGCACCGACGAATTCGGCCGCGACGTGGCCAGCCGCGCCATGCAGGGGGCCGCCACCAGTTGCCTGGTCGCATTGCTCACGGTGACGCTGGCCACCGCCATCGGGCTGGTGGTGGGCGTGGTCGCGGGCTTCGTGCGCGGCTGGACCGACCGCGTGCTCATGGCCTTCAACGACACGCTGCTGGCATTCCCGGGCCTGCTGCTGGCGCTGGGCGTGATGGTGATCGTGGGCGCCAACAAGTGGGGCATCGTGCTGGCGCTGAGCATGGCCTATGCGCCCTCGGTGGTGCGCGTGGTGCGCGGCACCGTGCTGTCGCTGCGCGAGCGCGAATACGTGGAGGCCTCGCGCATGATCGGCAACAGCGAGCTCTACACCATGTGGCGCCACATCCTGCCCAACTGCGTGGCGCCCGTCGCGGTGCTGGCCACCAGCATGTTCGGCTGGGTGCTGCTGTCGGAAAGCGCGCTGAGCTTCCTCGGCCTGGGCGTGCCGCCGCCCGCGCCCACCTGGGGCAACATGCTCGCGAGCGCCCGGCCCTACATGGCCTCGGCCGTGTGGCTGTGCGTGGTGCCGGGCCTGTGCATCGCGCTCACGCTGCTGGGCATCAACCTGTTGGGCGAATCGCTGCGCGACCGGCTCGACCCGCGCACGGAGAAGGCATGAACATTCCATCGAACCCGCCCGTGCTGTCGGTCGAGCACCTGAAGATCGAGCTGCGCCACGGCACCCAGCCGCTGGTGCACGACCTGTCCTTCGACGTGAAGCCCGGCGAGTTCCTTGCCGTGGTCGGCGAATCGGGCAGCGGCAAGACCATGGCCGCGCGCGCCATCCTGCAACTGCTGCCACCGGGCATTGCGCAGACCGGCGGGCGCATCGTGTTCGACGGCGAAGACCTGAGCACACGTGACGTGAAAGCGATGCGCCCCATTCGGGGCCCCGGCATCGGCATGGTGTTCCAGGAGCCGATGGTCTCGCTCAACCCCGTGCACCGCATCGGCGAGCAGATGGCCGAGGGGCTGCGCATGCACACGAAGCTCTCGGCCGCGGAGATTCGCGCGCGCATTCTCGACATGCTGCACCGCGTGCAGATTGCCGACCCCGAGCGCTGCATGCACGCCTACCCGCACGAATTCTCGGGCGGCATGCGCCAGCGCATCATGCTGGCCAGCGTGATGCTGCTGAAGCCGCGCCTGCTGATCGCCGACGAACCGACCACCGCACTCGACACGCTGAGCCAGCGCGAAGTGCTCGACCTGATGGTGGGCCTGGCGCGCGACAACGGCACGGCCGTGCTGCTCATCACGCACAACCTCGGGCTGGTGGGCCGCTATGCGCAGCGCGCCATCGTGCTGGAGAAGGGCCGGCTGGTGGAGACTGGCGACGTGCCCGCCATCCTCGTCGAACCGAAGCAGGCCTACACCCGCAAGCTGGTCGATGCGCTGCCGCGCCGCCAGGCCGCCAAGGCGCAAAGCGCGGTGCAACAGCAGCCGCTGGTGCAGGTGCGCGGCCTGTGCGTGAGCTACCCCGGCGCGCGCGCCGGCCTGTTCAAGCGCGATGCGCCGCAAGGCGTGATCGACACGCTCGACCTCGACATCCACCCCGGCGAGATGGTCGCGCTGGTCGGCGGCAGCGGCTCGGGCAAGACCACGCTGGGCCGCGCCATATTGCGGCTCGCGCCGTCGCAGAGCGGGCAGATCCTGTTCCGCGGCGAGGACGTGCGCACGGCCGACCGCGCCGCGCTGCACCGCTTCCGGCTGGCCTGCCAGCTGGTGTTTCAGGACCCGTTCTCCTCGCTGGACCCGCGCATGCGCGTGCAGGACATCGTGGCCGAGCCGCTGCGCCACCTGCCCTCGCTCGACGCGGCGGCACGTGTGCGGCGCATGCAGGAAACGCTGGACGAAGTGGGTCTGGACGGCCTGGGCGCGCGCTACCCCCACGAACTGTCGGGCGGGCAACGCCAGCGCGTGGCGATTGCGCGTGCGCTGGTGCGCCGGCCTGCCTTCGTGGTGGCCGACGAGCCCGTGTCCGCGCTGGACATGACCATCCAGGCGCAGGTGCTGCGCCTGTTCCAGAGCCTGCAGGCGCACCACGGCTTCGCCTGCCTCTTCATCAGCCACGACCTTGCAGCCGTCGAGCAGATCGCCGACCGCGTGATCGTGATGGAGCGCGGGCGCATCGTGGAACAAGGCCCGCGCGACGCGGTGTTCGACGACCCGCGCCATGCCTACACGCAGGCGCTGCTCGCGGCCACGCCGCGGCCTCTTTCCACCTTGGCCCCCCTTGCCGCCCTGAACATCGCCGGCCCCCCCGTTCCCGAGAAGGCCTTCGCGTGACGTCTACTTCGCCGTACTCCTGGCTCGACCCTTCAGCGCCGCCGCCGCTCGACCCGCAGATCGTCGAGTTCATGCGCCTCATGGCCGCCGAGGGCGGGCGCTACCCGAAGCGCCACACCATTCCCATCGCCGAGGGCCGCGCCAACGCCGAGAAGGTGCGCGCGCCGTGGACGCAAGGCGGCCCGCAGATGGCGCGCACCGTCGAGCACCATGTGCCGACCCGCCATGGCGACGTGCGCATCCGCGTGCACTACCCCGAGGCCCGCACGCTGCAGGGCGCGCTGGTCTACATCCACGGCGGCGGTTTCGTGCTGTTCAGCCTGGACACCCACGACCGCGTGATGCGCGAGTACGCGGGCCGCGCGGGCATCGCGGTCGTCGGCATCGACTACACGCGCGCACCCGAGGCGCAGTTTCCGCAGCCGCACGACGAATGCGTGGACGTGATGCGCTGGCTGCAGGCGAACGCGCGCACGCTCGACATCGACCCCGCGCAGCTCTTCATCGGCGGCGACTCGGCCGGCGCCAACCTGTCGGTCGGCGCCTGCCTGGTGCTGCGCGACAGCGGCGATGCGCTGCCGCTGGGCATGTTGCTGAACTACGGCGCCTACAGCACCGAGCTGTACCGCGAGTCGGCGGTGCGCTACGGCGCGGGCGAGTACGGCCTGTCGCTGCACATGATGGTGTGGTTCTACGGCCTGTACCTGCGCAAGCCCGACGACTTCCGCGACCCGCGGCTTCACATCCTGACGGCCCGGCTCGACGGCCTGCCGCCCGCGTGCATGGTCGTCACCGAGTGCGATCCGCTGTACGACGACAACGTGCTGATGGCACGCGCCCTGCGCGCCGCCGGCGTGGCGGTGACCGACACGCTCTACCCCGGCACCATCCACGGCTTTCTGGAAGCCGTGTCCGTCGCCGACGTGGCCGGCCGCGCCTTCGACGATTCCGTTCGCTGGCTGCGCACGCTGACCCAGGACTGAGCGCGCATGTACACACCCAAGCCCTACGTCGAGGCCGACCTCGCCACACTGCATGCCGGCATGCGCGCATGGAGCTTCGCCACGCTGGTCACCGTCGGCGCGCAAGGCGTCAATGCCACGCACCTGCCCTTTCTGCTCGATGCGCAGGACGACACGGCGGGCGGTGGCCCCGGCCTGCTGACCACGCACCTGTCGAAGAAGAACCCGCAGTACGCCGACCTGTGCGCGGGCGGTGAGGCACTGGCCATCTTCCAGGGCCCGCATGCCTTCGTCACCCCCAGCTGGTACGTGAAGCAGAGCACCTTCCCCACCTGGAACTACACCGCCATCCATGCACGCGGCACGCCCCGCGTGGTCGAGGACCGCCTGGCCGTGCATGCGGTGCTGCGCCGCACGGTGGCGGTGTACGACACACCGCTGGGTGGGGAATGGGACTACGACGCGATGCCCTTCGACTTCGTGGCGCCGCGGCTGGACATGATCGCGGCGGTGGAGATTCCGGTGCGCGTGCTCGAGGGCAAGTACAAGCTCAACCAGGACCGCTCCGAAGAAGACCGCCGGGGCGTCATCGCGGCGCTGGAGCGGCTGGGCGACGCGCAAGGCGTGGCCGTGGCCGGCCTGATGCGCCGGCAGATGGAACAGACCCGGGCGGTGTGAAGCAGCGCGGCACAATCGTCCGCGTGCCTTTTTCCAAACACCTGCCCGCCGGCCTTGCGCCGGCCCTCGCCCTCACGCTTTCCCTCGCCGCGCCGGCGATCCACGCCGCGGAGCCGGTGCTCCTCGTCACTTCGCCCACCGCGCTGCAGGCCGCAGAAAAATCCGGTGCCGGTTTCTCTCACTGGGCCGCTGATGCGCCAGCCTCCGCAGACGGCATCGCGACCAACCAGGCGCTGATGCGCTCACCCGCGTGGCGCTCCATCGCCGAGCCGATCGGCCAGAGCCTCGCGGGCATCCAGCGTCGTGACAGGCAGGCCGGCGTCGGCATCTCGAAATACCCCCACCGCCTGTTCGACGCGCGCTGGCTAGCGAGCCCCGATGCCTGGTTCGAACTGGTCGGCGTGGCCAACCGCATGGACCGCCGGCCCTTCCAGAGCGGCGCATGCGGCGAGACGCGGCTGGTGTACCGGCTGGCCTACCGCACGGCCGCGATGCAGTCTCGCCTGCCGATGACCGTCAACGTGGAGCTGCGCGGCGACGCGCCCGATGCGAGCGGCAGTTGCGCCAGCGCCGCGAAACGCTGGCAGCCACCTGCGGCTTCGATGAGCGACGAGGCGCTGGGCCGCTGGCTCGTGTCGGCAGACGGCCCGCTCGCGCCGCAGCGCCTGGCACCGGCGCGCATCGCGCAGATCACCACCAACCTGCAGAGCGTGCGCTGGCCCTCGGCGGTGCGGCCCGACCTGGGCGGGCATGCCGAGTACATGCTGCGCGCCTTCCGCTGGAATGCGGTTGCCAGGCGCTTCGACGTGGCGCCGCTGGAGAACACGCCCGACGTCGCGAAGCTGAAGGCCGATGCGGCGCTGCGCAAGGAACTGCGGCAGTGGATTGCGCAGCCGGCCAACCTGCGTGCGCTCGACGAAGCCACGCTGCAGATTCCCGAGAAGTTCCTGGCGACAGAAGCCACCTCGGTGGCGCCGCGCGGGCTCGAACGGCTTGCCAACCAACCCTTCGCGCAGGTCTTCTCAGCGGGCGAGTGGCAGGCCGTCGAAGGCAGCCGCACGCTGAAGTCGCCGCAGGCCGTGTTGCGCCGGCTCGACGACCTGAGCTGCGCGGGCTGCCACCAGAGCCGCGCGGTCGCGGGCTTTCATTTGCTGGGCGTGGACCGGCACGGCGCATCGCGCACCTTCACGCCGGGCAATGCGCTCGCCGTGCCGCACTCGCCGCATCTGCAGGACGAGCTGGCGCGCCGCGCCACGTACGTGAAGGCCTCGCTGTCGATGCCTCGGCCCGACCCGTTCCGTCCGCTCGCCGAGCCCGACGAACCTGGCGCGCCGAACGCCGCGCCAGAGAAAGCCACGGTCGGCGCACGCTGCGAGCCCACGCGCATCACACAGTCGGCCAACCCCTGGCTGGACCGCGCGCAGAAGCTGCCGCGCGTCGCCTGCGAAGGCGCGGCCTCGGTGTGCGAGACCACGTCGGTCGGCTTCCCCGGCGGCATGTGCTCCGGCCCCTGCGACCCGAACGACAAGAACGGCACCTGCGGCGGAATCGCCATCCTCAGCGACTTCAACAGCTGCCTCGCCGCGAAGAAGCCCTTCGGCGAATGCCTGGCCAGGCACACGCGGCCCGGCAACCTGCGCAGCTGTTCGGCGCAACAGGCCTGCCGCGACGACTACATCTGCGCGCAGGCCGAGGGCCAGGCCGAGGGGAACGGCGCGTGCATTCCGCCCTACTTCCTGTTCCAGATGCGGGTGGACGGGCACTCTTGATCTTCCGCGGAACACCGCAAGAAGCCCCGTCCCGCATTGCTCCCTCTCCCCTTGGGGAGAGGGCGGGGGTGAGGGCATCGGCTTCAACGCACGAGCCGCGCCTCATCGGCGGCACAGAGCCCTCACCCTAGCCCTCTCCCGCAAGCGGGAGAGGGAAAAAAACACAGACCTCAGACCTCCTCGTACCACCGGTCCTTCGCCAGCATCACCCGGTGGTGCCCGTGCCCCGACGGCATCATCGGAAAGCAGTTCTCCTGCGCCGCCACCTGCACGTCGAGAAAGAACGGACCGTCGCTCGCCAGGCACTCGTCCAGCGCGGCTTGCAGCTCGGCCGGGTCGCTCACCCGCCGCGCACCCCAGCCGAAGGCCTTGGCCAGCGCCACGAAATCGGGCAACGCCTCGTTCCAGCTGTGGCTCAGGCGGTTGCCGTGGTTCAGCTCCTGCCACTGGCGCACCATGCCCATGTAGCCGTTGTTGCACAGCACCAGCTTCACCGCCGCGCGGTGCTGCACGGCCGTCGACAGCTCCTGGATGTTCATGAGCACCGACGCATCGCCGCTCACGCACACCGCCAGCGCCTCCGGGTGACCGATCTGCGCGCCGATGGCGGCCGGCAGGCCGTAGCCCATGGTCCCCGCCCCGCCCGAGGTGAGCCAATGCCGCGGGCTGTCGAAGCGCAGGTACTGCGCGGCCCACATCTGGTGCTGGCCCACGTCGGTCGACACGATCGTGTCGCGCCCGCCCGCCTCGATGGCGCGCTGCAGGGTCGACATCAGCTGCTGCGGAAGGATGGCGTCTTCACGCGGCGCGAAGGCCAGGCAGTCTTCGGCGCGCCAGCGCTCGATGCGCGCCCACCACGGCGCGAGCCGCTCGGGCGCGAAATGCTCGGGCAGCAGCGCCAGCAGGCCGTCGAGCACAGTGCCGCAGTCGCCCACCATCGGCACGTCGACCTGCACCACCTTGTTGATGCTGCCGGGGTCGATGTCGATATGGATCTTGCGGGCGTGCGGGCAGAACTCGTCGAGCTTGCCGGTCACGCGGTCGTCGAAGCGCGCGCCGACGCACACCACCAGGTCGGCCTCGTGCATGGCCAGGTTGGCTTCGAGCATGCCGTGCATGCCCAGCATGCCGATGAACTTAGGGTCGGACGCGGGGAACGCGCCCAGCCCCATCAGCGTGAGCGTGCACGGCGCATGCAGCAGGTTCACCAGCCTGGCAAAGGCCTCGCACGCCGCCGGGCCCGAGTTCACCAGCCCGCCGCCGCCGTAGATCACCGGGCGGCGCGCGGTCGAGAGCAGGTCGGCGGCGCGCTGCATCATGGCCTTGGGCGGCAGCGGCGCGCGGTGGGTGCGCAAGGGGCGCAAGGGCCGCAAGGGCTGGGACGGGGCGGCCTCGGACTGGCGGCCCAAGCGGTCGAGCTGGATGTCCTTCGGCACGTCGAGCAGCACCGGGCCCGGCCGGCCGGTGGTGGCGATCTCCAGCGCGCGGCGCACCAGCGCGGGCACGTCGTCGGCCAAGCGAACCTGCTTGTTCCACTTGGTCACCGAACGCGACATGCCCAGCGCGTCGCTCTCCTGGAAGGCCTGCGTGCCGATGACGGCGGTGGCCACCTGCCCGCTGATGCACAGCACCGGCACCGAGTCGCTCATGGCGTCGAGCAGCCCGGTGATGGTGTTGCCCACGCCCGGCCCCGAGGTGACCAGCACCACGCCCACGCGGCCGCTGCTGCGCGCATAGCCTTCGGCCGCGTGCACCGCCGCCTGCTCGTGGCGCACCAGCACATGGCGCAGCCGCGGCTCGCCATGCAGCGCGTCGTACAGCGGCAGCGCGGCACCGCCGGGGTAGCCGAAGATGGTGTCCACGCCGCACTCGACCAGCGTGTCGAGCAATGCTTCGGCGCCGTTGCGGATACGGGCTGGCGCCTCGGCGTGAAGGGACAGGGTGGGCGTGAGGGGTAGGTCGAGCAGTCGCATGCCGTCAATTCTTCCGGTTTGAGCGCAAAATAAGCATCTTTCTTTTGGCTCTTTGGACGAGATTCATGAAAATCAATCGGCAAATCCCCGTCGATGGCGAAGGATCTTTCGACAAGACCGACCTGGCGATCCTGCGCGTGCTGCTGCTCGACTCGCGCAAGACGCTGCAGGACATCGGCAACGAGGTGGGTCTGTCGCCCACCAGCTGCTGGACGCGCATCAAGAAACTCGAGGCCACGGGGGTCATCAAGCGCTACACGGTGGACATCGACCCGGCCAAGCTCGGCTACCACGACTCGGTGATCGTGCAGGTCACGCTGGAGAGCCACACCGACGAAACCCTGTACGACTTCGGCCGCACGCTGGCCACCATTCCAGAGATCCAGGAGGCCTACCTGGTGTCGGGCGACTACGACTACTACATTCGCATCGCCGTGCGCGACACGCGCGACTACGAACGGCTGCTGCGCGAAAAGCTCTACAAGATCCCCGGCATCCGGCACAGCAAGTCGCACTTCGTGCTGCGCGTGCTGAAGGAGGCCAGCGTGCCCATCATTTGACGGGAAGGTGGTGCGAACGCGCGGGCCGCGGAATCAGAGCCTGATCAGCTCCACCCGCCGGTTCTTCGCGCGCCCCGCCTCGTTGTCGTTGGGCGCCACAGGCTCCGACGCACCCGCACCGCGCGTGGTGAAGCGGCGCGGGTCCACACCCGCCTTCACCAGCACCGCAATCACCGCCAGCGCACGGCGCTTGGACAGGTCGTCGTTGTGCTTCGCCTCGCCCTGCGCATCGGTGTGGCCCACCACCGACAGCTTGAGCGGCGGGTTGCCGCGCATCAGCTTGGTCATCTCGTCGAGCGTGGGTTGCGACTCGGGCTTGATGACGTCCTTGTCCAGGTCGAACAGGATGCCGTAGAGATTGATGCGCCCCGTCTCGGCCAGGCTCTTCTGCATGGCCGTGGCGTCGACGAACACGATCTTGTTGTCTTCCATCGCCTTGGCTTCCACCACCCGCACGAAGGCGTGGTTGCCGACGTCGGCGTTGTGCTCGGCCAGCGCGATGCTGGCGTACACGGTGCCGGTGGGCCCCGCCTTCTTCGCGAGCAGGTAGCGCCCGCTCACACCGAAGTAGTTGCGCGCGTAGTCGCCACGGCTGCCCAGGCGCGGCCATTCGGGGTTGTCGAAGGCCAGCGCAAAGTCGTAGGGCGTGTTGGTGTCCACGCTGTTGGGGCGCGGCTTGTAGCAGGAGGCGTTGGCCGTGCCGCAGCTGAACAGCACCTCGAAGCCCTTGGCCTTCAGGCTGGACTCGTAGTTGCGCTGTACCTCGAGCAGCGAGCGCTCCTTGGGCAGCTTGTAGAGGTAGAGCGTGACCTTGCCTTCGACCTGCAGCAGGTCGGGCTTGCCACCGGCCCAGTTCTGGAAAGGCTCCTTGATGAGGCCGACCTCGTCGTAGGCGGCGGCCTTGTAGCCGTCGAGCACCGCGCCCTCATACCGGCCGACCAGGGGGTGGTCCTTGGCGGGCTCGGCCGCGAGTGCACCCCAGCAGAGCAAGGCTGTGGCGGCGAAGAAGGCGAGCTTTTTCATCGGAGACGTCGGAGAGAGCGGCAACGTGTCGGATGCTAGGGCGGCCATCGGCTGTTGGGCATTCGACGGATGGTCTATGCCGTACCGGTTGCTCGCGCCTTGAACTGCGCGCGGGCTCCATGGCGACATTGGGAAACCATTGAATCGCGCGATCTGAGACTTACTAGCGCATTCAGTTGCCCCGCCTGCGATTTGCCTCTTTAAAGTGGATGCCCCTGTCACTCAAAGCCCCACCTAGCGGGCGAGGAAGGCGTCACACACAAGACTTCGGATGAATGAGCCGCTGGCTTCGCGGCGGGCCTTCGGTGCGGCACGCATCGGGGCGAATGCGAGGCAAAGAAGAAAGAAGGCGACGGCCGGGGCGTATCAGCACCCCGACCGTCTGACCACCTGAAGTGCATCACCTTGGAAATAAGGCACAACAAATGGCTAAACGAATTATGGCCCGGCGTGGCACGCCGGCATCTCCCGCAGCAACCACCACCACCGCGGGCACCAGCGGCCCCAGCGCTGCGGACCTCCTCGAAAACAAGCTGGAGCAGTTGAGATCGCTGCTGTGGTGCTGCCGCGGCGAGGGGATCGAATGGACGGCCGGCGACGGGCCGACGCATCTGGAGAACATGCTCTGGATCGCGACGGATCTTGTGCGCGAGGCGAGGGAGTTGTTTCAGCAGTGCGCGGGCGAGTGGGAGCCGGAGGGCTGATGAGGGCTGGCCCAGGCTGACGGCGGCATGAGCGGCAGGGTCGGTGCATGGGCCAAGTCGCCAAGAGCAGCGATGCGTGCGGTGCCTCGCATCGCTGAACTCGAGCGGCGCATCTGCCGCTCGGATACGTCGCGGTCAACGATGGCTTTGCAACGAGAGCGTGCTGTCGTTGGCCGAGGCTAGATTTCCGGGTTCGGCCAGAAGCTGCCGCTCGACCGCGCGGTCCAGTTCGCTCAGAAGCAGACAGTCGGTGCGCTTGCACATCATCCATTTCACTGAAATAAGACATGCCCGATCGTGACGATACATGGCCCTTCGAGGACGCGCCGAACCTCGCTTGCTTCACCGTGAGGTCCATCATGAATGGGACTGCGCCAATCCTCTACGTCTCCCACGACGATGACGATGGCGCTTGGCAGATGCTCACGAGCGACGCCGCCGATATGTCCCAAGCGATGATCGTGGCGCTTGTGCAGTTGATAGAGCGCGACCGCACGCTGATTGAACTGGCGGACATGCCACTCGGGTGGTCTGCTTCGCGTGAGGATGCGAACTCGCCATGGATACGCCGAGCTAAGTCAGAATCAGCGGTCGACTGAAGCAACGGCATTCGGCCAGGACCGGTCACTCGCTGCTGCGGCAAGATATGTAGGAAGCTGATCAGCGACACAATCGAAAATCGATGAAAACAGAGTCGATAGCTGCTCCGCCACTCCAGTCAGAGAAGGACTTCCGAGCATTCCTGCGGAAGCAAGGACTGCTGCTCAAGTCCATGAAGTTATGCGACGCATGGCCTGCGCTACTGGAATTTCACCGCGAGTCGGTTGATAAATATTCGGTTCTGACCCCGGAAGGCGAAGGGGTCACATTCGATGCGCATCTTGGGACGGCAGACAGGGGCGTTCGATTTGAAGTCGCGATCAATCGTCTTTTTCGCCTCCTTCCAGAAGATGCGTCGGCAGGCCGGTGGCCCGCTGTACGACTGTCTCTTCGCTTGCAGTACACGCTGGACATGATGGGAATCCAATATTTGAATCGACACCAAGCCTATGGAGTCGGTCAGGCGTTTGTTAGTTGGTCTGATACCTCACTCAATGAGTTCGTGCAACAGGTGGAAGCGAGTGACGCATTCGTGACCTTTCGTCAGGCCGCACCGATCGAAGTCCGCCTTTCGGCTGATCCTTGTAGCTACTCTCGACTGGAACCCAAGCCCGACCCGACGCGAGGCCTTTGGTGGGGTGTTTTCGGAACTTGAGGACGGTATCCTCTGCCGTGAAAAATATGATCACCGTGAGGCTGCCTTCCATTTCGGTTATCGGCCAATACCGGGCATTCCCAGAGCGCTTTTCAATAGGATGGACGTGTGAAACATAGACTTTGTTTCTTTCTGTTGTTAGCGGTGTTGTCTGACCAGTCGCTTAGCCAGCCGAACCCGGCGCCGCCGCCTCCAGACGCGAGTCGTATGCTTTTCCATGGCAAATGGGCTGGCGACGCCAAGTTCGAGGAGCAAGCGTGGGCTCTTTCAGCAGACCAACGTCAGAAGGTTCTTGACCTTATGACGAGGCCGGCTCGTTTGCTGGAACACAAGCAGGAATGGTGTAAGACCCAGTACTGGGTCCTTCAAGGCATCGCCGATCCGAGCGAGGGCACAGAAGCCAAAAGGCGCCAGCTGTCTTTGAAACGCGCGGATTACGTAGCAGCTCTGTTGGTTGCCCACGGGGCAGCTCGCTCCGACATATGCGTATTAGCACGGCGGACTGACGTTCCTGTTCTCCCTGCCGGTCAAGTACATCGAAGGGTCGAAATCGAATTTGTGTGTGGCAAGCCGGCAGTACCGTTTGCTGGCACCTGTTGACGAATGTCCGCCTTGCCGAAATCCAAGAAGCCGCCATGGGCCCGTTCACGACGGCGGCGTGACGGGCTAAAGTCGGCCATTACCAGCCATTCGTTGGCGGGCTCCACCAAACATGCTCTGGCGAGCTTCCATATTTTTAGGGCGCTCCAATGCGAGTTCTGATTCGACCCAAAGCAAACCTGCGTGCGGGCCTCCTTTTCGGGGCGATTGTGATCTGGCCACTGATCGCAAACTCCACATCGGATCATATGGTTTGGGCCGAAGAAGTGCGATTTGCAATTGGTGCTGCTTCGCTACCAGCCGAAGAGCGCACCAAACTTCTTTCTAAATTGAGCGAGGCACAAGCCAAATCTGCGTGTCTCGACTATGTGATTGCTGAGGGCTCTGCCGTCGAAGGTCTCGAGGGTGCGCGCAACCCCGCGCGTCGCCTTGCCATGAGGCGTGCTCAGTATGTTGCTGACATAGTGCAGAGGACGGGGATTCCGTCAGCCCGCGTTCTTCCACGCATTCCTGAGGCGGATTTAACGGGGTGCAGCAAAGATTCGGGAGCTTGCGTTTTGATTGAGATTCAAGGGAGAAGACCTGGCTCAACGTGCCAGAAGTTCTGAGCACCCGACTACTTTTCACTCGCCGCCGTACATGTGGCAGGTCGCCCTACCGCAAGGACTTGAACAGATGTGGACGCGAAGAGCGAGCCATCGCTCATGACTGAAGCGGCTTTTCACTGTACTTTCTCACGTCCCCTTTCGGGAGAGGCGGATCTCCGCAAACGGCCCGTTCGCGACGGAAACTCGACCGGCTACGGTCGGCCAAGAGAGGTCTCTTGGCGGAAGTGCAAATAGCAGCCTAACTCGCCGAACCAAGTCAGCTTGAGTCTTTCGCTATGGGCGAGGTCGGTCTCGAACTACCTTGTCGCAACTGTTTATGTTGAAAGATCCAAGCGATGCGATTTCTACGCGACGGTTTTTGGCCCTCCCATCTGCGTCCGGTTCAACTGCAACAGGTAGGTCAGCTCCGGATGACTTGATGTGAATCCTTGCATCCTCAGAGCCGAACTGGATCAATGCGGTTTTGACTGCTTCAGCTCGTCTCTGAGCGAGCTGCCTGGGTGTGCGCTCTGCCTTAGAGGCGTGACCGTAAAGGAAAATTGGGCGTCCATCGGCGGTTGTGGCGCAGGAAACCGCCCTTAGGATCTCTAAGTGCTCTCGCTTAAGAGCATCTTCATCCTTGCCAAAGTACAGGGTTTGGTCGAGATAAACAGGAGAGAGCGACCATCCAGTTATGGGCAGTGAAAGTAAAAGCATGGTCGATGCACGGCGCAGCTTCATGTACCAGACTGAATGGCTGGACTTTTTCATATACCTTTCCCAGTCGAAATCGCCGGTCGAGCGGCCATCTTATAGGCAGCAAACTGGCGTCTTCCATCGTTTCTTACGACGACGTCGGGCAAGAGCCGTTGAAGCTCCCGAGCGACCGCTTTGAGCTAACCCAACCAGCCGCTTCGGGCCCGAATGAGACAGTCACCCGACGCACCCTCAAGACTGCAACCAGTCTGAAGCCGACTCCAATTCCATGATCCTCACATCGCCTCCTTGCCCACGGTGGCGGCAAGCGCAGCGCTCAAGGATTTGCTCCACCGGAACACCTCCACCGCCCTCACAGACTCCCCGCAATCCACTCCCGCAGCCACCGATGCCCCGAGTCCCGATGCCGTCGCTCATGCCACAGCATCGCCATTTCGTACCCTGGCACCTCCAGCGGTGCCTCCACCACCCTGAGTCCCGGCGCGCCGCGCGCCAGCCGCTCCGGCAGCATCGCCACCATGTCTGTCTGCGCCAGCACCGACATCATGAAAAGAAAGTGCGGCACCGACAGCGCCACGCGACGGCTCAGGCCTTGTTCAGCCAGCGCATCGTCGGTCGGCCCGGCAAAACCGCCGCCGCCGGGCGACACCACCACATGCTCCAGCGCGCAGAACTGCGCGAGCGTCGGGCGCCGCTTCAGGCGCGGGTGCCCTGCCCGCCCTGCAAGCACATAGCGCTCGTGGAACAACACCCGCCGGTGCAGGCCGGGCGGTGCGCCCACGCTGGTGTGAAAGAACAGGTCGATCTCCCCTTGCTCCAGCTGCCGCGCCATGCGTGACGGTACGGCCTCCACCACGGCCAGCCGCGTGCGGGGCGCCGCGGCGCGCAACCCGGCCAGTGCCGGCAGCAGGATGGCCGACTCGGCATAGTCGGCGGCGGCCACGCGCCAGGTGGTGGTGGCTTCGGCGGGGTCGAAGGGCTTCGTTGGCGCCACCGCGCAGCCCAGCGATTCGAGCGCTTCGCGCAGCGGCTCCCGCAGCTCGTCAGCGCGCGCCGTGGGTCGCATGCCGCGTTGCGCGGGCACCAGCAGCGGGTCGTCGAACACCTCGCGCAGCCTGGCAAGCTGCACGCTCACCGAAGGCTGCGACAGGTTCAGGCGCTCGGCGGCGCGTGTCACGTTGCGCTCGGCCAGCAGGGTGTCGAGCGTGACGAGCAGGTTCAGGTCGAGGCGGCTGAAATTGTTCATGGCAATACCTGGAATTCAAACTATTCATTTCCAATATAGCGCTACGCTGCCTAACCTGAGGGCTCATTCATTCGAAAGCCTCAGACACCGTGAACATCCTGCTCGTTCTTGCCCACCCCGAAGCCGCCTCGCTCAACGGCTCGCTCCACCGCTTCACGGCCGAGCGCCTCGCCGCCGCGGGCCATGCCGTGCGCGTGTCCGACCTGTACGCCATGCGCTGGAAGCCCGCGCTCGACGCCGACGACTTTCCCGCGCGCGACAGCGCCGCGCGCTTCGACCCCTCGCTGGAGTCGCTGCGCGCCTTCGAAACCGGAACCCAGGCAGCCGACATCGCCGCCGAGCAGCAGAAGCTGCTGTGGGCCGACGCGGTGATCCTGCAGTTTCCGCTGTGGTGGTATTCGATGCCCGCCATCCTCAAGGGCTGGGTCGAGCGCATCTATGCCTATGGCTTCGCCTACGGCGTGGGCGAGCACTCCGACACGCACTGGGGCGACCGCTTCGGCGAAGGCACCCTGGCCGGCAAGCGCGCGATGCTGGTGGTGACGGCGGGCGGCTGGGAGTCGCACTACGCGCCGCGCGGCATCAACGGGCCGATGGACGACCTGCTGTTTCCGATCCAGCACGGCATCCTCTACTACCCGGGCTTCGACGTGCTGCCGCCGTATCTGGTGTATCGCACGCACAAGGTCGACGCGGCGGCCTACGCGCGCATCACCGAAGAACTGGGCCAGCGGCTCGACACGCTGTTCACGGCCGAGCCGATTCCGTTCCGCCCGCAGAACGCCGGCGACTACGACATTCCCGCCCTCACCCTGCGGCCCGACATTGCACCGGGCCAGGAAGGGTTCGCGGTGCACAGCGCACCGCGTGCGGACTAGTCAAGGCAGCACCGGGTTGGAGACTGCGTTCGCGATGGCTGCATCGGCATCGACGCGCAGCATGAAGCGCCTGGCCACCAGGTCATTGGCGGCGGCGGTGACAGCCGCGACGTAGCCCGCCTGGTCCACGTAGCGTTCCTGCAGCGACAGGCGCGGATCGCCCGCACGCAGCGCCGGGGTCTTGGCGAACGCGAAGTACGAGCCGAACAACCCCGCCTGGTCGATGCGCCCGGGCACGTTGGTGGTGTTCCACCCGGTGTTGGTGCCCAGCGGCACGGCCACGTCCACGCTTCGGATGCCTGCGACGTCGTTGCCGTCCGCGTCCACCTGCGGCACCAGGATCGCGTAGTCGCGCCCCAGCCTGGCCGGTGGCACCTGTGTGGCGATGCCGCTCTCGTCCTGCGGGCGGTAGTTGGGACCCCAGTCGAGCAGCGAATAGGTGTTGACCAGCCCGGTGTAGCTCGCGCCCGGAATGGCCGGAAACCTGACCTGCTGCGGTCGCACCAGCGTCGCATCGGCCAGCCTGGGCACCTGGCTGTCGGGCGGCGTGGTGCCGTTGACGACCCAGTCGTCGAGGTCCTGGTACAGCGCACGCACCACCGGAATCACGCCCGTGTTCGCATTGGTGGCATACAGCGCACCGGCGCCTGCACCCGGCAGCGACGCCAGGCCCAGCAGGTGATGCGAGCTCGCGTAGTAGTAGATGCGCGCGTTGCCGGGCTGCACCAGGTCGGCGCTGCCCCACGCATCGGTCAGCAGCGGCGAACCCTGCAGGGTCCAGAACTCGGTACCGCTGAAGCCGATGAAGAGCTTGGGGCAGGTGCCACTCGCCTCACAGCGCGACAGAATGCCGCCTCGGCGCTGCGCCACGTCGTCCACGTAGTCCTTCGACAGGCCGCGCGCACCGGCCTGGCCGAAGGCGGTGTGGTCGGCGCGCACGCCGCCGCCGCCGCCCGGCACCGAGAAGCGCATGTTGATGTTGGTCTGCCGCGCCGCAATCTGCGCGAACACGCCGTCGAACACCTTGCCGCCCGCGCTGTCCTCGTTGAAGCCGAGGTGCACGAAGGTCTTCATGAAGTTGCCGCACTGCGAAACGCCCGAGGCAATGGTGTTCCTGATGGCGGCGGCCACCGGGTTGGCGGTGCCCGCCGCGTCGCTCGCGCTGCGATGGAAGAAGCCGATCATGTCGCGCAGCGCGGCCAGGCCCAGGCCCATGACCTTCGGGTCCTTCGCGACGTAGACCAGCTCGTACAGGTACGCCGGATCCCACTTGTCCTTCAGGCACACGTTCGTCTCGTCGGGCGTGCCGGGGAACGGCGTGGCAGCACCGCACTTCGCGAACTTCCATTCGCTCGCGGGAATGAGCTGGCGCGCATCGCCTTCGTTGACGCGGCGCGTGAGCACGTAGCCGGGCTGCGTGTTGTCCAGGCTTGCCGTGGCATAGGCCTGCATGGCCGCGTTGAACGGGCCGCCGGGCAGCGGCAGCGAATCGTTGGTGGCCGTGGTCGGCAGCAGTTCGGCACGGTAGGTGCCGGTGATCGAACTGCCGTCGGCATTCTTCGCGACCGGCACCTTCAGCGTGAGCTTGCCCGGCGCGGCCGGCACGTCGCCCTGCCATGCGGCAGTGAGGAACACATGGCCGCGCGAGGCGAAGTACGGGTCGAGGTTGACGATGTTGCCGCGGTTCGGCGCGTCGTAGCGCAGCACGCCGCTGGCCTTGCGCATGTCCTTGGGCTTGAAGAGCACGAAGTCCGACGCGTACTCGACCTTGCCGTTGGCGTTGAGCGGCGCGAGTTGCAGGTCCTGGATGATGGCGTTGCGCGGGTCCTTCGGGTCGACCTCGCCGGTGAAGGTGCCGCTGATCTTCTCGTAGGCGCCCACGCTGCCGAAGGTGCCGGGCACGTCTTCGGTGGCGGTGATGGCGAGCTTGTACCTGGGGGCGGCCGCAGCCACGGGTGGCGTGGCCGCGGGCGATGTGGTGGTGGCGGCCGGGGGCGGCAACAAACCGCCCCCTCCTCCACCGCTGCCGCCGCATGCACTCAGAAAAAGGGCGGCCGAAGCCACCGTGGCAGCCAAAGGGCTCCAGCGTTTCATGGTTTGTCTCCTGTTGTATGTCTTGTGTCGTCGCGGCGCCGATGCGCGTTGCGGCGTGCCTGCTACTCGGCTTCGATGCCCGCAGCCTTCACGATCCGGCCCCACTTCTGCGACTCGGCGGTCTGGAACTTGCCCAGCTCCTCCGGCGAGGTCGTGAACACCTCGGTACCGGTCGGCTCGTAGAAGGCGGTCTTCGCGGCGTCGCTCTTCGCGGCCTTCACCAGCAGTTCGTTCAGGCGCTTGACCACGGCGGGCGGGGTCTTCGCGGGCGCGTAAGCCGCGAACCAATAGCCCATCTCGTAGCCCTTCACGCCGGCCTCGGAAATGGTGGGCACGTCGGGCGCCAGCGGCGAACGCGCGGCGCTGGAAATGCCCAGCGCGCGCAGCTTGCCCGCCTTCACCTGCGGCAGGCCGGTGGCCGTGTCGGTGATCATCATGTTGATCTGGCTGCCCAGCAGGTCGGTCACGGCCAGCGTGTTGCTCTTGTAGGGCACGTGCAGCAGCTTGATGCCGGCCATCTGCTGCAGCAACTCGCCCGCCATGCGGCTGGACGAACTGCCGCTGCCGAAGCTGTACTTGCCCGGGTCCTTCTTCGCGAGCGCGATGAACTCCGCCACGCTCTTCGCGGGAAATGTAGGGTTCACCACCATGATCTGCCCGCCCTTGCCCAGCGCGGCGACGGGCGAAAAGTCTTTCACCGGGTCGTAGGGCAGCTTCTTGAACAGGTGCTCGTTGGCCGCGTGCGTGGTGTTGGTGGTGATGAGCACGGTGTAGCCGTCGGCGGGCGCCTTGGCCACGGCCTGCGAGGCGATGAAGCCGCTGGCGCCGGCCTTGTTGTCGATGATGACGGCCTGCTTCGTCTCGGTGGCGATCTGGTTGCCGAGCGCGCGCGCGATCTGGTCGGTGGCGGTGCCGGCCGCAAAGGGCACGACGAAGGTGATGGCCTTTTCGGGGAAGGCCTGCGCGTGGCCGAGCAAGGGCACCATGGCAAGGGCGACGGTCAGCGCGGCAAGAGGAAATCGTTTCATTGTTTTGTCTCCGGATGGAATGGGTGAGTGGAATAAAAAGGAACGTGTGTCGCTAAGGCCCGGCCAGCAAAGGCACGAGCGCGCGCGGCACGCGAACGGGCATGTCGAGCAGCAGGAAGGACAGCGCCTTGCCGTGCGCATCGAGGTTCAGCGCATCGTTCACGCCGCCGTCGAGCACGGCGTCGAGCACGAAGTTCATCGCGTGCAGTTTCGGCAGCACGAAGCGCTGCACCTGCGAGGGCGCGCGGTGGCGAAACTGCGCGGCCACGCGCTCGGGCGTGAGCTGCGAAACCAGCAGGTCGAACAGGTCCGCATGCCAGGCGATGACGCTGATGTTCGAGCGGTCGCCCTTGTCGCCCGTGCGGCCATGGGCGGCGCGGTACAGAGGCACTTCGACCGTGTCTTGCTCAGGGGTGTTCATGCGAGCGCCTCCGCGTCCAGCAATTCGAAGCGAACCGGAATGGCGTCGCGCGGCAGCAGGCACGACAGCGTGTTGAGCCGCGGCGTGAGCGCGGTGCGCACGCCGCCGCCACCCGCGGGGCCGCAGGTGTAGAGCGCCATGACTTCGCGCGCCAGGCGCTCGGCCTGCGCGCGATCGGTGTGCGTGGCGGCCACGCGCAGGCGCACGTCGCGCAGGCCGGCGTCGGGCGTGTCGGCCAGCGCGCGGCCGGCGTCGTCGCCCAGGATGCTCAGCGCGCCGATCAGGTCCACGCGCAAGGCGAGCCCAGGCAGGCGCTTCTTCAGCACGTCGGCCGCGAGCCGCGCACGCGCTTCGGCGCGCGGGCCTGCGTAAGAGATTTCGCCCTCGGCCAGCCAGCCGCCTTCGTGGCAGACGTTGACCTTGTAGCGGCCGGGCCGTTCATGGCCGCGCACACCGGAAAGCTCGACGCGGTCGGCGCCCGGCAGCGCGCGCACTTCGGCATCGGCAATGTCGGCCACCACGTCGGGCGTCAGGTAGGCGGCGGGGTCGTGCACTTCGTAGAGCAGTTGCTCCTTCACGGTCGCTTCGCTCACGAGGCCCCCGGTGGCGTCGGCCTTGCCGATGGTGCAGCGGCCCTCGGCGTCGATCTCGGCGATGGGGAAGCCCACGTTTTCAAGCCCCGGCACGTCCTTGTAGCCGGGGTCGGCAAAGTAGCCGCCGCACACCTGCGCGCCGCATTCGAGCAGGTGGCCGGCCATGGTGGCGCGGCCCAGGCGGTCCCAGTCGTCGGCGCGCCAGCCGAAGTGCGACATGGCCGGCCCGACGGTGAGCGAAGGGTCGGCCACGCGGCCGCACACCACGATCTGCGCGCCCGCGTCGAGCGCAGCGGCAATCGGCTCGGCGCCGATGTAGGCGTTGGCACTGACCACGCGCAGCCCCTGCATCTGCGCGCCGAGCGCTTCGTTCAGCAGCGCGCGGTGCTCGGGGCCCGACAGGTCGTCGCCCTCGACCACCGCGATGCGTGGCGCGCTCGCACCGAGCTCGCGCGCCATGCGGGCGATGTGCCGCGCAGCCGCGCGGGGGTTGGCGGCGCCGAAGTTGCTCACGATGCGGATGCCGTGCGCCAGGCAGCGCGCCAGCACGGGCCGCAGCATGTCGTCGAGCAGCGGCTCGTAGCCCGCGTCGGGGTTGGCGCGGCGGCGCAACTGGGCCAGCGCCAGCGTGCGCTCGGCCAGGGTTTCGAAGATCAGGAAGGCGCGCTGGCCTTCGGGGCCGCTGGCCAGCCGTGCGATCAGCGTATCGACCACGGGCCCCGCGGCGTCGGTGCGGTCGCCCGAGAAACCGGCGGCGCAGCCGATCAACAGCGTGGGCGTTTCTGTAGCGTTCATTGCCGTGCACTGTAGGCAGCGCCCCGTCATCCGTAAAATCGAAACTTCGGATCAATTGATCTGCTTTTCAAATGACTGCTCCATGCCCCTGAGAAAGACGCCTGACCTCTCCACGCGGCAGCTGCGCGCCTTTCTCGCGCTGGCCGAGCACCGCAACTTCACGCGCGCGGCGCAGACCAGCCACCTGTCGCAGCCGGCGTTCAGCGCGCTCATTCGCACGCTCGAAGACGCGGTGGGCACGCGCCTGTTCGACCGCGACACGCGCAGCGTGCAGCTCACGCCCGAAGGCCAGCTGTTCGAGGGCTCGGCGCGCCGGCTGCTCGACGACATGGGCAGCGCCATGAGCGACCTGGCCGACCACGTGGAGCGCCGCAAGGGCCGCGTGCGCGTGGCCGCCCTGCCCTCGCTCGCGGCGGGTTGGCTGCCGGCGGTGTTCGCGGAGTTCATGCAGGCGTGGCCCGGCATTCGCATCGACCTGGACGATGCGCTGTCCGACGCCTGCATTGCGCTGGTGCGCAGCGGCCAGGCCGACTTTGCGCTCGCGGCCTCGGGCGCCGGCGGCACGGCCGGCAGCGACCTGCGCGCGCGCAAGCTGTGCAGCGACCGCTTTCACCTGGTGTGCCGCGCCGACCATCCGCTGGCGCGGGAGGCGCGCCTCACGGTGAAGAAGATCGCGCCCTACCCCTTCATCCAGATGGCGCGCAACAGCAGCGTGCGGCAGGCGCTCGACGTGGCGCTGCACCCGCAGCGGCTGAACGCGGTGTTCGAGGTGGAGCACCTGGCCACCGTCATGGGCCTGGTCGAGGCGGGACTGGGAGTCAGCGTGGTGCCGGCCCTGACGCTGTTCCACTTCCAGCGCGAGACGCTGGTGACAAGGCCGCTGCCGGTGGCGGGCCTTACCCGCACGCTGTACCTGGTGCAGCGGCGCGAGGGCAGCCTGTCGGTGGCGGCGCAGACGCTGCACGACCTGATCGTGCAGCGCCTGGGGTCACTGAAGCTGGACTGAAGCGGGCAGCACCGGCGCCCTGCGTGCATCGAGCGAGTACACGTACTGGTCGTGAACGACGTCGCCGATCTTCTCGGCCTTGCTCAGCACCCCCTCGCGAACGAAGCCCAGGCGCTCGGCGAGCTTCTTGCTGCGTTCGTTGCCGGTGGCGCACTTGATGATGCAGTGGTGAACCAGGTCGGCATCGGAAAACGCGCGAATCATCGCCGCCACCGCCGTACTTGCCACGCCCTTTCCTCGCGCGGCGCTGCCTAGCCAGTAGCCGATGTCGCCGCTCTGGCTGGCATGGTGAACGACGTTGAAAGACACCACCCCCTGCAGCGCCTCGCCGCGCCAGACGCCGTAAGTGGCGCTCTTGCGGTCCTGCCGCGCGGCTTCGCTGGCTGCGCAGAACGCGTGCGTGTCCGCCTGCGTGCGCACAAAACGCGGCCAGTCGAGCGCGGCAAGCAGGCCCTCCTTGTTGAGCTCGATGAGCTGGTGCAGCGCCGGCACGTCTTCCACGCCGATGTGCCGCAGCGCAAGGCCGCCTGGGGCGGCCACGTGCAATGGAAATTCGTTCATTGGTACTCCCTGTCTTTTTTTGTGAACGCCGGTTGCCCGGCTGCGCGATGCTAGCGCCGCGCATTCGGGCGTGATCACGGGCAGGCCGATTCAGGCGCTGCCGAAGACAAGGAAGTCACAGAGCTGCCGCCAACCAGAACGTGGCGTCGTTCCGGCTGGCTCAGGTCACTGAGCCCATACCGGTTCAGGCCACGGCGTCGGGCACGCCGGGCACGCCGGGCACGCCGGACGTGCTTGCCACGCCCGCGGCACTCGCCGCGACGGCCGAGACGACCTGTGCCGCCTCCGCACCCGCGGATTGCGCGGCCGCCTCGGCCAGCGCGGCCCGGGCCGTCGGGTTGGGCGTGGCCTCGCCGATCTTGCGCAGCGTGTTGCGGTCGGTGTGCCTGAAGGGCTCGGCCTGGCCGCGCACGCTCAGCACCGTCTCCAGCACGTAAGACCAGCCGCCGTCGTCATGCACGCTCACCTCGATGCTGTAGCTCAGCGTCTTGAACGCATGCTCGAGGAAAGGGTTGGCCAGGATGCCGTTGGTTTCGCCGCCGCGCACCGCCTCGAGGCGGAAGCTGCGCGCGTCGGCCTGCGCGTGGCCGGTGGCCATGGCGGTCAGCCCGCGCGGAATCGACAGCGTCTGGATCAGCGCGCCGGTGGCGGGCTCCCAGAGCCAGTAGCCGACCTGGTCGTGAAAGCTCTCGACCTCGTTCGGCTTGACGACGCGCAGGTGGTAGCGCAGCCCGTAGAAAATTTGCGGCCCGTTGGTCTGCGCGTCGATGGGCTGGAACTCCGCGTGCTCGATGTAGCCCTCGGCCTCAGGGCCGTCGGCCTTCGGGCTCACGTCGTGGCCGTGGCCGCCGACCCACAGCCCGGCGAGCGCCGCCAGCGGGCCCAGGTTGGCGAGCGTGTGCGGATCGGGCTCGGGTTCGGTGTAGATGTCGTCGGGGTAGCTGGCCATGTTGTTCTTCCTCGTGGTTTTTTTGATGGATGTCTTCGCAGGTTCGTCGCTGTGCAGGCGGCCTGCCTGTCACTGGTCGAGCCGAATGCCGACCCTTGCAATGATCGCGCCCCACTTGCGCCCCTCGCTGTCGATGAAGGCCGCAAATTCCTCGGGCGAGCCACCGCCCGCCACCAGCCCCTGGTTGGCCAGCAGCTCGCGCACGGCGGGCTCGCGCAGCACGGTGTTGACGTCGGCGTTGATGCGGCGCACCACCTCGGATGGCGTGCCGCTGGCGGTGAAGAAACCGTTCCACGCGAGCGACTCGAAACCCGGGTAGCCCGACTCGGCCACCGTGGGCAGGTCTTTCATGAGTTCGGAGCGCCGCGCGCTGGTCACCGCGATGAGCTTCACGCGCTGCCCCTGAATCAGCGGCAGCAGCGCGGGCGCCACGGTGAACAGCGCCTGCGTATCCCCCGCGGCCAGCGACAGGCCCGCGGGCGGCGAACCCGCGTACGGCACATGCACGGCCTCGATGTGCGCCACGCTGCGAAACAGCTCCATCGTGAGGTGCGACGAACTGCCCGCGCCCACCGACGCATAGCTGAACCGGTTGCCCCGCTTCTTCGCCCACTCGACGAATTCCGCCAGCGTGTTCGCCGGGTTGTTCGCCTGCACCGCCAGCACGTTGGGCTGCGAGGTCGTGAGCACGATGGGCATCAGGTCGCGCGCCGGCGCATAGGGCATGCGCGCGTACATGTAGGGGCCGAAGGCGATCGGTCCGTTGAAGCCGATGCCCAGCGTGTAGCCGTCGTGCGGCGCCTTGGCCACCGTGTCCATGCCGATCAGGCCGCCCGCGCCGGCCTTGGTCTCGATGACCACGGGCTGCTTCCACATCACGCGCAGGCGGTCTGCCAGGGTGCGCGCAATGAGGTCGAGCGAACTGCCGGCGGGCGCGGGGACGACGATGCGCACGGGTTTGCCCGGCCAGTCCTGCGCCCAGGCACCGACGGCCAGCAGGCTGGCAAGCAGGAAAGTGGCGAGCTTGTTTTTCTTCACTTCGGTCATTCGATGGCGGGGTAGGATCGCGCGAAGTTTTATCACCGAAAGTGCTCGCATCGCCCGTGCAAGCAGGCACAAGCCGATTCCCGCATGATCCGGCGATGACCTCTTCCAACCCGTTTTCCTCCCGGCGCCGCGGCCTCGTGGCCGCCGCCGCACTGCTGCCGCTGGCGGGCGCCACCGGCCTCGTGAACGCCCAGACGGGCAACGCCACCACCTTGCCGCCCAAAGCCATCGAAGCCTTGCGGGCGGCGGTCGACGGCCCGCAGCGCAGCCCCGCGAACCGGGCCCGCGACGGCGCGCGGCACCCGCTCGACACGCTGGCCTTCTTCGGCATACGCCCCGATGCGACGGTCATCGAGATTGCGCCCGGCGGCGGCTGGTACACCGAGATCCTCGCGCCTTACCTGCACGACCAAGGACGCCTGTATGCCGCCCATGAGCCGGCCGGCGGCACACCCGGCCAGCAGCGCGCACGCGCCGCCTTTCGCGACAAGCTCGCGCGCGAGCCGAAGGTGTACGGCCGCGTCGTGCTCGGCACGCTGCCCACCGCGGCCTTCACGGACATCCGCCCGCCCGGCGGCGCCGATGCGGTGCTGACATTCCGCAACATCCACAACTGGATCGAGGACGGGCACTTCGACGAGAGCCTGCGCGCCTTCTTCGACGTGCTCAAGCCCGGCGGCGTGCTGGGCGTGGAAGAGCACCGCGCGGCGCCGGGCATCCCCCTTGGCCGCGTGATCGCGAGCGGCTACGTGCCGCAGGACCTGGTGATCGAGCGCGCGAAGGCTGCGGGCTTCGAATTCGCGGGCAGCAGCGAGGTCAACGCCAACCCGCGCGACACCAAGGACCATGCGAACGGCGTGTGGTCGCTGCCGCCCACGCTGCGCGGCGGCGAGGTCGACCGGGCGAAGTACCTGGCGATCGGGGAGTCGGACCGAATGACGCTGAAATTCGTCAAGCCGCGCGCGTCCGGCAAATAGCCGGGAGCTTTGACCACGCTGGCATCAGGCCGATTTTCGGGGGGCTTCAAACCGGCGCGACATCGCGGCAAGATGCGCATCCGCCGATTCCTGCGTCACCCAGACCCGAGAGAAGGAGCAAGCCATGTTCGCCACGCCAGAGCGCACCGTCAAGATCCCCGGTCCCGAACATCAGATCACCATCGCGAAGAATCCGCTTCGCGTGGTGGTGTCGGTCGATGGCCACGTCATTGCCGACACGCGCGACGCGCTGACGCTGCGCGAAGCGCACTTCGGCACCGTGCACTACATCCCGCGCAAGGACGTGCGCATGTCGCTGCTGGAGCGCACCTCGCACGCGACCTACTGCCCGTACAAGGGCGAAGCCGCTTACTACAGCATTCCGGCCGGCGGCGAGCGCTCGGTGAATGCGGTGTGGACCTACGAGGCACCGTACGAGCCCGTCGAACAGATCAAGGACCACGTGGCGTTCTACGCGGACCGCGTGGGGCCGATCGAAGAGCGCGTCGCGTAGGCGTCTCACAGGCGGCCGCAACCCCGCCTGCCCACCCCACCCCTCGAACGGCAAAAAGCCGGGCCCCGCTTTCGCAGGGTCCGGCTTTTGTGCGTGTGCCCTCGCCAGCGGCGGGGCAACGTCGTTCAGTCGATTACAGCGGCAGTGCGTCGCCGCGTGCTGCTGCGCGGGCTGCGGCACGCACGGTGGAGCGGTCGATGCCGCTGGCCAGCACCGGTGCCACACGCGAGCTCACGCCTTCTGCATACGGGTTCTCGCTGTGCGCGGCGGCCACTGCTTCGGCGCGAACGGCGGCGCGGCTGGTGGTCGAGGCGATCAGTTGCACGGGGCCTTGGTTGGCGCCGTCGGCATAGGGGTTGGCGCTGTGCGCGGCCACCACGGCCTGGCTGGCGACGTCGGCACGGCTCACGGCCGAGGTGATTTGATGCACGCCGTCATAGCTCTCGGCATGGGCGGCACCGGCGGCGGCCAGAAGAGCGATGGAGATGGCGGAGAGGAGCTTCGAGGCGGTCATTTGGATTTCCTTCAATTGGTTTCGGTTTTGGTTCCCTGGATCAGCTGAAGGGCTGGTCCATGGGAAGAATTGTGCGCCGATACCCAAGGGAAAACCCTGGTCAAAAAGAACCGCGGTGTTCATGTGATGGAAACAATCGCGGCGTGCCAGGGCCGCGATCAGTCAGTCGATCAGCACGCCGCCGAGCACGGTGCCCACGATGCTTTCCAGCGCCTGGTCGTAGTGCGCGGCGGTGAGCTTCTTCACCTGCAGCACGGCATTCACGATGGGCTCGTAGTCGGCATAGAACTGGGTCGCAGCCCACAGCATGAAGAGAAAGTGCCGCGGGTCGATCTGGCGGATCTTCTTGGCGGCCATCCAGGCCTCGAACACCTCGATGCTGGCGGCCGTGCTCTTCGCGATATGCGCACGGTCGGCCACCGACAGGAACGCACCGCCGCGCACCACCTCGTTGGCGAACAGGCGCGCCTCCAGCGGGTTCTTGCGGCCCAGCTTGAGCTTGGCTTGCACGTAGGCGCGCAAGGCCACGGCGGGTTCGGTGTCGACCTGCAGGATCTGCAGCGCGCTGTCCCACTCGGCCAGCAGCGGCGCGAAGGTGGCGCTGTAGAGCTCTTCCTTGGTGGCGTAGTAGTAGTAGACGTTGGCCTTGGGCAGGCCCGCGACGGTGGCGATTTCTGCAATGCGCGCGCCGTCGAAGCCCTTGGCGGCAAACACCTCGCTGGCGGCCTTGAGGATCTTGCGTTTGTTGGCCGCCCTGATCTCCCGATCCGCGGGGTTGTCCGGCAGGGGGGATCGGGGAGTTTTGGTGTCGCGCATGGGCAATGGTGTCGCTGGTGAGCGGGCTCAAATTCTAGAGGGCGCCCCGAAACGGAGCACGGGCAGGCACCAAAAAAATTCTGACCAACTCGTCAATTTATTCCTTAGAATTTCCTGACGAACTGGTCAGCTTTTTGAAGTTTGAATGTAGCCCATGCCCCAAGCCCTGCGCACCGCACTGCAAGAAACACTCGCGAACTGGCCCGACGACCTGCCCGATGCGTGGCGGGCCGCGCTGGGCGATGTGACACTCGATTTCGAGGGCGTCGACGCGGCGCTCGAACTGCAGGCTTGGGAGCCGATCTTTCCGGTGCGCAAGGGCCGGCAGCTGGCCGGCAGCCCCAAGGGCGCGCACATGCTCAAGGCCTTCGACAGCGTGCCGCCCACGCAGGTGCGCTGCGTGGTGCTGGGGCAAGACCCGTATCCGTCCATCGACATCGCCACGGGCCGCGCCTTCGAAGTGGGCAACGTGGCCGAGTGGCGCGAGCTCGACAAGATGTTCACCAGGAGCATCCGCGCCTGGGTGCAGATGCTGGCCGAGGCACGCACCGGTGACGCAGCCTACGGCGGCAGCTTTGCCAACTGGCCGCGCACGCTGCAGGCGATCGAATCGGGCGCGCTGCCCTTCGAGACGCCCGCCACGCTGAGCGACCGCTGGATCGACAGCGGCGTGCTGCTGCTCAACACCTCCTTCACGCTCAGCCGCTTCCAGGTGGGCATCGACCCGCACCAGTCGCGCGGCCACCTGGTGGTGTGGAAGCCGCTCATCCAGGCCGTGCTGTCGTACCTGCGCAAGCGCGGCGAGCCGGTGGTCTTCATGGCCTTCGGCGTCTCTGCCGTCGAGGCCTTCCAGGCGGCCGGCATCGCGCAGGACCGGCATGGCAACGTCGCCTGCATCCTGCGCGAACACCCCGCCTACGCAGAGGCGGTGCTGGGCCTGCCCAACCCCTTCGTCCTGTGCAACGCCCATCTCGCCGAGATGGGGTGCGACCCCATTCGCTGGTGACGGCCGGTAGCCCCATGAACGACAAGAACGACTACGACTACATCATCGTGGGCGCCGGTTCCGCGGGCTGCGCGCTCGCAGCCCGGCTCAGCGCCCGCCCCGCCACCCGCGTGCTGCTGCTGGAGGCCGGCGGGAAAGACTCGAACCCCCTCTTCCGCCTGCCGATGCTCATGGGCAAGTTGTTCCAGTCGGGCATCTACAACTGGCACTTCCACTCCGAGCCCGAGCCCAACCTCAACGGCCGCAAGATCTACTGGCCGCGCGGCAAGGTGCTCGGCGGCACCTCGACCATCAACGGCATGATCTACGTGCGCGGCGGCAAGCAGGACTACGACGGCTGGGCCGCCATGGGCAACCTGGGCTGGTCTTACAAGGACGTGCTGCCCGCCTTCAAGCGCTCCGAGGGCCACATCCAGCGCGACGGCGTGTTCCACAACGCCAAGGGCGAACTCACCGTGTGCCGCGCGCGCGGCTGGAACGCATTGCTCGACGTGTTCTGCCTGGCGGGCCAGCAGGCCGGCTACCCGCTGAACGACGACTTCAACGGCGCCAGCCAGCTGGGCTTCGGCCGCTACGACTTCACCATCAGGAACGGCAAGCGCTGGTCCACGTCCTTCGCGTTCCTGCGCCCGGCATTGAAGCGCAGCAACCTCAAGGTCGTGACGCGCGCGCTCACGCACAAGGTGCTGGTCGAGAAAGGCCGTGCCGTGGGCGTGGCCTACGACGTGCTCGGCCAGATGCGCACCGTGCGCGCCCGCAAGGAAGTGATTCTTTGCGCGGGCGTGGTCGGCTCGCCGCACCTGCTGATGCTCTCGGGCATCGGTCCGCAGGAAGAACTGGCCAGGCACGACATTCCCGTGCTCAAGGCACTGCCCGGCGTGGGCGGCAACCTGCAGGACCACGTCGACTGCGTGATGTCGTACGAGTGCAGGCAGCCCGTCACGCTGTACAAGGACCTGCGCGCGGACAAGATCGCGTTCTCGGTGGTGCGCGGAATGCTGTTCGGCGAAGGCATCACCACCACCTTTCCGTACGAAGCCGGCGCCTTCATCAAGACCCGGCCCGAGCTCGAGCACCCCGACGTGCAACTGCACTTCATGCCCGCGCTGGAGAAAACGGCCAACCTGTATTTTCCCAACCCGTTCAAGAAATCGACGGTGGAGGCTAAGCACGGCTTCACCTTGCGCGTGGGCCCGGTCAACCCGAGCAGCAAGGGCCGCATCCGCCTGCGCTCGGGCCGCCCGACCGATGCGCCGCTGATCCAGCCCAACTACCTGGACACCGAGTTCGACCGCCAGACCATGGTCGACGCCATCCGCGCCACGCGCCAGGTCATCGACCAGCCCGCGTTCGACGCCTACCGCGGCAAGGAACTCGCGCCCGGCCCCGACAAGCAGAGCGACGAAGACCTCGTCGCCTGGCTGCGCGCCACCGCCATGACCACCTTCCACCCGGTGGGCACCTGCAAGATGGGCAACGACGCCATGGCCGTGGTGGACCACCGGCTCAAGGTGCATGGCATTGCCAACCTGCGCGTGGCCGACGCTTCCATCATGCCGGTCATCTCGAGCGGCAACACCAATGCCCCGGCCATCATGATCGGCGAGAAGTGCGCCGAATTCATCCTGGCCGGGCAGTGACACCCAGCACCCACAGGAGCACTTGATGATCGTCGAACACCGCCTCTACACCTTCCGCCCTGGCACCATCGACCAATGGCGCGAGAAGTACGAACGCGAAGGCCTGCCGGTGCAGCAGCGCCACCTGAACAGGTTCGTGGGCCTGTACATCTCCGAGATCGGCCGGCTGCACACCTCGGTGCTGATGTGGGCCTACGACAGCCTGGCCGACCGCGAGGCACGCCGCGCCGCGATGTACGCCGACCCCGAGTGGCAGTCGTTCATCAAGAGCGTGTGGGCGCTGGACGCCATCCAGAGCCAGGACGTGATGATCATGAACCCCGCGCCCAGTTCCCCCACGCCCTGAGTCCGCTCGCCGGCTCTTTCCTTCGCCCCTTCCTCAACCCCAGAGATATCCGCATGACACACCACGCATCCTCCAGCGCCAGGCCCGCTCGCCGGCAGATCCTCAAGGCCGTCGCCGGCATGGGCGGCGTCGCCATGGTCAGCGCCCTGTATCCGCTGATCGCCAATGCCAAGGGCGGCCTCATCGCGCTGGTGCACACGCAGGCCGCGGGCGACGCCAGCGCGGTCGACGCGATGATCGCGCGCCTCAAGCTGCTGGGCAAGGAAACGGGCATGCAGACCCGCGCCATCTACGCGAAGGACCCGTCGACCTACGAGACCATCTTTCGCACGCTGGCCGACGCGGGCGCGGCCATCATCGTGTCGACCTTCAACGAGGTGAGCGAGCCCTTAAAGGCACTGGCGCCCAAGTACCCGAAGACGCAGTGGCTGCAGCTGTTCGGCGACGAGATGAAGCCCGCCATCGCCAACGTGACCACCGTGTCCTACGACTACTACCTGGGCACCTACCTGGCCGGTATCTTCGCGGGGCGCATGTCGACCACGGGCAAGATCGGCTTCATCGGCGGAATGTCGATTCCGCCGCTCAACGCCGACTACAACGCGTTCAAAGCCGGCGTGCTGTCGGTGCGCAAGAACGCGGCCGTCACGGTCGCCTTCGCGGGCTCGTTCCAGGACCCGGTCAAGGGCCGCGAGATTGCCACGCAGATGTTCAACGGCGGCATCGACTTCATCCAGACCGACGCGGCCGCCACCGACGCGGGCATCATCGCCGCGGCCAACGACAAGCCCGGGCGCCTGGTGAGCTGCCTCGACCCGGCGCAGTACCCGCAGGGCCCGAAGTCGCTCATTTCCATCGTCAGCCTGCACTTCGGCAAGTCGCTGTACGACGAGGCCTCGAAGATTCTGAAGACCGGCAAGGGCGGCGCGCACCTGAACACCGGCCTGGGCACCGGCGTGGTCGGCCTCGAACTCTCGCCCGTGTTCCAGAAGGAAGGCGACAAGGCCGTGG
This sequence comes from Variovorax pasteuri, assembly GCF_051216435.1. Lineage (NCBI taxonomy): Bacteria > Pseudomonadati > Pseudomonadota > Betaproteobacteria > Burkholderiales > Comamonadaceae > Variovorax > Variovorax pasteuri. The sequence continues at coordinate 480,423 of NZ_JBPJZS010000002.1, forward strand.
CCGCCAAGGCCGAGCAGGTGATGGCAGAGATTCGCACCACGCAGGCGGCCATCCTGAACGGCTCCGTCAAGGTCGCGTTCAACACCGTTCTCTGACCCTTCAGCCGTTCGCGACGCACCCATGAACCCCAGTTCCCCGAGCAGCGAGACCTCCCCGGCGCCCCCCGCGCTGGTGCTGGACGGAGTCACCGTGCAATACGACACCGTGAAGGCGCTGTCGGACGTGTCCATCGCTTTCGCGCAAGGGCAGATTCATGCGGTCGTCGGCCAGAACGGCGCGGGCAAGACCACGTTCGCCCGCGTGTGTTCGGGGCTGGTGAAGCCCACGCAAGGCCGGGTGCGCATCAACGAACACGAGATCCGCACCGGCCACGTCAACGCCGCGCGCGCGGCCGGCGTGGAGCTGGTGCACCAGAGCTTTGCGCTGCCGGCGTCGTTCACCGTGGCGCAGGCGATGGAGTTCGGCTCCAACCGGCACCGCGGCCTGTTCACCTCGCGCCAGCTGGCGCAGCGCTGGCAGGCGCACCTGGACGGGCTGGGCCTGTCGGTGAGCCCGCGCGAAGTCATTCGCAACCTGCCGATCGAGACGCAGCAGGGCATCGAGATTGCGCGCGCGCTGGTGACCGATGCCAAGGTGCTCATCCTCGACGAGCCCACCGCCGTGCTCGCACCGGCCGGCGTGGAGACCCTGTTCGAACGCATCCGCATATTGAAGAAGCGCGGCGTGACCGTCGTGCTCATCCTGCACAAGATCCGCGAAATGATGGCCATCGCCGACACCGTGAGCGTGCTGCGCCGCGGCGAGCACGTGACCGGCCCCGTGCCGTGCAGCAGCATCGGCGCCGCCGAGCTGAGCCAGTGGATCATGGGCGACGCCAAGGTGTCTCTGCAGGCCGAGGCCCAGGCCCAGGCAGCACCACCACCGCGGCGCGAGCTCACCGCGCCCACCGTGCTGCGGCTGAAGAACCTGTCGACCAGGCCGGATGCCGAAGGCGCCGCGCTGGAAGACGTGAGCATGGAAATCCGCGCCGGAGAAATCATCGGCATCGCCGGCGTCGAGGGCAACGGCCAGCGCACGCTGGTGCGCGCCATTGCCGCACTTGCACAGACCGCCAGCGGCAGCATCGAGCTGGCGGGCCGCGACGTGACGCACAGCGACCTGGCCACGCGGCGCGCGGCGGGGCTGCGCATCATCCCGTTCGAGCGCAACGTGGAAGGCCTTTCCCTGAACAGCAGCCTGTGGGAAAACTGGTCAATGGGCCAACTGCTGCAGGGCGGCCTGCTCTCTTTCGTTCGCCCGCGCAAGCTGCAGGCCGAATGCGACGCCGCGCTCACGCAATGGGACGTGCGCTACGCCCACTGCGGCCAGCCGGCCGGCTCGCTCTCGGGCGGCAATGCGCAAAAGGTGATCTTCGCGCGCGAGGTGGACGCGAGCGCGCGGCTGATCATTGCGGCGCAGCCCACACGCGGCCTGGACATCGGCGCCACCGCCTCCGTGTGGAAGGCGCTGCGCGAGGCGCGCGACCGGGGCGCCGCGATCATCCTGATTTCTTCCGACCTCGACGAGCTCTTCGACATCAGCGACCGCGTGCTGGTCATGCTGCGCGGCAAGGTGGTGGGCGACTACGGCGGCCCCTTTGACCTGCGCGAAATCGGCCAGGCGATGGTGGGAGCGCACGCATGATGGCTCACCTGTTTTCCCCCGCGCGCATGCTGCCGGTGCTGCGCGTCGTTCTGTTCGTGTGCTTTGCGCTGGTGTTGTGCGCGCTGGCGTTCTACAGCGCCGGGCTGGACGTGGGCGAACTCTTCACCGGCATCCTCGACGGCGCGTTCCTGCGCGACGGCGCCCTCCACCAGGGCCTGCGCTGGGCCATGCCGCTGTTCATCACCGCCACGGGCGTGGCCATCGCGTTTCGCGCGGGCTTCTTCAACATCGGCGCGCAGGGCCAGTTCTACGTCGGCTCCATCCTCGCCGCGTTCACCGCCGAATGGCTGGGCGGCGCGCCCGCGTGGGTGGTCGTGTCGGGCTGCCTGCTCGCGGGCATGGCGGGCGGCGCGCTGTGGGCCATGTGGCCCGGGCTGCTGCGGCTGCGCTCGGGCACCGACGAGGTCATCACCACGCTGATGGGCAACTTCCTTGCGGGCCTGCTGCTGGTGTACGTCACCTCCGGTCCGCTGAAAGATCCTTCGGGCTCGGGACAGCAGGCGTCGAGCCGGCCCATTGCGGACGCCTACCGAATCTCCGATTCGCTGGGCGTGTCGCCGCTCATCTGCGCGCTCACGCTGGCGGTGTTCGTGCTGTCGTGGCTGCTGGCCAACCGCACGGCGCTGGGCATCGTGGCCAACCTGGCGGGGCGCAACCCGACGATGGTGGCCTGGCAGGGCGCGCGGGTGAGCCGCATCGGGCTCTTCAGCTTTCTGGTGAGCGGCGCGCTCGCGGGGTTGGCCGGCAGCATCGAGCTGCTGGGGCCCAACGGCCGGCTGGCCAGCGGCTTCCTGCCGGCGCACGGTTTCACGGCCATCCTCATCGCGCTGGTGGCGCAGCTGTCGATCGTGGGCACGGCCGTGTCCGCCCTCTTCTTCGGCGCGCTGGCCTCGGCGGCGCTGTACCTGCCGGTGATGGTCGGCATGCCCGCGGCGGCCATAGAGGTCATCAACGCGACCATCGCGCTCTTCATCACGTCGCGCGCCAGGTGGCTCGACAAGCTCCTTACCCGAAAGCCCGCATGACCGACACGCTGGTATCCATCCTGATCTCGGGCACGCCGCTCGTCTACGTCACGCTGGCGGGGGTGCTGGCGCAGCGCGCGGGCATCTGGAACCTGGGCCTGGAGGGGCTGATGATCATCGGCAGCTGCGCGCTCATCGTGGGCATCGTGCAGACCGGCTCCTTCGTGCAGGCCCTGCTCATCGCCGCCGCGCTGTGCGTGGCGGCCTCGGCGCTGCTGTGGTACGTGGTCGAGAAGCTCAAGGCCAACCCGATCATCGCGGGCCTGGGGCTCACCGGGCTGGGCCTGGGCGGCACGTCGCTCGCCATCCAGGCGCTGTACGACAGCGAAGCCACGGTCACCGCGCCCTTCGGCATTCCCAAGCTCAACAGCCTGTTCGATGCCGACCTGGGCCACCTGGGCGGCCTCTCGGTGTTCGTGCTGTTCATGCCCGTGGCCGTGTGGCTGGTGTGGCTGCTGCTGGAGCGCACGCGGCTGGGCCTGCGCATGTCGGCCTCCGGCGAGCACCCCTTCGCCGCGCGCAGCGTGGGCGTGAACCCCGCCCGCATGCGCCTGCTGGCGCTGGCGCTGGGCGGCGTGCTGTGCGCCATCGGCGGGGCGGAGCTGGCCGGCGGCAGCCTGCAGATCTTTTCGCAGAACATGACGGCGGGCCGCGGCTTCATGGCGTTCGCGGCCGTCATCTTCGGTGCCGGCAGCGCGCTGGGCGCCACGGCGGCGGCGCTGTTCTTCGCGGTGGTGTCGGCCCTGGGCATTCGCGCGCAGCTGGCATACGGCGGCGCCATTTCCAACGACCTGCTGCAGGCCCTGCCCTACCTGGCCACCATCTTCGGCGTGTGGCTCAGCACCAAGCTGCGCGGCGGGCTGGGCTCGATCCGGGGCACGGCGGAGATGCGGGATTGAACGCGCACGTGAACGCCACGCTCATCCGCGGCGCCGAAGTGCTGGCCGTCGGCGGCCCGCAGGGCGAGCGGCCCGTGCAGGCCGACGTGCTGCTGCAGCACGGCAAGATCGCCGCCATCGGCACCGACCTGCCGCTGCCCGATGCATTCGACGTCATCGACGGACGCGGCAAGCTGCTGATGCCCGGCCTCGTCAACGCGCACACCCATTCCAGCGAGACCTTCTTCAAGGGCCGCTACGAGCGCATGCCGCTCGAGCTGTGGCTGCTGTACGCGTACACCTACCTCTCGGGCAGCCCCATCGGCGACCGCCTGCTGTACCTGCGCACCCAAGTGCTTGCCATGCAATCGCTGAAGAACGGCGTAACCACCCTGTGCGACGACTTCTTCGACCCGATGGCCCACAGCATCGACCGGCTGGGCATCGTCTTCCAGGCCTACCGGGACGCGGGCATTCGCGCCAACGTGTCGAGCGCCGTGCTCGACACCGCCGTGCTCGACTCCACCCCCTTCGGCCATGAGGTGTTTCCCGAGCACCTGCGCGTGCAACTGAAGTTCGGCGCGCCCACCACGGTGGCCGGCTACACCGCCTATTGCCAGGAAGCCTTTCGCCAGTTCCACGGGCAGGCCGAAGGCCGCATGCGCTTCGCCATCACGCCGTCGGCGCCGCAGCGCTGCACCACCGACATGCTGCAGGCCTGCCACGCGCTGGCCGTGCAGCACGGCGTGCCGCTGCACACCCACCTGCTCGAAACCAGGGTGCAGGCCGTGGCCGGCCAGATGTTCTACGGCAAGACGCTGCTCGCGCACATGCACGACATCGGCGTGCTCGACCGCCACGCCACACTGGCGCACGCCATCTGGATCACCGACGCCGACATCGCGCGCATGGGCGAGGCGACGTGCTCGGTGGTGCACAACCCGCTGAGCAACCTCAAGCTGGGCTCGGGCCTGGCGCCGGTGCGCAAGCTGCTGCGCGCGGGCGTGGCCATCGGCCTGGGCACCGACGGACTTTCGTCCAACGACAGCGCGCGCGTGTTCGACCTGATGCGCTTCGCGGCGCTGATGCACAACGTGAACGGCACGCCGCCCTCACAGTGGCTCACCGCCTTCGAGGTGCTGAAGATGGCCACGCTGGCCGGCGCGCGCACCGCGATGCTCGACGACACCACCGGCTCCATCGAAGTGGGCAAGGCCGCCGACCTGGTGCTGCTGGACCTGGCCAACGACAACTTCCGCCCGCGCAACGACATCGTGAAACAGCTGGCCTACTGCGAGAACGGCAGCGCCATCGATCTGGTGATGGTCGGCGGGCATGTCGTGTGCCGCAACGGCCAGCTCACGACCGTGCGCGAGCAGGAGGTGTGGGCCGAGCTCGGCGAACTGCTGCCCGCGTACCTGGAAGAACACGGCCGGTGGGAGGTGAAGAACCAGGTGTTCGAGCCGTACTTCGCCGAGGTCATTCGCCGGTGCAACGAGGTCGACGTGGGCCTTCATCGCCACGCCTGAATCCGCCGGCGCGGGCGATGGGCTCTGCGTTCGCGGGGGCATCGTGCGGAACGGTCACGCGGCTGAGTAGAGTGCGGTCCCCCGGGCATCGACCCGATTTCCCCTTTTTTACCGCATCCCCTCCATCGACCATGAAGTTCGGCTACACCATCGCCTACGTTCCCGACGTCGCCCAGTCATTGCAATTCTTCGCGCAGGCCTTCGGCTTTGCCACCCGCTTCCTTCACGAGTCGGGCACCTACGGCGAGCTGGAGACGGGCGGAACCGCCCTCGCCTTTGCGTCGCACGAACTCGCCGCATCGAACTTTGCGCAGGGCCACGTGGCTGCATCCGAATCGGCCAAGCCACTGGGCATGGAGCTCGGCTTTGTGACCGACGACGTGGCAGCGGCGCATGCGCGGGCCGTGGCGGCCGGGGCAGCGGAACTCTCTGCGCCGGTCACCAAGCCGTGGGGCCAGGTGGTGTCTTATGTGCGCTGCCCGGATGGCCTGCTGGTCGAGTTGTGCTCGCCTGTGGGCGGTTGAGCGCGGGGCGGGATGCATACCGTTTGTCAGTGCGCTTGGTTTTGGCTGCGCATACCTGAGGGCAGTAGCAGGGCTCAGTACGCGTACGGCGAGACCTGAACGAACGGGTCCACCTGCACCCTGAAGCCATAGGGTGCAGCCACAGTTTGATCGAAGCGCCCAGCAAACAGGCTTGCAGCCGCAAACTCAATGAACCTTCCGCGCTTGTCCTCGATCACTCTGACGCCGGGACAATCCAGCAGGTTCAAGTCGATCACTGGCTGGCGCTGCGTCGAACAATAGACACGGACGGCGACGTCGCCGCTCATCGGCCACACAGTCAGCTCGAGGCGCAGGTCCTCGCGATGAACAACGTAGTGAAACGATGCGCCGTACTCCGCTTCGTCAGGCGCTACGCCGAGCAGGTCGAGAAAGTCGACGGGCTCCCAAACCAGTTCTGGCATACGTGATCTCGGGTTCTATGGCTTCACCGTACCCGGCTGCCGGGTGTCGGGCGTTGAGACGGTCGCGCCGATGTCGTCTTCGACCCATCCACGCGAGGCGCCACGATGGTCGTGATGTTTATGTTCATGTCTCGTCTCTCTCTTCTACGCCACCACAAAACCTGGCTATTCGCTTGTCCCCACATTCCGATCGACCAGCGCTGACCAGAAATCGATTCGACGAGGTCGGCTGCACGAAACGATGACATCGTCACTGGTTTGCTTGACGAACTCCTTCACCAGGTAATCCTCGAGGTTCGACCCATAGCAAATGATGTCTGTCGGAAAAACCACAGAGAACACCGGGTTGCCAGTGCGGGAAGGTTGGTCTGGCATGTAGCGGTGCGCATAGACCTGGATGAGTTTGGGCGCTCGTGCCAGCACTGCTCGCATGTGAAGAGTCGCCCGCTCGAGATTGGCGGGCCTGGGGCCCCAGCCCAAGTTCCAGATACCCGCACCATTTTCGAATGGATAGTGAACCGCGTGCCAGACGCCCTCCGAAGGGAACGCCATCATCTCCAACAGCGAGGGATCATCAAGATTGCGCCAGCTTGGAAAGTCCGCCCCCACAGGAAGAAAATGGCTCAAAAGTTCACGCAGGTCTTCCGGAAAAACAAACCCGAACCTTTGTTCAGCGCGCTTCACCTCTAGTGCGGACAAGCCAGCGGCGAGTGCAACGCCAGCGTTCTCCAGCACGGCGCGGCATTTTTTCAGATCCATCGCAGTTCCTCATTTTTTTGCCTTCCCGCAGTGCGCGAGCGGTCGTCGCTGAGAGCCGATGCATATGCGCCCCGGCCAGCTCTACGTGGTCAGCTCGCGCAAGACTCGCAGCGCCAATGCGCCCTCACCCACGCCGGTGCCGGCGTTGTGCTCGTTGAAGTTCTGCATGCTTGTGACATCGGTCCACCGGTGAACCTGCACAACGCCATCGGGATCGGTATCGATGTCGAATTCAATGAACCGAGCGTCTTGACTGACCAGAACGCCGGACAGAGAACCTGGATAGTCGGTATCAAGGTCGATGACGATAGACATTTCCCACCGGATGCCTAGCTCTTTTGCGCATCGCAACAGTGTTTCGGGCACGCCATGCTCTCTCCAGTAGAGCGCCTCTGCGCGAAGCGATCGCTCGACACGCGCATTTTGCTGCTGCACGTTCAACTGGCGCGGTTCGCGTGGTCGCATGGATTTCTACAGATGAGCGAGATGACCAGGCAGCCAACGCGCTGCTCCGAAACAAGCAGCCCTGCCCCTCACCCCTTCAACACCCGCCGCCGCACCTTCACCGCCGAAGCCAGCCCCTCGAGCACCGGCACCGTCTGCGCAAAGCCGATGCACGCATCGGTGATCGACACGCCGTGCTTCAGCGCCACGCCGGGCTTCAGGTCCTGCCGGCCTTCTTCCAGATGGCTCTCGATCATCAGGCCCGTGATGCGCTGCTCGCCCGCCGCAATCTGCGCCGCCACGTCCGCGGCAACCACGATCTGCCGCTGATGCTGCTTGCTGCTGTTGCCGTGCGAGACGTCGACCATCACCTGGGGGCGCAGGCCGTTGGCCACCAATGCCTCGCAGCTGGCCGCCACATCCGCGGCCGAATAGTTGGGCGCCTTGCCGCCGCGCAGGATCACGTGGCAGTCGTCGTTGCCGCGCGTCTCGAAAATCGCCGCCATGCCCATCTTGGTCATGCCCATGAAAGCATGCGGCGCGCGGGCCGCGAGGATGGCGTCGGCGGCCACCTTCACGCTGCCGTCCGTGCCGTTCTTGAAACCCACCGGGCAGCTCAGGCCCGACGCCAGCTGCCGGTGGCTCTGGCTCTCGGTGGTGCGCGCGCCGATGGCGCCCCAGGCGATCAGGTCGGCAATGAACTGCGGGCTCAACAGGTCGAGAAACTCCGTGCCGGTCGGCAGGCCCAGGGTCGTCAGTTCGAGCAGCAGGCGCCGCGCGCGCTCCAGCCCCTCGTTGATGGCAAAGCTGCCGTCCAGGTGCGGATCATTGATGTAGCCCTTCCAGCCCACGGTGGTGCGCGGCTTCTCGAAGTAGGCGCGCATCACGATGAGCAGGTCGTCCTGCAGGGAATCGGCGACCTTCTTCAGGCGCTGTGCGTACTCGATGGCCTGGTCGTGGTCATGGATGGAGCACGGGCCGACCACCACGACCAGCCGGTCGTCGCGGCCGTGCAGCACGTCGGCAATGGCCGCGCGGCTGCTTTCGACGAGTGCCAGCGTGTTGTCGCGCACCGGCACGCGTTCCTGCAGCAGCGCAGGGGTCATGAGCGGGCGAACGGCGCCAATGCGCACGTCGTCGATTCGCGTGGTGTCGAGCGTGCTGTCGCGGGAGCCGATTTCGGCGTCGTGGAGGGGGTCGTCTAGGCGGGGCATGGTCGTGGCTTTGAATGGGTGCTGAGCTGCGTGGATTGTCCTCGGAAGGTGGCCACGGCCCATTCCGCCCCTAAAGATCCGCCCCCAAGATCCGCCCCTAAGATGCCCGTCTGGCCCACCACGGAGCGCAACGCATGTCACACCCCGTCTACCTGTCCAGCTCGGCCCTGCCCCGCATGCCCGACGGCAGCCGCAACGAATGGCAAGGCTTCTTCGGCGACGGTGCCGAGCTGGAGGCCAACGCCTTCTTCCCGCTGCTCTGGCTGGCCCTGTTCAGCGAGAGCGATATCCGGCATGCGCGCTTCATCGACCAATACGACATCGACGACGAAGACGCCGCGGTCGAGCGCGAGGAGTGCCTGGACGACTTCGGTGCAGACGCCACCTACCCCTACCTGGTCACCGACAACGCCACCGCCGTGGCACGCCTGGCCGCGCGGCGCGAAGGCATCGTCGGCGCCATCGGCGAGCGCTACCGCCCGATCTATGAAGCCTTCGAGGCGCTGATCGCGCAGCGCTATCCGCAATACATCCTGTTGCGCACACAGGGCCTGCCCGACGCGGCCGATGCAGAGCCGGGGCTGCGCGGCGAGCTGGCCGAGACCGAGCGGCTGAAAGACGGCAAGGCGCTCGCGAGCCTGATGCGCGACCTTGAGCGGCACGACGCTGATGCGGTCTGGACATTGGCGGGGCGGGGCTCTTCGCCGGACGAGGCGTGGCCCACGGCTGCGCTGAGGGAGCGCTTTCCGGACCCGCGACGGCGCTAGCGCGTGGGTGCGCCCGTGCGCACTCCGGCGTCCTCCTTGGCGAACCACCGGAACACATGCGAGCGATAGTCCTGCGTCGTGCGCATGTGAAGGAACCCTGCTTGGGCGAAACCCAGTTCATCGACCGGTATGCCAGCGGCGCGCATCGCAACGATCGCTTCGTCGGGGGCCGTGTCGCACGGAAGCTTCAGGGTGATGGTTGCGTTGTGCCATGTGGACCTGTTCATCGCGTTCCCCTCAGGTTTTGACGCGCCAGTACAACGCAGCGCGCCGTGCGGCGCCATCCATCTTTTGTGGTATTCCATCGGGCGAAGAACCGTCATGCCCGGGCCTTGTTCAGGCGGCCAGAGCTAGGAACTGAAATCCTGCCCGGCCACGCAGACGTGTCCGGCTTGGTGCTCCTGGCTGGCATCAGCGGAACATCCGCAGCTGATCGCGCCACCGCATAGGTGATTTCGTGAGGATGAAACGGCACCCCCGCTTCCCTGCCCCGCAGCTTGACCCTGACGAAGTCACCGCTCATGCCGGTGATGATTCCCGGCTGGCCGTCCACCTCGACCGCGCCGCCGCGTCGCGCCGGCACACCGAATTTTTCGCGAATCGCGGTCAGGTTGTCTGGCCTTTTGATCTTCATGACAGGTTCCTTGAACGTGGGATGGCCGGACCTCGTTGTCCGGTGCTCCGACGCCTTTTTTCTATATTTAGAACCAAAGGTATTCCTTTTTTGGCCATCGAACGTCGGACGAGGTGCCATGACGACGTGCTTCAAGCTGCGGAGTTACCTCTCGCCTGCGTCTGGCAAGGCTGCGGGATAGCGCCTTCCGTGGGGACCTGCCGAGCGCTTGCTGCGCCTGCGTCCACGCCGAACGGCAGAAGTTGTATTTGTTGGCGTGAATCGAGATTTCGTGCTGCACGCCGCGGCCCCATGCCCCGCGCTGTTCTCTACAGTGAATGCCCCTGTCACTCAACGCCCCACCAAGGGGACAAGGAAGGCGCAACACACAGCAAGCCGAATGAATGATGAAGCGCTACGTCTCGCGGCGGGTTGTCGGTGCTGCCAAAGCAACGATGCAAATGCGAGGTATCAAAGGCGACGGCCGGGGTGTTCGAGCACCCCAGCCGTCTAACCAAAAGACGTGCACAACTTCTAAAAGGACGCACACCAAATGGCTACCAAGACTATAGCCCGGCCCCGCTCGCCGGTATCTCCCGACGGAACCGCCCAAGACCCGGCGGATCTGCTCGAAAACACCCTCACCCAACTCGAATCCCTGCTGTGGGTCTGCCACGGGGAAGACATCGACTGGCACACCGGTGAAGGGCCTCGGCATCTGGACAACGTGCTCTGGCTAGCGGCTGAACTGGCGCGCAAGGCGGGGGAGTTGTTTCAGATGAGTGAAAAGGCGCGCAGAGAAGCGCCTGAGGCTGGCGGCTAGCGGTGGGGCTGACGGGCTGTGAATTTCACAGCCCGTGTGTCGCACGGAGAACGGTCGGCTTCCATACACCTGTCGAAATGTTCAGCGAATGTGCTGCATCGACCGGTTGAATCCGTCGCCGCAAGCCGACCTTCGCGTGTCCTCATTGCCGCACGTAGCGCAGGTGCGTGGCGGCTGGACCATCCAGAACGCCGTCGATTCGAAACTGCGTCCCTAGTTCGCCCAGGTTCTCGAACAGACGCCGCCCACTGCCGAACAACACCGGCGCCAGGGCGATCTCCAATTCGTCGACGGCACCGAGTTTCAGGTACTGCTGGACCACGTCCGCGCCGCCAGCGATGCGAATGTCGCGCCCGCCCGCGGATTCCCGCGCGAGCGCCAGGGCACGTTCCGGCCCGTCGTTGATGAAGTGGAAGGTCGTGCCGCCAGGGCGCACCCAGGGTTCGCGCTTTTCATGGGTCAGCACGTAGACCGGCGTGTGAAACGGCGCGTCGTCGGGCCAGGCGACCTCCCCTTGGTCGAACATCCGCTTGCCCATGATGTTGGCGCCGATCCGCTCGAAGGTGCTGCGAACGAGGTCATTGACCGGACCGGTTTCTCCACCGGGTCCGAGCTTGAGGACGTTCTCGCGAAAGTGCTGCAGCTTGACCAGCCAGCCCATCATCGCGCCCCACTTGGCGCCCCAGTTCTTGTAGCCGGGGTCGTCCATGGTCATCCCTTCGGGGGCCACGTAGCCATCGAGGCTGAGTCCGATGTTGACGAATACTTTGCTCATGGGGCTGGCCTTTCATCTTTGTTGTGAACACCGTCCACAATTATGTCTTGGAGAAGTGGATGGTGTCCACAGGGGCCGATTCGTGACAAGCCCAGTGACTTCAATGACGCGCATGTGCCACGATGCCGGTCGGGCGGATTCGGACAGCAGCAGACATTGAAGAATGAACATCGCATGACCTACCGAGTTGAGCAGGATCCGTCGCGTCGTGAGCCGTTCGGACGTTACGAGTACTCGATATACAAGGGCGATAAGCTGATCGCTCGCTACTGGCATGACTACCGTGGTGGTGAACACGAAGTCGAGTTTTTGGGCGGCAACTCGCAGTCTTGGCCGGTGGGACGTATGACCGACTTTCTTCAGGGTGGCGGTCCCGAGCCGCTTTCACTGTCGGCGCGCGCAGTCACCTATCTCGACAACAATGTCTCCTAGACGCCGACTGGCCAACAAGCGGTAGTCGGCCATTTCCAGTCGCTGGCCACAGGCGGCTTCCAGGCATCGCAAATTCAGCCGGGCTGGCAACAGTCTTGCGCCGAGAGTCGGTTATCTCGCCGCCACGATCACATGCGCCTGAATTTTTCCGGCCACCGGCCCTTCGCCATGGCGGCTGGCTATGGCCTGTGTTGCACGGTCCGTTGCGACTTGAAGCAAGCTGGCGTCGCGTGCCTCGATTTCATTGCGCAGTGGCGTTCCCTGGCAATAGGCAGTGGCAGCGCCGCGTGCCGAGGCCGCACGACTCACGTTCTCGCGCGTCTCAATCTCGATTTTGGCGAACCCTGCGCGGCTCAACTCGTCCCGGATCAGTGCGACATCGTGATAGCCGTGCGGTGTGCGGGCGAGGAACCTCGGAGGGTCGTGTGGAAACAGCGCGGCGACAGCTTTAGTGACGTCGTCGGCGAAGGCGTTCTCTTCGATGCGGTCCCAGACACTGAAGACGAAGCGCCCTCCGGGCCTCATCACGCGACGCGCCTCGGCGTAGCCGGCGACCCGGTCAGGAAAGAACATCGCGCCGAACTGGCAGCAAACGACATCGAAGGACGCGTCTTCGAACGGCAGTTCGAGTGCGTCCGCCTGTCGCCATTCGATACGGCTGTCGAACCCCTGCCGGGTGGCGGCAAAGTCGAGCATGGGCTGGTTGAGGTCGGTCACTGCGTAGCGTGTGTCGGCGCTGAGTTTGGGCGCGAGCGCCCGCGTGACTACGCCGCTGCCCGCCGCCGTTTCAAGCACCGAGCCGGGCGAAGAGGCTGCGACAAGCTCCGCCATAGCGGCGGCATAGTCAGCAAAGATCAGCGGAACCATCAACGCGTCATAGAACTTCGGGATTGAGCCCGCGAACACTTTGTCGCTCTCAGCCATGAGAACCCCTTGAATCGGAGGATGGGCAATGTTGTGCGCGAAGGCCGCCTTCGTCAACGTCGTGCTGCGGTCATCCAGGCCCACGGAATCATGGCGGGTTGCTGCTGACTGGCGTCGAACGAACGCTTGCTTGGCATCCAATCCTGCGAATGGCAGCTGTCGGTCGACCAATCTCGGGCGCCGTACGGCCGCAGTGGGCCCGAAGCGCCTGGTCGCCGAAAGGCTACAGTCGGCGGCGGATTCAACCGGTCGATGCAACACATTCGCTGAACATTTCAGCAGGTGCATGGAAGCCGAGCGTCTTGCGCGGCCTCTCGTTCAATTGTCTCGCGATCGCGTTGAGTTGAAGCTGACGCTCACCTAGGCTGAATCGTCATCGTCCCGCGTGCCAATGCAGCTTTGCAGAAACGACAGCCCGCGTCCTTGAATGAAGTGTGGAGGCGCGGAGCTAGGGCACGACCGGCTGATTCACACCGAAGGAGGGTCTCGTCTCAGCCATGCCTTGGCGTCATAGGACGCCCCAGAAAAGGAATTGGCGGGCATGGAAGATAGGTTCCAAACTCGCCGCTCCACTTTGGCACTCACTCCATGCAGAAAACCGCTCTCGCGCTGGCCGTTCTGGCAGCGCTCTCTTCCTCGCTCCACGCCGCCCCTGACGCGCCGGTCGAACTTGACCTGCTGCTGCGCGGTGGCACCGTCTACACCGGCGACACCCAGGCGCCCGTGGTCGGCGACGTGGGCATCGTCGGCGACCGCATCGTTTTCGCGGGCCAAGCAACGCCAGCGCAATTCAGCGCCAGGCGCATCATAGATGCCACAGGCATGGTGGTGGCGCCAGGCTTTATCGACGCCCACACGCACGCCGACGTCGACCTGCACTCCGAAGACCCGAAGAAGCGCCTGAACATCCCGTTCGTGACGCAAGGCGTGACCACTGCGGTGATCGGCAACGACGGCTTCGGTGGATTCGACATCGCGGCCCAGGCCAAGCGCCTGCACGCGACGCCCGTGGGCACCAATGTCGCGATGTACGTGGGCTTCGGCCCGGTGCGCATCGACCAGCTAGGCGAGGCCAACAAGGCGCCGACGCCCGCGCAGATCGAGATCATGAAGACGCACGTGAGCCAGGCGATGTGCGAAGGCGCGCTCGGCCTGTCCACCGGCCTTTTCTATCCGCCACAGAATTTCTCGAAGACCGAAGAGGTCATCGAGCTTGCCAAGGTGGCGGCCCGACACGGCGGCCTCTACGACAGCCACATTCGCGACGAGTCGATGTACAACATCGGCCTCAAGGGTGCGATTGATGAGGTGATCCGCATTGGCCATGAAGCAAAGCTGCCGGTGCATGTGGCTCACATCAAGGCTCTGGGCGTGGACGTGCAGGGCCAGAGCGGCGAAATCATCCGTCGCATCGAGCGGGAACGCGCGGGCGGCCTCGACATCACGGCCGACGAATACCCGTGGACCGCATCGAGCACGCGCTTTTCGGCTGCGCTGGTGCCTCTCTGGGCGGTGGACGGCGGGCGTTCCGCCATGCTCAACCGTTTCGACAATCCGGCCGACCAGCAACGACTGCACGCAGACATGCGCGAGAACCTGAGGATGCGTGGCGGCCCCGAGTCCATCCTGTTCTCGGCCGGCAATCTCAAGTACGTGGGCAAGACGCTGGCCGACGTGAGCAAGGCCTCGAACGTCGATCCAATCGATGCAGCTATCGCGGTGCTGCGCGACGGCGATCTGATGATCGCGTCGTTCAATCAGAGCGACGGCGACGTGCGCGCATTCATGAAGCGTCCGTGGGTCATGACCTCGTCCGACTCGTCGCCCGGTCACCCGCGCGCCTACGGCACCTTCGCCCAGAAGTACGCACAGTACGTGGTGAAGGAGCACACGATCTCCATGGCGCAGTTCATCAATAGCAGTTCGGCACTGACAGCCGACACGCTCGGACTTGTGCAGCGCGGCCATCTGCGCCCCGGCTACTTCGCCGACGTCGTGGTGTTCGACCCCGCGCGCTATGCAGCCAAAGCCACCTACACACAGCCCACGCTGCTGTCGGAGGGCGTTGTCGTTGTGCTGGTGAACGGCCAGCTTGCCGTTGACGGCGGCAAGCCCACGGGCGTGGGCGCCGGCGTGCCGCTGCTGCGCACGCCGAAGGCTGGCAGCTGCGGCGCCTAATCAAAGCCTGCTGACCGGTGCGCTACTTCTGGCCCGCTCGTTTGACCTCAACTGCCTTAGTGATTGGTCCGCTTCGGCGGGTTTTTCTTCGCCCAGAAGTTCGCCCACAAGAAATCATGTTGTGGAAGCACCTTGAGACGGGGAAAAGTGATTGATCTTCGATGCGCATAGAAGATTGGGGGCGCATGGGAGTGTCGGCCTCTGGCCGACTGTTGTCGAAGCTAGGCCGATGCTACCGGAGCCGAAGCACACATTCAGTACTAAACGCGAGTCGCGACGGCGACGGCGAATGCCAGCGCGTCACTGGCAAGCAAGACCTTCAATATGCTCTGAGAACGTAGCCCTCTAAAGGCTAGCAGGGCAAGCGTGAGTCCAACGAGTACGAGAAAGACGCCTCCTGCATACGCCGCAAGTCCGCTCAACTCCGAAACACGAAATGGGGCGGCACGTGGTCCTCGTTCAATTAGGCGGCCCGTGAGCAACGCAACGAAGCCCGTTCCGCTCGAAAGCGCCGCAAGCGCAAGCAGCAGCATCTTTCCGCCAATACGCTCGAAGGCAGTCGATTCGCTCCTCGGCTCTTCTTGATTGCTCATTGCTGGATACTCCTGACCGAATTTTGCTCGGCCAAGCCAATGACCGGTTGAATCCGCCGCCGCATTCTGCCTTTGCACCGGCTTCCAAGACGCCCCCGTTTACAGCCCGCGTGAACGGCGACGCATTGCAAGAAAACTCCATCGCACATCACCCCGCCCAAGCATGTCCTCACGCTCACTGTGATGGTGACAGCTGAGCCCATGCTCCGCCGCCAGACTTGTCGTCTCGTCAGCAGAAACATCGAACATCCTTCTGCCTTCTGGAATCGGTCCGTGTCGGAGCGACATGAAGACTTGACCACCATCGGCTGCCAAGTCGGCGACAGCGCCCATGGCCGCCTCGCGCTCAAGTGAGTCCAGGTGCATCCACACGGCGGTGAGCAGGACCAGGTCGAACCGCCGTTTTGCCTGCCGCAGCACGTGCAGCGTTGGTAGGTGGTCGTCCACCCAATCGATTGCCAACGCCCCATGGAGGCGCTTGCCTTCGCGGCGCAGTTCGCCCGTGGGCTCCACTGCAACGACCCGATGGCCGCGACGTGCCAGCGCGGCAGCATCCCGGCCAGAACCCGCGCCGATGTCGAGTACCGCAGCAGGCGGCGCAGGGAGCAAGTGAATCAGGTCGCGATGAACCTCGGCGAAGGTGACGCTTTCGTATTGGGCGGCCAGGGCGGAGGCGTTCGCGCCATAGCCGGCTGCTCCGGGGACTTGAGTAGGCATGGGCTGAAGACGTACTGGGTCAATAGGCGCCGAGGGCGGGCCACGCTTGACCGGTTGTGGCCGAATGTAGCCAAAGCATTGCAGGCGGCACCGAGCCCTGAGCGGTCGCCGGGCGTTGTCCAAGCCTGGGGACCACAGCGGATGGATACCTCCGGAGCGCTTCCAAGGGTCGTCGCGCGACGCGAGCACTTATTTCCAGAACTGCCACCGCGACTTCTTCGGTGCAGCCTGCGTGCTCGGTGCCGACGCGGCCGGCCCCAGCGATGCAGCGACATTCGAGATGCGGCCGAGTTCGTCGAAGCTGATCTCGATGTGTCCTTCGCCCGCTCTCTCGGCGCGGATGCTCCCCGCCCCGCTGGATGCCGCTTGCAACCCTTGCTGCTGCAAGAAACTTGTCACCATCCGGCGATGGTCCACATCGAACTGCGAGATCACTTCCATCAGCACCGTGTTCACGCGAGGCAGCGACACCGGCGTCAACACCTCGGCCGGCACATCGTCAAGCAGCACGAACAGAGCGCCGCCGTCGTAAGGCGCGCGGTAATAGCAGCGGCCTCCCTCCAGGCCGCTGCAGGTCATGGCGATCATGTGATCGGTGATGTCGTCCAGCTGCAGCGAAGGTTGGGTGAACGCCTCTACGCCCTGCGCCTCGCCGAGCTGCCGGATGCGCAAGGCCGTCTCGGTGAGTTGCGGCGGAAGATTGCTTTGCGTATTGGCCCAGACCCACAGCCATGTGCGGGGTTCGAAGGCATGCGTGCCGAGCAGTTGCACGGGGTATTCCAGGTCATCGCCGAAGCGCAACACGCCTTTCTGCATGTCGATGCCCCAGGGCCTTTCACCGATGACATCGCCCAACGCCATTTGCCTGGCGAACGAGGAAGCCGCGTGGTCTGCAAAGTGATCTTGAAACGTGCTCATGTTGATTGATGGTCGATGCCGGTTGTTCGGTTGGAGCCCAGGATGTCCGCGCCGAAGTAGAACTGAGCCGGCTCAGTTTCAGGTCGGCGCCCACAAACAGGAAGGCCGTGTTGCTGGACCTATTCCGATCGCCCACTCCGGCAGACAGTGGCAACTCCAGACCCCCTTCATGACTGTAGCCTGTCGTCTCATGGGCGCAAAGGTCCGAAGCCGACAACTCGCCCCCCGCTAAAGTCGCAGATCTTCAAAGCCGTTCAGCTGGCAACGCCCCACCATGCACACCCTGTTCGCAAGCGCCTCTTTCCTGTTTGCCGCCTTGCTTTGCATCGGCAGCGCATCCGCGCAATCGCTCAACTGCAACGGCAGGCTCTCCGGCGTAGGCGACTCCAAGTATTCAGTGGTGCAGAAATGCGGCGACCCGGTGTCACGCGAATTCGTCTGCGTGCCACGCCCGCAGGTCGTGTGGATTCCGTCGCAGTACCCCGGCGGCCCGGCCCAGCAGGTGGTCACGCAGCAGTGCGTGCCGATGGAAGACTGGACGTACTACCGCGGCGAAGGCAGCTTCCTCGGCATCGTGCGCTTCTTCAACGGCACGGTGGAATCGGTGCGCGATGGGGACCGGGTGCGGTAGGTGTGAGTTTCGCAGCCTGGCTATCGAAAGACAGCGCGCCCGAGAGCAATCTGGGCGCGAAGTTGTCAAGAACCAAACTCGCTCGGCGTTTCGGTCCGGGGATCATCAGCATTTGCCATGTGAGATATTGGCAGCGCCGACCGATCCTCGAACCATTCCTCGCATGAACGACAAACTGCTGGCGCTTCGCCTTTTCGTACGCGTTGCGCGCACGGGGAGCTTCTCGGCTGCGGCGCGCGAGCTCGACCTTTCACAGCCTTCGGTATCGCGCATCATCGCGGCGCTCGAAAAGGACGTTGGCGGCGCATTGATCGCTCGCACGACGCGAGCTGTCACGCTGACCGATGTGGGCAACGAATATCTGACCCGCGTCGAAGAGATTCTGGCCTCGCTCGAGGAGGCCGATCACCAGGCTCGCGGATCGCGGGAGCTGCGTGGCTCACTTCGCATTGCAATGCCTGGAAGCTTCGGCGTGCGCGAGATCGTCCCTGTGATGCCGGGCTTTCTTGCGCGCCATCCTTCGCTGAACGTCAGCTTGTTGATGAGCGATCGAAGGCAAGACACCGTCAAGGACGGAGTCGATGTCGCGCTCCGCCTCGGCGAGTTGGAGGACTCGACGGCCACCGCACGCCTGATCGGCCGAACGCAGCGAGTGATCGTGGCGTCACCGACTTATCTGAAGGCGAGAGGAGTGCCTCGGACGCCCGACGACTTGGCCGCCCACGCGGCCATCGTGGGACCTGCCGGCACGAGCGCGGGCACATGGTCATTTCAGAAGGATGGGCAACGCGTGTCGGCCCGCATCAACAGCCGACTGACCGTCACCGGCAACGAGGCGTCCGTCGCCGCTGCCGTGGCGGGAATGGGTGTCGTGACCACAGCGCTCTGGGGCTGTCGCGCCGAACTCGCCAGCGGCTCGTTGATTCAACTGCTTCCCGATTGGACGATGGGCGAGGTTGAGGCCCACGGCATGTTCACGCCAGGTCGACCCCCGAAGCCCTCGGCACGCGCGCTGGTCGAGTACCTGATCGCGGAACTGCGTCGCTAGGCTTTGGTCAACCAGGCAACTTCGCCGCGAGCAGATCGATCTTCTCGATGTTCGGCGGGGTGCTGAGCAACGCGGCTGCGTTGGCCATCAACGCCGCGGCGATCGGGCCATCCAGATGCGCTTGTCGGCCTTCCTCGTCGGCAAAGGTGTCGAAGACACCGAACGTCGACGGACCGAACTTCAATGCGAACCAGGTGGTGGTGCCCGACTCGGCATTGGCGAGCGGCAACGCGCCGGCCAGGAAAGCGGCAAGCGCAGTCTCCTGGCCGGGCTTGGCTTCGAGACGGACGAACAGGGCAAATTTGGACATGGCGTACTTCTCTCGTTGAACAGGTGAATGAACCGGCGAGTCGCAAGTCTCTGCGCCGCCCGGGCAATCAGCCAGTGGCAAGAAGGCCAATATTGATACCATTGTTGCCATGCGCATCCACATTCTGGTTCTCGACGGCGTGTTCGACCTGGGCCTTGCGGCCCTTACCGACACGCTCGGCACCGCGAACCAACTGGCAGGGTCGCTCGCGCACGCGCCGTCGCCTGTTGAAGTGACGTTGGTCGGGGTGCGACGGCGGGTGCGAACCGCGCAGGGGCTGACCGTGCCGGTGGTACCTGTGCACGGTGCGGTGAAGCCCGACGTCGTGCTCGTGCCTGCGCTCGGCGCCAAGATGCCGGACACGCTCGCGGCGCGACTCGCGCACGCCGACGTGGCCGACGCGGCCGTCGCATTGCAGCAGTGGTCGAAGTCCGGTGCGGTCGCTGGCGCCGCATGCACCGGCACATTTGTGCTGGCCGAGAGCGCACTGCTTGACGGTCAGCGCGCCACGACGTCGTGGTGGCTGGCTCCGATGTTTCGGCTCCGCTACGCGAAGGTTTTGCTGGACGAGACCCACATGCTCGTGAACTCCGCGCGCTTCATCACGGCCGGCGCGGCCTTGGCTCATCTCGACCTTGCGCTGAGCATTGTCCGCAGCCGCAGCCCGGAGCTCGCGGCGCTGGCGGCGCGCTATCTGCTGGTCGAAACGCGCGGCTCGCAAGCCGGGTTCGTCATCCCCGATCACCTCTCCCACGCCGACCCCGTGGTCGAGCGCTTCGAGGGCTGGGCCCGGCAACAACTCGCGCGAGGCTTCTCGCTCGAAGAAGCGGCCGTCGCAGTCGGCGCCAGCAAACGCACGCTGGCAAGGCGCCTGCACAGCGTGTTGGGCAAGACCCCGTTGTCGTACTTCCAGGATCTGCGAGTCGAGCGTGCGGTGCATCTCTTGCGCACGGGCAGCGAAAGCATCGATCAGATCGCCACGCAGATCGGGTACTCCGACGGAGTGACTTTGCGCGTCCTGTTGCGACGCAAGCTTGGCCGCGGTGTGAGGGAGTTGCGCGCGCGGGTCTGATGGCGGGTGGTCAGCGATCCATTTGACGAATAAGTCTTAGTTGCCGACGCACCTACCCGCGGGTGCATCGATCGACGACAGTCCTTTCAGACGCCAACAGTGGCGCCGTAAAACCAAAGGACAGAAATCATGACCACACTTAACGGCAAGGTCGCCATCGTCACCGGCGCCTCCAAAGGGATCGGCGCCGGAATCGCCAAGCTTTTCGCCCAGTCGGGCGCCTCGGTCGTCGTGAACTACTCGACCAGCAAGGAAGCGGCGCATGCCTTGGTCGCCGAGATCGAGAGTTCCGGCGGCAAGGCCGTCGCCATCCAGGCCGACTTCTCGAAGACCGCCGATATCAAGCGACTGTTCGAAGAGTCGAAGCGGGCCTTCGGCACGCTAGACATCCTGGTGAACAACGCGGGCGTCTACGCCTTCGGACCTCTCGAATCCGCGACGGAACAGGAATTTCATCGCCAGTTCACCACGAACGTGCTGGGCGTGATCACCGCGACGCAAGAGGCGGCGAAATACTTCGGCCCGAACGGCGGCAGCATCATCAACATCAGCTCCATCGCCAGCGTCGGCTTCATGCCCAACTCGGTGATCTACGCAGCGAGCAAGAGCGCCGTCGACGCCATCACGCGCGTGACCTCGGTCGAACTCGCGCCGAAGAAGATCCGCGTCAACACCCTCGCACCTGGGGCCACGATCACCGAAGGCATCGCGGCGCTGGGTTGGCCGGAAGAGTCCGTCAAGGCCATCGTCGCAACGATTCCGTTCGGTCGTCCGGGCCAGCCTGAAGACATCGCTCGCGCGGCGCTTCTGCTGGCCTCCGATGATTCGGCCTGGGTGACCGGCGAGCGGATCACCGCCTCCGGCGGCCAGCGCGCCTGATCGGCCTGGCCTTGCCGGAGGCCGTCAAGCGAAAGACGCCGAGTCTCGACCGCCGGTCGGACTCGGCGCCTTTTTTACGTGGGGTGCGCCATGTTGACCGAGCCCGATCGACAAGGTCTTGAGCGTTGCGGGCAGCCTGTCGACGATTGCGGCTACATCCCGCTGACCAACACAAGGACGCGTCTGTGAAGACCGTCTTGCCGATGTGGAGTCGGTGCGCGACGGGGACCGGGTGCGGTAGGCCCTACCACCGCCCCGGCGCAGGGCGCCAGCCCAGCGCGCGCTTCGCCAACTCGCTGCTGGCCTCCGCGCCGTCTTCCGCGATGTTGAAGACGCCGCCGCCCGTGTGCCGCAGCGCGAGCAATGCAGCCCGCGCCGCCGCCTCGACATGCACCGGGCTCGCGCCCTTGGGCTCGGCCGTCGACGTGCCCGGGCCGTAGAGCTGGCCGTAGCGCAGCACCGTGCCCGTGATGCCCTGCGCGCCCAGCACGGCCTGCTCCAGCGCCACCACGCCGTCGACGCTCACGCGGCGCGTGCCTTGCGCGTCGACATCGAGCGGCCGGTCTTCGGTGAATGGCTTGGGGCCCGGCGCATAGGCCCAGGCGATGCTCTGCGCCACCAGCCGCTTCGCACCCGCGGCCTGCGCGGCGGCCACGAGGTTGCGCGTGCCTTCGGTGCGCACGCGGGCATTGAGGGCGGCGGCTTCGGTCATGCGTGCGGGGTCCAGGTCCTTGGGCAGGTCGGTCAGCTGATGGACCACGGCCCAGGGCGCGATGCGCACCAGCGCCGCCTTCAACGCCTGGGCATCGAACACATCGACGACCACCGGGTGCACGCCCTGCGCCTGCAGCGCAGCCGTGCGCTCGGCGCGCCGCGTGCTGCCGTACACGGTGTAGCCGGCATCGACCAACAAGGGGATCAGCGCTGCGCCCACGGCGCCGGTGGCGCCCGCCAAAAACACTTTCTCGCTCATCGCTTTCCTTCGAGGCCGTTCATTGCCGCAAAGCTTAGGTGTGCGATGAACGCGCGGGAAGAACCAAGAATCGGCCGCGCGACTGGACCATCGCCTGGCGGCGGTGCGTCAGGCCAACTCGTCGTCCGGCACCGCGCTGCGGTCCTTGATGCGCGTGACCTGCGACAGCAGCGCGTCGGCCGGCGTCATGTCCGGCCGCTGGCCCTTGTAGACGGGCTGCTCGAACTTGCCACCGGCATAGCGGTACAGGTAGCGCACCTCGACCAGCGTGCCCACCGCGGGCAGCGCCTCGTTGGGCGGCACGGTCACGTTGCCCAGGTCGACCATGGCGCCGGCTTCGTCGCGCAGCCCCACGGCCACCGAGCGCTGCGCATTGACGCGAATCACCTCGCAGGTCGCGCTGTGGTTGAACTTGAACTTCAGGCTGGTGCTGCTGCGGCCGGCGCTGAACGGCGCGGCCAGCGCCTTCAGCACATAGCCCTCGCCATGCGCGGCCAGCAACTGCGCGGCGCGGTTGCGCTTGCCTTCGGGGGTGAGTTCCAGCGCAAGCACCACCATCCACGGCGCGAGGCCGGCGAGCTTGTGCAGATGGCCGAAGCGCTCGATGAACGGCGCGGCGCGCAGGTCTTGCCCGCCCAGCTCCAGCAGGTCGAAGGCCATGAACACATCGCCCACATGCTCGCCCGCAATCACCGTGCGGCCGGCGGGCAGCTGGGCACCGCCGACCCAGGCCTGCGGAATGTCGACGAACAGGCCGCGCCGGTTGGTGCCGCGCACGACGTCGCCTTCGATGAGCAGGATGCGGTTCTCGCCGTCGGCCTTTTCCTGCAGGCCCCAGCCCGGGTCGTCGAAGTAGCGCGCCGCCTGCGCCTCGAGGATCAACGTGGGCAACTGCGGCAGCTCGCCGCTCATGCGGCCGGCGAGGTCGGTGGACGTGTACAGCGCGCCGGACTGGTCGGGCGTGTAGCCCTTGCCCGTCTTTTCCTTCACCACCTTGTCGTAGATCTTCAGCGCGGCCTCGTAGGCAAGCGGGCTGCTGGTCTTGGTGCCGGTGGCCAGCGTGCCGCCGCGCCGGCCGTTGCCGTAGTCGACCACCCAGCCGTCGTCCTTGGGGCGCAGGTGCACCTGGTAGACCTTGTCCGAGCCCTGGCCCGTGAAGTAGAGAAAGCTCGACTGGGAGACCGGTTCCGTGTTCGCCATGGGTGATGAATGCGTGGTGGATTTCGCTGGCGATGCTACACACGCGCGCAGGCGCACATGCGCCAAAACCACACGGCACTTCACAGCGCCGGGCCGGCCCGCTACATTCGTCGCTTCGACAACCACACAGAAAGCGGAGGTGCGCCATGGAAGACACTGCAATTCAAGCCCCTACCAACGTGCGGTTTGTCGGGCCTCATCTGAACTGATCGCTCACACGTTCGCCGTGTAGCCCAGTCTGCCCGCGCGGCCATGCCAGGCCGCGTCTCGCAAGCCGCCCTCCGATTCAAACGCCCGCCGCCGGCACGCATGTGCCGTCGGCGCTCCGTTCATTTTTCGAATCAAGGCTCACCATGCTTGAAACCCGCGCCGCAACGGCCTGCGCACTCGCAGCCGCGCGGCACACAGAGACCACCGTTTTCGATCCCCAGCGCGCGAGCGAAGACTGCTGGACCCGCGCCCTTGCCTACTGGCGCCTGCGCCATGCCGAAGACCACCCCGGCGAGCCGGTGCCGGACGATGCGGACACGCGGCACGCCGTGCTTCGGACAGACCCGTTGGTCGTGGTTCACCGCGTGCTGGCCGTTGGCCCGCACGGCGAATTCATCGGCAGTCTGAACGCGAGCTTCCGTCGCGAAGGCACGCCCGAGCACGAGGCGTTCGCGCCCTTCATCGACGTTTGGGGCGGCGTGCTGCGCGCGCACCAGCGGCGCGGCGTGGCCACCGCCCTGCTGCGCGCATTGCTGGCGCTGATGCAGGCGCACGGCAAGTCCGTTGCCACGCTCAGAACGCACCTGAGCGAAGGCCGCGCCTTCCTGCGGGCCATCGGCGCCGAAGAAAGACACCGCGCCATCGAGAACCGCATGGCTTTCACCGGTCTCGACTGGCAGGCGCTGGCCCGCTGGCGCGCCGAAGGCTTCGCACCCGCCCACGGCCTGCGCGCCGAGGTGCATGCGGGCCGCGTGCCCTTCGAGCGGCTTGCCACGCTGATGGCGCCGATGTCCGCATTGCTGGACGACGCGCCCACCACGAACCTGGACCGCCCGCCGCTGCGCTACGACCTGGAGGGCTACCACACCTGGTATGCCGAGCTGGACCGCCGCGGCGGCGAACACTTCCTCGTGCTGCTGCTGGCCGGCGACGAGCTGGCCGCGGTGTGCGACGCCAACTGGAGCCAGCGCGTGCCCGACCGCATGTACCAGAACCTCACCGCCGTGGCCCGCCCCTGGCGCGGCAAGGGCCTGGCCAAGGGCGTGAAGGCCGCAATGCTGCAGCTCGTGCGCGAGCGCCACCCCGAGGTGGCGCTCGCCGTCACCAGCAACGCCGAGGTCAATGCGCCCATGCTCGCCATCAACCGCCAACTGGGCTTTGCGCCGCACAGGCATGATGGGCTCTACCAGATCGGCACGGAAAGCCTGAGGAACTTCCTCGCGGCACGGCCACTGGCTCTACCACAGGATTCCCAGGAGGCACGGCCATGAAAGCACCCCCCAGACTGCAGGCATTGATCGACGAGGGCCTGATCGACACCGTGGTGCGCCAGCTCATGAGCGGCAAGGAAGCCATGGTGTACGTGGTGCGCTGCGGCGACGACACGCGCTGCGCCAAGGTCTACAAGGAGGCCGACAAGCGCAGCTTTCGCCAGGCCGTCGACTACACCGAGAACCGCCGCGTGAAGAACACCCGCGAGGCGCGCGCCATGGCCAAGGGCACCAAGTTCGGCCGCCAGGTGACCGAGGCCATCTGGCAAAGCGCCGAGGTCGATGCGCTCTACCGCCTGGCCGCCGCCGGCGTGCGCGTGCCCACGCCGCACAACTTCTTGGAAGGCGTGCTGCTGATGGACCTGGTGACCGACGCCAACGGCGACGCGGCGCCGCGCCTGAACGACGTGGCCTTCTCACCCGAAGACGCGCTGCGCCACCACGCCAGCCTGCTGCGCGAGGTGATGCGCATGCTGTGCGCGGGCGTGGTGCACGGCGACCTCTCGGAGTTCAACGTGCTGCTGGCCGAAGACGGCCCGGTCATCATCGACCTGCCGCAGGCGGTGGACGCCGCGGGCAACAACCACGCCAAGCGCATGCTGCTGCGCGACGTGGAAAACCTGCGCAACTTCTTCGGCCAGTACGAGCCCGGCCTGCTGCGCACGCACTACGGCGACGAGATCTGGGCGCTGTACGAGCGCGGCCTGCTGCGGCCCGAGACCGAGCTCACTGGCAGCTTCGTGCGCGAAACCGGTCCGGTCGACCTGGGCAACGTGCTGCGCGAGGTGGAAGACGCGCGCATGGAAGAGGCGGCGCGGCTGCTGCGGATGCAGACGCCGCGACAATAGGCGGGCCCCTACCGCCTGGCCTTGCCCCGTTTCGATGAACTCCCCCGCCCTGCCGAACCCCGCCCCGCACTGGCACCAGCCGCTTTCCGCCGCCGTCCGCCAGATCGCGAAGGCAGCCGCCTTCGTGGCCTTGGGTTTCGGCTCCGCGGCGCATGCGGCGAGCATCCGCCTCGAAGACGACCGCGGCACCACGCTCGAACTGCAGGCGCCGGCGCGGCGCATCGTGTCGCTGATGCCCTCGCTCACCGAAACGGTGTGCGCACTCGACGCCTGCGACCGGCTGGTGGGCATCGACCGCCATGCCAACTGGCCGGCCTCGGTGAAGGGCCTGCCGCAGGTGGGCGGCATCGACGACGCGAACATCGAGCGCATCGTGGCCCTCAAGCCCGACCTGGTGCTGCTGCGCCCCCGCAGCCGCGCCGCCGAGCCGCTGGAGCGTCTTGGCATCAAGGTGCTGGCGCTCGACGCCAAGACCCATGCCGACCTGCGCCGCGTGATGGAAACCGTGGCCCGCGCCACCGGCCGTCCGGGCACGGGCGAGGCCTACTGGCGCAAGCTCGACGCAGGGCTGGACGCCGCCCGGGCCCGCGTGCCGGCCGGCTGGCAGGGCCGGCGGGTGTATTTCGAGGTGCATGGCGGCATGGCGGCGGCCAGCGAAAGCTCCTTCATCGGCGAAACCCTGGCCCGCCTGGGGCTGGGCAACGCGGTGTCGGGCACGCTGGGACCGTTTCCCAAGATGAGCCCCGAGTTCGTGGTGCGCGCCAACCCCGACGTGCTGATGGTCTCGGCGCTGGGCGAAATCTCTGCCATGGCCGCACGGCCCGGCTGGTCGGCCATGTCGGCCATCCAGCGCGGGCGGGTCTGCAGCTTCGCCTCGGCGCGCTTCGACCTGATGATGCGCCCCGGCCCCCGGCTGGACGAGGCGGCCGACGCCATCGTGGCCTGCCTGGCCTCGCTGGGCGAGCCCCGACCCTGACCCGCGGCTGGCGGCCCTGAGGCTGCCGCGCATCGGACCCTATGTCCTTTGCTGTTTCTCGCCATGGTCCTCTGAAGTACCATTTCCGGACTTTGACCCCTGCCGCCGCCCTTCCGCCCCCCATGCTCCCAGTTGCCGGCGTCGATACCGATGAAGCCATTGCGCGGGACGTGGCGGCCATCGGGCGCATCAGCGCGGTGCCTTCGCTGCTCAAGGTCATCTGCCAGAACACCGGCATGGGCTTTGCCGCCGTGGCACGCGTGACCGACGGCACCTGGACCGCCTGCGCGGTGGAAGACACCATCCAGTTCGGCTTGAAGCCCGGCGGGCAGTTGCAGGTGGGCACCACGCTGTGCAGCGAATCGCGCATGGCCCGGCTGCCGGTGGTGATCGACCACGCCAGCACCGACCCGGTGTACTTCAACCACCACACGCCGCGCCTGTACAACATCGAGAGCTACATCTCGGTGCCCATCATCCACAGCAACGGCGAGTACTTTGGCAACCTGTGCGCCATCGACCCGCGCCCGGCCGTGGTGTCCGACGCGCGGGTGGTGGCGATGTTCACCGCTTTCGCCGAACTGATCGCGCTGCAGCTGGAAAACGAAGACCGCCAGGAGCGCATGGAAACCGCCCTGCAGTCCGAGCGCGCCACGGCCGAGTTGCGCGAGCAGTTCATCGCGGTGCTGGGGCACGACCTGCGCAACCCGCTGTCGGCCGTGGGCGCAACGGCCGAGCTGCTGGTGCGCCGCAGCGCGGAACCCGACCTCGTCAAGCTCGGCACCCGGCTGAAGGCCAGCACACGGCGCATGTCGGGGCTGATCGACGACGTGCTCGACTTCGCGCGCGTGCGGCTCGGCTCGGGCATGAGCCTGACGATCCGCGAGGCCGACTTCCTGGCCTCCGGCCTGAAGGACGTCATCGACGAAGTGCGCGCGGCCAACCCGAAGCTCGACATTCGCGACGACATCGCCATCAACGGCGCGGTGCGCTGCGACCAGGGCCGCATCCAGCAGGTGCTGTCCAACCTGCTCGGCAACGCGGTGACGCACGGCGCGCAAGACCAGCCCATCACCGTGCGAGCCGCCATGGAAGACGACAAGCTGGTGCTCTCGGTGATCAACGGCGGCCCGCCCATTCCCGCGGACGACCTGGCGAAGATCTTCCAGCCCTACTGGCGGCCCGCGCACAGCAAGCCCGGTGGCGGACTGGGGCTGGGCCTGTACATTGCCTCGGAAATCGTCGCCGGGCATGGCGGTACGCTGCAGGTCACGTCCAGCGCTGCCGACGGCACCCGGTTCCTGGCGACGCTGCCCACCGCATGAGCGAATCCCCCGTTTTTTCTTTTTCCCCATGAAGCATCGCAAGCAGACCTCGTCCACTCCTTTCATCCGGGTGGGCCCCAGCGGCGTGCACGGCCTGGGCGCCTTCGCCACGCGCGACCTGCCGGGCGAAGCCTTCCTGGGCCTGTACGAAGGCCGCCGCTACACCAAGGCCGAGATCGCCACCAAGGCCTGGGACGACCAGCTGACCTACCTGTTCACGCTGACGAACCAGGAAACCATCGACGGCGCCAAGGGCGGCAACGCCACGCGGCACCTGAATCACTCGTGCGAGCCGAATTGCGAGGCGGTCGAGGAATACGACGAAGGCGGCGAGCTGGTGCTCAAGTTCCAGACGCTGGTGGCGGTGGATGCGGGCGACGAGCTGTTCATCGACTATTCGCTCACGGCGGACGACGGCTCGCCGCCGTCGAAGTACCCGTGCCATTGCGGCTCGGCGAACTGCCGCGGGACGATGCTGGCGGCGCCCGAGGAAGCGGTGGCACCCCCGACGCCGTGAGCCGCAGCGAGCGGCCGCCCGCCCGAGGGCACGCTGCGCAACAGCGCCGTGTTCAGGGCGACTCGCTCTTGAGCTGACGCAGTTGCTCCTCGGCGCGTTCGAGCTGTGCGCGCAGCGACCTGATGTCCTGCTCCAGCTTGTCGATGCGCGCCGCGCGGCTGCCGGCCGGTGCCGGCGTCTTGCACCGTGCCTGCAGCGCGCCCAGCGCTTCGGCCAACTGCTGCCGGCGCAGCATCTGGCCCCGCGAACGGGCCAGATCGATGTCACGCTCGAGCGATGCCTCTTCTGCCTGGCAGGCCGCAGCGTCCGGCACCGCCGCGGGTTGGGCGAAAGCGGGCATCGCCACGGTCAATGCAAGGAACAGGAAGCAGGTTTTGAAGCGCATGCCGCACGGTAACGCAACGGCGATGCAAAACGCCGGTCAGCCCTACACGGTGAGGTAGCGCGCGTCCCACCGCGCCGCGAGTTGCCGCGCACGGTGCAGCGGCAGGCGGGCCGCCTCGAAGTCGACCACGCAGGCGACGTCGGCGGCCTCCGGGCGCTGCGGGCTTTCGCTGGAGCGGCCGTCGGTCAGCAGCCACAGCCAGCGCTGGCGCGACTCGCTCTTCGCCAGCAACTGCCCGGCGCGTTGCACGCCCAGCGCCAGCGGCGTGCCGCCCCCGGCCGCGAGGGGCGCGACCCAGTCGTCGTTCCAGGCACTGGCGCGGCGCGGCGGCAGGCGCAGCTCGACCACCTCGCCGGCAAAGCACAGCAGCGCGACATGGTCGCGGCGCTGGTAGGCCTCCTGCATCAGCGCGAGCAGCAGGCCCTTGGCGCGCGCAAGGTTGCCATCGTTGCGCATCGAGGCCGAGCAGTCGAGCAGCAGGCAATGCAGCGTGCCGCTGCGTGCCTGCTGCGGACGACGGCGCAGGTGCTCGGGACGCATTGGCGCTGCGCCACGGGCCGCGAAGGTGCGCGGCCAATCGAAGGCCGTGCCCAACGTGGCGGGGCCATGCCATGCGTCCCTTTGCGAGCCCTGCCTCCGGTCACCCTGGCGTGCGCCAGCGGGTGCGGTGTTCCGGAGGCTCAGGCTTTTTTTGCGGCGGCCTGCTGCGCGGAGATCAGCGGGCGCAGCGGCTTCACGCGCTCGATGCCTACAGGCTCGGGGGGCATGGCGCCCCAATCGTTGTCGTTGTCGTTGTCGTTGTTGCCGCTGTCGTTGTTGCCGCCGGTGTTGTTCGCGGCCGCGTCTGTGTTCTCTTTGGCGGCTTGACTGGCGGGAGCCGGAGCCGCGGCCGGTGGCGCGCCCTCGGTGCCGGGCTTGCGCCGGTGCAGCAGCACCGCCTGCGCCACGCGCTGCACATGCGCGCCGGAGATCGACGCCGCACCGTCCCACGCCGCCAGTGCGCGGGCGGAGCGCAGCATCACCAGGTCGGCACGCAGGCCGTCGACGCCGGCCTCGATGCACAGCGTGCTCACCGCTTCATGCACCGCATCGCCATAGGGCAGCGCCGACGCATCGGCCACCAGCGCCCGTGCGCGCACCAGCGCCGCCGCCAGCTCGGCCTCTTCCTGCGCGTGCTTCGCGCGAAAGCCCTGCGGGTCGGCATCGAAGGCCAGCCGCGCGCGCACGATGGCCTGGCGTTCGGCCGCGTCCTCGATGTTGCGCAGCTGCACGCACAGGCCGAAGCGGTCGAGCAGCTGCGGGCGCAGCGTGCCCTCTTCCGGGTTCATGGTGCCGACCAGCACGAAGCGCGCGGCATGCCGGTGAGAAATGCCGTCGCGCTCCACCACGTTCACGCCGCTGGCAGCCGCATCGAGCAGCGAGTCGATCAGCGCGTCGGGCAGCAGGTTGATTTCGTCCACGTACAGCACGCCCCCGTGTGCACGCGCCAGCAGGCCGGGCGCGAACTTGAGTTCATGGCCGGCCAGCGCCTGGCCCAGGTCGAGCGTGCCGACCAGGCTTTCCAGGCTCGCGCCCAGCGGCAGCGTGACGAAGGGCGCGCCCGGCAGCAGCTCGGCCAGGGCGCGCGCCGCCGTGGTCTTGGCGGTGCCGCGCGGGCCTTCGATGAGCACGCCGCCCAGGCCGGGGTCGACCGCGGCCAGCAGCAGCGCCTGGCGCAGCAGCGGTTGCCCGGCAATGGCGGCAAAGGGAAAAGGCACCGGCATCGGGGCGGCTGAGGTCATCGGGGGAGTCCTTCCATCTGCTGCTCGTGGTCGAGCAGCAGGTTTTCCAACTGGTTCTTGTAGTCGCCGGGCTGCTGCCACAGGCCGCGCTGCATGGCCTCCAGCAGCCGGCTCAGCATGTCGTGCAGCGCGCGCGGGTTGTGTTCGCTCACGAAGTCGCGCGTGGCCGCGTCGAGCACGTAGGCGTCGGCCACCATCGCGTACTGGTGGTCGCCGACCACGCGCGCGGTGGCGTCGAAGCCGAACAGATAGTCCACCGTGGCGGCCATCTCGAAGGCGCCCTTGTAGCCGTGGCGCTTCACGCCGTCGATCCACTTGGGGTTGACCACGCGCGAGCGGATCACGCGGCTGATTTCTTCCTTCAGCGTGCGCACGCGCGGTGCCTGCGGATTGCCGTGGTCGCCGTGGTACATGGCCGGCTGCTGCCCGCTCAGGTGTCGCACGGCGGCGGCCATGCCGCCCTGGAACTGGTAGTAGTCGTTGGAGTCGAGCAGGTCGTGCTCGCGGCTGTCCTGGTTCTGCATGACGACGTTCATGGCGCGCAGGCGGCGCACCAGCGCGTCGGCCGCCGGCACGCCGTCGCTGCCCTGCCCGTAGGCATGGGCGCTGCCGCCCACGTAGGCCCTGGACAGGTCCTCGTCGGTCTGCCAGTCGCCCTGGTCGAACAGCGGCTGCAGGCCCGAGCCGTAGCTGCCCGGCGCCGAGCCGAACACGCGCCAGCCGGCCTGCAGGCGCGCGGCCTCGGGGGTTGCGCCCTGCGCCTGCAGCGCAGCGGCCTCGCGCAGGATGCGCGCGCGAATCGGGTTGCGCTCGGCGCCCTCGTCTTCCTGCGCGGCCACGGCCTGCACGGCGGCGTCGAACATCTGCACGGCATTGGGAAAGGCGTCGCGGAAGAAGCCCGAGATGCGCAGCGTGACGTCGATGCGCGGACGGCCGATGCCCACCGTGGGCAGCACCTCGAAGTCGACCACGCGCTGGCTGCCCGGCGCCCACTTGGGCCGCACGCCGATGAGCGCGAACGCCTGCGCCAGGTCGTCGCCGCCGGTGCGCATGGTGGCCGTGCCCCACACCGACAGGCCCATGGCCACCGGGTAGTCGCCGTGCTCCTGCAGGTGGCGCTCGACCAGCTGCGCGGCGGACTTCAGGCCCAGCATCCAGGCGGTGGGCGTGGGAATGGCGCGGGTGTCTACCGCGTAGAAGTTGCGCCCGGTGGGCAGCACGTCGGGCCGGCCGCGCGAGGGCGAGCCGCTCGGGCCCGGGGGCACGAAGCGGCCTTGCAGCGCGCGCAGCAGTTGGCGCAGCTCTTGCGGTCCGCAGGCGTCGAGCGCGGGTGCGAGGCTGCGTTCGATGCGGCGCATGACGGCGGCGGTCTGTGTCAGTTCCTGGGGGCAAGCGCCCTTTTCCAGCAACTGCTGCGCGAGCAACTC
The DNA here is from genome assembly GCF_051216435.1 of Variovorax pasteuri. Classification (NCBI taxonomy): domain Bacteria; kingdom Pseudomonadati; phylum Pseudomonadota; class Betaproteobacteria; order Burkholderiales; family Comamonadaceae; genus Variovorax; species Variovorax pasteuri. The sequence continues at coordinate 512,536 of NZ_JBPJZS010000002.1, forward strand.
CAGCCGCTCGCGCGTATCGCCCTGGTGCCGCCATGCCTCCTTGCTGACCGACAGCAGCAGCGCGGGACGCGCGCCCTGCCAGGGCCTGGCCGCATCGATGTCGAGCGGGTCGAAGGCCTCGCCGGGCAGCAGGTCCTTCGCCAACGCGCCGAGCAGGCCCGCGTTGTCGCCCACACCGTCCAGCGCGGGATAGCGGGCCAGCGCCAGCAGCGTGTCGCGCCGAAGGCGCTCCTGCGGCGACGCGCCGAACACATGCAGCCCGTCGCGTATCTGCGTTTCCTTCAGCTCGCACAGGTAGGCATCGACGCGCGCGAGCACGGCGTCGTCTTCCGCTCCCGGCATGCCGAGTTCTTCGACCAGGTGCTGCGCGCGCACCGCCGCGAGGATCTGCGCGCGCAGCACCTTGGCGCGGCGCGCGTCGACCAGCAGCGCGTCGTAGTACTCGTCGACCTGGCGCTCCAGGTCCTGCAGCGGGCCGTGGTTCTCTGCCCGCGTGAGCGGCGGCATCAGGTGGTCGACGATGACCGCCTGCGTGCGCCGCTTGGCCTGCGCGCCTTCGCCCGGGTCGTTGACGATGAAGGGGTACACGTTGGGCAGCGGCCCCAGGATGGCGTCGGGCCAGCAGGCCTGCGACAGCGCCAGGCTCTTGCCGGGCAGCCATTCGAGGTTGCCGTGCTTGCCCACGTGCACCACCGCGTCGATGGCGAACACGTCGCGCAGCCAGAAATAGAAGGCGAGGTAGCTGTGCGGCGGCACCAGTTCGGCGTCGTGGTAGCTCGCGTAGTCGGCCACACCCAAGGTCCCCAGGGTGCCCAGCGCGCGCGCCGGCTGGATGCCGACGAACACGCGGCCCAGCCGCAGGCCGGCGATCATGAAGCGGCCCTGGCGCACCATCGGGTCTTGGTCGGGCGTGCCCCAGCGCGCGTCGATGGCGGCGGCCATGCCGTCGGGCAAGGCCGCCAGGCGTGCGTTGTAGTCGGCCAGCGCGTAGCTCTGCCACGCAGGGCGCGAGGCCCATTGTTCGGGGTCGTTGGCAATGCCTTGCTGCAGCGTGCGCATGAGCGCGTCGCCGTCTTCGGGCACGGCATCGGGCCCACCCACGACGTAGCCTTCGGCCTGCATCGCGCGCAGGATGGCGATGACCGAGGCCGGCGTGTCCAGCCCCACGCCGCTGCCGATGCGGCCTTCGCTGCCCGGGTAGTTGGCCAGGATCAGCGCGACGCGCTTGTCTTCGGCGCGCAGGCGGCGCAGCCTGCACCAGCGCCTCGCCAGCTCGGCCACGAAGGCGACGCGATCGGGCTCGGGCTGGTAGTTGACCACCTCGGTCTGCGTGAGTTCGCAGCGGTGCGACAGGCCCTTGAAGCTGATGGCGCGCGTGATGATGCGCCCGTCCATCTCGGGCAGCGCGATCTGCATCGCGATGTCTCGCGGGCGCAGGCCCTGGCTGTCGGCCAGCCAGTCTTCGCGGTTGCCGCCGCTCACGATCACCTGCAGCACCGGGGCGTCACCGGCCAGGACGATGCCTTCGCCTTCTGCGTCCTGCGCGCCCTGCCCCAGCGCCGCGAACGCCGTGGTGTTGAGCACCAGCTGCACCTCGTGCGCCGCGCACAGCTCGCGGAACGTCGACAGGCACAGCGGGTCTTTCAGCGAATCGAGTGCGACCGGCAACGGGTTGAGCCCCTCGGCGCTCAGCGCGGCGGCCATGGCGTCGAAGGCCACGGTGTTGCCCGACAGCAGGTGCGAGCGATAGAACACCAGCGCCACCACCGGTGCATCGGCGTGCCAGCCGGCGCGCAGGTCGTCGATGCCAGCCACGGTGTGCGCCGCGTTCATGCCGCCCATGCCGTGCGGCACATGCAGCGCCACCTGCGGCAGGCTGCGCGGCGGCAGCGGTGCCTGGCCATGGCCCAGGCCGTGGAAGGCCACCGCGCGCAGAAACTGCATCGCGTTGCCCGCGCCGCCGTTGCGGGTGTACTGCCACAGCTGGCGGCTCACCTCGCGCGGCACGGTGCCGCGCGCGAGCAGGTCTTCGTCCTCCTGCAGGTCGCCGGAGAACATGGCGAGCTGCTGGCCTTTGCGCTTCGCGAGCTTCTCCAGCTGCTGCAGCCCGTAGGCCCAGGCCGACTCGGCCCCCAGGTGGTCGACCACCACCACGCGCGCGTGTTGCAGCACCTCGTCGATGTACAGGTCGAGCGAGGCCGGCTGCTTCAGGTACATGAGGTTGGCCAGCCGCAGCGACGGGTAGCCGGGGTCGGTGGCCGCCAGTGCCGTGCGCGCCGCCGCGAGCAGCGCGAGCGTGGTGTCGGCCGAGCTGAGCACCACGATGTCGCCCGGCGTCTGGTCGAGCCGGGTGACGACGCTGTCGTCCTCGACGAAGCGGCCGGGCTGGGTGCTCAGCAGGTGCATGCGTTCAGCCTGTCGCGCGTCAGGCCGGAACGGCACTCACCTCGTCGAGCGCCTTGCGCAGCACCGCCTCGTCCAGGTCTTCACCGATGAACACGAGCCGGGTGCGCTGCGCCTCGCCGTCGCGCCAGCGGCGGTCGAAGTGGTGGTCGAAGCGGCGGCCCACGCCCTGCACCAGCAGGCGCATCGGCTTGCCGGGAATGGCGACGAAGCCCTTCACGCGGTAGATGGTGTGCTGCTCGACCAGCTGGTTCAGCACGGCCAGCAGGCGGTCGCGGTCCACCGGCGGCAGCTCGATGACGAGCGAGTCGAACTCGTCGTGGTCGTGCTCTTCCTCGTGGTCGTGGTGGCTTTCGCGCAGGTGGATGGTGGCCTCGGCGGCGCGGCCCTGGCCCAGCAGCAGCGCCAGCGGCAGCCGGCCTTCGGTGGCGGCGACGATCTTCACTTCGGGCGGCAGCTCTTCGCGCACCAGCGCCTCGACCTGCGCGCGCATGGCCTCGTCCATCAGGTCGGTCTTGTTCAGCACCACCAGGTCGGCGGCCGAGAGCTGGTCTTCGAACAGCTCGTGCAGCGGCGACTCGTGGTCGAGGTTGGGGTCGGCGCGGCGGGCCTGGTCAACGGCGGCGGGGTTTTCGGCGAACTGGCCCGAGGCGGCCGCCGGGCCGTCCACCACCGTGACCACCGAGTCGACGGTGAAGATGTTGGCGATGTCCGGCCACTGGAAGGCCTGCACCAGCGGCTTGGGCAGCGCCAGGCCCGAGGTTTCGATGATCACCGCGTCGATGTCGCCGCGCCGCTCGGCCAGCTGCAGCATCACGGGCAGGAACTCTTCCTGCACGGTGCAGCAGACGCAGCCGTTGGCCAGCTCGTACAGCGCGCCTTCGCGCTCGTTGCCTTCATCGTCGCAGCCGATGCCGCAACCGCGAAGAATTTCGCCGTCGATGCCGAGCTCGCCGAACTCGTTGACGATCACCGCGATGCGGCGGCCCTCGGCGTTGCCCAGGATGTGGCGCAGCAGCGTGGTCTTGCCGCTGCCGAGGAAGCCCGTGACGATGGTGACGGGGATCTTGGCGTTGCTTGCTTGTGTCATGGGAGATTTTGTTTTCAGCGGCCGGGCGGCCTAATGGCGACCGTGGCCACAGCGATGAATGGCAGGAGCGCCCGCGGCACTTGCCGGGGGCGCTCCCGAAAAGAGAAGCGAGGGGCCTGGCGAATCAGACGGCGCTGTACAGGCGGCGCTCGACGAAGGCAGTTCCCTGCAGACGGCGCCAGCCCTTGGCCGCCGCCAGCACGCCCAGGTCGACCAGCGGCTCGACCAGCACGACGGTCATGTAGGCCGCGCCGAAGCTGGCGATCTGGCTGAGATTCTCGAGCCCCGTGCCGCGCCCGAAGAGCGCCCAGAAGCCGACCCACACCACGATGCCGCCCTGGTAGGCCACCGACAGCTTGAAGGCCTGCTGGTAGCTGAGGTCCACATAGGCCACGTTTTTGGGAACGATTCGCTGCGCCAGCGCGGCCGTCGCGAACAGGGGCACCAGCAAGGTGGTGACGTTCATGCCGAACTGGGGAATGTCCTGCGGCTCGAAGAACAGGCCCTGGATGAGCAGCCCGCCCGCCAGGCCGATGGCCGCAGGCGCCAGGCCGAACACCAGCAGCAGCGTCGTGCCGAGGATCAGGTGCACCTCCGACACACCCACCGGGTGGTGCGGCAGCACCTCGAAGAAGCAGAACACCAGCGCCACGGCAATGGCCGAGCGCAACACCAGGGCGGCAGGGCCGTCCTTCATGAGGGTATCGAAGGCCACCTTGCCTGTGTAGGCCAGCGCGGCGGCGGCCGTCGCATAGCTGAGAAAAATCTTGGATCCGTCAACGAGACCTGGTTCGATGTGCATCGAGCACCTCCTGAAAATGCACCGCAGTGCGAAAGTTGATTGTTGGTTCAGGGGCTGGCTTGCGCAAGCCCCTTCGAGGCAGCCGCCCGCCCCGGCTTGCGCCGCAGCCGGCGCCAGCCGATCACCACGCCGCTGGCCGAGGCCACCGCGCCGACGATGGACAGCAGCCACAACACGAAGTCCCAGGCCGGCCGGTACTGGATGAGCCACGGAAAGTCGAGGCTGTGCGCGGCGTTGAACAGCCAGCGCCGCAGGCGCGAACTGCTGTCGTTGCTGCCCGCGACCTGGCCGCTGGCGGCGTCCACGTAGACCCAGGTGCGCGCCGGGTCGTCGAATTGCAGGCGCCACACGGGCAGCACGCGCTCACGGTGGTGGCCGTACCAGTGGAAGTCTTCGCGGGTCTGCAGCACGGCCTGCGTCACGGCGGCGCCGGGCCGCAGGCGGGCGGCGGCACGCAGGAGGTCTGGCTTGCCGATGACGGCCGGCGCGCCGCTGGCCGCATCGACCACGCGCACGCGCGCCTTCGCGTCGCGCAACTGCAGCAGCGGCTTGCCGTCGAACCACAGCAGCACGGCCTCGCGCGGTGCGCTCTCGCCCTCGCCCGACGGCAACGAGGCCGGCGGCCACGGGAACGGCGCCGTACCGGCCCCGGTGTAGCGCGCCATGTCGGCCGCATCGAGCGGCCCGCGCTGGAACCAGCCGTTGGGGTTCATCGAGAGCCAGCCGCTGATGATCCACGTCAGCACGAAAAAACCGCCGATCAGCCCGGCGATGTGGTGCCAGGCCATCCAGCCCGCGTAAGGCGTGACCGCCCCGTTGCGGAACCTGCGCCGCACACGCACCCGCAGGATGCCGATGACCATGCCCGTCACGGCCGAGACGATGCACGCCGCCGACAGCCACACCACCACGTCGTGCCACAGCGGCGGATCGGCGCGCAGCGGAGTGAAGTAGATCCAGTGCGGCACCGAGCCCAGCCAGTTCCAGAAACGCTCCGGGCGCGTGGTGTCGCGCACCACCTCGCCGTTGCGCTGCGACACGTACAGCTCGGTGCCGGCCGCGTCGTTCACCTCGATGCGGTGCAGCGGACGCAGCGGGTTCAGGCCCTGCGGCACGGTCCACTGGTCGCGCTCCAGCGTCTCCGCCCAGCGCGCACCGGCATGGCCGGAGAAGGCGCGTGCGATGGCCTCGGCCTGCGCGGCATCGACCGGGCCGTGCAGGTGCCCATCGCGCGCCGACACGGTGTGCCGGCCGCCGCGCGCATCGACGATGCGCCAGACCGGCCCGGCGTCGCTGCCGCCCTGCATCTCCAGCCCCATGCGCCGCGGGGGCTGCGCGCGCACGTCCTGCGGCAGCGCCTGCAGCGCTGTAGCGGGCGATACCTGCGCCTGCCCGAAGCGCAACGGTGCCAGCCCTGCCAGCCGTTCCTGGTCCGTGAGGTTGGGGTACCCCACGTACATCATCACCACGCCCGAGGCGAACCACATGACGAACAGCAGGCAGCCGCCGATGCCCAGCCACCGGTGCGTCCAGTAGAGCCAGTGCCGGACGCGCGGCCAGGCGCGGCGCCATGCGGAGGTCATGCCGGAATTCATGCCGGATTTCAGAAGTCGACCAGCGCCGACAGCTCGAACGAGCGCGGCCGGCCCAGCAGCCACTGGTTGCCGCCGTTCGAGAACGACACCGGGTACTTGCGGTCGGCGAGGTTGTAGGCCCGCAGCGCCAGCTTGAGCGACGGGTTCGCCTGCCAGCTCACCGAGGCGTCGGCCACGGTGTACGAACCGATCCTGCGCGTGTTGGCCGCATCGACCTGGCGCGGGCCGACGTAGCGCACGCCGAAGGCGGCCTCCCACTGCGGCAGGAAGCGCCAGCCGAGCCACAGGTTGGCCGCCTCTTCGGGCACGCCGTTGGGCGTGTTGCCCGCGCGCGAGACCAGGCGGCCGTTCACGACCTCGTTGAAGTCCTCGTAGCGCGCGCGCAGCTTGGCAATATTGGCTTCGAGCCGCAGCGTGGAGGTGAGCGCCAGGTCGAGCGTGGCTTCCAGGCCCTCGGAGGACTGCTTGCCGACCTGCTGCGTCTTGTTCGGGTCGTTGGCGTCGCGCGAGAGCAGCTTGTTCTTCTCGATGCGGTAGGCCGCCACGGTCCAGGCGCCGCGGTTGTCGGCCAGCTGGCGCTTGTAGCCGACCTCCACTTGCTTGCCGGTGCTCAACTCGAAGGGCACCTGCGCGGCCGAGGTGCTGATCAGCGAAGTGAGCGGGTCGGCCGCGCGCGCCACCTGCGCGTAGTACGACTGCGACGCATCGGGCGCGTACACCACGCCGAGGCGGCCGGTGGCGTACTCGAAGGTCTTGCCCAGGTTGTTGGCGGCGTTCAGCAGGTCGGTGCGCGCGACCTTGGCATGGTCCCAGCGCAGGCTGCCCACCACCGACCATTGCTCGTTGAAGGCCAGCTTGTCTTCGGTGAAGAAGGCGTAGGTGTCGGTCTTGGTCTTGTAGCGCGGCGTGTAGGCCACGGGCGAGGCGTAGTAGCCGGGGTTGAACACGAACGGGTCGATCACCGAGCGCCCGCCGTAGGGCGAGTCGTTGCTGTGCTGGAAGTCGATGCGGTTCACGTCGAAGCCCACCAGCACCTGGTTGGCCAGCCCGAACACGCTGTGCTTGAAGGTGGCGTCGGTGCGGTTGCCGATCTGCTCCTGGTCGTGGCCGATCTCCAGGTAGTCGCCGCGCGTCACGCGGCGCGTGGTGGCGTTGAAGCTGTAGGTCTCGCTGTTGCGCCAGTGGCGCTTGCTCTCCAGGCGGTAGAGCTGGTTGCGCACGGTGACGGCGTCGTTCGGCGTCCACTGCGCGTCGAGCCGGGTCCATTTGTCGCGGTACTTGATTTCTGCGTCGTCCAGGTTGTAGTTCTGGCGCAGGGTCTGGCTGTTCAGGCGGCCGTCGATCAACGGCACGCCGTAGTAGCGCTGCGGGGTCTGGCGCCCTTCGTCGTGCGAGAGCGTGAACTGCAGCTGCGGCGACACGTCCAGGCGCACGGCCGCGCCCACAGCCAGGCTCTCGGCCTCGCCGCGCTGCATGAAGCCGTCGGTGGTGCGGTGGCTGATGTCGAAGCGGTACGACAGCTTGTCGTTGATGGCCCCCCCGCTGCCGAAGGCCGCCTGGCGGGTGGCGTCGGAGCCCAGCGTGAGCAGCGCCTCGTTCCGGATGGGGCCGCGCGTGGGCTTCCTGGGCACCACGTTGATGGCGCCGCCGATGGCACCTTCGCCGTACATCACCGAGGCCGCGCCGCGCAGCACTTCGATGCGGTCGACCGACCAGGTGTCGAACGGAAAGGTGACGGTGCCAGCGCCCGCATACAGGCGCGTGCCGTCGAACAGCTGCATCACCGAGCCGTGGCCCGTGAAGCCGCGTGCCGCCATCGCGGTGCCGCCGTTGCCGGGCCCGGGCGAGCCGGTGATGCCGGTGGCACGGGTGGCCGCGTCGACCACCGACACGTCGCCGCGCGCGCGGATGGTGTCACCCGTCAGCACCTCGATGCTGGCCGGCGTTTCCAGCGGCGTAAGGCCGAGCCGGCTGCCGGTGGACGTGGGCTCGTCGATGGCCAGCGGGGCCTGCCGGTCGGCCTCGATCCGTACCGGGTTCAGGGATGGGCTCTGGCTGGCGTCGGCCGCTTCAGCCGGCTGCGCAAGGGAAACGCAAGGCCCGAAGGCCAAGCCCAACCCCAGTGAAAGGCCTGAAAGGCGTGAAAGACCGGACAGCCGCGCCCGATGAAAGGGCACGCGCGTAACCGTGCCCGGGCGACTTCGCGCCCGTGTTGCTCGACCCATGTAGCTTCTCCTTCGGCCTGCGTCCCCGCAGGCTCACGACCGATAAAGGACGCGACGGGAGAGGCGAAAGGGCTGCCACGGTGAGCGCAAGCGCGAAGCGGCAGGCCCGGACACGCACTCCCGCTGCGTCCGAAGGCGGTTGCGAAGGCCGGTATCCGGGCTCGCGGAGCGCCGCTGTGTGCCGAATGGAGCACACGACGACCGAAACCCTCGCCTTCCCACGCCGAAGCGCAGTGACTGCCGAGCCTTCAAGAAAGAGGCTCGCGCGTAAGGATTTCCAGATCCGCTGACCGTTGCGGGGGCAGCGCAGGCTTTGACGCGTCTTGAACGACGCGGCGCACCTGCTTCCCGTTTAACCCCAGGGCCATGCGACATGGACCCGGGGCACCTTCGAACCGTGTTTGGGTGCAGTTATAAAAAGTTACCGCACCGAACCGGCGGGATTATAGGGAGCCGGGCGTGCCGTCGGGCCCGAACAGCCGCCGCATCATGGCCACGCCGGCCGCCAGCGCGTTCGAGTAGGTCGGATACGGCTGCAGCGCCGCTTCGAGGGGCGTGTAGACATGGGTGCGCTCGCCGGCCGCACCGGCCGCACCGGGAATTGCGGCGGGGTCGTCCACGGCTTCCATCAGCACCCAATAGAACTCGCCGACCTCCAGTTCGTGGATGGTGAGCGCGATGTTCCTGGGAGAGGGCATGGGCGGTATGAAAAGGGGCTGAGTGTTGAATGCCTGGAGGACGCGAGCCGTTGACAGCTACCGGGCTTCTCCTACAGAGCACACCGGTGGCCCGGCCTACTGTTTTACATGCAACCCGTCAGCGGGTCCCTGTTCTTTGCAAAACCTTCCCAGGAGGCAACATGAAACCCTTCAGCCTTGACCCGAGCATGCGGGCGACCATCGGCGGCGCGTTCTATCCGACGGGCTACTCGATGGTGATGTTCGCCAAACTGGAAGACGCCAGCCGCGTCGGCCAGCAGTTGATCGACAACGGCATGAGCGGCGACGACATCTTCCTGCTGCCGCCGCAGGCCGTGCTGTCGCAGATCACGCCGACCGTCGAACTCGCCGACGACCCGTTGCCGTCCGCCGGCACCGAAGGCGCCACCGTGCGTGCCTACACCAAGCTCGCGCAGGAAGGCCATGCCGCGCTGCTGGTCAAGACCGAGGACCGCGAAACCGCCGACAAGCTGATGGAGGCGGTGCGCACCGTGCCCTATGCCATGGCGCAGCGCTACCGCACCCTGGTCATCGAAGATCTCTGAACCCGGCGTGCCGGTGGGCGTGTGTATCAAGCCGGCACTGCCATCGACACGGCGCGCTGCACCACGTCGCGGGCCATGGCCTGTGCCAGTTCGTGTTCGCCGAGGAACACGGTGGCGGAGGTTTCCTGCGTGAGCAGGCGCGCCTCCTGCTCGTTGTGGCTGCGGATCACGGTCTGGATGGTGGGATTGAGCGTGCGCGCGGTTTCCATCATCTGGCGCACGTTGATGGCGTCGGGCGTGGCCACCACCAGCACCCGGGCGCGCGCAATGTGCGCCTGGATCAGCACCGCCGGATCGGCCGCATCGCCCCACACGGCCGGGGTGCCCGCCTCGCGCAGTTTTTCGACCAGCTCGCGGTTCTGCTCGGCCACCACGTAGGGAATGTCGTGCGCGTCGAGTTCCTGCGCAATGCGCCGGCCGACCCGGCCGTAGCCCACCAGCACCACCTGCCGCGACAGGTACTTGGCCTCGGTGGTGAGGGGCAGCTCGGCCAGCGGATCGTCGCGCGACTCCAGCCCGCGGGCGAACGACGAATGGGCGTGCAGCCACTTCTGCATGGGCACGATCAGGCTGAACCACAGCGGATTGGTGGCAATGGAAATGAGCGCCCCAGCCAACACCAGGCTCTGCCCTTCCACGGGCAGCAGCCCGAGCGACACGCCCAGCCCGGCCAGGATGAACGAGAACTCGCCGATCTGCGCCAGGCTGGCACTGACGGTGAGCGCCGTGCCCAGCGGGTAGCGAAACACCAGCACCAGCGCGCAGGCCGCAAGCGACTTGCCCAGCACGATGACCAGCACCACGGCCAGCACCTGCAGGGGCCGCTCGATCAGCACCGAGGGGTCGAACAGCATACCGACCGACACGAAGAACAGCACGGCGAAAGCGTCGCGCAGCGGCAGCGACTCCTGCGCGGCGCGGTGGCTGAATTCGGACTCGCGCATCACCATGCCGGCGAAGAAGGCGCCCAGCGCGAAGGACACGCCGAACAGCGCCGCCGACGCAAAGGCGATGCTCACGGCCGCGGCCACCACGCACAGCGTGAACAGCTCGCGCGAGCCGGTGCGCGTGACCTGCCAAAGAATCCAGGGGAACACGCGCCGCCCGACGACGAGCATCAGCGCCACGAAGCCGCCAACCTGCAGCAGGGTGAGGCCCAGGGTTTGCCACAGCGGATCGGCCGGGCCGGACTGGGCGCTCTGCCCGCCCAGGGTGCCGGCCAGCGGCGGCATGAGCACCAGCACCAGCACCATGGCCAGGTCTTCGACCACGAGCCAGCCGATGGCGATGCGCCCGGTGAACGAATCGAGAATGCCCAGGCTTTCCAGGGCGCGCAGCAGCACCACGGTGCTGGCCACCGACAGCGCGAGCCCGAACACCAGCGCCTGCCCCCAGCTCCAGCCCCACCACAGGGCGAGCCCTCCGCCGAGCAGGGTGGCGACGGCAATCTGCGCGAGCGCGCCGGGCAGCGCGATCTTGCGCACGGCGAGCAGGTCGTCCAGGGAAAAATGCAGGCCCACGCCGAACATGAGCAGCATGACGCCGATTTCGGCCAGCTGCGCCGCAATGCTCGCGTCGGCAACGAAACCGGGTGTGAAGGGGCCGATGATCACGCCGGCGAGCAGGTAGCCGACGAGCGCGGGCAGCCGCAGCCTGGCCGCCAGGAACCCGAACACGAGCGCCAGCCCGAGCCCGGCGGCGATCGTGTTGATGAGGGAAACGCTGTGGGGCATCGCTGCATTTTGCAGGAACGATGTCTACCCCTTCGTGTCAACCGGCCATCTGGTTGACTCTGCCGGTCGTTGTGCTACGCCGGTCGTGCGGCGTTACTTGAGGCATTGCTGTTCGGGGTGGGTGCACAGGCCGCCGGGTGCTCCCTGCCCCCGCATCCGCGGCGACCTTCAGTCTCAGACGGACATCTTGCTGGTCCGAGCCGCTTCGATCGCCTCGGGGTCCTGCGCCTCGACCCAGGTCTCGTTGTTGAGCACCGCGTGCAACCGTTTTTCGTCGAGCTCGTTGGTCCACTTGGCCACCACGAGGGTCGCCACGCCGTTGCCGATCAGGTTAGTCAGCGCGCGCGCCTCCGACATGAAACGGTCGATGCCCAGGATGAGCGCCAACCCAGCCACCGGCACATGCCCCACCGCCGACAGCGTCGCCGCCAGCACGATGAACCCGCTGCCCGTGACACCCGCCGCGCCCTTCGAGGTCAGCAGCAGCACGGCCAGCAGCGTGATCTCCTGCACCAGCGTCATGTGCGTGTTGGTGGCCTGCGCAATGAACACCGCCGCCATCGTCAGGTAGATCGAGGTGCCGTCCAGGTTGAACGAGTAGCCCGTGGGAATGACCAGGCCCACCGTGGTCTTGTTCGCGCCCGCGTTCTCCATCTTCTCCATCATGCGCGGCAGCACCGACTCGCTGGAGGAGGTGCCCAACACGATCAGCAGCTCTTCCTTGATGTACTTGATGAACTTCCAGATGCTGAAGCCGTGGAACCTGGCAATGAGCCCCAGCACCACGAAGATGAACAGCAGGCACGTCAGGTAGAACGTGCCCATCAGCTTGCCCAGCGAGAACAGGCTGCCCAGGCCGTACTTGCCGATGGTGAAGGCCATGGCGCCGAAGGCACCGATGGGGGCCAGCTTCATGATGTAGTTGACGATGCCGAAGAGCACGTGCGAGCCCTTCTCGATCACGTCGAACACCAGCGTGCCGCGCCCGCCGAAGCGGTGCAGCGCAAAGCCGAACAGCACGGCAATCAGCAGCACCTGCAGGATCTCGCCCTTGGCAAAGGCATCGACCAGCGTGTTGGGGATGATGTTCAGGATGAAGTCGACCGTGCCGGTCATCTTGCCGGGGCCGGTGTACGAGGCGATCGACTTGGTGTCCAGCGTGGCGGGGTCGACGTTCATGCCGGCGCCGGGCTGCAGCACGTTGACCAGCACCAGGCCGACGACCAGCGCAACGCTGCTCACCACCTCGAAATACAGCAGCGCCAGGCCGCCGGTCTTGCCGACCTTCTTCATGTCTTCCATGCCGGCGATGCCTACCACCACCGTGCAGAAGATGATGGGCGCGATGATCATCTTGATCAGCTTGATGAAGCCGTCGCCCAGCGGCTTCATCGCCTCCCCTGCCGCCGGGTAGAAGTGGCCGAGCAGCACGCCGATGATCACCGCGGTGATCACCTGCACGTAGAGGGAGCGATAGATCGGGAGCTTTTTGGCAGGTGTACTTGTTGTGTTTTCCATGGATGCCTCCGGAGGGTTCAAGACTGTAGAGAGCGATTGGGCCGCTTTCCATTCGTAGAAGCCACATTCCCTGAACAAAAAAACCCGCCGAGGCGGGTTCTTTCTTCAGGTGGCAGTCAGCATGCTCAGTGCATGTGCAGGCCGCCGTTGACCGAGAAGTCGGCCCCGGTGCTGTAGCCGCCTTCGTCCGTGGCGAGCCACGAGATGATCGAGGCGATTTCGCTCGGCTCGCCCAGGCGCTTGACCGGGATGGTGGCCACGATCTTGTCGAGCACTTCCTGGCGGATGGCCTTGACCATGTCGGTGCCGATGTAGCCCGGGCTCACGGTGTTCACCGTCACGCCCTTGGCGGCCAGTTCCTGAGCCAGCGCCATGGTGAAGCCGTGCATGCCGGCCTTGGCGGCCGAATAGTTGGTCTGGCCGGCCTGGCCCTTGGCACCGTTGACCGAGCTGATGTTGATGATGCGGCCCCAGCCCTTTTCGACCATGTCGCCCACCACCTGCTTGGTGACGTTGAACATGCTGTTGAGGTTGGTCTCGATGACTGCGCTCCAGTCCTCGGGCGTCATCTTGAGGAACATGCGATCGCGCGTGATGCCGGCGTTGTTGACCAGCACGTCGATGGCGCCGTGCGCCGCCTTGGCGGCGGAGAAGGCCTCGACGGTGGATTGCCAGTCGCCCACATTGCCGACCGACGCGTGGAAGTCGAAACCTTCGGCTTTCTGCTCGGCCAGCCATTTGGCGTGGTCGCGGGTAGGACCGCAACCGGCAATCACGGTGAACCCGTCCTTGTGCAGACGCTGGCAGATGGCTGTTCCGATGCCACCCATGCCCCCGGTGACGTATGCAACTTTCTTGCTCATAAGATTTCCTTGATGTGTACGTAGCAAAAGCCTGAACGGCCGCCTTCACTCTAGCGAGTTTCAAGCCACGCCCCTCTGAGGAAAACACTGAGCCAAGCTTGCAACCAGCTGTCACGAAGCGGTCTTCGCAAGCAGGCTCTATCCTCGCACCTCAAGCAGGCCCGCACGCGCTGCGCACGCTCTTGCGCGGGGCGCCACGCACCCAGCACACCCAGGAGTTCTAAAGTATGAGTTTCGGCATCATCGTCTTCCCCGAGGTCGAGGAACTCGACTTTGTCGGCCCCTGGGAAATGCTCACCATGTGGAGCAAGCTGGCCGGCGGCCCGGCCCCATGCCTGATCGTGGCCGAGAAGCGGGAACCGGTGGTCTGCGCCAAGGGGCTGTCCATCAACCCGCACGTGTCCTTTGCCGACTGTCCGCCGCTCGACTACGTGCTCGTGCCCGGCGGCATGGGCACCCGCCGCGAGGTCGACAACCCCGCCATGACCGGCTTCCTGGCGGAGCGCGCGCCCGGCTGCAAGGCCCTGCTCTCGGTGTGCACCGGTGCCTTCGTGCTGCACGCGGCCGGCCTGCTCTCGGGCAGGACCGCCACCACCCACTGGGGATCGCTCGACCGCCTCCGCGCGCTGGGCGACGTGAAGGTGGTCGAGCAGCGCTTCGTGCAGGACGGCAACGTCTGGACTTCCGCGGGGGTATCGGCCGGTACCGACCTGATGCTGGCCTTCATCGCCCACACCGCGGGCGAGGAAGCGGCCGCCAAGGTGCAGTTGCAGTCCGAGTACTACCCGGCGGACACGGTGTACGGCAGCACGGCCAGCCATGCGCGCGCGCCGGCCTATGTAAAGCGGCCCGGCACCCCGTTCAAGACGCCATGAGCGCCGTACCGGTTCCTGAACCGCTGGCCGTGCTGGCCGCGCGCATCGGCGAAACCCTGCGCGCACGCGGGCAGACGGTGGCGGTGGTCGAATCGTCGGCCGGCGGCCTGGTGTCGGCCGCCCTGCTCGCCGTGCCGGGTGCCTCGGCGTACTTCCGGGGCGGCGCAGTCGTCTACTCGCGCCGCGCCGGCCGGGCCCTGCTGGGCCTGACGGCGGAAGACATGACCGGCATGCGCGGCGAGACCGAGCCCTACGCCCGCCTGGTCGCCGGCCGCGTGCGCGACACGCACCACACGACCTGGGGCATCGCCGAGAGCGGCGCAGCCGGCCCGGTCGGCAGCCCGTATGGCGACGCGCCGGGGCATGTGTGCCTGGCCATCGTGGGCGCGGTTACGGTGAGCCGCACCATCGAAAACGGCGACACCGACCGGCCGCGCAACATGGACGTGTTCGCGCGACAGCTGCTCGCGCTGTTCGAAGAGACGCTGGCGGCGGAGGCACCGGCCTCGTCATCCACTTAGTTCAGCCGCAGCCCTTCGCCGGCCCAGTCCCGGACGCGGCGCTGGCAGGCGGCGATCCATGCGCCGAGCTCCTTGCCCTTGCGTTCCGGCGCGTTCGCCGCCAGGCCGTCGGGGTGGCGCAAGCCCGCCGCATAGCGCCTTTGCGCGTCTTCGCTTGCCGGCACGAAGGCGCAGTGCGTGCGCGAGAACTCGTCGAACTGCGCATCCCACGCATGGAAGACGAGGTTGTACCGCGGGTCTTCCGCGTCCTCGTCATAGCCCTCGAGGTCCTGCTTCAAAGGCTTGCGCCCGCCGAAGCCCGGTACCGGCGAGCGCAGCGCGGTCCATGCCATGCGGCCGTCGGCCGAGAAGCGCACGACGAGAAGGCCGGGCTCCCACTCCACGCACCAAAGCAGGTCTTCGCCGTCCAGCACATAGCTGAATCGCGCGCCGGTGTGCAGGATCATGGCCGGGCCGTCGAGATAGGTCTCGTCGTCCAGCGCTTGAAAGGTGGGCACCACGCGCTCGCGGAGAAAGCGCGCGTCGTCCTCGGGCACCGGCGCCGTGTGCATCACTTCGCGGCCCTGTTCGTCCTCCACGAAGATGGCGTACTGGTATTGCATCGGGCTGTTCTGCACCGTCTCTCCCCCCCAAAAGGCGCCAGTTTAGTGGCGCCTTTTCGACTTTTCGCAGGCTCGGAAGATCAGTCCGCCTGCACGCCCGCCGCGCGGATCACCTTGCCCCACTTCTCCACCTCCGCCGCGAGGTGGGTGCGCAGGCTTTCCGGGGTCTGCTTGTCCAGCGGCACGATTTCCGAGCTGAGTTCGGCCAGGCGGTGCTTGACCATGTCGTCCTGCAGGCCGGCGCGCAAGGCCGCGTTCAGCTTCTCGAGCACGGCCGGCGGCGTGCCCTTGGGCGCATACACGCCGTGCCACACCCGCACGTCGAAGCCCTTCAAGCCCTGCTCGTCCAGCGTCGGAATGTTGGGCATGCTCGACAGGCGCCGGGGCGTGGTCACGCCGAACACCTTCACGCGGTTGCCGTCCTTGATGACCGGCGCAGTCTGCGTGGTCTGGTCGCACAGCAGGTCGACCTGCCCGCCCATCAGGTCGTTCAGCGCCGGGCCCGCGCCCTTGTACGGCACGGTCGTCAGCTGCACGCCGATCTGGTTCATGAAGAGCAGGCCGCACAGCTGCGACACCGCGCCCACGCCCGCGTTGGCCAGCGTGACCTTGTCCTTGTTGGCCTTCACGTAGGCCAGCAGCTCGGGGTAGGTGCTGGCGGGAAAGTCCTTGCGCGAGAGCAGCGTCATCGGCACGTCGAGCACCTGGCCGATGTACTCGAAGTCCTTGAGCGGGTCGTAGTTGAGCTTCTTGTAGAGCGCGGGCGCGGTGGCCATGCCCATGTGGTGGATCAGGATGGTGTAGCCGTTGGGCGCCGCGCGGGCCACGCGCGCCGGCGCGATGGTGCCGCCCGCGCCCACCGTGTTCTCGACGATCACCGTCTGCCCCAGCGACTTGCCCATGGGAATGGCGAGCATGCGCGCCACCACGTCGGTGGGGCCGCCGGCGGAGTAAGGCACGACCATGACGATGGGCTTGTCGGGCCAGGCGGCCTGCGCCGCCGCCGGCCATTGCGCTTGCGCGGCCAGCAGGCAGGCGCCCACCGAGGCGGCGATCGGGGTCTTGAATTTCCGGCTCTTCCGGGTTGCGGTCATCTCTTTGTCTCCTATGGTTATGGGTGTTCGTCAGGGGTCCGCTCAGGGCACCTCTTGGGCATCG
Organism: Variovorax pasteuri; assembly: GCF_051216435.1. Classification (NCBI taxonomy): domain Bacteria; kingdom Pseudomonadati; phylum Pseudomonadota; class Betaproteobacteria; order Burkholderiales; family Comamonadaceae; genus Variovorax; species Variovorax pasteuri. The sequence goes on from NZ_JBPJZS010000002.1 coordinate 529,185, forward strand.
AGTGCCAGCAGGCGCTCGGCCAGCCGCACCACCGGCGCGTCGACCATGCGCCCGTCGAGGCTGACCACGCCGCCGCCGCCGGATGCGCGAACGGCGTCGATCACACGGCGCGCCCAGGCCAGTTCGGCGGCGCTCGGGCCGAGCGCGGCGTGCACCGGCGCGACCTGGTCCGGGTGGATGCACAGCTTGGCGCCGAAGCCGCCGCGCCGGGCGCGCGCGGTGTCGACGGCCAGCCGGTGCGGGTCGCGCCAGTCGGCGGTCACGCCGTCGATGGGCGCGGGCAGCCCGGCGCGGCGCGTGGCCAGCAGCAGCGCAAGGCGCACCGGCACCAGCTCGGCTTCGTCCGCGTCGCAGGCCAGGCCCAGGTCGGCCTGGAAGTCGAGGTTGCCGAACGCCAGGCGCAGCACCTGCGGGCCGGCGGCCAGTGCGTCGGCCGCGTCCAGCCCTGCGGCCGATTCGATCAAAGGCACCAGCACGCCCTTCGGGCCGATGGCTTCGGCGATGCGCAACAGGTCGGCCGCACGCTCGGCCTTGGGCAGCACGACGCCCGCGATCAGGCCCTGCGCCACCAGCGCGCCGGCCTGCACGCAGTCGTCCGCGTGCCACGGCGTGCCTGCCGCATTGATGCGCACCAGCAGGCGTTGCCGGTCCGCGGCGGGCAGCGCGGCGAACGAGGCTGCAAGCCCCTCGCGCGCCGTTGCCTTGCGCTCGGGCGCCACCGCGTCTTCCAGGTCGACGATCACGCCGCCCGCACCGGTGGCCAGCGCGCGGGCATGCCGCTCGGGCCGGTCGGCCGGCACGAACAGGAAGGTGCGAGCCAATGCCAGCAACGCCAGCGATGCCCGGCTCATACCGCTTTCGCCTCGCGCAGCGCGGCGATGTCCGCCTCGCTGCGGCCCAGGCCGCGCAGGATGGCGTCGGTGTGCTCGCCGACCGCCGGCACCGGGTCCATGCGGTAGTCGAACGCGCTCTGGCGGCCGGCCGGCAGCAAGGCCGGGATGTCCCCGGCGGGCGAGCCCACCTGCCGCCAGCGGTCGCGCGCCTTCAGTTGCGGATGCGCCCACAGGCCGGCCATGTCGTTCATGCGCGCGTTGGCGATCTGCGCCGCGTCCAGCCGCTCCAGCACCTGCGCCGTGCCCAACGCGGCGAAGGTCTCCACGATGATCGCGCGCAGGGCCTCCCGGTTCTCGTTGCGCCGCGCGTTGCTGTCGAAGCGCGCGTCGCTCGCGAGCCCCGCCTGCAGCAGCACCTTGTCGCAGAACCCGCGCCATTCGCGCTCGTTCTGCAGCCCCAGCATCACCGTGCCGCCGTCGCCCGCAGGGAAGGGGCCGTAGGGGTAGATGGTGGCGTGCGAGGCGGCGCTGCGCGGCGGCGGCGGCGCGCCTTTGTAGGCGTAGTACATCGGGTAGCCCATCCACTCGGCGAGCGACTCGAGCATCGACACGTCGATGTGCGAGCCCTTGCCGGTCTTGCCGCGCTGCAGCAGCGCGGCCAGGATGCCGGTGTACGCGTACATGCCCGCCGCGATGTCGGCGATGGAGTTGCCCGACTTGCACGGATCGTCCGGCGTGCCGGTGACCGACAGGAAGCCCGCCTCGCTCTGGATCAGCAGGTCGTAGGCCTTCTTGTCGCGGTACGGGCCGTCGTCGCCGTAGCCCGAGATGTCGCACACGATGAGCCGCGGGTGCTTCGCCTGCAGTGCTTCGGCACCGAGCCCCATGCGCGCCGCGGCGCCGGGGGCCAGGTTCTGCACCAGCACGTCGGCATCGGCCAGCAGCTCCTGCAGCACCGCGAGCGCGGCGGGTTGCTTCAGGTCGAGCGTGAGGCTTTCCTTCGAGCGGTTGACCCACACGAAGTGCGAGGCCTCGCCGCCCACGCGGGCGTCGTAGGCGCGCGCGAAGTCGCCCACCTCGGGGCGCTCCACCTTGACCACGCGCGCACCCAGGTCCGCGAGCTGGCGGGTACAGAACGGTGCGGCAATGGCGTGTTCCAGCGAGATGACGGTGATGCCGTCCAGGGGTCTTGTCATGTCCGTGGGTCTCCAGAATCAGGCGAGCACGGCCGTGGCCTGCATCGTGAGCCAGCCGTCGGCGTCTTCGCCCCAGAGGCTGAACGTCTTGCCGTCGGTGCTTGCGTCGGCCGGCTTGCCGTGCACCCGGAACGGCGCGGTGTCGAAGGTCGGCCGCACGGCACGGAACTCGAAGCGCGCCAGCAGTGCGCCGGGCACCTGGCGGCGCAGCAGGTCGACCAGCAAGGTGGCGATCAGCGGGCCGTGCACGATCAGGCCCGGATAGCCCTCGACCTGCGTCACGTAGCGCCGGTCGTAGTGGATGCGGTGGCCGTTGAAGGTAAGCGCCGAGTAGCGGAACAGCAGCACGTCGTCGGGCGCGATGTCGCGGCTGAAGGCGGCGTCCTTCGGTGCGGGCGTGGGCGGCGGGCCTGCTTCGCCGGGCTGCGCGGCGGCGCGGTAGACGATGTCGTGCTCCTCGGTCAGCGCAAGGCCGCGTTCGTTGCGCACCTCGTGGCGCACGAGCACGAACACCAGCTCGCCGGTGCGGCCCGCCTTGTGCGTGACCGAGACGATGGTCGAGGTGCGCTGCACCTTGTCACCCACCCGCAGCGGGTTGCCCGGCTCCCACGCGAGCCGCCCGCCGGCCCACATGCGGCGCGGCAGCGGCACGGGCGGCAGGAAGCCGCCGCGCTTCACATGGCCGTCTTCGCCAAGCTCGGACTGGCGGTGGTGCGGCAAGAAGTACAGCCAGTGCCACAGCGCGGGCAGGTGCGTGCCGGCAGCGGGCGGTGCGTCGTCGCGGTCGAGCGTGGCGGACAGCGCGCGCACGGGCGCGGCGGTGATGTCGTCGGCCAGCGTTTCGCTGCGGCCTTGCCAGGCCTGCAGCTTCGCGAGCGCTTCGCCATCGATCAGGGGGGTGTCGTTCATCGGGTTCTTCATTCAGTCGACCGCGGCGCCGGAGGCCTTGACGATCCGCGCCCACTTGGCAAGGTCGTCCTGCAGCAGCGCCGCGAACTGGTCGGGGGTGGTGGGCGGCGCAATCTCGACGCCCTGCTGGTCGAGCTTGTCGCGCAGGTCCTTCGAGGCCAGCGCCTTGCGCGTGGCCTCCTGCAAGGTGGCCAGCACGTCGGGCGGCACGCCCGTGGGCGCAAACAGGCCGATCCACAGCGTGCCGTTGTAGCCGGGCACGGCCTCGGCAATGGTGGGCACGTCGGGCAGCACGGCCGAGCGCTTGTCGCCGCTCACGGCCAGCGCGCGCAGCTTGCCGGCCTTGATGTGCGCGAGCGCCGAAGGCAGGCTGGCGAACACGATCGGCAGTTGCCCGCCCAGCACGTCGTTGAGCGCGGGCGCCACGCCCTTGTACGGCACGTGCTGCAGGGAAATGCCCGCCATGCTGTTGAGCATTTCGCCCAGCAGGTGGTTGAGCGTGCCGTTGCCGGCCGAGGCGTACTGGTAGTTGGCGCCCTTCTGCCGCGCGAGCTTCAGGAACTCGGCGAAGTTCTTCGCCGGGAACGAGGGGTTGACCAGCAGCACGTTGGGCACCGCGCCGACGAGGCCGGCGGGCTTGAAGTCTTTCACCGGGTCGAAGCCCGGGTTCTTGTACAGCGCCGGGTTGATGGCCTGGCTGCTGCTGATGGTCATGAGCAGCGTGTAGCCGTCCCGCGGACCCTTGGCCACCAGCTGCGTACCGATGTTGCCGCCCGCGCCGGGCCGGTTGTCGACCACCACGCTGGCGTTGTTCATCACCTCGCCGAGCTTCTGGCCCACGAGGCGCCCGACGATGTCGTTGGTGCCGCCGGCCGCCTGCGGCACCACCAGCGTGACGGGGCGCGAGGGGTACGGCTGGGCACCCGCCGGGGCCGTGTGGATCAGCGTGGCTGCGGCGGCGAACGCCAGCAGCGCGAGTGCGCGAACGCGCGGGTTTTTTGTTGTCTCCATGGCCGCATGGTCGTTCGCCCTTCCCTCGCGCGCAATCTGCGATTTCAAAAGCCAGCCTTCTGTTATTCCGAAGGCTTGGCTACCATCGGCCATGCTTTTCGACCTGACCGACCTTCGCCTCTTCGTGGCCGCCGCCGAGCTCGGCAACCTCACGCGGGCGGCCGAGCGCCAACACCTGTCGCTGGCCGCGGCGAGCGCGCGCATCAAGTCGCTGGAGACGCAGGCCGGCCTGCAGCTGCTGCAGCGCGAGGCCCGCGGCGTGCGGCTGCTGCCGCCGGGCGAAGCCTTTCTTCATCACGCGCGGCTGGTGCTGCACCAGACCGAGCAACTGCGCGCCGACCTGCTCGAGTACGGCGGCGGGCTGCGCGGCCACCTGCGCGTGTTCGCCAACACCACGGCCGTGACCGACTTCCTGCCCGAAATACTGCCCGGCTTCCTGGCGCGGAACCCGCGCATCAACGTCGACCTTCAGGAAAAACCGAATGCTCAGATTCCGCGCGGCGTGCTCGACGGGCGCGCCGACATCGGCATCGTCGCGGGCCAGGTCGACACACTGGGGCTGGAGGCCATCCACTTCAGCACCGACCGGCTGGTGCTGGTCACCGCGCGCAAGCACCGCTTCGCCAAGCGCCGCAGGATCTCGTTCACCGAGACGCTCGACGAAGACGCCATCGGCATGCAGCAGGGCAGCACGCTGCAGGCCTTCCTGGCGCAGATCACCGACAACCTGGGCAAGCGGCAGAAGCTGCGCATTCAGCTCGGCAGCTTCGACGCCATGTGCCGGATGATCGGCAGCGGCGTGGGCATCGGCGTGGTGCCGGAATCGGCGGCGCGCCGCAACCAGGACAGCATGCAGCTCGCGCTGATAGAGCTCAGCGACGCGTGGTGCGTGCGCGAGCGGTACCTGCTGGTGCGCGACCGGGCGGCGTTGCCGATCTACGCGCAGGCGCTGGTCGACACGCTGTGCCGGCATTACGCGGCGCCGGCCACTTCAGGGTGAAGTCGCGGGTGAAGTCCCGGGTGAAGGCCCGGATGAGCTTGCACCCGTGCCGATTTCGCCGGTCCAGCGATGGGTTGAGGCCGAAATGTGCACAACTCGGCGTAATCCCCATTTTCTGTGCACAACTTTGGGGGCAACTCAGGTGGAGCCTTGTAAAACGAATATAAGTTATTGTTTTATAAGGAAATTCTACACATTGCTCAAAATTTGAGCGGTGAACAAGATTGGCAGCCCAAACAGGAGCGGCATCGGGTGAAACCCTGGATCGAGCCTGTTTTTTCGCTGATAACGCGCCCACTTGGGCATGCAATCGCGGTTTTCCTGCTTAGTCCCCATTTTCTGTGCACAACTTTGGGGGCAACTGAGGTGGAGCCTTGTAAAACAAATATAAGTCGTTGTTTTATATAGGTATTCCACACTTTGCTCAAAATTTGGGCGGTGAACAAGATGCAACGGGTCTCATCACCTTGCTGCACTCTTGAAGTCGAATGACTTACAGCGCCCCTAGTACGGCGGTGCCTTGCGCTGTCGCTGCGCCCGCGCCGCTTCAGTCCACCAGGCCAGGTCGTCGGCGAAGCGGCCGAAAGACCGGTCGAGCGATTCACCCGCAGGTCCGGTCGGCTTGCCATCCGCGTCCAGCGTCTGCGAAATCGGCCCGACGGCGAGCGTGCTGGACACCACGACCATGCCCATCTCCGACAGGATCGAATGCCACACCGTGCCCGAGCGCACGCCCGAGAAGCGCCCCGCCGAGTAGCTGGCCACGGCCGCCGGGCGCCAGAACCACTCTTCGAGAAAGTGGTCGGTGAGATTCTTCAGGCCCGGCTGCGGGCCCCAGTTGTATTCGCCGGTCACGAAGACGAAGGCATCGGCCGCGCGGATCTTGACGGCCAGCGCTTCCATGGCCGCGGGCGCGGTGCCCTTCGGATATTCCTTGTACATGCGGTCGAGCATGGGCAGGTCGACCGCCTTGGCGTCGATCAGCTCGGCCTGCGCGCCGCGTGCGTTCAGCCCGGCCACGATGTAGTCGGCCAGGCGCACGCCCATGCGGTCGGAGCGGTACGAACCGTAGAAGACCAGGATGCTGTCGCTCATGGGGAGCCCTTCTTGGCTGGGGTCAGGTCGGCTTTGCGAGCTTGTCCTGCGTCTGGGTGTCGAAGTCGGCCGCGTCGTGGCGCTCGTGCAGCTGGCTTTCGGGCTGACCCCAGGTGCGGTTGACCATGCGTCCGCGTTTCACCGCCGGGCGCTGCGCGATCTCGTCGGTCCAGCGCAGCACGTTCTTGTACTCGTTCACCTGCAGGAACTCGCCCGCTTCATACAGCTGCCCCTTGGCCAGCGTGCCGTACCAGGGCCACACCGCCATGTCGGCAATGGTGTAGTCGTTGCCCGCCAGGTAGCGGCTCTCGGCCAGCCGGCGGTCGAGCACGTCGAGCTGGCGTTTCACCTCCATGGCGAAGCGGTCGATGGCGTATTCGATCTTCGTGGGTGCGTAGGCGTAGAAGTGCCCGAAGCCGCCGCCCAGGTACGGCGCGCTGCCCATCTGCCAGAACAGCCACGACAGGCATTCGGCGCGGGCCGCGCGTTCGGTGGGCAGGAAGGCGCCGAACTTCTCGGCCAGGTACTGCAGGATGGCACCCGACTCGAACACCCGCACCGGCACGGGCTCGCTGCGGTCGAGCAGCGCGGGGATCTTGGAGTTGGGATTCACCGCCACGAAGCCGCTGCCGAACTGGTCGCCCTCGTTGATGCGGATCAGCCAGGCGTCGTACTCGGCGCCGGTGTGGCCCAGTGCCAGCAGTTCTTCCAGCATCACCGTGACTTTCACGCCGTTGGGCGTCGCCAGCGAATAGAGTTGCAGCGGATGCCGTCCCACCGGCAGGTCCTTGTCCTGGGTCGCGCCGGCGATCGGTCGATTGATGTTCGCGAAGCGCCCGCCGCTTTCCTTGTTCCAGGACCAGACGTTGGGGGGCGTGTAGACGGCCGGGGTGGTCGTGTCATTCATGCAATGCGTTCCAGGAGTGCCAAAGACGATGATCATTCTCTACGACTGCGCCACCGCACCGAGTCCGCGGCGCGCGCGCATCCTGCTTGCCGAAAAGGGCATTGCCCACGACACCGTGCAGGTCGACCTGGTCCATGGTGAGCAACTGGGTGCCGCCTACCGCGCGATCAATCCGCAGTGCACAGTGCCCGCGTTGCGAACCGAAGAAGGCGCGCTGCTGACCGACAACGCCGCCATTGCGGCCTACCTGGAGGCGCAATACCCGCAGCCGCCGCTGACGGGCGTCACGCCGCACGAAAAAGCGGAGATCGCGAGCTGGACGTGGCGCGTGGAATTCGAAGGCCTGATGGCCATTGCGGAGACGCTGCGCAACGGCTCGCCCGCCATGGCCGGCCGGGCACTGCCCGGGCCGGTGAACTACGCGCAGATTCCCGAACTGGCGCAGCGCGGGCTGGTGCGGGTGCAGCAGTTCTTCGACACGCTGAACGAGCGGCTGGCCGGCCGCGAGTTTCTCGCCACCGACCGGTTCAGCCTGGCCGACATCACCGCCGTGGTGGCGGTGGACTTTGCCCGCGTGGTGCGCGTCAAGCCCGGGGAGCAGCACCCCGAGCTCGTGCGCTGGCGCGCTGCAATGGCGCAGCGCCCGTCGATGTCGCGCTGAGCGACGACGGCTCAGAAGGTGCGAAGAAACCGTCGCGAGCGCGCCGAGGTCGCATCGAGGACCGGAGCCGTACTGCAGTACGGTGAGGACCGCAGATGCGAGATCGGGGTGCGCAGCAGGTTCATTCGCGCCTTCTCAACGCTCGATGGTGAGCGCCACGCCCATGCCGCCGCCGATGCACAGCGAGGCGATGCCCTTCTTGGCGTTCTGGCGCTGCATTTCGTGCAGCAGCGTCACCAGGATGCGGCAGCCCGACGCGCCGATGGGGTGGCCGATGGCGATGGCGCCGCCGTTCACGTTCACCTTGTTCACGTCCCAGCCCATTTCGCGGTTCACGGCGCAGGCCTGCGCGGCGAAGGCCTCGTTGATCTCGAGCAGGTCGAGGTCGGCGGCCTTCCAGCCGGCGCGTTGCAGCGCCTTGGTCGACGCGGGCACAGGGCCCATGCCCATGATGGCGGGGTCGAGGCCGGCGGTGGCATAGCTGGCGATGCGGCCCAGCGGCTTCAGGCCGAGCGCGGCGGCCTTCTTGGCGGTCATGACCATCACGGCGGCCGCGCCGTCGTTCAGGCCGGAGGCATTGCCCGCGGTCACGCCGCCGGCCTTGTCGAAGGCGGGGCGCAGGCCGGCCAGCACTTCGGCGCTGCTCTTGCGGTTGATGAACTCGTCCTGGTCGAAGACGATCGGGTCGCCCTTCTTCTGCGGAATGCTCACGCCGACGATCTCGTCCTTGAACTTGCCGGCGTCCTGCGCGGCGGCGGCCTTGGTCTGCGAGCCCAGCGCCAGTTCGTCCTGCGACGCACGGTCGATGTTGAACTTCTTGGCCACGTTCTCGGCGGTGATGCCCATGTGGTACTGGTTGTAGACGTCCCACAGGCCGTCCACGATCATGGTGTCGACCAGCTTCCAGTCGCCCATGCGCTGGCCGTTGCGCGAGTTGGGCAGCACGTGCGGCGCCATGCTCATGTTTTCCTGGCCGCCGGCAATGACGATCTCGCTGTCGCCCGTGGCCACGGCCTGGGCCGCCAGCATCACGGCCTTCAGGCCCGAGCCGCACACCGCGTTGATGGTGAGCGCCGGCGTTTCCTTGGCGCCGCCGCCCTTCAGCCATGCCTGGCGCGCGGGGTTCTGGCCCGCGCCGGCCGCGAGCACCTGGCCCATGATGGCCTCGCCGACCTGGTCGGCGGTGAGGTTGGCACGTGCAATCACTTCCTTGATGACGATGGCACCCAGCTCGGTGGCCGCGATGCCGGCGAGCGAGCCGCCGAATTTGCCGACCGCCGTACGCGCTGCCGAAACGATGACGATGTCTTCCATGAGGTTCTCCGTTGAAGTGATTTGAAATTCGAGGTGTGCGGTGTCAGGCGCGTGCCTTGACGTAGCGGCCCGGTGCCGGCTCGATGGCCTTGTAGGCCTTGCCGTTGCCGTAGCCCTTGGGCGCCGGGATCTGCTTGCCGGCGTTGCCCTTGAGCCATTGTGCCCAGTCGGTCCACCAGCTGCCCGGATGCTCCTGCGCGCCGGCGAGCCACTCGGGCTGTGTTTCGGGGAACTTGCCGTCGTTGCGCACCCAGTGGCTGCGCTTGTTCTTGGCGGGCGGGTTGATCACGCCGGCAATGTGGCCCGACGCGCCCATCACGAAGCGCTTCTTGCCCGGCAGCAGTTGCGTGGACGCGTACGCCCCGCCGATCGGCACGATGTGGTCTTCGCGCGAGCCGTAGATGTAGGCCGGAATGTCGATGCTGCCCAGGTCGATCTTCTCGCCGCACACGGTGAGCGCGTTGGGCTTGGCCAGCTTGTTCTCGTGGTACGTGTTGCGCAGGTACCAGGTGTAGAACGGGCCCGGCAGGTTGGTGGCGTCGCTGTTCCAGTACAGCAGGTCGAAGGGCGGCGGGGTCTCGCCCTTCAGGTAGTTGCCCACCACGTAGTTCCACACCAGGTCGTTGGGCCGCAGGAAGCTGAAGGTCGAGGCCAGGTCGCCGCCGGGCAGGAGGCCGCCCTTGCCGAGCTGCATCTCGCGGTAGGCCACCATCGGCTCGTCCACGAAGATGTCCAGGATGCCGGTGTCGCTGAAGTCCAGGAAGGTGGTCAGCAGCGTGACCGACGCGGCCGGCTTCTCGCCGCGCGCCGCCAGCACCGCCAGCGCGGTGCTCAGGATGGTGCCGCCCACGCAGAAGCCCAGCGTGTTGATCTGTTTGCTGCCGGTGATGTCCTGCACCGTGTGGATCGCCTCGATGGCGGCGTTCTCGATGTAGTCGTCCCAGGTGGCCTTTTCCATCGACGCGTCGGGGTTGCGCCAGCTCACCACGAACACGCGGTGGCCCTGCTCGTTCGCATAGCGGATGAGCGAGTTCTCGGGCTGCAGGTCGAGGATGTAGAACTTGTTGATGCACGGCGGCACCAGCAGGAACGGCCGCTCGTACACCTTGGCCGTGAGCGGCTTGTATTCGAGCAGCTGGAAGAAGTCGTTCTCGAACACCACGGCACCCTCGGTGGTGGCCACGTTGCGGCCCACCTCGAAGGCGCTCTCGTCGGTCATGCTGACGTGGCCCTGCTTCACGTCGTGCATCAGGTTCTGGATGCCCTTGGCAATGCTCTCGCCCTGCGTGTCGATGGCCTTCTTCTGCGCATCGACGTTGAACGCGAGCGAGTTGCTCGGCGACGACGCGGCCATCCACTGCTCGACGGCGAAGCGCAGGCGCGCGCGGGTCTTTTCGTCGGCATCGATGGCCTCGGCCATGCCGAGCATGGTGCGGCCGTTGAGCAGGTACACGGCGGCCGAAAAGGCCGACAGCGGGTTGCTGCCCCAGGCATCGCCCGCGAAGCGCTTGTCGCCCTCCGGCTTCGCATTGAAGCCCTGGCGCCAGAGCTCGGTGGCTTCGGCCACGTACTGCTGCTGGATGGCCTGGAGCTTTTCGGGCGCGATGGAGAACTTGGGCAGTTCGGGCATCTTCATGGCCCCTGGCAATTCAGGCATCTGCCATAGCGGCGTGCCGCCGGGATTGAACGCCGAAGCCCCTTGCGCGGTGGACTGCTGGAACGACGCCAGCGCCTTGCTCCATCCCTCGGAAAGTGCCTGCTGGAAGGGCGCGAACGCATCGGCCCCCGTGGTTTGCTTCATCATGTCTCCTGGTCCTCACCTGAATCGATACGGATGGCTGGCGTGTTTTGAGTATCCTGCATTCACCGGGCCCTCACAACGCATTCACTGCGTCGGCGCACCCTTTCCCTTACCAACTGAAACTTCTCGTGTTTATCCATCTGATCGTCATCGGCTGGCTGTATGTCGTCGTCATGATGGCCGTGGCCGAAGCCACCAACACCAACGGCACGGTGCTGGGCGCCATCTTCACATTTCTTTTGTACGGATTGGGCCCGATGGCACTGGTGGTTTACCTGATGGGTACCCCCGGGCGCCGCCGAGCCGTCAAGCAGCGCGAGGCCGAGGCCCAGGAGGCCGCGCGGCGCGCAGCCGCACAAGCGCATGCAGCTGCGGCGGCTAAAGACGCTGGCTCAGACCTTCCAGACCAGGGCAGCGAAGCGCCCGCTGATGCCGTCGCGCCGGTGCGAAAAGAACAGTGAGGGGTTGCCGACGGTGCACCAGCCGCTGGTGCCGTCGTTGCCATGGACCGATGCAATGCCCGCCGCGCGCAGCCGCTGGCGCGCCAGCGCGGGCAGGTCGGCGAGCCATTTGCCGGCCGCCGGCGCGGGTCGGAAGCACGCGGCGGCTTCGGCCGCATGCGCCTCGAAGGCGGCCTTGACCTCGGGGCCGACCTCGAAGGCGCTGGGGCCGATGCAAGGCCCCACCCACGCCATGACCTTGCCCGCGCCTTCCGCGTCGAAGGCCTTGACGGTCTGCTCGAGCACACCGCCTGCGAGCCCCCGCCAGCCGGCATGCGCAGCGGCCACGCGGTGGCCCGCTTTGTCGGTGAAGAGCACGGGCAGGCAATCGGCCACCATGATCGTGCAGGCCAGCCCGGTGGTGGTGGCGGTGCAGGCATCGGCCGCGGTGCCGTCGCGCACCACGTCCTGCGCATCGTCGAGCGCCACGACGCCGGTGCCGTGCACCTGCTGGAGAAAGACAGGCCGCGCGCCGACGGCACTGCGCAAACGGTCGCGGTTGTGCGCCACCTGCGCGGGTTCGTCACCCACGTGGTCGCCGAGGTTCAGGCTCTCGTAGCGGCCCAGCGAAACACCGCCGTCGCGCGTGGTGCACACGGCCCGCACGTTCGCCGGCGCAGGCCAGTCGGGCACGAGCCAGCGCGCGTTCCAGTGCCCGTTCATGGCGCTCAGGCTTCCGCGTCGGGCGCCTGGGAAGGCTGTGCGCGCTGGAAGGCTTCGAGGTCCATGCAGGCCTCGAAGGCGGCCATGCTGCGCGGCAGGCCGCTGAAGTCGCAGTCGAAGCGGCGGCCGTTGAAGATCTGCGGCACCAGGCAGCAGTCGGCCAGGGTCGGCGTGTTGCCGTAGCAGAAGGTGCTGCCCGGATGCAGCGCGAGCTGGCGCTCGAAGGCCAGCATGCCGTCGCGCACCCAGTGGCGGTACCAGGCGTTCTTGGCCTCGTCGTCGAGCTTGAGGTCTTTCACCAGGTACTTGAGCACGCGCAGGTTGTTCAGCGGGTGGATCTCGCAGGCGATCGATTGCGCCAGTGCGCGCACGTGGGCGCGGCCGACCGGGTCGCTCGGCAGCAGCGGCGGCTCAGGGTGCGTCTCGTCGAGGTATTCCATGATGGCCAGCGACTGCGAGAAGCGCTCGCCCTCGTCTTCGAGCAGGGGCACCAGCATGTCGGCCGAGATGGCGGAATAAGGGCCGGTGCGGTGTTCGCCGCGCGCGATGTGCACGGGAACGTAGTCGTAGTCCAGGCCCTTCAGGTTGAGGGCGATGCGCACGCGGAACGAGGAGGAGGAACGGAAGTAGTTATGCAGCTTCATGATTTTCCAAGGATAGCGCTCATGCCCATCGGCGTCAGGCGCGGGGTGGAGCCTGCAGCACGCAGCGCAGGTCGTGCAGCGCGGCCTTCGGTGATGTGGCGGCGCGCCATTCGTCGAGCACGCGGCGCGCGGCTGCCTCCTCGCGCGAGGCGATGCCCACGCGCCACGGCCCGAGCGTGCCGGGGGCTTCGTCGGCCCCGTGGTTGTGCTGGCCCTCGCCGAAGGGCCGGCCTTCGGAGCAGGCGCGGCACAGCACCTGCATGCTGTCGGTCCAGTTCTCTGCGGCGGCGCCGGTGGCTTCGAAACGCTGGATGAGCGCGGCGATCTCGTCCTTGGTGACGCCCTCGATCGAGACCTCGTAGGTCGAATGGTCGGACGGTGCAATCAGCTCGAGCGCGTCGAACACCGGCACCTCGCGCCCGCCGCGCAACCGGTAGCCGTTGGCCGCGCCGTCGTGCAGCACGAGGTCGCCGTAGCGGTGCCCGCATGCGGGCGTCGGCACGTTGCGCAGGATGGCGCGTGCCGGGTCGATGCGGTCGGCCCAGACCACCTCGGTACCCTCGTCGCCATGCACGCGGATGGGCGTGAGGCCCACGAAGTGGTCAATTGGACCTTCGCCGTCCGCAATGCCGATGCCGTATTGCCGCCAGGCGCGCCGCGCCGTGGCCCAGTCGCCCAGCGCGGTGGCCGCGATGCCCAGGTTCCAGAGCGCGCCTTCGTTGCCCGGCTCGCACTGCACCGCGCGGGCGTTGGCGTGCAGCGAGGCGGCCCAGTCGCCGCGGTACTTGTGGATGAGGCCGGCGTTGTACCAGGGCGCGGCCCAGTACGGATGCACGGCACTGGCCTGGGCATAGGCTTCGAGGGCGCCGTCCTGGTCGCCTTCATCGTCGCGCCGGCGACCGAGTTCGTTGAGGGCGTTGGCTTTGCCGGCTTTGCCGAGTCGCAGGGGCATGGTGGAAACGAGCGGGAGCAGGGAGATGGGCGGGGCGTCTATTGTGAGCCCCTCGCCTCTGGCACACTGCCGGCTTCCCGCTTAGGTTTCGCTGAAAAAGGACACGTCGCAATGGCTTCCGAGTTTGTCTTCGCCCCGCCCGCCACCGTTTCGGTTCCCGTGGCCGGCCAGCCCGCCCGCTTTCCGGTGCACCGCATCTACTGCGTGGGCCGCAACTACGAAGAGCACGCCAAGGAAATGGGCTTCACCGGCCGCGAGCCACCCTTCTTCTTCATGAAGCCGGCCGACGCGCTGGTGGTGGTCGATGCGGGCCAGACCGGCACCATGGCCTACCCCTCGCTCACGCACAACCTGCACCACGAGATCGAACTGGTGGTGGCCATAGGCACCGGCGGCAAGAACATCCTGGCGGCCGATGCCCACAAGCACGTGTTCGGCTACGCCGTCGGCCTGGACATGACGCGCCGCGACCTGCAGAACGAAATGAAGAAACAGGGCCGCCCCTGGGACATCGGCAAGAGCTTCGAGCAGAGCGCGCCCATCGGCCCCATCGTGCCCGTGGCGCAGGCCGGCGACGCCGAAAAGGCCGAGATCTCGGTGCAGGTGAACGGCACCGATCGCCAGCGCAGCACCGTGGGCAAGCTGATCTGGAACGTGGCCGAAACCATCGAGCACCTGTCGGCCGCGTGGGAGCTGCAGCCCGGCGACCTGATCTTCACGGGCACGCCGGAAGGCGTGGCCGCGGTGGTGGCTGGCGACACGCTCGTGGGCGAAGTCGCGGGCCTGCCCAAGCTGACCGTCAAGATCGTCTGAAGACGGCGGCCGGCGTCATGCTCCTGCGCGTACCCATCAAGCATTGCAAGAACTGCGGCACCGCGGTGGTCTACCGCGTGCCGGACGACGGCGACACCAAGCAGCGCGCCGTGTGCCCGGCCTGCCACACCATCCACTACGAGAACCCGCTGAACGTGGTGGGCACCATCCCCGTGCTGGGCGACAAGGTGCTGCTGTGCAAGCGCAACATCGAGCCGCGCTGGGGCAAGTGGACGCTGCCGGCCGGCTTCATGGAACTCGAGGAAAGCACCGCCCAGGGCGCGGCCCGCGAGACCGACGAGGAGGCCGGCGCCAACTACGTGATGGAGGGCCTGTTCTCCGTCATCAGCGTGGTGCGCGTGGGCCAGGTGCACCTGTTCTACCGGGCCCGGCTGCTCGACGACAAGTTCGCCCCCGGCCACGAGACCATCGAGGCGAAGCTCTTCACCGAGGAAGAAATTCCCTGGGACGAGATCGCCTTTCGCACGGTGCGCGAGACGCTCGAGCACTATTTCGAAGACCGGCGCCGCGGCAGTTTCGACCGCGTGCACACGTTCGACATCGTTTGACCCCCACCACCTCCACATGACATATCGCCTTCCCGTGCTGCGCACCCTCCTCGGCCTCGGCTTCGCCCTGGCTGCCTCTGCGCATGCGGAAACGGTGGGCGAGGTGGACACCGCCTTCAAGCTCATCGGCCCGGACCACAAGATCGTGGTCGAGGCCTACGACGACCCCAAGGTCTCCGGCGTGACCTGCTACGTGTCGCGTGCCAAGACCGGCGGCATCAAGGGCGCGGTCGGGCTGGCCGAGGACAAGGCCGAGGCCTCCATCGCCTGCCGCCAGGTCGGCCCGGTGAGCGTCACGCAGCCGCTGCCCAAGCGCGAGGAGGTCTACAGCGAGCGGCTGTCGATTCTGTTCAAGCGCCTGCGCGTGGTGCGCATGGTCGATCCCAAGCGCAACACCCTGGTGTACCTGACCTACTCCGACCTGCTGATCGACGGCTCGCCCAAGAACAGCATCACCGCGGTGGCGATCGACCGCGCCACGCCGATTCCGCTGAAGTAGCCGCAGCGCCAATCACCCCTTCGCGCCCGGTTGCTCTTCGCAGGCCGGCGCACCGGTTTGCTAGCATCGCCCCTCTGGCCCGCCCCGGCGAGCCGGACCGCAGGAACCCTCCGCAACGAATCCGTTCCCACACAGCGCCATGCATCTTCAGACTTTTGTTTCCCGTACCGCCGCCCTGGCGCTGGTTGCCGTGAGCCTCGCGGCCTGCACCACGACCGATCTCAACACGCCGCGCACCGGCCAGGGCCCCATCGTCGCGCCGCCCGCGCAGCGCCAGGCGCTGTTCGTGCGTCCCGCCGCCGGCGCGACCATTGCGCGCTTCGACGGCGTGCGCATCAAGGGCATCGACATCGCCGGCAACCTGGGTGATCCGATCGTGGCGTCGGCCGACGGCCGTGTGGTATACGTGGGCGGCGAACTGCCGGCCTACGGCAACATGATCATCGTCAAGCACAACGAGACCTACCTCACTGCCTACGCGCACCTGCAGACCATCGGCGTGAAGGAAAACCAGGTGGTCCGCCAAGGCGAGAAGATCGGCGAAATGGGCAAGAGCAACACCGACCGCGTGAAGCTGCGCTTCGAGATCCGCAAGAACGGCAATGCCGTCAATCCGGAGCCCTACCTCAACGGGTTGCTGCAGCAATAGACGGCGGCCCTCGCCCGACGTTCGCCTGACGTCTCCGCCGCCCATTGAAAAAGCCCCTCGCGGGGCTTTTTGCTTTTTCAGGGTGCTACCGAGTTGAAGTCTCGCAGCACCACGTCACGCCAGGTGGCGTCGCGCGTGCTGACGAACATGCTCTTGTAGGCGATGCCGCTCTGGGTCGGCAGGTTGAACGTCTTCGACGCAGCACCCGCGCCCGAGGGCGCCACGTCGGCCTGGTCGCTCACGCCGGTGCTCGGCCCCGTCATCAGGCTCAGGAAGAACTCCGCCGCAAAGCCAGGGTTCAGGCCCGTGGCGCTGACCGAGAAGTCGGCGCCGCCGGCATAGGCCGCCAGTGAAGGCGTGGTCGCGAAGCTGGGGTACGCGGCCGCCGTGGCTTCGGCCAGCGTCATGGGGCGCGCATGGAAGCGGTGTTTGTAGACGATGTCGAAGCCGCTGAACTTGGCCACCGTGGTGCCGTCGGCCTCGTACGCCGTGAAGGTGTACTCGGGCGTGGCGGGAATCGCCGCGATGTCGCTGTCCGACAGGCCCGCGGTGCCCGGGATGTTGCTGCAGTTCGACGCCAGGTAGTAGATGTTGTTGGTGCCCGAGCCCTGCAGCGGCCAGATGCCGCCGCCGGCGGGGCGCATGTGGCGCAGGCCCGCCACCGGCAGCCCCGGGCCCGTGACGACCACCGACGCGGCCGTGTTGCTGTTGCTGGTGTTGGTGTCCTGGATGGAAAACTGCAGCGAGGTGCTCACGCAGCCCGTGGCGTTGTCCTTGCTCGCCTGGATGTGCGGGTTCAGGTCGAGCACGCGCCCGTCGCCGCGCAGGCGCCACACGCCGTCGGTGCCCTTCACGAGCTGCATGCCCTGGTTGTTGCTGAAGGCCACGCCGTTCTTGTCGCGGTGCGTGAACTCCACGAAGGCGCGCGGGCTCGTGTTGTTCGCGTCGATCGTGTAGTTGATGCGGTTGATGACCACGTCCGAGAAGCTGGCGCCGATCAGGTTGGTGTCCGCCGCCGCCTCATTGGCGAACTGCTGGGCGCTGAGGTCCGAAGACCTGAAGCCGTAGGTGCCGGTGACGGGGTTGCTGCCGTCCGTCATCAGCGGCAGCAGCACGCCCGGCGCCGGCAGGCCGTCGGCGAACTTGCCCACGTAGTCGCTCAGCGCCTTGCGGATCAGCGTGATGTCGTCGGCCGCCGTGCCCATGCCCGCATCGCTCAGCGGTGTGGTGCCGGCGTCCTGCGCGGCCTTCACGGCCAGGTCGTCGGTGATCTGCTGCTGCGTGACGATGTTGGTGATGGTGGCCACGTTGGTGGCCGGGTCCACGCTCACGCGCAGCACGTCCAGCGCCTTGTCCAGCGCGCTCGACAGCGGGGTGAAGGCGGTGCGCAGCAGGTCGATGCTCGAGTCCACGCCCAGCGCCAGCAGCACCGGCAGCAGCTTGGCCTTCAGCGCGTCGGACTCGGCCTTCAGCTGGGTGGCCGAGAGCCCGGAGAACTCGCCGCCGTCGAAGTACTGCGCGGCCACCAGGCCGGCGATGTTGGCCACCACCAGGTCGGTCAGCGGCGTGATGTTGATGGTGCCGTTGGCATCGGCGGCGGTCGCGGCCGAGTGGATCACGGTGCGCTGGCCGCCCACGACGCCCTCGGCGCGGAACACGAAGGGCCCGGTCATGCCGCTCACATCGACGAGGTAGTTGCCGTCGACCAGCGGCACGGTCTTGGTGGCGCCCTTGGCGTCCTTCACCGTGACGGTACCCGACAGCGGCAAGCCCGAGGCCGCGGTGCCCGAGAACGTAACAGCCGCTGCCGCAGGCGGATCGCTGGCGGGCGGGTTGACGGTGCCCCCGCCGGCGACCGGAAACCCGGCGAACCCGCCACCACCTCCACCCCCGCCCCCGCCGCATGCGGCGAGCGAGATCAGGAGCGCCGCTGCGCACGCGCAGCGCGTCGTCTGGAAGAGCCTGCCGGCTGTTGCCGGGGTCGCGGAATTTGTTTTCATGAAATGGTTTCAGGTGAAGAAGGTAAACAAAAGAATCAACTCGTAACACGAGCGTTGCAATTCTTCTGTGCCCTCCTTCACCCCACCATCCTCTGTTTTGAGGATGCGGCTGCGCGGTGCCTGTGCCTTCGCGGCCCGCTGCGGCGGCGCCGGGAACACTTCGATCAATGCCCCCGCGCCGGCCCCCACTGCCGCACGAAATGGCCCGCGCGCACGTTGGCACGCTCCACGGCGGAGTCCCACGACAACTGCTGGGTGATCACCAGGGCGCAGCGCGGAATGCCGCGCAAGCTCAGCTCGGCAATGCCGGCGTAGGTGCCGCTCGGCGTGCGCATGAGCTCGATCCAGCCCGTCCAGCCTTCTGGAACGTTCAGAACGAGTCGGGCGCTGTCCATGATGAATGCACCATACCCCTTCTGTTTCGTGGTTCCAAGAATTTAAACCCTAAGCACTACTTGCGGCCGGGGGTGTGAGGCTAAGGGCTGCCTCCCCGTGCTGCATCCCCAGAATATGGGAGCCCGGCGTGTCGGCCGACGCGACTGTCGGCGTACACGGGCGGCGCGTGCCGCGGCTTTTCAGCAAAGATCGAGGGGCATGACCACAACGACCCTTGCCCTGTTCGACGACCCGCCGCGCGAGGCGCGCGAACCGCTCGGGCCCGGCGCCTTCGTGCTCCCAGGCTTTGCGCTGCCCTTCGCGGGCGCGCTGCTGCCGGCGATCGAAGCGCTGACCGACCGCGCGCCGTTTCGCCACCTGGTCACGCCGGGCGGCTTCACCATGTCCGTCGCGCTGACCAACTGCGGCGCGCTGGGCTGGACCAGCGACCGCCGCGGCTACCGCTACAGCGCCACCGACCCCGACACCGGCCTGCCCTGGCCGCCCATGCCCGAACCTTTCGCACGCCTGGCGCGCGAGGCGGCAGCGGCGGCGGGCTTCGACGGCTTCGCGCCCGACGCCTGCCTGGTCAACCGCTACGTGCCCGGCGCGCGGCTGTCGCTGCACCAGGACAAGGACGAGCACGACTACGGCGCGCCCATCGTCTCGGTGTCGCTCGGCATGCCGGCCGTGTTTCTGTTCGGCAGGCTGGCGCGCGCAGACAAGCCGGTGCGCGTGCCGCTCGCGCACGGCGACGTGGTGGTGTGGGGCGGTGAAGACCGGCTGCGCTACCACGGCGTGCTGCCGCTGAAAGACGATCCGCACCCGCTGCTGGGTGCCCACCGCATCAACCTCACCTTCCGCAAAGCCGGCTGACACGCATGCAGACCACCGACAAGAAACTCGACCCCGGCAACGCCATTCGCGAGCTGTATGTGGCGCTGTGGCACTTCGCCGAAGGCGCGCGCGGACAGCTGCTGGGCGCCACCGGGCTGCTGGCCTGCTCGCAGCTGATTCGCCTCGCGCTGCCCTACCTGGCGGGCCAGGCCATCAACTCGCTGCAGCGCGGCGACCTCCCCGGCGCGGGCCGGTGGATCGCGACGCTGGCCGGCGTGTACGTCGGCGCTTGGGTGCTGCACGGCCCCGGCCGCATCCTGGAGCGCAACGTGGGCATGAAAGTGCGCGAGCGGCTGGCCGACGAGCTGTACGCGCGCATCGCCGCCGCGCCGCTGGCCTGGCACGACGGCCACCATTCGGGCGAGCTGCAGCACCGCGTGCACCAGGCCAGCCGCGCGCTGTCGGACTTTGCGCAGAACCAGTTCATCTGGCTCACCAACGCCGTCAACTTCGTCGGCCCGCTGGTGGCGCTGGCGCTGCTGTCGCGCACCAGCGGCGTGACGGCGCTGGCGGGCTACGTGCTGATCGGGCTGGTCATCGTGCGCATCGACCGCGCGCTGATGAAGCTGGCGCGCGCCGAGAACGACGCCGACCGGCGCTACGTTTCAGCGCTGCTCGACTTCGTGGGCAATGCCTCCACCGTGATCGGCCTGCGCCTGCAGGGCGCGTCGCGGCTGCTGCTGCGCCGGCGCATGGCCGCCATTTCGCTGCCGCTCAAGCGCACCGTGGTGCTGAACGAAGGCAAGTGGTTCGCCGTCGACCTGATGGGTCTGGCGCTGACCTGGGGCCTGGTGGTGGTCTACGTGTGGCAGGCGCGCGCACCGGGGCAGGCGGTGATGCTGGGGGCGGTGTTCATGATCTACCAGTACGCGCAGCAGGCCGCCGGCGTCGTCACGTCGGTAGCGGCCAACTTCAGCTTCTTCGCGCGCATGCACACCGACTACAGCAGCGCCGAGCCGATCTGGCAGGCCCCCACGAGCGGCGCTGGCGACGTGCGGGCCACGCCGCCCGAGCAGGTGCCCGAGCGCGAGCGCATCGTGGCCGACGCGCAGTGGCAGCAGCTGGACATTCAAGGCCTGCAATGGCGCTACGCCGCGCGCGGGGCCGCGCCCGGAACCGATCGCGAAGCCGGCACCGGCGAACCCACGCGCAGCGGCCTGCACGACGTGACGCTCACGCTGCGCCGCGGCCAGCGCGTGGCGCTGGTGGGCCCCAGCGGCGGCGGCAAGAGCACGCTGCTGCGCGTGCTGGCCGGGCTGTATCCGCCGGGCAGCGGCACGCTCTCTTTCGACGGCCGGCCCATGGACTGGGCGCAGCTGCGCCGCCTGGCCACGCTGATCCCGCAGGAGACCGAACTCTTCGAGGCCACCATGCGCGAGAACCTCGCCTTCGGCCTGCCGCGCGACGACGCGCTGCTGAACGCCGCGCTGCACACCAGCACCTTCGACGAGGTGCTCAAGGCCAACCACGGCAACCTCGACACCGCCGTGTCGGAGCGCGGCTTCAACCTGTCGGGCGGACAGCGGCAACGGCTGTGCCTGGCGCGCGGCGTGCTCGCGGCGCAGGGCAGCTCGCTGCTGTTGCTCGACGAGCCGACCAGCGCGCTCGACGCCAACACCGAGGCCCGCGTGCTGGCGCGCATCGCCGAGGCCTTTCCCGACGCCTGCGTGATCGCATCGATCCACCGCCTGAGCCTGCTCGATCGCTTCGACACCGTGGTGCTGATGGAGGCCGGCCATGTGCTCGACCACGGCCCGCGCGACGCGGTGCTGGCACGCCAGCCGCTGCTGCAGCGCATGACGGCACCGGCCGGCGCGCACGCCTAGAGAACTACGGAAGGTTTTCTCTGAAGATGACCTGGCTGCGCGTCGTTTCCACGCCGCTCAGCGCCTCGCGCTTGTCGCGCAGGTTGTTGAAGATGCGCACGCAGTTCATCAGCGTGGTGTGCGGGCTCTGCGTGATCACCGCGTCCATGCTGCCGTCGATCAGCAGCGCGCGCGTGTCGGGCGTGAGCCCGTGGCCGATGAAGACCACCTTCTGCTCGCGCCCCGCCTCCTTCAGCGCGCGCGCCACGCCGTCCGACGCACCGCCGATGTTGTAGATGCCGCCCATGTCCGGGTGCTGCTCCAGCAGCGCGCGGGTCTGGCGGTAGTTCTTGCCCGCGTCGTCCTGGCCTTCCCGCAGGCCCACCACTTCGAGCCGCGGGAACATCTCGTCGATGACGTGCAGGAAGCCCGCTTCGCGCTCCTCGTGCGCCTTGTAGCTCAGGCTGCCCGCAATGAGCGCCACCTTGGCCGTGCGCGCGCCGATGAAGCGCCCGATGAGGTAGCCCGCCGTGCGCCCGGCCGCGCGGTTGTCCAGCCCCACGAAGGCCGCGCGCTCCGAGTTCGACAGGTCTGAAATCAGCGTGACCACCGGCAGCCCGCGTGCCGCCAGCGCGGCCACCGCCTCGCGCACCGCCGGATGCTCCAGCGCCATCATCGCGATGCCGTCGCAGCGCTGGCCGTGGCGGCGCAGGGCGTCGGCCAGCTCGTGCGGATTGAAGCTCTCGATGAACACCGTGCGGCACTGCACGTTGAAGGGCGCCCAGTGCTCCTGCGCGTAACCCACCATGTCGCCCAGCATGCGGATGAAGCGGTTGGTGCCGGCCGGCAGCAGGAACACCAGCCGCAGCGGCGGCGGCGTGAGCGCGGCGTACAGCTCGGGGCCCGGCAGGTAGTCGAGCTCGCCCGCGGCCTTGAGCACGCGCTGCACCGTGGCGTCGCGCACGCCGGGGCGGCGGTTGAGCACGCGGTCGACGGTGGCGGTCGACACCTGCGCGGCGCGGGCGATGTCGACCACGCGGGCGCGGCGCGCATCAGGCGGCAAGGAAACGAGTGAAGGGTTTTCCCGCATACATCAAAAACCATCAGGCATAAGTTTGACCTGGATCATGCATCCTTCTATCTTCACTGGGCACTGAATTCCATGGTGCATCAGATTGCATCAAACGCATAACGGAGACAGACATGACATCGCTGACCCGCCGGAGCGCCCTACGCGCCCTTTCCGCCCTCCCCGCTGCCGGCATCGTCACGGCCGTGCCGCGCATCGCGCGCGCCGCCGAGTTCTCGTACAAGTACGGCAACAACCTGCCGCTGAGCCACCCGCTGAACGTGCGCGCGCAAGAAGCGGCCGACCGCATCGCCAAGGAAACCAAGGGCCGGGTCGAGATCAAGATCTTTCCCAACAACCAGCTCGGCGGCGACACCGACATGCTCGCGCAGGTGCGCTCGGGCGGCATCGAGTTCTTCACGCCCTCGGCGCTGGTCATTGCCACGCTGGTGCCGGTGGCGGCCATCAACGCCGTGGGCTTCGCGTTCAACGACTACGCGCAGGTGTGGGGCGCCATGGACGGCAAGGTCGGCGCGCACGTGCGCGGCGCCATTGCCAAGTCGCGCCTGTACGCGTTCGAAAAGATGTGGGACAACGGCTTTCGCCAGACCACCAGCAGCAAGGCCGCGGTGACCACCGCCAAGGACATGGACGGCCTGAAGATCCGCGTGCCGGTGAGCCCGCTGTCGATCTCCATGTTCAAGGGCCTGGGCGCCGCGCCGGCCAGCCTGCAGTTCAGCGAGGTGTACTCCGCGCTGCAGACCAAGATCGTCGACGCGCAGGAAAACCCGCTGCCCATCATCCAGGTGGCCAAGCTGTTCGAGGTGCAGAAGTTCTGCTCGCTCACCAACCACATCTGGGACGGCTACTGGTTCGTTGCCAACGGCCGCGCCTGGGACGCCCTGCCCGACGACCTGAAGACCATCGTGGCGCGCGCCATCAACGACGCCGGCATGCAGCAGCGCGAAGACATCAGGAAGCTCAACGAGTCGGTGGTCGGCGACCTGCAGGCCAAGGGCCTCACCATCAACCGCCCCACGGCCGACAGCTTTCGCGCGAAGCTGCGCGAATCGGGCTTCTACGGCGAGTGGAAGGGCCGCTTCGGCCCCGAGGCGTGGGCGCTGCTCGAAGGCACCGTCGGCAAGCTGGCCTGAGCGGCCATGGTGCATGAATCCACTTTCGAGGCGGCCCCGTTCACGGGCACCGGCCCTTCGGCCAATGCGCTGAGCGGCATCGCGGCGCGCGCCGACCGCGTGCTCGGCGGCGTGGTCGAGGCGGTGGCGGCGCTGCTGGTGCTGGCCGAGATCTGCGTGCTGTTCGCGGGCGTGGTGTCGCGCTATGTGTTCCATGCGCCGCTGGTGTGGTCGGACGAGCTGGCGTCCATCCTCTTCCTGTGGCTGTCGATGCTGGGCGCCGTGGTCGCGCTGCGGCGCGGCGAGCACATGCGCATGACGGCGCTGCTGCAGAAGGTGACGCCCTCCACCCGCGCCCTGCTCGACGCCTTCGCCATCGCGGCCTCGGTCGCGTTCCTGGTGCTCATCATCTGGCCGTCGATCGACTACGCGCACGAAGAGTCGTTCATCGTCACGCCCGCGCTGGAAATCAGCAACGCTTGGCGCGCGGCGGCCATTCCGGCGGGCATCGGCATCATGCTGGCGATGGCCCTGCTGCGCCTGGTGCGCGTGTGCAGCGGCCGGCAGATTGCCGTGGCGGTGCTCGGCATGGCCGCGCTGGTGGGGGCCTTCTGGCTCGCCGCGCCGCTGTTCGCGACGCTGGGCAAGTTCAACCTTGTCATCTTCTTCGTGGTCGTGGTGGCGGCCACCGTGCTGTCGGGCGTGCCCATCGCGTTCTCGTTCGCGCTGGCCACCTTCGGCTACCTGGCGCTCACCACGCGCACACCGCTGCTGGTGATGGTGGGGCGGCTGGACGAAGGCATGTCGCACCTGATCCTGCTGGCGGTGCCGCTGTTCATCTTCCTGGGCGCGCTCATCGAGATGACCGGCATGGCGCGCGCCATGATCCAGTTCCTGGCCAGCCTGCTGGGCCACGTGCGCGGCGGCCTCTCGTATGTGCTGATCGGCGCCATGTACCTGGTGTCGGGCATCTCGGGCTCCAAGATCGCCGACATGGCCGCCATTGCGCCGGTGCTGTTCCCCGAGATGGTCAAGCGCGGCGCCAAGCCCGGCGACCTGGTCGCGCTGCTGTCGGCCACCGGCGCGCAGACCGAGACCATTCCGCCGTCGATCGTGCTCATCACCATCGGCTCGGTCACGGGCATTTCCATCGCGGCGCTGTTCGCCGGCGGGCTGCTGCCGGCCGTGGTGCTGGGCGCGGCGCTGTGCGTGGTGGTGTGGTGGCGCTACCGCCGCGAAGACCTGAGCGGCGTGCAGCGCTACAGCAAGCGCGAAATCGGCAAGCTGCTGATGGTCGCGCTGCCCGCGGTGCTGCTGCCCTTCGTGATTCGCGCGGCCGTGGTCGAGGGCGTGGCCACCGCCACCGAGGTGTCGACCATCGGCATCGTGTACTCGGCGCTGGTCGGTCTCTTCGTGTACCGGCAGTTCGACTGGAAGCGGCTGAAGCCGATGCTGATCGACACCGCCTCGCTTTCGGGCGCCATCATCTTCATCGTCGGCTGCGCCACGGCCATGGCGTGGGGCCTCACGCAGTCGGGCTTCTCACAGGACCTCGCGCGCGTCATGGGCGCACTGCCAGGCGGGGCCTACGGCTTCCTGGCGGTGTCGATCATCGCCTTCATCGTGCTGGGCAGCGTGCTCGAGGGCATTCCGGCCATCGTGCTGTTCGGCCCGCTGCTGTTTCCCATTGCCAAGGCCGCGGGCGTGCACGAGGTGCACTACGCCATGGTCGTCATCTTCTCGATGGGCATCGGCCTGTTCGCGCCGCCCTTCGGCGTGGGCTACTACGGCGCATGCGCCGTGAGCAAGGTCAACCCCGATGAAGGCATCAAGCACATCTGGGGCTACATCGGCGCGATGCTGGTGGGCCTGGTGATCGTGGCCGCGTTCCCCTGGTTCTCGACCGGCTTCCTGAAATTCTGATGAACACCACAACAACACACTCACATCCACGGAGCCACACCCCATGAGTCGATTCCTCGGCGAGATCCGCCAACTGGGCTATGTCGTGCACGACATCGAAGCCGCCATGGACTACTGGAGCACCACGCTGGGCGTGGGCCCCTGGTTCTACAACCCCAAGGTGCCCATCAAGAACTACCGCTACAACGGCGAAGCGCACGAGCCGCACAACTCGGTGGCGCTGGCCAACTCGGGCTATGTGCAGGTCGAGCTCATCCAGACGCGCAACGACGTGCCCTCGATGTACCGCGACTTTTTGCAGGCCGGGCGCACCGGGCTGCAGCACGTGGCCTACTGGACGGCCGACTACGACGCCGACCTGGCACGCCTGACCGCGCAAGGCTTCAAGCCCGTGATGAGCGGCGAAGTAGGCGAGCGCGGCCGCTTCATCTACTTCGACACCGAGTACCACCCCGGCACCGTCATCGAGCTGTCGGAAGTCGCGGGCCCCAAGGGCAAGATGTTCGACCTGATCCGCAGTGCGTCCGAAGGCTGGGACGGCAGCGAACCCGTGCGGCCCTTCCCCGACCTGAGCAAGCTGTGAGCGTGCAGGCCCCAGAGCGCATCCGCGCGCGCTACCTGATCGAGACGCCGCACGACATGGCGGCCGTGGCCGAGGTGATGGCCGGCGAACAGTCGTGCGGCACCTTCACGCGCGTGGAAGGCGAGACCGATGCGCTGCGCGCGCGGGCGCGCGCCACGGTCGAGGCCATCACCGAGCTCGCGCCGGCCCAGTCGCCCTCGCTGCCCAACGCCCTGCTGGAGCGCAAAGGCGCGAAGGGCCCCTGGCGGCGCGCGCATGTGGACATCGCGTTTCCGGTGGCGAACATCGGCGCGAACCTGCCGACGCTCGCGGCCACGGTGTCGGGCAACCTGTACGACCTGGGCGAGGTGACGGGGCTGCGGCTCGAGTCGCTGCAGGTGCCTGCCGCGTACCGCGCGCAATTCGACATGCCGCGCGTGGGCATCGCCGGCACGCGGCGCGCGACCGGCGTGGCCAGCGGTGCGCTGGTCGGCACCATCATCAAGCCGAACGTGGGGCTGTCCACGGCCGAGACGGCCGAGCTGGTCGGCCGGTTGTGCGCCGCGGGCGTCGACTTCATCAAGGACGACGAGGTCTGCGCCGACCCCGCGCATGCGCCCTTGGCCGAGCGCGTGCCCGCCGTGATGGCCGTCGTGCGCGCGCACCAGCAGCGCACCGGCAAGCATGTGATGGTGGCCTTCAACATCACCGACGAGACCGACGCGATGAAGCGGCACGCCGACCTGGTCGCGCGCGAAGGCGGCTCGTGCGTGATGGCCAGCCTGAACTGGTGCGGGCACTCGGGCATGCAGACGCTGCGGCGGCACACCGGCCTGGCCGTGCACGGGCACCGCAACGGCTATGGGGCGCTGTCGCGGCATCCGCTGCTGGGCATTTCGTTCCAGGCCTACCAGGTGCTGTGGCGGCTGGCCGGCGTGGACCACATGCATGTGCACGGGCTGCAGGGCAAGTTCTCGCAGCCCGACAGCGAGGTCATCGAATCGGCCAGGGACTGCTACACACCGCTGACCGAGGCAGCAGACGACCGCGTGATGCCCGCGTTCTCCTCGGGCCAATGGGCCGGCACCGTGCCCGCAACCTGGGCGGCCATCGGCAGCGACGACCTGCTCTTCATGGCGGGCGGCGGCATCCTCGCGCACCCCGATGGCGCGGCGGCCGGCGTGACCAGCATCCGGCAGGCGTGGTCGGCCGCGCGCGCAGGCGTGCCGCTGGCGGACGCAGCCAGGGACCAGCCCGAGCTGGCACGCGCCCTCGCCTTCTTCGGCAAGCCATGAGCCCCAAGGGCCCCACCAGCCAGCGCCCGGCGGTCGTCTACTACGGCGACGACTTCACCGGCGCGACCGACACGCTGGGCACCGCGGCGCGCGCGGGGCTGCGTGCGCTGCTGTTCCTGAAGACGCCCGATGCCGCGCGCCTGGACCGCGCCGGGCCGCTCGACGTGCTGGGCATCGCGGGCGCGGCGCGCGCCATGACGCCTGAAGAAATGCGCGATGAGCTGCGCCCCGTGGCCACGCTGTTCCGCTCGCTGGGCGCGCGCGTGCTGCACTACAAGACCTGTTCGACCTTCGACAGCGCGCCGCACATCGGCTCCATCGGCGCGGCCGTGCGTGTGCTGTGCGCCGCCGTCGAGCAGCCGTGGACCGCCATCGTCGGCGGGCAGCCGAACCTGGGGCGCTATTGCCTGTTCGGCAACCTGTTCGCCGCGGCGGGAAGCGGCGGCGAGGTGTTTCGCATCGACAGGCATCCGACGATGAGCCGGCATCCGGTCACGCCGATGGAAGAGGCCGACCTGCGGCTGCACCTGGCCAGGCAAGGCCTGACGGATGTGCGTTCGATGCCCTTCACCGCGGCATCGCATGGCAGCGATGCGCTCGCCACCGCGCTGCGGCAGGCGCTGCATTCGCCGCCCGCGGACGCCGTGCTGTTCGACGTGGCCGACGCGACGCAGCTCCGGGCCATCGGCGACGTGCTGTGGGCCAGGGCGCAAGGCACCACGCTGCTGGCAGCGGGACCGAGCAGCGTGGTGGATGCGCTGGCGATGGCCATGTCGTCCTTGAACGGGGACAGCGTCGGCGCCCTGACTGCACAGACCGGCGTGACACCGGCGAAGGGCCCGGTGCTGGTGCTCGCAGGCAGCCTGTCGCCCGTCACCGCGCGGCAGGTGGCGGCGGCGAAGTCGTTCGACATCGTGTGGCTGGACGCGCAGAAGCTCGCGCAACGCGACGCAGCCGCCATATCAGATCAAGCCGAGGCGATCGCCCGAAGCCTCGAGCGCGGCCGCCACGTGCTGGCCTGCACCCGCGCGCCCCACGCCATTCCTTCAGAGGCCGAACTGGACGCACAGGCGCTGGCGCGCGCTGGGGGCGACTTGCTCGCACAAGTGCTTGCGACCACGCCGCTCGCCCGCATCGGCGTGGCCGGCGGCGACACCTCCAGCCATGGCGTGCAGGCGCTCGACGCCTGGGGCCTGTCCTATGTCGCCGACATGGGCGCCGGCGCGTCGCTGTGCCGCGTGCACAGCGACGACGCGGCGCTCGACGGCATGGAGCTCATGCTGAAAGGCGGGCAGATGGGGACGGAGGATGTGTTCGAGCGGCTGGTGCATGGCGTCGGCACTTGAGCCGGGACGCGCGCTCGCGTGTCAGAGCTTGCCGCTGTCCTTGGGGTTGTGCACGATCTGGATCAGCACGTCGGGCGTGTACGACTTGGTGCGCGAAATCTCCGCGATCTCGCCGCCTTCCGCACCCGCGAAGACCAGCACGCCCTGGCCCTTGTAGGCGAGGTAGTGGCGCCAGCGGTCGGTGCCCTTGTAGGTCGGCACCCAGGCCTTGCCCGTGTTGCGCACCGTCTCGGCGTTCGGCTTGCCGGCGATCTTGATGACCTCGGCGTAGGTCATTGTGGGGCGAAGCTGCGCGAAGGCGGTGCCGGGCGTGGGCTGCCCGACGACGGTGCGTTCTTCGTCTTCATCGGCGGCCACCAGTGCGCGGCGCGTGGGCTCGTACAAAGGGGCGGATTGGCAGGCGGCGAGCGCCATGCATGCGAGGGTGATGGCGCAGATTGATCGGTAGTTCATTTCAAATTTCTCCCGTTTAGTTGTTTGCGAATCAGAAGCTTGCGTTCAGATTGAAGCCCAGCGTGACCTTGGCCGTGCGATAGCCCTCGGGCTTGCTGATCGGTGCACCGACGAAGAAGTCGTAGCTCAGCTTCGTCCACTGGCCGCGAACGCCGATGACGGCGCCGGTCAGGCTGCGGCCGAGAAGGTCGGCGGTCGAACGGCCGCCGACATGGCCGTAGTCCATGCCCGCGTACAGCTCCGCGCCGCTCTGCCCCACCGCCCAGCCGATGTCGTTGCGCAGCAGCCATCCGCGCTCGCCCAGCAGGCTCGTCTCGCCATCGAAGCCGCGCACCGTGTAGCGCCCGCCGATGGAGAAGCGGTCTTGCGGCGTCAGCGGCGTGCGGTTCCACTGCGCGCGGATCAGGCCGGAGTAGCGCAGCTTCTGCTCGCCGAGCTTGAAGGGCGCGTTGAGGCTGATATCGGCCGTGTACAGCTTCAGTCGCGAGGTGCCCTCGCCGAACTCTTCTTCGGGCGCAGCGCGCGAACCGAAGCCGCCGGTGCCGCGCTTGTAGGCCAGCGTGCCTTCGAGCGTCGCTTCGCCGATGAACTCCTTGTGGTTCAGGCTGAACTCCAGGCCCCCGACCACGCGGTGCTGCACCTCGACCTCGGTGTCGTCCACGAAGTTGCGCGACTCGCGCCGCCAGCCCTTCACGGCCACAGTCGTCTTGCGGTGCTGGTCGCGGTAGATCAGGCGCGAGAGCTTGACCTCGGCGTTGTTGCTCTTGCCCGCGTAGACGTAGTCTTGGTTCAGGCCGGCCACGCTCTGGTGGTACTGGCTGTTGGAGGCGGTGAAGCCCAGGAGCCAGTAGCCGTAAGGCAGCGAGTAGTGGACGGTCTGGCCTTCGGTGCCTTTTGCCGGGTCACTGAAGACGTGGTTGTTAATGCTGTGGTTGGCGCTGTGAATCGCCCCGGATTTTGTGGAGGCTCAACACTCTGAGAGGATTGAGCCATGAAGAAGTCGAACAAGTTCTCACCCGAGGTGCGTGAGCGCGCAGTGAGGATGGTGCAGGAGCACCGTGGGGAATACCCGTCGCTGTGGGCGGCGATCGAGTCGATTGCACCGAAGATCGGCTGCGTGCCGCAGACGCTGAACGAATGGGTCAAGCGTGATGAGGTCGACAACGGCGTTCGAGAAGGCGTGACGACCAGCGAGTCCCAGCGGATGAAGGAGCTCGAACGCGAGGTCAAGGAACTGCGCCGAGCCAACGAGATCCTGAAGCTGGCGAGCGCGTTTTTCGCCCAGGCGGAGCTCGACCGCCGGCTGAAGTCCTGAGGGATTTCATCGACAGGCATCGTGCCACCTTCGGGGTCGAGCCGATCTGCAGGGTCTTGCAGGTCGCCCCGTCGGGCTACCGGCGGCACGCGGCGCTGCTGCGCGAGCCGCATAAGCGCTGCGCCAGAGCACTCCGCGACGATGTCCTCATTCCGGCGATACAGCGCGTCTGGCAGGCCAACATGCAGGTCTATGGGGCCGACAAGGTCTGGAGGCAACTGGCGCGCGAGGGCACGACGGTGGCCCGCTGCACGGTCGAGCGGCTGATGCGGCGCCTGGGGCTGAGAGGTGTGATGCGCGGCAAGGTGGTGAAGACCACTATCAGCAACTCCAGAGCACCATGCCCGCTGGATCGGGTCAACCGGCAGTTCCGAGCGCAGCGCCCGAACCAGCTGTGGGTCTCGGATTTCACGTACGTGTCGACATGGCAGGGCTGGCTGTACGTCGCCTTCGTGATCGATGTGTTCGCCCGACGCATCGTGGGCTGGCGGGTCAGCAGCTCGATGCGCACGGACTTCGTGCTCGATGCTTTGGAGCAAGCGCTGTACGACCGTCAACCCGAACGCGACGGCAGCTTGATTTGTCACTCCGATCGTGGCTCGCAATACGTCAGCATCCGGTACACGGAACGACTGGGCGAGGCTGGCATTGAGCCATCAGTGGGCAGCAAAGGCGACTCCTATGACAACGCCCTGCCCGAGACGATCAACGGCCTCTACAAGGCCGAGCTGATCCATCGCCGGGCGCCGTGGAAGACCAAGGAGTCGGTGGAGTTCGCGACGCTCGAATGGGTGTCCTGGTTCAACCACCATCGCCTGCTCGAACCCATCGGCTACATCCCGCCTGCAGAAGCTGAGGCAAACTATTACCGGCAACTCGCCAGTCAGTCCGCCAAGACGGCGGCATGACTTAAACCAACTGGCCTCCATGAAAGCCGGGGCGATTCACTGACGTAGAACAGGTCGTTCAGGCCGAAGGGGTTGTCCAAGGACAGCGTGGCGCCGGATTGGTAGCGGCCTGTGGCTTCGGTGCCGCTGTCGTCCAAGCTGAGGGTGACACGCCACTTCTTGGATTGGACGTACTTGACGACGAGGTCGCTGTCGCCGGGCTTGGCATTGGGGGCGGTCGAAGGTTCGATCTGGATGTCGGCTTCGGCGGTGGGGGCTCGCTTGAGGTTCTCCAGACCCTGTTCGATGTCTCGCAAGTTCAGCAGGTCGCCGGGACGGGCTGGGATCGCCGTGGCCAGCAAAGTGAAACTGCCGAGCAGCGTAGACGAAGAGTCGGCGGTCGTGCGTATTGCGGCGATGCGGCCGGGCACCAGCGAGAGGGTCAGCGTGCCGGTGGACAAGTCCTGCGGGGCGGCAAGAACACGAGTAGTGACGTAGCCGCGAGCAATGACGACTTGCTGCGCACGCGCCAGCACCACATTGACGCCAGCGGTACCGAGGCAGCGGCCAACCGGTGAATCGTTGCCCTCAGGGCCGGACAAATCGGCAACAGCCCACTGGAACGAGTCGGACTGCTCACCGACCAGCAGCACGCTGTCGATGCGAAAGCACGGGGATTCCGCCCCAGGAATGCGCTGGGCCGGCGCCTGTGGAGCAGCCTGGGGACGCTGGTCGACAGTGCGTTCGTTCTGCTCGCGCAGGGCGCGTTCTCGCTCCTGTTGGCGTTGCTGCTCGATGAAGGGCTGAGGCGTCGTCGGAGACTGCTGCGCAGCGGACAACAGCGGACCGGCGGCCATTGCGGCAGCCAACAAGTTGCGCTTCAAATCAGACTCCCATTTTTTATTCTTGAACGGCTTGAGTGCGCAAAAATTATTTGTGCAAAAGCCTGACGCGAATGGCACATTACTCCGGCAAGGGCTTAGGCTCTTCATTAATCCGAAATAGGCCTGGGCGAAATAACTTTCTCAATGCAACGCGGCGCTCCGAGAAAAGGGAGAAATTATCCATTACATCAGACAAGGTAGGCGTTAGCGTAACCAAAAAACCTTCGCCGATAGACTCTACGCTGAAGCCGTTTTCTTGGAGCTTGGCTACATCAACTTCAGAAGCATATTGCTCACCGAAGAAGTTGGCCCAAGACAAATAAGCCAAACCACGTTCCTTCAGTGCCACATCGGGGTGGCCATAGAGCAAATCATTTACTCCAAAATTTTCAACAACGTTCTCACTAAATGCTTCGGGCCTTGCCTCTGCATCTGTCCTCAAGTGCATTGTTGCAAATTTTGGATTCGTAAGAATGCAAAGGCGGTGAAACAAATCACTCCAGTCAACCCGCTTATCAGGTGTTGCCGTCAGGGTAATCCATCCTAGTTTCAACTCGCCAGATCTGGTTGTTAGCGTGTGATGAACGCAGCCCCAATATTTAATTGCCTTAGCTCGTTTCCAAAGAAAATTCCATTTGACATGCGACGGTCCCACTGGGCCATCGATGATGGCCTCTGGAGCCCAACTTGCCTTGCAATCATCAATGTTCCCAACAAAAATCTTGATTGGCTCCGAATTTCCGACATACTCAGGCGATAGGCGAGCATCAGCATCGCACAGGGTTTGCAGGAATTTACGACCAAACTCCCACTCGGTGGTATTTAATCTTGTCGTAACAGAAATTCTAATTTCTGGCTTTTCGGTTTTTTTCAATGCGGCCTCGCGAAAATTTGCTTGATGACTTGAGTGGTCGGATCGCATTGATATACCTTTCCGCCTGCTTCTAAAATTTCTTCCCACAAGGGTTGAGATATCACTTTATTCGATGGGCTCACGACCAAACTGTACGGAATATTGTTGATAGTTGCATATTGAAGCTGTGCCCTGAGTTGTTCACTGCCATTAAGAGTTATGACATCCTTGAGTTCCACTAAACCCACTGGTCTGCCAGCATTGTCAAAAATCGTCTTGACCGTGCTTCCATCAGGCATAGGAACGGGCACAGCGGTCGTGTTCTTGGGTAAGCCGGTAGCCTCATTGAACGCATTCTGAAACCGTGCCCCGTTGAACTGATTTTGCAGGGCTTGTGAGCCGGTACCAGGCGTGATGCTCCATGTCACCCCGTTGCTCAGATCGGATCTGAGTACCGTGATCTGGGTGCCTGTCGCGGGGTCTACCCTGAAGTAGCTGCCGCCACCGGCCCGCTGAAACACAAGCGACCCATCGGCCGCTACGCCGGCCGGCACCAACGACCCTCCGGCTGGCCCCGCAAAGGTGCCATCGGCATTGGCGGCATATCCCTTTGGCAGACTGACGCCACCGCCGTTGGGCATCTCGCCCACGTGGAGCGTGCAGCTTCCATTAGCGCAAGTCACACAAGGCCCCACGTTGTGCACCCACGTGCTCAGCGTCCCAACGAAGAACGTGTGTCCTGTCTCGACCGTCAGGTTGTACGTCAACCCTCGGGGCGCGTACATCTGAACCGAGCGCACCTTCAAGTACCGGTGGTTGTCTTGAGATACCAGTTGATCGCCGGCCTGCAGGTTTTCCACCCCCACGAACCCGCGGCTCTCGACGTAGAAGGGATGGCCCGGCGTGACCAGCAGTTCCTCGCTGGTGGTCTGCGACGCGTCGGCCTGCTCCACCGTCAGCCGCAGGATCGGGCGGTCGTCGCGCACGTGCGCGGCCGTCACCGGTGCAAGAAACGCCTCACCCGTGCCGTCTTCCAACCGCGTCCAGACCTTGTCGCCCGGCTTGATGGTTTCGATGGCACGCTCGCCCGATTCAGTGGACACCAGCGTACCCGGTGCAAAGCAGCAAGGCGCCAATCGAGCGGCTGTCGCCTGGGCCTGCGTCACGACGCGCCCCTCGGTGACGATGGCAGACCCTTCCGCCGATGTCACGGCAACCAAGCGTCCCTCGGAATTGAACAACTGCGCCACCCTGCTGCCAGAGGCCACCACGACCTGAGTGACTCCCTCGAACAACCCGTTGACCAGTACTCCGGTGATCGCGCCGGTGCGCGTGTCGACCAGAACCGTGCCGGCGTTGACGTTTCCGCTGTCGATGCCTTGCGTGACTGCCGAGAGCAGCCCGCCTGCCACCGCGCCAGTCGTCGCAGGGCCCACAGCGATCAGCGGCATGGTGACCATGCCAACCCCCAGGACAGCAAGCCCCTTTGCGAACTCTTGCGATTGCTGGATGCACCCCGCACTCGGGCTCACCAAGTTGCACCCGGCCGGAACCTTGTTGTAAAGATCGTTGGCGATGTACGCGAGGGCGGGCTTCTGCAGGCTGAGCACCCGATTGATGTTGCTGTCGCTGCCCAGAGCACCCGAGGTAAGAAGGTTGTTCAGGTCGCTGTCGCCGGCCCTGTAGGCGGCCGTCAGTTCAGCGCAGTTGTTGGTGGCTTTGCAGTTCAGCAGGGCCAGGTCATTGGCCTGGCTGATGGCACGCATGCTCTCAATGGCGTCCGTGATGCACTTGTCAACTCCCCCGCATTTGGCGATCTTGGCCGCAAGTTCCGCCACGTTCTGATGGGACAGGAAGTTGTTGGCAGCTGCATTGGCCCCTGCCTGCCCAGCCAGGGCGATCTGGCTTGCATCCGCCCCGGTGAGCGCGGCCGCCAGACCGGAGATCATTGCGGCGAATTGCGTGGTATTGGACTTGACCCCATACGCTTCGGCCACAAGCTCGCCCACCGCCGCGCCGATGGCCCCTGCACCGCAGCCTCCAGCGTTGTTCGTCCGGGCCGCTCCCACTGCACACCCTGCAATCGCATGCGCCACCTTGTTGGTGAACTCGTTGAGCGTGGCGTCGTTGCCCATGCTCATTGTGCCGATGGCATTGGCCGCCTGCGCCGCCACGGTGTCCAGGATGCCGTTCTTCAGTGCATCCGCCAGGTTCTTCTCCAGGCTGCCGCCGTTGATGGCCGTGTTGATCACTGCCTTGGCGGTCGCGGCCTGCAGGTTCTGGCCCAGTTGCGTGAAGAACGGCTGAGAACCCGCGCCTGCCGTGGGCAAGCCGGTCGGATTCAGGTCCATGGCGCCGAGAACGCCGCCCGTGACGATGGCTGTCAGCAGGTTCTTCACGTTGGCGCTACTGCCCAGATCATGCAGAGCCCCAGCGATATCGCCCTGGTTGTTGATCAGTGCAATGGATGCCTGGCTTGCAAGCGCAGTGATACCGGCCGTGACAGCGCCACCCACCGCAGTGGAGATCGTTACCCCTCCGGCAGCAATGAATCCGCCTTCACCAAGAACGGCAACACCGCCACCAGTCGCCGTGGTGGCTGCGGCGTCGCCCACTGCCGCACCTGCTTCTGAAGCTGCCCCTGCCGTGAAGTACGCCACCACCAGCGTCACGATGGCCGCGCCTTCCGGCGTCAGCCCCTGCTTGTCGTAGTCCCAGGTCTTGTGGACTTCCTCGACCTTCTGCCAATCGATCTTGCCGCTGAGCTTCGGGTCGTGGGCCAACTGATCCACCCAGCCCATGCCCGGCTGCTTGGAAAGCTCTTCAATGCTGTCGCGAGCGCCCAGACCTGCCTGCACATGGTTCGCCGCGACCGACAGGCTCCCCGCGTTGATCTGGTTGTAGTTCGTCGTCTGGTTGGTGCTTCCATTGTCCCGATTGACCTGGTACACAACATCGCGGCCTTGGCTCGTCGTGCGCGTGGTCGTCTCGGTCGTCTGAGTGCCCAGCAACAGTGTGTCGGCGCTCAGGCTCACCTGGCCCGGTGTGTTGATGGTCGTACCCGCCAGCGCCAACGTATCGGCGGCGGCGGCGATGTTGACGTTCGCGCCATTGATCGTGGTGCGGGCCAATGTCGTGGTGTCGACCTCTGTGGAGGTAGTCTCCCGCGCTTTGATCCCCTTGCCGACGTCCTTGAGAATCGCGGCGCTGCCGAAGTCGTACCAAGCGCTTTTGCTGCTGGTCGTGCCAGTCACGGATTGCTGGTTTGTCGCCGCCTGAATGATCACATTGCCGCCCAGGATCGAGACATCCTTCCCAGCATCCACCTGGACGCCTTGCATGAAGACGCTGTTGTTTCCTTGCAGCAGAACGCCACCGTTGCTGCTGCTGATGGTGCTGGGTGCTGCGGTGTCGGACTTGATCTCTACGCCTGTGGTGGTGGTCTTGCCGGAGGGCAGGATTACAGGTGCGCCGATGGTCACAAGACCTCCGATGACGCCGAGGGCGCTGACTCCTCGCTTTTGGCGGTCCAGCTCGATGCTGCTGTTGACGGTGTTTCGGCCTTCGACGATGTTGAGGTTGTGTTCTGCCACCACGGCAACCCCGTCCTTGCCGCTGATGCTGGAGCCGATGATGTTGATGTCGTTCTTCGCGCCAAGGGAGACCACGCCGCCGGAAAACTTGCTGCCTACGCTCGTCGCGTTGTCGAAATCCCCCGAGAGCTTGTTATCGGTGCGACTGAAGGTTTTCTTGTCCGACCACTGCGCGGAGTAGCTGCCGATGACCCGGGCCTCGCCCGACTCGATATTGATGTCCCGGTCCGCATGCACGCTCAACAAGCCCTTGCCTGCGTCCACGGTGGCCTGACGCGCATTGACGTCGCGATCTGCCCTTAGCACGATGGTGCCATTCGTGGTGATGGTGCTTCCGAACTCCTGCGAGCTGGCCATCGCCATCGACGTGGTGGAACTGGCGCCCATCATGGCCCGGGTCTCGGTCACCGTGCCCAGGTTGATGTCGTTCTTTGCCGTGATCGACGTGAAACTACCAACCCCTTGATTGGAGATGATCCCGCCGATCAGGTTCACGTCGTGGCCGGCACTGGCAACCAGTCTGCCGCCCGGGTTCGTCACGTACAGGCCTGCGATGCGGTCGAGGTTGGTGTTGTATCCGTTGGTCTGCGTGGTGCTGCGAACATTGATATCACGCCCTGCATCGATTCTCAGGCTGTCGCGCGCATCGATGGTCCCACCGATGTTGTTCAGATCGGTCCTGGCGTTCAGCGTGACATCGCCACCGCTGATACGGCCACCGAGGTTGTTGATGTTGTCCGCATCGATCCTGACCAGGGTCCGCCCGGCGATCGTGCCTGTGTTGACGAGGTCGCCGCTGCCTTTGATGTTGATTGCATCGGCACTGAGCAAGGCCCCGTTGCCGTTGATGTCCCCAGGACGCACACGAACGTAGACCTGCGGCACCAGGACCTGCTGCGTACTCCCGTTCGGCAGGGTCACCGTTTGCTCGACCAGCCAGACGATGTCGCTAGTGAGTTGCGCCATCTGTGCCGGCGTTAGGGCAATGCCGGGCCGCAAGCCATACTCCTTCGCGAAGGTAGCGCCTGCGTTCATCAGCGCGGCGTACTGCTCTTCGTCGCTGTAGTAACCGTCCAGGTAGCGGTAGCCCGTCAACTGGGCCACCTGCTCACGAATCAGCTTCTGCTCGTAAAAGCCGTCGCCCAGCCGCTTGAGGATGTTGTTCGGATCAAGTCCGAGGTTGTTCAGGAGGTAGTCGCTGCTGAGCCACTGACGATAGTTTGCAAAGCGTGGGTCCGTTTCGATGAGATACCGACCGCCGGTGTTCACGCTGAACAGACTGGCTTGCGGAACGGTGACGTTGGGCATGCTGGTACGAACCACCATCGGAACAGCCTGGCTTCCGGTACTGCCGGTCCCGTCAGCGCCAGCCGCCGCACCTGCGCTCGTCCCATTTGTCTTGATAACGCCATTCACGTTGGAGGCCACTTCGACAATGGCGCCTTGGCGTCCGCCGGCGGCGACGTTGCCCGTGCCACCCGTTGCGTTACCGACGGTGGTGTAGCCAGCGACGCCAGCGTTGAAGCCCTTGGTCGCATTCAGATGCTCCTGAGGCTGGTAGTCAGTGAGCTTGTAGGTATCGGTGGTCGTCGTCGGAGGAATGATGATCGGAGCCTCCGGCGGCTTTCCGGGGCGATTTGGGTTGTAGCCAATCCATACCGCGCTCACGGAGGTATCGCGCTTGCCGGGCGTGGCTTGGTTGTCGACGTCGGACGCGTTCAAGGCGCCACCGGCCATGATCTGGCTGTCGCGGTTGTAGACATGCCCATTGAGGGTCATATCACCGCCAGAGACAATGCGAGCCGGATCGGCCGTCCCCGGTACTACCGAGTCTTCTGTGACCGCGATGTTGGTGACGGCGTTGGTCCAGCCTTTGCCGATGACGCTGACAGTGCCATCCGCAGCCTTGTGGTAGACCAAGCGCGTGCTGGGATCGCCCCACGTGATGGGGTTGCCCAGCGCATCGAAAGGCTCCCAGGATTTCCCATCCATCGTGATGATGCTGGGGACCGATACGGTGCTGCTGTTGGTTGCAACTTTCAGATGTGTATCGACATTGTTGATACTGCCCATGGCGATGGCCATCACACCCAATGATTCGATACTCGCGCTCTCGTTGTTGAAGGTCCCGCCCTTGCCGGTGGCATAGCGCTTGGCATCCAAGGCACCGCCAATGAACATATCGCCAGCGCTGAAGATGAGTGCATCGTCCCGGTTGTTGATGGTGCCCGCGCCGATATCCAAGCTGTTACGAGCAGCTATCGTCGCAGCCTTGGCGACGCCGCTGGCCGTCTCAGCAACGTTGTTGAGCGTGCCCGCCGCGATGGAGATCGCGTTGCCATAGAGGCGACCCGTGCCGATGTTGGTCAGTGTTCCCGCGTTGACCTGCGTGGCTCCCTGGCTGTCGATCAGGCCACGGTTGGTCAGTGTCCCTGCGGCGTTGATGACGGTGTGTGTCCCGGAAATCTCCGCATTGACGGCATTCTCGACATCGCTGCCACTGGCCGTGGCAGTTCCACCCGCCAGCAGCTTGCCGTTGTTGGTCAGCTTGCCGGTGGTCGCGTAGGTCAGATTGCGCCCGGCCTTGACGTCGACGCTGTTCGTCACATCCTGCGCCAGGGTGATGCTCAGGTCATTGACGCTCACGGTCGTGCCGTCGCCGCTGAAGCCCTTGGCATCGATCTCCAGCTTGCCGAATGCGGCAGTCTGCACCTTGCCATCCGTGCCGAGCACGGCCGCCGTACCTGCTACGAGCGTGCCGCCGGTGTTGACGACGTTCAGCGTCTTGGCGGCTGGATTGGCACGGTTCGGATCAACGATGGCCAGCGTGTTGCCAGCAGAAATCAGGCCATTCGTGTTGGTCAGCGTGCCGCTGCCTGTGATCGTGGCGTTGGCACTGGCCCGAATGGCGCCCGAAGTGTTGTCCAGGCTGCCCATCCCCATGACGACATTTTGGCCCTCGATGCCTTGGTTCGTGCCTTGCGTGCCGGTATTGGAGATACCGCTGGCGTTGAGGATGCTCGTCGTGGTTGACCGGATCAGGCCACCGGTATTGGTGATGCTGCCAGCACTGATGCCCAGATCACCAACAGCCAGCGTCTGGCCGTTGCTGCTGTTGTCGTAGCTCGCGCCATTGGTGTTGATCGCCACTGTGGACTGGCCAAGCACCGTGCCCTTGCTTGTGTTGTCGAAGGCCTGGGTGTTGGCGGTCAGAGCGTTCTTCGCGCCAATAAACCCGGCCGCGTTGCTGACCGTCCCGGCCTTCAGATCGAGTGTGTCGGCGCTGGTGATACCACCTTGTTGGCTGCTGTAATTGGCCGCATTGCTGTTGGTCAGGGCCTTGCCATTCGTGTCGATGGTCATGGCGCCACCGCTTTGCACCAGGCCGGCGTCGTTGGTCAA
Source organism: Variovorax pasteuri (assembly GCF_051216435.1). NCBI lineage: Bacteria > Pseudomonadati > Pseudomonadota > Betaproteobacteria > Burkholderiales > Comamonadaceae > Variovorax > Variovorax pasteuri. The sequence continues at coordinate 568,993 of NZ_JBPJZS010000002.1, forward strand.
AGCGCCTGAGCTGATGGCCACCGTGGTGGTTGCCGCCAATGTGCCGTTCGCACTGTTGTCCAAGACGTTCTTGTGCGTGTCGATGCTCAAGCTGTTGCCGAAGACCTTGCTGCCTTGATTGACCAGACCGCCATTGCTCAAGGTGGTGACGCCGCCGGCTTGCAGAGTGCCACCGTTGTTGATCGTCTGGCCCGTGGTCGTGACCGTCAGATTGCGATTGACGGCGGCCGTTGTCCCCGCGCTGTTGTCCAGGCTGGCGGCGGTGATCGCGGTGTAGCCGTTGGCCGCGAGGGTGCCGCCTGCGTTCGTGGCCGTCCCGGCGATGGTGGCGTTGAGGTCGCCGACTGCGGTCACACTGCCGGCGTTGTTGTTGAGGCTGCCCGTCGCAATGGTGGTGTTGCCGCCGGCGCCGATCACGCCCTTGTTGCTGTTGTCGAGCAGGCCGCCCACGTTCAGGGCGAGGCTGGACGTTTCCGCAGCACGGATGGAACCGCCTTGGTTCAACAAACTGCCGGCTGCGATGGTCGTGTTGCCATTGCTGGCAATGACACCCGCATTGCTGTTGTCCAACGCCCCAACGACGGTGATGCGCGTGGCATCAGCGCCGGTCTGGACGATCCGGCCACCGCGACTGCTCAAGGAGCCGGCGTCGATGGTGATTTGCTTGGCACTGGTTGCGGCTTTGTCACCGTCCTGGTTGAAGGCCCCTGACATGGCGACGACCAAGGCGTTATTCGTCGTGATCTGGCCGTTGGCACCGTTGTAGCTGCCACCTGCAATGGTCAACGTGCCAGCACCGGCATGCTCGATCTTGCCGTTCGCGCTACTGATGGTTCCGGCGCGCAGGCTCAGGTCCAGGCCATTGCTGGCGATGCGCGAGCCATCGTTGTTGAAGCTACCGCTGGCCGTGATGGTGGATGCGCCCGCACCGGTCTGCACGATCTCGCCGGCATTCGTGTTGGCGAGGTTCGAGACGTCGATCTGCAGTAGGCCCGCATTGAGCTTGCCGGTATCGTTGGTCAGCGTCTGGCCAGCCTGGGCGTTGGCCATGATGCTCAGGGTGCCGGGCGTGACGACCGTGGCATTGCTGGTGATCACATCGCCTTGTGCGGCTGTGACAGCGATGTTGGCGGCGCTGGTCTGGCTTGCCGAGAGATCGACGCTCGCGCCTTTCAGTGTGGCGTTGCCGGCCGCGAGGTTGGTGCCGTGGGCGACCAGCGCACCTGTGGATGTAACACGCAGATCGCCTGCGCTGCCGAGCTTGCCGTCGGTCTGGATTCCGGCGCCGAGCACGCTGGTGCTGCCGCCTTGCAGGCTGCCAGCCGTGATCGTGGTGTCGCGCCCGGCTGTGGCGCTGCCGTCGTTGACCATTGCGCCGCCGATGGTGACGTTCAGATCGTTCCCCCCGCGCAGGCTGCCGCTGTTGGCGAGCGAGCCGGCCTGGACACCCAGGTCCGTCGCCGCGCTGATCGAACCGCCGGTGCCGTTCACCAGTTGGTTGGTCACTGCGACCTGCACGCCGGCCTGCGCCGACTGAATGCTGCCCTTCGTGTTCTCCAGAGAGCTCGCAACTAGCGTCAGCCCTTGGTTGGAAGCCAGGGTGCCGCCACTGTTGGTGATCGCGCCGCCGACGCCGGCCGTCAATGAGCCGGTTGCGGAGACGGTGCCGCGCGTGTTGTCGGCCTGGCCCCCGACCGTGAGGTTGGCATCGGCAGCGCTCATCAGCATGCCATCGACGTTGATCAGATCGCCGCTGGTGGCAATGCTCAGGCTGCCCGCGTTCAGCTTGCCACCGCTGTTGTCCAGCCGGCCCACGTTGGCACTGAAGCTGTTGCTGACGTTGAGGGTACCGCCCGCATTGCTGAAGTTCGGTCCTGTGACCGCCATCGTCGCCACGTTCAACGTGCCGCCTGCGTTGTTGATCTGCGGCGTGCTGAGCGTGATGGGGCCGCCTGCATAAATGCGGCCACCGTCGTTCGACAGGGTGCCGCCTGCAGTGATGGCGCCAGGCGCCGGCGGGGTGTACGTGGCTGGCGTGGAAGCGCTGCCTGAGCTGCCGCTGTCGCCGCTTGTGGCCGATGGCGTCGTCGTCCCGCTGCCGCCGGGTTGAGTCGTGCCTCCAGTGCTCGCAGTACCGCCGCTGCTCGTGCCGGTACTGCCTGTGCCAGCACTCGCAGGTTCCGCGCCGATCACGCCACCATTGGTGTTGCTCAAGACCGGTGAAGTGATGGTGAGGCCGGCCATGCTGGTCTGGCGAATCGTGCCGCCGCGGTTATCGATGTCGCCCGGGGTGCTCAATTCGACGCGCTGGCCTTCCAGCGTGCCGATGTTCTCGAGACGGCCGGCGGCCGTGACGACGAGCCCGCCTGCACCGGCGCCGATGCTCCCCGCATTGCGCACACCCAGGCCCGCTTCCGTACCGATCAGGCTGATCTTGTTCGCATACATGCCCCCCAACGCCGCCACGTCCAGCGCATACGTCGGCACGGCACCGGTCCCCGCAACAGGCGTGACCTGCCCCGAATCCGCCGACACCTGATTGGCACCGGCCACCACCTTCAGCTCGCTCGCCCAGATGCCCGCGTTGACCTGCACCGCGCGCGCCAGGATGGCCGCGTAGTCCGTCTTGCTGAAGTCGAGCCCCGCGCCGTCGATGGTGATGGTGCCGCCGCGCACCAGAAAGCTGTCGAGCCCACCCATCGCATTGAACTGCGGCGTGCCCGTGGTCAGCGTTGCACGGTTTGCGTTGATGAAGCCGCCGCCGTCCACGCTGATGCCGGCCGGGTTCGCGATGATCACTTCAGCGCGCTGGCCGCCGACCTCGATGTACCCGCGCAATTGGCTCGGCGAGCCGCCGTTCACTTCATTGACGATGATGCGGGCCGCACCGCCCGCCATGAACGGATTGCCCTGTATGAACCCGCCCAATTGCGTCTGGACATTGGCTCGGCTGTTGTTCAGGATGGCGCCGTTCGCGCTGACGTTGAATTGGTTGTAGACGTTTCGCGAAACGCCTGCCGCAGAAGGCGTCTGCACATTGACCAGCGGAACACCATTCGGTGCCACAAGCACGGTCGGGCGCAGGTTGCCCGGCACGTTGGGCGCACCGACGATCTGGGCATGCACGGCACCCGCCGTCAGCAACGCAGCGACAACGCCGAGCACCGCACCACCGCTTGCGCCAGTGGACTTGCTCGCCCCCTTGCCCGTGCTCCTGGCGGTCTCCTGGACCACCATGCGCACACCCCTGGCCGCGTTGAAGACCACGCGGTGCAACTGCTTGTTCATGCCCGACACTCCCCGAATATTCTTTTGTGAACTCGCAACGCATCTGTGACAAGACGCGTATTTCGGGGGCGATTATGGGAGGCAGTTACATCTCAACAAGGCATTTCGTCACGATTTGTAATGGTTACTGAAAAACTTTGGCGGCCACGTACTTCCTATGAATTACTTTGCCGGCAATTCGAGTTGCGTATTGACGTCAACCTGGTTTGGTGCCGACCGCAAGCGCGGAGAAATGCCGTGCAATTGCCGGCACTTTTCGGTGGCGCCGGATGGGCGACGGCCGGCAGAGCGCGTTCGGGTTGCAACCCCAACCCGAGGTTGCGAGCTTGTTCACCCGTTCACAGCGGCCCCTGCCCGTCCCCGGTACGGTCGTGCACCCAGCGCACGGCCTGCTGCTCCGCATGCCGCAGCGCCTCGGCCTCGGAGCCGTACGACGCGTTGTCGGTGTCGTTGGGCAATTGCGTGTCTTCGCCGTCGGGTGTGGGCGCACGGCACACCACCACGGGCCGGTAGGTCTGGTCGTTCAGCCGCTCCGCGCGGCACAGGAAGAGCCGCCCCTGGTAGCTGAATGTGATGAGCCGTTCTTCGATGGCGGGTGTTTGCGTTTCCATGGCGCGGTCCTTGTTTCTGTGAAGTCGACCTTCAATCTGCGCCGCGCCTGTAAGCCACTGTGTGAGAGACGGCCCACGCCGGGCGTCGGCAATGAAGCACCCGGGCCTGTCCTTGCGATGAACTACGGTCGTCCACCATGGAAGACCTACTCTCGCTGATTCAATGGCCGGCCTTTGCCGCTTCAGTTGTCGCCGCCTGGCTTGTCGCGTCGCGCGAGAAGTCGAAGCGCAACGTCGGTTTCTGGGTCTTCCTGCTGAGCAATGTGCTCTGGGTGGCATGGGGCCTGCACACCAGCGCGTGGGCACTGATTGCGTTGCAGGTGTGCCTCGCAGGGCTGAACATCCGCGGCCTGTTCAAGACCGAGGACGATTGAGTGGCACCCACTCGCGCAGATAAGGTCCGGTGCGCCCGCCCGATGCAGCCACCTGCGCTGGCGACCCCGCAGCCACGATGCGCCCGCCCTCGCCCCCCGCTCCCGGCCCCATGTCGATCACCCAGTCGCAGGCCGCGACCCAGCGCATGTCGTGCTCCACCACGATCACGGTGTTGCCCGCGTCCACCAGCCCGTTCAGTTGCACCATGAGCTTGTCCATGTCGGCCGGATGCAGCCCCGTGGTGGGCTCGTCGAGCACATAGAGGGTGTCGCCGCGTTGCGCGCGCTGCAGCTCGGTGGCGAGCTTGATGCGCTGCGCCTCGCCGCCCGACAGCTCCGTGGCGGGCTGGCCCAGCCGCAGGTAACCCAGGCCGATGGCGCACAGCAGGCGCAACGGCCGCTCGATGGCGGTATCGGCCTCGAAGAAGGCATGCGCCTCGTCCACCGTCATGCCCAGCACGTCGGCAATGGTCTTGCCGCGCAGCGTCACCTTCAGCGTCTGCGGATTGAAACGCGAGCCGTGGCAGGTGGGGCACGGCGCGTACACGCTCGGCATGAACAGCAGCTCCACACTGACGAAGCCCTCGCCCTCGCAGGCCGGGCAACGTCCCTTGGCCACGTTGAACGAAAAGCGCCCGGCGTCGTAGTGCCGCGTGCGCGCGGCCTTGGTCTGCGCGAACAGCTTGCGCACCGCGTCGAACAGCCCCGTGTAGGTTGCAAGGTTCGAGCGCGGCGTGCGGCCGATGGGCTTCTGGTCCACGCGCACCAGCCGGCGAATGCGCTCCATGCCCTGCACGATGCGCCCGGCCGTGCGCTGCGCCACCACCGGCGCGGCCTGGGCCTCGCCGTCGGGCTCGTCCGCCGCGGGCGGCTCGTGGCCCAGGTGCGCGGACACCAACTCCACCAGCGCCTGCGTCACCAGGCTGGACTTGCCCGAACCCGACACGCCCGTGACCGCCGTCAGCACGCCCAGCGGAAATTTCGCGGCCAGGCCGTTCAGGTTGTTGCGCGTGATACCGGCCAGCTCAAGCCAGCCGGTGGGCGTACGGTTCGCCGTGGGGCGCGGCGTGGGTTCGCCGAAAAGATAGTGCGCGGTGTGCGAGCCCTGCACGCCGCGCAACCCCTCGGGCGGCCCGCTGTACAGCACCACGCCGCCCTTCTCGCCCGCCTCGGGCCCCACGTCCACCAGCCAATCGGCGCGACGCAGCAGCGACAGGTCGTGCTCCACCACGAAGAGCGAATTGCCCGCGCGCTTGAGCATGTCGAGCGCGGAGACCAGCGCTTCGCTGTCGGCCGGATGCAGCCCCGCCGAAGGCTCGTCGAGCACGTACACCACGCCGAACAGGTTGGAGCGGATCTGCGTGGCCAGGCGCAGCCGCTGCAGCTCCCCCGGGGACAGCGTGGGCGTGCGCCGGTCGAGCGACAGGTAGCCCAGCCCCAGGCCCAGCAGCGTGCCCACCCGCTCCAGCAGGTCATGCGCAAGGCGCTGCGCGGCAATGCGCTTTTCTTGCGCCTGCCCCTTCAGCTGACCCGCCGCCAGGGGCGCCAGCACGCGCGACAGTTCGCCCAGCGGCATCTGCGCCATCTCGCCGATGTCGTGGCCGGCCACGCGCACCGACAGCGCCTCTTTCTTCAGCCGCTTGCCCTTGCACGACGGGCACAGCGCTCCGACCATGAAGCGCGACACCCGGTTCTTCATGAGCGCGCTCTGCGTGGTGGCGAAGGTGTGCAGCACGTACTTGCGCGCGCCGGTGAAGGTGCCCTGGTAGCTCGGCTCCATCTTGCTGCGCAGCGCGGCGCGGGTTTCCGCGGGCGTGAAGCCGGCATACACCGGCACCGTCGGCTGCTCGTCGGTGAACAGGATCCAGTCGCGGGTTTTCTTCGGCAGCTCGCGCCAGGGCTTGTCGACGTCGTGCCCCAGCGTGACCAGGATGTCGCGCAGGTTCTGCCCGTGCCATGCGGGCGGCCACGCGGCCACGGCGCGCTCGCGGATGCTGAGCGAGTCGTCGGGCACCATGGTCTGCTCGGTCACCTCGAAGACCCGGCCCAGCCCGTGGCACACCGGGCAGGCGCCTTGCACGGTGTTGGGCGAAAAGTCTTCCGCATACAGCATGGCCTGGCGCGCGGGGTAGTCGCCCGCCCTCGAATACAGCATGCGCAGCAGGTTCGACAGCGTGGTCACGCTGCCCACCGAAGAGCGCGCGCTCGGCGTGCCGCGCTGCTGCTGCAGCGCCACGGCCGGCGGCAGGCCCTCGATGCTGTCGAACTCGGGAACGCCCGCCTGGTCGATCAGCCGCCGCGCATACGGCGCGACCGATTCGAGGTAACGGCGCTGCGCTTCGGCGTACAGCGTGCCGAAGGCCAATGAAGACTTGCCGGAGCCCGAGATGCCGGTGAACACCACCAGCGCGTCGCGCGGGATGTCGACGTCCACGTTCTTGAGGTTGTGCTCGCGCGCGCCGCGCAGGCGCACGAAGCGTTCGGTGGAACGGTCGGTGGTGTGGTGAAGGTCGCTGGGGTCCATATGCGCCACAGCGTAGCGGATAGCGCCTGAGTGCGGGTCGGCCCGCGGTACGGGCCCCTGTAGGAAGGCGGGCAGCTTGCTTGCCACGCTTATCGTCGCCGCAGGCCTACAGACACGGGCGGCAAAACGCGCCATGTTGATCACACCATGACACATCCCATCGAACTCACCATCCAGGAGAAGCTGCCGGGCGCATTTGTCTGGCAGTTGCTCGAAACCGACGACCGAGGCGAGCACCCGCACGTGCTGGGCGAGGCCTTCGACGCGGCAGACAGCTACGAAATGGCGCTGTCTGCGGGCCAGCGCGCGCTGAAAAGCGCGATCCGCGACCGCGCGCCTTCCAGCACCGGCTGACAGCGGCGCGTGCCGCCTGCCAGCCGGGCCAGCTCACTTACTTGGGCGTGCCGCCGGGCATGGGCTTCGGCTTGCCGGGACGACGCTCGTCGCGCGTCTCGGCACGGCGTTCACCGGCGACGGCCGCACGGTCGTTGCCGATGGCCCCACCTTCGGGCGTCTTCGATTCGTCACCGCCCGGGGCCTTCACCAGGCCGGGGGTGCGACGGTCCTTGCGGGCCTCGCCGGCCATGTCCGACTTGCCGGTGGCAACGCCCGGCGTGTTCGGCGGTACGGCCGCGCCAGGCGGGTTCGACTGGGCAAAGGCGCCCGTGGCGGCCATGAGGCCGGCAACCAACAGTGCGGGAACAATTTTCTTCATCGAAAGCTCCTGGGAAGGTAATGAAAAACGGACACCGAAGAATCCGTGCATGCCACTACCGCCCACGTAGGAAATCGTCGCGTCAGCACCGGCGCAATTCATGACGCGGCGCGCACCACGACGAACGCGGCCCACGGCACATGACGCAATGCGTCTGGCAGCGCCAGGGCATCGGCCCCCACCGTGAAGCGCTCGCCGGTCAGCAGGTTCTCGAGCACCTCGCCTTCGAGCCACGCCGGCAGTTGCACCGTGGTGTCCTGCCAGGCATCGCCTTGCGGCAATGCCGGCAGCGCCGAGGCGTCGCCCTTGCACAGGCCGACAAAAAACCGCCCCCCCAGCACCACCAGCGCCTGCGATCCATGCTGCCGCACGAAGGCCACGACGTGCCGCGCCATCGGCCCCTCGGCCGTGAGGCCTTCGTAGCTGCCTTCGCGGAACAGCTCGGGCTGCGCGCGCCGCAGCGACAGCAGCCGCCAGATGAACCACAGCTTGGAGCGGCCGTCGTGCGGTGCAGCGGCCAAGGCCTGAATGCGCCCCGCCAGGCCGGCACCCTCGGCTGCGTCGGCCATGCCGCGCAACTCGTCGAGCTGCCGCTGCCGCAGCGCATAGTCCACCGGCCGTCGGTTGTCGGGGTCGACCAGGCTCAGTTCAATCAGCTCGCTGCCCTGGTACAGGTCGGGCACGCCGGGCGAGGCGTACTTCAGCAATGTGAGCGTGAGCCCGTTCCACGCGCCGAACCACGACAGGCGGTCGGCCAGCCGCTGGATGTCCGAAAGGCAGGCACCGGCTTCCAGGTTGGAGACGATGGCGCGCACATAGCCTTCGAGCGCTGCCTCGTACTCGGCGTCGGGCTGGGTCCACCGCGTGCGCAGCTTGGCCTCGCGCGCGGCCTTCTGCATGTACTGCCAGATGCGCTCGGCATACGCGGGCGCGGTGGCCGCGTCGAGTCCGCCCGGCGGCAGCGTGCCCAGCAGCGTCTGGTACAGCAGGTACTCGTCGGCGCGCGAAGGCGCGTCGTCGGCCTCCAGCTTGCGGCGCGTGTCGCGGCACAGGCCGTGCCATCGGGTCAGCGCCAGCACCCATTCGTTGGGCATTTCGGACAGCACGTCGATGCGGTTGCGCACGTCTTCCGAGCGCTTGTTGTCGTGCGTCGAGGTGGCCAGCATGGTGTGCGGCCAGCGCAGCGCGCGGTCGGTGCTCAGCGCATGGAACTCGGCCACCTCGATGCCGAAGCGGTCGGGCTCGCCGCCCACCTCGTTGAGCGAGCTCAGCGGAAAGTAGCGGTAGAAGGCCGTGTCTTCCACGCCCTTGGCCGTGACCGGTGCGCTGAACTGCTGGAAGCGCACCGCAAAGCGGCGCACGCGTTCGGCCAGTGCGCCCGAGGCGCCCTCCACCGCCTGGCCGCGCAGCACCTGACGCAGAAAACCGAACACCGAGCGGTCGGCATCGCTGCTCTGGCGCCGGGCGCCGGCAATGGCCTCGTCGATGAAGCGTTCGTCCTGCGCGGACGGCCCGTCGATGATGTAGGTGCGGTACACCGGCATGCAGGCCGCCACGTCGGCCAGCGCGCGGCGCAGCGCATTGAGCGTGTAGTCGCGCGTGGCGCGGTCGGCGCGCGCAATGCGCAGCAGCTCGCTCGACAGCATGTTGAGCTCCGAGGACAGCGCATTGCGCATCACCTCGCGACGCCCGGTCTGCGAGAGCGCATGAAAGCTCTGCGTCTCGCCGGTGAAGCGGCGCCACGCATGGCCGATGGTCTCTTCGGCCGCTGTGTCCACCAGCACGCCGTTGGCCACATTGGCAAAACGGTAGCCGGTGGTGCCGTGCACATGCCAGCCCACGGGCACTTCCTCGTCGTTGGCGGCGATCTTCTCGGCCACCACGTAGAGCGGGCGCGACGGGCGGCCCTGCGCATCGTGGGCGGGCAGCACCAGGCCCGCGCGGCGCGCGTAGCCCTGCTGCAGCTTCTCGAAGTAGCGCGCGGGGTCGTACAAGCCGTCGGGGTGGTCGATGCGCAGGCCGTCCACCTTGCCGGCGGCCGCCAGGTCGAGCGCGAAAGACTGCGTGGCCTCGAACACGTCGTCGCGCTCCATGCGCACCGCCGCCAGGTCGTTGATGTCGAAGAAGCGCCGGTAGTTGATCTCGTCCGTCGCCACGCGCCAGTAGGCCAGCCGGTAGGCCTGCCCTTCGATGAGCGCATGCAGCGCATCGCGCGCGGCGGGCGTGGCCAGGTTCAGCTCGGCCACTGCCGCGCCCAGGGCACGCTGCACCGAGGGGTGCCGCTGCGCGAGCCGCGCCAGGCGGGCCTTCAGCAGCTCCTTGTCGCGCGCGCGTTCGGCGCGCTGCTCGGGGTCGACGGCATCGCGGCCCGGCAGGTGGCCGAACGCGGCAGCAATGCTGGCGAGCGCGGCGGCGTCGTCGGCCGACGCGTCCAGCTGCGCGAGCGCGCGCGCCATCACTGTCGGGTAGCGCTCGGGCGCCAGCGGAAAGCGGTGGTCGAAGTACCTGAGCGCCAAACCGCCCACCTCAGGCTCGAAGTGCAGCACCAGTTCGCCGCTGGCCAGCACCTCGCCGTAGTGGCCGCCCAGCACGGGCAGCAGCACCTTGCCGGTGAGCTCCACGTTCAGCGGTTGCCAGTCGATGTCGAAGTGCTGCGCGTACAGCGAGGCCGGGCCGTTTTCCAGCACGTCCATCCACCATTCGTTGTCGGCGCCGAACACGCCCATGTGGTTGGGCACCATGTCCAGCAGCTGGCCCATGCCGTGCGCCTCCAGTGCCTGCACGAAGCGCTCGAAGCCTTCCTCGCCGCCCAGCTCGGGATTGATCTCTTCATGCGCCACCACGTCGTAGCCGTGCATGCTGCCCGCCCGCGCGCGCTGGATCGGCGAGCAGTACACGTGGCTCACGCCCAGTGCGGCCAGGTACGGCAGCACGCGAATGGCGTCGTCGAAACCGAAGTCCTTGTGAAACTGCAGCCGGTAGGTGGCGCGCGGCACGCAGGCCTGCAGGTCTTGCGGCGCCACGGCGCCGGCGCGCGATCGCAGGCCCGGGCGCACCGCGCGCAGCTGCGCGGCAATGCCCTGCATGCGCTCGCTCTCGGCCAGCCCGCGCAGCGGCAGCGGCAGCTTGCGCCGCCAGTTGGGCTGCTCGTTCACCGTGCCGGGCATGTTGGCCTGCTCCACGACGCCCGCTGCGTCTTCCAGCTGCACCATCATCAGCGCCGACGGCGCGGCCGCCAGGTAGGCATGCACCGCCTCCACCACGCGCGTGGGCGGCACCGCCTGCCCGGCTGCCTCGGCGATCTCGTCGCGGCTGAGCAGGCCGCCGCGCTCGACCGCGAGCATCAGCTGGATGCGCTCCTGCGCGCGGTCGAGCAGCTGCTTGTCGAACACCCGCTCGTCGGGGAACAGGCCCAATTCAAGCCGCACGCGCAGGTCATGGCCGGCCCACCAGCCGGCGAAGGTGGCCAGGTCGTGCGTACTCACCGCCACCAGCGCGGCCGGCGGGTAGGCCTCGGGCGGCTTGAAGCCGCCTTCGTGGTGCTCGTGGTGCTGGCCGTCGAACTTCTCGAAGTACAGCAGGCGGTAAGAGAGCACATCGGCCTTGGCCAGCGCCTCGCGCACCGAGTCTTCCACCGTGCCCAGGTCTTCGCCCACCACCATGCAGCGTTGGCGGTGGCTCTCGATGGCGACGATGGCCAGCATCTCGTCCAGCGGGTAGTACACGTACGCGCCGTCGTGCGCGCCGCGGCCCGGCGGAATCCAGAACAGGCGCATGAGCCCCATCACGTGGTCGATGCGCAAGGCGCCCGCGCCGCGCATGCCGGCGCGCAGGGTCTGGATGAAGTAGCGGTAGCCGTCGGCCCGCAGGCTGTCGGGCCGCAGCGGCGGCAGGCCCCAGTTCTGGCCGGCGGGGTTGAACTCGTCCGGCGGCGCGCCGATGGCGGCGCCGGGCGCGAGCACGGCCTGCGCGGTCCAGGCGTCGGAGCCGGCGCGGTCCACCGACACCGCCAGGTCGACGTACAGGCCGATGCCCATGCCCACCGCCTCGCAGCGCGCGGCCGCCTGCGCCAGCTGGCGCGCGGCCTGCCACTGCAGGAACTGGTGGAACTGCAGGCGCTGCGCATGCTGCACCGCAAACGCCGTCACCTCGGCCGAGTCGGGGTCGCGGTAGGCCACGGGCCACACCGGCCAACCCCACATGCCGGGATCGACCGCGAGAAAGTGCGCATGCAGGGTTTCGAACAACGCGTGCTGCCGCAGCGCCTCGCCGCCCTCGGCCACGAACGCCAGGAAGGCCAGGCCGTCTTCGTCGGGCTTGCCCAGCTCGGGCAGGTGCGCCTCGCGGAAGTGCTCGAACAGCAGCGCCAGCACCTCGTGCTTGGCCGCGGCCACGCCGGGCAGGTCGACCAGCGGCTCGGCCCGCAGGGCCGCGAGCCGGGCCTGGAAGGCGGCGGAGCGCACCAGGTGGCGCGCCGGCTCGCAGTCAGAAAAGCCGTCGACCGCCTCCACGTCGATGTAGAGCACGTTCAACTGCTGGCGCGACGACGGGCTGTACGGGCTCGCATGCGCCGGGTTGGCCGCGAACAGCGCATGCAGCGGGTTCAGGCCGACGATGTCCGCGCCCTGCGCCGCCATGCGTGTGACCAGCTCGTCGAGGTCGCCGAAGTCGCCGATGCCCCAGTTGCGCGGCGAGCGCAGGCTGTACAGCTGCACCGCCGGGCCCCACACGCGCCCGCCGTCGCGCACCGCGGGCGGGCGGTAGCAGTGCCCCGGCGTGGCCAGCACCAGGGTTTCGCCGGGCAGGCCGTCAATGTGCAGTCGGTGGTAGCCGGCCTCGAGCGCCAGCGTCATGGGCAGCACGCGTTCGCACAGCCACTCGCCGTCGCGCTCGGCACGCGCGGTTTCGTGCAGCGACGCGGCATCGGCCTCGCCTTGCTGCGTGCGGCCGGCTTCGTCGGTCAGTTGCCAGCGCAGCGTGCGCATGGCGTGCGGCACGCGCAGCGGCACCTGCCAACCGGTGCTGCCCGCGGCCACCGCCGCCACCGGCGGCAATGCCTGCGCCCAGTGCGCGCGGTGCACGGTGTCGAGCGCGTGGTGCGCGTCGGCCGCGTTCTCGATGCGCACGCCGAACTCCGCCAGCAGCGCGAGCAGGCTCTGCGCCGTGGCCTCGCGACGGGTGCCGAACGCATCGTTGTACGCGGTGGCAATGCCGAAATGCGCGCACAGCGACGCAAGCACGCCCGCCGCGTCGCGGCGGAAAGCCTCGTTCATGTCATTCACCGTGCGCGTCCTCCAGCGTGACAAGCACCGCGCCGTGGGCCAGCCGCAACGCGCCGCCCTCCTCTTGCACGCCGTGGCTGTAGACCACCGCGCCGGGTGAGCCGGCAACCGCCGCCGCCGGCTGCGCGCCGAAATGCGCCAGCATGTGCAGCCGGCCCGAGCCCAGGTCCCAGTGCACGCGCAGCGTGTCGTTCTCACAGAAGAACACGCCCGCGCCGGTCGAGCCGGCCAGGCGCGGCACGATCAGCCGGTGGCGCAGGGCCAGCAGCTGCTGCACTTCGTTGAACTGCTCGAAATGCATGCGCGCGCCCCGCTCGCGCCAGTTGAGCTTGGACGCGAGAAAGGTGGCCTCGGCGTTAGGGTCGGGAATGCGCGCACGCGCCGCCTCGTCCTTGAACGCGGCGAAGCCGCCGAACTCCGAGCGCCGCCCGTTGGACACCGCCTCGGCCAGCTCGGGCCCGAAGTCGCAGAAATACAGGAACGGCGTGGAAGCGGCGAACTCGTCGCCCATGAACAGCATCGGCACATGCGGCGACAGCAGCAGGCAGGCCATGGCCGCACGCACGCGCACCGGGTCGCCCAGCGCGTGGATGCGTTCGCCGAAGGCGCGGTTGCCGACCTGGTCGTGCGTCTGCAGGAACGACACGAAGGCCTGCGACGGCAGCCGCGTGCTGGGCTCGCCGCGCCGCTCGCCGTTGCGAAACGCCGAGGGCTGGCCCTGGTAGATGAAGCCTTCGGCCAGCGACAGCGCCAGGCGGCACACCGGGTCGTCGGCATAGTCGGCGTAGTAGCCGTCGCGCTCGCCGGTGGCCAGCACATGCACCGCGTGGTGCAGGTCGTCGTTCCATTGCGCGGTGCCGGCCACGGGCAGGCCGTGGCCGTCGCGCGCGAGCATCGAGGCCTGGTTGGTGTCGTTCTCCAGCACCAGGTGCACGTGGCGCTCGCGGCCCGGGCCGGCCAGCACCGCCTCGCGGATCTCCTGCACGATGTGCGGATGCGAGCCGTCGCGGATGGCGTGAATCGCGTCCATGCGCAGCCCGTCGAAGCGGTATTCCTCGATCCAGTAGAGCGCGTTGTGCACGAAGAAGTCTCGCACCGTGCGCGCGCTCGGCCCGTCGAAGTTGATGGCCGCGCCCCAGGGCGTGCGGTGTTCGGGGTTGAAGAACTCGGGGCAGTAGCCGTGCAGGTAGTTGCCTTCGGGGCCGAAGTGGTTGTAGACCACGTCCACGAGCACCATCAGGCCCAGCCCGTGCGCCGCGTCGACCAACGCCTTGAGCTCGTCGGGCGTGCCGTACGAGGCGTCGGGCGCGAACTGCAGCACGCCGTCGTAGCCCCAGTTGCGCTTGCCCGGAAAGTCCGCCAGCGGCATCAGCTCGACGGCGGTCACGCCCAGCTCGGCCAACTCGCCGAGCCGCTCGCGCGCGGCATTGAAGGTGCCTTCTGCCGTGAACGCGCCGATGTGCAGTTCGTACACCACCGCCTCTTCCCATGGACGTCCGCGCCAGGCGGTGTCGCGCCAGGTGTAGCGGCGCGGGTCGATCACCACGCTCGGGCCGTGCACGTCCTCGGGGTTGAAGCGCGAGGCCGGGTCGGGCACGGCCGAGCCGTCGGGCATTTCGAAGCGGTAGCTGTCGCCATGCGCCGCGCCGGGCAGGTCCAGCCGGTGCCAGCCGTCGGCGTCGCGTGCCATGGCGTGCGAGGTGAAGTCGCCCTGGCCCACGGGCCGGTGCGACAGCCGCACGGCGTGCTGCGACGGTGCCCACAGGGCGAAGGCCACGCCGCCATCGTGCGCGGTGGCGCCGAAAGGCATGGCATGGGTGTGAAGGTGATTGGATGGGGTCGACATGGTCATGGCCGTACGTCCGGCCGACTCAGCACGACGAGCGAGCGGCATTGCAGGGGATAGGAAGCCTCGGCCCACGCAGGGGCGAGCGAAGCGGCGTCTTGGGTGGTGGGCGGCGGCGTGGTGCTGGCGGTGTCGACCAGCAGCCGCCACGCGCCGTGGGGCATCGGGGGCAGCGTGAAGGCGATCTCGTCGTGGTGCGCGTTCAGCAGCAGCAGGAAGTCGTCGTCGTGCTGCGTCTCGCCGCGCGGCCCGCGGTCGGCAATGCCGCCGCCGGGGATGTACATGGCGATGCAGCGGGCGTTGGTGTCGTTCCAGTCTTCGGTGCGCATCTCTTCGCCGTCGGGCTTGAGCCAGTGCACGTCGGTCACGGTCTCTCCGGCGGCCGGCTTGCCCGCGAAGAAGGTGCGCCGCCGGAACGACGGATGCGCGCGGCGCAGCGCCACCATGCGTTCGACGAAGGTGGTCAGCGCCAGCCGCTCGGGCGTGGCCGACCAGTCGAGCCAGCCGAGCTCGTTGTCCTGGCAGTAGACGTTGTTGTTGCCCTGCTGCGTGTGGCCGCGCTCGTCGCCCGCCAGCAGCATGGGCACGCCTTGGGACAGCAGCAGCGTGGCCAGCAGGTTGCGCTTCTGGCGCTCGCGCAGGGTCACCACCTCGGGGTCGTCGGTGGGGCCTTCGACGCCGCAGTTCCACGACACGTTGTGGCTGTTGCCGTCGCGGTTGTCCTCGCCGTTGGCCTCGTTGTGCTTGTCGTTGTAGGACACCAGGTCGTGCAAGGTGAAGCCGTCGTGCGCGGTGACGAAGTTGATGCTCGCGCTGGGCTGCTTGCCCGACCAGCCGTACAGGTCTTGCGAGCCGGTGACGCGCTTGGCCATTTCGCCGATGAGCCCGCCGTCGCCCTTCCAGAAGCCGCGCATGCCGTCGCGGTACTGGTCGTTCCACTCGGCCCAGCCCAGCGGAAAGTTGCCCACCTGGTAGCCGCCGTGCCCCAGATCCCAGGGCTCGGCGATGAGCTTCACGCGGTTGAGCGTCGGGTCTTGCCGGATGGCGTCGAAGAAGCCGCCGAGGTTTTCCACCTTGCCGGCCTCGCGCGCCAGGGCCGAGGCCAGGTCGAAGCGAAAGCCGTCGACGTGCATTTCCTCGGCCCAGTAGCGCAGCGAGTCCATCACCAGCTGCAGCGCATGCGGGTGCTCCAGGTTCACGGTGTTGCCGCAGCCGGTGAAGTCGTCGTAGTAGCGGCGGTTCTCTGCGTTGGCGATGTAGTAGGAGGCGTTGTCCACCCCGCGCATCGACAGCGTGGGCCCGAGCTGGTTGCCCTCGCAGGTGTGGTTGTAGACCACGTCGAGAATGACTTCGATGCCCGCGGAGTGCAGCGTCTTCACCATGGTCTTGAACTCCTTCACCTTGCCCGAGGCGCTGTAGCGCATCTCGGGGGCGAAGTAGCCGAAGGTGTTGTAGCCCCAGTAGTTCTGCAGGCCCTTCTCGGCCAGGTGGCGGTCGTTCAGGAAGCTGTGCACCGGCAGCAGCTCCACGGTGGTCACGCCCAGGCGCTTGAGGTAGTCGACCACCGGCGCGCAGCCCAGCGCGGCATAGGTGCCGCGCAGCTCGGGCGGCACGTCGGGGTGGTTCATGGTGAAGCCGCGCACATGCATCTCGTAGATGACCATGTCCTGCCGCGGCACCGAGGGGCGGCGGTCGTCGCCCCAGGTGAAGGCGGTTTCCAGCACGCGGCCCTTGGGCATCAGCGGGGCGCTGTCGCGCCGGTCGAAAGACAGGTCCTCGCGCTTGCTGCCCACGGTGTAGCCGTACAGCGCGTCGCCCCACCGCAACTGGCCCACCAGGTCTTTCGCGTACGGATCGAGCAGCAGCTTGTGCGCGTTGAAACGGTGGCCCTCCTCGGGTCTGTAGGGGCCGTGCACGCGGTAGCCGTAGGCCTGGCCGGGCCGTGCTTCGGGCAGGTAGCAGTGCCACACGCCGTCGGTGCGCTCGCGCAGCTCGATGCGCTGCAGCTCATGGCGCCCGCGCTCGTCGAACAGGCACAGCTCCACCTTCTGGGCATGCTGGGAAAAGAGCGCGAAGTTGACACCCTCGCCGTCCCAGGTGGCGCCGCGCGGATAGGGCTTGCCGGGCCAGATGGCCGTGATCGTCGGATTGGTTTTTCGTGTCATTCAGGGGCCAGGAGCAATCGAAGGCAAGGCAGGCATCGGGTCCATCGATCAGCGCGGCGGGCGGTCGTCGAAACGGGGCGGCGGGTTGGTACTTCCCACCGGGCCCACCGGGCCCGCCGGGTCTATGGGCGTCACCGGGGCCGTGCCTTTCAGCGTCTTGCCGTCCTTGATGACCTCGCGCGGCCACCAACGCTCGATCTGCGCCTTCGCCCAGTCCTTGCCGGCCAGGCCGAAGGCCAAAGCCAACGCAAAAACCACGCCCGCCAGGATCACCAGGAAGCTTTCGCGCACGATGTCGCCGCCCACCTTGATCTGGTCGAGCGCAATCAGGATCACGAAAGCCATCACCGCGTACTGCGCCATCTTGGCGAACAGCATCGCGTCCTGCATCTTCACGCCGCGAAAGTAGCTGCCCACCGCGTCGCCCACGAACTTCGCGAAATACGAGCCGAAGGCCAGCACCAGCAAGGCCACGGCCACATTCGGCACGAACCATACGATGCGCCCCAGCAGGTCGGCGATGTAGCTCAGTCCCATGCCGTTGAAGGCGATCAGCAGCGACGCCAGAATGACCAGCCAATACGCCAGCACCCCGAACACGCTGCTGGTGTCGCCCCGCCAGCCCCCCTGGCGCAGGAAGTTGTCCAGCCCCGCGCGCTCGGTGAGCACGTTGAAGTTGATGGCGCGCAGCGCCTTGGTCACCGCGAACCGCACCGCCTTGGCGATGACCCAGCCCACGAACACCACCACCAGCGCGACCAGCAGGCGCGGGATGAATGCCCCCACCTGGTAGAGGATGGCGCGCAGCGGCTCCAGGTGAATGCCGAAGTTTTCCATGATGAGTCTTTCCCGAATTTGATGGGGGGTGGTGTCAGGCGCGCGACGGGCGAATGAGAGAAAGCACGCCGTGCAGCGGCACCTGCACCCAGTCGGTGCGGTTGTTCAGCTCGTAGCGCAGTTCGTAGAGGGCCTTCTCGAGCTCGAACAGGGAGAGCAGCTCGGCGTCGAGAGGCGCACCGTCGGGCGCGGCCATGGCCTCGGCATAGCCCTTCAGGAAGGCGTCGCGCGTGGCCTGCTCCCAGGCGATGGCGGGCGCGGCGAGCTTCTCGGCCTCTTCGGGGCTTTGCGCCACGCGCCGCAGGGCGGACCAGCGCGCGTAGTTGAACGAGCGCAGCATGCCCGCCACGTCGCGCAACGGCGAACCCTTGGCGCGCCGCTCCTCGAAGCTGCGCGCGGGCTCGCCCTCGAAGTCGATGATGACGAAGTCGTTGTCCTTCACCAGCACCTGGCCCAGGTGGTAGTCGCCGTGGTAGCGGCTCTTCAGCACGGCAGCGCCGCCCTCGACGAAACGCCGCTCCGCAATGTTCGACTGCAGTGCGTCGGCAGCCGAAAGCAAGGTGTTGGCGTCGGCCTGCGTGCCGGCCGGCAACCCGCCGATGCGCTCGCGCAGCAAGGCAATCGTGGCGGTGGCGTCGGTGCCCGCATGCGTGCGGTAGCCCGCCACGTCGGTGGCCGTCAGCGGCTCGGGGTCGAAGGCGGGCGCACCGGTGCGGGTGGCCAGCGCGCGGTGCAGTTCGCCGGTACGCCGGCCCAAGGTAGCCATCAGCGCCAGGAAGCCGCCGTGCACCGCCCCCACGTCGGACCCGTCGGGTGCCGCGCCGTCGGTGGTTGCCACGTCGCGCAGAAAGCGCTCCAGGTAGCCCAGCGTGTAGTCCCAGCCGTCGCCCTGATTGGCGACATAGCTCTGCACCATCGCCAGCGTCATGGTGCGCCCGTCGGTGGTGATGTATTCGAGCGCGCCCAGCACCGGCACGCAGTTGGGGTACTCCACCTCGGTCAGGAAGCGGCCCATCTCCAGCTCGGGGTTGATGCCCAGGCGCACGTGGCGATAGCCCTTGAGGAACAGCGTTTCGTTCAGCGTCACGGCGGTGTTGCTGCTCACGCCGCTGGGCCGGCCGACCGCCAGCGCGTCGATGTCAATGTTCAGCTCGCCGAACGCGGCGGTGGGCTTGAACACGAACCTGCCGTTGCCCGTGGCCAGTTCGGCGCCCTGGCCGATGGCGCGCACCAGTTCGCGGCAGAAGGCCTCGTCGTAGAAGGCGTCGCCCATCAGGCCGACCTGCGCCTGTTGGCGCACCTTGGCGAGCGCGGCCTGCGCCACGCCGGCCATGCGCTCCTCGTCACGCTCTTCCCAGGCGAGCGCCAGCGGCATGAAGTAGGTCGCGCCGCCGGGCGGGCCGTCGAGTGCCAGCAGCGGCAGCATCCAGCTCTGGCCGTTGGCCTCCCACACCGCATGGTCGGTCATGCGCGCGCGCTGGATGGGCACGCCCTTGGAGGCGTACCAGCGCTGGATCTCGATGTGGCGCGGCAGCGTGTCCAGCTCGAACTGGTTGCGCATGCGCTCGGCCATGCCGATGCGCCATGGCATCACACGGTCGCGGAAGAAGCTGGTCCAGCCGTCGAACAGCACCAGCGTGGGCCAGTCCTGCAGCGCCACGCCCTGCTCGTGCCAGCTGGGCGCATCGGCCTCGGCCGTGAGCTTGAACCAGTAGAAGCCGTACGACGACAGCGTGAGCAGGTAAGGCAGCTCGCCGATGGGCGGAAACGCCGAGCGGCCCAGCATCTCGATGGGCACGTGCCCCTTGAACTCCGACAGGTCGAGTTCCACCGGCTGCGCCGCGCGCGACAGGTTGAACACAGCCAGGATCACGTCGCCGTCGTACTCGCTCAGGTACGCCAGGATCTTGCGGTTGCCCGGTTTCAGAAAGCGCCGCTTGCCGCGCCCGAAGGCGTGGCTGGTCTTGCGCACGGCCAGCATGCGCTTGGTCCAGTTCAAGAGCGAGCTGGCGTCGCGCGCCTGCGTTTCCACGTTGAGCGCCTCGTAGCCGTACATCGGGTCCATGATGGGCTGCAGGTACAGGCGCTGCGGGTCGGCGCGCGAAAAACCTGCGTTGCGGTCGGGGCTCCACTGCATGGGCGTGCGCACGCCGTTGCGGTCGCCCACGAACACGTTGTCGCCCATGCCGATCTCGTCGCCGTAATAGATGATGGGCGAGCCCGGCATCGACAGCAGCATGCCGTTCATGAGCTTCACCCGGTCGAGGTCGTTCTCCATCAGCGGCGCCAGGCGCCGGCGGATGCCCAGGTTGATGCGCGCGCGCGTGTCGGCCGCGTACATGGTGTACATGTAGTCGCGCTCCTTGCTGGTCACCATCTCGAGCGTGAGCTCGTCGTGGTTGCGCAGGAAGATCGCCCACTGGCAGCCCTCGGGAATGTCGGGCGTCTGCGCCATGATTTCCACGATCGGGTGGCGGTCTTCCTGCGCAATGGCCATGTACATGCGCGGCATCAGCGGAAAGTGATACGCCATGTGGCATTCGTCGCCGTCGCCGAAGTACTCGCGCACGTCCTCGGGCCACATGTTGGCTTCGGCCAGCAGGAAGCGGTTCTTGTACTCGGCGTCGATGGTCGCGCGCAACTGCTTGATGACGGCGTGCGTCTCGGGCAGGTTCTCGTTGCTCGTGCCGTCGCGCTCCACCAGGTAGGGAATGGCGTCGAGCCGGAAGCCGTCCACGCCCATGTCGAGCCAGAAGCGCATCGTCTTCAAAATGGCTTCCATCACCGCCGGGTTGTCGAAGTTCAGGTCGGGCTGGTGGCTGAAGAAGCGGTGCCAGTAATACTGCTTGGCCACCGGGTCCCAGGTCCAGTTCGAAGTCTCGGTGTCGGTGAAGATGATCCGCGTGCCCTGGTAGATCTGGTCGGTGTCGCTCCACACGTAGAAGTTGCGCTCGGGCGAGCCGGGCGGCGCCAGGCGCGCGGCCTTGAACCACGGGTGGTCGCTCGAGGTGTGGTTGATGACCAGCTCGGTAATGACGCGCAGGCCGCGCTTGTGCGCCTCGGCCATCATTTCGCGGAAGTCGGCCAGCGAGCCGTACTGCGGATGCACGTCTTCGTACTCGGCAATGTCGTAGCCGTCGTCGCGCAGCGGCGACGGATAGAACGGCATCAGCCAGATGGTGTTGACGCCCAGGTCCTTCACGTAGTCGAGCTTGGCGGTCACCCCCTGGAAGTCGCCCATGCCGTCATTGTTGGAGTCGAAGAAGGCCTTGACGTTGAGCTGGTAGATCACCGCGTCGCGGTACCACAGCGGATCGTCGCTGGTGTCGATTTCCACGGTTTCAAGTGCGATGTGCGAGACAGGTGCATTCATGGGCAGTCGACCTCAAAGAAAGTAATCGAAGTCGCGCTCGTCGCCATGGCGACGACGGACCACGAAGATGTGCGCGGGTGCGCTGTGCGGATCGAGCCGCACGTAGTGCCAGTCGCCCTGCCAGATGAAGCGCTGACCGCTGAGCAGGTCGTGCATCTGGAAGCCGCGCGACGGCGGGCTCACGCCCACGCTGCCGGGCTCCAGCCCCACCCAGCCCGACTGCGGCGTGTGCGGGTCGAGGTTGACCACCGTCACCACCACGTTGCTGCCGTCGGCCGAGGTCTTGGCGTAGGCCAGCAGTTGCGGGTTGTCCACATGCAGGAAGCGCAGCGTGCGGTCCCATTGCAGGGCGGGGTTCTCGCGGCGGATGCGGTTCACCCGCGCGATGAAGGGCGCCAGGCTTTCGGGGTCGTCGTGGTTCCAGTGGCGCAGCTGGTACTTCTCGGAGTCGAGGTATTCCTCGCCACCGTGGTCGCGCGGCAGGTGCTCGCGCAGCTCGTAGGCCGGCCCGTAGATGCCGTAGCTGGCCGACAGCGTGGCGGCCAGCACCAGCCGCGACATGTAGACCGAGGCCTCGCCGCCCTGCAGCTGCTCGTGCAGGATGTCGGGCGTGTTGGGCCACACGTTGGGGCGAAAGTAGTCGATGCCCGGCGCGGTCGACAGCTCGGTGAAGTACTCGACCAGCTCCTCCTTGGTGTTGCGCCAGGTGAAGTAGGTGTAGCTCTGCGAGAAGCCACCCTTGGCCAGCCGGTGCATCACCTTCGGGCGCGTGAAGGCCTCGGCCAGGAAGATCACGTCGGGGTGGGTGCGCTTGATCTCGGCAATCACCCATTCCCAGAACGGAAAGGCCTTGGTGTGCGGGTTGTCCACGCGGAAGATGCGCACACCCTCGCCCACCCAGTGCTCGAACACGCTCTTCAGCTCGGTCCACAGGCCGCGCCAGTCCTCGCACTCGAAGTTGAAAGGGTAGATGTCCTGGTACTTCTTGGGCGGGTTCTCCGCGTACTGCACGCTGCCGTCGGGCCGCCATCGGAACCAGTCGGGGTGTTCCTTCACGTACGGATGGTCGGGGGCGCACTGGAAGGCGATGTCCAGCGCAACCTCCAGGCCGTGGTCGGCCGCGCGCGCGAGCAGCTGGCGAAAGTCCTGCGGCGTGCCCAGCGCGGGCAGGATGTCCTTGTGCCCGCCTTCGGCCGCGCCGATGGCCCAGGGGCTCCCCACGTCCTGCGGCCCGCTCACCAGCTTGTTGTTGGGGCCCTTGCGCTGCACGCGGCCCACGGGGTGGATCGGCGGGAAGTACAGCACGTCGAATCCCATCGCGGCGATGGCCGGCAGGCGCGCCTCCACGTCCTTGAAGGTGCCGTGCACGCCGGGCTCGGTGCCGGCGGAGCGCGGGAACAGTTCGTACCAGGTGCTGAAGCGAGCGCGCTCGCGGTCGGCCACCAGCGGCAGCTCGACCGGGTAACGCGCCTCGTGGCGACGGTCGGGATGGCGGCGCGCGGTGTCTGCCAGTTCGTCGTCCAGCGCCAGCGCCTTCAGCGACACGGCGTCGGCACCGGGCGTGGCGGCCACGGCGTCGAGTTCGGTGGCCCAGCGCTGCAGCGCCGTCTTGTCGGCACCATCGGCTCGCCCGGCGGCAGCCGCGATCTCGAGCGCGCCCACCTGCGAGGCGATGCGCACGTCGTCGGGGTCGACGCGGCGCGCCATTTCGCTGCGCCACGACTCGAAGGGGTCGACCCAGGCGACGGCGGTATAGACGTAGCGGCCGAGCGCGGGTGGCGAGAAGGCAGCCTCCCACACGTCGTTGCCCAGCGGCTTCATGGGCACTTCGCGGAACGCGGCCTGGTCGTGCGCGCGCCAGCACAGCTGCACGCGCAGCACGTCGTGCCCGTCGGTGAAGCAGTGCGCGCGCACGCGCACGCGCTCGCCGGCCACGCATTTCACGGGGAAGCGGCCGTTGTCCACGGCGGGCAGCACGGCGTCGATCACCGCGCGCACGTTGCCGTGCGCGTCCGCGATGTCGCTCGCCACGGGGGTCTGGCGGGTGGCAAAGATGTTCTTCATGGTGTGGTGCGTTGCTCCAGGATCAGCGTCGAAAGGGGCGGCAGGGTCAGGCTCACCGACTGCATGCGGCCATGCGAGCGCACAGGGGCGGCTTCCACGCCGCCGAGATTTCCCCAGCCCGTGCCGCCGAACTCGGCCGCGTCGGTGTTGACGACTTCGCGCCAGAAACTGCCGCCCAGAACGCCGTCGATGCCGCCCGGCACTCCCAGCACGTAGTTGGTTCGCGGTACCGGCGTCATGTTGCAGACCACCAGCAGCGGCGGGCTGCCGTCGGCGGACTTGCGCAAGAAGGCGAACACGCTTTTCTCTTCATCGTCCGCGGTGATCCACTCGAAGCCGGCCGCGGAAAAGTCGAGCTGGTGCAGCGCGGGCGCCTCGCGGTACACGCGGTTGAGCTGCGCCACCAGCCGTTGCAGGCCGCCGTGGCCGGTCTGCTCGGTCACCCACCATTCGAGCTCGCCGTCGTGCGTCCATTCGCGGCGCTGGCCGAACTCGCCGCCCATGAACAGCAGCTTCTTGCCCGGGTGCGCCCACATGAAGCCGAACAGCGCGCGCAGGTTGGCGAACTGCTGCCAGTTGTCGCCCGGCATCTTGTTGATGAGCGAACCCTTGCCGTGCACCACCTCGTCGTGCGAGAGCGGTAGCACGAAGTTCTCGTTGAAGGCATACACCAGCGAGAAGGTCAGCTTGTGGTGGTGGTACTTGCGATTGACCGGGTCTTCCTTCATGTAGTCCAGCGTGTCGTGCATCCACCCCATGTTCCATTTCTCGCCGAAGCCCAGGCCGTCCATGTCGGTCGGGCGGGACACGCGCGGCCAGGCGGTCGACTCCTCGGCCACGGTGAGCGTGTCGGGGAACTCGCGGTACACGGCGCGGTTGAGCGTGCGCAGGAAGTCGATGGCTTCCAGGTTCTCGCGCCCGCCGTGGCGGTTGGGGATCCACTCGCCGTGCTTGCGCGCGTAGTCGAGGTAGAGCATCGAGGCCACCGCGTCCACGCGCAGCCCGTCGAGGTGGTACAGGTCGAGCCAGAACAGTCCCGAAGACACCAGGAAGCTGCGCACCTCGGGACGGCCGTAGTTGAAGATGCTGGAGCTCCACTCCGGATGGAAGCCCTGGCGCGGATCCGCATGCTCGTAGAGGTGCGTGCCGTCGAAGTAGCCCAGGCCGTGCTCGTCCGTCGGGAAGTGAGAGGGCACCCAGTCCAGCAGCACGCCGATGCCCTGCTGGTGCAGGTGATCGACCATGTACATGAAGTCCTGCGGCGAACCGTAGCGCGCGGTGGGCGCGAAGTAGCCGGTGGTCTGGTAGCCCCACGAACCGTAGAACGGGTGCTCGGTCACGGGCATGAGCTCCACGTGGGTGAAGCCCATCTTCTTCACGTAGGCGCCCAGTTCGTGCGCCAGCTCGCGGTAGCCGAGGAACTGCCCGTCATGCCGGCGCCACGAGCCCAGGTGCACCTCGTAGACCGACTGTGGCGCGTCCAGCGCGTTGTTCGCGCCGCGCGTGGCCATCCATTCGTCGTCGTTCCATTCGTACGAGAGTTCGCAGATGCGCGAGCCGGTGGCCGGCGGCAATTCGGCGCTGAAGGCCACGGGGTCGGCCTTGTCGACGGTGTAGCCAGCAAAGCGCGAACGAATGCGGTACTTGTAGGTCTGCCCGAGCGCGGCCTGGGGCACATGCCCCTGCCAGATGCCGGTGTTGTCGGGGCTGGGTGACAGAGGGTCTGCTTTGCCGGACCAGTAGTTCCAGTCGCCGACCACCGACACCGATTCGGCGTTGGGCGCCCACACCGCGAAATTCACGCCGCCACCGGGCTGCGGGTGGGAACCCAGCAGGTCGTACAGGCGGGCGTGGGTTCCTTCGTGGAAAAGATAGGCGTCTCGCTCGCCCAGGAGTGAATGGTTCAGAGGCACCGGCGTTCCTTGATTGAGGGCCAGCGACACGCCTGTTCGAGGAACATTTGCGTTTTTCGTCTGGCGGAAACTCAATTTGCGGCGGTGCCGCATGCCGTGGGTACGGTCTGAACCTACTCGCCTTGTCGGAGAGTTGCCCGTATGCCGGCGTCTCGCCCGGCGCCCGCTCAAGCGTGCAGTGCGAAGTCGTCGAGGGTCAGCGTGATGGGGCTGCGCGGCGCGGCCCGGTAGCGTGCAATGGCCGCGGGCTCGATCACCTGGAAGTGCTTGCGGCACACCTCCAGCAGACGGTCGCCGACCTCGCGCGTTCCGAACCCGTCGTGCAGGGTGTGCTCGGAGATCTGCACGATGACGCGCGCGCCGCCCGGGCCTTCGGGGTAGACGGCGAAGCGCACGCTCGCCGTGTCGAAGCAGTAGATGCCTTCGAAATTCATCTGTCTTGTCTCCTGTAATTCGGGGCAGATTGAGCGCGCACCTGCGGCCGTTGGAGAGTGGACATTGGCCCGTGCGCGTGCAGGAAATTTCCTACGCACGGCAAGGCGCGCGCTTGCACGCACAGGGCGTGTTGGCTTTGGTGGCGCGGCGCCAATGCGGCGAAGATGGTGCCTCCAGATTTCCGGAGACCCCGTCTCGATGACCGAATTGAAAACGCGGCACGTGCTGCTCCCCCGCTGCGCCACGGCGTCCGGCCTTGCGGCGCTGCTTTTGCTCGGCGCCTGCACCTCCGCCACCACCGAAGCGCAGCGGCAAGCCAGCGCCAGCAAGCCCCCGCCCACCGACTGCACTGCATGGGTCGGCACCGACCGCAACGCCATGATGGGCGGCTACCTGCTGCCGCAGGGCAAGGGCTCCGGTGAAGGTGGCAATGGCACCAAGGTGTGCGTGCCCGTGCTCATGACGGCCAACCCCACGCCGGCCGACTACGCAGGCGGCGACTACCACGTCAGCGAGTTCACCGACGAAAAGCTCAAGGCCCGCTGGCGCGCCTGCAAGGCAGACGCGGCCTGCTTCAAGCGCATCGACGCGCAGATGCAGCGCTGGCTGCCGCCCAACAAGGAGCGCGCCACGCGCTCGACCGGCGTGGTCGACCCGTCGGGCAGGATCGACCCCGAAGGCCAGGTCGACCTGAAGGCCATCCGCCGCCCTGCCTTCTTCGCCAAGGCGCCCTACCGCGAAGGCATTGCCGAGGCCGATGCGCGAACCAGCATCGTCGAGTTCACGGTGCCGCACGACGCCTTCGAGCGCATCGACCTGAAGATGACCGGTGACATCAAGCTGCGCGGCTGGTACATCGAAGGCGCGGGCGTGGACGCCGGCAAGGGCAAGAAGACGCGCGCGCTGGTCATCATGGCGCCGGGTGGCGGCGGCCAGCTCACGGCCATCCAGCATCCGGACGAGGTGGCCTACCGCATCGACCAGAAGACCGGCAAGACCGCGCCCGTGAGCTTCCCCAACGCGACCACCGAGACCATGGGCCAGCGCTGGTGGCGCGAGAACCTGTACGCGCTGAACCAGGCGGGCTACGACGTGCTGGCCTACGACCGCCGCGGCGAGGGGCTGTCGGGCGGCTTCAGCGACACCAACACGCTGGAGCAAGGCGAGGACGTGTTCCGCGCGCTCACCGCGCTGGACACCGGGCGCGGGCTGCGCATCCTCACGCCCCAGGGCCAGCTGCTCGAAGGCGACGCCACGCGCGGGCGGCTGCTCGCGGGCATGCCGGCCAGCGAGATCCCGCTGGTGCTGGGCGGCTACTCGCGCGGCTCCATGTCCACTGCGTGGGCCATGACGCGCAACTACGTGGCCCAGTGCAGCTTCGACATGCCCGAGCCCAACTGCACGCCGCCCAAGGGCATGCGCAACATCCGCGGCGCCATCCTGCTGTCGTCGTTCGCCAGCGGCCCGGGCTACGTGGGCGACTCGCCCGACCTGGCCGACCGCAACCCGTTCCTTGGCGGCATGGCGGCCGACCACCACATCGTGTTCTACCCGAACTCGTCCACGCTGGCGGGCATGGACCGCTGGCCCGCCGCCTTCTTCGGCAAGGGCCTGTGGGACCGCGCCGAGACGCTGGAGGGCACCGTGGCCGCCTACAACCGCATCCGCGGGCTGAAGGAGATCGTGGTGGCGCGCGGCCCGCATTCGATCGAGACCTGGCCCGAGTCCGACCGGGCCTACCTGCGCGAGCGCATGGTGGCGTATGCCAAGGCGGTGATCGTGGGCGGGCGCACCATTCCGGGCGCCAAAAAATGGAAGGACTTCAAGTCGCTGGTGGCGACCACGCCGGATTCGTGGGAGCCCTCGTCGCGGCCCAGGCCCGCGGGGAACACCGGCAAGGTGCCATGAACGAACGATGACCCTGGGCGGCCGCCCGTCGGTGGCTGCCTACACCACGACAGCGTGAATGCGCTGTCGCCGCACTTTCGGGGCTCCCTAGGATTTTCCTCAAGCGCAGCGCTTGTGCAGGCCGTTCTCCGGGCCGCGAGCCGCGCGCTCCCCCGGAGATCCCCCGATGAAGTTCGAAAACCATCCCCAAGGCGCGGACGACGTCCGCGCACGCCTCACGCGGCGCGCCGTGTTCCAGTCGGGCGCCGCACTCGTCGGCGCCAACGCCACGATGCTTACCGCCGCACAGGCCGCGCCTGTGGCCGCCCAGGCGGCCAACGCCACGAGCCCCCAGGAACCCGCGCCGCAGCGCATGCAGGTGCAGTTGCAGATCAACGGCCAGCCCCATCGCCTGGAGGTCGACACCCGCACCACCCTGCTCGACGCGCTGCGCGAGAACCTGCGCATGACCGGCACCAAGAAGGGCTGCGACCACGGCCAGTGCGGCGCGTGCACGGTGCTGGTGGAAGGCCGGCGCACCAATTCATGCCTGACGCTGGCGGTGATGCACGACGGCCAGTCGGTCACCACCATCGAAGGCATGGCGCAAGGCGATGCGCTGCACCCGCTGCAGCAGGCCTTTCTGGACCACGACGGCTTCCAGTGCGGCTACTGCACGCCAGGGCAGATCTGCTCGGCCGCCGGCATGCTGGCCGAGGCCCGCGCCGGCATGCCGAGCCATGTGACGCGCGAACTCACCGGCCCTGCGAGCGATGTGGGCGATGCGGCCAACGTGCCGCTCAGCGACGCAGAAATTCGCGAGCGCATGAGCGGCAATCTCTGTCGATGCAGCGCGTACCCCAACATCGTCGCGGCCATCCAGGTCGTGGCCAGGAACGCATCGGGAGCGCGCTCATGAAAGCATTCAGCTACGAACGCGCCGCCACGCCCGAAGCGGCGGCCACCGCGGCCGCGCGGCCCGGCGCGCGGATGATCGCGGGCGGCACCAACCTGCTCGACCTGATGAAGCTGCAGGTCGAGACACCCGCGCACCTGGTGGACATCAACCGCCTGGGGCTGGACACCGTGGAGCCCACCGCCGAGGGCGGCCTGCGCATCGGCGCGATGGTGCGCAATGCCGAACTGGCGGCCGACGCGCGTGTGCGAAAGGACTACGCGGTGTTGAGCCGCGCGCTGCTGGCCGGCGCCTCGGGCCAGTTGCGCAACAAGGCCACCACCGGCGGCAACCTGCTGCAGCGCACGCGCTGCTACTACTTCTACGACACCGCACGCGCCTGCAACAAGCGCGAGCCGGGCACGGGCTGCTCCGCGCTGCAGGGCTACAACCGCATGCACGCGGTGGTCGGCGCCAGCGAGCAGTGCATTGCCACGCATCCGTCGGACATGGCCGTGGCCATGCGCGTGCTCGACGCCAAGGTGGAAACCGTGTTGCCCGGCGGCATGCGCCGGGTGATTCCGATTGCCGACTTTCATCGCCTGCCGGGCGACACCCCGCAGATCGAGACCGACCTGCAGCCGGGCGAACTGATCACCGCCGTCACCCTGCCGCCGCCGGTGCCCGGCCAACACGTGTACCGCAAGGTGCGCGACCGGGCTTCGTATGCGTTCGCGCTGATCTCGGTGGCGGTGATCGTGGACGCCAGCGGCGGGCGCATCCGCTCCGCACGCATGGCCTTCGGCGGGCTGGCGCACAAGCCGTGGCGCGTGGAGGCGGCCGAGGCGCGGCTGGCCGACACCGTGCTGGACGACGCGGCGGTCGATGCCGCCGCCGACACCGTGCTGGCCGGCGCCCGCGGGCGCGGCCACAACGACTTCAAGCTCCCGCTGGTGCGACGCACCCTGCAGGCCACCATCACCGAAGCCGCGCGTGCAGTGCGTGCCGCCTGAGGAAAGCACCCCATGGAAATGAACGCCCCCTCCGCCCGCAACCCGATCGACGAGAACCGCGGCGGGCTCATCGGCAAGCCCATCGCCCGCGTGGACGGCCGACTCAAGGTGACCGGCAAGGCGCCCTATGCCTACGAAGTGCAGGAGGCGCCGGGCGCACCCGCCTACGGGTTCATCGTGGAGGCCACCATCGCCAAGGGCCGCATCGCCGACATCGACGCCTCGGCCGCCGAAAAGGCGCCCGGGGTGCTGATGGTCATGACCCACCGCAACGCCCCGAAGCAAGGCGCCTGGGGCCCCGTGGACGCCAAGGACCGCTTCGCGCGCTCGTCGCCGCAACTGGCGAGCGACCGCGTGCGTTATTACGGCGAGGCGGTGGCCTTCGTGGTGGCCGAGAGCTTCGAGGTGGCGCGCGCCGCCGCGAAGCTGGTGCGCGTTCGCTACGCCGTGGAGCCCGGCGAGTTCGACATGGCGGCCGCGCAGGGCAAGGCCGAGACACCGAAGGACGACGAGCAGCAAAAGGCCGACAGCCGCATCGGCGACTTCGAGCCGGCCTTTGCCGGCGCGCCGGTGCAGGTCGACGCGACCTACACCACGCCCACGCACATCCACGCGCAGATGGAGCCGCACGCCACCCTCGCCTGGTGGACCGGCGACAAGCTGACAGTGCACTGCGCGGCGCAACTGCTGGAGAGCGCGCAGAACGCGGTGGCCAACACGCTGCAGATACCGCCTTCGAAGGTGCGCATCGTGAGCCGCTACATCGGCGGCGGTTTCGGCGGCAAGCTGCCGATCTACGGCGACGTGATGCTCTCGGCCATGGCCGCGCGGCAGCTCAAGCGCCCGGTGAAGACCGCACTCACGCGCCAGCAGATGTTTCACTTCACCACGCACCGCAGCCAGACCGTGCAGCGCGTGCGCCTGGGTGCCACGCCGGACGGCAGGCTCACCGCCATCGGGCACGACTCGCTGTCGCACAGCGCGCGGTTCGACAACTTCTATGAAACGGCCAGCACGCAGACGCGCACGCTCTACGCCGCGCCGAACCGGCTCACCACGCACCGCATGGTGAAGCTCGACCTGCCGATTTCGGACTCCACCCGCGCGCCGGGCGAGGCCGTCGGCATGCTGGCGCTGGAGCAGGCCATGGACGAGCTGGCCGAAAAGCTCGGGCTCGACCCCATCGAGCTGCGCCGGCGCAACGAGCCCGCCATGGACCCGGAGAAGAACATTCCCTTTTCGACCCGCCAGCTGCTGCGCTGCATGGACGAGGGCGCCGAGCGCTTCGGCTGGAACCGGCGCAATGCGGCGCCGGGCGCGGTGCGAGACGGCCGCTGGCAGATCGGCCTGGGCTTTGCCGCGGCCATTCGCAGCAACCTGCTGATGGACGCCAGGTGCGCGGTGTCGCTCGACCGCCAGGGCGTGCTCACGGCGCGCATGTCCATGACCGACATCGGGACCGGCAGCTACACCGTGTTCACGCAGATCGCAGCGGAAATGCTGGGGTTGCCGGTGGACAAGGTGCGCATCGAACTGGGCGACAGCGACTTCCCCGAAACGCCCGGCTCGGGCGGATCGTGGGGCGCGGCCAGCGCCGGCTCGGCCTTGTTCGACGCCTGCACCCAGTTGCGCGAGCAGATCGCTCGGCGCATGAACGCCAGGCCGGCCGACGTGGTGTTTGCCGACGGCCAGGCCACGGCCGCAGGCCGCAGCGAAACGCTGGGCGCGCTGGCGGGCACCCTCGGCCTGCGCGCAGAGGGCCAGATCAAGAAGGGCGACATGGCAACCAAGTTCTCCCAGCAGGCCTACGGGGCGCACTTCGCCGAAGTGGCGGTCGACATGGACACCGGCGAGATTCGCGTGCGCCGCATGCTGGGTGTCTTCGCGGCGGGCCGCATCCTGAACATGAAGACCGCCACCAGCCAGGCGACGGGCGCCATGATCTGGGGCGTGGGCTCCGCACTGTTCGAGGACGCCGTGGTCGACACGCGCTTCGGCACTTACGTGAACCACGACCTGGCCGAATACCACCTGCCCTCGCATGCGGACATTCCCGCCGTGGAGGCCGTGTTCCTCGACGAGGTGGACGACAAGACCAACCCGCTGAAGATCAAGGGCGTGGGCGAGCTGGGCATCTGCGGCGCGGGCGCGGCGGTGGCGAATGCGGTCCACAACGCGACCGGCGTGCGCATTCGCGACTACCCGTTGACGCTGGACAAGGTGCTGGGGCTGCAGGCGCCGCAGGGCTGAAGCCACTGAAGCCATGAGGCCCTGAAGCCTCTTTCGTCCAGGCAAAAAAGAACCCAGCGCCAAGCTGGGTTCAAGCCTCTCCGCTGCCAAGCGTCGAGGCCCTCGCAAAAGGAAGAAAGAAGCAGCTGCGAGCAACGGATGTCCGTCGCTTCCTAACGTAGCGAGTGCAGCACCCCACGCTTCCAAGGGAATGCCGACTGCGTCGGACGGACAAGACCTACGGCCCCGCGCCGCAGTTGCGCCACATGTCGGCGCCGGACGACACGCCTGTGGGCTGTGTGTCCTCAAGATCGTTGCAACGAGGGCCTTACGGTGAAGCCTTCAGTTCGAAACCTCAACACTCTGGAGCACCCGACATGACGACGACCACCAACGACCAAAGCAAGCTCTGGGACCTGATCAAGGACACCCGCTTCGGCATGCTGACCCACCGCCACGACGACGGCCAGCTGCACAGCCACCCGCTGACCACGCAGAACAAGAATGGCGACGAGGCCGGCACGCTCTACTTCTTCGTGCCGAAGAACGGCGACATCGCGCGCCATGTGGCCACCGATCCGGTCGTGAACATCGCCTACGCCAACACCGACGACGACAGCTACGTGTCGGTGTCGGGCCATGCCGCGCTGCTCGAAGACCAGGCGAAGAAGGAAGCGCTCTTCACCAAGATGGCGCAGGCCTGGTTCCCCAACGGCCCGACCGACCCCAACCTGGGCCTGCTGGCCGTGACCGTGCGCGGCGCCGAGTACTGGGACGTGGACGACAGCAAGATGGTGCAGCTCTACAAGATGGCCAAGGCAGCCATCACCGGCGAGCCCCCCAAGAACCTGGGCGAACACAAGAAGGTCGTGGTCTGACATAAGGGCCACGGACGATGACGCAAGCGACGACCCTGCAGAACCACAAGGCCGCCGACACCCGAACCCTCGCCCCCACTCCGGCCACCCCCCACCGGTGGCAGTTCATCCGCGCAGGCGGCACCGACCAGGTGGTGTTTCGCACGGGCGAGGACATTGCCCGCGTCGGCGAGCTCGACCAGAAACTGTGGGTCGCGCTGGCCTGCCCCACGCGGGGCATCGACTTCGATGGGCGCACGCTCGACCTGATCGACACCGACAAAGATGGGCGGGTGCGCCCGCCCGAAGTCGTTGCCGCGTGCCAGTGGGTGTGCGCCCGTTTGCGCAACCCCGACGTGCTGCTGCAAGGCAGCGACGTGCTCACGCTGGACGAGCTCGACGACAGCAATCCCGAAGGTGCACGCCTGCGGGACGAGGCCCGCCGCCTGCTGGAGATCCAGGGCAAGCCCGACGCAGCCACGCTCACCCTGGCCGACATTGCAGACCGCGGCGAACTGCTGGCGGCCATGCGCTTCAACGGCGACGGCATCGTCACGCCCGACACGGCGCATGAGGACGCGGTGCGCGCATCTATAGAGGAGATCATGCGCACCCACGGCAGCGTGCCCGACCGCTACATGGCGACGCCGGGCATCGACCGTGCGCGCGCGGAAGCCTTCTTTGCCGAAGTGCAGGTGGCGCGCGACTGGCATGCGCAGGCCGACACCGGCAACGCCACGCTAATGCCCCTGGGCGACCCCACGCTGGCCGCGGCCGACGCGGCCACCAAGGTGCAGGCCAAGCTCGACGACTTCTTCGCGCGCTGCCGCGTCGCGGCCTTCGACGTGCAGGCCGTGACCGCCCTCAACCCCTCCCCCAAGGCCTACGACGAACTGGGCGCGCACGCACTCGACCTGCAGGCCGAGCCCATTGCCGAGCTGCCGCTGGCGCCCGTCACGCCGCGCTGCGTGCTGACGCTGCATGGCACCAGCCTGAATCCCGCCTGGGCAGAGGCCGTCGCCACCTTCGCCGAGCGCACCGTCGCGCCGCTGCTGGGTGCGCGCGATGAACTGGCCGAGGCCGACTGGCTGGCCGTCAAGCACAAGCTCGCGCCACTGCAGGCGTTGATGGCCAAGCGCCCCGACAACTGGGCTGCCTCGCTGCCGCTGGACAAGCTCGAGGCGCTGCTGCAAACCCGCGAGCCCTTGCTCGCGCTCATCAAGGAAGACGAAGCGGCCGAAGAACACAACGCGCTGCTGGTCGACCTGGAGAAGCTCATTCGCCTGCAGCGCGACCTGGTGGTGCTGCTGAACAACTTCGTGTCGTTCAAGGCTTTCTACAGCCGCGAAGGCGCGATCTTCCAGGCCGGCACGCTGTACCTGGACGGGCGCAGCTGCGAGCTGACGGTGCAGGTGGAAAACACCGCCAAGCATGCGGTGCTGGCAGGCCTGGCCAAGACCTGCCTGGCCTACTGCGACTGCACGCGCCAGGGCGCGAAGATGAGCATCGTCGCGGCATTCACGGCGGGCGACATCGACTTTCTGTTCGTCGGGCGCAACGGCGTTTTCTACGACCGCCAGGGGCGCGACTGGGATGCCACCATCACCAAGCTGATCGAAAACCCGACCAGCGTGGCGCAGGCCTTCTTCGCGCCGTACAAGAAGTTCGTGCGCGTGATCGAAGAACAGGTGGCCAAGCGCGCCGCCGCACAGGAAGCCGTGGGCCAGGGCAGCCTGACCAGCTTTGCGACCCGGCTCACCACCGCCGACCAGACCGCCGCGGCCGACGCCGCCAAGGCGCAGTCCGCCGGGGCCCGCGCCGCCGCCCGGGTGGACGTGGGCACGGTGGCCGCCATCGGCGTGGCGCTGGGCAGCATCAGCGCGGTGCTGGTGGCCATCTTCGGCAAGTTCGTCGACCTGGGGCAATGGATACCGGTGGCATTGCTGGGCATCGTGCTGGCCATCTCGGGCCCGAGCATGCTCATTGCCTGGCTCAAGCTGCGCCAGCGCAGCCTGGGCCCGATCCTGGACGCGAGCGGCTGGGCCATCAACGGGCGCATGAAGGTCAATGTGCGGCTCGGCGGCATGCTCTCGCAAACCGCGCACGTGCCGCCGGGCGCAAGGCGCATTGCGCGCGACCCGTACCGCGACCGCCATGCGGCCACCGGATTCGCAGCGGCGGCGGTGCTGGTGCTCGCGGTGGTCGTGCTGGCCTGGCGCATGGACTGGCTCGACGACCGGCTGCCTGCGGCCTTGCAGCACGGCACGTCGGCTGCGGCCACGGGGCTGGCTGGCGCGCGCGTCGGCTGATGGGTCGTGATGGGTCGGGACTTCAGGGCTTCAGCGCGTCAAGGCTGCGGGCCCTGTCGCCCGCGTCGCCGCATGAGCTCGGCCCGTCCGAGCGGGGTGATCTTTTTCACGACGGCCGGCAACTGCATGCCGTCGGGTTCTTCCCTCGCGGAGGGCGGCGGCACCGCGGCGTCCACCATGCCTGCAGCGACCAGCACCGCGACGCTGCGGATGTCGCCCTCGTCGTCGACGATCAGCGGCAGGTCCAGATTTTCAATCTTGCGAAGGTAATCGAACGGCATACGGCCTCGTGTGGTGCTGCAACAGTTTCCCGAGCGCAGGTTACGCCCTTGCATCGGCCCGTCGGTGCGTTGCCGCACAGACTGCGCCGCTCAGGGGCGCTAGCTTGACGGCACCGCCCATGAAAGTCGGTGCCGATGAAGAACAACGACCCGATGCACGCAGCCGCCCACGGTTCAGCCCCCAAGGCCGGGCGGGGTGCCATCCTGGAAATCGGAGCTGCATGCAGGCCCGATCTACCGTGGCGGCGTGAGCTTTCTGGCGGATGTCTCGTGGGGCGATGCCGTGCTCTGCCGCCTCGTGTATGCCGGGCCGAAGCGCACCAATGAAGAGGCGTACGCCGCCCTGTCGGAACGCGCACGCAGATGGATCGCGGGCTACGAAGCCCGCAGCCCCGCAACACCGCTGGTGGGCAGCCTGCCTGCTCCAGCAGCGGGCACCGCGGCAGCCTGAGCGAGTCGGCATCTCTTCCGACAGCGCCCGCGCCTGAAGGGCACTACATTTTTTCGGCGCTCCCCGGCGCAGGGTCTGTTGAAGGCCTGGGTGCCCGGGGAGCGCGCCACTCCTTCATCACGCACACCTTGCACATTCCGCGCATGAACACCTTCCGCTCGGCTTCGCTCCTGAGGCCCTCCGCTCCCCGCTCGCGCCGCGCGCGCGCCGAGCCAAAGACAAAGACGACGGCCTCGCTCGATGCCGTCGCGCACTCGGAGCAGCACCACGGCCGGTGGGAAATTCATTACCGCCTGGAGCCGGCCCGCGAGAAGTTCGCCGGCACCGCGCAGATTCACTGCGACGGCCTGCCGCATTGCGAACTGTCGATCTTCGAGCCGCAGTCGAACGCGCTGGCGTCCATCGACCTGCTGCGCGAACAGTGCCTGGCATGGATCGCACACCGTAGCGACGCGGCCGCTGCACGGACGCTCCCGGCCAACTGAACGCTGCGCGCGCGCCCTGCGGGCCTCGGGCGGCTTTGCGGGCGCGCCTCTGAACGCACCGATTTCGCGTTGTGGCGCGATCCGTGGAGAATGCGCGATGACTCTCCCATCCCCCGCTTCCCTTACCCCGGACCATCTTGCCGTGCTGCGCGCGGTGGCCCGCATGGACCTGTCGCTCGGCATTGCCATCGGCCAGAGCCTGGGCAGACCGGTTTCCGACGACCTGGCAGCACTGCGCGCACAGGGCTACGTCCGGGAAGTTTCCAGCCCCCGGCACGACGGAACGCCGAGCCACCTGCACACGATCACCCCCCAGGGGCGCGAGGCACTGCAGGCGCACGGCGAGCAAGGCGTGACCACCCCGCAGCCCACCGTGGGCCCCCGGCCTCCGCTGCGCCGCGAGACGTACACGGGCAGCGAAATGCTGCCTTTCACCGGGCGCGCGGGGTCGATGGATGCACTGAAGTACCCGAGCCGGGTGGGCAACCAGCTGCGTTACCGGGACGACGGGGCCGAGCCGGTGGTCAAGGACGCCACGCCGCCGCCGCGCAAGAAGTAGCCTGGGGCGCCCGCGTCGGGCTGTCGAAGCGGACGGACAATAGAGGCAAACAGCCTGGAGAAAACCTTGTCTACCGTCACCATCAGCCCCCAAGTCACCGTCAGCAACAGCGCCCCGTTCGTTCTCTTCGGCGGCGTCAACGTGCTGGAGTCCCGCGACCTGGCCCTGCGCAGCGCCGAAGAATACGTGCGCGTCACGCGCAAGCTGGGCATTCCCTACGTGTTCAAGGGCAGCTTCGACAAGGCCAACCGCTCGTCCATCCACTCGTACCGCGGCCCCGGGCTGGACGAGGGCCTGAAGATCCTCCAGGCCGTGAAGGACACCTTCGGCGTGCCGGTGCTCACCGATGTGCACGAAATCGCGCAGGCCGCCCCGGTGGCCGAGGTGGTCGACGTGCTGCAGCTGCCCGCCTTCCTGGCGCGGCAAACCGACCTGGTGGTGGCGCTGGCCAGGACGGGCCGGGTTATCAACATCAAGAAGCCCCAGTTCCTGAGCCCCTCGCAGATGCTCAACATCGTGGAGAAGTTCAAGGAAGCGGGCAACGACAAGCTCATTCTTTGCGACCGCGGCACCTGCTTCGGCTACGACAACCTGGTGGTGGACATGCTGGGCTTCGGCGTGATGAAGAAGATCACGCAGGACCTGCCGGTGATCTTCGACGTGACCCATGCGCTGCAGCAGCGCGAAGCCGGCGCCGCGGCCTCCGGCGGGCGCCGCGAGCAGGTGGCCGACCTGGCGCGCGCCGGCATGGCGGTGGGCCTGGCGGGCCTGTTCCTGGAGGCGCACCCCGACCCCGCGCAAGCCAAGTGCGACGGCCCGAGCGCCCTGCCGCTGGACAAGCTGGAGCCGTTTCTCACGCAGCTGAAGGCGCTGGACGACCTGGTCAAGTCGTTCCCGGCCCTGAAGATCTAGCACGGCGATTCAAAAAAGAATGGCTTCGTACTAAAGATCTCGCTGGACTTTCCGATAGATCACTCAGGCGCCTGAACCCGGCAAGAGTGGGTCACCGCCGAGGCCGCCTCCCGGCGCGGATGATCAACAAGGAAAGGTTCAGGATGAACCGCGAAGCTGCAACGCCAGTACATGACTTCTCGAGGTGGGCGCGCCTGACCGAGAGCTATGCCGAAGAAGTGGAGGCCCTGCGCCGCCACGAACCCGGGGCGTCCATGCGGCTCATGCGGATCGCCCATGCCATGAAGCAAGACCCGTTCGGCCCGAACTCGCCGGACTCGGAGCACATGCCGCTTCCGCTGCGGCTCGCTCCCCCGCGGCCCCGCAGCCCGACCTGGCAGACCCAGGCGCGCAGGACGCTGCTCAGGCTGCGACTGCATCTTCGGGCGCTGGCGGCCCGCCGCGCGCAGGGCGACGCCACGGCCCCGCTGGCTTGAAACCGGCCTCACGGTAAAGCCCGCGGGCTGGAGCCTCGGCGAACGCGCTTCGACGGCACGGTCACGAAGACCGTGCATACTCGCGCGCCCCCGAAATTTCCAGATACATCAAAGGACCTCATGTCAGGACACGGTTTTCACGTGCACGGCCCGCACGATCACGAACTCGAACACGCAGCCTCCGGAGGGCACGGCGACGGCCATGGCGGCGGCGCTGCGCATGGCGCGGACGGCAAGGATGGCGGCATGAGCATGACCAGCAAGATCGCGGTGTGCACCGCCGTGATCGCCACCGTGGGCGCCATCTTTTCCTACATGGGCGGGGCCACCCAGGCCAACGCCGGCCTCTACAAGAACAACGCCGCCATCAAGAAGACCGAGGCGTCGAACCAGTGGAATTACTTCCAGTCGAAGAGCACCAAGCAGGCGCTGGCCGAGTTCGCGCGCGACACCGCCACCGACGACGGCCGCCGCCAGGGCTGGCAGGTGAAGGTGGCGCGCTACGAGCAGGAAAAGACCGACATCCAGACCGCCGCCCGCAAGCTGGAAGACGAGGCCAACAAGTGGGACGCACAGTCCGAAGAGCAGATGCACCAGCACCACCGCTGGGCGCAGGCCACCACCGTGCTGCAGGTGTCGATTGCGCTGGCGGCCATTGCACTGCTCACCAAGAAGAAATGGCTGGAGCGCGGCATGTTCGGCGTGGCCGCGGCGGGGCTGGCCATCGGCGTGCTGGCGGCGCTGCACATCTAGCACCGGGGCGAGCCGGCGCGGCCGCCACTGCCACTACTTCTTCGGCACCGCGTCGGCGTCTTCCGGCCACTGCTGGGGCACGCGGCGCAGGTTGTCGACCGAGTAGCCCAGCGTTTTCAGTTGCGTGACGGCGGCCTGGTAGAGCGGCTCGGGAATGGTCGGCGTGCGCGCCATGATCCATGCGTAGTCGCGGTCGCTGCGGCCGATGATCGTGAGCTGGTAGTCGCGGTCGATGTCCACGATCACATACTCCGCCTTGATGGGCCAGATGAACTGCATGCCCCACACCGCGTTGCTGGTGCCCGGCACCACGGTGCCGGCGGGGTTCATCGTTTTCAGCGGGCCGTCGAAGCCGCCTTCGCGGTAGCGAAAGCGCGTGTCGATGCTGCCGTCGGGCTTCAGGCTGTACGACTCCACGGCGTTGAACGCGTTGCGCTCCGGCCGCGTGGGGATGTTGCCGATGACATACCAATCGCCCATGAAGCGCTGCAGGTCGACCTGCTTCACCGGCGCGATGGTCGGCGGCGACACCGCGCAGCCAGTCATCATGAACGCGGCCAACACGCCCAGGGCCATGTGCAGCGGTGGGCGGGCAAGGAGGTTTTGCAGGGTTCTTGGCATGTATCAGGCTCCGGTGTGGGATGCCGAACACTATCGCGCGCCCCCGCGGCCCCGCGTCGGACGGCACGCCTTCACCGCATCGCCGAGCGTTGCCGGCATCTCGCAGGCGCCGGGCTACGCGCGCAGCGCGTCGGGCATCAGCCGCATGGCCGGCAGCTCCGCCGACACCACATAGCTGCCGCGTCCGTTCTGCTTGGCCTGGTACATGGCCTTGTCCGCTGCGGCGAGCAGGTCTTGCGGTGTTTCGTCGCCGTCGCCGAGCGCGATGCCGATCGACACGCCGATGACGGTGCCCGAGTGACGCAGTTGCAACGGCCGCACGATGGCGTCGATGCACCTTTGCGCCAGCGTCAGGGCGGCACTTTCCGCCGGCTCTTCGAAGTCGGCGGCCAGCAGCACGAATTCGTCGCCGCCCATGCGCGCCACCGTGTCGGTCTCGCGCACCAGGCCGAGCAGCCGGCGCGCAATTTCGCGCAGGGCCTCGTCGCCCGCCTCATGGCCCAGGGTGTCGTTGAGGTTCTTGAAGCCGTCCAGGTCGAGGTACAGCACGGCCACCTGGCTGGCGTTGCGCTTGGCACGCACCAGCGTTTGCTGCAGCCGGTCGTCCAGCAGCTTGCGGTTGGGCAGGCCCGTGAGGCTGTCATGATGCGCCAGGCGCGCCAGCGCCGCCTGGTTGTCGACCAGCTTGGCGAGCAGGCGGTTGAAGGCCTGCGTGAGATGCCCTATTTCGTCGTTGCGCACCACCCGCAGCGGCGTCAACGGGAGTTCGCCGCGGGTCATGCGGTCGGCCTGGTCGGCGGCGCGCAGCAACGGCCGCAGCAGCCAGACCAGGACAAACCCGATCACGATGAGCACACCCAGCACGGCGGGCGCGCGCTGCTGCAGGATGAAGCGCTGCATGCGCCCCACGGGGGCCAGCGCTTGTTCCACGGGCAGCCGTGCCACCACGAACCAGCCGCTGGTAGGCACCGAGGCGATGGCCGAGATTTCGTCGATGCCCTTGGCATTGCGCGTCGTGCCGCTGCCGCGATAGCCTTCCATCGCGCGGTCGTGCAGCAGGTTCACGCCGACCGGCGGGGTGGGCGTGAGCGACATCGAGACGTCCGTCGAGGCGACGAAAAGCCGGTCGCGCGGCGACACCACCAGGATGCCGCCCGCCTGCCCCACGCGCCCGCGCTGCAGATGCTCGAGCAGGCCGTCGGCCGACAGGTCGGCGGTGGCCGCCAGCACCGCAACGACCTGCCCGACCCCGTTGCGCACCGGCGTGGCCATGGGCAGCACCGAATGACCCGAAACGGGCATGGCCTGCGCACGGCCCAGGCCGGACCGCCCCGCCAGCGCGCCGGTGAATTCCGCGCCGCCGACCGGAAGCTGTCCGACGCCGTCGAGCCGCTGGCCGGAGGCGTCCGCCACCGTCAGGCCGAGCGGGAACACCGGGCTCAGCGCGCTGCGTTCTTCCAGCCATGCACGCAGTTGCCCGGGTTGCGAAAGAAGGTCGGGCGGCAGGGTGGACGCCAAGCGCTCGAGAAACAGCAGCCGCTCGCTCAGGTAGTTGTCGACGTCGCGGGCCACGTAGCCGGCCAGGGCCGTCTGCTGCGTCGCCACCGATTCCGTCAGGTCTTGGCGCAGGAAGCGGCTGAGCTGGAAATAGCTGGCGGCCGTTCCCACGAGCGCCATCACCAAGCCCATCACAATCAGCCGAAAAACCAGGCTATTGACAGATTTTCTAGGTTTCACTCGTGTGACAGGTGATGGGGCGGAAGGTTCGCGACTGTAGCGCAAGCGCCCCTGGGCTCCCCGGGCAGGCACCAAGCCAGCCCACGCTGGACACCGAAAGGCACAGAAGATGCAAACGCATACGGAAGTTCTAACACGAATTCAGCGACTGCGCCGGCGATTCGTAGTGCCGGCCATTGCTGTTTCGCTCCTGGCCGCGGCCTGCTCGTCGCTCGAGCCGCCAAACGAATTCAGTGAGGCGCTGGGCAAGAAGCTGCGCACGGAACAGCCCGCGGTGGTCGACCTTGCGACGGTGGTGGCGCGCCCGTGGGACGAGCTTTTCGTGTTCGGCCCTTACTCGGGCCGCGAGCAGAACTGCAGGACGCTGCAGCTGCTGTGGTTCGACTGCCGCCGAACCTTCGCCTTCGACATGAACGAGAACGAGCTGGCGCTGGTCTTCAGAGTCGATGGCAAGGTCGTTCGCTCGGAGCGGCATTTGCGCATCAACGGAGACTTCCTCCGGCGCGTGTTCCCCCAACCGATCCAGCGCTCAGCGGCAAAGTTTGCAGTGATGCATGCACCTGGCGTGACCCCTGACGGCAGGCGATGGATCGACTTGGTGTACGAGAACTGACCTCGCAGTTCGGGTCACGTGCGGGTCACCGGTGACGGCCGAGGCAGACAGGGTGTTGGCGGACGCGTTGGATACACAGGCAAAGCGGAATGTCCGATGTGTCGCCATGCTATACTCGTCGCTTCGCTCAAAGATCCTGAGCGTTGCCTGGCCAGGCAGCCGAATCTCATACCGGCGCGTCGAAGTCACTACGACGAGAAAAACAAAAATGACTTCATGCAAAAGAATTTGCCGTAGCGTGGACCGCGTAAGAGTTCACGACCACATTCCAAAGCCCGCCTAGCGCGGGCTTTTTCATGGGCGCCAGGCCCTGGTCTCCAGCAAGGCGCGAGGAGCACAAGCGCCTGGCCGGACATGACGGGCGCTGAGCATGCACAAGAAGGTGACAGCAGGCGCGGCATCGAGGCATTCCCTGAGCAGTTTT
Organism: Variovorax pasteuri; assembly: GCF_051216435.1. Lineage (NCBI taxonomy): Bacteria > Pseudomonadati > Pseudomonadota > Betaproteobacteria > Burkholderiales > Comamonadaceae > Variovorax > Variovorax pasteuri. The sequence continues at coordinate 610,922 of NZ_JBPJZS010000002.1, forward strand.
TTATCCCTCCCTGGCCTCTACCAGCGCCGGCCTGCTGTCGAAAGCCAGTGTGCTCACGCGAAGTGAAGCCAGGGTGAAGTCCGCGCGCGGGTTCTGTGAAACAGAGCTCGACGCGCTCGGAACTCGGCCCATTCTTTCGACGCTTGCCTTGCTGACTGCTTCGGCGGTGCTACTGCGCGCAAGATGCGCGGCGCCCGCGCCGTTGCGGGCGTCTTGCGGGGCAAGGCGGAAGTCTCAGGATGTTGGTCTGAAATGCAATGCCGTCGATCACCCCGATGATGTCGACGATCTACTTCGACGAGCTGTCGATCGATGCCATGGTGCCGACCACCTGCGAGACCACCGTGCCGCCCTTGATGGCCACCTTGGAGGCCGGCAAGGCCAACTGGTTGTCCTGGCGTGCGTTCTCCGCGTTCTGCCTGACCGTGGAGAGAAACGGCTGCGTCGCCGGTCCTCTTTGTCTATCGTCACCCTGACCTACTGCTTCAAGATTCGGCTGTGCAGGAGCGGATCGCGAGCACGCGGAGGATCGGTCATGCCCGATTTTGTGCGGCGCGCGCCGCGCAGTGCGCGTGGAGTGGTGGCATGCGAAGTGAATCTGCTTGCATGGCACTAAAGAAAAACGGGTCAGAGCTTGTGGCTCTGACCCGTTGATCTATCTACTGATTTTGGTCGGTGTGAAAGGATTCGAACCTTCGACCCCTTGCACCCCATGCAAGTGCGCTACCAGGCTGCGCCACACACCGAAGCTCTCGATTATAGCTGTGTAAATTCAGCGTCCGATGGTCAACAGCTCACGAATTTCAAAGAGTTCGCGGCGCAGGTGCAACAACTGGGACAGATCGGCCGGCTTCGCCGTTGCTGACGCCGACACGGGCGCGTCCTGCACGACGGCTGCGTCGAATTCTTCCTGGTCGATCTCGATCGCTTCCATGCCTTCGAGCGGAACCTCACCGGCCTTGCGGCGCTCGCGCTCGCCCTGCACGAGTTCCTGCAGCTTGTTGCGCGCACCGCTGATGGTGAAGCCCTGGTCATAGAGCAGGTCGCGGATGCGGCGAATCATGAGCACCTCGTGGTGCTGGTAGTAGCGGCGGTTGCCACGACGCTTCATGGGGCGCAGTTGCGTGAACTCCTGCTCCCAGTAGCGCAGCACGTGCGGCTTGACGCCACAAAGTTCGCCCACCTCACCGATGGTGAAGTAGCGTTTGACAGGAATCGGCGGGAGCGTTTTCTCCATTGAAATCAAGACTGTGCGCGGGAAACCTTAGAGATTACTCCACGCAGGCGCACAGCACCAAGCACTATTCCGCGCCCAGGCTCCACTCGACCTCGGACGCGTTGCCCTGATCGATGCTCCCGTGGATCTGTTCCTTCAGTTTCGCGCTCGCGTGGAAGGTGGCCACGCGGCGTTCACCGATGGGAATGGCTTCGCCGGTGCGCGGGTTGCGGCCCGGCCGCGGCGCCTTCACACGAATCTGGAAGTTGCCGAAGCCCGAGATCTTCACGTCCGTGCCTTCAATGAGGCTGCCGGCCACGAGCTCGAAGAAGGCTTCGACCATGTCCTTGGACTCACGCTTGTTCAAGCCGATCTGCTCGAACAGCAGGTCGGCCAGATGCGCCTTGGTGAGCGCGGGTGTTTCGAGGGCCTCGAGCGTGAATTCGGCAGCGTTCATTCTCATCAACCCCTCAAGCGGCCGCCGAGCGTGGCGCCCAATTGTTCGACGATGGCACGCACGGCAGGTTCGACCTGCTCGTCCGTCAGGGTGGCGCTGTCGCTCTGGAAGCTCAGGCGCACTGCCATGCTTTTCTCGCCTTGCGCCAGCGCACCAGGCGCGGCCGCAGTGCCTTCGCGCAACGGCTGCGGACGGTAGATGTCGAACAGCGCCGCATCGCGCAGCAGGCCCTGCGCAGCGGTTGCCGCGCGAATGGTCTGCATGAGCGCGTCGTGCGTGACCGACTCCGCCACCACGATCGCGATGTCGCGTTCGACGGCCTGGTGCTTGGGCACGGCCTGCGCCACCGGCACGGGCCGCGCGGTCACGGCGTCGAGGTCGAGTTCGAACAGCACCGGCGCCTGCGAGAAGTCCCACTTCTGGCGCCAGCGCGGATGCAGTTCGCCGACGAAGCCGACGGCCTTGCCGTCGACCAGCACGCGCGCCGAACGGCCCGGGTGCAGCGCAGGATGCTCGGCCACCTCGAAGGTCGGGACCACCGGCGCAAGCAGCGCCTCGACGTCGCCCTTCATGTCATAGAAATCGACGCGCTGCGACTTGCCGTCCCAGCGCGATTCATCAGCATCGCCCCAGGCCAGGCCGGCCACGCGCATCGGCTGGTTCACGCCGCGCACCGTGCTGTCGGTGGTGGCCACGCTGTCGTCGCGCAGAAACACGCGGCCCGCCTCGAACACGCGCACACGTGGCGCCTTGCGATCGAGGTTGAACTTGAGCACCTGCATCAGCGAGCCGAGCAGCGAGGAGCGCATCACGCTCATCTGGCTGGCGATGGGATTCAGCAGCTTGATCGGGTTGGCGTTGCCGGCCAGGTCTTGCTCCCAGTGCGCTTCGACAAAGCTGAAGTTGATCGTTTCCTGGTAACCCAGCGCGGCCAGGCTGCGGCGCACCGCGAACCGGCTGCGCTGCGCCTCAGGGCGCACGCGCGCGGTGATCGGTGCCAGCGGCGCAGTGGTCGGCAGGTTGTTGAAGCCGATCAGGCGAGCGACTTCTTCGATCAGGTCTTCTTCGATCAACAGGTCGAAGCGATGCGGCGGCGGCGTCACGGTCAACGTGCCCTCGCCTTCCTTGATGGCAAAGCCGAGGCGGTTCAACGCATCGGCGCACTGCGCCTGGGTCAGCGGCATGCCGATGACGCGCGCTGCGCGCGCCACGCGCAGCGTGACGGGCACGGCCGCAGGCACGTGCAGCGTCTGGTCGTCGATGGCGCCGACCTGGCCGCCGCAGATCTCGACGATCAGTTGCGTGATGCGCTCGATGATCTGCACCGTGCGGCTCGGATCGACGCCGCGCTCGTAGCGGTGGCCCGCATCGGTCGAGAAGTTGAAACGGCGCGAACGGCCCTGCACGGCTTCGGGCCACCAGAACGCGGCTTCGACATAGATGTTGCGCGTGTCGTCGGACACCGAGGTGGCGTCGCCGCCCATGATGCCGGCGAGCGACTCGACCTCGCGGTCGTCGGCAATCACACCGACCTTGTCGTCGACCGCGATGGTCGTGCCGTTCAGCAGCTTGAGCTGTTCGCCCGCCTTGCCCCAGCGCACCGTGAGGCCGCCGTGGATCTTGTCGAGGTCGAAGATGTGGGTCGGCTGGCCGTACTCGAACATCACGTAGTTCGAGATGTCGACCAGCGGGGTCACGCTGCGTTGGCCGCAGCGCGCGAGGCGCTCGACCATCCAGCCGGGCGTGCTCACCTGGGTGTTCACGCCTCGCATGATGCGGCCCGAGAAACGGCCGCAGAGTTCGGGTGCTTCGACCTTGACGGGCAACACGTCGGTGAACGCGGCCGCGACCGCGGCGATGGCCGGGGTCTTGAGCGGCGCACCGGTGAGCGCGGCGAGTTCACGCGCCACGCCATAGACGCTCAGGCCGTGCGCCAGGTTGGGCGTGAGCTTGAGCGTGAGCAACGCGTCGTCGAGCTTGAGCACGTCGCGCACGTCGGCGCCGATGGGTGCATCGGCATCGAGCTCGAGCAGGCCGCCATGGTCTTCGCTCAGCTTCAGCTCGCGCGCCGAGCACAGCATGCCCTGGCTTTCGACGCCGCGCAGCTGACCGAGCTTGATGAGGAAAGGCTTGCCGTCTTCGCCCGGTGGCAGCTCGGCACCGACAAGCGCACAGGGCACCTTGATGCCGACGCGGGCGTTGGGCGCACCGCACACGATGTTGAGCAAGGCGCCCTGCCCGGCATCGACCTGGCACACGCGCAGGCGATCGGCGTTGGGGTGCTGCACCGCTTCCTTGATTTCACCGACCACGATGCGCGTGAAAGGCGGCGCCACCGGTCGGCGCTCTTCGACCTCGAAGCCGCCCATGGTGAGCGTTTCGGCCAGTGCGGCGCTGTCGAGGGGCGGGTTACAGAACTCGCGCAGCCAGGATTCCGGGAATTGCATCTCTTCGATCTCGATCTGGTTTTTTTGTGGGTGGGTGCTTACTGGAACTGCGAGAGAAAACGCAGGTCGCCGTCGAAGAAGAGGCGCAGGTCGTTCACGCCGTAGCGCAGCATCGTGAGCCGATCGGGGCCCATGCCGAAGGCGAAGCCGATGTAGCGCTCGGGGTCCAGGCCCATGTTGCGCACCACGTTCGGATGCACCTGGCCGGCGCCCGACACCTCGAGCCAGCGGCCGGCCAGCGGGCCGCTCGCGAACTGGATGTCGATCTCGGCGCTGGGCTCGGTGAACGGGAAGAAGCTCGGGCGGAAGCGCAGCACGAGGTCGTCGCGCTCGAAGAAGGTGCGGCAGAAGTCGGTGAAGACGACCTTCAGGTCCTTGAAGCTCACGTTCTCGCCGAGCCACAGGCCTTCGCACTGGTGGAACATGGGCGAATGCGTGGCGTCGCTGTCGACACGGTAGGTGCGGCCCGGCGCGATCACGCGGATCTCGGGCGCCTTGACGGTGCCGGTCGCGTCGGCAGCTGCAGCGGCGAACTCGGCCGCATATTTCTTGATGTGCTGATGTGCATAGCGCACCTGCATCGGGCTGGTGTGCGGACGCAGGTTGTAGGGAACACCGTCGTCGCCGTTGATGTCGACATAGAAGGTGTCCTGCATGGAACGCGCCGGATGGTTCGGCGGGTTGTTGAGCGAGGTGAAGCTGTGCCAGTCGCTCTCGATCTCGGGGCCGTCGGCCACGTCGAAGCCCATGCTCGAGAAGATCTCCTCGATGCGCTCCAGCGTGCGGCTCACGGGGTGCAGGCCTCCCGGAATGCGGCGGCGCCCGGGCAGGCTCACATCGAGCGCCTCGGCGCGCAGTTGCAGCGAGAGTTCTTCGTCTGCCAGTTGCTGACGGCGCTCGGTCAAGGCGGCCTCGATGGCCTGCTTGCCCACGTTGATCGCGGCGCCGCGGGACTTCTTCTCCTCGACACTCAGTGCGGCCATGCCCTTCATCAGCTCGGTGATGCGACCCGACTTGCCGAGGAACTGCGCCTTGGCGTTTTCGAGTTCAGCGGGCGTTTTCGCCTGGGCGAAAGCGGCGCCTGCGGTGGCTACCAGGGAGTCCAGCTCGTTCATAGCAACAAAAATCTTCGAGGGGAAATAAAAAAGAGCTGGAGCCTTTTCAAGCGCCAGCCCTTGAGCCGTGGGCGCAGGAAGCCGCCCGAAGGCGGCACCCCTGCTGTGCAGAATCAAGCAGCCAGCTTGGCCTTGACCTGCTCCACGATGCCGGCAAAAGCGGCCTTGTCGTGCACGGCGATGTCCGCAAGCATCTTGCGGTCGATCTCGATACCGGCCTTGCGGATGCCGTTGGCGAACTGGCTGTAGGTCAGGCCCAGTTCACGCGAGGCGGCGTTGATACGCGCAATCCACAACTGACGGAACACGCGCTTCTTGGTACGGCGGTCACGGTAGGCGTATTGGCCTGCCTTCATCACCGCCTGTTTGGCGACGCGGAAGACATTGCCGCGGCGACCGCGGAAACCCTTGGCGAGTGCGAGAACTTTCTTGTGGCGGGCGCGAGCCGTTACACCACGTTTGACGCGAGGCATGTGTGTACTCCTTGTTCGTCTGAGTTAAATGCCACGGCCGGGCAGCATGGCGGCGACAGAAACCATGTTGGTCTCATGCACTGCGACTGCACCACGGAGGTGACGCTTGTTCTTGGTGGTCTTCTTCGTCAAGATGTGACGCTTGAAGGCTTGACCGCGCTTGACGGTGCCACCGGGACGAACGCGGAAACGTTTTTTCGCGCTGCTCTTGGTCTTCATTTTGGGCATGTGAATGCTCCTTTAGTTTGTGCTCGTGAGGCGCCGCGGATACTCCACGGACTTGTTGGCCCCGAGACACTTCTTTATCTCGCCGCTGCCTGCGCTTCTTTCGAAGTGCCGGCAACGGCGAAATCCCTTCAAAACCTCGCTACTGCGACCCCGCCCGTTCAGGCCGTTGCGGGAGACGCCGCTGCCGGCGCAGCGTCTGCTGCCGGCTTCGGTGCGGCGCCTCCGGCCTTCTTGCGGCCCGGCGCGATCATCATGATCATCTGCCGGCCTTCGAGCTTGGGGAACTGCTCGACCATGATCAGGTCGCCCAGTTCGTCGCGAATGCGCTGCAGCAGCGCCAAACCGAGCTCCTGGTGCGTGATCTCGCGGCCGCGGAAGCGCAGCGTGATCTTGCATTTGTCGCCCTCATCGAGAAAGCGCTTGATGTTGCGCATCTTGATGTTGTAGTCGCCGTCGTCGGTACCGGGGCGGAACTTGATTTCCTTGACCTCGATGACCTTCTGCTTCGACTTCGCCTCTGCTGCCTTCTTCTGCTCGTGGTACTTGAACTTTCCGTACTCGATCAGGCGGCAAACCGGCGGGTTGGCCGCCGCAACGACCTCCACCAGATCCACGTCAGCCTCGCCGGCAAGGCGCAAGGCCTCCGAGAGACTCATGACACCCATGGGCTCGTTTTCCGGGCCGACTAGGCGGACTTCCGGGGCCATGATTTCCCGGTTAAGGCGGTGTTGGCGTTCCTCGCGGTGGCGGCGGTCGCGAAATGCAGTAGCGATGGTCAGAATCCTTCAAAATTTGCTACAAAATCTGTAGCGAACGCCGGTCAGTCCTCGCGGACAAGCGACACGACTTGCAGGGGAAACACATGGGGGTGTTTCCCGGACAAATCAACGCTTGTCAGCAACATCCTGGACGAGCCGTTGCACGAACGATTCGAGGGACATTGCACCGAGGTCTTGATTGCCCCGGGCGCGCACTGCGACGGCACCTGCCTCCTTTTCCTTGTCGCCTACGACGAGGATGTAAGGGAGCTTTTGCAACGAATGCTTCCGTATTTTATACGTAATCTTTTCGTTGTGCAGGTCAAGCTGAACCCTAAGCCCTTGATTTTGCAGCGCTTTCGCCACGTCCCGAGCGTAATCGGCCTGTCCTTCGCTGATATTGAGCACCGCAACCTGCACCGGAGCGAGCCATGCGGGCATCGCGCCGGAGTGGTGTTCGATGAGCATGCCGATGAACCGCTCCAGGCTGCCGACGATCGCGCGGTGCAGCATCACGGGATGCGCGCGGCCGCTCGATTCCGTCACGTATTCGCCGCCCAGGCGCTCCGCCGTGTTGAAGTCGACCTGCATCGTGCCGCACTGCCACTGGCGACCGATGGCGTCACGCAGCGTGTATTCGATCTTCGGGCCGTAGAAGGCGCCGTCCCCCGGCGAGATGATGAAGTCGACACCCGAACGGCGCAGCGACTCCATCACCGCATGCTCGGCCTTGTCCCACAGCTCGTCGGAGCCCACGCGGTTCTCGGGACGCGTCGCGACCTTGTAGAGGATGTCCGTGAAGCCGAAGTCGGCGTAAACCTTCTGCAACTGCGCCGTGTAGGCGATGCACTCGTCCAGGATCTGGTCTTCCGTGCAGAAGATGTGCCCGTCGTCCTGCGTGAAGCCGCGCACGCGCATGATGCCGTGCAGCGCGCCGCTGGGCTCGTTGCGGTGGCACTGGCCGAACTCGCCGTAGCGCAGGGGCAGATCGCGGTAGCTGCGCAGGTCGCTCTTGAAGATCAGCACGTGGCCCGGGCAGTTCATCGGCTTGAGCGCGTACTCGCGCTTCTCCGACTCCGTGGTGAACATGTTGTCGCGGTAGTTCTGCCAATGGCCCGTTTTCTCCCACAGGCTCTTGTCGAGAATCTGCGGACCCTTCACTTCCCAATAGCCCGTGTCGCGGTAGATGCCGCGCATGTACTGCTCGACCTGCTGCCACACCGCCCACCCCTTCGGGTGCCAGAACACCACGCCCGGCGCCACTTCGTCGATATGGAACAGGTCGAGTTCCTTGCCAAGCTTGCGGTGATCGCGCTTCTCGGCCTCCTCGATGCGCTGGATGTACTGGTCGAGCTGCTTCTTGTCGGCCCAGGCCGTACCGTAGATGCGCTGCAGTTGCTCGTTCTTGGCGTCGCCGCGCCAGTAGGCACCGGCCAGCTTCGTGAGCTTGAAGACCTTCAGGAAGCGCGTGTTCGGCACGTGCGGCCCGCGGCACATGTCGACGTATTCCTGGTGGTAATACAGGCCCATGGTCTGCTCGTCGGGCATGTCCTCGACGAGGCGCAGCTTGTAGTCCTCGCCGCGCGACTTGAACACCTCGATCACCTCGGCGCGCGGCGTCATCTTCTTGACGACGTCATAGTCCTGCGCAATCAGCTCCCGCATGCGCGCTTCGATGGCTTCCATGTCCTCGGGCGTGAAGGGGCGCTCGTACGAAATGTCGTAATAGAAGCCTTCGTCGATCACCGGACCGATCACCATCTTCGCCGTCGGGTAGAGCTGCTTCACCGCATGGCCAACCAGGTGGGCCGTCGAGTGGCGGATGATCTCCAGGCCCTCGTCGTCCTTGGGCGTGATGATCTGGAGCTTCGCGTCGTGGTCGATGACGTCGCTGGCATCGACGAGCCTGCCGTCGACCTTGCCGGCCACCGTCATCTTGGCGAGGCCGGGGCCGATGGACCGGGCCACTTCGGCCACCGAAACAGGGCCTGGGAACTCGCGGCGCGAGTTGTCGGGGAGCGTGATCTGGATCATGTGAAAACCTCGGGGAGAAAAACAAAAAAGCGCGGTGGAAGACCGCGCTTTGCTTGGCTGTAGAGCTGGCAGAAGCCAGCACGCGCGGGGCTACCGGCCTTTTCCTTCAGTGAAGAAAAAGCCGCTGGTTTCTTGCGGGGTAGTTCGCGGTGTCATAACCAAGGTGCCTTTCTCGCTCTTGTTGAGTGCAGAGCCGGTGATTCTAGCCGCTGCCCGCCCGGGCCGTGGGTACGGCACTCCTGGAGCCACGCGCCCCAACGAGGAAGGGGCCAAAGCAAAAGCCCGGCGACGAGCCGGGCTTGAAAGCGACGGCAAGCCGCCGCGCGTCAACCGATCCGCGAGGATCAGTGGAACTGCTCTTCCTCGGTCGAGCCCGACAGCGCCTTCACGCTGGACGAGCCGCCCTGGATCACGGTGGTCACGTCGTCGAAGTAGCCGGCACCGACTTCCTGCTGGTGCGACACGAAGGTGTAGCCCTTGTCGCGCGCCGCGAATTCGGGCTCCTGCACCATGTTCACGTAGTGCTTCATGCCTTCGCCGCGGGCGTAGGCGTGGGCGAACTGGAAGGTGTTGAACCAGTTGATGTGAATACCGGCCAGCGTGATGAACTGGTACTTGTAGCCGAGGGCCGACAGGTCTTCCTGGAACGATGCGATCTGCTTGTCGTCGAGGTTCTTCTTCCAGTTGAAGGAAGGCGAGCAGTTGTACGACAGCAGCTTGCCGGGGCATGCAGCGTGCACGGCCTGGGCGAATTCGCGGGCGAAGCCGATGTCCGGCACGCCGGTTTCACACCACACCAGGTCGGCGTACGGTGCGTAGGCCACACCGCGGCTGATGGCTTGTTCCAGGCCGTTCTTGACGCGGTAGAAGCCTTCTTGCGTGCGCTCGCCGGTCAGGAAGGGCTTGTCGTTGGCGTCATGGTCGGAGGTGATCAGGTTGGCGGCTTCCGCATCGGTGCGGGCCAGCACGATGGTCGGCACGCCCATCACGTCGGCGGCGAAGCGCGCGGAGATCAGCTTCTCGCAGGCTTCCTGCGTGGGAACCAGCACCTTGCCACCCATGTGGCCGCACTTCTTCACGGCAGCCAACTGGTCTTCGAAGTGCACGCCGGCAGCGCCCGACGCGATCATGTTCTTCATCAGTTCGAAGGCGTTCAGCACGCCGCCGAAGCCGGCTTCCGCGTCGGCCACGACCGGCAGGAAGTAGTCGATGAACTCCTTGTCGCCCGGGTTGATGCCACGGCCCCACTGGATTTCATCGGCACGGCGGAAGGTGTTGTTGATGCGACGGACCATCGTCGGCACCGAGTCGTAGGCGTACAGCGACTGGTCGGGGTACATCGTCTCGGAGGTGTTGCCGTCGGCGGCGACCTGCCAGCCCGACAGGTACACCGCTTCCAGGCCGGCCTTGGCCTGCTGCATGGCCTGGCCGGCGGAGATGGCGCCGAACGCGTTCACGTAGCCCTTCTTGGCACCGCCGTTGATCTTGTCCCAGAGCTTTTCAGCGCCGCGCTTGGCCAGCGTGTGCTCGATGGGAAACGAGCCGCGCAGACGCACCACGTCGGCCGCGCTGTAGCCGCGCTTGACGCCCTTCCAGCGCGGGTCGGTGGCCCACTCTTTTTCGAGGGCGGCGATTTGTTGTTCGCGGCTGAGTTGTTCTGTGAGGGTCTGGGGCATGGTCACTCCGTGAGGTTGGTTGAAGGTCTGGCGCTGCGGCCGTGGAGTTACTTTAATCCGCTCCCGGACTCTTATGTCTTATAGAAGACATATTTTTCAACCAATAAAATCAATAGCTTACGGAAGTATTTCTCAATGCAAAATTATTTTTCTCATATTGAGAAAAAATATTGCGGCGCAGCACTCTCGCATTTCACAATGCGCAATCAATCTTTCGTTGGTGAAAACGAGCCACCGCTCAGCGCGGCATGCGAGATCCAGTCCCCGCTCTGGATCACATGGCGGCCTGCAATGCGCGACGGGTGAATCTCGTACACCAGGCAATCGACCCACTGCCCACTCACTTCGACGCGCACGCGCCGCTTGATGTACTCGCCCGAATCGTCATCGGCCACTTCCTCGAGCACATCGAGCGCAGCCTCGAGCGCCGGATCGACCGCATAGACCTCGCCCACGACACGCCCCACGCCACCGAGCACGATGCCCGGATAGGCGCCCAGGTCGTACAGCGTGCCGTCGATGCAGGCCTCGCCCACTCGCACAGGCAATGGCCGGTAGCGCGCGATGTCGTTGCGCCCGCCGCTGCGCAGCGTGCCGTAGACAAAAACGTGGGGCATCATCGAAACCGCTTTCCGCAACAACAAGATCCCAGTCTATTGAACTCCACCACCCCCGCATCAGGCCGCCTCGTGGCCTACGGCTGCCTGGCCTTGAGCATGTCGCTCGTGGGCGGCTACGTCGCCCTCTCCAAGCCCCTGGTCGCCGCCTTCCCCGTGCTGCTGCTCGCGTGGCTGCGCTTCGGCATTGCGGCGCTCGCCATGCCCCATTGGCTCAAGCGCGCGCCCGACGAGCCGCCCATGACATCGCGCACGCGCTGGCTGGTGTTCCTCGAATCGTTCCTCGGCAACTTCCTGTTCTCGATCTGCATGCTGTTCGGCGTGAGCCTGACCAGCGCGGTGTCGGCCGGCGTGATCATGGCGTCGATCCCCGCCTGCGTGGCCGTTGCGAGCTGGCTCTTCCTGCGCGAGCGCATCACCATGCGCATCGGCGGGGCCATCGCTTGCGCGGCGCTGGGCATTGGTCTGCTCGCGCTCTCGACGGCGTCTTCCGCGCACGCGCCGGCCTCGACCGCGGCCATGCATTCGTCGATGCCGTGGCTCGGCAACCTGCTGGTGTTCTGCGCGGTGCTCTGCGAGACGGCCTACGCGGTGATCGGCAAGTCGCTCACAGGGCGCCTCGGCCCCAAGCGCATCGCCTCGCTCATCAACCTGTGGGGCTTCATGCTCTCGATGCCCTTCGGCATCTGGTTCGCGCTGCAGTTCGACTTCACCGCCGTGCGCTTCGGCACCTGGGCCCTGCTCGTGGCCTATGCGCTGGCCGCGAGCATCTGGACGGTATGGCTATGGATGACCGGACTTCGCAACGTACCAGCCGCACAAGCGGGTGTCTTCGCGGTGCTGCTGCCGGTGAGCGCAGCCCTCGTGGGCGTGCTCGTGCTGGGCGAAAACCTGTCTTCGCCACAGCTGATTGCGTTCGTGATCGCCATCGTGGGCGTGGTGCTCGCAACATGGCCGGCCCGGCGAACGTGAAAAAGGACGCTTCTCCCCTCTGAAAAAACAACAGCCCCCAATGAAAAAAGCGCTTTTCCCCTTGGAAACGCGTTTTTTCTCCTTTAGCATCCGCAATGCCACTGGAGACGCAAGTTTTTCATTGGTGAACGTTCAACCAAAAAAGGAAATCAACCATGGCAACTGCAAAGAAAGCTCCGGCAAAGAAAGCTGCGGCTCCCGCGAAGAAGGCTGCTGCTCCGGCAAAGAAGGCCGCTGCTCCTGCGAAGAAGGCTGCTGCTCCGGCAAAGAAGGCTGCTGCTCCTGCAAAGAAGGCCGCCGCTCCCGCGAAGAAGGCTGCTGCTCCTGCAAAGAAGGCCGCACCCGCAAAGAAGGCTGCTCCCGCCAAGAAGCGCACGCCCAACGCCGCGTTCATGAAGGCCCTGACCCCCAGCCCGGCACTCGCCGCCGTAGTCGGCTCGACGCCGCTGCCGCGCACCGCTGTCGTGAGCAAGCTGTGGGACTACATCAAGAAGAACAACCTTCAAGACAAGGCCAACAAGCGCAACATCAACGCCGACGCCAAGCTGAAGGAAATCTTCGGCAAGGCCCAAGTGTCGATGTTCGAACTGGCCGCGCTGATCGGCAAGCACGTCAAGTAAGCACTCGGGGGCCTCGCGCTCCTGAATCAGAAAGCCGGCTTCATGCCGGCTTTTTTTTCGCCTGCGGCAAGGCCATCCCCTCCTCGAAGAAGCGCGCCGGCGTGCAGCCGAAGTGCTTGCGGAAGGCCTCGATGAAGGCGCTCACCGAGCTGTAGCCCACCGTCAAAGCCACCGTCGTCACAGGCTCTTTCACGCTCAGCAGTTCCACCGCCTTCAGCAAACGCGCCTGCTGGCGCCATTGCGCGAAGCTCAGTCCCGTCTCTGCCGCGAAGCGGCGCGTCAGCGTTCGGCGCGCCATGCCGATGCGATCGGCCCATTCGTCGATTCCATCCGCCAGCGCCGGATCGGCGGACAGCGCGGTGGCCATCGCGATCAGGCGCCTGTCCTGCGGCATCGGCAGGTGCAGCGACGGCCTCACGCCCGCCACAAGCTCGTCGATCAGCACACCCACCAATCGCGCACGGCGTGGCTCCTGGAGGGGGTCGGATGCATCCAGCGATGTCAGCCGGTCCACCAGCCCCTGCGCCAGCGGCGTGACCGCGAATACATGCGGCCCGTCCGGCAACACGGCCGCCATCGACGCGTCGATGTGCAGGCTCCAGCCCGCCGTCGCGCCGAAGCTGTGCGCCGCATGGGCGCAGCGCGGCGCGATCCAGCCGATCCACCCCGGCGGCTGCACCCATCGCCCCGATGGTGTCTCGATGACCTGCAGGCCCTCGCGCAGCGCGAACAGCTGACCGGTCTCATGCGCGTGATACCCGGTGACGCGCGGTGCTTCGTGCGCGTCGAGCCAGAGCCTCGCCGAGGGCTCAGCAGCCATGCCTGGCCCGCCGGCGGTATCGATTGGCCCCGCGCCGCAAGCCTGAACGCGCCGTGCTGCCTAGCATCGTGTTCATCTTCACCACCCCTTCCAAGGAACACACATGCAAGCCCAGGATGTACTGCCCGACGGCCAGGACTTCACCGTCATCAACGGCCACACATTGCGCAAGGGATCGGTCGGTGCCTTCCTCGCGAACGTGCGCGTCCTCGAAGACGCGCATGCGTCTGCCGAGCAGAAACACACCGCGCGGCACGACCTGCTGTCGCTGATTCCCACCCTCGACGCCCTGGGCCTGTTCGACGTGTTCGAACTGCGGTCGAGCGCCCTGCGCGCCGAAGTGGCCCGGCATCGTGCCGAACTCAGCGCGGGGCCTGCTGCTTCGCCGAGCGCGTGATCGACGCCAGCGTGCCGCGCGTGGTGATCACCTCGGGGTCGAGCGGAATCTCGATCAGCGTACCCGTGTCCGCCGCCAGTGCGCGCAACAGCGCGGCTTCGAATTGCCCGGTGGCCGTCACCCGCTCGGCTGCATAGCCATAGGCGCGTGCAAGTCCGCAGAAATCGGGGTTGCGCAGCGCCGTGCCGCTCGTGCGTTCGGGGTACTCGCGCTCCTGGTGCATGCGGATGGTGCCGAACATGCCGTTGTTCAGCAGCACGATGATGCTCTTGCCGCCGTGCTGCGACGCCGTGGCCAGCTCCTGCCCCGTCATCAGGAAATCGCCGTCGCCCGCGATCGTGAAGGCCACGCGCCCCGTCGCCAGGTTGGCCGCGATGCCGGCCGGCACGCCGTAGCCCATGGCACCGCTGGTCGGCGCCAGCTGCGTCTTGGTGCCCTTGGCGAGCCCGTGGTAGCGGAAGTAGCGGTGCACCCAGCTCGCGAAGTTGCCCGCGCCGTTGGTGATGGCCGCATCCGCCGGCAGGTGCTTCTGCAGCAGCGCGACGACCTGCGCCATGTCGACCGGCCCGCGCGGCGTCTCGGCAGGCATGCCGGCCAGCGCCTGCGGCACCAGGTTGGCTTCGTAGTCGGCATGCGCCTGCAGCGTCCACTCTTCCCACGGCAGCGTCGGCGGCGCGCTCAGCACCTCCAGGCTGCGCGCGGCCGCGCTCATGCCGGCGTTGATCGCCAGGTCGGCCTGGTACACGCGGTTGAGTTCTTCCGCGCTCGCGTGGATGTGCACCAGCGTCTGCTTCGCCTTGGGCGCCTCGAGCAGCGTGTAGCCGCCGGTCGTCATCTCGCCCAGGCGCGGGCCGATCGCCAGGATCAGGTCGGCGTCCTTCACGCGCTGAGCGAGCTTGGGGTTGATGGCGATGCCGACGTCGCCCGCATACAGCGGATGGTGGTTGTCGAACGTGTCCTGAAAGCGGAAGGCGTTGGTCACTGGCAGGCGCCAGTTCTCGGCAAAGCGCTGCAACGCCTGCGCGGCCTGCGCGGTCCAGCCGCCGCCGCCGGCAATCAACAGCGGGCGCTGCGACTTCAGCAGCAGTTCGCGCAGCGTGCGCAGCGCACCGGGGTCGCTCCAGGGCTCGACGGCCTCCACGCGCTTCAACGGGCGCGCCGCGGTCTCGCTGCGCAGCATGTCTTCCGGCAGCACCACCACCACCGGGCCGGGCCGTCCGTTCATCGCCGTGGCGAAGGCGCGTGCGATGTATTCGGGAATGCGGTTCGCGTCGTCGATGCGCTCCACCCGCTTGGCGAAACCCTTGGTGCTCGGCCCGAAGAAGCTGCCGTAGTCCACCTCCTGGAAGGCCTCGCGGTCGCGGAAGTCGCTGCCGACGTCGCCCACGAACAGCACCATCGGCGTCGAGTCCTGGAATGCGTTGTGCACGCCGATCGACGCATTGGTCGCACCCGGACCGCGGGTCACGAAGCACACGCCCGGCCGCCCGGTGAGCTTGCCGTGCGCCTCGGCCATGAAGGCCGCGCCGCCCTCCTGCCGGTTGACGATGAAGCGCGCACGGTCGCGGTACGCATGAAAGCCGTCGAGCACCGCCAGGAAGCTTTCGCCGGGCACGCCGAACGCGATCTCCATGCCCTGCTCGACCAGGCACTCCACGATCAGGTGGCCTGCGGGTTGTGATGTACTCATGAGAAGTGGAACCTCAGCTGCAAATGTCTTCGGCAATTATGTGCGCCCCCTCCAGACGCCTTGCGTTAATTCACCAATTGGTTAAATTCGCGCCATGAAGGCCCCCAAGGACTCCGCGTCCGACGCCCCCGAACTTCTCGAACCCCGTTCGCGCGATGCCGACCGCTCGCAGCTCGCCATCCTCGCGTCGGCGCGCGACGAGTTCTCCGCACGCGGCCTGGCCGGCGCGCGCATGGACAGCATCGCCGAGCGCGCGGGCCTCAACAAGCGGCTCATCTACTACTACTTCGGCAGCAAGGACGACCTGTTCCTGGCGGTGCTGGAGCGCACCTACGCCGACATCCGCGAGGCCGAGCAGCGCCTGCACCTCGACGAGATCGAACCGGTCGAGGCCATCCGCCAGCTGGTGTCCTTCACCTGGCACTACTACCTGGAGCACCCCGAGTTCATCACGCTGCTCAACAGCGAGAACCTGCACTGCGCGGCGCACCTGAAGCGCTCCGAGCGCATCCAGGAAATGAACTCGCCGCTGGTGCAACTGCTCGACACCGTGCTGGAGCGCGGCAAGAAGGACAACCTGTTCCGCGCGGGCGTCGACCCGGTGCAGCTGTACATCTCCATCGCGTCGCTGTGCTACTTCTACCTGTCGAACAACCACACGCTGTCGGCCATCTTCGGGCGCGACCTGCGCGCGCCCAAGGCGATGGCGCAACGCCTCTCGCACATGACCGACCTCGTGCTGGGCTACGTCCTGCGCTGACCTCGCACTGAGCGCGCGCCCTCGCGGCGCCCTCGCGGCGCCCTCGCACTCTCCGGGTATTCACTAGGCAGCGGCCGTTGACGCTGCGGCGCACCCGTTCCTAAAATCGTTAATTCACTCATTGGTGAATTGAACGATCAAAGAATGCGGACCCACCGCGCGGAGACAAACTTGAAGCCTCTTCTTGCAAGCACTGCACGCACCGCCGTCATTGCCTCCCTGACCTGCATCGCGGCCTTGCTGCCGGGCCTGGCCGCCGCGCAGAACGGTTACCCCACCAAGCCGATCCGCGTGATCGTTCCCTTCGCGGCCGGCAGCACCACCGACATCATTGCCCGCGCCATCACCGACAAGATGAGCCTCAGCATGGGCCAGACGCTGGTCATCGACAACCGCGGCGGCGCCAGCGGCACCATCGGGCAGCAGGCAGTGGCCACGGCCGCTGCGGACGGCTACACGGTCATGATCCATTCGTCCTCGCACACGGTGAGCCCGTCGACCTTCGCCAAACTGCCCTTCGACACGGTGCACGACTTCGCGGGCGTCACGCCCATCTCGTCGCTGCCCAACGCGCTGGTCATCTCGCCCTCGAAGAACATCAAGACGCTGCCGCAGTTGCTGGCCGCCGCACGCGCCAAGCCCGGCAGCATGAACTTCGCCTCCGCCGGCCAGGGCAGCGCCACGCACCTGAACGCCGAGAAGTTCAAGATGGCCGCGAAGATCGACGCGACCAACATCCCCTTCAAGGGGTCGGGCGAGGCCGTGACCGAAGTGCTCTCGGGCCGGGTCGACTACTACTTCTCCCCCATCGCGCCGGTCATCGGCCAGATCAAGGAAGGCCAGCTGCTGGCGCTGGCCGTCGGCTCGCCCAAGCGCGCGGCCGCCCTGCCCGACGTGCCCACCACCACCGAGGCCGGCGTGCCCGGCTCGGAGTTCAACTTCTGGATCGGCATGATGGCGCCGGCCAAGACGCCACGCGACATCGTCGAGCGACTGAACGCAGAGGTGGCCAAGGCGCTGGCCACGCCCGAGGTGAAGGAACGCTTCCTGAAGCTCGGCGCCGACGCCTGGACGCTCAAGCCCGCGCAGTTCGACGCCTACATCAAGGACGAGATCGCCAGCAACGCCGAACTCGTGAAGGCCGCCGGCCTGACCGTGCAGCAGTAAGCACGCAAGAAAGCGCCGCCCCGCCATGCTCCGCAAGCTCCTGCTCTCCCCGGCCCTGCGCCCGTTCATCCTCATCTTGCTGCTGCTGGTGCTGTGGGACCTGGCGATCCGCCTCTTCAAGATCCCGGCCTACCTGGTCCCACCGCCGTGGGAGGTGGTGAAGCAGCTCGTGGCCGAATGGCCGCGCCTGTTGTCCGAAAGCTGGAAGACCACGCTGGCCACGCTGGGCGGCTTCGGCCTGACGATCCTGATCGGCATTCCGATGGCGATGGTCATCGCCTACTCGCGCGTGGTCGAGTCGTATGTGTACCCGCTGCTGGTGTTCTCGCAGAGCATCCCGAAGGTGGCGATCGCGCCGCTGTTCGTGGTGTGGTTCGGCTTCGGCATCTTTCCGAAAGTGATCAGCGCCTTCCTGCTGGGCTTCTTCCCGGTGGTGGTGTCCACGGTGATGGGCTTCAAGTCGGTCGAGCCCGACATGATCGACCTGTCGCGCTCCATGGGCGCGAGCCGGCTTCAGACCTTCTTCAAGATCAGCCTGCCGCAGGCCCTGCCCCAGATCTTCAGCGGCCTGAAGGTGTCGGTCACGCTGGCCGTGGTGGGTGCGGTGGTGGGCGAGTTCGTCGGCTCCAACTCGGGCATCGGCTATGTGCTGCAGGTGGCCAACGGCAACTTCGACCTGCCCCTGATGTTCGCCGCGCTGGTGGTGCTGTCGAGCATCGGCGTCATTCTTTTCGTCGCGGTCGACCTGGTCGAGCGCGTGATGATTCCGTGGCACGCCTCGCAGCGCCACGCGCACTGAGTTCCTGGTTCCTTCTGCATACCAACAACCTCCCGGAGACAAGACCATGAAGAAACTGCTTCCCTCGCTGCTCGGCGCCGCCGCCTTCGCCGCCTTCGCCGCCCTTTCCATCGCGCCGGCCCACGCCCAGGCCGACAAGCCCAAGGACAAGGTCACGCTGATGCTCAACTGGTACCTGTACAGCGAGCACGCGCCCTTCTTCCTCGGCAAGGAAAAGGGCTTCTACGCCGAGGAAGGCATCGACCTCGACATCCAGGAGGGCCGCGGTTCCGCCGTCACCGCGCAGGCGGTGGCCGCCAAGTCGGCCACCTTCGGCTACATCGACGTCACGACCATGATCAAGGCCGCCGCCAAGGGTGCGCCGCTGAAGTCGACCGGCGTGCTGTTCCAGGTGAGCCCGATGTCGGTCATGGGCTTCACCGAGAAGAACATCAAGACGCCCAAGGACATCATCGGCAAGACCGTGGCGACCACGCCGGGCGACTCGATGTCGCAGATGTGGCCGCTGTTCCTCAAGGTCAACAACATCACGGCCGACCAGGTGAAGATCGTCTCGGGCGACGGCCAGACCAAGCTCAATGCCGTGACCAACGGCCAGGCCGACCTGCTGCTGGGCTATGTGATGGACCAGGCCATCAAGCTGCAGGACGCCACCGGCAAGCCCGTGACGCCCATCCGCTTCGCCGACTCGGGCGTGAACCAGATCAGCTCCGGGATCATCACCAACAAGAACCTGCTGACCGAGAACCCCGACCTGGTGAAGCGCTTCATGCGCGCCTCCACCAAGGCGGCCGAGGCCGCCGAGAAGAACCCCGAAGCGGCGGTGGACGCCATGCTCAAGGCCAACCCGAAGGCCGGCGTGCGCGACACGCTGATCGTGGGCATGAAGCAGAGCGTGGCGCTGTACCACACCAAGGAAACGGCCAACCAGCGCCCGTTTCGCGTGGCCATGAAGAACGTGAGCGACTCGCTCGACCTGCTGGTGCAGTACGGCGGCATGGACGCATCCACGCGCGGCAAGCCGGAAGACTACGTGACCCTCGACTTCCTGCCGCAATAGGTTCACCCCCAGGCTGCGCGCACTTCATGTCGCTTCTCCCTCCCCGTTCCGGGGGCGACACCAGCGGCCCGGCAAAGCCGGTTCCGCGGTGTCTCGCGAAAAAGCCGAACGCCCCGTTTTCAACTCGCCAGCTTCCGCTCTCTCTTTAAGCTCAATGCCTACCAATGTCCTGATCGAAGCGCGCGGCGTCTCGAAGATCTACCCCAGCAAGGACGGCCCGGTCGAGTCGCTCAAGCCGCTCGACTTCGCCATCGGGGAAGGCGAGTTCGTCTCGGTCGTCGGCCCCTCGGGCTGCGGCAAGAGCACGCTGCTGAAGATGGTGGCGGGCCTGCTGCCCATCAGCGGCGGCAGCCTCACGCTGGCGGGCAAGCCCATCGTCGGTCCGCAGAAGGACGTGGGCATCGTGTTCCAGAGCGCGGTGCTGCTGCCCTGGCGCAGCGTGGAAGACAACATCCTGCTGCAGGCCGAGATGCGCCACCTGCCCATGGATGCAGCCAAGGCCCGCGCCCGCGAGCTGATGGAGATGGCCGGCCTGAAGGGCTTCGAGGGCAAGTACCCCTGGCAGCTCTCGGGCGGCATGCAGCAGCGCGCGTCGATCTGCCGCGCGCTGCTGCACGACCCCTCGGTGCTGCTGATGGACGAGCCCTTCGGCGCGCTGGACGCAATGACGCGCGAGAAGATGAACCTGGAGCTGCAGCGCATCTGGCTGGCCTCGAAGAAGACGGTGATGCTCATCACCCACAGCATTCCGGAAGCCATCTTCCTGTCGGACCGCGTGATCGTGATGAGCGAGCGGCCCGGCGCCATTGCCGCCGTGTACGACATCGACCTGCCGCGCGCCCGCACGCTGGACATGATGGCCTCGCCGGAGTTCGGCGCGTACACGAAGCTGGTGCGCGCGCATTTCTTCTCCCAGGGCATCCTGGACCACTGAAGGCGACAGCCATGGATGCGATCCGCTTTCACGTCGAGGAAGTCCGCTTTGCCGAGCGCCACGTGGCGCTGCGGCTGCCGTTCCGCTTCGGCGCGGCCACCGTCACGGCCTGCCCGCAGGTCTACGTGAAGGCCCGCATCCGCCTGGCGGACGGCCGCACCGCCGAGGGCTGCGCCGCCGAGATGATGGTGCCCAAGTGGTTCGACAAGAACCCCGCGCTCACCCACGAGCAGAACTTCGAACAACTGCGCTTTGCCTTGCGCGACGCGCGCGAGGCCTACACGGCCGAGCCCGAAGCGCAGACCGCGTGGACGCACTTCGCATCGAACTACGCCGCGCTGCAGGACCTTGCCAAGGCCAAGGGCCTGCAGCCGCTGGTGGCCAGCTACGGCCCGGCGCTGATCGACCGCGCCCTGTTCGACGCGCTGTGCCTGCACACCGGCGTGAGCTTTGCCACGGCGATGAACGGCAACCTCGGCGGCATCGACATCGCCGGCAGCGGCCTGGTCGACGACCTCGCGGGGTTCGACATGCACGCGTTCCTGGCCGGCAAGTCGCCGCGCGTGCGCATCGCGGCGCGCCACACCGTGGGCCTGGCCGATGCCATCGACGACGAAGACGCCGCGCCCGATGCGCCGACCGACGGGCTGCCCACCACGCTGGCCGCGGCCGTGCGCCGCTACGGCCTCACGCACTTCAAGATCAAGCTGTGCGGCAACACCGCGCGGGACATCGACCGCCTGCAGCGCATCGCCCGCGTCATCGACGGCCACGCGCAACTGGTCACCCTCGACGGCAACGAGCAGTACGCGGACGCCGACGACTTCGCCGTGTTCCTCGACCGCATGCTGTCCACGCCCGTGCTGTGGAAGCTCGCGCAGAAGACGGCGTTCGTCGAGCAGCCGATCCGGCGCGATGCGGCGCTGCAGCGCGACGTGTCCGCGCTGGGCAAGCGCATTCCGCTGCTCATCGACGAATCCGACGCGACGCTCGACGCCTTCGTGCAGGCCCGCGCGCTCGGCTACACCGGCGTGTCGAGCAAGAGCTGCAAGGGCTTCTACAAGTCGGTGGTCAATGCGGCGCGCTGCGCCCACTGGAATGCGGCCCAGGACAAGCCGCGTTACTTCCTTTCCGGTGAAGACCTCACCATGCAGGCCGGCCTCGGCGTGCAGCAAGACCTGGCGCTGGTCGCCTGGCTGGGCCTGTCGCACGTGGAGCGCAACGGGCACCACTACGTCAACGGCCTGGCAGCCGCGCCCGAGGCCGAACAGCAGGCCCTGTTGAAGCTGCACCCCGGCCTTTACGAGCAAAGCGACGGCGCGGTGCGCCTCGCCATCCGCGACGGACAGCTCGACCTGTCCTCGCTCGCCACCGCGCCCGGTTTCGCCACCGGCCAACCCGGCGCCGGCATCTCGTGGGACGCGATGCGTTCCGTCTACTGAAGCCCCCCGCTTCGATCTCCAATCTCTCTCGCATCTCAAGGAAGCAAACGATGGCCACCCAACGTCTAGGAATCATCATGCACGGCGTCACCGGCCGCATGGGCATGAACCAGCACCTGATCCGCTCGATCTGCGCCATTCGCGCCCAAGGCGGCGTCACGCTGTCGAACGGCGACAGAGTCATGCCCGACCCCATCCTCATCGGCCGCAACGCCGAGAAGATGGAGGCGCTCGCCAAGGCGCACAACATCGCGCGCTGGGGCACCGACCTCGACAAGGCCCTGGAGAACAAGGAGGACACCATCTTCTTCGACGCCGGCACCACGCAGATGCGCCCCACGCTGCTGGCCAAGGCCATCCGCGCCGGCAAGCACGTGTACTGCGAGAAGCCGATCGCCACCAACCTGAACGAAGCCGTCGAAATCGCCCGCCTGGCCGAAGGCTCGGGCCTGAAGCACGGCGCGGTGCAGGACAAGCTCTTCCTGCCCGGCCTGCGCAAGCTCGACATGCTGCGCCGCGCGGGCTTCTTCGGCCGCATGCTCAGCGTGCGCCTGGAGTTCGGCTACTGGGTGTTCGAGGGCGACCTGCAGCCCATCCAGCGCCCGAGCTGGAACTACCGCAAGGAAGACGGCGGCGGCATGATCCTGGACATGATGTGCCACTGGCGCTACGTGCTGGACAACCTGTTCGGCGAGGTGAAGTCGGTGTCGTGCATAGGCGCCACCCACATCCCCAAGCGCTGGGACGAAGCCGGCGAGCCCTACCAGGCCACCGCCGACGACGCGGCCTACGCCACCTGCGAGCTCACCGGCCACAACGGCGAGCCCGTCATCGCGCAGATCAACATGAGCTGGGTCACGCGCGTGCGCCGCGACGACCTGGTCACCTTTCACGTGGACGGCACCGACGGCTCGGCCGTGGCGGGCCTGTCGAGCTGCCGCGCCCAGTCGCGCGTGGCCACGCCGCGCCCGGTGTGGAACCCCGACGAGAAGCAGACCATGAACTTCTTCGACCAATGGCAGGAAATTCCGGACTCGCAGGTCTACGACAACGGCTTCAAGATCCAGTGGGAGCACTTCATTCGCCACGTGGTCGAGAACGCGCCCTACAAGTGGACGCTGCCCGAAGGCGCCAAGGGCGTGCAGCTGGTGGAGGCCGCGCTCGAATCGTGGAAGGACCGCCGCTGGGTCGACGTGTCCCCGCTGAAGGTCTGAGGCGGCCATGGCGCTCTCGCTCATCCTCCCCACCGCCGGCGGCACGCTGGCGCCGTACACCCTGCGCGGCACCGTGCCGGTGAAGCCTGCTGCGGGCGTGAAGTTCGACCGCATCGCCTACTCGGCCGCGCACGTCGTGGCCGACCCGCTCGCCGCCATCGACCCGTGGCTGCAATGCGCGGTCGACTGGGACACCACCATCGCCTACCGCCGCCACCTGTTCTCGCTGGGGCTGGGCGTGGCCGAGGCCATGGACACTGCGCAGCGCGGCATGGGCCTGGACTGGCCCACGTCGCTCGAACTGATCCGCCGCTCGCTCGATGCGGCGAAAGATATTCCCGGCGCGCTCGTCGCCTCGGGCTGCGGCACCGACCACCTGGACATCGACGACGTGAAGAGCGTCGACGACGTGATCCGCGGCTACGAAGAACAGATGGCCGCCATCGAGAAGCTCGGCGGCAAGCTCATCGTCATGGCCAGCCGCGCGCTGGCCCGCGTGGCGAAGAGCCCAGCCGACTACGAGCGGGTGTACGACCGCATCCTGGGCCAGGCGAAGCAGCCGGTGGTGCTGCACTGGCTGGGCGACATGTTCGACCCGGCGCTGGCGGGCTACTGGGGCACGAAGGACGTCGATGCGGCCATGGACAGGGCGCTGGGCATCATCGCGGCGCACCCCGACAAGGTCGACGGCATCAAGATCTCGCTGCTCGACAAGGACAAGGAAATTGCGATGCGCCGGCGCCTGCCCGCTACCGGAGGGGCCGATGGCCGTGGTGTTCGCATGTACACGGGCGACGATTTCAACTACGCAGAGCTGATTGCGGGTGACGGTTTCGGGAGCGAACCGACGCACGGCAAGAGCGATGCGCTGCTGGGCATCTTCGACGCCATCGCGCCCGCGGCCAGCGCCGCGCTGGGCGCGCTGGCGCAGGGGCACACCGAGAAGTTCCACGCCATCCTCGGACCCACGGTGCCGCTGTCGCGCCACATCTTCGCGGCGCCCACGCGCTTCTACAAGACCGGCGTGGTGTTCATGGCCTGGCTCAACGGCCACCAGAAGCACTTCACGATGGTGGGCGGCCAGCAGAGCACGCGTTCGCTGCAGCACTTCGCGGAGTTGTTCCGCCTGGCCGACGCGGCCAACCTGCTGGAGCAGCCCGAACTTTCGGTGCGGCGCATGAAGACGCTGCTGGCCCTGCACGGCGTGGAAGGTTGAAGCCACCCCATGCGTGATTTTTCGAAAGACCACGACTGGCTGTCGATCAACACCGCCACGGTGCGCAAGCAACTGGGCGCCGAGGTACCGCTGGACCGCATCATCGACCAGTGCGCCGAGCGCGGCATCCGTGCGATCAGCCCGTGGCGCGACCAGGTGGCGGCCGTCGGCCTGGCCAAGGTCGCCAGGCAACTGAAGGCGCACGGCATCGGCCTGTCAGGCTACTGCCGCGGCGGCTTCTTTCCGGCGCCCGATGCGGCCGGCCTGAAGGCCGCGATCGACGACAACCGCCGCGCCATCGACGAGGCCAAGACACTCGATGCGCCCTGCCTGGTGCTGGTGGTGGGCGCGCTGCCCGGTGCGCTCGAGGGCAAGGCCGCGTACACGGACATCGGCCGTGCGCGCAACGAGGTGCGCGACGGCATTGCCGCATCCCTTGAGTACGCCCGCGAGGTCGGCATGCCGCTGGCCATCGAGCCCCTGCACCCGATGCAGGCGGCCGACCGCGCCTGCATCAACACGCTGGAACATGCGCTCGACCTGTGCGACGAACTCGATGCGGGCAAGAGCGGCATGCTGGGTGTGGCGCTGGACATCTATCACGTGTGGTGGGACCCGAAGCTGCGGCAGCAGATTGCCCGCGCGGGCCGGGAGCGCCTGCTGGCCTACCACGTGTGCGACTGGCTCACGCCCACGCGCGATCTGTTGAGCGACCGCGGGATGATGGGCGACGGCGTGGTCGAGCTGAAGAAGATCCGCGGGTGGGTCGAGGACGCAGGCTTCTCCGGGTTCAGCGAGGTCGAGATTTTTTCCAACCTCGACTGGTGGCAGCGGCCTGGCGGTGAAACGCTCGACGCCTGCATCGAGCGACACCGTAGCGCGGTCTGACGCAGCGCCGCGAAGCGAAAGGCTGCCGCCTGTGCTGCAATTCGCCGATGGCTGACCCGACCCTCGACGACCTGCGCCGCTATGCCGTGGCGCGGACCCTCTTCAAACCCACCACGCTGCCCGCAGCGATCCGCCAGCTCGGCTTTGTCCAGGCCGATCCCATCCGCGCCCCCGCGCGTGCGCAAGACCTGACCTTGCGCCACCGCGTGACGGACTACCGCGCGGGCGACCTGGAAAGCCGCTACGCCCGCCTCGCCGTCGAGGAAGACTGTCTCGTCAACTACGGCTTCCTGCCGCGCGAGCATCTGGCGCTGATGCATCCGCGCGAAGCCAGGCAGGCCTGGGACGCCGACACCCGCCGCAAGGCCGCCGACGTGCTGGCCTACGTGCAGGAACACGGCCCCGTGCACCCGCGCCAGGTCGAGCAGCATTTCGCGCACGGCCGGGTCAAGAACTACTGGGGCGGCTCGAGCAACGCGACCACCCCCTGCTCGACGGCATGCACTACCGAGGCATGCTGCGCGTGGTGCGGCGCGACAGCGGCACGCGCGTGTACGCGGCCGTCGCGCACCTGCCCGCCGACGACAGCCCCGCCGGCCGCGCGCTGCGCGCCGCCGCGCTCATCGCACTGGTGGTGCGCAAGTACGCGCCGCTGCCGGCCGCGAGCCTCACCTACCTCGTGCGCCTGCTCGGCTACGGCGCGCCGCACCTGTCGGCGCAGACACAGGCGGCACTGCGCATCGCGCGCGACGAACTCGCGAGCTGCCGCATCGACGGCACCACCTGGTACTGGCCCGCCGGCGAGAACCCGGCCTCGCGCCGCCACGCCCCCGACGACGCGGTGCGCCTGGTCGCGCCCTTCGATCCGGTGGTGTGGGACCGCCGCCGCTTCGAGCTGCTGTGGGGCTGGACGTACAAGTTCGAGGCCTACACGCCCGCGCCGAAGCGCCAGTTCGGCTACTACGCGCTGCCGCTGCTGTGGCACGACCGCGTGATCGGCTGGGCCAACGTCACGGCGCCCGGCGGGCAGGTGCAGCCCGACTTCGGCTACGTCGACAAGAAGCCGCGCGACGCGGCCTTTCGCGCGGCGCTGGACGACGAGCTGCAGCGCATGACGCAGTTCCTTTCGGGGCGCTGAAGCGCTTCTATAATTCCGCCGCTCAGCCAGCCGCCCGCCACGGGCGCGCCAGCCGTCTTCGAAGGAACGAAGACCGCAGCCGCAACGGCTGCCCCGACGACGCACAGACACACAAACACCATCGGCCGCCGGCATCCGGCGCGCGGCCGGATGCGCTCGCACGGACCGAACCGAACCCGAGAAGCCATGGCACGCCCCGACGCGCGCCGCAGCCACTCCCCCTTCACGCAGGACACAGGAGAAGCTGCACATGACATCCAGGATCCGTCGCCCGAATTGGCGCCTTTCACCCCTTTCACCCCTTTCACGCATTTCGCACGGCCGCCGCGCCACGCTTGCCGCCACCGCCGTGGCGCTGAGCGCGGCCGTGCCGGCCTACGCCGAGGACAAGGACGAAGCCAACGAGCCCCGCAGGGCGCTGCCCACCGTCACCGTCTCGGGCGATTCGGACGAGACCGCCACCGGCCCGGTGACCGGCTTCGTCGCCAGGCGCGGCGGCACCGCCACCAAGACCGACACGCCGCTGATCGAGACGCCGCAAGCCATCTCGGTCATCACGCGCGACCAGATGGAGGCCCAGGGTGCGCTCACGCTGCGCGAAACCACCAACTACACGGCCGGCGTGGTGTCGAGCTACTTCGACAGCCGGGTCGATTCGTTCAAGGTGCGCGGCGGTGATGCGGTGCAGTACCTCGACGGCCTGCAGCGCACCTACGGCACCTACAACTCGACCAGGGTTGATCCGTACCAGCTCGAGCGCGTCGAGCTGCTGCGCGGCCCGTCGTCGGTGCTCTACGGGCAAGGGGGCATCGGTGGCGTGCTCAACATGGTGTCGAAGCGGCCGCAAGCGGAGGCGCAGCGCGAAGTGCAGGTGCAGCTGGGCAACCACGACCGCAAGCAGGTGGCGGCCGACTTCACCGGCCCGCTCGATACCGAAGGCAAGTGGCTCTACCGCCTGGTGGCCGTGAACCGCGACAGCGGCACGCAGGTCGACCACGTGTCTGACGACCGCATCCTGGTGGCGCCATCGCTCACCTGGCGCCCGAGCACCGACACCTCGCTCACGCTGCAGGCGTCGTACCAAAAGGACAAGAGCGGCTCGCTGATCGGCTTCTTCCCGTGGCAGGGCACGCTGCAGCCTTCGCTCTACGGGCAGATTCCCACCTCGACCTTCACCGGCGAGCCGGGCTTCGACCGCTACGACTCGCGCAACACCTCGCTGGGCTACCTGTTCAGCCACCGCATCGACGACACGTGGACCGTGCGGCAGAACCTGCGCTCGACCGAAAGCAAGGTCTGGTACGACACCTCGTACACCAGCTTCACGGCCAACCGCCTCACGGGCCGGCCCGCGCGGCCGGTGTTCAACATCGACCAGCGCACCATCGAGCGCGACCTGAGCTCCACCATCAGCGGCGGCAAGATGCTGTTGATCGACAACCAGGCCGAAGCGCATTTCAAGACTGGCGCGGTCGAACACACGCTGCTGGTGGGCGCCGACTTCCAGCGCAACCAGACCTCGCAGCTCACCGGCCGCGGCCGCGCGGGCGCGCTCGACGTGTATGCGCCGGTGTACGGCAACTACACGCCGCCCGCCGTCCTCACGCGCCAGCCCGCCGTGGTGCAGAAGCAGGTAGGCATCTACGCACAGGACCAGGTCAAGTACGGCAGATGGATCGGCCTGCTGGGCCTGCGCCACGACAAGGCCGACACCGACACCGAAGGCCGCCCCGCGGCCGCCGTCGACGACAAGGCCACGACCAAGCGCGCAGGCCTGGTCTACCTGGCCGACGGCGGCTGGGCGCCGTACCTGAGCTATGCCGAATCGTTCCTGCCGCTGGGCGGCGTCGACCTGAACAACACGCCCTTCAAGCCGCAGCGCGGCAAGCAGTGGGAGGCCGGCATCAAGTGGGAGCCCGAAGGCCAGCGCACCTCCTTCATGGCGGCGGTGTACGACCTGCGCGACACCAACCGCAAGACCACAGACCCGACCAACCCGCTCAATAGCGTGCAGCTCGGCGAGGTGCACGTGAAGGGCCTGGAGCTGGAGTACAAGGGCAGCATCGCGCGCGACTGGGACTGGATCGCCTCCTATGCCTACACCGACGCGCGCGTCTCGCGCAGCAACGGCGCCGACCTGGGCAAGCGCCTGTCGGGCGTGCCGAAGCACGCGGCCTCGGCCTGGCTGATGCGGCGCTTCTCGATCGGCGGCGTGCCCGGCTTTTCGCTGGGCGGCGGCGTGCGCTACCTGGGCGAATCGTGGGACGGCACGGACGCCCTGCGCACGCCGTCGGTCACGCTGTTCGACGCGATGTTCGCCTGGGACAACGGCCCGCTGCGCCTGTCGCTGAACGTCGGCAACCTGACGGACAAGGTGCAGATCACCACCTGCCTCACGCGCGGCGACTGCTTCTACGGACAGCGCCGTAACGTGACCGCGGCCGCCACGTATCGCTTCTGAAGAAAATCCCCGCGCGCCTGAAGGTCTGGCGCGCGGGCGACAACCCGGCCCTGCGCCGGACTTCTAGAATCGCTCCGTCGTCCGGTTCGCCGGGTGGCAAGCGTTCTCAGGGCGGGGTGCAATTCCCCACCGGCGGTGATGGCGGCTCTTCCGAAAGGAGGCTGCACGAGCCCGCGAGCGCCTGGAGCTTGCAACAAGCCCCGGGGTCAGCAGATTTCGGTGAGATTCCGAAGCCGACGGTCACAGTCCGGATGAAAGAGAGCGCGAAATGCGGGCATGCCCGCGCGCCTCGCATTTGCCGGCGCGCGGGCGGGCCTGTGGTTTCGTGCGCCCTGATTCAGGAAACCTGCTTTCTAGAGGCACACCATGAGTCAGATCAACGACCTTCCCCTTTCCGCAGTGACGGCATCGGGCTCCCCGCGCGGCACGCGCATCGCCTTCGTCGAGGCCCAGTGGCACGCCGACATCGTGCACCAGGCCCGCGACGCCTTTCTTGCCGAGATGGACCGGCTCGGCGTGGCACGCGAGCTCATCGACATCTTCGACGTGCCGGGCGCCTTCGAGATTCCGCTGCACGCCAAGCGGCTCGCCAACTCCGGCAAGTACGCGGCCATCGTCGCCTGCGCGCTGGTGGTGGACGGCGGCATCTACCGCCACGAGTTCGTGGCGAGCACGGTGGTCAGCACGCTGATGTCGCTGCAGCTGGAGACCGACGTGCCGATCTTCTCGGCCGTGCTCACGCCGCACCACTTCCACGAGCACGTGGAGCACCGCAAGTACTTCCACCGCCACTTCGCCGTCAAGGGCACCGAAGTGGCCGAGGCCTGCTTCCGCACGCTGGAAGGCCTGAACAAGGTCGACGCGCTGCTGGCGGCGTGACAGCGGCGGATTGCGCGTTTTTGCGATGATTCCGCCATGACCGCACGCACCCCCACCACCGCCTACCCGATGACGATCTTCCACAAGCCCAACTGCAGCACGTCGCGCAACGTGCTGTCGTTGATCCGCGAAAGCGGCGTGGAGCCCGAGATCGTGCTGTACCTGGAAGCGCCGCCCTCGAAGAAGAAGCTGCGTGAACTCGCCAAGGCCATGGGCATGGGCCCGCGCGACCTGCTGCGCACAAAGGAAGCGCCCTACGAGGAACTGAAGCTGGCCGACGAGACATTGACCGACGACCAGCTGTTCGACGCCATCGTCGCGCACCCGATCCTGCTGCAGCGCCCCATCGTGGTGTCGCCGCGCGGCACGCTGATGTGCCGCCCGTGGGAACGCGTGCGCGAGATCCTGCCCGCCTGAGTATTCAGCTGCCGGCCTGCTGCGCCAGGCCCCAGGCCACGTGCTCGCGCACGAGCTCGCTGTCGTGCGAGGCCCGTGTCGCGAGTGCTTCTTGCGCCCCGCCCTCGCCCGCTTTCGCCGCATTGCCCAGCGCCACCGCGATGTTGCGCAGCCAGCGCTCATGCCCGATGCGGCGGATCGGGCTGCCCTCGGTGCGGCGCAGGAAGTCTTCTTCGGTCCAGGCGAACAGCTCGGCCAGCGTGCGGCCGGTGAGCCCTTCGCGGGCATCGAAATCGGGCAGCGTGCTTTTCTTCGCGAACTTGTTCCAGGGGCAGATCAGCTGGCAGTCGTCGCAGCCGTAGATGCGGTTGCCCATGAGCGGGCGCAGCTCGGCCGGAATCGGTCCGCCGTGCTCGATGGTGAGGTACGAGATGCAGCGCCGCGCATCGAGCCGCCGCGGCGCGACGATGGCCTGCGTCGGGCACACGTCGATGCAGGCACTGCAGCTGCCGCAGTGCGCGGTGACGGGCTCGCTCGGCGGCAGCTCCATGTCGACGTAGATCTCGCCCAGGAAGAACATCGAGCCCGCGTCTCGGTCGAGCACCAGCGTGTGCTTGCCGCGCCAGCCCTGCCCGCTGCGCGAGGCCAGCTCGGCTTCGAGCACGGGGGCCGAGTCGGTGAAGGCGCGATGGCCGAAGGGGCCCACCTCTTCGGCGATGCGCTCGGCCAGCCTGGCGAGCCGGTTGCGCAGCACCTTGTGATAGTCGCGGCCCCGCGCATAGACCGACACGATGGCCTCGCCGGGGCGCGTGAGCCGGTCGAACTCGACGGCCTGCCATTCGGGCGAGGTGTCGCGCGGCAGGTAGTCCATGCGCGCGGTGATCACGCTCACCGTGCCCGGCACCAGCTCGGCCGGGCGGGCGCGCCGCGTGCCGTGCGTTGCCATGTATTGCATCTCGCCGTGGAACCCATGGGCCAGCCATTGCATCAGACCGTGCTCGGCGCTCGATAGATCGACGCCCGCGATTCCGATTTGGGAGAATCCGAGATCCCGGGCCAAGGCCTGAATACGAACAACGAGTGGATGGCTGACGATCACTTGCCGATTGTAGAAACGCAAACGAGCACCCGCACCCTGTGCTGGCGCAGCGAAGACGACACCGACGCCTTCGCGCGCGCACTCGCGGGCTCGCCGGCCGTGCGCGACGCTTTCATCGCGCTGCATGGCGACCTGGGCGCGGGCAAGACGACCTTCGTGCGCCACCTGCTGCGCGCGCTGGGCATCGAGGGGCGCATCAAGAGCCCCACCTATGCCGTGGTGGAGCCGCACGAGGCGCCCGACGGCCTGCAGATCTTCCATTTCGACTTCTACCGCTTCGCCGACCCGCGCGAATGGGACGACGCGGGCTTTCGCGACATCTTCGCGGGCCCCGGGCTCAAGCTGGCCGAATGGCCAGACAACGCCGCGGGCCGTACCCCACCTGCCGACCTCGCTATTAAAATAGAAGCAATGACTGACGACACACGCAGCGTGACCCTCCTCGCGAACACCCCTCGCGGCCGCGATCTGCTGGCGCGCATCGCCGCATGAAGGCGGGCGGCCTGAAACGGCGCGTGCTGCTGCAAGGCGGCAGCATCGCGCTGATGCTCGGCGTGCACCAGATCGCGCGCGGCGCTTCCATCCTCGCCGTGCGGGTGTGGCCCGCCGCCGACTACACCCGCGTGACCATCGAGTCCGACGCGCGCCTCAATTCGCAGCAGCTCGTGGTGGGCAGCCCGCCGCGGCTCGCGGTGGACATCGAAGGCATCGACCTCAACCCCGAACTGCGTGAGCTGGTCGGCAAGATCAAGCCGGGCGACCCGTTCATCAACGGCCTGCGCGTGGGGCAGAACGCACCGAAGGTGGTGCGCATCGTGTTCGACCTGAAGCAGGCCGTGGTGCCGCAGGTGTTCTCGCTCGCGCCCGTGGCCGCGTACAAGCACCGGCTGGTGCTCGACCTGTATCCCGAGCAGGCCGTCGACCCGATGGAAGCACTGATCGCCGAGCGGCTGCGCGACGCGCCCCGTACGGCAGGCAGTGCAACAGGCAATTCAACGGGCAGCTCGGCCATGGCCGGCGCGGCCCCCACGCCCGCACCGCCGCCCCCGCCCGGCGTGCCGGTGCGCCCCGCGCCCCCCGCCGGCGACGCGCTGGGCGACCTGATAGCGCAGCAAGCCATGCGCCCCGGTCCTCCCACGCCGCCGCCGCCGGTGGTGGCCGGCGCCGACCGGCCGGGCCCACCGCCGGTGCTCGTGGCACCACCGCCCGTCAGGCCCCTGCCGCCGCCGATGCCACCGGCTGTGGCGGCGGCCCGGGGCGGCACCGCCACCGCGAGCCGCACCGACCGAATCATCATCGTGGCGCTCGACCCCGGCCACGGCGGCGAAGACCCCGGTGCCATCGGCCCGGCGGGAACGCGCGAGAAAGACATCGTGCTGCAGGTGGCGTTCCGCCTGCGCGACCGCATCAATGCGAGCAGCGTCAACGGCAACCCGATGCGCGCCTTTCTCACGCGCGACGCCGACTTCTTCGTGCCGCTGGGCGTGCGCGTGCAGAAGGCCCGCCGCGTGCAGGCCGACCTGTTCGTGAGCATCCATGCCGACGCCTTCACCACGCCGGCCGCACGCGGTGCGAGCGTGTTCGCCCTGAGCCAGAGCGGCGCGTCGAGCAGCGCGGCACGCTGGATGGCCAACAAGGAAAACGACGCCGACAAGGTGGGCGGCGTGAACGTCGGCGGCCACGAGGCGCAGGTGCAGCGCGCGCTGCTCGACATGAGCACCACCGCACAGATCAACGACAGCCTGAAGCTGGGCGGCGCCATGCTCGGCGAAATCAAGGGCATCGGCGCGCGGCTGCACAAGGGCCAGGTCGAACAGGCCGGCTTCGCAGTGCTGAAGGCGCCGGACATTCCCAGCGTGCTGGTGGAAACCGCGTTCATCAGCAACCCGGAAGAAGAAGCCAACCTGCGCCGCGTCGACTACCAGGAAAGCCTGTCCGATGCGCTGATGCGCGGCATCCAGCGGTACTTCTCGCAGAACCCGCCGTTGGCCCGCAGCCGCCAGCTCTGATTCAGGCGCCTGCCTTGCAAACTCTAGGCAGGCCCTGCTGTCCCACGGCTGCCGGCCTGTGACACCGCACAGCCAGGCGCGGCAGGCTCCTACACGGCGACAACAGGGGCGTTGGCCATGATTGACCCATCACTCTTCGAAAGGTGGACATCATGAACACACGTCTCTGGATCGCTGCAGCCGCAGCCACTTCGGTCATGACGATTGCAGGCTGCGCAAGCGGCCCCAACCAGAACCTCGGTACTGGCGTCGGTGCAGTGGGCGGTGCGCTCGTGGGCAACGCCATCGGCGGCAACACGGCCGCCACCGTGGGTGGCGCTGCCATCGGCGGCATCATCGGCAACCAGGTCGGCCGCAATGCCGACGAGCGCAACTACAACCGCCAGCGCTATCCGCAAGGCAGCGGCTACTACCCGAGCAACGGCCCGAACTACTGATCGCCAGCCGGCTTGAACGAAAAAACGCGCCCTCGGCGCGTTTTTTCATGGTGGAGAAGAAAGAAGATCAGGCTTGGGCGGCCGCACGCGCCTTCTCGGCCTTCGACGCGCGCCATGCGCCGAAGATGGCCAGCAGGCCCGGAATGAAGATCAGCGCCCAGATGATCTTGTCCAGGTGCTGGCGCACAAGCGGCAGGTTGCCGAAGAAGTAGCCGGCTGTTGCAATGCCGAGCACCCAGATCAGCGCACCGACCACGTTGAACATGGTGAACTTGGCGCGGCCCATTTCGGCCACGCCGGCCACGAAGGGCGCGAAGGTGCGAATGAACGGCATGAAGCGCGCCAGCACGATGGTGATGCCGCCATAGCGCTCGTAGAAGGCGTGGGCCTGGTCGAAGGCCTTGCGGTTGAAGAAGCGCGAGTTCTGCCACTGGAAGACCTTGGGCCCGAAGAAGCGGCCGATGGAGTAGTTGCACTGGTCGCCCAGGATGGCCGCCGCAATCAGGATGCCGCAGGCCAGCGGGAAGCTCATGAGCCCCGCGCCGCACAGCGCGCCCACGATGAAGAGCAGCGAGTCCCCGGGCAGAAACGGCATGACGACCGCCCCGGTTTCCACGAAGACAATGAGGAACAGCAGCGCGTAGACCCAGGGGCCGTAGGCAATGACGAAGGCCTCGAGGTGTTTGTCGACGTGCAGGATGAAGTCGACGAGAAAGCTGATGATTTCCATGGGCGCGGATTATCCTTGTTGAAATCGAACGCTCCCTGAATCACCCCATGCTGCACATTCGCCTTGCCACCGACACGGACTGGCCCGCACTCTGGTCGTTCCTCGAGCCCACATTCCGCCGCGGCGACACCTACACCTTCGCGACCGACGTCACCGAGGCCGAGGTCCGCCACGCGTGGATGACCTTGCCCGCCGCAACCTTCGTGGCCTGCGACGACCAGGGCGCGGTGCTGGGCACGTACGTGATCAAGCCCAACCAGCCGGGGCACGGCGCGCATGTGAGCAACTGCGGCTACGTGGTGTCGGAGGCAGCGCGCGGGCTGGGGGTGGCCTCGGCGTTGTGCGAACACTCGCAGCAGGAGGCGGTGCGCATGGGCTTTCGCGCGATGCAGTTCAACTTCGTGGTGTCGACCAACGAAGGCGCGGTGCGGCTGTGGCGCAAGCTGGGCTTTGCCATCGTGGGCACGCTGCCGGGTGCGTTCCGGCATCCGCAGCGCGGGTTCGTGGATGCGTTCGTCATGTTCAAGCAGTTGCTGCCGCACTGAATCGTGCGCGCGGGGCTTTGGGGTCGGGCCGGACCCGATGCCCCGCCGGCCGCGCCGGCGCCACCTCGCTCCTAGAATGCCCCGGTGAGCGCCCTCCCCACCCCCAGCACCCCCATCGAACGCCGCCCGATCCGCGAGCTTCCCGACGAACTGATCAGCCAGATCGCCGCCGGTGAAGTGGTCGAACGGCCCGCCTCGGTGGTGCGCGAACTGCTGGACAACGCGCTCGACGCGGGCGCGAGCCACATCACCGTTCGGCTGGCATCGGGCGGCGTGCGGCTGATCTCCGTCGAGGACGACGGCCTGGGCATTCCGCGCGAAGAACTCACGGTGGCCTTGCGCCGCCATGCGACCAGCAAGATCGCGAGCCTGAACGACCTGGAAACGGTCGGCACCATGGGCTTTCGCGGCGAGGCGCTCGCGGCCATCAATGCGATTGCCGAGCTGAGCATTCTTTCGCGCTTCACCGGCGCCGACACCGCGTTCTCGCTCGACGGGCGCACGGGTGAGCTGCGGCCGGTGGCGCGTGCTGCCGGCACCACGGTCGAGGTGCGCGAGCTGTTCTTTGCCACACCCGCGCGCCGCAAGTTCCTGAAGACCGACGCCACCGAACTGGCCCACTGCATCGAGGCCGTTCGCCGGCATGCGCTGGCGCGGCCCGAGGTGGGCTTTTCGGTCTGGCACGACGGCAAGCTGGTCGAGCAGTGGCGCGCCGCCACCACGCGCGAGCAGCGTCTGGCAGACGCGCTGAGCGACGACTTCGTCACGCAGAGCGTGGCAGTCGATCGCACCGGCGGCCCGGTGCGCGTGGTCGGGCGCGCCGGCATTCCCGACGCGGCACGCTCGCGCGGCGACCAGCAGTTCTTCTACGTCAACGGGCGCTTCGTGCGCGACAAGGTGCTGTCGCACGCCGTGCGCAGCGCCTACGAAGACGTGCTGCACGGCCAGCGCCAGCCCATCTACGCGCTGTACCTGGAAATCGATCCGGCGCGGGTCGACGTGAACGTGCATCCGACCAAGATCGAAGTGCGCTTTCGCGACGGGCGCGAGGTGCACCAGGCGGTGCGCCACGCGATCGAGGACGCCCTGGCCGCCCCACGCGCCGGCGACGCGCTCGCGCCATCGGCCGCGCAGCAGCCGTTTTTCAAGGAAAGCCAGCTCCCAACGAGCGCCAGCTGGTCGCAACCCGCTATGAATTTCGTAGCGCAGGAGCGCGGCGCGGGTGATTTCGAGGCGATGTGGCCCCAGCGCACGGGGCAGTCCGTGCCCGCACAGGAATCCGGCGCACTGCCATGGTCCGCGCCAAGTGCGTCGCCAACTGCGTCACCAATGGCGTTCCGCGCCCCCATCGGGCTGCCATCGAGCCCCGGCGCCGGCCCCGCATCCATCACCACCAACGAGGAGGCCTGGCCGCTGGGCCGTGCGCTCGCGCAGCTGCAGGGCATCTACATCCTGGCCGAGAACAGCCAGGGCCTCGTGATCGTCGACATGCACGCGGCGCACGAGCGCATCGTCTACGAGCGGCTGAAGACGCAGCTCGACGGGGCCGCCATCGGCAGCCAGCCGCTGCTGATCCCGGCCACTTTCGCGGCCACGCCGCAGGAAGTGGCCACCGCCGAGGCCTGCGCCGACGTGCTGCCGACGCTGGGCCTGGACATCACGCCCTTCTCCGCGCGCACGCTCGCGGTGCGCGCCGTGCCCTCGACGCTGGCCGACGGCGATCCGGTGGAGCTGGCGCGCAGCGTGCTGGCCGAGCTGGCCCAGCACGACGCCAGCACCGTGGTGCAGCGCGCGCAGAACGAATTGCTCTCCACCATGGCGTGCCACGGGGCCGTGCGGGCCAACCGCAAGCTCACCATCGACGAGATGAACGCACTGTTACGCCAAATGGAAGCAACAGAACGTTCGGACCAGTGCAACCACGGCCGGCCGACCTGGCGCCAGCTGTCTGTTCGGGAGCTCGACGCGCTGTTCATGCGCGGCCGCTAGGGTTTTCGGCGCTTTTTTCAGGGTTTTCGAGGGTTTTGGACGGTCATCCGCACAGCGGGCACGCACGTTGCATAGGTTCACAAAGCGCCAATGAGCGTTGTTTGAGGGGGTTACCAAAGTGCAATGTCGGCGCACGGCGGTAGGAGCAGATGAACTTTTACGCCGACTTCGCTGTCCCTCAACCCCATGATGAAACGCTGGCCCCTCCTCGCGTCTGTCTTCTCGCTGTGTGCCCTGCTCGCCGCCGGTTGCTCGACGCTCGACGCGCAGCAGCGTGAGTGGATCTTCCAGCCCAGCGACCGCAGCTGGGGCAACACCGCCACCATGACCCAGGGCATGGAGGACGTGTGGATCGACTTCCAGTCCTCCCTCACCGGCGAGCCGGCTCGCCTGCACGGCCTGTGGCTGGGCGGCGCACCGGAGACCACCGACACCCCCGTGCTGCTGTACCTGCACGGCGCGCGCTACAACGTGGCCGGCTCCGCACCGCGCATCCAGCGCATGCACGAGCTGGGCTTTTCTGTGCTGGCCATCGACTACCGCGGTTTCGGGAAGAGCTCCAAGGGCCTGCCCTCCGAGGAATCGGCCCGCGAGGACGCCCGCGCCGCCTGGACCTGGCTGGCCGCGCGCCACCCCAAGCAGCACCGCTACATCTTCGGCCACTCGCTGGGCGGCGCCATCGGCATCGACCTGGCCGCGCACGTCAACGACGAGAGCGGCACCATCGTGGAGAGCACCTTCACGTCCATCGCCGACGTGGTCAGCAGCTTCAAGTGGGGCTGGCTGCCCTTCGGCCCCTTCATCACGCAGCGCTTCGATGCGATCGACAAGGTCAAGGACATCGGCGCGCCGCTGCTCGTGGTGCACGGCACGGCCGACAGCCTGATCAACCCGACGCTGGGACGCAAGCTCTACGACGCGGCCACGGTGCCCAAGCAGTTCGTGCTGGTGGAAGGCGGCTCGCACCACAACACCAACTCGATCGGCGAGACGCAATACCGCGCCGCGCTCACGCAGCTGTTCCGCATGAAGCCGGAGAACATGGTCGCCAGCAACGGCGGCGTGCCGCGCCCGACGCCCAAGCTTGCACCGCCGGCCGCCGGCGGGCTCACACCGCAGGACGTGAGCGGCAAGGTGCGGCCGCCGGTGCCCGCGGCCATCTGACGCACAAGGGAACGGCACCAGCCGGCACCGGCCTCCCTTGAAGCCCCGGTGCCCAGCCGGGCACGCGCCATTTGCTACCCTCGGCGCACCATGTCCCCCAGCTACGTTCCGGCCGCCGAGGCCGCTCCCCCGGCAGCGCCTGGCGCTGCCCCTCGCCAAGCCCCCCCGCGCTATGTCGCGCTCGCAGGCCCCACGGCCTGCGGCAAGACCGCCGCCGCACTCGCGCTGGCCCGCCTGCAGCCCATCGAAATCATCTCGGTCGATTCGGCCCTGGTCTACCGCGGCATGGACATCGGCACCGCCAAACCCACTGCGGCCGAGCAGGCCGCCGTGCCGCACCACCTGATCGACATCCTCGATGCGCGCGAGAGCTACAGCGCCGCCGCCTTCGTGGCCGACGCCACGCGGCTCATCGAGGAGATCCGCGCGCGCGGCGCGCTGCCGCTGCTGGTGGGCGGCACCATGCTGTACTTCAAGGCGCTGTTCGATGGCATCGACGCAATGCCGGCGGCCGACGCCGCGGTGCGAGCCCAGATCGACGCCGAGGCAGCCGCGCTCGGCTGGCCCGCCATGCACGCGCGGCTCGCCGTGGTCGACCCGGTGACGGCCGCGCGGCTGGCGCCGCAGGACAGCCAGCGCATCCAGCGTGCGCTCGAGGTGTGGGCCAGCAGCGGGCAGCCGCTGTCGAGCTTTCACGCGAGCGACAACAAGACGGCCCGGCCCGTGGAAGGCGGCGTGCTGTTCTCGCTGGAACCGGCCGATCGCGCGTGGCTGCACGCGCGCATCGCCGAGCGCTTCGACGCGATGCTCGCGGCCGGCTTTCTCGACGAAGTGCGTACGCTGCGCGCGCGCGGTGACCTGACGACCGACCTGCCCTCGATGCGCTGCGTCGGCTACCGCCAGGCCTGGGAAACGCTGGCCGCCTGCGGCGATGCGGCGCCCGACGCCAAGGCCATGGCCGACCTGCGCGAGCGCGGCATCGCCGCCACGCGCCAGCTCGCCAAGCGGCAGGTCACCTGGCTGCGCAGCATGCCGCAGCGCACCGTGATCGCCTGCGACGCCCCCGACGCGGTGCAGACCGCCGTTCAACTGATCGCCAAGACCACCCAAGCCGGATGACGCTGCGCATTACCAACCTCGGCAAGCACTACGGTGAATCGCCTGTCTTCGAGAACGTGACGCTGGCCGTCGAGCCCGGCGAGTTCGTCGCCATCGTGGGGGAGTCGGGTGTCGGCAAGTCGACGCTGCTCAACTGCATGGCCGGGCTGGACAGCTGGGACCAGGGCACGGTGACGCACGACGGCACCGACATCGGCGCGCTCGACGGCGAAGCCTGCGCGCTCTGGCGGCGCAGCCATGTGGGCTTCGTGTTCCAGGCCTTCCATGTGCTGCCGCACCTGGACGTGGCGCAGAACGTGTCGCTGCCGCTGATGCTGCTGGGCGAGAAAAACAAGGACGACCAACGCGTCGCACGAATGCTCGACGCCGTGGGCCTGCCCGGCATGGGCGCGCGGCTGCCGCAGACGCTGTCGGGCGGCCAGCTGCAGCGCGTGGCCATTGCGCGCGCGCTGGTGCACCGCCCCGCCCTGCTGCTGGCCGACGAGCCCACGGGCAACCTCGACCCCTCGACCGCCGCCAAGGTGATGGACCTGCTGATCGGCCAGACCCGCGAGCACGGTGCGTCGCTGGTGCTGGTGACGCACTCCGAAAGCGCGGCCGCCCGAGCCGACCGGCTGCTGCACCTGACGGCGACCGGCATCCGCGCCTGACCGGCTTGCCGCTTGCTGCTTACTGCGGCGGCGCGATCAGCGCGGCAAAACGCGACAGGTCGACGTTGCCGCCGCTGATCACGATGCCCACGCGCTGGCCCGCAATCGCCTGGCCCGCCGCGATGGCGCCCGCGAAGGCGAGGCAGCCGGTGGGCTCCACCACCATCTTCATGCGCTCGGCGAAGAAGCGCATCGCGTCGACGAGTTGCTCGTCGGTCACGGTGAAGATGTCGTCCACGTCGCGGCGGATGATGCCGAAGGTGTATTCGCCCAGGTGCTGCGTCTGCGCGCCGTCGGCGATGGTCTGCGGCGTGGGGATGTGCACGATCTTCCCTGCGCGAAAAGACTGCTGGCCGTCGTTGCCAGCCTCGGGCTCCACGCCGTAGACCTTGCAGTTCGGCGCGAGCGCGCGCGCCGAGAGCGCCGAGCCCGACAGCAACCCGCCGCCGCCGAGGCACACGAACAGGTGGTCCAGCGGGCCGGTCTCTTCGATCAACTCCTTCACCGCCGTGCCCTGGCCCGTGAGCACATCGGGATGGTCGTACGGCGGAATCATCGTCATGCCGCGCTCCTGCGCGAGCCGCTTCGTCAGCGCCTCGCGGTCTTCGGTGAAGCGGTCGTACATCACCACTTCGGCGCCGTAGCCCTTGGTGGCGGCCACCTTGGCGGCGGGCGCGTCCCTGGGCATGACGATCACGGCCGGCATCGACAGCAGGCGGGCCGACAGCGCGATGGCCTGCGCATGGTTGCCCGACGAGAAGGCGATCACGCCGCCCTTGCGCTGCGCGGCATCGAACTTGGACAGCGCATTGAATGCGCCGCGGAACTTGAACGCGCCCATGCGCTGGAAGTTCTCGCACTTGAAGAAGAACTGCGCGCCCCAGCGCTCGTTGGCGGTGGTCGATTGCAGCACCGGCGTGCGGTGGGCATGGCCTTCGAGCCGCGCGGCCGCGGCGATGACGTCGTCGTAGGTAGGTAGTTGCATGGGTCCGAGCTTAGCGGCGGCTTGCAATTTTTTGCAGCCCCGATGGGTAAAAACCCGGTAGGCGCGGCAGCCCCGAAGTTCGTACTCTGTATACAGAGTTCAAAAAGAGGTTCGCAATGCCCGCCCAGCTCGTCAGCATCGAGGTCGCACCCGACCTCGTCGACCAGGTGTACCGCGCCCTGCTCGGCGCCATCAGCAGCGGTGCGCTCGCCCCAGGCGAGCGCCTCACGCAGGAGGACATCGCGCAACGCCTGTCGGTCTCGCGCCAGCCGGTGCTGCAGGCGTTGCGGCTGCTGAAGAAAGACGGCTTCGTGCTGGACGCGCCCGGCCGCGGCGTGCTGGTGGCGCCGCTGGAGGCCGAGGCGATGCGCCAGGTCTACCAGGTGCGCGGTGCGCTCGATGTGCTGGCCGCGCGGCTCGCGGCGCAGCAGCGTTTTCGCATCGACCCGAAGCTCATCGAGCGTGGCCGGCGCGCGGCGCGCGGGCGCAACGTCGAAGCCATGATCGACGCCGACGTGGCCTTCCACCAGGCCATCTACGAAGCCTCGGGCAACCCGCTGATCGGCCAGAGCGCCAGCCCGCACTGGCGCCACCTGCGCCGCGCGATGGGCGCGGTGCTGCAGGCCGAGCCGCAGCGCGAGACGCTCTGGGACGAGCACGAGGCCATTGCCGCGGCCATTGCCGCGGGCAACGCGGACCGTGCGGCGCGCCTGAGCGAAGCGCACGTCGCGCAAGCCAGCGAGTCACTGAGCCGGCGCCTGACCGAGCAGTTGGCGCGCATCGCATCCGCATCCACCCCCACCCACAAAGGAGACAAGGCATGAAGCTGACCCTGGAGCAACGCGCGCAGTTCGAGCGCGACGGCTACCTGTTCTTTCCCGGCCATTTCTCGGCCGAGGAAACCCGCGCGCTGACCGATGCGGTGCCCGATCTGTACAGCAAGCGCGAGGCCTTCAACGTGCGCGAGAAAGGCTCCGACGCGGTGCGCACGAACTTCGCGGCGCACCTCATCAGCGAGCCCTTCGCGCGCCTGGCGCGCCACCCGCGCATGGTCGGTCCGGTGATGGACCTCTTCGAGGAAGAGGTCTACATGCACCAGTTCAAGATCAACGGCAAGATGGCCTTCGAAGGCCAGGTGTGGCAGTGGCACCAGGACTACGGCACCTGGCTCAACGACGACCTGATGCCCACAGAGCGCGCGATGAACGTGGCCATCTTCCTGGACGACGTGAACGAGCACAACGGCCCGCTGATGTTCATTCCGGGCAGCCACCGCAAGGGCGTGGTCGATGCGAAACATGACCTCACGACGACGAGCTATCCGCTCTGGACCGTGGACAACGAGCTGATCGCGCAACTGGTCGACCGCGCCGGCGGCAAGGACGGCGGCATCGTCTCGCCCAAGGGCCCGGCGGGTTCGATGATCCTGTTCCACAGCTGCCTGGTGCATGCCTCGGGCAGCAACCTGTCGCCCTTCAACCGCGTGGCGGTATACCTGAGCCTGTGCGCCGTCAGCAACCACATCCGGCGCCACAAGCGGCCCGAGTACATCGCGCACCGCGACTTCACCCCCATCGAGATGCTGCCCGACGACTGCCTGCGCGAGCCCTACCCCGTCGACGTGCCGTGGAAGGACGGCCTGCCCGAGAGCGCGCTGCGCACCTCGCTCGATGTGATCGAACCCGTGGAGGCCTGAACGCCATGAGCCTGCACACCCGCCTGCTGCAGCGCGCCGCCGAAGGCCGCCCCATTCGCATCGGCCTGATCGGCGCCGGCAAGTTCGGCGCCATGTACCTCGCGCAGATTCCGCGCACGCCCGGCGTGCAGCTGGTGGCCATTGCCGACCTGTCGCCCGACGCGGCGCGCGCCAATCTCGAGCGCGTGGGCTGGCAGCCCGAGCGCGCCGCCGCCGGCTCGGTGCAGGAGGCGCTGAAGCACGGCACCACCTGGATCACCGACGACTGGCGGGCAGTGACGCGCGAGCCTTCGATCGACATCGTGGTCGAGTGCACCGGCAACCCCATCGCCGCGGTCGAGCACTGCCTGGACGCCTTCGCGCACGGCAAGCATGTGG
Source organism: Variovorax pasteuri (assembly GCF_051216435.1). Lineage (NCBI taxonomy): Bacteria > Pseudomonadati > Pseudomonadota > Betaproteobacteria > Burkholderiales > Comamonadaceae > Variovorax > Variovorax pasteuri. Next base: position 653,597 of record NZ_JBPJZS010000002.1, read on the forward strand.
TCAACGTGACGGTGGAGGCCGACGCCTTCTGCGGCCCGATGCTCGCGCACCGTGCGCGGCAGGCCGGCGTGATCTATTCGCTGGCCTTCGGCGACCAGCCCGCGCTGATCTGCGACCTGGTCGACTGGGCGCGCACCTGCGGCTTTCCGGTGGTGGCGGCCGGGCGCGGCCACAAGTGGCTGCCGCACTTCACCGAATCGACGCCCGAGACCGTGTGGGGCAACTACGGCCTCACGCCCGAGCAGGCGCTGCGCGGCGGGCTCAACCCGAAGATGTTCAACAGCTTCCTGGACGGCTCCAAGCCGTCCATCGAAAGCTCGGCCGTGGCCAACGCCACCGGACTCACCGTGCCGTCGGACGGGCTGCTCTACCCGCCCGCGAGCGTGGAAGACATTCCCTTCGTCACGCGACCGAAGAGCGAGGGCGGCGTGCTGGAGCGCAAGGGCATGGTCGAGGTGGTGTCCTCGCTGGAAGCCGACGGCCGCAAGATTCCCTACGACATCCGCATGGGCGTGTGGGTCACGGTCGAGGCCGAGACCGATTACATCAAGAACTGCTTCGAGGAATACAACGCCCACACCGACCCGAGCGGGCGCTACTTCACGCTCTACAAGCGCTGGCACCTCATTGGCTTGGAGGTCGGCATGTCGGTGGCCAGCGTGGCGCTGCGCGGCGAGCCCACCGGCGTGGCCACCTGCTGGAACGCCGACGTGGTGGCCACCGCCAAGCGCGACCTGGCCGCGGGCGAGATGCTCGACGGCGAAGGCGGCTACACGGTCTGGGGCAAGCTGCTGCCGGCCGAGCGCTCGTTGCGCCTGGGCGGCCTCCCGCTCGGGCTGGCGCACAACATCAAGCTGCTGCGGCCGGTGAAGAAGGGCCAGAGCCTGAGCTGGGCCGACGTGGCGATCGACACCGGCACCGCCGCCTGCAAACTGCGAAACGAGATGGAGGCGATGTTCGCGCCGTCGGCACGGGAGCGGGCCGCCTGAACGCGTGCCGAAATGAACGCCAAATGATGCATTGCGCTCGGCCGCCTTAACGTCAAAAATATTCTGCTCGGCACGGCGAACCCGTGTCGAAATGGCCGCTGGCGGGCCGTCATTGTGGTGAGCGATCCTGCTCTGCAGCTTCTTCCATGACGGAGAGACACCATGCAGTACATGTTGATGTTCTATCAGCCCGCGGCCGAGTTCGAGCAACGCGACAACGCCGCCTCGCAGGCCTACCGCGCCAGCTGGATGGCCTATGCCGACGCCGTGCGCCAGTCGGGCATTTCGCTCGGCGGCCACGGCCTGTTCCCGCCCATGACCGGCACCACGCTGCGCGTGCGCGGCGACAAGCGACAGGTGCAGGACGGCCCCTTCGCCGACACCAAGGAGCAGCTCGGCGGCTACTTCGTGATCGAGGTGGCCGACCTCGACGCCGCGCTCGAATGGGCCGAGCGGGCGCCCTGCGCCACCAGCGGCGGGGTGGAGGTGCGACCCGTCTTCACCGCCACCGCGGCGGCCGCAGCGCCATGAGCGGCCCGGCGGCTCACCAGGCCGCCGAACGCGCGGCGCGCCATGCCTACGGGCGGCTGCTGGCCATCCTGTCGGCGCGCACGCACGACATCGCCGCGTCCGAAGACGCACTGGCCGACGCCTTTGCCCGTGCGCTGGAGCGCTGGCCCGCCGACGGCATTCCGCAGCAGCCCGAAGCCTGGCTGCTGAGCGTGGCGCGGCACCGCAAGCTCGACGCCTGGCGCCACACCCGCGTGCAGGACAAGGCCACGCAAACGCTGATGCTGCTGGCCGGCGAGGTCGACGAAGGCAGCACCGAGGGCGCAGCCGTGCCCGACGAGCGGCTGCGCCTGCTCTTCGTGTGCGCGCACCCGGCCATCGACGCGGCCGCGCGCGCACCGCTGATGCTGCAGACCGTGCTCGGGCTCGACGCGGCGCGCATGGCGGGCGCCTTCCTGAGCTCGCCCTCCGCGCTGGCGCAGCGGCTGGTACGCGCCAAGGCCCGCATCCGCGCAGCGGGCGTGCCATTCGAATACCCGCAGGCGCGCGACCTGCCGCACCGGCTGCGCGACGTGCTCGACGGCATCTACGCCGGCTATGGCACGGGCTGGGACGACGTGGACGGTGCCGACGCCCTTCCCCGCGGGCTGACCAACGAAGCCATCGACCTGTGCCGCATCCTGTGCCGGCTGATGCCGAACGAGCCCGAACCGCTCGGGCTGCTGGCGCTGATGCTGTTCTGCGACGCCCGCCTGGCAGCGCGCCGCAGCGACACCGGCGCCTACGTGCCGCTCGACCAGCAGGACATCACGCGCTGGAACCACGAGCTGCTGGCCGAGGCCGAGCACCATCTGCGGCAGGCGTCCACCCTGGGATCGCTCGGGCCCTACCAGCTGGAGGCCGCCATCCAGTCGGCGCACTGCGAACGCCGCGCGGGCGCGCCGGTGCCGCCCGAAGCGCTGGTGTCGCTGTACGAAGGCCTGCTGGCACTGCGGCCCAGCGTCGGTGCGCAGGTGAGCCTCGCCTGCGCGCTGGCCAATGCCCGCACGCCGGAGACCGGCCTGCGCGCGCTCGATGCCATCCCGGCCGACGAGGTGACGAACTACCAACCCTTCTGGGCCGCGCGCGCGCACCTGCTGGCGGCCGGGGGTGCGCGTGCCGCGGCCCGACAGGCCTATGACCGGGCGATCGGCCTGAGCACCAGTGCGGCGGTGCGGACCTACCTCAGCGCGATGTCGCAGCGGGTCTGAGCAGGCGCCCTTCCCGCAGCGGCCCAGAGTTGCTGCCTGCCTTTAGCGGGCGCTGAAAGTGCGCGGAAACAGCGCCGCTTGCGAGCGGTCGCGCAGCCGGTAGCTCATGGCCGGGCGGCCCAGGCTGCCGGTGACCATGCCGGCCTCTTCCATGAACTCGCCGTCGAGCATGCGCTTGCGAAAAGCGCTCTTGTCGATGTCGCGGCCCAGCACCACCTCGTAGGTGTGCTGCAGCGCCGGCAGCGTGAACGGCTCCTCCAGCAGAAAGGCCGGCAGCGAGGTGTATTCGACCTTGCTGCGCAGGCGGGCGACGGCCGCGTCCAGCAAGTCGCCGTGGTCGAAGGCCAGCCGCTTGCGCGCGGCCACGTCGACCGCGAACCACGCCACCTCGGCCGCGTTGGCGCCGCTGCGCAACTGCATCGCCTGCGCGGGAATCAGCGCATAGAAGCAATGCGTGGTCGACCAGCCGCGCGGGTCCCGCTGCGCGCCGCCCCAGCTGCCGAGTTGTTCGAGGTAGGGCGTGACCACGCCGGTCTTCTCGCGCAGCTTGCGCTGCGCGCAGTCGAGCAGCGTGGCGTCTTCGTCGATGTTCACGAAGCCGCCGGGCAAGGCCCACTTGCCGGGGAACGGCTCGGCGGTGTCGGCGGGGCGCTTCACCAGCAGCACCTGCAAGGCGTCGTCGAGCACGGTGAACATCACCACGTCGACCGTGACCAGCGGGCGCGGGAAGCTCAGGGACGGAAAAATCGACGAGGGTGATTTCACGGGAAGGCCTGACTGCGGATTTGTTAGTTGTACTATACAACCCCTGATTAGTTGTACAGAGCAACTCACGACAGGAACAGGAACCAAGCTGTCACATGCTTTCGAGGGAGAGAAAAAATGACGATCCACCCAACGACCACGCCGCGCAGCACCCGCGACCTGCCCGCCTACTTCGCGCAGGGCCATCGCCCCGAATACCTGCTGTTCTGGGGCCACCAGGCGCCGAAGACGGGCGTGAACAAGAGCTGCTTCAGCCAGTGGTTCGAGGCCGAATTCAAGGTCGACGGGCTCAGGTACCGCACGGCCGAGCATTTCATGATGACCGGCAAGGCGCGCCTGTTCGACGACGCGCAAACCTGCGAGCGCATCCTCGCGGCCCGCACGCCCGGCGAAGCGAAGAAGCTGGGCCGCGAGATCCGTGGCTTCGACGAGGCGGCATGGGTCGAGGCGCGCCTGGACATCGTGACGCAGGGCAACATCGAGAAGTTCGCGCAGAACGCGGCGCTCGGCGCCTTCCTGCTCGGCACGGGCCACCAGGTGCTGGTGGAGGCCAGCCCGGTCGATCCGATCTGGGGCATCGGGCTGGCGGCCACCGACCCCGCGGCGCAAGACCCGCGCGCGTGGCGCGGCCTCAACCTGCTGGGCTTCGCGCTGATGGCCGCACGCGACGCACTGAGGGCCGCGCGATGACACGTATCGAACGCTACCGGGGCTGCCTGCTCGGCCTGGCCTGCGGCGACGCCGTGGGCACCACGGTCGAGTTCCGCACGCGCGGCAGCTTCGAGCCGGTGACGGACATGGCCGGCGGCGGGCCCTTCGGCCTGGTGCCCGGCGAATGGACCGACGACACCTCGATGGCGCTGTGCCTCGCGGCGAGCCTCATCCACTGCGAGGGCTTCAACGCCGTCGACCAGATGAACCGCTACTGCAACTGGCGCAGCGTGGGCTACATGAGCAGCACCGGCAACTGCTTCGACATCGGCCTCACGGTGTCGGGCGCCCTCACCCGCTACCTCGCGTCGGGCGATCCGTTCGCTGGCGACCCCGATCCGCGCGCGGCGGGCAACGGTGCGCTGATGCGGCTGGCACCCGTGCCGATGTTCTGCGCGGCCAGTGCCGAAGCCACCTGGCAACAGGCCGGCGAGAGCACGCGCACCACGCACGGCGCACTGGAGGCCATCGAGTGCTCGCGGCTGTTCGCCTTGCAGCTGCGGGCGGCCTTGCAGGGCGAAGGCAAGGCGGCCATTCTTGCCACCGCGCCGCTGGCCCCGCTGAGCGAGAAGGTCGCGGCACTCGCGCGCGGCGACTACGCCTCGAGGCCGCGCGAGCACATCAAGGGTTCGGGCTACTGCGTCGAGTCGCTGGAAGCGGCGCTCTGGTGCTTTGCACACACGCAGTCGTTCGAAGAAGCCGTACTCGCCGCCACCAACCTCGGTGACGATGCCGACACCACCGCCGCCATCTGCGGCCAGCTGGCGGGCGCGTTCTACGGCGTGGGCGGCATTCCCGCGAACTGGCTCGACAAGCTCGTCATGCGCGAGGAGATCGCGCAGATGGCCGACCGGCTGCTCGCGCTCGCAGACTGAACGCGCCGGCTACTCCTGCGGCGCCACGGCCGGCTCGCCGACCCGGCGCCCCTCCAGCTGGCTGCCGCCCTGCGCCAGCGTGACGCCGACCACCGCATGGCCGGCATCGCGCCGGAACATCAGTTGCGCGCCGATGCCCGTGACCGCGAAACGGTCGGTGCCGGTCGGCGTGAGCGCGCTGTAGCCGCGCCCCGTCTCGCGCACCAGCAGCTTGCCGTCGCGCACCGTGAAGTTCAGCGCCTGGGTCTTGCTCACGCGGAACTCGCCGCGGTAGTCGTCCAGACGCTTCGCATCGATCGGCACCTCGGCGGTCGACACCGGGTAACGGCTCTTGCCGATGGCCAGCATCACGGGCTGCAGCGGCGCGCGTGCGTTGCTGCTGAGCACGATGATGGCCTCGCCGGTGTCGGGCGCCAGCAGCCAGAGCGTGCGGTAGCCCTCGGTAACGCCCGCATGGTAGTAAGTGCGGCGTCCGCCCTCGGGGCCGCGCACCATCACCGCATAGCCGATCTCGGCGCCCTCGTAGCGCGCCAGCGGCGTGAGCATGCGCGCGGCGGCCGGGCCCAGCGGGCCGGCAGCGCCGGCCAGCACGGCGCGGCTGAAGGTCATCATGTCGGCGGCCGTGGAGCGCAGGGCGCTGGCCGGCGCGTAGGCCAGCATGTCGAACAGCGGCTGTCGGCGGTCGCCCGAGAAGGCCGGGGCCATGCGCGAGGCCTTGTCGCCGAGCGGGATCACGGTGTCGTTCATGCCCAGCGGCTCGGTGATGCGCGCGCGCACCAGCTCGCCCCACGAGGTGCTGTAGCGCTCGGCCAGCAACTGGCCCAGCAGCGCCATGCCGAAGTTGCTGTATGCGCCCTCGCACGGCGGCGCGGCGGCCGTGAGCCTGATGCGCGCGAGCGCGGCCCAGAACATCGGTTTGTCGAAGGTGCGGAACTGTTCGGCCAGCGGCGCGCCGCCGGTCACGCCGTCGGCCATCACGGGCATGCAGCCGGTGTGCGTGACCAGCTGGCGCAGCGTGACCGCGGCCACGCCCGGCGACAGGCCCTCGACCTTGCCGGCCAGCAGCTTGCCCACGTTGTCGTCGAGCTTCAGGTCGCCGCGCTCGACCGCCTGCGCGAGCAGCAGGCCGGTGAAGACCTTGGTGACGGAGCCGATCTCGAACATCGGCTGCTCGGCGCTGCTGGCGGCGATGGCGCGCGGCGGTGACGGCGGCTCGGGGTTGTAGGCGGCGCCGTAGGCCGCCTGCCCGTTGCGCAGCGTGCCCACCACCAGCGTGCCGCGCTCTGCGCCCAGCGCTGCCTTGGCCAGCATCGCGGGATCGCTCGCCAGCGTCAGGGGCGCCTGAGGTTGCGCGGCGGCATGGCCCACGAGCAGGGGTGCGAGGACGCACAGCGCAAGCCAGGGTCGGCACAGGGGACGGGGAGCACGGGGCAAGAGCCGCATCGTCGGGTTCCTCAGGCGTCATCGAAGAGGCGCCATGGTGCCACGCCTGTGCAACCTTTCGCGCGCCGCCACAATCGATGCATGCGCGCATTGCTCACCACCTTCTCCTGGCAGGAACTCCGCCACCACCCCTGGCGCAACGCGGCGGCCGTGATGGCCGTGATGCTGGGCGTGGCGCTGGCCTTCTCGGTGCAGCTGATCAACGCCTCCGCGCTGGACGAGTTCTCCAGCGCCGTGCGCTCGGTGAACGGCCAGCCCGACCTGGAAGTGCGCGCCGTGCAGGGCGGCTTCGACGAGGCGGTGTTCGCCCAGCTGGCCCGGCATCCGCAGGTGACGCTCGCGAGCCCCGTGGTGGAGTTCCAGGGCCTGGCACTGGTGGCCGACAGCCAGGTGCCGATGCGCGTGATCGGCATCGACGCGCTGGTGCTGCCCACCATCGCGCCCGCGCTGATGCCGCAACCCGCGCCCGGCGCCGACCGCTTCGCGCTGTTCGCGCCGGGACAGGTGTTCCTCAACGCCGCAGCGCGCAGCGCGTTGAAACTGCCCGCGCAAGCACCCGCAGGCACCCCGGAAACAGTGCAGCTGCGCAGCGGCGACGCCTGGCAGCAGCTGGCCGTGGCCGGCCATGTCGCCGCCGGCGGCACGGCGCTCGCGGTGATGGACATCGGCGCCGCGCAAGACCTGTTCGGCCAGGGCGGCCGGCTCAGCCGCATCGACCTGCGGCTGGCGCCCGGCACCGACCGCGCCACCTTCATGGCCGCGCTGCAGAAGTCGCCGGACTGGCCCGCGGGCGTTCAGTTCGCCGAGCCGGGCGATGCGGCGGAACGCGTGAGCAACCTGTCGCGCGCCTACCGCGTCAATCTCACGGTGCTGGCGCTGGTGGCGCTGTTCACCGGCGCGTTCCTGGTGTTCTCGGTGCTGGCGCTCAGCGTGGCCAAGCGCGCGCAGCAGTTCGCGCTGCTGGGCGTGCTGGGCCTCACGCCGCGCGAGCGGCTGCGGCTGGTGCTGGCCGAATCGCTGGTGCTGGGCCTGATCGGCAGCGCGGCCGGCCTGGCGCTGGGCACCGCGCTCGCGGCCTTCGCGTTGAAGGTGCTCGGCGGCGACCTGGGCGGCGGCTATTTCGAGGGCGTGGCGCCCACGCTGCACTGGAGCGCCGGATCGGCCCTGCTGTACGGCGGCTTGGGCGTGGTGGCCGCGCTGGTCGGCGGCTGGTGGCCCGCGCGCGCAGCGCAGGCGTTGCCCGAGGCCCAGACGCTCAAGGGCCTGGGCGCCGCGCCCGTGCAGAGCAACGGCCACTGGCTGGCGCTGGGGCTGATTGCGCTGGGCGGGGTGCTGGCCAACGTGCCGGCCATTGGCGGCATTCCCGTGGCGGCGTACCTGTCGGTGGCCTGCCTGCTGGTGGGCGGCATCACCGCCCTGCCCTGGCTGATCGCCCTGCTGTACGACCGCATCGCGCCCCTGTTCGCGCAGCGCGTGCTGCCCATGCTGGCCGTGGAGCGCGCGCGGCGCATGCGCGGCACGGCGGCCGTGGCGGTAAGCGGCGTGGTCGCGAGTCTGAGCCTGGCGGTTGCGCTCACGGTGATGGTCGCGAGCTTTCGCGACTCGGTGACGCAGTGGCTGAACGTGGTGCTGCCCGCCGACCTGTACGTGCGCGCCACCTCGGGCGGTCGCGGCAGCAATAGCGGCGGCACCAGCAGCACCGACACCGCGACCTTCGCACCCGCTTTCGTGCAGGCGCTGGCGCAGTTGCCCGGCGTGGCGCGCACCGGCACGCTGCGCACGCAGACGCTGCAGCTCGACGCCACGCGCCCTGCCGTGGCGCTGATCGCGCGCAGCCTGGAAGGCGGCGCCACGCAGTCGTTGCCGCTGGTGGGCTCGGCCGTTGCCGTGCCCGAGGGGCAGATCGGCATCTACGTGAGCGAGCCGATGGTGGAGCTGTATGGCGCCAAGCCCGGCACCACCTTCGCGCCGCTGTCGAACGCGATGGGCATGTCGGCGTCGTCCAAAAAGACGCCATCGTTCTTCGTGGCCGGCGTGTGGCGCGACTACGCCAGGCAGTTCGGCGCGATCACCATGGATGCGCGGGACTACGAGCGCATCACCGGCGAGCGCAACGTGAGCGACGTGGCGCTGTGGCTGGCGCCCGGCGCGTCCGAAGGCGAGGTGCAGACGGCGGTGCGCGCGCTCGCCGCTCGCCAGGGCGGCGGCTCCGCCGAGTCGGTGGAAATTGCGTCGGTCGGGCAGATCCGCGTGACCTCGCTGCGCATCTTCGACCGCAGCTTTGCCGTGACCTACTGGCTGCAGGCAGTGGCCATCGCCATCGGCCTGTTCGGCATTGCCGCGAGCTTCAGCGCGCAGGTGCTGGCGCGCCGCAAGGAATTCGGGCTGCTCGCGCATCTGGGCTTCACGCGGCGGCAGGTGCTGGCGGTGGTGGCGGGCGAAGGTGCGGCGTGGACGGCCATCGGCGCCGTGGCCGGGCTGGGGCTGGGCCTGGCGGTCTCGGTGGTGCTGGTGAAGGTGGTGAACCCCCAGAGCTTTCACTGGAGCATGGACCTGCTGGTGCCGTGGGAGCGGCTGCTGCTGTTGTGTGCGGCGGTGGTGGCCGCAGGCACGGTGACGGCGTGGATGGCCGGCCGCGCCGCAGCCGGCAAGGACGCAGTCCTGGCAGTCAAGGAAGATTGGTAATAAAAGAGCCCAAAAAGAAGCAAGCCCAAGGCGCTGCAGAAGCGAAGCGCCTGCAGCGCCTTGTTGGCCAAGCGAAGCAAAGGCCCGGGTGGTCTCCACCCCCTCTGGCTGCGCCGAGGAGCGCAGCGTTTCGCGGATCAGGGCTCGCCCTTGTCTGAGCGAAGCGAGTTTGGGCGAGACCCCGCGAAACGCGAGCACCGCAGGTTGCCCGGAGCGAAGCGCAGGGACGCAGACAGTGGGGTCGCCTTTTCTTTGCTTACTTTCTTTTGGCGAAGCAAAAGAAAGTAAGTCGCCCGCCGGGGCGAGTCCCGGCCCCGAAACCCAGCTTCCAAAGCCGTCAACGCTTCCCCCGGACCTGTGGTCAGACAAGCAGCGCAAAGCAACGCCCCATAGGGGTTGCAAGTCATGACTTGTAGACTGGCACGCTATGCAGCAAACCCTCTCTTCCACCTCCTGCAGCGGCTGGCTCGGCGGCGCCATTCGCCGCATCGAGGCCGACTACCAGCGCAGCGCCGACACGCACCTGATTCCACTGCCCCTGCCCTCGCTGGCCGCGCACGGCATCGACCTGTACCTGAAGGACGAGTCCACGCACCCGACCGGCAGCCTGAAGCACCGGCTCGCGCGCTCGCTCTTCCTGTACGCGCTGTGCAACGGCTGGGTGCGCGAGGGCACGACCATCGTGGAAGCGTCGAGCGGCTCCACCGCCGTGAGCGAGGCCTACTTCGCGCGGCTGCTGGGCCTGCCCTTCATCGCGGTGATGCCGCGCACCACCTCGCCCGAGAAGGTCGCGCAGATCGCCTTCTACGGCGCGAGCTGCCACTTCGTGGACCATGCGGCGCAGGTGTACGAAGAGGCCCGCGCGCTGGCCGAGCGCACCGGCGGCCACTACATGGACCAGTTCACCTACGCCGAGCGCGCGACCGACTGGCGCGGCAACAACAACATCGCCGAGAGCATGTTCCAGCAGATGGCGCGCGAGCGGCATCCGGTGCCGAAGTGGATCGTGGTGGGCGCGGGCACGGGCGGCACCAGCGCGACCATCGGGCGCTATGTGCGCTTTCGCTGCCACGACACGCAGGTGTGCGTGCCCGACCCCGAGGGCTCGGTGTTCTCGGCCTACCACCGCACGGGCGACTCCACGCTCACCGCGGCGGGCTCGCGCATCGAGGGCATCGGCCGGCCGCGCGTGGAGCCGAGCTTCGTTCGCACGCTGGTCGACCGGATGATCGAGGTGCCCAACCTCGACTCGGTGGCGGCGATGCATGCGCTGTCGGCGTTGCTGGGCCGCAAGGTCGGCCCTTCGACGGGCACGAACTTCATCGGCATGCTGGCCGTGGCGCAGGAGATGCGCGCAGCCGGACAGCAGGGGTCCATTCTTTCGTTGCTGTGCGATGCGGGCGAGCGCTACCTGCCGAGCTATCACGACGCCGCGTGGGTGCGCAACGCGTTCGGCGACATCGCACCGGTGCAGCGGCGCATCGATGCGCTGGTGGCGGTGTGATGTCTCCCATGCCTTCCATGGCTTTCGTTTCGCGGCGCAGCCTGCTGCTGGCAGCGCTGTCGTCGGGGCCCATGGCGGCCTGGGCGCTGCCCGAGCGCAGGCTCGAATTTCCGCGCGACTTCGGCAGCCACCCCGACCTGCACACCGAGTGGTGGTACATCACCGGCCATGCGAAGACACCGGCCGGGCGCGAGTTCGGCTTTCAGGTGACCTTCTTCCGCTCGCGCGTGGAGGCGGCGCTGGGCATGCGCTCGGCCTTCGCGGCGAAGAACCTGGTGTTCGCGCATGCGGCGGTCACCGACCTGGAGGGTCGCGTGCTGCTGCACGACCAGCGCATCGCGCGCGCGGGCTTCGGCGTGGCGGAAGCCAGCACCAGCGACACCGACGTGCGCATCCGCGACTGGTCGCTGGTGCGCGAGAACGGTCTGTACGTGGCGCGCATTCCGGCCGGCGAGTTCTCGCTCGACCTGCGCTTCACGCCGACGCAGCCGGTGCTGTTGCAGGGCAAGGCCGGCTTGTCGCGCAAGGGGCCGGACGAATCGCAGGCAAGCTACTACTACAGCGAGCCACAGCTCAAGGCGCAGGGCAAGCTGACGCTGAAAGGGCAGACCGTCGACGTCGGCGGCGCGGCCTGGCTCGACCACGAATGGAGCGAGGCGCTGATGCACCCCGAGGCCGTGGGCTGGGACTGGATCGGCATGAACCTCGACGACGGCAGTGCCCTTACGGCCTTTCATCTGCGTCGCAGCGACGGCAGTGCGTTGTGGGGAGGCGGATCGTTTCGCGCACGCGATGGGGTGGCGCGCATCTTCAACAACGACGAGGTGCGGTTCGAGGCGATCAAGTCGTGGGAAAGCCCGCGCACGCAGGCGAAGTACCCGACGCAGTGGCGTGTGCAGACGCCGGCCGGCAACTTCGAGGTGCGCGCGCTGCTGGACGACCAGGAGTTGGACAGCCGTGGGTCGACTGGGGGCGTGTATTGGGAGGGGGTGAGCGACCTGCTCGACGCACAGGGAAAGCGCGTGGGTCGCGGGTATCTGGAGATGACGGGGTACGCAGCGCCGCTGCGGCTTTAGCTCTTGTTCGGGGTGAACGCACAGGCCGCCAGGTGCTCCCCTCCGCGAATGTCGCCCATCGGCGTGACCGCGCCCCGAGCAGGACACGTCACGCGCAACGCAGCGAATCCAAAAGCGAGCCGCCCTCTCAGTGCGACTTGCCGCCTGAGGCCCCCTTGCGCCGCTCGATGAACGCAATGATCTCTCCCATGATCCCCTTGCGGAACGCCAGCACGCAGATCACGAAGATCAAGCCCGTGACCATGGTCACCGACTCACCCAGCGTGTTGAACCAGTCGATCGTGGTGATGCGCGCCAGGAAGTTGCCGAGTTCGCCGATCTTGTTCTCGAGCAGCACCACCACCGCCGAACCCACCAGCGGACCGGAGATCGTGCCCAGCCCGCCCACCAACGTCATCAGGATGACCTGGCCCGACGCCGTCCAGTGCACGTCGGACAGCGTGGCAAAACCCAGCACCAGCGTCTTGAGCGAACCGGCCAGGCCCGACAGCGCCGCCGAAATCACGAAGGCCAGCAGCTTGAAGCGGTTCACGTCGTAGCCCAGCGACAGCGCGCGCGGCTCGTTCTCCTTGATGCCCTTCAACACCTGGCCGAACGGCGAGTGGATGGTGCGCACGATCAGCAGGAACGCCAGCACCACCACGACCAGCGCCACGTAGTACATCGTGAGGTCGCTCGACAGGTCGATCAAGCCGAACAGCTTGCCGCGCGGCACGCCCTGCAAACCGTCTTCGCCGCCCGTGAACTTGGCCTGCAGCGCGACGAAGAACATCATCTGCGCGAGCGCCAGCGTGATCATCGCGAAGTAGATGCCCTGGCGGCGGATGGCCACCACGCCGAAGACCCAGCCCAGGAAGCCGCCGGCGAGCGTGCCCGCGACCAGGCCCAGCTCGGGCGTGAGGCCCCAGACCTTCATCGCATGGCCCGCGACGTATGCGGAGCCGCCCAGGAAGGCCGCATGGCCGAAGGACAGCAGGCCGGTGAAGCCCAGCAGCAGGTTGAACGCCGCGGCGAACAGTGCGAAGCACATGAGCTTCATCACGAACACCGGGTAGGCGCCGAAGAACGGCGCCAGGATCAGCGCGACCAGCAGCAGGCCGTAGACGACGGTGGATATTTTTTTCATGTTCATGGTGCCGGTCGCCTTACTTCTCTTTGCCGAACAGGCCGGCGGGGCGAATCAACAGCACGATGACCATGATCACGAACACGACCGTGGACGAAGCCTCGGGATAGAAAACCTTGGTGAACCCCTCGATCACACCGAGGCCCAGCCCGGTGAGGATGGCGCCCATGATCGAGCCCATGCCACCGATGACGACCACCGCGAACACCACGATGATGAGGTTCTGTCCCATCAGCGGCGACACCTGGATCACCGGCGCGGCAAGCACGCCGGCGAATGCGGCCAGCCCTGCGCCGAACGCGTAGGTCAGCGTGATCATCAGCGGCACATTGACGCCGAAGGCCTCCACCAGCCGCGGGTTCTCGGTGCCGGCGCGCAGGTAGGCGCCCAGCCGCGTCTTCTCGATGACGTACCAGGTGGCGAAGCACACGACCAGCGAGGCCACGACCACCCAGGCGCGGTAGTTGGGCAGCACCATGAAGCCCAGGTCGGTGGCGCTCGACAGCGCATCGGGCGCGTCGTAGGCCAGGCCCGACACGCCGTAGACCGAGCGGAACACGCCTTCGATCAGCAGCGTGAGGCCCAGCGTGAGCAGCAGGCCGTAGAGGTGGTCGAGCTTGTAGATCCAGCGCAGCAGCAGCCGCTCGATCAGCACGCCGAACAGGCCGATGACGAGGGGCGCCGCGATCAGCATCACCCAGTAGTTGATGCCGAAATACTCCATTGCCATCCAGGTCAGGATGGCGCCCATCATGAACAGCGCGCCGTGCGCGAAGTTGATGACGTTGAGCAGGCCGAAGATCACCGCGAGCCCGAGGCTCAGGATGGCATAGAACGAGCCGTTCACCAGCCCAAGGAGAAGCTGGCTCAGCAGGCCGGGAAGGGAAATGGTCATAAGCGTTTCAACGAACCCGGGCGCCGCGGCGCCCGCGAACAATCACTTCCAGAGGGTGCACCTGCTCTCGGCCTTGGTGGTGAAGACGTCTTCGCCCTTGAGCTTCTGGACCACCTTGTAGTAGTCCCACGGCTGCTTGGACTCGGCGGGCGACTTCACCTGCATGAGGTACATGTCGTGCACGAAGCGGCCGTCGTCGCGCACCACGCCCTTGGCATAGAAGTCGTCGATCGGCGTCTTCTTGATCTGCGCCATGACGGTGTCGGCGTCGGTGCTCTTGGCGGCCTGCACGGCCTTCAGGTAGGTCATGGTGGCCGAGTAGTCCGCCGCCTGGATGTCGGTGGGCATGCGCTTGGTCTTGTCGAAGAACTTCTTGCCGAAGGCGCGCGTCTTGTCGTCCAGGTTCCAGTCCCAGCTGGTGGTGAGCAGCAGGCCTTCGGTGTTCTTCAGGCCCAGGCTGTGCACGTCGGTCACGAAGACCAGCAGGCCGACCATCTTCATGGTCTTGGTGATGCCGAATTCCTTGGCCGCCTTGATGGCATTGATGGTGTCGCCGCCCGCGTTGGCCAGTGCCAGCACCTGCGCCTTGGAGTTCTGCGCCTGCAGCAGGAACGAGGAGAAGTCCGAGGTGTTCAGCGGATGCTTCACGCTGCCCACCACGGTGCCGCCCTTTTCCTTCACGACCTTGGACGCATCGGCCTCCAGGGCCTGCCCGAAGGCGTAGTCGGCGGTCAGGAAGAACCAGTTCTTGTCGCCGCGCGCAATCACCGCGCTGCCGGTGCCCTTGGCCAGCGCCACGGTGTCGTAGGCGTAGTGCACGGTGTAGGGGCTGCACTGTTCGTTGGTGAGCGCCGAGCTGCCCGCGCCGTTCACGATGAACACGCGCTTCTTCTCCTGCGCCACCTTGGCCATGGCCAGGCCGGTACCCGAGCTGGTGCCGCCGAACAGCATCGTCAGGCCCTGCGTGTCGATCCACTCGCGCGCCTTGGAGGCGGCGATGTCGGCCTTGTTCTGGTGGTCGGCCTGCAGCAGCTCGATGGGCATGCCGTTGACCTTGCCGCCGAAGTCGTCGATCGCCATCTGGATGGCGAGGGCGCCGTTCTTGCCCTCCACGTCCGCGTAGAGGCTCGACATGTCGGTGATGAACCCGATCTTGACCTTCTCCTGGGCCTGCACGGCGCCCGCGGCCATCAGACAGGTTGCCAAGAGGCAGGCGGAAGCGATGAGCGTTCGTTTCATGGGGAGGGTCCTCAGTGACTTCGGTAAGTAAATCGTGATGGGCGTCAGCGCATCATTTCCAGGCCGCGCATTTCGTTTCCGCCTTGGTCGTGAAGACCTGGTCGCCCGGCAGCACCTTGAGCACCTTCAGGTAGTCCCACGGCTTCTTCGACTCGGCGGGCGACTTCGCTTCGACCAGGTACATGTCGTGGATGAAGCTGCCGTCGGCGCGGATCTGGCCCTTGCCGTAGAAGTCGTCGATCTTCATGCTCTTGAGCTGCGCCATCACCTTGTCGGAATCGGTGGTCTTGGCGGCGGCCACGGCCTTCAGGTAGGTGGTGGTGGCCGAGTAGTCGGCGGCCTGCACGTCGGTGGGCATGCGCTTGGTCTTCTCGAAGAAGCGGTTGGCGAACTTGCGCGTGTCGTCGTTCAGGTCCCAGTACCAGCTGGTGGTGTGCAGCAGGCCTTCGGTGTTCTTCAGGCCCAGGCTGTGGATGTCGCTCAGAAACACCAGCAGGCCCGCCGTCTTCATGGTCTTGTTGATGCCGAATTCCTTGGCCGCCTTGATGGCGTTGATGGTGTCGCCGCCGGCGTTGGCCAGCCCCAGGATCTGCGCCTTGGAGTTCTGCGCCTGCAGCAGGAACGAAGAGAAGTCCGACGCGTTCAGCGGATGGCGCACCGCGCCCACCACCGTGCCGCCCTTCTCTTTCACCACCTTGGTGGTGTCGGCTTCGAGCGCATGGCCGAAGGCGTAGTCGGCCGTCAGGAAGAACCAGCTCTTGCCGCCGCGGTCGACCACCGCCGCGCCCGTGCCCTTGGCCAGCGCCACGGTGTCGTAGGCGTAGTGCACGGTGTAGGGGCTGCACTGCTCGTTGGTGAGCACCGAGCTGCCGGCGCCGTTGTTGAAGTACACGCGCTTCTTTTCTTCCGCCACCTTGGCGGTGGCCAGCGCGGTGCCGGAGTTGGTGCCGCCGAAGATCATGGTCACGCCGGCCGTGTCGACCCACTCGCGGGCCTTGGAGGCGGCGATGTCGGCCTTGTTCTGGTGGTCTGCCACGAGCAGCTCGATGGGCTGGCCCAGCACCTTGCCGCCGAAGTCGTCGATGGCCATCTGGATGGCAGTGGCACCGCCCTTGCCTTCGAGGTCGGCGTACAGGCTGGACAGGTCGGTGACGAAGCCGATCTTCACTTTTTCCTGCGCCTGGGCGGCACCTGCGCTCATGGCGAGGACGGCGACGGCGGAGGCGATGAGGCCGAGTTTCTTGTTCATGGGGTTGTCTCCTGGAGGAATCTTTGTGGGATGAGCGTGCGGTCTTGTGGACGTTTCTTTTTCTTCTCAGACGCCGAGCAGCTCGGTGAGCACCGGCATCTTGGCTTCGAGTTCTGCAGCGCCGAACTTTTCGACGATGCGGCCGTGCTCCATCACGTAGAAGCGGTCGGCCAGCGGCGCGGCGAAGCGGAAGTTCTGCTCCACCATCACGATGGTGTAGCCCTTGGCGCGCAGCATGGTGATCATGCGGGCCAGCGCCTGCACGATGACCGGTGCCAGGCCTTCTGAAATCTCATCGAGCAGCAGCAGCTTGGCGCCCGTGCGCAGGATGCGCGCCACGGCCAGCATCTGTTGCTCGCCGCCCGAGAGCCGAGTGCCCTGGCTGTGGCGGCGCTCGGCCAGGTTGGGGAACATGGCGTAGATCTCCTCGACCGACATGCCGGGCCCCGCGCCCTTGAGCTCGGGCGGCAGCAGCAGGTTTTCTTCGCACGAGAGGCTCGCGAAGATGCCGCGCTCTTCCGGGCAGTAGCCGATGCCCAGGTGGGCAATGCGGTGCGTCGGCATGCCGATGGTCTCTTTGCCGTTGACCTCGATGCTGCCCTTGCGCGAGCCCGTCAGGCCCATGATGGCGCGCAGCGTGGTGGTGCGGCCCGCGCCGTTGCGGCCCAGCAGCGTGACGACTTCGCCGGGCTGCACGACCATGTCGACGCCGTGCAGAACGTGCGATTCGCCGTACCAGGCCTGCAGGCCCTTGATTTCCAATGCGGCCGTCATGTCAGTGGGCACCTTGCAACTGGCCGTCCGTCGTGCCCATGTAGGCCTCCATGACCTGCGGGTTCTTCGAGACTTCGGCGTAAGGGCCCTCGGCCAGCACGGCGCCGCGTTGCAGCACGGTGATGGTGTCGGCAATGGTCGAGACCACGCTCATGTTGTGCTCGACCATGAGGATGGTGCGCCCGGCCGACACGCGCTTGATGAGTTCGGCCACGCGGTGCACGTCTTCATGGCCCATGCCCTGGGTGGGCTCGTCGAGCAGCATCAAGTCGGGCTCCATGGCCAGCGTGGTCGCTATTTCGAGCGCGCGCTTGCGGCCGTAGGGCAGGTTCACGGTCTGCTCGTCGGCAAGCTCCTCCAGGCCCACTTCGGCCAGCAGTTCGCGCGCACGCGCATCGAGCGGCTTGAGCGACTTCTCGCTCTTCCAGAAGTGGTACGAGGTGCCCAGCCGGCGCTGCAGGCCGAGGCGCACGTTTTCCAGCAGCGTGAGGTGCGGGAACACGGCCGAGATCTGGAACGAGCGGATGATGCCGCGCCGTGCGATCTGCGCCGGGCGCTCGCCCGTGATGTCCTGACCGTTGAAGAGGATCGTGCCGGAGGTCGGCTCGAGGAACTTCGTCAGCAGGTTGAAGCAGGTCGTCTTGCCGGCGCCGTTGGGGCCGATGAGCGCGTGGATCGAACCGCGCACCACCGACAGGTCGACCTTGCTGACCGCGGTGAACCCTTTGAATTCCTTGGTGAGCTGGCGTGTTTCGAGGATGACGTCGCTCATCTCGCGAAGTCGCCCGGATGCGAAGAAAGAAAGTCGGTCATGCGGCCCATCTGAATGCGCCACTACCGGGCGCGGACTGATTGTTGGTGGGCGTCATGCAATTTCATACTGGGGCAAATGCCTATGCTGCAGTGCAACCTGTACGGGGTGGTACGGCGCAAGAATGGGTGACTGTCGCTGCGATGACAAAGAAGCCGTTGGTCGCTTCGACAGCGTCCGGATGGCTATCGCCACCACTTCCAGAACCGACCGCCCTGTCTTCGATGCCGAACTTCCGCTCGCCCGATTTCCTGACTGATCACATCCTGCACACGCTCGCGTTCTACGAGCCGCGTTGCCTGGACGCCTCGGGCGGGTTCTTTCATTTCTTCAAGGACGACGGCACGGTGTACGACCGGCGCACGCGCCATCTGGTGAGCAGCACGCGCTTCGTCTTCAACCACGCCATGGCCTACCGGCGCTTCGGCAATCCGGCGCACCAGAAGGCGGCGCGCCATGGCCTGGCCTTTCTTCAGCAGGGCCACGCGAAACACGAAGGCGGATACGCCTGGCAGATCGACTGGCAACGGCACGGCGCCACCGTGCAGGACGCCACCAACCACTGCTACGGCCTGGCCTTCGTGCTGCTCGCGCATGCGCATGCGCTGATGGCCGGCGTGGAAGAAGCGCGCGCGGGGCTGGCACACACCTGGGACCTGATGGAGCAGCATTTCTGGGAGCCGCAGCACCAGCTCTATGCCGACGAGGCCACCGCCGATTGGCGTGTGGGCGCCTACCGGGGCCAGAACGCCAACATGCATGCCTGCGAGGCGATGCTCGCCGCGTACGAGGCCACGCGCGAAGCGCGCTACCTGGCGCGGGCATCGGCGCTGGCGGAATCCGTCACGGGCCGGCAGGCTGCCCTGGCCGACGGACTGGTCTGGGAGCACTACCGCGAGGACTGGTCTGTCGACTGGGACTTCAACCGCGGCGACAAGACCGACATCTTCCGCCCCTGGGGTTTCCAGACCGGCCACCTCACCGAATGGGCCAAGCTGCTGCTGCAGCTGGAACGGCATCTCGCCGCGGCGGGCCGCGAGGCAGAGTGGATCGTGCCGCGCGCCCGGCACTTCTTCGACACCGCCATGTTCCGCGGCTGGGACGCCGACAACGGCGGGCTGGCCTACGGCTTCGGGCCCGACGGCACGGTGTGCGACGGCGACAAGTACTTCTGGGTGCAGGCCGAGAGCTTCGCCGCCGCCGCGCTGCTCGCGGTGCGCACCGGCGAGCCGGGCTACTGGGACTGGTACGACAGCATCTGGGCGTACAGCTGGGAGCACTTCGTCGATCACCGGCACGGTGCCTGGTACCGCATCCTCACGCCGCAGAACCGCAAGATCAGCGACGAGAAGAGCCCGGCCGGCAAGACCGACTATCACACCATGGGCGCGTGCCACGACGTGCTGCGCGCGCTCGGCACGTAAAAACCCCCGGGTCTTCTCGAAGAAGCCCGGGGGTCGCGTGGGTTGCCTGTCGGCTGTCGATCAGTGCGCGCCTGCCGCGGCGTCGCCACCGGCGCCGCCCTTTTGCGGCCTTGCCAGCCACACCAGCGGAATCAGCAGCAGGAACAGGATCGCCGAGGCATAGAAGATGTCGTTCGTGGCCAGCATGTAGGCCTGCTGGTCGACGATGCGGTTGATCTGTCCCAGCACCTGCTCGGTGCTGAGGCCGCTGCTCGCAAGACCCGACATCGCGCTGGTCGCCGCGTTGTTGCCCTGGTTGATCGTCTCCGAGAGCTGCGTGTGGTGCAGCGTGGCGCGGTTGTCCCACAGCGTGGTGGTGAGCGAGGTGCCCATGGCACCGGCCGTGATCCGCAGGAAGTTCGACAACCCCGACGCCGCCGGAATGCGGTCGGGCGTGAGGCCCGACAGCGTGATGGTCACCAGCGGAATGAAGAAGAACGCCATCGCGATGCCCTGGATCACCGTCGGGATGATGATGGTGACGAAGTCGGCCTGCGTGTTGAAGTTCGACCGCATCCACAGCACCAGCGCGAACACCAGGAACGAGAAGGTCGCGTAGCGGCGCGGATCGATCTTGGCCACCGTGAGCCCGACGATCGGCGAGAAGAAGATCGCCAGCAGCCCCACGGGCGCCATGATCATCCCCGCCTGCGTCGCGGTGTAGCCCATCCACTGCTGCAGCCATAGCGGCAGCAGCACCACGTTGCCGAAGAACAGGCCGTACGCCACGGCGGTTGCCACGGCACCCGACCAGAAGTTGCGGCGCTTGAACAGCGACAGGTCGACCACCGGGTGCTTGTCGGTCAGCTCCCAGATCAGGAAGAACGCGAAGCCGACCACGGCCACCACCGCCATGGTGACGATCTGCGGCGAGTGGAACCAGTCGAGCTCCTTGCCCTTGTCGAGCATGAGCTGCATGGAGCCGACCCACAGCACCAGCAGCGCGAGGCCGATGGCGTCGATGGGCACCTTGCGCGTGGTGCTCTCGCGCTTGCGATACAGCGCCCAGGTGATGGAAGCCGCGACGATGCCCACCGGGATGTTGATGTAGAAGATCCACGGCCACGAGATGTTGTCGGTGATCCAGCCGCCCAGCAGCGGCCCCATCACCGGCGCGACCAGCGTGGTCATCGACCACATGGCCATCGCCAGGCCCGCCTTGGCGCGCGGGTAGCTCGACAGCAGCAGCGTCTGCGACAGCGGGATCATCGGACCGGCGACAAAGCCCTGCAGCGCGCGGAAGGCGATCAGCGTGGTCATGTTCGGCGCCAGGCCGCACAGCAGCGAGGCGACCATGAACAGGATCACGCTGGCCATGAACAGGCGAACCTGCCCGAAGCGCTGGGTCATGAAACCCGTGAGCGGCACCGCGATGGCGTTGGCCACCGCGAAGCTGGTGATGACCCAGGTGCCTTGCGTGGTGCTCACGCCCAGGTCACCCGAGATGGCGGGCAACGACACGTTGGCGATCGACGAGTCGAGCACGTTCATGAAGGTTGCCGCAGAAAGCGCGATGGTGCCCCACACGCGGGCAGAGCCCTCGAGTGGCGCGTGCGCTATGTAGGCAGGAGCAGCAGTGGCCATGTGCGGTCGCGCGGGCTCTGTTTACCTGAAGGAAGCGCGGGCGATCAGCCCGGCTGGCCTTGCACGGCCACGGAGGCCGCGCCTGGCGTGGTCGCAGGCGCGGCCGAACCCTTCGAAGGCACGGCGGCGGTGGCCGGTGCGCTGCGCCCGAGGTTGGCCGAGACGATGCGGTCCACTTCGGCGTCGGCGCCGTGGTCGAGCTGGCTGTACACCGCCGTCTGCGTCAGCGCGGTGGCGCGCGGCGCGTCGGCGAGCATCTTGCCGCTCTTGGACGAGATGTCGATCTCCGCGTCCATCGACAGGCCGATGCGCAGCGGGTTGGCCTTGAGCTGCTCGGGGTCGAGCGCAATGCGCACGGGCACGCGCTGCACCACCTTGATCCAGTTGCCGGTGGCGTTCTGCGCGGGCAGCAACGCAAAGGCGCTGCCGGTGCCCACGCCGAGGCCCGCAACCTTGCCGGTGTATTCGACCTTCTTGCCGTACACGTCGGCCGTGAGCTTCACGGGCTGGTCGATGCGGATGTTGCGCAGCTGCACTTCCTTGAAGTTGGCGTCGACCCACAGCTGGTTGAGCGGCACGATCGACATCATCGGCGTGCCGGCGGCCACACGCTGGCCGAGCTGCACGGTGCGCTTGGCCACGTAACCGTCGACCGGCGCGGGCATGGCGACGCGTTGCGTGGCCAGGTAGGCCTCGCGCACCTTGGAGGCGGCGGCCAGCACGCTCGGGTGCTGGGCCACGCTGGTGCCTTCGGTCAGCGACTGGTTGCTGACCAGCGCTTCCTTGGCGGCGACGACGCCGGCCTGCGCGGCGGCGAGCTGGCTCTTGGCGGTGTCGAGCTGCGTCTCGGCGTGGTTGAGTTCTTCCTTCGACACGGCGCCGTTGCCCGACAGCGCGCGGCGGCGCTGCAGGTCGTCCTGTGCCTTGGCGATGTCGCTCTGCGCCTTGACGATGTCCGACTGGCGCAGCGTGACCTGCGCGGCCAGCGAGCCGTTGTTGGCGTACAGGGTGCGCACCTGGCGCACGGCCTGCGCAAGCGCGGCCTCGGCCTGCTCGAGCGCCACCTTGGCGTCGGCCGGGTCGAGCTGCACCAGCGGCTGGCCGGCCCTGACGAAGTCGGTGTCGTCCGCGCCGATGGCCATCACGGTGCCGCCGATCTGCGGCGTGATCTGGATGACGTTGCCCGACACGTAGGCGTTGTCGGTGTCCTCGTAGTGGCTGGCCACCAGCCATTCGTAAATGCCCCAGCCGCCGCCGGCGACGATCACCACCGCGGCGAGCGCGGTGAGTGCGCGACGGCGCTTGCCGTTGCTCGCCGGCGCCTCGGGCGCCGTGGGGTTTGCGGAGGCTGCGGCAGCAGCGGGCGTCGGAGTGTTGTTATCGCTCATGGTGAAGTTCTTTCCGAAGACGAGAGAGTCGAGTCAGTTCAGTGGTTCAGTGCGGCCGTCGCGGTGGCCGGTGGCTGCCAGCCGCCGCCCAGTGCGCGCGCCAGCGCCACCTGCGTGTCGAGCGCGCGCGCGGCGAGATCGACCGCCAGGCGGCGTTGCGCCAGCACGGCGGTTTCTGCCGTCAGCACGTTGAGGTAATTGCCCAGGCCCGCGCGGTAGCGCTGCACGGCGATGTCGTAGGCGCCTTCGGCCGCGGTCTGCGCGGCGCGCTGCTCGGTCTGCTGGCGCGCGATCGACTGCGCGCTGGCCACCTGGTCGGCGGCGTCGCGCACCGCATCGATCACGGCGGCGTTGTAGCTTTCGATGGCCACGTCGAGGTCGGCCGACTTGCCGCGCAGGTTGGCGCGCAGCTTGCCGCCTTCGAAGATCGGCAGGCTGATGGCCGGGCCCACGCCCCACTGCTCGCTGCCCGACTTGAGCAGCTTGCCGAAGCCCAGGCTCTGGAAGCCTGCGAAGGCCGTGAGGTTCACGTTGGGATAGAAGAGCGTCTTGGCGTTGGCCACGTCGCTGGTGGCAGCCTCGACGCGCCAGCGCGCGGCGGCGATGTCGGCGCGGCGGCCCAGCAGATCGGCGGGAATGTTGGCCTGCAGGGCCATCGTCTTCACGCTTTCGAGCACGGGCGGCTTGAGCGAGGCCGACACGTTGGGCTGGCCCACGAGCGCGTCGAGCGCATGCTGCTGCAGCGCGATCTGCTCGTTGAGCGCTTCGATCTGCTGGCGTGCCTCGGGCAGGCCACCTTCGCTCTGGCGCAGTTCGAGGCGGGTGTCGAGGCCGGCGGACACGCGGTCGCGCACCAGCTTGAGCGTTTCGTCGCGCTGGGCCAGCGTGCGCCGGGCCACGGTGAGCTGGTCGTTCAGGCGCGCCCACTGGAAGTAGCTGCGCGCCACGTTGCTCGCGAGCAGCACGCGGGCTGCATCGGCATCGGCGGCCGCGGCGTTGGCCGCGCCGATGGCGCTGTCCAGCGCGCTGCGGTTCTTGCCGAAGAAGTCGAGCTCCCAGCTGGCGCTGAGCTGCAGCAGGCCGATGTTCTGCGTGGAGCCGCCCAGCGGCGCCGGGTAGATGTAGTTGCTGTTGAACTTCTGGCGGTTCAGGTCGAAGTCGCCCTTGACCTGCGGCTTGAGGGCCGCGCCGGCAATGTCGGCCGAGGCCTGCGCGCGCGCGAGGCGGGCCTGCGCGACCTGCAGGTTCGGGTTGCCGGCCACGGCCTGGTCGATCAACGAATTGAGCTGCGTGTCGCCGAATGCGAACCACCACTGGCCGTCGAGCCGGGACGCCGGCACCGCGGCGGTGTCGGGCGCAATGCCCAGCGACGAGGCGTCGCGCAGCTTGGCCTGCGAGCCGATGCCGGCCATGTCGGCACAGCCGGCCAGTGCGACCACCAGCAACGCGGCGGCCACGACAGAAGTGCGACGCGGTGCGCGCACGGCGAGGGAATCAGTCATTTTTATCTCCACGGACCGCGAGGGCCTGTGCGTTGTCGAGGATGCGGCGCAAGTAGCCCTTCAGCTGCTCCCATTCCTCATTGGAAAAACCTGCAAGGTGTTCGTTCTGGACGCGGCTCAGCACGTAAGGCACTTCCTTGGCGGCGGAACGGCCTTCGTCAGTGAGCTCGATGTTGACCACGCGGCGGTCTTCGAGCGAGCGCACGCGCCGGCACAGGCCCTTGGCCTCTAGGCGGTCGAGCAGGCGCGTCATGGCGCCGGTATCGAGCTCGCAGGCGCGGGCCAGTTCGGCCACCGTGGTGGCGGCGCCGACATGCAATTTGTAGAGAGGCACCCACTGCGGATAGGTCGGGCTGCCGGGCTCGCAGATGCGGCTTTCGATCGACTGGCCGACGGCCGTCACGATGCGGCGCATCAGGTAGCCGATGCTCTCCTCGGTCTGGTAGGTCTCCGGCCGATAAAAGGCGGCAGGCGCGCGACGCTCGGCGTCGGTGGAGGCCGACGAAGCTGGGTTGGAATTGGCATCGCTCATGGCCAAAATATTAGCTGCCATGACAGTTATTGTCAAGGCTGCCTTTGTGGGGGCAAGGGATCGTTAGAATCAGCGCATGGCTTCTAATGCACCGTCTTCCCAGGCCAAGGGCTCGCCCCGGTCGCTGTCTGGCCTGAGCCCTTTTCTCCGCCCCTACCGCGTCCAGATCGTCCTGGCGGCCATCTTTTTGGTGATGGCAGCGGTCACTACGCTGGCTTTTCCTATCGCCTTGCGCAGCCTGATTGACGGAGGTTTGATCAACCCCGACAAGGGCGCTCAGACCATGGCACTGCGCGAGCACTTCGGCGCCCTCTTCGCGGTGGCCGTGGCGCTGGGCCTTTTCTCTGCGGCGCGCTTCTACACGGTGAGCTGGCTGGGCGAGCGGGTCACCGCCGACATCCGCAACGCGGTCTACGGCCACGTGCTGACGCAGAGCCCGGCGTTCTTCGAAACCACGCAGACTGGCGAAGTGCTGTCGCGCCTGACGGCCGATACCACGCTGGTCCAGACGGTGGTGGGCTCGTCGCTGAGCATGGGCCTGCGCAATGCCGTCATGGGCGTGGGCGCACTGGCCGTGCTGGTATGGACCAACCCCTACGTGATGGTGCAGGTGCTGGGCATCCTGGTGCTGGTGGTGCTGCCGAGCATGTGGTTCGGCCGCCGCGTGCGCAAGCTGTCGCGCGCCAGCCAGGACCGCGTGGCCGATTCGAGCGCCATCGCCGCCGAAGTGCTCAACGCCATCCCCGTGGTGCAGAGCTACACGGCCGAAGGCCGCGAGGCGGCGCGCTTCAACGGCTCCACCGAAAACGCCTTCAGCACCGCCGTGCGGCGCACCAAGGCGCGCTCGGTGCTGGTCGCGTTCATCATCATCGCGACCTCGGCCGCGCTGCTGTGGGGCCTGTACCAGGGCACGCAGGCCGTGCTGCGGGGCGACATCACGGCCGGCCACCTGGGCCAGACCGTGGTCTACGTGGCCATCCTGGCAAGCGCCACCGCGGTGCTCGGCGAGGTGTACGGCGACCTGCTGCGCGCCGCTGGCGCCACCGAGCGCCTGATGGAACTGCTGCATGCGCCCGCGGCCATCGCTTCACCCTCGAACCCGGCGGTCGCGCCCGTCCCTGTTGCGGGCAGCGCCATCAAATTCGATGCGGTGACCTTTCACTACCCGTCGCGTCCCGGCACGCCGGCGCTGCGCGACTTCAGCCTCGATGTCGCGCCCGGCGAAACCGTCGCGCTGGTGGGATCGAGCGGCGCGGGCAAGAGCACGGTGTTCCAGCTGCTGTTGCGCTACTACGACCCGCAGTCCGGCCGCCTGCTGCTCGACGGCACGCCGCTGGCCTCGCTCGCCCTGCCCGACCTGCGCACCCGCATCGGCCTGGTGCCGCAGGACGCGGTGATCTTCTCGACCAGCGCCTTCGAGAACATCCGCTACGGCCGCCCGGAGGCCACCGCCGACGAGGTGCATGCCGCCGCGCGCGCCGCCTTCGCGCACGACTTCCTGCAGGCGCTGCCCGAGGGCTACGACACCTTCCTGGGCGAGCGCGGCGTGCGCCTGTCGGGCGGACAGCGCCAGCGCATCGCGATTGCGCGCGCCATCCTCAAGAACCCGCCGCTGCTGCTGCTCGACGAAGCCACGAGCGCGCTCGATGCGGAAAGCGAACGCATGGTGCAGGCGGCACTGGAATCGGCGATGGAAAACCGCACCACGGTCGTGATCGCCCACAGGCTGGCGACGGTGCAGAAGGCCGACCGCATCGTGGTGCTGGACCACGGCGGCATCGTCGAGCAGGGAACGCACGCGACGCTGGTCGCGCAAGGCGGCGTCTATGCGCGCCTGGCGGCACTGCAGTTCACGGCCTGAACGGACTGAAGGCCGCGAGCGCCGGGCCGACTACTGCAGGGTTTCCTTGAGCGACGCCGGTATCGGCAGCGCCATCACCGCAATGCCTTCGTCGAGCAGCGCCTCGGTCTGCTCGGGCGTGGCCTGGCCGCGGATGCCGCGTTCCTGGGCTTCGCCGTAGTGCATCTTGCGGGCTTCGTCGGCAAAGCGCTCGCCCACGTCCTCGGTCTTCGCCATGACCTCGCGCATGGCGCGCATCCAGCGGGCTTCGGGTGAAAGCTCCGTGGAAACGCTCGAAGAGGCGGCCGGCGCAGAGGCTTCCTGCGGTGGCTTCGCGTTGCCGAGATTGAGGCGCGGCGCGCTCAGCAGCTTGACGATGGCGGTGTCGCCGCAGACCGGGCATTCGACCAGTCCGCCCGCCAGCTGGGTCTCGAAGGCCTCTGTGGACGCGAACCAGCCCTCGAAGCCATGGCCGTGTGCGCAGCGGAGATCGAGAACCTTCATGCGCGGATTATCCCGCGCCGCCTTGTTCGGGCACGGCCTTCCAGTCCAGTGCCCATGCGCCGGACAGGACGTTCTGCAGCCAGAGCGTGCAGGTCAGCGTCTTGGCATCGGTCACGCTGCCGTCGCGGCACCAGCCGGCCAGCTCTGCGGGCGTGGCCGTGAACACGTCCAGAAACTCGCCATGGTCGAGCTGGCGCTCGCCGAGCGTGAGGCCGCGCGCAAAGTAGATGTGGATGATCTCGGTCGAGTACGCCACCGCCAGGTGCATCGCACCCGCGTGCGCCCATTCGCGCGCGGTGTAGCCGGTTTCCTCGAGCAGCTCGCGCCGGCCGCAGACGAAGGGGTCTTCCCCCGCGTCGAGCTTGCCGGCCGGGAACTCGATCATCACATGGCCGACCGGGTAGCGAAACTGCCGCTCCAGCACCACGCGGCCGTCGTCCAGCAACGGAATCACCACCACGGCACCCGGGTGCACCACGTACTCGCGCGTGGCGCTGTGGCCGTCGGGCAGGCGGATGGTGTCTCGCTTGGCCTGCAGGAAGTTGCCCTTGAAGAGCTCCTCGCTGCGGACCAGCTCTTCCCTCAGGTGCGAATCGGTGGTGGGTGAAGTCATGTCGTCAGTGCCTGTGTTTCATCAGGTAGCGCCAGGTGAACCCCGGAAAGGCCAGCACGATGAACAACGCGCCGGTCACCGCATAGAACTCCCACCCCTGCGGGGCGATCTGCCCTGCCCTGCGCTCGAACAGCAGCCCGATGCCGCCGGCCAGAAAGTACAAGACCACCAGTTCGGCCAGGCGCACTGCGAGCGACTTGGGTCGCGTGGGCAGTGGCACGGCGCCGAACAGACGGTCGTTGAAGAAAGGCAGGTTGGCGGCCACCAGGGCCACCAGCAGAACAACCCAGACCGACGCGGTTTGCGACACCGGGTGTTGCGCGTCAGTGGGCCAGCGTGGCCACGATCGCGTCGTAGCAAAGCGTCATGAGCCCGCCGGGCACGATCCCCAGTATCAGGATCAGCGCGCCGTTGATCGTGAGCACGACGCGCACGTCGCGCGGCGCCGACACGGTGGTCGCCGTGACCGGGGCGTCGAAGTACATGACCTTGACCACGCGCAGGTAGTAGAAGGCGCCGATCAGCGACATCATCACCGCGAACACGGCCAGGCCGATGTAGATGGCATGGCCCGACGCGATCAGCGCCTGCAGCACGGCCAGCTTCGCGTAGAAGCCCACCAGCGGCGGCAGGCCGGCCAGCGAGAACATGGCGATGGCCATCACGCCGGCGTACAGCGGGCTGCGCTGGTTCAGGCCTGCGAGGTCGGTGATCTCTTCGCTTTCGAAGCCTTCGCGCGCCAGCAGCAGGATGATGCCGAAGCTCGCCAGCGTGGTCAGCACGTAGGTCACGATGTAGAACATCGAGGCGCTGTAGGCGAACTGGGCGTTGTAGGTGCCCTGCTGGTCCGAACCGGCCACCAGGCCGAGGAGCATGAAGCCCATCTGCGAGATGGTCGAGTACGCCAGCATCCGCTTCAGGTTGCTTTGCGCAATGGCCGCCAGGTTGCCGACCAGCAGCGAGGCGATGGCCAGCACCGCCAGCATCTGCTGCCAGTCGATGGCCAGCGGTTGCAGCGCATCGACCAGCAGGCGAATGATGATCGCGAAGGCGGCCAGCTCGGGCGCGGCGCCGATCAGCAGCGTGATCGCCGTCGGCGCGCCCTGGTAGACGTCGGGCACCCACATGTGGAACGGCGCAGCGCCCACCTTGAAGGCCAGGCCGGCCACGATGAACACCAGGCCGAACACCAGCACCTGGTGGTTCACCTTGCCGCTGGCGATGGCCTTGAACACCTCGTTCACGTCGAGCGAACCCGTGGCGCCGTACATCATCGACAGGCCGTACAGCAGGAAGCCGCTGGCCATGGCGCCGAGCACGAAGTACTTCATGGCCGCCTCGCTGGCCACCGCGTTGTCGCGGCGTAGCGCCACCAGCGCATAGCTCGACAGCGTGAGCAGTTCCAGGCCCAGGTAGATCAGCAGGAAGTTGCTGCCCGAGATCATCACGAACATGCCCAGCAGCGCGAACATGCTCATGGTGAACATCTCGCCGCCGCGCAGCATGTCGCGGTCGGCCGCATAGGGACGGCCGTAGACCAGCGTGACCATCAGGGCGATGGTGGCGAAACACTTGAGCCAGTTGCCCATCGGGTCGCTCACGACCATGCCACCGAAGCCATAGGCCGTCTTGCCGTTGAGGGCCGCAAGGCCCGACAGCACACCGACCACGGCGAGCGTGAGCAGCGTCAGCACATAGGTGCGCGTGCGGCGATGGTCCGTGGTCGACAGGTCGACCAGCGCAATGATGCAGGTCATGACCAGCAACACGATTTCAGGGTAGATCGTGACCCAGCTGATTTTGTCAATCATCTCGTTCTCTTGTCTTCAGCGTGGAATCAGGAAGGCAGCTTCGAAATCGCCACATGGCGCAGGAGCTCGACCACCGAGGCGTCCATGGCGTCGGTGAAAGGCTTCGGATACAGGCCCATCCAAAGCACGGCGATGGCCAGCAGCGACAGCATCACGAACTCGCGGGCGTTGATGTCCTTGAGCTCCTTGACGTGGTCGTTGCCGACCGGGCCCAGGTACACGCGCTTGTACATCCACAGCGTGTAGGCCGCTCCGAAGATCAGCGCGGTGGCCGCACCGAGGCCGACCCAGAAGTTGGCCTTCACGGCGCCCAGGATCACCATCCACTCGCCCACGAAACCGGCGGTGCCCGGCAGGCCGCAATTGGCCATGGCGAACAGCAGCGCGAACGCGGCGAACTTGGGCATGGTGTTGACCACGCCGCCGTAGTCGGCGATCTGGCGCGAGTGCACGCGGTCGTACAGCACGCCGATGCCCAGGAACATGGCGCCCGAGACGAAGCCGTGCGCAATCATCTGCACGATGCCGCCGGACACGCCGAGCTCGTTGAAGATGAAGAAGCCCAGCGTCACGAAGCCCATGTGCGCGACCGACGAATACGCCACCAGCTTCTTCATGTCCTGCTGCACCAGCGCGACCAGGCCCACGTAGATCACCGCGATCAGCGACAGCGCGATCATGAGCCAGGCCCATTCGTGCGACGCATCGGGGGCGATGGGCATCGAGAAGCGCAGGAAGCCGTAGGCGCCCAGCTTCAGCATGATCGCGGCCAGCACGGCGGAACCGCCGGTGGGCGCCTCGACGTGCACGTCGGGCAGCCAGGTGTGCACCGGCCACATCGGCACCTTCACCGCGAAGGCCGCGAAGAAGGCGAAGAACAGGAAGGTCTGCGCGGTCGACCCCAGCGGCAGCTTGTGCCAGGCCAGGATGTCGAAGCTGCCGCCCGACTTGTTGTACAGGAAGATCAGCGCCACCAGCATCAGCAGCGAGCCGAGCAAGGTGTACAGGAAGAACTTGAACGCCGCGTAGATCTTGTTCGGGCCGCCCCAGATACCGATGATCAGGTACATCGGGATCAGCGTGGCTTCGAAGAACACGTAGAACAGGATGCCGTCGAGCGCGGAGAACACGCCGATCATGAAACCCGACAGGATCAGGAACGCGCCCATGTACTGGTTCACGCGCTCGGTGATCACTTCCCAGGCCGAGATCACGACGATGACCGTGATGAACGACGTCAGCAACACCAGCCAGAGCGACATGCCGTCGATCCCGAGGTGGTAGTTGACGTTGAAGCGCGAGATCCAGCTCGTCTTCTCGACGAACTGCATGGCGGCGGTGCCGTTGCGGAAACCCGTGAACAGCGGCACCGTGACCAGGAAGCTCACGATGGCGCCGACGAGGGCGACCCAGCGGACGCCCTTGGCGTGCTCGTCACGGCCAAACGCCAGCAGCGCGACGCCGAATGCGATCGGCACCCAGATGGCAAGGCTCAACAAACCCATTTTTCTTTTTCTCCAGCGCTAGGCTCAGCGTTTGAACCAGACGAAATACGTCATCAGGATGAAGATGCCCAGCAGCATCGCGAAGGCGTAGTGATAGATGTAGCCCGACTGCATCCAGCGCACCACACCTGAAATACGGCCGACCAGCTTCCACGAACCATTGACCACGGCGCCGTCGATGAGGGCTTGGTCGCCACCCTTCCACAGGCCGGTGCCGAGCGCACGCGTGCCGCGGGCGATGATGTTCTCGTTGATCCAGTCGAGGTAGTACTTGTTTTCCAGCAGGCGGTAGATCGGGCCGCAGGCACGCTTGATCGCGGCCGGCAGCGCCGGGTTGATCATGTACATGTACCAGGACAGGACCACGCCAGCCAGTGCCAGCCAGAAAGGTGCCGTCGTCAGGCCGTGGATGGCCATGGCCACCGGACCGTGGAAGGCTTCTTCCAGTTCTTTCATGGCGTGGTGCTTGGCACCGTCCACGAAGATCGCGTTCTTGAAGAACTCGCCGAACAGCATCGGCTCGATCGTCATGAAGCCGATCACCAC
Source organism: Variovorax pasteuri (assembly GCF_051216435.1). NCBI lineage: Bacteria > Pseudomonadati > Pseudomonadota > Betaproteobacteria > Burkholderiales > Comamonadaceae > Variovorax > Variovorax pasteuri. The sequence goes on from NZ_JBPJZS010000002.1 coordinate 684,787, forward strand.
CGAGGGAATGGCCAGCAGCACCAGCGGCAGCCAGACCACCATCGGCGACTCGTGCGGCTTGTGGGCCTCGTGACCGTGGCCATGATCGTCGTGGCCATGGCCGTGGTCGTCATGGTGCGCATCAGGGTTCTGGTCGTAGCGTTCCTTGCCGTGGAAGACCAGGAAGTACATGCGGAACGAGTAGAACGCCGTGATGAACACGCCGGCCAGCACCGCGTAGTACGCGAAGTTCGCGCCCCACAGGTGGCTTTCGTGCACCGCTTCGATGATGCTGTCCTTCGAGTAGAAGCCGGCGAAGAACGGCGTGCCGATCAGCGCGAGCGAACCCAGCAGCGACGTGATCCAGGTGATCGGCATGTACTTGCGCACGCCGCCCATCCAGCGGATGTCCTGGTTGTGGTGCATGCCGATGATCACCGAGCCGGCACCGAGGAACAGCAGCGCCTTGAAGAACGCGTGCGTCATCAGGTGGAACACGGCCACCGAGTAGGCCGAGGCACCGAGCGCCACGGTCATGTAGCCGAGCTGCGAGAGCGTCGAGTACGCGACCACGCGCTTGATGTCGTTCTGGATGATGCCCAGGAAGCCCATGAACAGTGCGGTGATGGCGCCGATCACGAGGATGAAGCTCAGGGCCGTGTCGCTCAGCTCGAACAGCGGCGACATGCGCGCCACCATGAAGATGCCGGCGGTCACCATCGTGGCCGCGTGGATCAGCGCGGAGATGGGGGTCGGGCCTTCCATCGAGTCGGGCAGCCACACGTGCAGCGGGAACTGCGCGCTCTTGCCCATCGCACCGATGAACAGGCAGATGCAGATCACGGTGATCAGCATCCATTCGGTGCCCGGGAAGGTGATGCCGGCCAGCGTGTTCGCCTTGGCGAAGGCTTCGGTGTAGTTCAGCGTGCCGGCGTAGGCCGCAATGAGGCCGATGCCCAGGATGAAGCCGAAGTCGCCCACGCGGTTGACCAGGAAGGCCTTCATGTTCGCGAAGATGGCGGTCGGCTTGTTGAACCAGAAACCGATCAGCAGGTACGACACCAGGCCCACCGCTTCCCAGCCGAAGAACAGCTGGAGCATGTTGTTGCTCATGACGAGCATCAGCATCGAGAAGGTGAACAGCGAGATGTACGCGAAGAAACGGTTGTAGCCGTCGTCTTCTTCCATGTAGCCGATGGTGTAGATGTGGACCATCAGCGACACGAAGGTCACGACGCACATCATCATGGCGGTGAGGCCGTCGACCATGAAGCCGACTTCCATCTTCAGGCCGCCCACCACCATCCACTCGTAGAGGGTGGCGTTGAAGCGTGCACCGTCGGCCACCACGCTCTTGAGCGTCATGGCCGAGATGATGAAGGCGACCAGCACGCCCAGGATGGTCAGCGAATGCGTGACCTTGCGGCCGATGTGATTGCCGCCGAACTTCGTGCCGAACAGGCCGGCGACAGCGGCGCCGACCAGGGGTGCCAGCGGCACGGCCAGCAAGGTGGATGCGGAAAGGGTTGCGCTCATGTTGCTTTCAACCCTTGAGCGAGTTGAGTTCGTCCACGTTGATGTTCGACTTGTTGCGGAACAGCAGAACCAGCAGCGCCAGCCCGATGGCCGACTCGGCCGCAGCCACCGTCAGGATGAAGAACACGAAGATCTGGCCGTGCATGTCGCCCAGGAAGTGCGAGAACGCCACGAAGTTCATGTTGACCGCGAGCAGCATCAGTTCGATGGCCATCAGCAGCACGATCAGGTTCTTGCGGTTCAGGAAGATGCCGATCACCGACAGCGCGAAGAGCATCGCGCCGAGCGAAAGAAAGTGTCCTAGCGTGAGCGTCATGCCTTGTTTTCCTTTGCAGCATCCGCAGCTGCAGCTTCAGCCACAGGTTCGGCCGCACGCGTCACCGGCATCTGCACGATGCGCACGCGGTCACGCGCCTTCACGCGCACCTGGTCGGCCGGATTCACGTACTTGCTGTCCTTGCGGGTGCGCAACGTCAACGCGATGGCGGCCACGATGGCCACGAGCAGGATGACCGCGGCAATTTCCAGCGGGTAGAGGTATTCGGTGTACAGCAACTTGCCCAGTTCGAGCGTGTTGGAGGCATCGGCCGCCATCGGGCCAGAGGCCGCGCGAGGTGCCTCGCCCAGGCGGAAGCCGCCCATCAGCACGGCCGCCATTTCGAGCGCAATGAGCGCACCCACGCCAGCGGCCAGCGGGAAGTGCTTCCAGAAGCCCTCTCGCAGGCCGTCGACGTTGATGTCCAGCATCATCACGACGAACAGGAACAGCACCATCACGGCGCCGACATACACCAGCACCAGCGAGATCGCGAGGAACTCGGCGCGCAGCAGCAACCAGATGGCCGAAGCCTGGAAGAAGGCCAGCACCAGGTACAGCGCGGCGTACACGGGGTTGCGGGCGGTGATGACGCGGAAGGCTGCAAACAGCAGCACCGCGGCAAACAGATAGAACAGACCGGTCTTGACGTCCATGGAATTCGAATGGGTACGGGGTTCGGGCTGGTCGGATCAGCGGTACTTGGCGTCAGCCGCCTTGTTCGCTGCAATTTCTTTTTCGTAGCGATCGCCCACGGCCAGGAGCATGTCCTTCGTGAAGTACAGGTCGCCGCGCTTTTCGCCGTGGTATTCGAAGATGTGCGTCTCCACGATCGAGTCCACCGGGCAGCTTTCTTCGCAGAAGCCGCAGAAGATGCACTTGGTCAGGTCGATGTCGTAGCGCGTCGTGCGGCGCGAGCCGTCGTCACGCACATCCGATTCGATGGTGATGGCCAGTGCCGGGCAAACGGCTTCGCAGAGCTTGCAGGCGATGCAGCGTTCTTCGCCGTTTTCGTAGCGGCGCAGCGCGTGCAGGCCGCGGAAGCGCGGCGACAGCGGCGTCTTCTCTTCGGGGAACTGGACAGTGATCTTGCGGGCGAAGGCGTACTTGCCGGTGACGGCCAGCCCCTTGAACAGCTCGAACAGCATGAAGCTGCTCAGGAAGTCCTTGAGCGAGAACGGCGCGGACGCAAGCTTGGAAGGGCGCGCGGACGCGCCGGCGGTGTGCGCAGCAGACATGGTATTGGCGCTTCCTGTTATTTCCAGATGTTGAACGGCGTCTGCATCCAGCCACCGACCACGACCAGCCACACGAGGGTGACGGGAATGAAGATCTTCCAGCCCAACCGCATGATCTGGTCATAGCGGAAGCGCGGGAATGTCGAGCGGACCCACAGGAACATGGTGACCACGCAGAAGGTCTTGGCGCCCAGCCAGATCCAGCCCGGGATGAAGCTCAGGAAGTCGAACGGCGGCAGCCATCCGCCCAGGAAGAGCACCACGGTGAGGATCGAGACGAGCCACATGTTGGCGTACTCGGCCAGGAAGAACATCGCGAAGCTCATGCCCGAGTACTCGATCATGTGGCCGGCCACAATTTCGGATTCGCCTTCCACCACGTCGAACGGGTGACGGTTGGTTTCGGCGAGGCCCGAGATGAAGTAGACGACGAAGATCGGCAGCAGAGGCAGCCAGTTCCACGACAGGAAGCCCACGCCCAGGTTGGCGAACATGCCCTTGCCCTGAACGTTCACGATCTCGCTCATGTTCAGGCTGCCGGTGACCATCAGCACCACGACGAAGCAGAAGCCCATCGCGATTTCGTAGCTCACCATCTGTGCCGAGGCGCGCAGCGCGCCCAGGAAGGCGTACTTCGAGTTCGAGGCCCAGCCGGCGATGATCACGCCGTACACCTCGAGCGAGGTGATGGCCATCACGAACAGCAGGCCGGCATTGATGTTGGCCAGCGCCACATCGGGGCCGAAGGGAATCACCGCCCATGCGGCGAGCGCCGGCATGATGGTCATCACCGGGCCCAGCAGGAACAGGCCCTTGTTGGCGACCGTCGGAAGAATGATTTCCTTGGTCATCAGCTTGAGCGCGTCGGCGATCGGCTGCAGCAGGCCCAGCGGGCCGGTGCGGTTCGGGCCGATGCGGATCTGCGTGAAACCGATGGCCTTGCGTTCCCACAGCGTGAGGTAGGCCACGGCCAGCATCAGCGGGATCACGACCACGATGATCTTGATCAGCGTCCAGATCACGGGCCAGACCACCACGGTCCACCAGCCTGCGGCGACCAGGCCCTGGCCGAAGCCATGAATAGCGTCGATCATGCCAATGCCTCCTCGGCACGGGCCGACACGTTCGATCCGGCCGATGCATTGCGTGCGTCGGCGGTCAGTTGCAGCGACGGTGCGCGGCGCACGATCGAGTCGAGCTGGTAGATGCTCGCGACCACGGGCGCAGCAGCTGCGCCGTTGGAAGCGACCGCATCGGCGGACGTGGCGTTGCTCAGGGCATTCGCCGGCAGCGCGCCGCTGTCACCGATGGTGGCGAGCACGTCGGCAGTCGATTCGAACGCGAAGCCAGGCAGGCCGAGCAGGTTGGCCAGCACGCGCAGCACCTTCCACGCCGGACGCGTTTCGCCTTGCGGCTTCACGACGGCATGGAAACCTTGCAGGCGGCCTTCGGCGTTGACGAAGGTGCCGGGGGTTTCGCTGAACGGGGCGATCGGGAGCAACACGTCACTGAATGCGAGGTTGGCCTTGAAGGGGCTGAGCGTGACGACCATTTGCGCATTGCCGATGACATCGGCTGCGGCGGCGCCTGCGGCCGAGTCGAACACCGGCTCGGTGTTCAGCAGCATCACGGCCTTCAGGCCGGAGCCCGCGGCGAGCATGCGGCCGGCATCGAGGCCGCCGTTCTTCGGGAACGCGCCGACAAGCTGCGCGCCCACGGTGTTGGCCGCTTCGGTCAGGTAGCCGACGGTGGCGCCGGTTTGCGCGCCGATCCAGTTCGCCAGGGCCAGCAGGCTGCTGGCCTGGGCGTGGTGCGCGGCGGCGTTGCCGAGCAGCACGGCCTTGCGTTCGCCGTTCAGCAGCGACGCTGCGATGGCCTTGGCGGCATCGTCGGGTGCGTTGGTCGGCGCCAGCGGCGCGGTCGCGCCATTGGTTGCGCCGATGGCGGCGGCCACGGCGGCCAGCGCTTCGACCCACTGGTCGGCGTCGACGATCGACGACTGCGCCACGTCGATGGCCCAGGCGTCGCGGTCGGCCATCAGGCTGGCCGAGGTGATCACCGACAGCGCGGCGCCCTTGCGCACGGCCTGGCGGATGCGCTGCGCGAACAGCGGGTGTTCCTTGCGCAGGTTGGAACCGACGACCAGCGCGCGCTGCACTTGCGTGAGCGAGGCGATCGAGGTGCCGAGCCAGCGCACGCCTTCGAACGCCGTGAATTCGGCGTTGCGCAGGCGGTAGTCGATGTTGTCGCTGCCGAGTTCCCGCGTGAGCATGGCGGCGAGATGCAGCTCTTCGAGCGTGCTGTGCGGGCTGACGAGCGTACCGATGCTTTGCGCGCCGTGGTCGGCCTTGATCTGGCGCAGGCCGTTGGCGACGTACTCGAGCGCCGTCTGCCAGTCGACCTGCTGCCATTGGCCGCCCTGCTTCAGCATGGGTTGCGTCAGGCGTTCCGGGCCGTTGAGCGCTTCGTACGAGAAGCGGTCGCGGTCGGCGATCCAGCATTCGTTGACGTCTTCGTTCTCGAGCGGCACCACGCGCATCACGCGGTTGTTCTTGACCTGGACGATCAGGTTGGCGCCGGTGGAATCATGCGGGCTCACCGACTTGCGGCGCGACAGTTCCCAGGTGCGGGCGCTGTAGCGGAACGGCTTGCTCGTGAGCGCGCCGACCGGGCAGATGTCGATCATGTTGCCCGAGAGTTCGGAGTCGACCGAGTCGCCCACGAAGGTCTCGATTTCGGAGTGCTCGCCGCGCTGGGTCATGCCGAGCTCCATCACGCCGGCCACTTCCTGGCCGAAGCGGACGCAGCGCGTGCAATGGATGCAGCGGCTCATTTCTTCCATGCTGATCAGCGGGCCCACGTCCTTGTGGAACACGACGCGCTTTTCTTCTTCGTAGCGCGAAGAAGAGCCGCCGTAGCCCACGGCCAGGTCCTGCAGCTGGCATTCGCCGCCCTGGTCGCAGATCGGGCAATCCAGCGGATGGTTGATCAGGAGGAACTCCATGACCGACTGCTGCGCCTTGATGGCCTTTTCGCTCTTGGTGCGAACGATCATGCCCTGCGTGACGGGCGTGGCGCAGGCCGGCATCGGCTTGGGCGCCTTTTCCACGTCCACGAGGCACATGCGGCAATTCGCCGCAATGCTCAGTTTCTTGTGATAGCAGAAGTGCGGGATGTACGTGCCTGCCTTGTCGGCCGCATGCATGATCATGCTGCCTTCGGTCACGTCGACCTTCTTGCCGTCGAGTTCGATTTCAACCATATGTGTGCTTCTCGCGCTCAGGCCTGGACCGGCGCTTTGGGAACGTAGCCCGGGATCAGGGCTTCGAACTCATGACGGAAATGCTTGATCATGGCGCGCACCGGCATGGCCGCCGCGTCGCCGAGCGCGCAGATCGTGCGGCCCTGGATGTTGTCTGCCACCGAATTGAGCAGGTCCATGTCGGTCGCCCTGCCCTGCCCGTTGTGGATGCGGTCCACCACGCGGTAGAGCCAGCCCGTGCCTTCGCGGCACGGCGTGCACTGGCCGCAGGACTCGTGCATGTAGAAGTACGACAGGCGCTTGAGCGACTCGACCATCGAGCGGCTGTCGTCCATGACGATCACCGCGCCCGAGCCCAGCATGGAGCCGGCCTTGGCGATGGAGTCGTAGTCCATGGTGCAGGCCATCATGAGGTCGGCCGGCAGCACCGGCGACGACGATCCACCGGGGATCACGGCCTTCAGCGTGCGGCCCTTGCGAACGCCGCCGCACAGCTCGAGCAGCTTGGAGAACGGCGTGCCCATGGGCACTTCGTAGTTGCCGGGCAACTCGACGTCGCCGCTCACCGAGTAGATCTTGGTGCCGCCATTGTTCGGCTTGCCGCACTCGAGGTAGGCCGGACCGCCGTTGCGGATGATCCAGGGCACCGCCGCGAAGGTCTCGGTGTTGTTGATGGTCGTCGGCTTGCCGTACAGGCCGAAGCTGGCCGGGAACGGCGGCTTGAAGCGCGGCTGGCCCTTCTTGCCTTCGAGCGACTCGAGCAGCGCGGTTTCCTCGCCGCAGATGTAGGCGCCGAAGCCGTGGGCGGCGTGCAACTGGAAGTTGTACGTGCTGCCCATGATCTTGTCGCCGAGGTAGCCGGCGGCGCGCGCTTCTTCGAGGGCTTCCTCGAAACGGTCGTAGCTCTGGAAGATCTCGCCGTGGATGTAGTTGTAGCCCACGCTGATGCCCATCGCATACGCGGCGATGGCCATGCCTTCGATCACGATGTGCGGGTTGAACTGCAGGATGTCGCGGTCCTTGCACGTGCCCGGCTCGCCTTCGTCGGAATTGCAGACGAGGTACTTCTGGCCCGGGAACTGGCGGGGCATGAAGCTCCACTTCAGGCCGGTCGGGAAACCTGCGCCGCCGCGTCCGCGCAGGCCCGAGGCCTTCACTTCGGCGATCACCTGGTCGGGCGTGAGGCCCTCGGTCAGGATCTTGCGCAGCGCCTGGTAGCCGCCGCGCGCTTCGTAGTCGGCCAGGCGCCAGTTGGTACCGTCGAGGCCCGCGTAGATCTGCGGTTCGATGTGGCGGTCATGGAAACAGGTCTGGACGCCCGTTGCCTGGAACTGCTGGAGTACTTGTTCGGGCGACATCAGGAAGCCTCCCCTTTGGTGGCGGGCGCGGCACCGCGCAGGCCTTCGATGAGCTGGTCGAGCTTCTCGTTGCTCATGAAGCTGCACATGGTGCGATCGTTGACCAGCATGACGGGCGAATCGGCGCAAGCGCCCAGGCACTCGCTCTGCTGCAGCGTGAACAGGCCGTCGGCCGTGGTCTCGCCCATCTTGATGCCGAGCTTCTTCTCGAGGTGCACGAGGGCGGTGACGCCGTCGCGCAGCTGGCAAGGCAGGTTGGTGCACACGTTGAGCTTGAACTTGCCCACCGGGTGCTGGTTGTACATGTTGTAGAAGGTCGTCACTTCATGCACGGCGATGGGCGCCATGCCGAGGTAATCGGCAATTTCGCGCTCGCGCTGCAGGCTGACATAGCCTTCGTCCTGCTGGACGATGGCAAGGCAGGCCATCACGGCGGATTGCTTGCCTGCTTCGGGGTACTTGGCCACCTCGCGCGCAAACCGCTCGAGGATTGCAGGCTGCAGAGGGGAAGAAGGCGCCGAGGGCGCCGTGTCATGGTGGGTCGAGGAAGTCGTCATGCGCTCTTTCTCACCTGTCGATCTCGCCGAACACGATGTCCATCGTGCCGATCACCGCGACAGCGTCGGCGATCATGTGACCGCGCGACATTTCGTCGAGGGCGGCGAGGTGCGGGAAGCCAGGGGCGCGGATCTTCAGGCGGTACGGCTTGTTGGCGCCGTCGCTCACCAGATAGATGCCGAACTCGCCCTTCGGATGCTCGACGGCGGCATACGCCTCGCCTTCGGGCACGTGGAAGCCTTCGGTGAAGAGCTTGAAATGGTGGATCAGCTCCTCCATGTTCGCCTTCATCGATTCGCGCGCAGGCGCGGCAACCTTGTGGTTATCGGTAATGACCGGACCGGGATTCACGCGCAGCCATGCCGAGCACTGCTGGATGATCTTGTTGGCCTGGCGCATCTCTTCGACGCGAACCAGGTAGCGGTCGTAGCAATCACCGGTCTTGCCGACGGGCACGTCGAACTGCATCTGGTCGTAGACGTCGTAGGGCTGCTTCTTGCGCAGGTCCCATTCGATGCCCGAACCACGCAGCATGGGGCCGGTGAAGCCGAGGTTCAGCGCGCGCTCCGGCGTGACCACGCCAATGCCCACGGTGCGCTGCTTCCAGATGCGGTTGTCGGTGAGCAGCGTCTCGTACTCGTCGACCATCTTCGGGAAACGCTTGCTGAAGTCGTCGATGAAGTCGAGCAACGAACCCTGGCGGTTTTCGTTGAGACGCTCGATCGCCTTCGCGTTCTTGATCTTGCTGACCTTGTACTGCGGCATGGCATCCGGCAGGTCGCGGTAGACGCCGCCCGGACGGAAGTACGCCGCATGCATGCGCGCGCCGGACACGGCCTCGTACATGTCGAACAGATCTTCACGCTCGCGGAAGCAGTAGATGAGCATGTTCATCGCACCGCAGTCCAGACCGTGCGCGCCGAGCCACAGCAGATGGTTCAGCAGGCGGGTGATCTCGGCGAACATCACACGGATGTACTGCGCGCGGATCGGCACCTCGAGGCCCATCATCTTCTCGATGGCAAGGCAGTACGCGTGCTCGTTGGACATCATCGACACGTAGTCGAGACGGTCCATGTACGGCAGCGACTGGATGAAGGTGCGCGACTCGGCAAGTTTCTCGGTCGCGCGGTGCAACAGGCCGATGTGGGGATCGGCGCGCTGGATCACTTCGCCGTCCAGCTCCAGCACCAGGCGCAACACGCCGTGGGCCGCCGGATGCTGCGGACCGAAGTTGAGTGTGTAATTCTTGATTTCGGCCATATCAGTGCAAACCGCCGCCGTAGTTGTCTTCGCGGATCACGCGCGGGGTGATTTCGCGCGGCTCGATCGATACCGGCTGGTAGACCACGCGCTTTTGTTCTTCGTCGTAACGCATCTCGACGTGACCCGACACCGGGAAGTCCTTGCGGAACGGGTGGCCGATGAAACCGTAGTCCGTGAGGATGCGGCGCAGGTCGTCGTGGCCGTCGAACACGATGCCGTAGAGGTCGAAGGCTTCGCGCTCGAACCAGGTGCACGCGCTCCACACCGGCTGCAGCGAATCGACCATGGGAAGGTCTTCGCTGGGCGCGAACACCTTCAGGCGCACGCGCTGGTTGAGGCTCACGGACAGCAGGTGCGAAACCACGCAGAAGCGCTCGCCCTGCCACTCGCCTTCACGGTAGTCGGAATAGTCCATGCCGCAGAGGTCGACCAGCTGCTCGAATCGGCAGCCGGGCGCATCGCGCAGCAGCGTGGCGGCTTCGAGGTAGTCAGCCGCACTCACCACCACGGTCACCTCGCCCAGCGCGAGCGTCACGCTCCTGGCCTTGGCGCCAAGCGTCTCGGCGATGGTGGCGCGCAGCACCTCCGGCGAAATTGCAAAATCAGTCATCGTCGGCAATCTCTCAGGCGCGTGCAATGGTGTTGGTGCGGCGAATCTTCTGCTGCAACTGGATCACGCCGTAAAGCAAGGCTTCGGCGGTGGGCGGACAACCCGGCACGTAGACGTCGACGGGCACGATGCGGTCGCAGCCGCGCACGACCGAATAGCTGTAGTGGTAGTAGCCACCGCCGTTCGCGCACGAACCCATCGACAGCACCCAGCGCGGCTCGGGCATCTGGTCGTAGACCTTGCGCAGCGCTGGCGCCATCTTGTTGCACAGCGTGCCGGCCACGATCATCAGATCGGACTGGCGCGGGCTGGGACGGAACAACATGCCGAAACGGTCGATGTCGTAACGGGCTGCGCCCGCGTGCATCATTTCCACCGCACAGCATGCGAGGCCGAATGTCATCGGCCAGAGAGATCCGGTCTTCGCCCAGTTCACGACCGAGTCGTAGGTCGTGGTGACGAAGCCTTCTTTGAGAACGCCTTCAATGGCCATGGTGTAGCTTCCTTATTCCCAGTCGAGCGCGCCTTTTTTCCACTCGTAGGCGAAGCCCACGACGAGGATGGCGAGAAAGATCATCATGGCCCAGAAGCCGACGGCACCGATCTCCTTGAGCGCAATGGCCCACGGAAAGAGAAAGGCAATTTCGAGATCGAACAGGATGAAGAGAATCGCGACGAGGTAGTAACGCACGTCGAACTTCATGCGCGCGTCCTCGAAGGCTTCAAAGCCGCACTCGTAGGGAGCGTTCTTCGCGGCGTCAGGCCGGTTGGGCCCGAGAATGTATCCGATGACCTGGGGTGCGACGCCTACGCCGACTCCGACCAGAATGAACAAAAGGACGGGGAGGTAGGAGTCGAGATTCATCGAGGTTTTTCACCGCTTGCCACCGGCAAGGAGAACCCCTGGATGAGGTTTTCTGCCGATGAGATTTGGTGCGGTCGGCGAGACTCGAACTCGCACAGCTTTCGCCACTACCCCCTCAAGATAGCGTGTCTACCAATTTCACCACGACCGCGGTTTTTACTGTTCGGATGGCATGAGGTACCTGAAACAGGCATTTGGCTTTCCGAACAGATTTAGAGTTTACCCTGAAAAGAAGCCTTTTCTCACAGGTGACTCATGAAAACGACTTGATTACTTGCCTGGGATCTGGCCCGCGCCCGAAACCGGGGCAGCAGGTGCCGAAGCAGGCGCGCTGGGAGCCCCTGCACCAGGGATTTCGTTCGCCGCACCGGAGGCCGGCGCAGCAGGTGCGCCGATGGCCGCGCGCTCGAGCAGACTGCCGCCGCTCGCAGGCCGCGCGTGGCTGAAGTAGGCCAGCAACAGCGTGCATGCAAAGAAGACAGCGGCAAGCACTGCGGTGGTGCGCGACAGGAAGTTCGCACTGCCGCTGGCACCGAAGAGGCTGCCGGCACTGCCGCTGCCGAAGGCAGCACCCATGTCGGCACCCTTGCCGTGCTGGATCAGGATCAGGCCGATCATCACGAGGGCGGACAGCATCTGCACGCCGACGAGAAGGTTGAGGACCACGTTCATTCGTTCTTACTCCTAAGTGATACAGCCGTTGCGCTTCAGCGCGCAGCGGCGGAAATGATCTGCAGAAAGTCGGGGGCCTTGAGCGACGCGCCGCCGATGAGGCCGCCGTCGATGTCGGCCTGCGCCAGCAACTCCGCGGCGTTGGCCGCGTTCATGCTGCCGCCATAAAGAATCTGGATGCCCGCCGCATGCTCGCTGGCTGCGTGATGCAACTGCGCACGCAGCACTGCATGCACCGCCTGCGCCTGCGCCGGCGAGGCCGTCTTGCCCGTGCCGATGGCCCAGACGGGCTCGTACGCGACGACGATCTCGCTGATGCAATGGCCGTTCACATGGATCACCGCGGCCAGCTGGCGCTTGACGACCTCTTCGGTCTGCCCTGCTTCGCGCTGCGCCAGCGTTTCACCCACGCAGACGATCGGCGTGATGCCGCTCGCCAGCGCAGCGGCAGCCTTGGCCGCCACCGCGTCGTCGGTTTCGCCATGGTACTGACGACGCTCGGAATGACCGACGATCGCATAGCGCACGCCGAAATCCTTCAGCATCGCAGCCGACTGCTCGCCCGTGAACGCACCTTGCGGATGCGCCGAGATGTCCTGCGCACCCAGCGCCAGCGCCGGCGAACCCGCCAGCAGCGACTGCAGTTGCGCGAAGTACGGCGCGGGCGCGCACAGCGCGACATCGCAGGCCGCAGGGATTTGGGCCAGGCCTTGCTGCAAGGCCTTCACCAGCGCCTCGTTGGCGGCCAGGCCGCCATTCATCTTCCAGTTGCCGGCGATCAGCTTCTTCTTGGTTGTCATCGCGTTTTGTTCTTCACCATGTCAGCACGATCTTGCCGATGTGCTGGTTCGATTCCATCAGCGTGTGAGCCTGGGCAGCGCCGCTCGGTTCACCCACTGCCGCAAAGGTGCTGTGGATCACGGGTTTGATCGCACCGCTTTCGAGCAGCGGCCACACCTTCTCGCGCAGCGCCTTGGCAATGGCACCCTTGAACGCCACGGGCCGCGGACGCAGCGTCGAGCCGGTGATCGTGAGACGCCTGCGCAGCACGAGGCCGGCATTGATCTCGCTCTTCACGCCGCCCTGCACCGCGATGATCACGAGCCGGCCGTCTTCGGCCAGGCACTCGATCTCGCGCGCCACGTAGTCGCCGGCGACCATGTCGAGCACCACGTCCACACCCTTGCCGCCCGTGAGCTTCTTCGCCTCTTCGACGAAGTCGCTGGTGCGGTAGTTGATGGCATGGTCGGCGCCCAGCTTCTTGCAGGCTTCGCACTTGTCGTCGCTGCCGGCCGTGACGATGACGGTGGCACCGAGCGCCTTGGCCACCTGGATTGCCGTGACGCCGATGCCGCTGGAGCCGCCCTGGATCAGCAGCGTCTCGCCCTTTTGCAAGCGGCCGCGTTCGAACACATTGCTCCAGACGGTGAAGAAGGTCTCGGGCAGCGACGCCGCATCGGCATCGCTCCAGCCCTTGGGCACCGGCAGGCATTGCGCCACAGGCGCCACGCACAGCTCGGCATAGCCGCCGCCCGCGACGAGCGCGCAGACGTGATCGCCGATCCTGAAGCCCGCCTCGGCCAGCGCCGCAGCGTCGCCCGACACGATCTCGCCGGCCACCTCAAGGCCCGGCAGGTCCGACGCACCGGGCGGCACGGGGTAGTGCCCCATGCGCTGCAGCACGTCCGGACGATTGACGCCACTTGCCGCAACGCGGATCAGCAGCTCGCCCGCGCCGGCCACCGGGTCGGGACGCTCCGCGACGCGCAGCACCTCAGGGGCGCCGTACGAAGTGATTTCAATGGCTCTCATGGTCTTTCGGCCTCCAACGCCCGCAGATGGGGCGAAGCTTGCTGTTCAAAAGATAGCAGCGGCGGCGTGGCGCCGCCGCTGCGCCCTTCTTACTCCTGAGGCTCGCGCGGGGCCTGTTGCTGCTCGCCGGCCGGGGCCTGCGGCTGCTCGTTGCGCGGCTGCTGTTGCTGGTCGTTGAAGCGCGGTGCGCGCTCGCCACGATCACCACCACGGTCGCCGCCGCGATCGCCACGGTCCGAACGCTCACGGCGCTCACCGCCACGGTCGCCGCGATCGCCACGGTCTTCGCGCGGCGGGCGCTCGCTGTATTCCATGCCGGCCGGACGCTCGGTCAGCGCCTTCATGGACAGCTTGACGCGGCCCTTTTCGTCCGTTTCGAGAACCTTGACCTTGACGATCTGGCCTTCGCTCAGATAGTCGGTCACCTTCTCGACGCGTTCGTGCGCGATCTGGCTGATGTGCAACAGGCCGTCCTTGCCGGGCAGCAGGTTGATGAGGGCGCCGAAGTCCAGGATCTTGGTGACCGGGCCTTCGTAGACCTTGCCGATTTCGACTTCGGCCGTGATCTGCTCGATGCGCTTCCTGGCCAGCTCGGCCTTTTCGGGATCGGTCGACGCAATGGTGATGAGGCCCGGATCTTCGTCGGAAATGTTGATCGTCGTGCCGGTCTCTTCCTGCAGACCGCGGATGACCGCGCCGCCCTTGCCGATCACGTCGCGGATCTTCTCGGGGTTGATGCGCATCGTGGTCAGGCGCGGTGCGAAGCTGGAGACTTCGGCCTTGGCCTCGCCCATGGCTTCCTGCATCTTGCCCAGGATGTGCATGCGCGCTTCCTTGGCTTGCGCCAACGCGACCTGCATGATTTCCTTGGTGATGCCCTGGATCTTGATGTCCATCTGCAGCGCGGTGATGCCGTTGGTGGTGCCGGCAACCTTGAAGTCCATGTCGCCCAGGTGATCTTCATCGCCCAGGATGTCGGTCAGCACGGCAAAGCGGTTGTCTTCCTTGATCAGGCCCATGGCGATGCCCGCCACGTGCGCCTTCATGGGCACGCCTGCGTCCATCATCGACAGGCAGCCGCCGCAGACCGAAGCCATCGACGAGGAGCCGTTCGACTCGGTGATTTCCGAGACCACGCGCACGGTGTACGGGAACTCTTCCTTGGTCGGCAGCACGGCGACGAGCGCGCGCTTGGCCAGGCGGCCGTGGCCGATTTCGCGGCGCTTGGTCGAGCCCATGCGGCCCACTTCGCCGGTGGCGAAGGGAGGCATGTTGTAGTGGAACAGGAAGCGGTCTTCGTACTCGCCGGCCAGCGCGTCGATGCGCTGTGCGTCGCGCTCGGTGCCCAGGGTGGTGATGACCAGCGCTTGCGTTTCACCGCGCGTGAACAGGGCCGAACCGTGGGTACGGGGCAGCACGGAGTTGCGGATCTCGATGGGGCGCACGGTGCGCGTGTCGCGACCGTCGATGCGGGGCTCGCCCGACAGGATCTGGCTGCGCACGATCTTCGATTCGATGGAGAACAGCAGGTCGTTGACCTTGCCCGAATCGAAGGGCTCGCCGCTTTCCTTCAGCGCGCTCATGACGCTGGCGTTGGCTTCGCGCAGGGCTTGGGTGCGAGCTTGCTTGCTGCGGATCTGGTACACGGCGCGCAGCTTTTCTTCGGCCAGGCCCTTGACCTTGGCGACGAAGGCTTCGTCTTCGGCAGGCGCCTGCCAGTCCCACACCGGCTTGCCGGCGTCGCGCACGAGGTCATGGATCGCGTTGATGGCGATGCCTGCCTGTTCGTGGCCGAACACCACGCCGCCCAGCATGATTTCTTCGCTGAGTTGCTGGGCTTCGGACTCGACCATCAGCACGGCGGCTTGCGTGCCGGCGACGACGAGGTCCATCTGCGAATCCTTGCGGGCCGTTTGACCCGGATTCAGCACGTACTGGCCGTTGATGTAGCCCACGCGGGCCGCACCGATCGGGCCGCTGAACGGAATGCCGGAAATCGACAGCGCAGCGCTCACGCCGATCATGGCGGCGATGTCGGCGTCGACTTCGGGGTTGAGCGACACGGTGTGGATGACCACGTGCACTTCGTTCAGGAAGCCTTCGGGGAACAGCGGGCGGATCGGACGGTCGATCAGGCGGCTGGTCAGCGTTTCGTGTTCGCTGGGCTTGGCTTCGCGCTTGAAGAAGCTGCCGGGAATCTTGCCCGCGGCGTAGGTCTTCTCGATGTAGTCGACGGTGAGCGGGAAGAAATCCTGACCCGGCTTGGCCGACTTGGAGGCGACCACGGTCGCCAGGATCACGGTGCCGTCGATGTCGACGAGCACGGCGCCATTGGCCTGACGGGCGACTTCGCCCGTTTCCATGACGACGGTCTTGTCGCCCCATTGGAACGACTTGGTGACTTTGTTGAAGAGGCTCATGTTTGCTCCTGTTTTGATAGCAGACCGTACAGGATCTGCAAGGGCCGGAGGCTTCTCAGAACACGATGCCATTCCAGTGAAGATCGATCGAACTTCATTGGAATGACACAGCTTCGCTCTGTTTGGGCGCTCCGAAAAGTGGATCGCGAAGTAAAAAACGCCTGAGCTAGCGGACTAACCCAGGCGTTTTTTCATGCGATTCGGTTTACTTGCGCAGACCCAGCTTGGCGATCAGCGCGGTGTAACGTTCAGCGTTCTTCGACTTGAGGTAGTCGAGGAGCTTGCGGCGGCGGCTCACCATGCGCAGCAGACCGCGACGGCCGTGGTGGTCCTTGGCGTGGGTCTTGAAGTGGGGGGTGAGCTCGTTGATGCGGGCGGTCAGCAGTGCGACTTGCACTTCTGGGCTGCCCGTGTCGTTGGCGGCGCGGGCGTTGTCTTTGACGACTTCGGCCTTGATGGAGGCTGCGATCATGATGATTTCCTTGTTCCGGGATGTTTGACTTGCGGTGAGCGCTGGAACTGCCCTCACCGTGCGCCTTGCGGCATGCAAAGCCTCGGGATTATAGCCCGGGCCCGATTGCCCCCGGGCCGCAGGCCATTCGCGGGCTCAGCCCTGGCGCTGCGGCTGCTGTGCCAGCCAGTTGCGCAGGCGCTCCACCCCCGCCACCAGCCGCTGCGGGTCCTTCGACGCGAAGCACCAGCGCAGCCAGCCCTGTGCCTCGGGCGCAAAGGCGTTGCCCGGCGCGAGCCCCAGGCCGGCTTCGGCCACCAGCCGCTTGGCCACCTCGAGCGAGTCGCCGAAGCCTTCGAGCCGGAAGAAGGCGTACATGCCGCCCTTGGCCGACGCCACTTGCACACCCGGCACGGCCGCCAGCAGCGGCACCAGCGTGTCGCGGCACAGCTTCAGGTGCGCCACCACGCGCGGCGTGATCTCGCCCGTGTGCTCGATGGCGGTGAGGGCGGCGCGCTGCGTGAACACACTGGCGCACGAGGTGTTGAACTCGATCAGCTTGCCGATGCCGTCCACCATCGACGGCGGCAGCACCAGCCAGCCCAGGCGCCAGCCGGTCATCAGGAAGCTCTTCGAGAAGCTGTGCGTCACGACGAGGCGATCGTCCGCTTTCGAGATGTCGAGGAAGCTCGGCGCGCAGCCATTGGCCGTCGGCTCGTAGTACAGCCGCTCGTACACCTCGTCGGCCAGGATCCAGGTGCCGGTCTGGCGGCAGTGGTCGAGCACGGCTTGCTGCTCGTCGCGCGTCATGGTCCAGCCGGTGGGGTTGTTGGGCGCGTTGACGATCAGCAGCTTCGTCTTCGGCGTGACCGCTGCGCGCAGCGCCGGCAGGTCGAGCGTCCACTGCCCGTTCACCGGCACCAGCGGCAGCGTGCGGACCTGCGCGCCCATGATCGCGGGCTGCGCCGTGAGGTTGGGCCACACCGGCGTGACGGCGACCACCTCGTCGCCCGCATCGACCAGCGCCTGCACCGCGAGCATCAGCGCGCTCACGCCGCCCGAGGTCACGGCAATGCGCGAGGCGTCGACCGCCGGGTGCAGCGCGCTGGTGTAGCGCGCGATGGCCTGGCGCAACTCGGGCAGGCCGAGGTTGTGCGAATAGAAAGTCTCGCCGCGCTGCAGCGACTCGATGGCCGCCTGGCGGATCACCTCGGGCGTGACTTCGTCGCTTTCACCGAACCAGAAGGCCAGCACGTCGTCGCGCCCCATGCCGGCGTTGGCGACTTCGCGGATCTTCGATGCTTCGAGGTTGTGGATGGCTTCACGCATGTCCTGTGTTCCTGGTGTTCGGGGGTTGGGTTACGAAGGTCTCTTCATCTTGCACGACGTCGGCAGTTCGGCGCGCTCGGGCGCGATGGTCTTCACCACGCGAAAGCCGTACCCGGAGCCCTCGACATCGAACTGCACGCCCGGCCTGCCCTGCCGGTCCATCACGCCCACCACGAGCTGCTGCTGGAACTGGTGATCGGTGGCGCGCATGCGGCCGCGCTGGCCGTAGAGGCTCACGTCGGCCTGTTCCAGTGCGCGCGCGAGCGGCACCGCATCGACACTGCCCGCGCGTTCGACGGCCTGCGCGAGCGCCTCGACCATCAACTGCAGCCGCATGTGCACATAGTCGTCGGCCGGCTTCGGAAAACGTGCGCGAAAGGCGCGATAGAAGGCTTCCGACTGCGGGGTCTGCACGTTCGGCAGCCAGTCGGCCACCGCGATCACGCGGCCGATGCCCGCGTCGCCGATGGCGGCCGGAGCACCCAGCGCATTGCCGTAGAAGGTATAGAAGGTGCCGTTGAAACCCGCCTCGCGCGCGGCCTTCACCAGCAGCGTGAGGTCGTTGCCCCAGTTGCCCGTGACCACGGCCTGCGCGCCGCTGGCGATGATCTTGGTGGCATAGGGCGCGAAGTCCTTCACCTTGCCCATGGGATGCAGTTCGTCGCCAACGATCTCCACGTCGGGACGCTGCACCCCGAGTTGCCTGCGCGCCTCGCGCAGCACCGCCTGCCCGAAGCTGTAGTCCTGCCCGATCAGGTACACGCGCTTGAGCGCGGCGTCGTCCTTCACCGCGGCCATCAGCGCGGCCACGCGCATGTCGGCATGCGCATCGAAGCGGAAGTGCCAGAAGCTGCAGCGCTCGTTGGTGAGCACCGGATCGACCGCCGCGTAGTTGAGAAAGATCACGCCCCGCGACGGATCGCGCTCGTTGTTCTTGTCGATGGCATCGACCAGCGCCGACGCAGTGGCCGACGAGTTGCCCTGCAGCACGATGCGCGCGCCGTCGTCCATCGCGGCGCGCAGCGCGGAAAGCGCTTCCTCGTTCTGACCCTTGCTGTCGTAGCGGTCGAGTTGCAAGGGCCGCGCACCGCCGGGCAGCTTGACGCCGCCGCGTGCGTTCACCCGCTCCACCGCCCACAGCAGGTTGCGAAACACCGCCTCGCCGGTGTTGGCGAACGGGCCGCTCATGCTTTCGATCAGGGCCAGGCGGATGGGTGCGGGAGGCGACGACGGCGCTGCTTGCGCCAGCGCGGCGAAGGGCCTCGCGCATAGCGCCAGCGCCGCGAATTTCAAGGCCTCGCGGCGCCAAATAAAGGGGGGATTCATTGTCTTGAAACGCGTGCGGCTGCGCCTAGATGAGGTGTCAAGCGGCACTCACGATTGAACGGCCGCGCAGTGTAAGGGACACACATTCCTTGTCCCCATTGTGTTGACTCAGGAGTTCTTCATCATGTTTTTCGCACCCACCATCCGCACCGCCCGCTTCGCTCCCCGTGCCTATGACCGCGCCTTCGAACGCTTCGCCAGCGAAGCCTTCGCCGGCACCGGCCGTTCGCCGCTCGTGGAACAGGACGACACCAGCTGGACCCTGTCGCTCGACGTGCCGGGCCTCGCTCGCGAAGACCTCGTCATCAACATCGAAGGCCCCGTGGTGCGCATCGACAGCAAGGCCGAAGCCAAGCGCCAGTTCAAGGCCGCCTACGAGCTGCCGCTGGACATCGACGTGACCGCGAGCGACGCCAAGCTCGAGAACGGCGTGCTCACGCTCAAGCTCGGCAAGCGCGTTCCGGTGAGCCAGGCCGCGCAGTTGCAAATCAACTAGTTCGGCTCAAGCCCACAAGAAGAAAGTGTCACCAAAGGTTCACTTTGACTTTGAACATGCTCCCTATCCACAATAGGGCCGCATAACGTCACATCATGTGACGTTTTCTTAGTACTTTCTTCTTCGTGGGCGTCTCGTAAACGCATCGAGTTCCATGACGGTGCGGGTCGGGTGCCCCCTCACGGCACCATGCAAACACATCTCCAACCCGCCAGTCCCGACGAACAGTCAGACACGCTCCTGATCTTCCTGCCGGGTGCGTACCTCAAGCCCGACGAGTTCGAGCGAGAGGGATTCATCGCCGCAGTGCGCGAACGCCATCTGGCAGCCGATGCGTTGCTGGTCGATGCGGACGTCTCCTACTACTACGAGCAGACCCTGAGCGACCGCCTGCACGCCGATGTCATCGAGCCCCAGCGCGCCAAGGGCTACAAGTCGATCTGGCTCGTGGGCATTTCCATCGGCGGCTTCGGCGCCTTGATCCACGAACTGGCGCGCCCGGGCTCGGTGGACGGCATTGTGGCCCTGGCGCCCTACCTCGGGCGGCGCGTGCTCGGCGCGGAGATCAAGAAAGCCGGCGGCCTGCGCACATGGCAGGCCCCGACCGGCCCGCAGCCCGACGAGGAACCCGACCGCAAGCTGTGGCCCTTCTTCCAGCAGTACCTGCAGGACCAGACCTCGAAGGACCTGCCTCCGCTCTACCTGGGGTTCGGTCTTGAAGACCGCTTCGTCAACAACCACAGGCTGCTGGCCGACGCCCTGCCGTCGGGACAGGTATTCACCACCGAAGGCGGCCACGACTGGCCGCAATGGCGCCAGCTCTGGCGCAACATGCTCGACGTGCTGCCGCTGCCGTCGATCGGCCGCGCGCGGCAACCGGTTACGCAGTCTCCGGTAGCGTTGCCTCGGGCGACAGCGGCGCCATGGGCCATCGCGGCTTGACGTCGAACGCGTAGCGCTCGCTGGCCTGCGACAGGCCGGATTGCAGGCGCATCGCGGCAGCCATGGCGATCATGGCGCCGTTGTCGGTGCACAGGTGCAGCTCGGGGTAGTGCACGCGCACCCGGCGCTTGGCGCAGGCGGCATTCAGCTGCTCGCGCAGATTCGCGTTGGCCCCCACCCCACCCGCCACCACCAGGCGTTTCAGCCCGGTCTGGTCGAGCGCGGCGAGCGACTTCTTCAGCAGCACCTCGACGATGGCCGCCTGCGTGGATGCCGCCAGGTCGGCCTTGTTCGCCTCCAGCGTGTCGCCGAGCTTCTTGGCCTGCGTGAGCACGGCGGTCTTCAGGCCGGCGAACGAGAAGTCGAGATCGCCGCTGTGCAGCAGCGGGCGCGGCAGCTTGAACGCCGTGGCATTGCCGCCCTCGGCCAGCTTCGCGAGCCACGGGCCGCCGGGGTACGGCAGTCCCATGAGCTTGGCGCTCTTGTCGAAGGCCTCGCCGGCCGCATCGTCGATGGTCTCGCCTAGCAATGCGTAGCGGCCCACGCCGTCCACCCGCATCAGCTGCGTGTGGCCGCCCGACACCAGCAGCGCGACGAACGGAAACTCCGGCGGATCGGCGCTCAGGAACGGCGACAGCAGGTGCCCTTCGAGGTGATGCACGCCCAGCACCGGCTTGCCCAGCGCCACGCCCAGCGCGCACGCCACGCCGGCACCCACGAGCAGCGCGCCCGCCAGGCCCGGGCCGCGCGTGTACGCGACCACGTCGATGTCGGCGAGCGAACGGCCTGCCTCGGCCATGACGGCTTCGGTCAGCGGCAACACGCGGCGGATGTGGTCGCGGCTGGCCAGTTCGGGCACCACGCCGCCGTAGGCCTGGTGCATGGCGATCTGGCTGTGCAGCGCGTGCGAAAGCAGCACCGGCAGCGCGTCGCCGTGCGACTCGACCAGCGCCACGCCGGTTTCATCGCAGGATGATTCGATTCCCAACAAGAGCATGCCGCCGAGTGTAGGTGGCGCCTGCCGCGCCCGTCCCGCGAAGGGACAAGCGCGCGCCAGAGGCACGGATGTTGCGATACTTGAAACGACCCTGCGCATTCCCCGCGCCCCACCATGAAATCCGGACTGAGCTTCCTCATCGCCGCACGCCGCTGCGAAATCGACGAACTGGACCAGCTCGCCCGCACCAGCGAGCTGGTGAGCGTGATCGGCCGCCTGGTGCACGCGCTGCAGCGCGAGCGCGGCATGTCGAACATCTTCCTCGCCACGCGCGGCGCCCGCTTCGCGGAACAGCGCGGCCCGCAGATCGCCGAATGCCTGGCGCTCGAGCAGGAGGTGCGCGCCGGTTTCGACCAGTTGGCAACCGACGACCACCGCGGCGTGGGCGCGGGCAACGGCGCGCGACTGTTCAGCCGCATCGCCTTCGTGCTGCCGGGGCTGGACGCACTGCCCGCCTTGCGCCGCCGCATCGACGCACTGGAACTCAAGCCGGCACAGGCGGTCGCGGCCTTCGCCAAGCTGATCGCCGGCCTGTTGTCGGTGGTGTTCGAAGCGGCCGACGGTGCCGCCGACCCCGAGATCTCGCGCCTGCTTGTCGCGATGTTCAACTTCATGCAGGGCAAGGAGTTCGCCGGCCAGGAGCGCGCTTTCGGGGCCGCCGCGCTCGCGCTGGGCCGAAGCGACGAGGCGCAGCGCCTGCAATGGCTGCACCTGATCGAGTCGCAGGAGCGTTGCTTCCAGGTCTTCACCGACTTTTCGGGCGACACCGTGCTCGCGCTGTGGCGCGACAGCCAGCCCGACGCCATGCTGGCCGAGCTGGAGCGCATGCGGCGGCGCGGCGCCTCCCCCGCCCAGGCCGACGCCCCGCTGAGCCAGGCCTGGTTCGACTGCTGCACCCGCCGCATCGACGCCATGAAGACGGTGGAAGACCGCCTGGCCGCCGACCTGCGCGCGCTGTGCGAGCACAAGACCGCGCAGGCGCGCCACGAGCTGCAGGAATACCAGCAAGTGCTCGACACGCTGGCCCCGCAGGCCGGCGCGCTGTTCTTCGACGACGCCGACGCCCAGGCCGCCGCGCCCGCGCAGTTCGGCCGGCACCTGGAGCGTTCGGTGGTCGACATGGTCCGCGAGCAGTCGCTACGCCTGCAGGCCATGAGCGACGAGCTCGAGACCGTGCGCGCCTCGCTCAACGAACGCAAGGTCGTCGAGCGTGCCAAGGGCCTGCTGATGGCGCACCGCCGCCTCAGCGAAGAAGACGCGCACAAGATGCTGCGCCAGACCGCCATGAACCAGAACCGGCGGCTGGTGGACGTGGCCGAGTCGATGCTGGCCATGGCCGACTACCTGCCCGTGGTCGACCGCGCGCCACCACGCTGAAACGCAAAGGTTTCAACTTGGTGCAGCGCACAACAAACGTGCCCGCGCCGGTTTCATAGGCAAATATAGCGCTTGCCCGCGTCTGAAGGCCGCACCACGCTCCTTTATTGATAGCAAACAGGTGACCTGACCAGCTGGCACAGCGTTTGCATGTACGCATGCCTACAGACCCCCCAATGGGTCTTCAGGCAGGCGGCACCCAATGGCGGGTGCTTCCCACCTGACCGGACAAAGGCGTCCCCATCCCGCAAGGGCTCGTTCTCGAGCAGCCCCTGCGCGGTGCGGACGCCTTTTTTCGTTTCCGTTTTTGTTTCGTCTTTCCTGTTTGTTCGTCTTCCACCGGAGCCCCGCCCCATGACCGATCTGCTCAAAACCCGCCTCAGCCGACGCCGCGTATTGCAAGCCGCCGCCATCGGCGCCGTGGGCATCGACCCCGCCCTGCGCTCGGCCGTCTGGGCCGCGGGCTCGGACAAGCCAGAGAAGGAAGAAGTGAAGATCGGCTTCATTCCGCTGACCGACTGCGCCAGCGTGGTCATGGCCTCGGTGCTGGGCATCGACAAGAAGTACGGCGTGAAGATCGTCCCCAGCAAGGAAGCCAGTTGGGCCGGCGTGCGCGACAAGCTGGTCAACGGCGAGCTCGACTTCGCCCATGTGCTCTACGGCCTCGTCTACGGCGTGCACGTGGGCGCCGGCGGCCCGAAGAAGGACATGGCCGTGCTCATGACCCTGAACAACAACGGCCAGGCCATCACGCTGTCGAAGAAGCTGGCCGACAAGGGCGCCGTCGATGCCGCATCGCTCGCCAAGCTCATCGCCACCGAGAAGCGCGAATACACCTTCGCCCAGACCTTTCCCACCGGCACCCACGCCATGTGGCTGTACTACTGGCTCGCCTCGGCCGGCATCGATCCGTTCAAGGACGTGAAGAACATCACCGTGCCGCCGCCGCAGATGGTGGCCAACATGCGCATCGGCAACATGGACGGCTACTGCGTGGGCGAGCCCTGGGGCCAGCGCGCGATCATGGACGGCATCGGCATCACGGCCATCACCACGCAGGACATCTGGAAGGACCATCCCGAGAAGGTGCTGGGCACCACCGGCGACTTCGTCAAGAAGTACCCCAACACCGCGCGCGCCGTGACCGCGGCCATCCTGGAGGCCGGCAAGTGGATCGACGCCGGCCTGCAGAACAAGAACAAGATGGCCGAGACCATCGCCGACAAGAGCTACGTCAACACCAGCGTGGACGCCATCAACCAGCGCATCCTGGGCCGCTACACCAACGGCCTGGGCAAGAGCTGGGACGACCCCAACCACATGAAGTTCTACAACGACGGCGCCGTGAACTTCCCCTACCTGTCGGACGGCATGTGGTTCCTCACGCAGCACAAGCGCTGGGGCCTGCTGAAGGAACACCCCGACTACCTGAAGGTGGCCACCGAGATCAACCGCATCGACATCTACAAGCAGGCCGCCGCCGCCACGCAGACGCCGGTGCCCAAGGACGCGATGCGCACCAGCAAGCTGTTCGACGGCACGGTGTGGGACGGCAAGGATCCGAAGAAGTACGCCGAGTCTTTCAAGCTTCATGCATAGGGAGAACAACATGGTCAGCGCCGTCTTTCATTCGCCCCTCGATGCGTCTCTCCCCCTGCCGCCCGCGCCAGCGCGTGCGGCGGAGGCTCCTCAACCTGCGGCCGCCCCCGCGGTGCAGGGAGAGCCAAGGCAACGCACGCCCCTGGACCTGCGCGCCTTCTGGATGCACGTGCTGCCGCCGCTCGCGGGCTTCGGCCTGCTGCTGCTGGTGTGGGAACTCATTGCCGTGAACAGCACCACCGGCTTTCCCACGCCGCTGGCGGTGTGGCACCAGGCCGTGACCGTGTTCAGCGACCCGTTCTACAGCAAGGGCCCCAACGACCAAGGCGTGGGCTGGAACGTGCTCTCGTCGCTGCAGCGCGTGGCGCTGGGCTTCGGCCTGGCGGCGCTGGTGGGCATTCCGGCGGGCTTCGCCATCGGCCGCTTCGAGTTCCTCGCGCGCATGTTCAACCCGCTCATCAGCCTGCTGCGCCCGGTGTCCCCGCTGGCCTGGCTGCCCATCGGCCTGCTGGTGTTCAAGGGCGCCAACCCGGCGGCCATCTGGACCATCTTCATCTGCTCGATCTGGCCGATGGTCATCAACACCGCCGTGGGCGTGCAGCGCGTGCCTTCCGACTACATGAACGTGGCCAAGGTGCTGAACCTGAGCGAATGGAAGATCCTCACCAAGATCCTGTTCCCCGCCGTGCTGCCCTACATGCTGACCGGCGTGCGGCTGGCCGTGGGCACCGCCTGGCTGGTGATCGTGGCGGCCGAGATGCTCACGGGCGGCGTGGGCATCGGCTTCTGGGTGTGGGACGAGTGGAACAACCTCAACGTCGCCAACATCATCATCGCGATCTTCGTGATCGGCATCGTCGGCCTGGTGCTGGAGTTCGCGCTCATCAAGCTGGCCACCGCATTCACGTTCGAAGAGGTGAAGTCATGAACCGCACGGCCGCTCCGAAGGCGAATACCGCAGCGCTGCTGCGCGGAGGTTTCCAATGAACGACGACAGCAAGTACATCGAGATCCACGACGTCGAGCAGGCGTTCAAGACGCCCAAGGGCCGCTTCGTCGCGCTGCGCGACGTGAACCTGAACGTGGCCAAGGGCGAGTTCATCACGCTCATCGGCCACTCGGGCTGCGGCAAGTCGACGCTGCTGAACCTGATTGCCGGGCTCACCACGCCCACCCAGGGCGTGCTGCTGTGCGCCAACAGGGAAATCAAGGGCCCCGGCCCCGAGCGCGCGGTGGTGTTCCAGAACCATTCGCTGCTGCCCTGGCTCACCTGCTTCGAGAACGTGTACCTCGCCGTCGAACGCGTGTTCGCGGCCACCGAAGGCAAGGCGCAGCTGCGCGAACGCACCGATGCGGCGCTGGCGCTGGTGGGCCTCACGCCCGCCGCGCAGAAGCGGCCCGGCGAGATTTCCGGCGGCATGAAGCAGCGCGTGGGCATTGCGCGCGCACTGTCGATGGAGCCCAAGGTGCTGTTGATGGACGAGCCCTTCGGCGCGCTCGACGCGCTCACCCGCGCCAAGCTGCAGGACGAGCTGCTCGCCATCGTGCAGAAGACGCACAGCACGGTGGTCATGGTGACGCACGACGTCGACGAGGCCGTGCTGCTGAGCGACCGCATCGTGATGCTCACCAACGGCCCGGCCGCCACCATCGGCGACGTGCTGGCGGTGAACATTGCGCGCCCGCGCAACCGCGTGGCGCTGGCCGAAGACCCGGCCTATGTGCATGCCCGCAAGGCCGTCATCGATTTCCTCTACACGCGCCAGGCGCATGTGGAAAAAACGGCCGCCTGAGGCACCTTTCGCAGGAGCACAACACCATGGACATGCGTGTGAAAAAACAGAAGCTCGTGCTGGTCGGCAACGGCATGGCCGGCGTGCGCACCATCGAGGAACTGCTCAAGGTAGAGCCCGACCTGTACGACATCACGGTGTTCGGCGCGGAGCCGCACCCCAACTACAACCGCATCCTGCTGTCGCCCGTGCTGGCCGGCGAACAGACGGTGGACGAGATCATCCTCAACCCCTGGGCCTGGTACGAAGAGAACGGCATCACGCTGCACGCCGGCAAGAAGGTGGCGAGCGTCGACCGCGTGAAGCGCGTCGTGCGCGCCGAGGACGGCACCGAGGCCGCCTACGACCGCCTGCTGCTGTGCACCGGCTCCAACCCCTTCATGCTGCCCGTGCCGGGCGCCAGGCTCGAAGGCGTCATTGCCTACCGGGACATCGCCGACACCAACCTCATGATCGAGACCGCGAAGACGCACAAGCACGCGGTCGTCATCGGCGGCGGGCTGCTCGGGCTCGAAGCCGCCAACGGACTCATGAAGCGCGGCATGCAGGTCACGGTGGTTCACGTCATGCCCTGGCTCATGGAGCGCCAGCTCGACGAGGTGGCGGGCAAGCTGCTGCAGAAGTCGCTGGAAGACCGCGGCATGAAGTTCCTGATCGGCGCGCAGACGCAGGAGCTGGTCGGTGACGCCGACGACGGCAAGGCCGGCCGGGTCAAATCCATCCGCTTCAAGGACGGCCTCGAAGTGCCGACCGACCTGGTGGTCATGGCCGTGGGCATCCGCCCCAACACCGCACTGGCCGAGAGCATGCGCCTGCACGTCAACCGCGGCATCGTGGTGACGGACACCATGCAGACGGTGACCGACGCGCGCATCTACTCGGTGGGCGAATGCGCGGCGCACCGCGGCATTGCCTATGGGCTGGTGGCACCGCTGTTCGAACAGGCCAAGGTGGCGGCCAACCACCTTGCGATGTTCGGCATCGGCCGCTACATGGGCTCGCTCACCTCCACCAAGCTCAAGGTCACGGGCATCGACCTGTTCAGCGCGGGCGACTTCCAGGGCGGCGAAGGCACCGAGGAAATCGTCATGAGCGACCCCTTCGGCGGCGTGTACAAGAAGCTGGTGATCAAGGACGACAAGCTCGTGGGCGCCTGCCTGTACGGCGACACGGTGGACGGCAGCTGGTACTTCAAGCTGCTGCGCGACGGGCGCAGCGTGCACGACATCCGCGACAAGCTGATGTTCGGGGAATCGAACATCGGCGACACCGGCCATGAAGGCCACAGCAAAGCCGCGAGCATGCCCGACGACGCCGAAGTGTGCGGGTGCAACGGCGTGAACAAGGGCACGATCTGCAAGGCCATCAAGGACAAGGGCCTGTTCACGCTCGACGAGGTGAAGAAGCACACCAAGGCCAGTGCGAGCTGCGGCTCCTGCACCGGGCTGGTCGAGCAGATCCTGATGTTCACGGCCGGCGGCGACTACTCGGCCACGCCGAAGAAAAAGGCCGTGTGCGGCTGCACCGATGCGAGCCACCAGGACGTGCGCGACGCCGTTCGCAAGGAACACTACCTCACGCACGACGAGGTGTACCGCAACCTCGGCTGGCGCACGCCCAACGGCTGCGCCACCTGCCGCCCAGCGGTCAACTACTACCTGATCAGCACCTGGCCGAAGGAGGCGAAGGACGATCCGCAGAGCCGCTTCGTCAACGAGCGCAGCCACGCCAACATCCAGAAGGACGGCAGCTACTCGGTCATTCCGCGCATGTGGGGCGGCCACACCACGCCCGACGAACTGCGCCGCATCGCCGACGCGGCCGACAAGTACAAGATTCCGACCGTCAAGGTCACGGGCGGACAGCGCATCGACCTGCTGGGCGTGAAGAAGGAAGACCTGGAGGGCGTGTGGAAGGACATCGGCATGCCCAGCGGCTTCGCCTACGCCAAGTCGCTGCGCACCGTGAAGACCTGCGTGGGCAGCGAGTGGTGCCGCTTCGGCACGCAGGACTCCACGCAGATGGGCAAGGACCTGGAGCGCGCGCTGTGGGCCATGTACGCGCCGCACAAGGTCAAGCTGGCCGTGTCGGGGTGCCCGCGCAACTGCGCGGAATCGGGCATCAAGGACGTGGGCGTGATCGGTGTCGACTCGGGCTGGGAGCTGTACGTGGGCGGCAACGGCGGCATCAAGACCGAGGTGGCGCAGTTCCTCGTCAAGGTGAAGACCAGCGAGGAAGTGATGGAGTACGCAGGCTCCTTCCTGCAGCTGTACCGCGAGGAAGGCTGGTACCTGGAGCGCACGGTGCACTACATCGCCCGCGTGGGCCTGGACTACGTGAAGAAGAAGATCCTGGACGACGCCGCAGGCCGCAAGGCGCTGTGGGAGCGGTTGCAGTTCGCGCTCGACGGCGAGCCCGACCCGTGGTTCGAATCGGCGCAGGCCTCGGTGGACGTGCGGCAGTTCGCGCCGCTGGCTGTCGCCGACAACGCCGCGCAGCCGGCGTGAAGGGAGACACCATGAGCGATTGGAAAGTCATCTGCCGCATCGACGACATCCCCGTGCTCGGCGCGCGCCGCGTGACGCGGCCCGCGGGCGTGGACGTCGCGGTGTTCCGCAACGCGGACAACCAGGTGTTCGCGCTGCTCGACCGCTGCCCGCACAAGGGCGGCCCGCTGAGCCAGGGCATCGTGTTCGGCACCAGCGTGGCCTGCCCGCTGCACAACTGGGCCATCGGGCTGGACGACGGCTGCGCCAAGTCGCCCGACGAAGGCTGCACGCCGAAGTTCGCGGTGAAGCTCGAAGACGGCGTGGTGCATCTGGATGCGGTCGAACTGGCCACGCATGCCACCGACCTGCCGCGCCCGGTCGCCGGCCCGAGGCCTTTCGCGGTCTTGTCCCCTCTCCTCCACGCCAGCGGTGGAGAGGGCTAGGGTGAGGGCCGCGGCGTGAACACGAACAACAGCATGTCCATGGAACAAGCCGCGAGCCCCCACCCCAACCCTCCCCCGGAAAGGGAGGGAGCAAGAAAGGAAACCCGCTCCACCTGCCCCTACTGCGGCGTCGGCTGCGGCGTCATCATCGAATCGCACGGCGCCGAGATCACCGGCGTGCGCGGCGACCCCGACCACCCGGCCAACTTCGGCCGCCTGTGCACCAAGGGCTCGACGCTGCACCTCACGGCCAGCGCCACGGTCACGCGCCAGACGCGCCTGCTGCAGCCGCTGCAGCGCCTGGCGCGCGACGAAGCGCCCACGGCGGTGCCGTGGCACACCGCGCTGGACAACGCAGCTGGCAAGTTCGCCCAGGTGATTCGCGACCATGGCCCGGACGCAGTCGGCTTCTACGTGTCGGGCCAGTTGCTCACCGAGGACTACTACGTCTTCAACAAGCTCGCCAAGGGCCTGGTGGGCACCAACAACATCGACACCAACTCGCGCCTGTGCATGAGCAGCGCGGTGGCCGGCTACAAGCAGACACTGGGCGCCGACGCGCCGCCGGCCTGCTACGACGACCTGAAGCATGCCGACTGCCTGTTCATCGTGGGCAGCAACACGGCGTGGGCGCACCCCATTCTTTTTCGCCGCATCGAGGACGCGAAGGCCGCGAACCCGGCGCTGAAGATCGTCGTGGCCGACCCGCGCCGCACCGACACGGTCGAGATTGCCGACCTGTTCCTGCCGATCCAGCCCGGCACCGACGTCATGCTGTTCAACGGCATGCTGCACCTGATGCTGTGGGAAGGCTGGACCGACGCGGCGTACATCGCGGCCCACACCGGCGGCTTCGACGCGCTGAAGGCCACGGTGCGCGAATGCACGCCGGACAAGGTGGCGCAGGTGTGCGGCATCTCGAAGGAAGACCTGTTCGAGGCCGCGCGCCTCTTCGCGACCTCGCCAGCCACGCTGAGCCTGTACTGCCAGGGCCTGAACCAATCTTCGAGCGGCACGGCGAAGAACGCGGCGCTCATCAACCTGCACCTGGCCACCGCGCAGATCGGCAAGCCCGGCGCCGGACCGTTCTCGCTGACCGGCCAGCCCAATGCGATGGGCGGTCGCGAAGTGGGCGGCCTCGCCAACCTGCTGAGCGCGCACCGCGACCTGGCAAACCCCGAACACCGTGCGGAAGTGGCCGCGCTGTGGGGCGTGCCTTCGGTGCCCGGGAAGCCGGGCAAGACCGCCATCGAGATGTTCCAGGCCGCGGCCGACGGCGAGATCCGCGCCCTGTGGATCGCCTGCACCAACCCCGCCCAGTCGATGCCCGACCAGGCCACGGTGCGCCGTGCGCTGGAGCGCGCCGAATTCGTCGTGGTGCAGGAGGCCTTCGCCACCACCGCCACCTGCGCCTTCGCCGACCTGCTGCTGCCCGCCACCACCTGGGGCGAAAAGGAAGGCACCGTGACCAACAGCGAGCGCCGCATCTCGCGCGTGCGGGCCGCGGTGCCGGCGCCGGGCGAGGCGCGCAACGACTGGTCGATCGCGGTGGCCTTCGCGCACCGGCTCGAACGGCAACTGGGCCGGAGCTTCACGCTGTTTCCCTACGACACGGCCGAATCGGTGTGGAACGAGCACCGCGAATCGACGCGTGGGCGCGACCTGGACATCACCGGCCTGAGCTACGCGATGCTGGAAACAGCCGGCCCGCAGCAATGGCCGCTGAAGGAAGGCGAAAGCACCGGCCGCGTGCGCCTGTACGAAGACGGCGTGTTCCCCACGCCGGACGGGCGCGCGCGCTTCGTCGACACCGTCTACAAGCCGGTGGCCGAGGCCCGCGAGGCGCGCTACCCCTTCTCGCTGAACACCGGCCGCCTGCGCGACCAGTGGCACGGCATGAGCCGCACCGGCACGGCCGGCCGGCTGTTCGGGCACGTGTCGGAACCGATGGTGCAGATGCATGCGCAGGACATGGCGCGCCGGCAGATCCAGGAAGGCGACCTGGTGCACCTCGCGTCGAAGCGCGGCGCGATCGTCCTGCCGGCGCGCGCCAGCGCCGAGGTCGGCATGAGCCAGGCCTTCGTCGCGATGCACTGGGGCGAGGAATACCTGAGCGGCTGCTCGTCGACCGGCGAGCGGCTCGCGGGCATCAATGCGCTGACCACGCCGGCCTTCTGCCCCACTTCGAAGCAGCCCGAGCTGAAGCACACGCCGGTGAAGATCCTGAAGGCCGAGCTGCCCTGGTCGCTGCTGGCCATGGCCTGGCTGCCCGCCGACGAAGCGCTGACCGCGCACCGCGCGCTGCAGCCCTTGATGGCGATGTTTCCGTTCGCGACCTGCGTGCCGTTCGCGGGGAACACGCAGGGCCAGGAGCGCTGCGGCCTGCTGTTTCGCGCCGCCGCGCACGACGCGCCCGACGAGGCGCTGGTCGAGCAGATCGAAGCCCTGCTCGGCCTGCAGGCCGCCGACACCCTGCGCTACGCCGACCGCCGCCGCGGCCAGCGGCGCTCGGCCCGGCTGGTGCGCCGCCCTGACGGCAGCGCGGGCCTCGACGCCTTTCTGCTGGGCGGCGACACCAGCGCCGAGGCCTGGATCGCCACGCTGCTGCGCGAGGAGCTGCCGGCGCAGACCTACGGCCGCCTGCTGCTGTCGCCGGGCGCACGCGCGCCGGTGGCGGTGCAGTCGCGCGGCAAGACGGTGTGCACCTGTTTCAACGTGGCGGACGTGGCGATACAGACCGAACTGGGGCGTTGCAGCGGCACGGCGGACGAGCGGCTGGCCAAGCTGCAGGGGGCGCTGAAGTGCGGCACGAACTGCGGGTCGTGCATTCCGGAGCTCAAGCGGATGGTGCGGGCGACGGCGGTCGAGGCGGAGGCGGTGGCGCCATGACCCCGCGCATGGCTCCCTCCCCCTTTGGGGGAGGGCTGGGGTGGGGGCAAGCGGCATTCAACGCCGCGCAGCCTCGAAAGCCGCGAGCCCCCATCCCGGCCTTCCCCCAGCGGGGGAAGGAGAAAGACCGGTGCATAAGCCAACTCACATTCCGGCATAAGCCTTGCAGGACAATCGCCCCACCCATGGGAATCAGTCAATACATCAAGGAAATCGGCCGCGGCGCGCGAGGCGCCAGGCCGCTCACACGCGAACAGGCCACCGACCTGTTCGGCCAGGTGCTGGACGGCAGCGTCACCGACCTCGAAATCGGCGGCTTCTGCCTGGCCATGCGCATCAAGGGCGAAACGCCCGAAGAGATGGCCGGCTTTCTGGACGCCACGCACGCCAGGCTGCACCGCATTCCGGCCGGCGACCGTCCGCTGGTCGTGCTGCCCAGCTACAACGGCGCGCGCAAGCTGCCGGTGCTCACGCCCCTGCTGGCGCTGCTGCTGGCCCGCGAAGGCCTGCCGGTGCTGGTGCACGGCAGCGCGAGCGAAACCTCGCGCGTGCTGGCGTCGAACGTGCTCGCGGCGATGGACATTGCGCCGCTGACGGCCGTTCGCCCCATCGCCAACGGCGAAGCCGCCTTCGCACCCACCGAACTGCTCAACCCCGCGCTCAAGCGCCTGCTCGACGTGCGCCGCGTGGTCGGACTGCGCAACCCGGGCCACAGCGTGGTCAAGCTCATGCAGCCCGGCGCCGGCCCCTGCGTGGTGGTCGCCAGCTACACGCACCCCGAATACGCGCGCACCATGGGCGAGACCTTCGAGCTCACGGGCCAGACCGCCCTGCTCTCGCGCGGCCTCGAAGGCGAGGTGGTGTCCGACCCTCGCCGCACCGCGCAGATCGACGGCTTCGTGCGCGGCGTGCGCACCGAGCTGCA
The DNA here is from genome assembly GCF_051216435.1 of Variovorax pasteuri. NCBI lineage: Bacteria > Pseudomonadati > Pseudomonadota > Betaproteobacteria > Burkholderiales > Comamonadaceae > Variovorax > Variovorax pasteuri. The sequence continues at coordinate 717,735 of NZ_JBPJZS010000002.1, forward strand.
GGCCCAGCAGCCGGGCACCACCAGCGAAGTACCGGGCCTGCCGACGGAAATCGACGTGGCCACCACGGCCGCGTACACGCGACGCGTGCTGGCCGGCGAGCTTCCCGTGCCGGCGGCGATCGCGACGCAGGTCAGGCACATCACGCAACTGGCATCCCACGCATGAACAACAACGCCACCCCCACCCCTTCTTCCCTCGTCACCGGGCGCTGCACGCTGGTGGGCGCCGGCCCCGGCGACCCGGAGCTGCTGACGGTCAAGGCGGTGAAGGCGATCCAGGCCGCCACGGTGCTGCTGGTGGACGACCTGGTGAACGACGAGATCCTGGCCTATGCCCGCCCCGGCGCGCGCATCGTGCACGTGGGCAAGCGCGGCGGCTGCAAGAGCACGCCGCAGGCCTTCATCGAGCGGCTGATGATCACCGCCGTGCACGAAGGCGAGACCGTGGTGCGGCTCAAGGGCGGTGACCCCTTCATCTTCGGGCGCGGCGGCGAAGAGGTGGCGCACCTGCGTGAAGCCGGCATCGAATGCGCCGTGGTCAACGGCATCACCGCGGGCTTGGCCGCCGTGACCTCGCTGGGGGTGCCGCTCACGCACCGCGACCATGCGCAGGGCGTGGTGTTCGTCACCGGCCACGCCAAGACCGGTGCGGGCGCGGCCGAAGACCCGACCGACTGGCGCGCGCTGGCCGCCACGGCGTACAACGCGCGCCTGACGCTGGTGATCTACATGGGCGTGGCGGGTGCCGGACACATCGAGCGCGAACTGCTGCAAGGCCTGCCGGGCGACACGCCGGTGGCCGTCATCCAGCACGCGAGCCTGCCGCACCAGCGGCACATCGCGACCACGCTGGACAAGCTGCAGAGCGGCATCGCCGAAGCCGGCCTCGCGAGCCCTGCGGTGATCGTGGTGGGCGACGTGCTGCGCGGCCTGGCCGCGGCGCAGTTGCCGGTGGACGCGGGCAAGTTCGGCACCTGATCCCGCGGCGCTAGCCCGCCGGGCCCGGCTGGCGCAACCTGCACGCGCCGGTCTGTACGCCGTTCGGCCCCCTGGCGGCCCCCGGCCTGCACCCCGGTTTGGTGCGGCGTGGCATGGATCCTGCTCGGTCCTCGGCAATGAATGCCGTCGCCACGCCAGTCCCCGCCGCCGTCGAAATCGTCGCGCTCACCAAGCGCTACGCCGCCGGCACGCCGGCAGCCGTCGACCAGATCGACCTGCGCATCGCCAGCGGCAGCTACTGCTGCCTGCTGGGCCCCTCGGGCTGCGGCAAGAGCACCACGCTGCGCATGATCGCGGGGCACGAGTCGGTCACCAGCGGCGACATCCTTCTCGACAACCGGAACATCACCAACCTGCCCGCCGCCGCACGCGGCACGGCCATGATGTTCCAGAGCTTCGCCCTGTTTCCTCACCTGTCGGCCACCGACAACGTGGCCTTCAGCCTCAAGATGAAAGGCGTCGGCAAGGCCGAACGCCAGAAGCGCGCGCACGACCTGCTCGAACGCGTGGCCATGGGCCACCTGGCCGAGCGCAAGCCCGGCGAACTCTCCGGCGGCCAGCAGCAGCGCGTGGCGCTGGCACGGGCGCTCATCACCGAGCCGCGGGTGCTGCTGCTGGACGAACCGCTGTCCGCGCTCGACCCCTTCCTGCGCATCCAGATGCGCGCCGAACTGCGGCGCTGGCAGAAGGAACTGGGCCTGACCTTCGTGCACGTCACGCACTCGCAGGAAGAAGCGATGGCGCTGGCCGACACCATGGTGGTCATGAACCACGGGGTGATCGAGCAGGTCGGCGCGCCGCACGCCATCTACAACCACCCGGCCAGCGAGTTCGTGGCGCGCTTCATGGGCGGGCACAACGTGTTCGACACGCCCGCCGGCCCGATCGCCGTGCGCAACGACCACATGCGGATTGCCGCGTCGGACAGCGGCGCCACCGGCGGCCTTGTCGCCACGGTGACCGACGTCGAGTACCAGGGCACTTATGTGCTGCTCGGCCTGGCGCTGCAGGCGCCCGCGCCCGGACGCCAGAACGTGTCGGTCCTGCTGGGCGAAGCCGCCTTCCTGGCGAGCCCGATCGCACAGGGCGAGACGGTGCGCCTGTCATGGGCCGACGTCGATGCCCGCACGCTCGGCCCCGGCGTCAAGCCGCCGGGCGAGCGTGCGCCGGCGCCGCCCCCCACCGGCGCCCTGCGCGACGACAACGCCGCGATCGCCATGACCCTGTAGGCAGGCCGCTGCCCACCCAGCCCCCCTTTTTTCCGCGTCCCTTTCCACTTGTCATTCACGGAGACTCAGCCATGACCGAACCCATCGACTCGTCCGCCGGCGTCAAGCGCCGCACGCTGCTGCAAGGCACCGCCGGCATCCTGGCCACGGGCATCGCGCCCTTCGTGCACGCGCAGGAAAAGATCGTGCTGCGCTACCTGGGCACCGCGGTGAACCAGGACAAGGCCATTGCCGAAAAATTCAAGGCCGACACCGGCATCGAGATCCAGTACGTGGCCATCACCACCGACGAGGTGACCAAGCGCGCCGTGACCGCGCCCAACAGCTTCGACCTGATCGACACCGAGTTCTTCTCGCTCAAGAAAATCGTGCCCACCGGCAACCTGAAGGGCATCGACACCAAGCGCGTGAAGAACGCCGACAAGATCACCTCGCTCTTCACCAAGGGCGAAGTCGCCGGCAAGAAGGTCGGCAGCCAGGGCACGGCGCCGGTCAAGGTGATTTATCTGGAGGGCGAGAAGAGCAAGGTCTTCGCCAAGTCGGTCACCCAGTTCATGTCGCTGATTCCGACCACCTACAACGCCGACACGCTGGGCATTCGCCCCGACCTGATCAAGCGCCCGGTCTCCTCGTGGGCCGAGCTGCTGAACCCCGAGTTCAAGGGCAAGACCGCGATCCTGAACATTCCGTCCATCGGCATCATGGACGCCGCGATGGTGGTGGAGGCCAAGGGCATCCACAAGTACGCCGACAAGGGCAACATGACCAAGGCCGAGATCGACCTGACGATCAAGACCCTGATCGAAGCCAAGAAAGCCGGCCAGTTCCGCGCGCTGTGGAAGGACTTCAACGAATCGGTGAACCTGATGGCCTCGGGCGAGGTCGTGATCCAGTCGATGTGGTCGCCCGCCGTCACGGCCGTGCGCAGCAAGGGCATCGACTGCACGTTCCAGCCGCTCAAGGAAGGCTATCGCGCCTGGGCCTCGGGCTTCGGCCTGCCGGCCACGCTCTCGGGCAAGAAGCTCGACGGTGCCTACGAATTCATCAACTGGTTCCTCGACGGCTGGGCCGGCGCGTACCTCAACCGCCAGGGCTACTACAGCGCCGTGCTCGACACCGCCAAGACCAAGATGGAAGCCTACGAGTGGGCCTACTGGATGGAAGGCAAGCCCGCCGCACAGGACATCAAGAGCCCGCAGGGCGACGTGATCGCCAAGGCCGGTTCGGTGCGCGACGGCGGCAGCTACGAACAGCGCATGGGCGGCATCGCCTGCTGGAACGCGGTCATGGACGAGAACGAGTACATGGTTCGCAAGTGGAACGAGTTCGTCGCCGCGTGAGGAGGCTGGGCCTGTTAGCGAAACGCCGCGGATGCGGCTTTGCCGGGCCGCAGGTGTTGCCCCCGGTAGGGGGTTGGCGTAGCGACACGAAGTGCGCGAAGACTGGGGGCGAGCTTTGACTGTCAAGGCGTGGTGGCAGGCGGCGCCGTTCGCGCTTGTCTTCCTGCTGTTCTTCCTGATTCCGCTGGCGCTGGTCGCGATGGTCAGCCTGTGGAATTTCAACGAATACGAGTTGATTCCGGCGGTCACGCTGCGCAACTACCTGAGCCTGTTCGAAGGCTGCTCGCACCTGACCGACAACGGCGACCTGTGCGTCACGCTCAACACCTACCTGAGCACGTTCAAGTTCTGCGTGCTGGTGTGGGGCATCACGCTGCTGATCGGGTTTTCGGTGGCGTACTTCCTGGCGTTCCATGTGCGCTCGTCGACCATGCAGACGGTGCTGTTCGTGCTGTGCACGGTGCCGTTCTGGACGTCGAACGTGATCCGCATGATCTCGTGGGTGCCGCTGCTGGGCCGCAACGGGCTGGTCAACCAGGCGCTGATGGGCGTGGGCCTCGTCAACCAGCCGGTGGAGTGGCTGCTGTTCTCCGATTTCTCGGTGGTGCTGGCCTTCGTGCACCTGTACACGATGTTCATGATCGTGCCGATCTTCAACAGCATGATGCGCATCGACCGTTCGCTGCTCGAAGCGGCCAGCGACGCGGGTGCGTCGGGCTGGCAGACGCTGTGGAACGTGGTGGTGCCGCTGTCGCGCACCGGCATCCTGATCGGCTCCATCTTCGTCATCACCATCGTCATGGGCGACTTCGTGACCATCGGCGTGATGGGGGGGCAGCAGATCGCCTCCATCGGCAAGATCATCCAGGTGCAGACCTCCTACCTGCAGTTTCCGCTGGCAGCGGCCAACGCGATGATTCTTCTTGCAGTGGTGCTGATGATCATCTGGGGGCTGACCCGGCTGGTCGACATTCGCAAGGAGCTCTAGGGTGAAAATCGGCGAACAACGCAGCCCCGGCTTCTGGCCCCTCGCGACAGTCTTCGCACTCTTCGTGCTGTTTCTCTACGGCCCGATGATCACCATCTTCGTGCTCAGCTTCCAGGGCCCCGAGGGCGGCCTGACGTTCCCGCTGCGGGGCGTGTCGTTGCACTGGTTCTACAAGCTGGCCGAAGGCCTGGGCACCGTCGACATCGGCGCGGCCTTCCGGCGCTCGCTGGCGCTGGGGGCGGTGGTGATGGCCTTCACCGTCGTGCTGTCGGTGCTGGCTGGTCTGGCGTTCCGCAAGAAACTGGCCGGCAGCAACGCCCTCTTCTTCGTGACGGTGGCGAGCCTGATCATGCCGTCGATCATCATTTCTCTGGGCATCGGCCTGCAGTTCCGGCTGCTCGACACCGCCGTGAAGGGCATGCTGACGGCCATGGACGCGACCACGCTGCTCGAAGGCTACGGCACCGCGCTCGGCCTGTTCAGCTCCGCGCTGGGGGCCCACCTGACGTGGACGCTGCCCTTCGGGCTGCTCATCATGTTCGCGGTGTTCAACCGCTTCAACCCGGCCTACGAAGAAGCCGCGCGCGACCTGGGTGCCACGCCGTGGCAAACCTTCCGCTTCGTGGTGCTGCCGCTGATCGGCCCCTCGATCGTGGGCATCGGCATGTTCGGCTTCACCCTGTCGTGGGACGAGATTGCCCGCACCTCGCAGGCCATCGGCGACGTCAACACGCTCCCGCTGGAGCTGCAGGGCCTGACCTCGACCGTGACCACGCCGTCGATCTATGCGCTGGGCACGGTGACCACCGTGGTGTCGCTGCTCGTGATGGCCGTGGCATTGGGCGCCGCCGCGCTGCTGGGCCGGCGCTCCACCCGCAAGCGCTGAGCCACCGAGAGCCTGAGGCCGCAGGTTGCCGGCCGCGGGCGGTGCCCACTGGAGCGCGCCAGAGCCCGGCGCTGCCAGCGCCAAGCAGGGCGCTCGACGTCGAGGTAGCGACCCTCGACATGCTGGCCAACACGTTCATGCGCGCGCCCGGAGAAGCGGTCGGCACCTTCGCGCTGGAGAGTGCCATCGACGAACTGGCCGATGCCATGCAGATGGACCCGATCGAGCTTCGCATCCGCAACGAACCGCAGAAGGATCCGACCACGGGCGCCCCCTTCTCGTCGCGCCACATCGTCGAGGCCTACCGCTCCGGCGCCGAGCGCTTCGGCTGGATCCGTCGAAACGCGACGCCGGGCACACGCCGCGAAGGGGAATGGCTGGTCGGCATGGGTTGCGCGACCGCCACCTATCCTTACTACCGCATGCCGGGCGGCGCGGCGCGCATCACGCTTGCGAAAGACGGCGGGGTGTCGGTCGAGATTGCGGCGCATGAAATGGGCATGGGCACCGCCACCGCGCAAAAGCAGGTCACCGCCGAGCGGCTCGGCCTGACGATGGACCAGGTGAAGTTCTGCCACGGCGATTCGCGCTTTCCCGGGGTCGTGCTTGCAGGGGGGTCTCAGCAGACTGCCTCGATCGGCAGCGCAGTCATGGCGGCGCAGCACGAACTCTTCGCAGCGCTGTTGAAGCTTTGCGACAAGGACTCGCCCTTGCATGGCCTGAAGCCCGACGATGTGGTCGGCCGCGACGGCGGCATCGGCAACGTCGATGATCCCGCTCGTTTCGAAAGCTATGCCGCCATATTGGCGCGCGCCGGGCGCGACGAGCTGGTCGTCGAGGCCAGCGCCCCGCCCCCGCTCGAGACCATGCATTGGTCGATGCACTCGCACGGCGCGATGTTCTGCGAGGTGCGGGTGAACGAGGTGACCGGCGAGACGCGGGTCAGCCGCTTTCTAGGCTCGTTCGACTGCGGACGCATCCTCAACGCCAAGACGGCCGCCAGCCAGTTCCGTGGCGGCATCGTCATGGGACTGGGCCTGGCGTTGATGGAAGAAACGCAATTCGACGAGCGCAACGGCCGCATCATGAATGCCAGCCTTTCCGATTACCACGTGCCGGTGCACATGGACGTGCCCGAGATCGACGTGATGTGGACCGACATACCCGACCCGCACTCGCCCATGGGCGCCCACGGCGTAGGCGAGATCGGCATCACCGGCGTGGGCGCCGCGGTCGCCAATGCTGTTTTCAACGCGTGCGGAAAGCGGGTTCGAACGCTGCCCATCACGTTGGACAAGCTGATGAGCTGATGAACTGACGCAGCGGCGCATCCGTCCAAGGGGGCCAAGGGGCCTGGGGGTCAAGGGCGGGCGACTCTGCCAGCCCACCGGGCCACCAGCAGCGTCTCGATGTCGTGCACACGGCGGCCCGTGGCGCGCACGATGGCGTCGCGGTAAGGCGGCATGTTGGTGCACTCCAGCACGATGTCTTCGACCCCCGGATGAAGCGCCACCAGACGGCGCGCGGCATCGACCACGTCGCGTTCGGCTTGCGCGAGGTCGAGCCGCGTCTCGTTGTTCAGGATGCGCCGATGGAACTCGCAGCCCGGCCGCACGCCTTGCACCGGCGTGTGCCGCGGCACGTCGGCCGCATCGAGGATGGCCCGGCTCATCGACGCCGCGTCGAAGGTCAGGATGCCCGGCCGCGCGAACTCCCGGCATTGCAGCAGGCTCGACGTGACCACAGGTACGTGCACCGCACGGGCCAGCACCTGCTGGTACGCCGCGAGAAAACCGCAGCTGGTCGTGAGCATCGCCGCGCCCTCCCCGGCCAGCCGCAGCGCGCCGTCGACGAAGGGTTGCAGCAGTGAAGGGTCGGCCTCTTTCACGATGCGCTCGGGCGATGCGCCCTCGATCGTGAGCAAGCGCACGGCCATGCCATGCCGCTCGAAAGTCGCCGGGTTGCCCACGTCGCCCGGCGGCCGCGGAAACCGCGTGTCGAGCATCAGCACGCCGAGAAAGGGCGCTGCGTCGCGCACAGCACCCGCCACTATGCCGCCGCGCCCTTGAAGCGGCCCAGAAAAGCCTGCGTGGACGCTTGCCGCGGGTCGTCGATCACCACATGCGCAGGCCCGCTTTCCGCGACCACGCCGTCGCGCATGAAGATGACCTGGTCGGCCACCTCGCGCGCGAAGCCGATCTCGTGCGTCACCAGGATCATGGTCATGCCGTCCTTGGCCAGGCCCTTGATGACGCCGAGCACCTCGCCGACCAGCTCCGGGTCGAGGGCGGACGTCGCCTCGTCGAACAGCATCACGGCGGGCTTCATGGCCAGCGCACGCGCAATGGCCACGCGCTGCTTCTGGCCGCCCGAGAGCTTGTCGGGAAAGTAGTCCGCGCGATCGAGCAGGCCCACCTTGGCGAGCAGCGCGCGCGCCTCGGCCTCGGCCTGCGCCCTGGGCGTCTTCAGCACGGTGACGGGACCTTCCATCACATTGCGCAGCACCGTCATGTGCGGGAAGAGATTGAAATGCTGGAACACCATGCCCGTCGACGCCCGGAAGCGTGCGAGCGCGCGCTCGTTGGGCAGCGTGGTGTGCACCCCGTTGAACTCGATGGTCTGCTCGCCCACCGTGATGCGTCCGCCGTGGGGCACCGACAGCAGGTTGATGCAGCGCAGCAGCGTCGACTTGCCCGAGCCCGAGGGCCCGATGATCGCGACCACCTGGCCGCGCTCGACCTGCAGCGAAATGTCCTTCAGGACGACGTTCTGCCCGAACGCCTTCCTGAGGTTGCTGATCTCGATCAGGGGCTGGGGCATCTCAGACTTCTTCCTTCGGCCCGGCGCCGAATTCCATGCGCTTGGCCCAGATGGTGACGGGCAGCAGCACCGCAAAGTAGGCGACCGCGATGAAGGTGTAGAGCTCCAGCGGGCGGTAGGTTTCGTGCGCGATCACCTGGCCCTGGTAGAGCAGGTCGGGCACGGCCAGCACCGACAGCAGCGAGGTGTTCTTCAGCTGCATGATCGACTGGCTCATGAGTGGCGGCACCATGCGCTTGAACGCCTGCGGCAGCACCACGCGGCGCATGAGCTGCATGCGCGTCATGCCGAGCGCGCGGGCGGCCTCGACCTGGCCGCTGTCGATGGAAATGATGCCGCCGCGCACGATCTCGGAGTAAAAGGCGCCGCCGTACAGCGACAGGCACAGCGTGGCGGCGACCACCGCCGATATCTCCAGCCCGGTGAGCACCGGCAGCGCGTAGTAGAACCACACGAGTTGCACCAGCACCGGCGTGCAGCGGAACACCTCGATGTAGGCGCGGATCGGCGCCGACACCCAGGGGTTGCGCGACAGGCGCCCCAGCCCCGTCGCCAGCCCGACGATGAGCCCGAGCACGATGCACACGACGGTGAAGACCAGCGTGTAGGCCAGACCGATGAGCAACAGCCTGCGGTAGGTCCAGAGCACGCCGAAATCCCAGTCGTAGGCCGTGCCCGACGCGCCGCCGGAGAAATGGCGCACCGCGGCCCAGATGCCGGCCAGCACGCACGCCAGCAGCACGACCGTGCCGAGCCGGGAGCGGCCCCTGGCTTCGCTCGCGGGATCCTGGAGGTCCATGACGCCCCCTTCAGAACTTGATTTCGGGCGGGAAGGCGCTGGCCGGCACGCCCGCGAGCTTTTCCATGTTCTTCAGGATGACGCTGCGGACTTCGCCCTTGGTGCGCTCTTCGGCCAGCCAGGCGTTCACTGCTTTCTGCAGGCCGGGGTCGGTGTCCTTGCGCAGGCCGATGCTCACGGGCGCGGTGTAGACCGGCTGCGGGACGTACATCGTGCCCAGGCCCGGACGCTTGGCCAGCAGCGGCTCGGCCAGCAGGATCACGAGCACCTGGCAGTCGGCGCGGCCGGCCTGCAGCGACATGGTGGCGGCGCCGGAGTTCTCCAGACGGGTGACGTCGGCCTTCGGCAGCACGCGCTGGGCCAGCTGGTCGTGGCTGGAGCCGATGTCCACCACGATCTTGGTGTCGGGCGTGTTCAGCTGCTCCCAGCTCTTTTGCGGCACGCCCTTCTTGCAGACCACCGTGTAGGTGTTCTCGAACAGCGTGTCGGCAAAGTTGACCATGGCGGCGCGCTGCGGCGACGGGGCCAGGCCGAACATGGCGTCGATCTTGTTGGACTGGAGGTCGAGCACCGCATTGCCCCAGGTGGTCTCGACGTATTCGACCTTGGCGCCGAGGCTCTTGGCCAGGCTCTCGCTGAAGTCGGGGCCGAAGCCTTCCCACTTGCCGGTGCCGGGGTCCTTGGCGAAATACGGAATGGCGCCGGCGATGGCGCCAACGCGCAGCACATGCGTGCGCTGAACCCGCGCGAGCGAGCTCTCCTGGGCTTGGGCAAAGGCCGACCCGAGGGTGCAGGCGGCAACGGCAGCCACGAGGGCGCGGATGAAATTTCGTTTGATGATCACGACCACTCCAAGCAATTAGTTTGCCAATATACGAACGTCGACGATTGTGTCCCAAGGCGTCGACGGCGCCCGTCGCGCTGGAGCAGGCCCCAGGGCGCGCCCGGAAAGGGCCCGCGCGACCTAAAATCCGCCGCACAACAAACACAACGCAACCCCGAGGGGGCTCCATGCTCGACATCGACAAACTCAACGATTTCACCCAGAACCACGGCGAACTGCGCCGCGGCCAGGGCTTGGTCACCGGCACCATTGCACTGAGCCTGGCCATCCTGTGCTTCCTTGGCGTGCTGGCCTTCCACTTTCCGCAGTACCTCACCACGCCCGAGCTGCGCAAGAGCTACAACGTCGATGTGATGCGCTACATCTTGCTGGCGGCGCTGGTCGTCTCCGGCGGGCTGTCGCTGGTGAACATCATCTTCAACCGCTCGCGCTGGCTGTCTTCGGCCGCGTTCCTGCTGGTGGCGGCGTCGGCGCTGCTGGGCGGGCACAAGGTGCCGGTGCACGACTTCGCGGACAACACGCCGTACATCGGTCTGGACTGGTTCATTCTCGATCTGCTGGGCTCGTCGCTGATCTTCATCTTCATCGAGAAGCTCTTTGCACTGCGCAAGGACCAGCCCGTGTTCCGCGAGGAGTGGCAAACCGACTTCCACCACTTCGTGGTGAACCACATGATCGTGGGCTTCGTGCTGCTGGCCACCAACCTGATGGTGCACAAGCTCTTCGGCTGGGCCGCCAACGACGGCATTCGCGGCTGGGTGGGCAACCTGCCTTTCTGGGCCGGCATCCTGCTGATCATCCTGGTGGCCGATCTGGTGCAGTACTGGACCCACCGCGCGTACCACGAGGTGCCCGTGCTGTGGCGCCTGCACGCGGTGCACCACAGCGTTAAGAGCATGGACTGGATGGCCGGCTCGCGCCAGCACATCCTGGAGCTGCTGATCACGCGCACGCTGGTGCTGGCGCCCATCTACGTGCTGGGCTTCAGCAAGGAAGTGATCGACGCGTACATCGTGGTGGTCGGCTTCCAGGCGGTGTTCAACCACTGCAACGTGAGCGTGCGGCTGGGCCCGCTGCGCTACCTGATCGTGACGCCCAACTTCCACCACTGGCACCACAGCCAGGACATCGAGGCGCTCGACAAGAACTATGCGGCGCACTACGCCTTCCTCGACTACCTCTTCGGCACGGCCGTGAAGAGCACCAAGCTCTGGCCCGAGAAGTACGGCGTGCTGGGCGACTACGTGCCCAACGGCTTCTTCAAGCAGCTGAAGTTTCCGTTCGTCTGGAAGGGCTGATGCGCGCCGCTCTCAAGACCGCCGCGGTCATTGCCGCGGCGGGCGCCGCCCTGCTGCTCTCGGCCTGCGCCACCCGGCTCGACCTGCCGAGCAAGGACAACGGCCTGCGCCTGCGGGTGCAGAGCTCGGTCATCGCGCCGGGCAACGGCGGCGAGCTCATTGCCGCCGACGTGCTGGAGCCCGGCGACATCCTGCTGACCTCGATCGCCACGGTGAACTCCTTCGGCATCCGCCTGGGCACCTTCTCGCCGGTGAGCCACGCCGTGCTGTATCTCGGCGACGGCCAGATCGCCGAAGCCGTGGGCACCGGCGTGCGTTCGCGGCCGCTGGCCGAGGTGGTCGACGAAGAACAGATGGTGGTGGCGTTTCGCGTACCCGGCGTCGACGAAGCCGGCGCCGCGCGCATGCGTGCCTGGGCGATGTCGAAGGTGGGCGTGCGCTACAACACCGTGGGTGTGCTGCTGAACGCCCCCTTCGTGCTGAACCGCCGCCTGTGTGAGCTGCCGCTGGTGCCGAGCGCAATCAGCAACTACTGCATGAGCGGCATGGCCATGGTGCAACTGGGCGCGAGCCGCAACGACCAGTTCTTCTGCTCGCAGTTCGTGCTCGAAGCCTACAGGCAGGCCGGCCTGCCGATCACCAGCGCCGACCCGCGCTGGGTGAGCCCGGCCGACCTGCTGCACATGCGCGAGGGCGACGTGCCGTCGATTGCCGCCACGCAGCCGCTGCGCTACGTGGGCCACCTGAAATACAACCCGCCGCCGCTGCTGGCGGCCGACGGGCCTTGAGCGCCGCGCCTTCCCCAGCCGCCCGCTTCGACGTCGTTGTGATCGGCGCCGGCGCCGCCGGGCTGTTCTGCGCCGGCGTGGCGGGCCAGCGCGGGCTGAAGGTGCTGGTGGTGGACCACAGCGAGAAGGTGGGCGAGAAGATCCGCATCTCCGGCGGCGGGCGGGCCAACTTCACCAACCGCGACCTCGACGTGCGCGCGCCGCAGCGCCACTTCATCGGCGACAACCCGAATTTCTGCCGCTCGGCGCTGTCGCGCTATGCGCCGGCGCAGTTCATCGAACTGGTGCAAAAGCACGGCATCGCCTTCCACGAGAAGCACAAGGGGCAGCTGTTCTGCGACGGCTCCTCGCAGCAGATCGTCGACATGCTGCTGGCCGAATGCGCGGCGGGCGGGGTCGAGCGCTGGCAGCCGTGCAAGGTCGGGAAGATCACGTTCTCCGCCGCGCACGCTGAGGGAACGGGCCTGGGCAGCTATCAAATCGAGAGCAATCGCGGCGCCATCGAAGCATCGAAGATCGTGGTCGCCACAGGCGGGCTGTCGATTCCGCAGATCGGCGCGAGCGACTTCGGCTACCGCATCGCCGAGCAGTTCGGCCTGCGGCTGGTCACGCCGCGGCCGGCGCTGGTGCCGCTGACCTTCGGCGGCGACGCCTGGGCGCCGTATGCAAAGCTGGCCGGACTGGCGCTGCCGGTGCGCATCGAGACGGGCGCCAAGAAAGAGAAGATGGGTTTCCTCGAAGACCTGCTGTTCACCCACCGCGGCCTGTCGGGTCCGGCGGTGCTGCAGATTTCGAGCTACTGGAAGCCCGGCACCCCGCTGACGCTGGACTTTGCGCCGGGCGTGGACGTGGCCGCATCGCTGGGCGAGGCCAAGCTCCGCTCGAAGAAACGCATTGCCAACGAACTGGCCACGCTGGTGCCCTCCCGGCTGGCGGACGCCTGGGTCGGACAAGACCCTGCCCTGCAGCGCCCCGTCAACGAAGCGGCCGACAAGGCGCTGGCGGCACTGTCGGAGCGCATCGCCCGCTGGCAGATCACGCCCAGCGGCACCGAGGGCTACAAAAAGGCCGAAGTCACGGCCGGCGGGGTCGATACCCGCGATTTGTCGTCCCAGACGATGGAATCGAAGCAACCGGGCCTGTATTTCATCGGCGAAGTAGTGGATGTCACCGGTTGGTTGGGCGGATACAACTTCCAATGGGCCTGGGCGAGCGCCCATGCGTGCGCAACCGCGCTATAATCGCGGGCTAACTTTTGGCCTCCCCTCAACGGCCACAAAATTTTTCAGTTGAGGAACCCCGGCTTTGGGCCTCGATCTCCCCGAGCCAACTTCAGTTCAACGATTCATCAATGACCACCATCCGCGTTAAAGAAAACGAGCCCTTCGACGTCGCACTTCGCCGTTTCAAGCGCACCATCGAAAAGCTCGGCCTGCTGACCGACCTGCGCGCCCGCGAGTTCTACGAAAAGCCGACCGCCGAGCGCAAGCGCAAGAAGGCCGCTGCCGTCAAGCGCCACTACAAGCGCGTGCGCAGCATGCAGCTCCCCAAGAAGCTGTACTAAGCAACGCCCAGGGCAGCTGGCCGCCGACGAAAGTCACCGCCAGCGCCCCGTTGCCCAAGCCGCGCCAGGGAAACCTGCCGCGGCTTTTGTTTTTTCCGAAAGGTTGCGAATGACACTCAAAGAACAGATCACCGAAGACATGAAGACGGCCATGCGCGCCAAGGACGCCGAGCGCCTGGGCACCATCCGCCTGCTGCTGGCCGCCCTGAAGCAGAAGGAAGTCGACGAGCGCGTGGAGCTCGACGACGCCATGGTCGTGGCCATCGTCGACAAGATGGTCAAGCAGCGCAAGGACTCGATCGCCGCCTTCACCACCGGCGGCCGCGCCGACCTGGCAGACAAGGAAGCCTCTGAGATCAAGGTGCTCGAGGTCTACCTGCCCCAGCGCATGAGCGCCGATGAGACGGTGGCCGCGGTGAAGGCCATCGTGGCCGAGCTGGGTGCCAGCGGCCCCGGCGACATGGGCAAGGTGATGGGCGTGGTCAAGACCCGCCTGGCCGGCAAGGCCGACATGGGCCAGGTCAGCGCAGCGGTCAAGGCCGCCTTGTCGGGCGCCTGATGACTGCCGCCAGCCCCACCGCCCCGATCCTCAAGGCCTGCGCCTGCCTGGTCGACGCGCGGGGCCGGCTGCTGGTGTTCCGCCACCCCGAGGACGGCAACATGCAGCTCCCCAAGGGCACCATCGAGCCTGGCGAATCGCCCGAGGTGGCCGTGCGGCGCGAGCTGCTCGAGGAGTCGGGCCTCGACTACGCCGGCCCGCTGCAAGCGCTGGGCACGCTCGAGCGCGAATGCGAGGCCGGCGTCGAGGGCAACACCCACCGCCACCCCCAGCTGTGGCACCTGTTCCTGATGCGCACCGAGGGCCATCTTGCCGACGTGCCCGAAACCTTCGTGCACACGGCCACGGGCAGCCCCGAAGAAGAAGGCCTGGTGTTCACGTTCAGCTGGCTCGAAGCCGGCGACGCCATCGACGACTTCGCCCTGCCCTACCGCCAGACCATCGAGCGCGTGCGCGCGGCCCTGCTGCTCGGCGCGTGAGCAGGCTTCGCCCTCACGCCAGGGCGCGCGCGGCCATGTAAAGCCCCAGCAGCGCCAGCCCGATCAAGAAGCAGCGCCGAAACACGGCCACCGGCAGCCGCTTGCGCAGCCAGGTTCCGAGCACCATGCCGCCGACGGCCGGCACCAGCATCGCGAACGACGCACCGAGCGCCGACATCGGATAGCCGCCGTTCCCCGCCAGCCCGATGGCGAGCACCACCGTCGAGGTGGTGAACGAGATGCCCATCGCCTGGATCAGCGCATCGCGCTCGAAGCCCAGCGCCTGCAGGTAGGGCACCGCCGGCACCGCGAACACCCCGGTCACCGCCGTCACCAGACCCGTGGCCATGCCCACCAGCGGCCCGAGCCAGCGCGCCTGTGCGTCGCTCACGTGGAGCTGGCGCCCGGTCAGGCTCCACCCCGCATAGACGACCAGCGCCACGCCGAGCGCCACCGAAGCCCAGGCCCCCGCCGGCACGCCCAGCCAGAGCGCTCCGCCCAGCGTGCCGATGACGACGCCCACCTGCATGCCACCGATGCGCCGCAGCACCGGCATGAAGGTGGCGCGCGGCCCGGTCTGCCAGATGTTGGTGACCAGCGAAGGCACGATCAGCAGCGCCGCGGCCTGCACCGGCGGCATCCACAGCGCCAGCACCGCCATCGACACCGTGGGCAGACCCAGCCCGATCACGCCCTTGATCACCCCCGCCAGCAGGAACACTGCCGTGGCGGCGGCCCAGAAACTCGTCACGTCGTTCGAATGCGTCATCGCGGCGGAGTCTGCCGGGCAATGGCGTGCCTGGAAATGCGGGGTTCGCAGAGCCGGCCTCAGGCTGCGGCTGAGGCTGCTGGTGCACACTGCGGCGAACCATGCGATTCGACCTCACCGACCTGCGGCTCTTCCTGAACGTCGCCGAAGCCGGCAGCCTCACCGGCGGCGCCGGGCGTTCGCACATGACGCTGGCCTCCGCCAGCCAGCGCGTGCGCGGCATGGAAGACGCGCTGGGCACCCCGCTGCTCACCCGCCACGCGCAAGGCGTGCGCCCCACCGAGGCCGGCCGCACGCTGCTGCACCATGCGCGCGTCGTGCTGCAGCAGATGGAGCGCCTGCGCGGCGAACTCGGCGAGTACGGCCAGGGCCTCAAGGGCCATGTGCGCTTCATGTGCGGCACCTCGGCGCTGACCGAGCACCTGCCCGAGGTGCTCGCGCGCTTCCTGGCGCAGCACCCGCGCGTGTCGATCGACCTCGAGGAACGCCCCAGCCCCGACACCGTCGAGGCCCTGCGCGCGGGGCTGTGCGACATCGGCATCGTCTCGGACGCCATCGACACGCAGGGCCTCGAATGCCATCCGTTCCGGCGCGACGACCTCGTCCTCGTGATGCCGCGCGGTCATGCGCTGGCCGGGCGACGGCGCGTGAAACTGGCCGACGTGGTCGACAGCGAATTCATCGGTCTGCCCGCCGACAGCGCACTGCAGCAGTTGGTCACCACGCATGCGCGCTCCCTGGGGCGGCACCTGTCCTACCGCGTGCGCGTGCGCAACTTCGAGGCGGTGTGCCGCATGGTCGAGCAAGGCATCGGCGTGGGCATCGTGCCGCAAACCGCGGCCGCGCGTTGCGCCCGCACGATGAAGATCGCACGCGCCTCGCTGGCCGACGCCTGGGCGGAGCGCACCTTGCTGGCGTGCGTGCGCACGTCGCAAGAGCTGCCGCTCAATGCGCAGCGCATGCTGCAGCACTTGCTGGGCGCGCCGGAAGCCCCTTAGCGCGAGCCCGGCGACCTCGCCAGATCGGCCGGCTCAGCTGCCGGCGATCTTCATCCGGTTGACCAGGATCGAACCCGTGGTCTTGGCGCCGAAGGTGTAGGCGTCCGCCCCGATGGCTTCGATGCCCATGAGCATGTCCTTCAGGTTGCCGGCGATGGTGATTTCTTCCACCGGGAAGGCGATGCGGCCCTTCTCGACCCAGAAACCGCTCGCGCCGCGCGAGTAGTCGCCGGTCACGTAGTTCACGCCCTGGCCCATCAGCTCGATCACGAACAGGCCGGTGCCCAGCTTGGCAAGCATGGCGTCGAGGTCGTCGCCGTGCTTCGTCAGGCGCGAGCTCAGCGTCAGGTTGTGCGAGCCGCCGGCGTTGCCGGTGGTCTTCATGCCCAGCTTGCGGGCCGAATAGGTCGAGAGAAAGTAGCCTTCGAGGCGGCCTGCATCGACCACCTTGCGCGCCCGGGTGATCACGCCTTCGTCGTCGAAGGGCGAGCTGCCCTTGCCGCGCATCACATGCGGGTCTTCTGCGATGTCGATGTGCTTGGGCAGCACCGGCTTGCCCAGCGAGTCGAGCAGGAAGGTGCTCTTGCGGTACAGCGCCCCGCCGCTCACGGCCTGCACCAGCCCGCCCAGCAGGCCTACGGCCAGCGGCGACTCGAACAGCACCGGGCATTCGGTGGTCTTGATCTTGCGCGACTTCAGGCGGCTGAGCGCCCGCTCGGCGGCGTAGCGGCCCACCGCCTGCGGGCTGGCAAGCTCGTCGGCCGCGCGCATGGAGCTGTACCAGGCGTCGCGCTGCATGCCGTCGCCCTTGCCGGCGATGGGCGCCACCGAAATGGAGTGCCGCGAGCTCGCATAGCCGCCACGAAAGCCGTGCGTGTGGGCGCTGAAGAAATGGCTCTGCTGGGCCGACACACCCGCGCCTTCGCTGTTGGTGATGCGCTTGTCGGTCGACAGCGCCGCTTCTTCGCACTCCAGCGCCAGCTTGGCGGCCTGCTCGCTGGTCACGTCCCAGGGGTGGAACAGGTCGAGCTCGGGGTGTTCCTTGGCGATGTCGGCCTCGTCGGGCAGGCCGCTCACCGGGTCTTCGGCGGTGAACCGGGCAATGTCGTAGGCCGCCTGCACGGTCTGCTGGATGGCGGCTTCGGAGAAGTCGGAGGTGCTGGCGTTGCCGCGTCGGTGACCCACATAGACCGTGACGCCCAGCGACTTGTCGCGGTTGCGCTCGACGTTTTCCAGCTCGCCCTTGCGAACCGACACGCTCAGGCCGCAGCCCTCGGAGGCCTCGGCCCCGGCGTCGGTGGCACCGAGCTTCTTGGCATGCGCCAAGGCTGTGTCGACCAGGTTTTCGAAGAAGGAGCGGCTGTAGGCGAAGCCGGAATCGGCGCGCGAAGATGGTGTCGTCATGTGGTGGCTATGATACTTGCGCCCCCTGTTTCACGTTTACCCCCCAGCTTCCCACTGCCCATTGCACGCATTGCATGCGTTGCATGCGTTGCATGCGTTGCAACGCCGCACGGTGCGGCCCAGAATCCATCTCATGTCCCGCAAACCCAAAAAAGGCTATTTCGTCCGTGGCCAGTTCGTCGCCGAAGGCAGCGAACTCGACCTGGAGCTCAAGCGCGAGCTCAAGGGCACCGACGAATCCAGCCGCACCGATCTCAAGCGCGAAAGCGACGAACTGCAAAAGCTCGGCGAGGAACTGCTCGGCCTGCGCGCGGCCCTGTTCGATGCGCTGCCGCTCGGCGAGAAGCTCGTCGATGCCGTCATCGAAGCCAAGCGCATCACCAATTTCGAGGGCAAGCGCCGGCAGATGCAGTTCATCGGCAAGCTGATGCGCAAGCTCGACGAGCCCACGCTGGAAGCCGTCAAGCTCGCCCTGACCGAGCAGAACACCGTGCCGGCCGCCGAGGCCGCCGCCCTGCACGAGGCCGAACGCTGGCGCGACCGCCTGATCGCCGACGACGACGCCCTCGGCGGCTGGATCGAAACGCACCCCGCCACCGATTCGCAGCAACTGCGCGCCCTGGTGCGCCAGGCCCGCAAGGACATGAAGACCGGCCCGGCCGGCGAAGCGCCGCGGCAGGGCAAGGCCTACCGCGAGATCTTCCAGTTGATCCGCCAGCAACTGGCCGTGCACGGCGGCGACGACCATGCCGCGGCGGCAGCGGCACAGGACCGGGAAGAGGACGCATGAGTCCGCGGTCTTTCTCCCTCCCCCGCTGGGGGAGGGCCGGGGTGGGGGCACGACGGCCTTTGCGAATGCGCAGCGCCTCACCAAAAGCCCGCCCCCATCCCCACCTTCCCCCAGAGGCGGAAGGAGCAACACCATGAGCGCACCCGACGCCGTTCGCATCGGCATCGTCTCGGTCAGCGACCGCGCCTCCAGTGGCACCTACGAAGACAAGGGCCTGCCTGCGCTGAAGGAATGGCTAGGCCGCGCACTGAAGAACCCGATCGAATTCGAGCCCCGGCTGATCCCCGACGAGGCCGCGCGCATCAGTGCCACGCTGGTCGAGCTGGTCGACGCCGGCTGCTCGCTGGTGCTCACCACCGGTGGCACCGGCCCCGCCCTGCGCGACGTGACGCCCGAGGCCACGCTGGCCGTGGGCGACAAGGAAATGCCCGGCTTCGGCGAGCAGATGCGCCAGATCAGCCTGCGCTTCGTGCCCACCGCGATCCTGTCGCGCCAGGTGGCGGTGATTCGCGGCCAGAGCCTGATCCTCAACCTGCCCGGCCAGCCCAAGGCGATTGCGGAGACGCTCGAAGGCCTGAAGGACGCCGACGGCACCCAGCTCGTGCCCGGCATCTTCGCGGCAGTGCCCTACTGCATCGACCTGATCGGCGGGCCATACCTCGAGACGGACGACACGGTCTGCAAGGCCTTCCGGCCCAAATCGGCCATCCGCCAAAACCGCTGAAGGCGCATCGAACGATGCTGGCGGCGGTCTACCGCACCTATTCGGACATTGCCAACGCCAGCCGGCTGCTGGCGGACTGCGCGGCGCAGGCCGTGTCTTGGCGCTGGGCCACCGAGTCGATGGGCGAAGCCACGCCCTTCATGCGCGAGAACTACGGCGGGCCCGCGCCCCGATGGCTGGCCGATGACAAGGCCGACCCCGAGCGCCACATGCACCACGGCTTCGACGCCGAGGGCCGCCTGGTGCTGCAGTGCCAAAGCCGTGGCCGCGTCACCGCATGGCTGCACGAAGCCGACCGGCGCACCGCCCTGGACCTGGACGTGTACGAAGAAGGCGCGCCCCGGCTCGCCACGGTCACCCAGTACCGCTACCGCCCCGACGGCCTGCTCGGCTCGCAGCACATCAGCCGCGGCCACGAGGGCTTCGACACGCGCTACGTCTGGGAGAACGGGGAAAACGGGAAGAACGGCCGGCTCGAACGCGCCGTCACCTCCAACTGGGCCCAGACCCGCAAGACCTGGCTCTGCCAGGACGTCTACCGCTACACAGAGGCCGCGCAACTCGACACCATCACGCTCGAGTACCTCGGCGACGACGGCACCCCCAGTGGCGAAAGCCGCCTGAGCTACCGCCGCCCGCGCAAGGGCGAGACGCTCGCGAGCGTGGCCGCCAAGGTCGAGGCCTTGCTGCGGGACGAGATTGCGCGCGCCCTCGCGCAGATCCACTCGGACGAAAAGATCTACTGCCTGCTCATCTGCTACACGCAGGAAGACTTCGAGGCCGCGTGGCCGCCGTTCCTGGTGTGGGGCCTCGAGTCGACCCGGCGCCGCGTGCTGGAGACCGGAGAAGAGGTCAGCTACCACCTCTGGGCGCCCGACGAAATTCGCGCGGTGCAAGGCGACACGCACGAGCGCTGGCTCGACGACGCGGCGCTGAAGGAAGCCTGCCTGCTGCACGGCCAGTTCATGGCGCTGCGGCAAAGCACGGCCTCGGCAATGCGCGTGCTGAAGAACCTCGCGGCGCATTTCAACGCGCCCGCCGCGCACGCCATGCTGAACACGACCGACGATTTCGTCGTCGCCCGCGCGGACAACACCGGCGAGATCGATCCGCTGAAAGCCATGAAGGCCGCCATCGCGCCCGAGCGCTGGGCCCTGCTCAAGGCGCGCGGGCAGGTCTGACGTCTGAACGCGGCTTGCCGCGGGCTCAGGCCGGCGCCGGCCCGAAGCCATGGCTCTCGGCGGCCTGCTCGCAGGACACGCGCTCGACCTGCACGGTGGAATGGTGGATGTCGAAGCGCTCCGCCAGCAACGCGCGCAATCTCAACGTCAGCGGCGCCAGGTCGGCCGTGCCCGGCGTGCACACCACGTGCACGCTGAGGCTCACCTTGCCGCTCGACAGGGCCCACACGTGCAGGTCGTGCACGCTGGCCACGCCCTCGCCGCCGAGCAGCGCGCGCTCGACGGCGGGCAGGTCCACGTCGTCGGGCACGCCTTCCAGCAGCACGTTCAGGCTCTCGCGCAGCAGTCGCCACGTGCGCGGCAGCACCCACAGCCCGATGGCCACCGCGACCACCGAGTCGACCCACGCCCAGCCCGTGAAGCGGATCACCAGCGCACCCACGATCACGCCGACCGAGCCCAGCATGTCGGCCCACACTTCCAGGTACGCGCCCTTCACGTTGAGGCTGTCGTCCTTGCCCGCCGCCAGGATGCGCATGCTCGCGAAGTTGACGGCCAGCCCGCCCACGGCCACCCAGAGCATGGTGCCCGACGCGATCTCGGCCGGCGACGAGAGCCGTCGCCAGGCCTCGTACAGCACATACATCGCCACCGCGAACAGCAGCACGGCATTGAGCATCGCCGCCAGGATCTCGAAGCGGTAGTACCCGAAGGTGCGCCGCCGGTCGGCCGGCCGGCGGCCGATGCGGATGGCCGCCAGCGAAATGGCCAGCGCCGCCGTGTCGGTGAACATGTGGGCCGCGTCGGAGAGCAACGCCAGGCTGCCGGACCACAACCCGCCCGCCACCTCGATCACCAGGTAGGTGGTGGTCAGCAGCAGCGCCCAGCGCAGCGCCTTCTCGTTGCCGCCCGCGCCATGCGAATGGCCGTGGGCCTGGGAATGGTCATGGGCCATGTGAACCTTGCGTGGCGGGTGTGGGGGGTGTAGCGGGTGCCAGCGGCGTGCCGTGCTGCGTTTCGTCCGCTTCCTGCCGCACCTCGTCCTCGTCGCGCCGGTGCGCCATGCGGTAGAGCAGCGGCAGCACCAGCAGCGTGAGCGCAGTCGAGGAAAGGATACCGCCGATCACCACCGTGGCCAGCGGCCGCTGCACCTCGGCGCCCGTGCCGGTGGCGATGGCCATCGGCACGAAGCCCAGCGAGGCGACCAGCGCCGTCATCAGCACCGGCCGCAGCCGCGTGAGCGCGCCTTCTCGGATGGCCGCGTCCAGCGCTAGGCCGTTGTCGCGCAGGTTGCGGATGAACGAGATCATCACCAGCCCGTTGAGCACCGCCACGCCCGACAGCGCGATGAAGCCCACCGCCGCCGAAATGGACAGCGGAATGTCGCGCAGCCACAGCGCCACGATGCCGCCCGTGAGCGCGAACGGGATGCCGGTGAACACCAGCAGGCCGTCCTTGAGGTTGCCGAACATCGCGAACAGCAGCGTGAGCACCAGCAGCAGCGACACCGGCACCACCACCTGCAGCCGCTCGGTGGCCGACGCCAGGTTCTCGTACTGGCCGCCCCATACCGTCCAGTAGCCGGCGGGGATCTTCACGTTGCGCATGGCTTCCTCGGCCTCGGCCACGAAGGAACCCAGGTCGCGCCCGCGCACGTTGGCGCTCACCACGATGCGGCGCTTGCCGTCTTCGCGGCTCACCTGGTTGGGGCCGGGCGCAATGTCGAGCGTGGCCACCTCGCCCAGCGGAATGAAGCTGGTGCGCAGGCCCTCGGTGCCGGCGCCCTTGGGCAGCGCCACGGGCAGCCGCTTGATGGCTTCCAGGTCGGTGCGCAGGTTTTCCGGCAGCCGCACGATGATGTCGAAGCGCCGGTCGCCGTCGAACAGCGTGCCGGCCTCGCGCCCGCCCACCGCGATGGAAATCGCGTCCTGCACGTCACCCACGTTCAGGCCGTAGCGCGCGGTCTTCTGGCGGTCGATGTTCACGGTGAGCATCGGCAGGCCGGTGGTCTGCTCGACCTTCACCTCGGCCGCGCCGGGGATCTTGCCGAGCGCCTGCGACACCTCGGCCGCCGTCTGGTTGAGCACGTCCATGTCGTCGCCGAAGATCTTCACGGCCACGTCGCTGCGCACGCCCGAGATCAGCTCGTTGAAGCGCAGCTGGATGGGCTGCGAGAACTCGTAGTTGTTGCCCGGCAGCTTTTCCACTTCTTCCTGCACGGCGGCGAGCAGCTCGGCGCGCGTGCGTCGTGACGCGCCGTCGACCGCGGGCCACTCGCTCTCGGGCTTGAGCATGATGTAGCCGTCGGAGATGTTCGGCGGCATCGGGTCGGACGCGATCTCGGCCGTGCCGGTGCGCGCGAACACGCGCTCGATTTCCGGAAACTTCGCCTTCAGCGTGCTTTCCAGCTGCTTCTGCATCTGGACCGACTGCGTGAGGCTGGTGCCCGGAATGCGCAGCGCCTGGATGGCGAAGTCGCCCTCGCTCAGGCTGGGCACGAACTCCGTGCCCAGGCGCGTGGCCAGCAGGCCCGACAGCACCACGGCCACCGCGGCCACGGTGATGACCAGCGCCTTGGCTTGCATCACGCGCGCCAGCAGCGGCTCGTAGCCGCGCTTGGCCCACAGCATCAAGCGGTTTTCCTTCTCGCTGACCTTGTTGCCGATGAACAGCGCCACGGCCGCGGGAATGAAGGTGATCGACAAGATCATTGCGCCCAGCAGCGCAATCACCACGGTGAAGGCCATCGGGTGGAACAGCTTGCCCTCCACGCCCGTGAGCGCAAAGATCGGCAGGTACACGATCATGATGATCAGCTGGCCGAACAGCAGCGGGCGCCGCGCCTCCTGCGAGGCTGCGAACACCTCGTGGAAGCGCTCGCTGCGCGTGAGCGGCCGCCCGTGCTTCGCCTGCGCATGGGCCAGGCGCCGCACGCAGTTCTCCACGATCACCACCGCCCCGTCGACGATGATGCCGAAGTCCAGCGCCCCCAGGCTCATGAGGTTGGCGCTGACCTTCTGGTTCACCATGCCGGTGAAGGTGAACAGCATCGACAGCGGAATCACCAGCGCAGTGATCAGCGCCGCGCGGATGTTGCCCAGGAACAGGAACAGCACGGCAATGACCAGCACCGCGCCCTCGAACAGGTTCTTCTTCACGGTGGCGATGGCCTTGTCGACCAGCACCGTGCGGTCGTACACGGTGACCGCCTTCACGCCCGCGGGCAACGTGCGGTTGACCTCCTGCATCTTCCTGTCGACCGCCTGCGACACGGTGCGGCTGTTCTCGCCGATCAGCATGAACACCGTGCCCAGCACCACCTCGCGGCCGTTGTCGGTGGCCGCGCCCGTGCGCAGCTCCTGCCCGATGCCGACCTCGGCCACGTCCTGCACGCGCAGCGGAATGCCGCCCGCGTTGCCAAGAATGACGTTGCCGATGTCTTCGGCCGACTTCACCTGCCCAGGCGCGCGAATGAGGTACTGCTCGCCGCGCTTCTCGATGTAGCCCGCGCCCACGTTGGCGTTGTTGCGCTCCAGCGCGGTGACCAGGTCGGTCATGCTCAGGCCGTGGGCCAGCAGCTTGGCCGGGTCGGGCGCGATCTGGAACTCCTTGGCGTAGCCGCCGATGGAGTTGATCTCGGTCACGCCGGCCACGTTGCGCAGCTGCGGCTTGATGATCCAGTCCTGGATCTCGCGCAGGTCCGTCGGCGAATACGGCTGGCCGTCGGCCTTCTTCGCGCCCTCTTCCGCCTCCACGGTCCAGAGGTAGATCTCGCCCAGGCCGGTCGAGATGGGCCCGATCACCGGCGAGATGCCGCTGGGCATGCTCTCGCGCGCCGACTGGATGCGCTCGTTCACGAGCTGGCGCGCGAAGTAGATGTCGGTGCCGTCCTTGAAGATCACCGTCACCTGCGACAGGCCGTAGCGCGACAGCGAGCGCGTCTGCTGCAGGCCGGGCAGCCCGGCCATGACGGTCTCGATCGGGTAGGTCACGCGCTGCTCGGTCTCCAGGGGGGAGTAGCCGGGCGTGGCGGTGTTGATCTGCACCTGCACGTTGGTGATGTCGGGCACCGCGTCGATGGGGAGCTTCTGGTAGCTGAACACGCCCAGCGCCGCCATGCCGAGCACGGCGAGCAGCACGAACCAGCGCTGCGCAATGGAAAAACCGATGATGCGTTCGAACATGCGGCGTCCTCAGTGCGTGTGCGTGGCCGAGCTCTTGCCCTGCTGCGACTTCACGACGAAGCTGCCGCTCGCGGCATAGGCAGCGCCGGGCGTCAGGCCGCCGACGATCTCCACGCGCTTGCCGTCGCTGCGCCCCGTCTGCACGTGCTGCGGCACGAAGCCGCCGGGCACGCGCAGGAACACCGTGGGCTTGTCTTCCACCGTTTGAATCGCTTCGGCCGACACGGTCACGGGCGCGTCGGTCTCCGAGGCCACCAGCTCAACGTTCACGAACAGGCCCGGGCGCCAGATGCGCTGCGGGTTGGTCAGCGTGACGCGCGCGGTGGCGGTGCGCGTCTGCGCGCCGATGAGCGAGCCCACGTAAGACACCTTGCCGGCGGCCGTCTGGTCGAAGGCACTGGCGCGAATGGTCACCGGCTCGCCGATGCGCACCAGGTTCAGGTTGCCGGCGGCCACGCTGATCTCGGCCCACACGCTCGACAGGTCGGAAATGGTGAACACGTTGACGTCTTCCTTCACCGACTCGCCCAGCGCGATGTGCTTCTCGACCACCATGCCGTCGAAGGGCGCGCGCAACTCGTAGCGACCGAGCGCGGCCGAGCCCGGGGTGGCGCCCAGCGCCAGCAGCTTCTGGTTGGCGTTGGCCACCTCGATCCGGGCCTCCTGCATGGCCTGCTCGGCCTGCAGGTAGTCCTGCTGCGGGGAGATCTTTTCTTCCCACAGCTTCTTCTCGCGCTCGTAGGTGGTGCGGGCCAGCGCCAGCCGGCGCTGCGCCGTCTGCAGCGCGCTGCGCTGCTCCGACAGCGAAGGGCTCGACAGCACGGCCAGCACCTGGCCTCGCTTGACCTCCTGCCCCAGGTCGGCCGACACGCCCTCGACCACGCCCGCCACGCGCGGCACCACGTGGGCCGTGCGGTCTTCGTTGAACTTGATCTCGCCGGGCAGCTGCAGCGCGAGCTTGATGCGCGCGGGGCCGGCGCTTGCGATGGCGATGTCGGCGGCCTTGACCTGCGCGTCGGTGAAGGCGATCTTTTCTTCGCCTTCCTCGTGTGCCTTGTGTTCCTTGTGTTCCTTGTCCTCGCCGCCCTCCTTGCCAGGCGCGGCGGCAGCCTTGCCCGGTGCGCCACCCTCGGGTTTCTTGCCCTCGGCGTGGTGCTCCTTGTCGGCATGGCCTGCGGCCTCGCCGTGGTCGTGGTCGTGGTCCTTGTCCGCTTCCTTGGTCGTTTCCTTGCCGGCCTCCTTGCCGTGGGCCTCGCCCTCTTCGTGGTGCTCGCCGTCGCCGTGCCCGGCCGCTTCGGCGTGGCCGGCCGCCTCGGGCTTGGCGGGCGAGGTGCGCAGAATCATCGCGCCGGCGCCTAGCCCCACGGCGAGGACCACTGCGATGGCGATCCACTGCTTCTTGCCGATGCGCTCGGCCACTGGTTTGCGTTCTTGTGCGTTCATGGTGTGTGGAATTTGGGGTTCAGCGCGCGACGGGCGTCGCGAGCGGGAGTGCAAGGGCGGCGTCGTCGCCGTGGCGGCCCAGCAGCCGGTCGAGGTCGCCGGCCGCGCGGTGCGCGTCGGCCAGCGCCAGCAGGTACTGCGCGCGCACCTGGAACAGCGTGCGTTGCGCGTCCAGCGCCTCCAGGAAGCTGAACTTGCCGAGTTCGAAGCCCTTGGTCGCGGCCTTGTAGGCGGTCTCGGCGCCGGGCAGCGCGTCACGCTGCAGCGTCTGGGCGGTGGCGCGCGCGGAGTTCAGGCGCTCGGTGGCCTGGGCCACGTCGGTGCCCAGCTGCAGCTCGGCAGCGGCCAGTTCGTCGCGCGCCTTCTCCTCGCGGCTCAGCGCCTCGGCCACGTTGCCGCGGTTGGTGTCGAAGATCGGCAGCGGAATCGACAGCCCCACCACCACCTGGTTGCGCCGCCCGCCGCCCGTCTCGCCTTCGGAAGACGGCACGCGCTTGGCACCGAGCGACACGGTCACGTCGGGCATGCGTTTGGCCTGCTCCAGCTCGGACAGCGCCCGGCGCCGTTCGACCTCGAGCCGCGCCTGCCGCACCACGGGCGCGGCGGCCAGCAGGCTTTGCATGTCCTGTGCCGGCGCCATGGCCGGCAGCTGGTCGACCGCGCCGTCCACCTGCGTGAAGCGCGGGGCCGCGTTGCCCCACAGCGCGGCCAGTTGCTGGCGCGCCGAGCGCAGCGTGCCTTCGGCCTGCAGCAACTCGACGCGAATGCCCGCCTCGGCCACGCGCGCCCTGGTTTCTTCCAGCGGCGAGACCTTGCCGGCGGCCACGCGGTTGGCGGCCGCGCGGGTGCCCGACTGCGCAAGGCCCACCGAATCCTGCGCAAGGCGCAGCCGCTCCTGCGCGGTCAGCACCTCGAAGAAGGCAGTGACGGTGGCCGCGCGAATCTCGGCGCGGCGCGCGTCCAGCGCCGACGCGGCCTGGTCGCGCGCGCGCTCGGCCGCCGTCACCCGCGCCGCGCGCTTGCCGCCCAGTTCGAGGGGCTGGTTCAGCATCAGCGTGGTGGTGCGGTTGTCGCGGCGCAGGTCTTCCACCTGCGCGTCGAGCGTGGGGTTGGGCCAGGCGCCGGCCTGCACGATGGCGGCCTCGGTCGCGTCCTGCTCGCGCGATGCGGCGTACAGGCCCGGGTTGGCCTGCAGCGCCATCGCGAGCGCGGCCTGCAGATTCAGCGGGCCGGAGGGCTCCAGCGTGCGCGTGGCCGCACGGGAGGACGAGTAAGGGGAGCCGGCCGAGGTCTGCACGACCTGCGAAAAAACCGGGGGCGCCGCCAAGGCCAAGACGGCCAGCGGCACGAAGAGCGTGCGCATCGAATTCTCCTGGGTTGCAAAACAACGGACGGACGAATTCGGCGAGAAAGGCTCAGCTGATGATGAAGATCAGAAGGTGGGTGGGTTCTCTCGCCGAATCAGAGGGCGAGAGACCAGTCGGGCCGCACGGGAACGTCGGCGATGTGCGAGGCGAAGCGCTCGGCGGGCGTCATGCGGGGCGCCTGCGCGATGCGGGCCGCGGCCAGCGCCGGCTCGGTCGAGGCGTCGGCATGCTGTGCCCAGCCTGCATGGCAGACCGCGCAGTCGCCGACCACGGCATTGGGCTGCGTGCTCGAATTTTTCTGCGCACCCTCGCCGCTGTGGCTGCGGTCGGTGTCGCGGCCTTCGCTGTCGTGGTGGCCCCAGTGCTCGGGCTGCTTGTCGCGCTCGTGCTGGCAGTACGCCGATGCCGCGGCCCAGCTGAGCTGCAGCGGCAAGAGAGCAAGCAGGAAGATGAGGAGCCAGCGGCGCATGGAGGCAAAAAGTATATCGGCGGCCTTCGGCGCGTCCTGCGTCAAAGCCCCTGCTATCCGCAGGCCCGGCGCAATGTATGACGCCAAGGGGAGCGTTTGTCCGTCAATAGGATTACTAAATCGTAACCGGCGTAGCGAAAGCGCTTCGTTACCATCTAACGATGCGAATTCTTGTCATTGAAGATGAGCCCAAACTCGGCGATTACCTCAAGAAGGGACTCGAAGAGAACGGCTACGTGGTGGATATCGCGCGCGATGGCATCGAAGGAAAGTACCTTGCGACGGAGGGCGACTACGCCCTTGTCCTGCTCGACGTGATGCTTCCCGGCATCGACGGCTTCGGCGTGCTGCAGGCCATACGCCGCACGAAGAACGTTCCGGTGCTGGTGCTCACCGCGCGCGACAAGGTTGAAGACCGCGTGCAGGGGCTGCAGCAAGGCGCGGACGACTACCTCGTCAAACCCTTTTCGTTTTCAGAGCTGCTGGCCCGCGTGCAGGCGCTGCTGCGGCGCGGCAAGCCGCAGGAATCGACCCATCTCCGGCTGGCCGACCTCGAGGTCGACCTCATCAGCCGCAAATGCGCACGCAACCGCACACGCCTGGAGCTCACGGCCAAGGAGTTCACGCTGCTCGTCGTGCTGCTGCGCCGGCGCGGCCAGATCCTCTCGCGCACCACGCTCGCCGAGCAGGTGTGGGACATGAACTTCGACAGCGACACCAACGTGGTGGAAGTCGCCATCCGCCGCCTGCGCAGCAAGCTGGACGACCCGTTCGACGTGAAGCTGCTGCACACGGTGCGCGGCATGGGCTACGTGCTGGAAGACCGCTCCTGGGCATGAGCCCGCGGCCGCAACGGCTCTCGCTGCAGCGCCGGCTGTCGCTCTGGTTCGCCGCGCAGACCCTGTTCGGCCTGAGCGTGGTCTGCCTGGCGGTGTACATGGTCACGGCCTGGAGTTTCGGGCAGAAGCAGGAAGACGAGATCAGCCAGAAGGCCGTGCTGGTACAGCACCTGCTGCAGGAGGCTGAAAAAGGCGGCGACCTGGTGTTCCTGCGGCACAAGCTGGACGACTTCTTCTCGATGCAGGACGACGTGTCGCTGCGCATCTCGCACGCAGGCCGCGAGCTCTTCCAGTCCGCCCCCGCGCCGGGCGCCCACTGGATGCGGCGCGACCTGGAGGTGCCCTGGACGCAGGGCGGCACGACCCTGCAGCTGTCCGTACAGCTTGGCGTGAACATGGAGCAGGAGGCGCGGCTGCTGCGGCGCCTGGCGTGGACGCTGCTGGGCGCCGTGGTGCTGGGCACCGCGCTGGTCTCGCTCACGGGCATGTGGCTGGTGCGGCGCGGCCTGCGCCCGCTGAAGGCGCTGGCCGACCGCACCGCGGCCATGGCGCCCGACAAGGCCAACCAACCCATCGACGCCATGGCCTTCGCCGAAGAGCTTCGCCCGTGGATCACGCAGTTCAACGCGCTGCTGCTGCGGGTGCAGCGGGCCTATGTGCAGTTGGAGTCCTTCAACGCCGACGTGGCGCACGAGCTGCGCACGCCGCTGGCCAACCTGATCGGCTCGACCGAGCTGGCGCTCACCCGCCCGCGCAGCAACGAGGAGCTGCAGACGGTGCTGGCGTCCAACCTCGAGGAAATCGGACGGCTGTCGGGCATCGTCACCGACATGCTGTTCCTGTCGCAGGCCGAGCGCGGCGGGGCGATGCGCAAGCGGGCGGCCACGCAGCTGGCCGTGCAGGCCGCCGACGTGATCGACTTCTACGACGCCATGCTGGAAGAAGCCGGCCTGCGCGCCGAGGTGCGGGGCGACGCCACGGCCGACGTGGACGCCGCGCTGATCCGGCGCGCCCTGTTCAACCTGCTGGGCAACGCGATCCGCTTTGCCGCGCCGGCCTCGACCTTGCGCATCGAGATCGGGGAACACAACGCGAACGAGTTCTCCGTGGCCGTGGTCAACCAGGGCGAGCCGATCGACCCGGCAGCCCTGCCCCGCCTGTTCGAGCGCTTCTACCGCGCCGCGCACGCCCGCGACGGCTCCACCCGGCACCACGGCCTGGGCCTGTCGATCGTGGAAGCCATTGCGCGCATGCACGGCGGGCGCGTGTTCGCGTCGAGCCAGGGCGGCGAGACGCGCATCGGGTTCACGGTGCGGCGCGGGGACTGAGCCGCCCCGGCGGCAAGCCCGTCGTCAGGACTTGGCCGCCGCGCCGACCTCTGCAGTGCCGGCCGGCACGCTCGCCTTGCGGCCGATGAACAGGTTGATCAGCGGCCCGGTCATCGCGGTGGTCACCAGCGCCATCACCAGCAGCATCGTGAACAGCTCGGGGCCGATGAGGCCGGCGTCCAGCCCGATCTTCATGACGATGAGCTCCATCAGCCCGCGCGCGTTCATCAGCGAGCCGGTGGCCAGGCTGTCGCGCCAGCCGTAGCCGGCCATGCGCGCGCCGATGGCGCCGCCGGCAATCTTGCCGAAGGCGGCCACGCCCAGGATGAGCATCATGGCGCCGAAGCCCGCACCCGAGAACGCGCTGGACGTGGTGCCCAGCCCCGCCAGCGCGAAGAACAGCGGCATCAGCACCACGATCGAGATCGGCTCGATGCGCTCGGTCAGCGACTTCAGCAACCGGTCGTCGCGCGGCAGGCAGGCGCCGAACAGGAAGGCGCCGAACACGGCATGCAGGTGCAGCCACTCGGTGACCAGCGCGGTGGCCAGCAGGCCGATCATCAGCGCGGCCATCAGCGTGATCGACGGCTCGCCCTCGGGCGCCTTGGTGCGCAGCAGCCAGGCGAAGGCCGGCTTGACGGCCAGGAACAGCACGCAGAGCACCACCACCATGCCCAGCGTGGTCTTCAGCAGGCCGTGGAAGCCCTCGCCCGCGCCGACCATCGCCACCACGAAGGCCAGCAGGATCCAGGCGAACACGTCGACCACCGCGGCCGCGCCGAGCGACAGCTGGCCAAAGGAAGTGCGCGTCATGCCGCGGTCCTTCAGGATGCGCGCCATCACCGGGAACGCGGTGATCGACAGCGCCGCCGCGATGAACAGCGCGAAAGGCCAGAAGCCCACGCCGGCCGGCGCCAGCGAGGGATGCAGCGCGGGCGCGATGGCAATGCCCAGCGCGGCCGGCACCACGGTGCTCAACACGCCCACGTAGCCGGCAGAGCGCAACTGCTCGCGCACGCCCTGCGACGCCCGCAGCTCCAGGCCGACCACGAACATGAACAGCACCAGCCCCAGCGTGGACAGCGACGAGAGCCCCTGCAGCGACTCCTTGGAGAACAGCTGCGCATGCAGCGAAGGAAACAGCGCGCCCATGACGACCGGGCCCAGCATCAGCCCCGCCGCCATTTCGCCCACGACACTGGGTTGGCCCACGTAGCGAAGCACCCAGCCGCAGACGCGCGCGGTGGTGAGGATCACGATGAGTTGCAGCAGCAGCGAGGTGGCGGACATGGATCGGATCGCTTCGTTGACAAAAGTGTCCGCAATGTTAGTTCGAACCCGGTTCGCGGCGCCAGAGGCTCGCCAGGCCGGGGGATGCAATGGCATGATGGCCCGCACCCGCCATGGAGTTCCTCAAGTTCATCCGCTCCGTCGAAGAGCTTCTGTATGAAGTGATGACGTGGCTGCTCTTCTATCCCAGGACGTTCTGGCGCGTCCTGCGGCACCCGCTGGCCCTGGCAGCAAAGGCCGAAGCCGAACTGAGCGAGCCCGACGAAGAGCAGTTCACCGATCTCGTGAGCCCGCCGCTGTTCCTGATGCTGTCGGTGCTGCTGATGCACATGGTCGAGGTGGGCCTGCACACCCAGCTGGCCAGCATCGGCAAGCCGACGCCGCTGGCCAGCCAGGTGCTCGCCTCCGAAACCAACCTGCTGATCTTCCGCGCCATTGCGTTCAGCATCTTCCCCATGTCGATGGCGGTGGGCCTGCTGGGCAGGCAGAAGCGCGCCATCGACCGCACGACGCTGCGCCGGCCGTTCTACCTGCAGTGCTTCCTGGCAACACCCTTCATGGTGGCCTGCTCGGCGGCCACCCTCTTCGGGCAGCACGTCTCGGGCGTGGCGGCGGGTGTCGTCGTGCTGGTGGCGACGGCCTGGTACCTGGGTGTAGAGACCGCATGGTTCCGTTCGCGGCTGGGCATCGGCCGCGGGCGGGCGCTGGCCATCTCGGTCTGGCTGCTGACGGTGGCGCTGGTGCTGGTCATGGGCGCGGGCCTGCTGATCTTCAATCCGACGCTGTCCACGGCCGGGCCTGCGAGCAGCTGAAGCTCAGCATGCCGCGCGCATCAGCCGCAGCCCGTTCGCCACCACCAGCAGGCTCGCGCCCATGTCCGCGAACACGGCCATCCACATGCTCGCGCTGCCGAACACGGCCAGCACGAAGAACACCGCCTTGATGCCCAGCGCCAGCGAAATGTTCTGCCACAGCACCGCATGCGCGCGGCGCGACAGGCGGATGGTCTCGGGAATGCGGCGCAGGTCGTCGTTCATGATGACCACGTCGGCCGCTTCCATGGCGGTGTCGGTGCCGGCGCCGCCCATGGCAAAGCCGATGTCCGCCTGCGCAAGCGCGGGGGCGTCGTTGATGCCGTCGCCGGTCATCGCAACGGCGCCGTAGCGCTGCTGCAGGGCCTTGATGGCGGCCAGCTTTTCTTCCGGCAGCAGGTTGCCGCGCACGTCCTCGATGCCGGCATGCGCGCCGATGCTCTTCGCGGTGGCGGCGTTGTCGCCGGTGAGCATGACGGGCACCACGCCCAGCGCGCGCAGCTCGGCCACTGCGGCCTGGGACGATTCCTTGATGGTGTCGGCCACGGCGAACAGCGCGAGCACGGCCTTGTCGGACGCCAGCAGCGTGACGGTGCGCCCGGCCTCTTCATGGCGCTGGAGCTCGGCCTCGAGTTCGGGCGAACACAGCCCGCGCTCTTCGATCAGGCGGTGGTTGCCCAGCACATAGGCCTGGCCCGCTACCGTGGCCTGCACGCCCCGCCCGGGCAGCGCGGTGAAGTCGCCCGCCTCTTCAAGCGCCGCCTCGCCCGCTTTCTCGCGCGGCCCCTTCAGCCCGTCGGCGATGGCCTTGGACACCGGGTGGTCCGAGCGGCCCGCGATGCTCGCGGCCGTTGCGAACACCACCGCCTCGTTGGCCGAGGCATCGAGCAGCGACGAGGCCACCAGCTTGGGCTTTCCTTCGGTGATGGTGCCGGTCTTGTCGAGCGCGATCGCCTTGAGCTTGCGCGCCTCCTCGAGGTAGGTGCCGCCCTTGATGAGAATGCCGCGCCGCGCGGCTGAGGCCAGCGCGCTCACCACGGTGACGGGCGTGGAGATGACCAGCGCGCACGGGCATGCGATGACCAGCAGCACCAGCGCCTTGTAGAGCGCCTGCAGCCACGTCCAGTCCATGAACAGCGGCGTGAACACGGCCACGGCCAGCGCCATCACGAACACCGTGGGCGTGTAGACGGCGGCGAAGCGATCGACGAAGCGTTGCGTCGGCGCGCGCGAGCCTTGCGCTTCCTCCACCGCATGGATGATGCGCGCGAGCGTGGTGTTGGCCGCCACCGCCGTCACGCGGAACTCCAGCGCGCCGGTCTGGTTGATGGTGCCCGCGAACACCGGGTCGCCCACGGTCTTGTCGACCGGAATGCTCTCGCCCGTGACCGGCGCCTGGTCGATGGCGCTCGTGCCCGCGGTGACAACGCCGTCCAGCGGCACACGCTCGCCGGGGCGGATGCGGGCCACGGCGTCCAGCGCGACGGCATTGGCCATCACGGACTGCCAGCTGCCGTCGGGCTGCTTCACTTCGGCCTGCTCGGGCGCGAGCGCCAGCAGGCCCTGGATGGCGTTGCGCGCGCGGTCGACGGCGCGGGCTTCGATGAGCTCGGCAATCGCGTACAGCGCCATCACCATCGCGGCCTCGGGCCACTGGCCGATGACGAACGCGCCGGTCACCGCCACGGCCATCAGGGCATTGATGTTCAGGCGGCCGCGCACCAATGCGGCAAAGCCCTTCTTGTAGGTGTCCAGGCCCGCCAGGCCGATGGCACCGAGCGCCAGCACCATCTCGGCGGCCATGAAACCCTTGCCCTCGAACCCCATGAACGAGATCGACTCGGCCGCCACGGCCAGCACCAGCGCGGCGATGAGGCGTACCAGGCCCACGCTCATGCCCGCGATCTGCGCGGGCGCGGCGGCGGCCTGCGTGCCCGATGCGGGGCCGCCCGCGGCGTTCAATGGCTCGGGCTTGAAGCCGGCCTTGCGGATGGCGGCCAGCGCCTCGGGCAACGCGCCGTCGTCGGTGGTGATGGCCATCGTGCGTTCGCCCAGGCGAAAGCGCAGCGCCTTGACGCCCGCCACGGGCTCGAGGGCGCGGCGGATTTCAGACTCTTCGACGGCGCAGTCCATGGTGGGGATGCGAAAGAGCAAGGCGCCTTTCGGCACGTCCGCCACATCGGGCGCCAGCGGCACCGGGCCGTGGCTGCCGGCGCAGCAGGCGTCGGCGGCATGCGAATGGGCGTGCGCATGGGCTTGGGTGGGCGCATGGTCATGGCCGTGACCGTGGTCATGACCGTGGCCGTGCCCGTGGTCGTCGGCATGTGAATGCGCATGTGGCGCGGGCTGCTTCAAGGCGTTCTCGTTCGTCATGCAACCGATTGGAAACCCTGAAGCAGGTGTAGAGTCAAACGCTCTTTTCCATTCGTTCATTTGCCGCATCATGAAAATCGGGGAACTGGCCAAGGTCGCGAACACGCCGGTCGAAACCATCCGGTACTACGAGCGCGAGCAATTGCTGCCCGAGCCCGCGCGCACCGACGGCAACTACCGCATCTACGACGAAGACCATGCCCAGCGCCTGGGCTTCATCCGCCGCTGCCGCTCGCTGGACATGACGCTCGACGAGATCCGCAGCCTGCTGAAATTCCGTGATGCGCCGCAGGAAGACTGCGGCCAGGTCAACCAGCTGCTGGACGACCACATCGGCCACGTGGCCGCGCGCATCGCGGAACTGAAGATGCTCGAGAAGCAACTGAAGGCGCTGCGCCTGCAGTGCGGCGGGCCGGCGTCGGCGAACAACTGCGGCATCCTGCAGGAGCTGGACACGGCGGCGGTCGCGCCCGAAGCCTTCGCGCAGCATGCGGGCCACGTGCATGGCGCGCTGCATCCGCCGGCCAAGCGCGCCGGCTGACCTCCACGCGGCGCCGCCTCCTACGCAGGCGTTGAGCACCCCTGAATTTGCCCCGTCTTCTGGAGCAAATGCACTAGGCCATCTGGTGCATACGCAGCTGTTTCGAGGCGCGGCGCAAACCTAACATTCCTTTCACCAGGCAGCTTCGCCTGGGCATTTTTCGAAAGGAATACGCCATGAACAAGAACACCGTCGAAGGCACGCTCAAGCAGGTCAAGGGCTCCGTGAAGGAAGCGCTCGGCAAGGTCACGGGCAACGACAAGCTCGAGGCCGAAGGCGCCACGGAAAAGGTCGAGGGCAAGGTGCAGGAAGGCGCAGGCAAGGCCCAGCAGGCCGCCAAGGACCTGGCCGACAAGGTGCGCCCGTCGAAGTGACCGCGCATCGCACCCTCCCCCACTGAATCAAGGAAAACAACACCATGTTCGAACGAACCGAAGGCGCGATGCAGAACATCGCAGGAAAGATCCAGGACGCCGTGGGCGGCGCCACGGGCAATGTCGGCACGCAGATCGAAGGCAAGGCACGCCAGGTTGCCGGGCGCACGCAGCAAGGCTACGGCGAAGTGCTGGCCCAGCTGCGCAGCGCGGCGCGCACCAGTCCCGTCGCCACGCTGGCGGCGGTGGCGGCCGTGAGCTTCATTGCCGGCTCGCTGTGGTCCCGGCGCTGAGCGCGCCGTCCCATTGAACATTCAGGGAAGCAACAACATGAACACCACCACCCTCCTGACGGCCGAAAGGCTGCGCCCTTGGCCGTCGCGCGTCTCCTGGGGCGCCGTCTTCGTCGGCCTGTTCCTCGCACTCGCCACCTACCTGTTCCTGGGCGTGCTCGGCACGGCCGTGGGCTCCGGCGCCATCGACGCGCTGGGCGAACGCAACCCGCTCGCCGGCTTCGGCACGGGCACCGGCCTGTGGGTCGGCGCGTCCACGCTCATCGCGCTGGCCGTGGGCGCCTTCTTCGCCGGCCGCTCGGCGCCGGGCAAGGGCATCCTGCACGGCGTGCTGTGCTGGGCGGTGACCACGCTGGTCACGGTCTACGCCATTTCATCGCTGGCAGGCGGCGTCATCGGCGCGGCCTCCGGCGTGGCGGGCACCGGCCTGTCGCTCGCCGGCCAGGGCGTGGCGGCCGCCGCACCCACGCTGGCGTCCGGCGTGAAAGACCAGCTG
Source organism: Variovorax pasteuri (assembly GCF_051216435.1). Classification (NCBI taxonomy): domain Bacteria; kingdom Pseudomonadati; phylum Pseudomonadota; class Betaproteobacteria; order Burkholderiales; family Comamonadaceae; genus Variovorax; species Variovorax pasteuri. Next base: position 754,003 of record NZ_JBPJZS010000002.1, read on the forward strand.
CAGAAGAACGGCATCAACTTCGACCTGTCTGACGCCCGCGCCCAGCTCGAAACCCTGCTGCGCCAGACCGGCAAGCCCGCGCTCGACCCCGACAAGCTGAAGGCCGACGCCCGTGCGGCGGCCAGCGACGGCAAGGCGAGCGCCGCTGACGCGGCCACCACGCCGCAGACCTCGGCGGACGATCTCGCGGCCTTCTTCGAGCGCCTGCGCCAGAAGGCGCAGCCCGGCCTGGACGCGGCCGACAAGGACGCGCTGGTGAACATCATTGCCGCGCGCACCGGCAAGAGCCGCGCCGAAGCCGAGCAGGTGGCGAACAACTACGAGCAGACCTTCAACCAGGCGGTCGCCAAGTACAACGCCTTCAAGCAGCAGGCCGAGCAGAAGGCCCGCGAAGCCGGCGACGCGGCGGCCAAGGGCGTGAGCCATGCCGCCTGGGCGGGCGTGATCGTTCTGCTGCTGGGCGCCCTGGTGTCGGGCGGCGCGGGCTTCCTGGGCCGGCGCAGCAGCCCCGACTGACCATAGAAAAAGCGGAAAGCACCGCTCTGCGCGGCCGGGTTCTAATGGCGCGCATGCGGGCTTTCCGCGGTTCGAGATGCACACGATGAACGATCGCGTTCTACAGACCCAGACCGACAGACGACAGCTCCAGCAGATCATCACCGGCCTCACCGAGGGCGTGATGCTCATCGAGCCCGACCAGCGCATCGTCTGGGCCAACGAGGCCGCGCTGAAGATGCACGGCGTCGGCACCGTGGCCGACCTGGGCGGCGACGTCACGCAGTACCGCGAGCGTTTTCGCCTGCGCTACCGCAACAACCACCCGCTGCAGGAAGGCCAGTACCCGATCGAGCGCGTGATCGCCGGCGAATGCTTCAGCGACGTGATCGTCGAGGTGTTTCCGGCGCACGACGAAACGGTGAACTGGGTGCACCGCGTGCGCAGCCTGGTGCTGACCAATACCGACGGCGAGCCCGACTGCCTCGCGCTCATCCTGCACGACGCCAGCGAGTGGGCCAGCGCCGAGAACCGCTTCGAGAAGACCTTCAATGCCAACCCGGCGCCCGCGGTGATCTGCCGCCTGAGCGACCAGCGCTACATCAAGGTCAACCAGGGCTTTCTGGAAATGACGGGCTATGTGCGCGAACAGGTCATCGGGCGCTCGGTGTACCAGCTGGACGTTTTCGAGAATGCCGACAAGCGCGACCTGGCGGTGGAGCGGCTGGGCGAAGGCGGCACCATCCCGCAGATGGAGGCCGAGCTGCGGCTGCCCGACGGCGGCCACAAGCCGGTGGTGGTGGCCGGCCAGCCGATCGACATCGGCGAGGAGGCCTGCATGCTCTTCACCTTCATGGACCTGGAGCCCCGCCGCAAGGCCGAGAGCACGCTGCGCCAGAGCGAGGAACGGTTCCAGAAGGCATTCCGCATGCTGCCCGTGCCCAGCGCCGTGCTGGGGGCGCAGGACCTGACGCTGCTCGACATCAACGAGGCGTTCACCGCGGTGACCGGCTACGCGGCCGAAGACCTGGTCGGTCGCGCCGCGGACACGGCCGGCATCTGGCTGGACGATGCGCGCGAGGCCATCGCGGCCCAGTTGGCGCAAAGCGGCAGCGTGAGGGCCGCCGAGTTCCGCGTCGGCCGCAAGGACGGCGAGCCCATCGACTGCCTGGTGTCCGCCGAGAACGTGACGATCAACGGCCAGGCCTGCGTGCTCATGGCCTGGCTGGACATCAGCGAGCGCAAGCGCTCCGAGCTGGAGCTGGTCAGCGCCATCGAGACCGTGATGAAGGACGCCTCCTGGTTCAGCAAGTCGCTGATCGAGAAGCTGGCCAACGTGAAGCGGCACAACGAGCAGGGCCGCGCCCCCCAACTGGACGACCTGACCCCGCGCGAGCGCGACGTGTTCGACGCCCTGTGCGAGGGCCAGGCCGACAAGGAGATCGCCAAGAAGCTCGGCGTGGCGCTGAGCACGGTGCGAAACCATGTGTCCACCGTGTACGCCAAGCTCGACGTGCACAGCCGCGGCGCGGTGGTGCTCTGGGCGCGCAACCACGGCTACTTCGTGGCGCGCCGCCCGCCGCCGGCGGACTGAAGCGCGGGCCTACTTGCCCACGAGCTGCGACAGCTTTTCCGCCTCGAAGCTCTGGTCGCGCGCCGCGTCGCACGGCACGCAGTCCTTGGTGCCCGGCTGGGCCGACAGCTTTTCGATGGCCTGCCACAGCAGCGCGATCTGGTGCTCCTGGCTGGAAGCGTTGTCGATCAGCCCGCGCATGGCCTGGCTCAGCGGATCGTCTTCCTGCGTGATGCCGTAGGCAGAGAACTTCTGCGGCGCGGCCACATCGGCGCTCTCGCCCGTCTTCGAGGGAATGATGCGTGCCGGAATGCCCACCGCCGTCGCCCCTGCCGGCACCGGCTTGATGACCACCGCGTTGCTGCCGATCTTCGCGCCGTCGCCGACCAGGAACCCGCCCAGCACCTTGGCGCCGGCACTCACCACCACGTTGCGGCCCAGCGTCGGGTGCCGCTTGGCGCCCTTGTAGAGCGAGGTGCCGCCCAGCGTCACGCCCTGGTAGATGGTGCAGCCGTCGCCGATCTCGGCGGTCTCGCCCACCACCACGCCCATGGCATGGTCGAAGAACACCCGTTCGCCGATCTTGGCCGCCGGGTGGATCTCGATGCCGGTCAGGCCGCGCGCGCAGTGCGCGATGAAACGGCCCGACCACTTGAAGCCGTGGTTCCAGCACGCGTGGGCCCAACGATGCAGCACCACGGCATGGAAGCCGGGGTAGAGCGTCACTACTTCCCAGGCGCTGCGGGCGGCCGGGTCGCGTTCGAGGATGCACCGGATGTCGGCGCGCAGTCGAGAGAACATCGCTGCCTTTGTTTTCGTTATATCGATAGGGGGCGCGCAGTCTATAACCCGCCGTCATCGCGTACAGGCAATGGGGGTTTACGGACCCGTCGGGTCCTTCGGGGCGGTTGCGCCGCGGGGCGGGCGCGTGGCGTCGCTCATGGCCTTGGCGATGCCGCGCAGGATGTGGATCTCTTCCGGCGTGGGCTGGGCCCGGTTGAACAGCTGCTGCAGCCGCGGCATGAGCTTCTTGGGCGCCTCCGGGTCCAGAAAGCCGATCTCCACCAGCGAGCGCTCCCAGTGGTCGAGCATGCCGGCCACGGCCTGCGCGTCGGCCTGCACGGAGGGCGTGGCCTCGCGCACGCCATAGCCGCCCAGGGCTAGGCGCCATTCGTAGGCCACCACCTGGATGGCCGCGCCCAGGTTGAGCGAGCCGAACTTCGGGTCGGTGGGAATGGTCAGCGCCACGTTGCAGCGGTACACGTCTTCGTTTCGCATGCCGAAACGCTCGGAGCCGAACAGGAAGGCGACATGCTGGTCGCCCTGCTTTCCCAGGGGTTCCAGGTATTCGCGCGGGCTGCGGGTGGGCGGGCCGAAGTCGCGCGCGATCATGGCCGTGGCGCACAGGTGGGTCACGCCGTCGAGGGCCTCGTCGAGCGTCTCGACGATGCGGGCGTTGGTCAGCACGTCGAGCGCGCCGCTGGCGCGCTGGATGGTTTCCTCGCGCCGCAGCACGTTGGCCCAGCGCGGTGCCACCAGCACGAGGTCGTCGAAACCCATGGTCTTCATGGCGCGGGCGGCGGCGCCCACATTGCCGGCGTGGCTGGTCTGGATCAGGATGAAACGGGTGCGCATGGCGGGTTGGGGAGACACGAACGGGCGGACCCGGTAAAATCCCCCGATTCTCGCCGCCCGCATCGCCGGGTCGCTTCCAGGGGTTCCCAGAGGCTCCTTTCCTGTTCTTCTCACAATCCAATGTCGTCCCCCAACCTGCATCCCATGCTCAATGTGGCCGTCAAGGCCGCACGCGCCGCCGGCGCGATCATCAACCGCGCCGCCCTCGACGTCGAGGCCGTGCGCATCTCCCAGAAGCAGGTCAACGACTTCGTCACCGAAGTCGATCACGCCAGCGAGAAGGTCATCATCGAGACCTTGCTTGGCGCGTACCCGGGGCACGGCATCCTGGCCGAAGAATCGGGCACCGAGCATGGTGCGCAAGACTCCGACTACGTCTGGATCATCGATCCGCTGGACGGCACCACCAACTTCATCCACGGCTTCCCGGTGTACTGCGTGTCCATCGCGCTGTCGGTGCGCGGCAAGATCGAGCAGGCCGTCATCTACGACCCGAGCCGCAACGACCTGTTCACCGCCACCAAGGGGCGCGGCGCCTACATGAACGACCGGCGCATCCGCGTGTCCAAGCGCGTGAAGCTCAGCGAGTGCCTGATCTCCACCGGCTTCCCGTTCCGCACCGGCGACAACTTCAAGCAGTACCTGGCCATCATGGCCGACATGATGCCCCGCATGGCCGGCCTGCGCCGCCCCGGCGCCGCCGCGCTCGACCTGGCCTACGTGGCCGCCGGCTTCACCGACGGCTTCTTCGAAACCGGCCTCAACCCCTGGGACGTGGCCGCGGGTTCGCTGCTGGTCACCGAGGCCGGCGGCCTGATCGGCAACTTCACGGGCGAGCCCGACTTCATCGAGCAGCGCGAATGCCTGGCCGCCGCACCGCGCATCTACGGCCAGCTGGTGCCGCTGCTCGCCAAGTACTCGAAGTTCGCCAACGTGGACGACAAGCTGCGCGCCAGCGACCGCGTGCGCGCGGTGTCCGCCTCGACCAAGTCGAACCCTGAGGAAGCCTCGGCAGACCTGTACGCCCGCAGCACGGTGGTCGACTTCGCCGATGCGCCGGCCGACGGCGACGCGCCCGCCGCGGCACCCGCCGCACCGCGCAAGCTCACGCGCATCCGCCGCGACGCACCCACCGCCGGTGGCCCCTCCGAGGGCGACGCTTCCGCCAAGTGATGCCGGGGCCCCACGCCGCGCCCCGCCTTCGCGCCGCCCTGCGCATTGCGCTGAGCCACTACGTCGCGAGCGGGCTCACCGTGGCGCTGGGGCTGCTGTTCATCTCGGGCGGCATCCACTTCTGGCTGGGCACGCTCGCGGCCTCGGCCGCCGCTACCGGCGTGATCGTCACCGCGCCGCCCGACCTGCCCGGCCCGCGCCGCGGCAAGTTCCTGCAGATGCTGCCGGCGCCGCTCATCGGGCTGCCGCTGTTCTTTGCGGTGCAGATGCTGCACACCGCGCCCATCCGCCTCGGGCTGCTGCTGGTGCCCGCCACCTTCATGGCCTTCCTGGCCATGGCCTGGGGCAAGCGGGGCATTCCCATCGCCATCGCGGTGATGTTCTCCATGATCTTCTCGATGGCCACGCCCACGCCCACCGGCATGGCCGACGCACTCGAACGCACCTGGCACTTCGGCATGGGCGCCGGCCTGTACGTGATCTGGGCGACGCTGTCGAACCTGCTGCTCAACGGGCGCTTTCGCACCCAGTCGATCGCCGACGTGCTGTATTCGCTGGCCGCGCTGATGCGCACCGAGGCCAGCCAGTTCCTGCCGCAGGACGAAACGCGCGACGTGCGCGACACCCCCGCCCCGCTGCTGGGCCAGCTGCTGCGCGAGCAGGCCGCGCTGGCCGACCAGCTGCAGGCCACGCGCGACATCGTGCTCGAGTCGCCGCGCACGCCGCGCCGCCAGCGGCTGGCTGCCATGCTGGTGATCGTGCTCGAAATGCGCGACCAGTTGCTGGCCAGCGAGCTCGACCTCGACACCCTGCGCGCCCACCCGGCGCATGCCGAGGCGCTCATCCAGATGCGCACCGTGCTCGAGGAGCTGTCCGACGAAACCATCGCGCTGGCCGACGCCCTGCTGATGCGCCGCCACCCCGAGGCCGTGGCCGACCGCCGGCCGCGCCTGGCGGCCATCCAGGTCTCGTCCGACGACAGCAACAGCCAAGGTGGCCACATCGGGCCCACCGCAGCCATGCTCGCGCGCGGGCTGGCCAGCCGCATCGGCCACATCAACGACGAAGTGCTGCGCCTGTCGGCCATGGCGCGCGGCGACGTCGAGCCCAACCTGGCGGTGGTGCGCGCCAACTGGCAGATGTTCGTGAGCCCGACCGACTGGTCGTTTCGCCCCTTCTTCACGCTGTGGCGCTGGGACCAGCCGCCGCTGCGCCACGCCATTCGCGCCGCGCTGGCCATTGCCGCGGGCTACGCCATCGCGGTGTCGATGCCCTGGGGCTCGCACGACTACTGGATCCTGCTGACCATCGTGGTGGTGCTGCGCGGCAGCCTCTCGCAGACGCTGGAGCGCCGCAACGCGCGGGTGGCCGGCACGCTGCTGGGCTGCGTGCTCGCGGTGGGGCTGCTGTCGGCGCATCCGTCGGCGCTGATGCTGCTGGTGTTCGTCACCGTTGCGCAGGCCATTGCGCACAGCTTCGCGGTGCGGCGCTACCTCATCACCGCCGTGGCGGCCACCGTGCTCGGCCTGGTGCAGGCCCACATGCTGAACGTGGGCGTGGCACCCATCTTCGCGCTGTTCGAGCGCATTGCCGACACGCTGATCGGCGCCACGCTGGCCTGGGGCTTCTGCTACGTGCTTCCCTCGTGGGAGCGCACGCAGATTCCGGCGCTGGTGGCGCGCGTGCTCACCGCGCAGGCGCGCCATGCGCGCCTGGCGCTCGGCCTGGGCCAGCTGCAGGCCATCGACAGCAGCCCCGAACTCGAATGGCGCCTCGCGCGCCGCGAGGCCTACGACAGCCTCTCGGCGCTGGTGCAGGCCACGCAGCGTTCGCTGTCCGAACCGCGCGCGGTGCAGCCGCCGCTGGAGCCGCTCGAACACCTGCAGGCCCACAGCTACCAGCTGCTCGCGCAGCTGAGCGCGGTGAAGTCGATGCTCGTGCTGCGGCGCGACCGCCTCACGCCGGACGACATCGTGGGCCCGATCAGCCGCACCTCGCAAAGAATCGAAGCCGCCATCGGAACTCTGCCCACCACCGGGCCCTCTCAACCCGAGAGCGCCGGCTCCACCGCCGTGGGCGGACCGATTCCCCTGCCCGACCCCTTCGACAACGACATCAGCCCCTGGCTGCTGCGCCGGCTCGACCAGGCCACGGCGCTCGCCACGCAGCTGCGCGACGACGCGGCGCGCATTCTTCAACCTCTGAACGAGACAACGGAAACAGCAAAGACGACCACCGCCTGATGACCAAAGAGATACTTGCCCACCCCTGGTTCGGCACATGGGTTGCCGCCCTGATCGCAGTTCCCCTTTCTCTTCTCGCCCACCGCATCGGTGGCATGGTGCTCAGGCGGATCACCCGCCCGGCCCCGACGATCCACACGATGGTGGTCAACTGCAACGCCGCGGCGCGGCTCGTGCTGCCGCTGGTGGCGCTCAACGTGGTGTGGCAGGGCGCGCCCGACGACCTGCGCTTCATCGGCAACGTGCGCCACTTCACCGGGTTGCTGCTCATCGCATCGACCACCTGGCTCGCGGTGAAGGCCATCAGCGGCTTCGCCGACGGCGTGCTCGCGCAGAACCCTTCGGACGTGTCGGACAACCTGCAGGCGCGCCGCGTGCTCACCCAGACCCGCGTGCTGGCACGCACCGCCGCCACGGTGGTGCTGGTGGCCGGCGCCGCGATGATGCTCATGACCTTTCCGGGCGCGCGCCAGGTCGGGGCCAGCCTGCTCGCCTCGGCCGGTGTCATCGGCATCGTGGCCGGCCTGGCGGCCAAGCCCGTGTTCAGCAACCTCATCGCGGGCCTGCAGATTGCGCTGGCCCAGCCGATCCGCATCGACGACGTGCTCGTGGTCGAGGGCGAATGGGGCCGCGTGGAAGAAATCACCGGCACCTTCGTGGTCATCAAGATCTGGGACGAGCGCCGCCTCATCCTGCCGCTGACCTACTTCATCGAGAAGCCGTTCCAGAACTGGACGCGGCATTCGGCGCAACTGCTGGGCGCGGTGTTCATCTACGCCGACTACGGCATGCCGCTCGCGCCGCTGCGCGAAGAGGTGGAGCGCATCGTGAAGGCCGCGCCCGAGTGGGACGGCCGCTTCTTCAACCTGCGCGTGACCGACGCGACCGAACGCACCATGCAGCTCCGCGTGCTGTGCACCGCAGCCACGTCGAGCCTGGCTTTCGACCTGCGCTGCAGCGTGCGCGAAGGGCTGATCGACTTCATGCAGCGCGAGTACCCGCAGTTCCTGCCGAAGATGCGCATCGAGAGCGACGGCCCGCAGGAGCGGGAACAGCCGCGGGCGATGGCCGCCTGAACGGCCTGAACAGCCCGAGCGTGCTGCGTTGAAGCCAGACCCCGAACGAAACTCCCCGCTCACGCGGTTCCTGCTGTACGCCTTTGCCGTGCTGTGCCTGGTGCTGGGCCTCATCGGCGTGGTGCTGCCGGGCATGCCGACGACGGTGTTCATCCTGATGGCCGCCTGGGCCGCCGCGCGCAGCTCGCCGCGCCTGCACGCGTGGCTGCTGAGCCATCGACTGTTCGGCCCGCTGTTGCACAACTGGGAGAACGGCCGCACCGTGAGCCGCCGTGCCAAGTGGAGCGCGACGGTGACCATGGCGGTCTGCGCGGTGATCGTGTCGTTCACCGCGCACCGCGCATGGCTCGCCGTGCTGGCCATCGCGTGCATGGCAACGGTGCTGGCCTGGCTGTGGTCGCGGCCGCTGCCGGCCGTGCCTCCTGCCTGAGCCGAGTCCGTTTCGGGGCTCTTGTCCAGGCGCGCACGCGTGATCGGCGGTGACGTGTCATGGGACGCGCCGGCCGATGCCGCGTTGTCTATGCCGGCTTCGCCGGCCTGAGCTCGGCCATGCCCGCAGGCACCGCCACGGGCCGCGCCGGAATCGGCATCGACATGACGATCGACGTGCGCGTCTCGCCCAGGTGGTTGATGCTGCTCACGAAGGCTTCGAGGTGTTCGATGTCGCGCGCAATCACCTTGAGCACATACGAGTCCTGCCCCGTCACGTGGAAGCACTCCAGCACCTCGGTCTTGCCCTTGAGCAGCTTCAGCAGCCGCGCCTTGTCGGGCTGCGCGGTGGTGATGCCGACCAGCGCCGTCACGGTGTAGCCGACCTTGCGCGGCGGCACCACCGCGCGGTAGCCGTCGAGCACGCCGGCCTCTTCCAGCCGCTTCACGCGCTCGGAGGTCGAAGGCACCGACAGGCCCACCTGCTTCGACAGCGCCGTGAGCGAGGTGCGTGCATCGGCCTGCAGCACGTCGAGGATCTGCCAGTTCTTGCTGTCGATTTCCATGAATTTCAGGCTCGGGTTGACGATGGGCTTCCGATTTCAGGCAAACAAGGCGTTGCGCCTGCGTTTCGCCATTCTCTCCATCGATACGCCCCAAGACAATTCCTGCATGGATCTCGCTCTCTTCCTCAAGGCCCTGGTCATCGGGCTCTCCATCGCCGCCCCGGTCGGCCCGATCGGGCTGCTGTGCATCCAGCGCACGCTGGCGCATGGGCGCGGCATCGGCTTTCTCAGCGGGCTGGGCGCGGCGTTGGCCGACGCGGTCTACGGGGCCATCGGCGCGCTCGGGGTGTCGGCCGTCGTCTCGACCATGGTTGCCGCGCGCGTGCCGCTGGCGCTGGGCGGCGCGGCGTTTCTCGCATGGATGGGCGTGCAGCTGCTTCGCGCGCCGGCCGCGTCCACGGCCAGGGCGGCGCAGGACGCAGCCACGCCGGTGAAGGCAATGCTGTCGATCTTCGTGCTGACGCTGGCCAACCCGATGACGATCCTGTCGTTCATTGCGGTGTTCGCCTCCATCGCTGCCGGCCACGTGGGCAGCGCCGGTGCGGCGGCGACGATGGTGCTGGGCGTGTTCCTGGGCTCCGCGCTGTGGTGGCTCGGCCTGTCGACGGCGGTGGCGTCGGTGCGGCACAAGCTCGGCGATGGCGCCATGCGGTTCATCAACCGGTTGTCGGGCGCGGTCTTGCTGGCCTTTGCGGTCTATCAGCTCTCCACCTTGCTCGCGCGCTGAGCGGGTGACGCCGGCCTTTTCCGCATGGGCGGCAGTTCGAGATTCGTGAACGCCCGCAGCAGCCATTCGACCGGGCCGTAGACGAAGCGGCGCATCCACCAGCGGCTCAGCACCAGCTGGCACCCGAAGATCGCGAAGGCAATGCCGGTGGTGGCGAGCGGGCCGAAGGTGCCGACCCATCGCAGGCCGTAGGCCAGGAAGAGCCACGCGCACACCAGCGACTGCAGCAGGTAGTTCGACAGGGCCATGCGCCCGGCCGGCGCGAGCAGGCCTTCGACGGCATTCCCGCGAGGGCCGAGCATCCACAGCACCAGCCCGCTCGCGTAGGCGGCGGACAGGAACGGCGCGGTCAGCAGGGTCGCGGAAAGGCCGTAGATCTCGCGGATCGAGTTTTCCACGCGCGCCGACGGCCAGGCATAGACGGCGGCGCCCGGCAGGCCGATCGCGAGCCCCCAGACCAGCAGGCGCCGGAACAGGGTGCGGTGCTTCGCGGCATTCACGAACAGCCCGCGCCGGCCCGCGATGAAGCCGGCAAAGAACATGGCCAGCGCCGTCGGCGCCTGAACCAGCACGGTGATCCACCAGATCTGCGTCAGCTCGTGCACGTGCTGCACGATCACCGTGGCGGGCGTGCCGCGGTAGGCCGCCAGCGCCCTGCCCGCCTCGGCGTACGCGCCGCGCATGTCCGTCGACAGGTTGACGAATGCCAGCAGGTAGCCGATGCCGGCCCACAGCAACGACGTGGCCAGCACCAGCCCGATGGCGAAGCACGTCAGCACCACATCGCCGCGCCGCCGCAGCATCAGCAGCACCGCACCGATCACCGCATAGGTGGTGAGGATGTCGCCGTGGTACAGCACCACCGCATGCAGCACGCCGAGCACCCACAGCCCCAGGAGCCGGCGCGCCATGCGCGGCGCGAACGGCGTGCCGATGCGCTGCGCGGCCTGCATCTGCAAGCTGAAGCTGTAGCCGAACAGGAACGAGAACAGCAGGTAGAACTTGGTCTCGAACACGAAGGTGCGCACGAACGACGCGCCACGCTCCACCAGCGACAGGCCCAGCGGGTCGGGCACACCCGCCCCGTAGTAGGTCGACGAGAAGCTGGCGATGTTCACCACCAGGATGCCCAGCAGCGCGAAGCCGCGCAGTGCATCGACGAGCGACTGGCGCCGGGGTGGTTCGGCGGGGGAATCGGGGAAGCTGGGGGTTTGGTTCATGGTCTGTCGGCGCGCGCGCGAAGAACTTGCAAGGTGCCGGATGCCGCCGCGCCGGCAACGCAGGTTACCTGACCGATACTTCGCCCTTTTTCAAAATTCGCCGCACACGCGGCACGGGGAGAGTGCAATGATTTTTGTCTGGTCGGGTCTTGGTTTTCTGGTGGTGCCCATCGTGTTCGTCACTTCCATGGCGGTCTCGATGCTGCTCGAGCGCCTGCTCGGCGCCATCGGGCACAGCGAGTGGCTGATGGTCGCCATTGCACTCGGCATTTTTTCGGGCGCGGCGGCCAACTGGTTCATCGGCCGCAAGCTCAACAGCAAGCCGCCACGCGAGCTGGTCGACGCCAAGACCAACGAGACGGTGCTGCTCTACAAGCGCCACAAGTTCTTCTGGGTGCCGATGCAGTACTGGTCGTTTCCGGTGGCAGTCGTCGGCCTGTTCGTGCTGTTGGCGCAGTCGACCATGGCTGCGCCGGCGGACAGCGGCAAGGCGCTGCCATCGCTGCAGACGCTCATCGAATGCAAGGGCGCTGCCAGCGGCATTCCGGCCTACGCCGACAAGCTGGAAGACGGCTCGCTCGCGGGCTGGAGCAAGAGCGCGGAGCTCAGCGCCTTCATGTCCGACGTGTGGCACCTGCCCCAGCCGATCACGGTGGCGGGCTTCCAGGTGCAGGACGTGCGCTTCGGCAGCCACGAGCTGGGCAACTACTCGGTGCATGCCGTGACCGACAGCACCGACCTCGATGCGGTGGCGCGCCGGCTGGGCCTGCGCGGCGTCGACGGCCGGGGCCTGGCACGCGAGGCCGGCAAGGGCGCATGGATCGTGGCGAGCAAGCTCAAGGGTCGCGTCGAAGTGGGCTGCGAATACCCGAACCCCAGGATCGCCCACTGAGCGTTGCGCGACCCGCAGCGCGGCATCAGGCCTTGCGCTTGCGCACGATGCCGCGGATCTCCTCGATCAGCAACCGCGCGCCCTCGCCGAGCTCACCCGCCTCGCCGGCCTCCAGGGTTCGCCGAACGGTGAGCCCCACCGGCCCTTCGGTGCTGGCGGTGTCGAGGGCCACGCGCTTGAGCTCGCCGCGCGCGAGCAGCCCTTCCACCGCGCCCTGCGGTGCGAACCACACCGCCTCCGAACGCTGCAGCGGGCCGACCGCGAAGCTGGTGTCGGTCGCCTCCACCAACTGGTTCGGCAATGCCATGCCTTGCGCGATGAGGAAGGCGTCCGCCGTGTGCCGGATCAGCGTGCCCGACACCGGCAGCACCAGCGGATAGGCCGCCAACGCATCGAGCGTCGGCTTGCGCCGCGACGCCAGCGGATGCCCGGGCCGCACCACCAGCCGCAGCGGCTCGCTGTAGAGGTGCTCGAACGCCAGGTCGGCCATGGCCGAAGCCTGCGCGAGCCGGCCCAGCACCAGGTCGATCTCGCCCTGGCGCAGCTGCGTCATGAGCTACGCATTGGTGCCGCTCACCACGCGCACGCGCACCGCCGGGTGCATTGCGTGCAGCTGCGCCACGGCTTGCGGCAACAGCTCGCCCGCCATGTTGGGCAGCGCGCCGACGGCCACGCGCAGCTGGTCGGCCTCGGGCTGGTCCATGGCCAGGCCCAGGCCTTCGCGCAGCCCGCGCAACGCCGAGACGGCATGCCGCACCAGCACCTCGGCGGCCGGCGTGAGTTCCACCCCGCGGCGGCGGCGCAGCAGCAACTGCCGCCCGACGATTTCCTCCAGCTCCGCCACGGTCTTGGACACCGCCGGCTGCGTGAGCGACAGCGCCCGGGCCGCACGCACCAGGTTGCGCTCCTGCGCCACCATCACCAGGCACTGCAGATGGCGCATCTTCAAGCGTGCAAAGTTCATGGCTGACACGGTGTTTCCTTCGGGGGCGGCATCGTTCAAATATAACGACAGGGAATAGCTGGCGGATGAGCTTTCAGTTGTGAAGCGAAAGCCGCCCTTCTAGAGTTGCGTTCGGTCCAGAGCCACAGAAAGACAAAGAGAGACACATGACCCACCGTTTGCAGAACGCTTCCGGCGGCGCGCGCCGCCGCCTCGCCAGTGCGGCCCTTGCGGCCCTCGCGGCCTGCGCCGCGCTGTCCCTTGGCAACGCCGCCGTCGCGGCCGATGCGCCCTACCCCACCAAGGCGGTGAAGTTCCTCACCAACTTTCCCGCGGGCGGCCCCATCGACATCCTGGCCCGCGCGCTGGCCGACGCGCTGCAAAAGGACCTGAAGCAGCCCTTCATCGTCGACAACCGCCCCGGCGCGGGCGGCAACATCGGCGCCGACCTGGTCGCCAAGAGCCCGGCCGACGGCTACACGGTGCTGCTGGGCATCGACAGCACCTTCACCATCAACCCGCACCTGTATGCGGCCATGCCCTTCGCCGCGAAGGACCTGAAGCCGCTGATGATCTTCAGCTCCTCGGGCCTGAGCTTCGGCGTGGGCTCCGGCGTGAAGGCGAAGACGCTGCCCGAGTTCATCGCCCAGGCCAAGGCCGAGCCCGCCACCTTCAGCTCGGCCGGCAACGGCAGCCCGGGGCACATTGCGGCGGAGATCTTCGCCACCGAGACGGGCGCGAAGATCACGCACGTGCCCTACAAGGGCAACGCGCCGGCCGTGCTGGCGCTCATGGGCAACGAGGTGCAGGCCGGCATCCTGGCCACGCCGGGCCTGCTGCCCCAGGTGCAGTCGGGCAAGCTGCGCGCCCTGGCCGTCACCGGCAGGCAGCGCTCGCCGCTGCTGCCGCAGGTGCCCACCGTGGGCGAACTGGGCCTGAAAGACCTGGAGTTCGAGGTGCTCTACATCGCCATGGTGCCCGCGGCCACGCCCGAGCCGGTGATGCAGACACTGCGCCAGTCGCTGCACAAGGCCATGGCCCTGCCCGAGCTCAAGTCGCGCCTCGCCTCGCTCGACATGGTGGCGCTCGGCGAAACCGGCAACGCCGCCAGCGAGCACCTGGCCGCGAACCAGGCGCGCTACGGGCGCATCGTGAAAGCAACAGGCATGAAGGTCGATTGACACCTTCGGGTTAACACGGGCGATGGTTGATTTGAACAATCAGACGCCGCGTCTTCAGAATCGTCCGCAACCGCGGACCTCGCGGCCACACTCACCGGCCACCGCCCGAACGACGAAGACCAGGACCTGCCCATCATGCTGACCAATTCGCCCTCCTCCCTGTCCACCCCGCGCGTGACGCGCCGCCTGGTCGGTCTGCTGGCCATCGCCGCCGCCACGGCGGCCTTCGCCACCGGCGCAGCCGCCCAGGCCAAGCTCGAGACCCCGCTGCACCTCGTGGTCGGCTACGCCCCGGGCGGCGCCACCGACCGCGTGGCGCGCATCGTGGGCGACAAGCTCTCGGCCAAGCTGGGCGTGCCGGTGGTCGTCGACAACAAGCCCGGCGCGGGCGGGCGCCTGGCGGCGCAGCAGGTGAAGATCACGCCCGCCAACCAGAACGTGCTGATGCTGGCCAACCCCGCCGTGATGGTGGTCGCGCCGCTGGTCTTCAAGGACAACAACTACGACGCCGAGCGCGACTTCGTGCCCGTGTCGCACGTCAACGACTACGACTTCGCGCTGGCCGTGTCGCCCACCTTGCCCGTGCGCGAACTGAGCCACCTGCTCGCCTGGATGCGCGCCAACCCCGCGCAGGCCAACGTGGGCGTGCCCGCCACCGGCAGCCTGCCGCACTTCTTCGGCCTGATGGTGGGCGAAAAAGCCAAGGTGCAGACGCAGGTGATCGGCTATCGCGGCTCCGCCCCGCTGCTGAACGACCTGATCGGCGGCCAGGTGCCCATTGCGGTGGACACCGAAGACGTGGTGCTGCCGCAGCATGCGGCAGGCAAGCTGCGCATCCTGGCGCTGTCGGGTGCCAAGCGCTCGCCGTTCGCGCCGAACATTCCCACCTTCAAGGAAGCCGGCCTCGATCTGTCCGCCACCGGCTGGAACACCTTCTTCGCGCCGACCAGCATGCCCAAGGCCAAGGTCGAGCAGCTGGCCACGGCCATCCGTGAAGTCATGCAGGACGCGGACACGCAACGCAAGTTCAAGGACTCCGGCATGACGCCGGTGGTCAGCACCCAGGCGCAGACCGCCGCGATGCTCAAGGCCTACAAGACGCAGTGGGCGCCCGTGGTGCAGAAGTCCGGCTACCAGCCCTGAGCCCCCACAACATCCACAGCAGAGACATGACCCGACCCAACATCATCTTCATCGTTGCCGACGACCTCGGCTACGCCGACCTGGGCTGCTACGGCGGGCGCGACGCCGCGTTCGGCCCCGTGTCGCCCGTGCTCGACGGCCTGGCGGCCAACGGGCTGAAGCTCACGCAGGGCTACGCGAACTCGCCCGTGTGCTCGCCCACGCGCTTCGGCATGATCACCGCGCGCTACCAGTACCGCCTGCGCGGTGCGGCCGAGGAGCCCATCAACAGCAAGAGCCGCGGCAGCACCACGCTGGGCCTGCCGACCGACCACCCCACGCTGCCGTCGCTGCTGAAGGCCAGCGGCTACCAGACCGCGCTCATCGGCAAATGGCACCTGGGCTACCCGCCCACCTTCGGGCCGCTGCGCTCGGGCTACGACGAGTTCTTCGGGCCCATGTCGGGCGGCGTCGACTACTTCACCCACTGCGATTCCACCGGCCGCCACGACCTGTGGTTCGGCGAGGAAGACAAGAAGGAAGACGGCTACCTCACCGACATCCTTTCGAAGCGCGCGGTCGACTACGTCGAGCGCATGGCCGCGCAAGATGCGCCGTTCTTTTTGAGCCTGCACTACACCGCACCGCACTGGCCGTGGGAGACGCGCGACGACGCCGAGAAGGCGCCGACCATCAAGGACAACCTGTTCGACCTGGCCGGCGGCAACATCCACGTGTACCGCCGCATGATCCATCACATGGACGAAGGCATCGGCTGGATCATGGCCGCGCTGGAAAAGCACGGCATGGCGGAAAACACGCTGGTGGTGTTCACCAGCGACAACGGCGGGGAACGCTTCTCGGACAACTGGCCGCTGGTGGGCGGCAAGATGGACCTGACCGAAGGCGGCATCCGCGTGCCATGGATCGCGCACTGGCCCGCCGTGATCGGCAAGGGCGGCGAAAGCACGCAGCTGTGCATGACGATGGACTGGTCCGCAACGATGCTCGACGCGGCCGGCGTGTCGGCCGATCCGGCCTATCCGCTGGACGGCGTGTCGTTGATGCCTGTGCTCAAGGACGCGACGAAGAGCTTCCGCCGGCCGCTGCACTGGCGCATGAACCACCGGGGGCAGGAAGCCCTGCGCGATGGGGACTGGAAGTACCTGAAGGTGGACGGGAACGAATACCTGTTCAACATTCCATCCGACGAGCGGGAGCGGGCGAACCTGGCCAAGAAGGAGCCTGAGAGGCTCGCCGCGATGCGGGCAGATTGGGCAGCCTGGAATGCGACGATGCCTGCAATTCCGGAGGACGCAACGGTAAGCCTGGGGTATTCGGTGAAGGATATGCCGCAGCGGTGAGGCGGCACTCCCTCCAGAGTCACTCGACACAAGCAACATCGCCCCGCAATACGGGGCGATGTTGCTCTATCGAAGGCTGAAGACCTTCAACCCAGCGGGTCGTACCCCGGCGCCGAGCTGATCTCGGAGGCCTTGAAGATCTTGTGCTGCGCCGTCGGGCCGATGGCGTCCAGCACCACGATCAGGCGCCACAGCGGCTCGCGGGCCAGGCTGGTGCGCTCTTCGGCCGTGAGCTGGAAGCTCGACACGCCCGAGCCGGTGCCCTTCACCGCGACCCTGAGGAGCGTTGCGCCCTTGGAGTTCGACACTTCGAGGTCGTAGCCGAGGTTCTGCTCGCTCACGTTCTCGGCCTTGTAGCCGTAGCCCTTGAAATGGCGCGTGACAAAAGCGAGCGCGGCAGCCAGGATTTCTTCCTGCGAGGCCTGGCTGGCGACCACGGGGGCCAGCACTTCCGGCTCCGGCACATTGCTGCGCGCCTTGGCGGTCTTGATTTCTTCGTCGGTCGGAACCCAGCCGCGCGGGCCGCGCACGAGCACGGCCAGCTTGTCGTCGAGTTCCCAGCTGGCCACGTGCCATTCGTCGTCGTCGCGCACGCGCGTGGACACCTTGGCGTCCTTGTTGCTCTCGAGCTCGACGATGGCGATGCGGTTGGTCTGCACCACGGCGCGAAAGCCGGTGCCTGCGTCCCAGGTGCGCTTGAGCAACGACAGGCGGTCCTTGGCGCGCTGGACCTGATGGGCGCTGCGTGCGCCGCCGTCGGCACGGCGCTGCACGTCGAGCGGCTCGAGGCAGAACCAGCGTCCGCCGGCGCCCACGCTCACCCACTCGGCCCAGATGGTGGCGATGACGTTGTCGCCCGTGGCGAGCCAGGCGTGGTCGAACGGCTTTTCGCGGGCGTCGAACACACCCATCTTGGCAACGATTTCGACGGGGGTGAGCCGTGGTCCGGACAATCGCTTTTCATTGATGACAGCGAGTACCTGGGGATCGACTTCGTTTTCCATTCAGCGGGCTTCTGGCTAGTTGTTGGGGGGCTGGGGAGTATGACATCCGTCAGTCGGCACGGCGCCACACGCCGGATTCGGGGCACACGACGGCCCGGGCGCCGTCCAGCCAGACCTGCTCCTCGGCCAGTTGCAGCGCGGTGGCGGGGTCGGTGTCGAAAGTGACCCGGAGTGCGCGGCCCACGGGGCCGTCTTCCAGGGGAAGCTCCCAGGTCAGGAATACCAGGGTGCAATCGTGGTCGGGCGCGAAATCGGCCGCATCGAAGCCGCCGGTGCCGCGCCGGATCACGGCATGGGGCTGGCCGGTGTCGAACACCACGGCGGTGCCCCGGGTCAGGGGAATGCGAACGCCCGCACCGGGGAAATGCAGGTCGAGGCCCTTGTCCTCGCTCAGGAAGAGATTGCAGAAGGCCGCGCCGCCGTATTGCTCGCCGTCGTGGTGATAGCGCGCGCCGCGGCAGGCCATGAGGGCGACGTCGCTGGCGGCCAGCACCTCGGGCAGGCCCAGCGCGCGCGTCCAGTCGGCCGCGGCCTGCACGCAATGCCTGTAATCCGGCCAGCGCATGCGCGCCCTGGCCAGCGGCAGCGTCTCGACGTCGCCGGGATCCAGGGCCAGCGTCGATGCGATGTCCCGCTCCCAATCCGCCACCAGGCGCGCGGGCGGCTCGGGCACATCGAGCGTGCCCGACAGCACGACATGGCTCACGCCCCGGCTGCGCAGGGCGTCGCCGCTCCAGAAATAGGACGTGGGCCGTGGCGGCGTGGGCTGCGGGGTGTCGAAGTCGTTCGTTCGCATTCGTGGATGCACCGGGAAACAAGTCTTCCTTTTTACAGCCAGACGGCCGGCCCGCTATCACCGGAATTAAATGGTTCTATTCGCCCCACCGCGGCATCTGTCAGAGAATTTGCCGGTCCCCACAGCACAAACCAGGAGATCCTCCATGAGCAATGAAAAGACCGAAGCGAAGTGCCCATTCAGCCAGGCCGCAGGCGCCGGCACCACCAACCGCGATTGGTGGCCCCAGCAACTGCGCGTGGACCTGCTGCACCAGCACTCGTCCAAGTCCGACCCGATGGGCAGCGGCTTCGACTACGCCACGGAGTTCAAGAGCCTCGACCTGGCCGCCGTGAAAAAGGACCTGGCCGCGCTGATGACCGACTCGCAGGACTGGTGGCCGGCCGACTTCGGTCACTACGGCCCGCTGTTCATCCGCATGGCCTGGCACAGCGCCGGCACCTACCGCATCGGCGACGGCCGCGGCGGCGCCGGTCGTGGGCAGCAGCGCTTTGCGCCGCTCAACAGCTGGCCCGACAACGTGAGCCTGGACAAGGCGCGCCGCCTGCTCTGGCCGATCAAGCAGAAGTACGGCAAGAAGATCTCGTGGGCCGACCTGATGATCCTCACGGGCAACGTCGCGCTCGAGACCATGGGCTTCAAGACCTTCGGCTTCGCCGGCGGCCGCGCGGACGTGTGGGAACCCGACCAGGACGTGTACTGGGGCCGCGAGAAGACCTGGCTCGGCGGCGACGTGCGCTACGCACAAGGCTCGCCCGGCGTCGACAAGGACCGCGGCGTGCTCGTGAAGGACGACGACAGCAAGGTGCCGCACACGCGTGACCTCGAGAACCCTTTGGCTGCCGTGCAGATGGGCCTGATCTACGTGAACCCCGAAGGACCGGACGGCAACCCCGACCCGCTGGCCGCGGCGCGCGACATCCGCGACACCTTCGCACGCATGGCCATGGACGACGAGGAAACCGTGGCGCTCATCGCCGGCGGCCACACCTTCGGCAAGACCCACGGCGCGGCCGAGGCGTCCAACGTGGCGCACGAACCCGAGGCGGCCGGCATCGAAGCCCAGGGCTTCGGCTGGAAGAACAGCTTCGGCACCGGCAAGGGCGGCGACACCATCACCAGCGGCCTGGAAGTGACCTGGACCACCACGCCCACGAAGTGGAGCAACAACTTCTTCGAGAACCTGTTCGGCTTCGAATGGGAGCTGACCAAGAGCCCCGCGGGCGCCCACCAGTGGGTGGCCAAGGGCGGCGCCGGTGCCGGCACCATTCCGGACGCGCACGACCCCTCCAAGCACCACGCGCCGACCATGCTCACGACCGACCTGTCGCTGCGCATCGACGCGGCCTACGAAAAGATTTCGCGCCGGTTCCTCGAGAACCCCGACCAGTTCGCGGACGCCTTCGCCCGCGCCTGGTTCAAGCTGACGCACCGCGACATGGGACCGCGCGTGCGCTACCTCGGCCCCGAAGTGCCGGCCGAAGAACTGATCTGGCAAGACCCGATTCCCGCGGTCGACCATGCACTGGTCGATGCGCAGGACGTCGCGGCGCTGGGCCAGAAGGTGCTGGCGTCGGGCCTCACGCCGGCGCAGCTGGTCTCGACCGCATGGGCTTCGGCATCGACCTTCCGCGGCTCCGACAAGCGCGGCGGCGCCAACGGTGCGCGCATCCGCCTGGCACCGCAGAAGGACTGGGCCGTGAACGAGCCGGCGCAGCTGGTCAAGGTGCTGCAGGTGCTGGAAGGCATTCGCAGCGAGTTCAACGGCGCCCAGACGGGCGGCAAGCAGATCTCCCTGGCCGACCTGATCGTGCTGGCCGGTGGCGCCGGTGTGGAGCAGGCCGCGCGCAACGCGGGCCGCGAGGTCAAGGTCCCGTTCACGCCGGGCCGTGCGGACGCCTCGCAAGCGCAGACCGACGTGGCCTCCTTCGCGCCGCTGGAACCCGCCGCGGACGGCTTTCGCAACTACACGAAGGCGCGCTTCAGCGTGCCGGCCGAAGTGCTGCTGGTCGACCGGGCACAACTGCTCACGCTCACGGCGCCTGAAATGACGGTGCTGGTCGGCGGCCTGCGCGTGCTCGATGCCAATGTCGGCCAGAGCAAGCACGGCGTGTTCACCGGCAAGCCGGGCACGCTGAGCAACGACTTCTTCGTGAACCTGCTCGACATGGGCACGGAGTGGAAGCCGGCCTCGGGCGGCAACGAGCAGTACGAAGGGCGCGACCGCAGGTCGGGCGAACTCAAGTGGACCGGCACGCGCGCCGACCTGGTCTTCGGCTCGAACGCGCAGCTGCGCGCCATCGCCGAGATCTACGGCAGCGCTGATTCGCAGGACAAGTTCGTTGCCGACTTCGTGGCGGCTTGGACCAAGGTGATGAACCTCGACCGGTTCGACATCGCCTGACCCCGCAGCGCCGGCCGCACCGCTTCGCGCGCGTGCGGCCGGCGCGCCCTCATTCGTTGCCGAACACCGGCTTGCGCTTTTCCACGAAGGCGCGCACCGCCTCGCGGTGGTCGCCGGTCATGTGCGCGATGGCCTGGTAGCCCGCCGACATCTCGAGCAGCGATTCGAGCGTGCTGCGCTCCCCTTCGCGCAGCAGCCGCTTGGTCATGCGCAGCACGCCGCCCGGGTTGGCGGCGATGCGCGCGGCGAGCTTCAGGCTTTCTTCCATCAGCTGCTCATGCGGCACCACGCGCGACACCAGGCCGCAGGCCAGGGCCTCCTGCGCCGTGAGCAGGTCGCCGGTGAACGCCATTTCCGACGCCTTCGACATGCCCACCACGCGCGGCAGCAGCCACGCGCCGCCGTCGCCCGGCACGATGCCGACCTTGACGAAGCTCTCGGCGAAGGTCGCCTTGTCCGACGCGATGCGGATGTCGCACATGCAGGTCAGGTCCATGCCCGCGCCGATGGCGGCGCCGTTCACCGCGGCGATGACCGGCACGTCGAGGTTGTAGAGCGCCTTGGGCAGGCGCTGGATGCCGTTGCGGTACTCCTCGCGGATGACCTCGGGCGAGAGGCCCTCCCGCTCATAGCGCTGCATGTCCTTCACGTTGCCGCCCGAGCTGAACACGGGGCCGGCGCCGGTGAGCACGACCACGCGGATGCTGCGGTCCAGCGTGACCTGCGCGCAGGCCTGCACGATCTCGTCGACCGCCGTGTTGCCCGTGAGCGCGTTGCGCGTTTCGGGCTGGCTCATGGTCAGCGTGAGGATGGCGCCGTCGCGCTCGGACTTCAGGAAGGTCGTCATGGAGGTTCTCTTTTCAAACAAGGTCGGTGGTGGCGCGCACGAGGTCGAGCGCAAGGCCCTGGCGCTGGTCCACCAGCGCGCGGCCGACCACGTCGTGCCAATAGGACTCGGAGCCGCCGGCCTGGCGCCAGGCGTGCAGGCGGCGCGTGTACAGCTGCAGGTCGAACTCCTCGGTGAAGCCGATGGCGCCGTGGATGGAGTGGCTCAGCGCCACCACTTCGAGCGCGGCCTCGCTGGTGCGCGCCTTGGCGATGGCCACGCGCAGGCGGTCGGTGCTGCAGCCCATCTGCGCGGCCATGCGGGCCGCGAAGGCGTGCTCGGAGATCACGCCCAGCTGGTGCTGGACGGCCTGGAACTTGCCGATGGGCCGGCCGAACTGGTGGCGGTCGTTGGCGTACTGCAGCGTGCGCGTGAAAACGCTCATCAGCGCGCCGGCGAGCTGCGCGGCGAGCACGCAGGCCAGTGGCACGCGCACGTCGGCCACACCCGGCATCGGCAGCGCGGCGGACTGCGCAGGGGCCGGCCACGACAGCGTCGCGTCCAGCGGCGCGACGGCATCGACCTGGGCTGCCGCATCCACCGGCAGCAGCAGGCAGGTCTTGCCCAGCCCCACGAGCACCCAATCGGCCACGCGGCCGAAGCTCACGCGCTCGCACACCAGCGTGCCGTCGCCCTGCAGGCGGCCCTGCGCCAGCGCGATGCTGCCGCCGGGCCGCGCCACGCCCGCCTGCGCCAGCAGCGAGCGCGCCACCATGGTCTCGGCCAGCGGCACGGGCACCACGAAGGCGCCGCACAGCTCGAGCAGCGGAAAGGCCTCGGCCAGCGAGAGGCCCGCGCCGCCTTCGGCCTCGGGCAGCAGCGCATCGGCGAAGCCCGATTCCTCGATGGCCTCCCACAGCGCTTCGGCCGATTGCCCGCCTTCGATGTCGCGCACGGCCTGCAGCGTGCAGCGGTCGGTGAGTACGCCGCGCAGGGCGTCGATGTAGATGTCGTCCATCGTGGGTTGTCCTTGTGGTGTCAACGCAGGCCGAGGCCACGCGCGATCATTCCGCGCAGGATGTCGCGCGTGCCGCCGCGCAGCGAGAACGACGGCGCCACCTGCGTCACGTAGTCGAGCGTGCGCAGCAGTTCGAGCGGAATGTCCTGCCCGTCGCGGGCATACAGGTCGTCGGCAATGGCGGCGGGAATGAGCTGCTCCACGCCGGTGCCCAGGTCCTTGACGAGCGCAGCCTCGACGACGGGGCTGCCTCCCTGCGCCACCTTCTCGGTGACGGCGAGCGACATGGCGCGCAGCGGCGCGAGCTGGCTCAGTATCTTGCCGGCCAGCCGCACCGATGCCGGGGTGCGGCCGGCCTCGGTGCGCACGAAGGCCAGCCACTCGTCGAACAGCACGATGCTGGAGAACAGCCGCTCGGGCCCGCTGCGCTCGAAGGCCAGCTCGGCAGTCACCTGTTCCCAGCCCCTGCCCTCCTCGCCGATGAGCGCGCCGGGTGCGAGCGCCACGTTGTCGAAGAACACCTCGCAGAAATGCGAATCGCCCGACAGGTCGGTGATGGGCCGCACCGTGACGCCCGGCAGGCCCAGGTCGACGATGACCTGCGACAGGCCCTTCTGCCGGTCCTGCGCGTCGCCCGAGGTGCGCACCAGCGCGATCATGTACTGGCAGTGGTGCGCGTTGGTGGTCCATATCTTCTGGCCGTTGAGCGTGAAGCCCTGGTCCGTGCGCACGGCGCGGGTGCGCACGCTGGCCAGGTCGGAGCCGGCATCGGGCTCGCTCATGCCGATGCAGAAGAACGACTCGCCGCGGCAGATCGGCGGCAGGTAGAAGCGCTTCTGCGCCTCGGTGCCGTACTTCAGGATGAGCGGGCCGCTCTGGCGGTCGGCGATCCAGTGCGAGCCGACGGGCGCGCCGAAGTTCAGGAACTCCTCGACCAGCACGTAGCGCGCGAAGGCGCTGCGGCCGCCGCCACCGTATTCCTTGGGCAGCGTGATGCCGAGCCAGCCGCGCTTGCCGAGTTCGCGGCTGAAGGCGCTGTCGTAGCCCGACCACGACTTGGCGCGGATGTGCGCGGGCACGCTGGCCAGCGCGTCGGAAAGAAAGGCCCGTACGGGCGCGCGCAGCGCCTCGTCCTCGGGCGGGATCGCTGTCATGGACAGCGAGGTCAGCGCGCTCATACGACTACTCCTTGTTTCATCAAATCGGCAATCGCCTCCGGCGCCATGCCCATCACGTCGGCCAGCACGTCGCGCGTGTCCTGGCCCAGCAGCGGCGGCGCTCGGCGGTACTGCACCGGCGTCTGCGACATGCGCAGCGGGCTGGCCACCAGCGGAATCTCCCCGGCCACCGGGTGCGTCATGCGGATCTGCGTGCCGCGCGCCTTCACCTGCGGGTCTTCGAACACATCGGCGATGGTGTTGATGGGGCCGCAGGGCACGCCCACCTGCTCGAACAGCGCGATCCACTCGGCGGTGCCGCGCGTGACGGTGAGCTCGCGCATCAGCGCGATCAGCACCGTGCGATGGGCGATGCGGTCGGCATTGGTCCTGAAGCGCGCGTCGCCGGCCCACTCCGCATGCCCGACCGCGCGGCAGAAGTTGCCGAACTGCCCGTCGTTGCCGATGGCCAGGATCATGAAGCCGTCCTGCGTCGGAAAGTCCTGGTACGGCACGGTGTTCGGGTGCGCGTTGCCCATGCGCCTGGGGGAGCCGCCATACAGGTGGTTCATGCCCTGGTTGGCAAGGCAGGCGACCTGCACGTCGAGCAGCGCCAGGTCGATGTGCTGCCCCACGCCCGTGAGGTCGCGCGACTGCAGCGCGGCCAGGATGGCGGTGCTCGCATAGAGCCCCGTGAGGATGTCGGTGAGCGCCACGCCCACTTTCATCGGGCCCGCGCCCTCTTCCCCGTCGGCGCGTCCGGTGATGCTCATGAGCCCGCCCATGCCCTGCATGAGGAAGTCGTAGCCCGCGCGCTCCGCATACGGGCCCGTGTGGCCGAAGCCGGTGATCGAGCAATACACCAGCCGCGGGTTGACGGCATGCAGCGACGCGTGGTCGAGCCCGTACTGCGCGAGGCTGCCCACCTTGAAGTTCTCGATGACCACGTCGCAGCGCTTGGCCATCTCGCGCACCAGCGCCTGGCCCGCCGCGGTGGTGAAGTCGATGGCGACCGACTTCTTGTTGCGGTTGGCGCAGAGGTAGTAGGCCGAGTCGCGTGTGTCTTCGCCCTCGCGGTCTTTCAGGAAGGGTGGGCCCCACAGGCGCGTGTCGTCGCCGCGCCCGGGGCGCTCGATCTTGATGACCTCCGCGCCCAGGTCGCCCAGCGTCTGGCTGGCCCAGGGCCCGGCCAGCACGCGCGACAGGTCGAGCACGCGGATGTGCGACAGCGCGCCTGCCGAAGCCTGTGCGGGCGGGTTGTTCATGGCGGTTGCCCTACTGCTGCTCGACATTGGCCTTGACCGCGATGCGCTTCCACAGCTGGATTTCCGCGCCCTGGAAAGCGCGCATTTCCTCGGGCCCGCCGCGCATCACCTCGGCGCCGATGCGTTCGTAGAACTCGCGGGTCTCGGGCATGGTTTCGATCTTCGTGAGCAAGGCTGCCAGCTTGTCGGTCTCGGCCTTGGGCGTCTTCGAAGAAACCATCGCACCGACCCAGGTGTAGGCCGCGAAGCCCGGCAGCCCGGCCTCGCCGGCCGTGGGCACCGAAGGCAACGCGGGAATGCGCTTGTCGGCCGCCACGGCCAGCGCATGCACCTTGCCCGACCTGGCCAGCTCCTGCACGCTGGTGATCTCGGCGAAGGCCATGTTCACCGTGCCCGACACCACCGCGATGACCGCCTCGCCCGCGCCCTTGAAGGGCACATGGGCGGTGTGCACCTTGGCCGCTTCGTTGAAGAGCTCGGACATCAGCTGGTAGCCGGCCGAACCCGCGCCGTAGTTCAGCACGCCGGGCTTGGCCTTGGCGCCCGCGATCAGCTCGGCCAGCGTCTTGTATTCGGAGTTGCCGGGCACCACCACGAGCGCGGGCGAACGCATCATCATGGTGAGCGGCGCCAGGTCGGCCACCGGGTCGTAGGGCAGCGACTTGAACAGCGCCACGTTCACCGCCAGCGTGGAGTTGCTGCCGACGAACACGGTGTAGCCGTCGGCCGGCGCCGAGAGCACCGCCTTCACCGCGATGAAGCCGTTGGCGCCGGGCTTGTTCTCGACCACCACCGGCTGGCCGGTGAGTTCGGTGAGCTTGCGGCTGAAGTAGCGCGCCGAGGTGTCGGTGCCGCTGCCGGGCGGGAAGGGCACGACGAACTTGATCGGCTTCGACGGAAAGTCCGCAGCCGTCTGCGCCGCTGCGGGGCCCGCGCCGAACACGGCCGCCAGCGCCAGCAAGGGGGCGATGAGCTTGGAAGTAAAGGTCATGTGCATCGCCTTCAATCGAGCGTCACGCCCGTGGCCTTCACCACGCCGGCCCAGCGGGCCAGCTCCTTCTTCACGTAGGCGCCGTACTCCTGCGGCGTGGAGCCCAGCGGCTCGGCGCCCTGCAGCGCCAGGCGATCGCGCACGTCGGGCGACTTCAGCGCCTTGACGATCTCCGCGTTGAGCTTGTCGACCACGGCCGGCGGCGTGCCCGCGGGCACCATCACGCCCTGCCACGCCCCCACCTCGAAACCGGGCATGCCCGACTCGGCCAGCGTGGGCACGTCGGGGAACAGGGTCATGCGCCTGGCCGTGGTCACGGCCAGCATCTTCATGCGCTTGTCGCGCACGAAGCTCATCACCGAGTTGACGGTGTCGGTCATGAACTGGATCTGCCCGCCCACCAGGTCGACGTCGGCCGGCGCGCTGCCCTTGTAGGGCACGTGCGTGGCCTCCAGGCCGTTGGCCTGCACGAACTGGAAGGCGCCCAGGTGCGTGACGTTGCCGTTGCCCGCCGAGCCGTACGAGAGCTTGCCCGGATGCGCCTTGGCGTAGGCCACGAACTCCTTGACGGTTTTGGCCGGAATGGACGGATGCACGACGAGCGCGAGCGGCACCACGGCCACCAGCGCCACGGGCGCGAAGTCTTTCTGCACGTCGTACGACACGCTCTTGTAGAGCGCCGGGCTCAGCGTGATCGACGAGGTGTTGTAGAGGATGGTGTAGCCGTCGGCCGGGGCCTTGGCCACCAGCTGCGCGCCGATGTTGCCGTTGGCGCCGCCGCGGTTGTCCACCAGCACGGTCTGCCCCATCTGCTCGCCGAGCTTCTGCGCGAGCACGCGCGCGACCAGGTCGGTCGGCCCGCCCGGCGGGAACGGCACGATCATGGTGATGGGCTTGGCCGGGTAGGCGGCGCCCTGCGCGAAGGCGCCCGGGGCGGCCAGGCCGAGCAGCGCGGCGGCCGTGGCGAGCGCCAGCGAGCGGCGCGCGAGGAAGCGGGATGCATGCATGTCTTTTGTCTCCGTTGTGGTTGCTTGTCGTTCGAAATCAGTGCGCGCCACTTGCGACATCCACGCGGCCCGCGAGCAGGCGCCGCGCGTCGTAGTGCATGACGCAGCGGCCGTGCTGGTTGAAGACCTCGATGCGCGAATCGACGATGGCGCGGCCACCCTTCGACGTCGGGCGGATGCCGGTCACTTCGACGACGGCCTCGATGCTGTCGCCCACGAGCACGGGCGCATGGATCTTCTGCACCAGCTCCAGCATCGCCAGGCCGGTGCCCTGGATCATGGTCTGCAGGATGAAGCCCTCGATCAGCGTGTAGGTGAGCGCGGCCGGCACCGGTCGACCGGCGATGGCGCTGCCTTCGTACGCGGCATCGATGAAGATCGCCTCCAGCATGCCGGTCACGCCGATGAAGTTGACGAGGTCGGTTTCGGTCACGGTGCGGCGGAAGGTGCGCAGGCGCTGGCCGACCGCGAGGTCCTGCCAGACGAAGCCCTGGCCCAGGCGGGGCAGCGCGCGGTGTTCGGTTGAGAACTGGGGCAAGTCGGTCATCGCGGGGTCTCCATGAGGCTGTCGATCTGTGCGCCGGACCAGCCGGCCGCGGCAAGGCTTTCGCGGGTGTGCTCGCCCAGGCGCGGCGGCATGCGCACGGGGGGCCTCACGCCGTCGAACTTCACGGGTACGCCGGGGAAGCGCATCGCGCCCATGCGGGGGTCTTCGAGTTCGGTGAAGAAGCCGGTCGCCACCAGGTGCGGGTCGTCGGGCAGGTCGTCGAGCCGGCTGATGGGGGCGGCCGGAATCTCCAGCCGCTCGCAGGTGGCGAGCCAGTGCGCGGTGGTGCCGCTCGCCACGAAGCGCCCGGCCAGTTCGAGCAGTTCGCCGATGTGCCGCGTGCGCGCCGCCATGTCGGCGAAGCGCCGGTCGCCCGCCATGGCGGGCTCGCCCACTTCGGTGAAGAAGCGCTGCCAGTGCTGGGAGGTGTACGGCATCATGCAGATGTGCCCGTCGGCCGTGCACCACGGACGCCGCCACGGCGTGAGCACGCGCGGGTAGCCGGCCGGCGCGAGCGGCGGCTCGAAGTGCCGCCCGTACATGTGCTCCACGAGGTTGAAGGCCACCATGGTCTCGAACATCGGTATCTCCACGAAGCAGCCGCGCCCCGTGCGTTCGCGCTGGAACAGGGCCGCGAGGATGGCCTGCGCACCGACCAGCGCGCAGGTCTTGTCGGCCGCGATGGTGGGCAGGTAGCGCGCCTCGCCGCCTTGCTGTTCCATGAGCGCGGACAGGCCCGACATGCCCTGGATCACGTCGTCGTAGGCCGGCCGCCCCGCGTAAGGCCCACCCTGCGCAAAACCGTGCAGGCCGGCATACACCAGCCGCGGAAAGCGCGCCGTGAGCGTCTCGGGGGCGATGCCCAGCGCCGCCAGCTTCTGCGGGCGCATGCTGTGCATGAACACGTCGGCATCGGCCAGCAGCGCCATCAGCGCATCGCGTGCCGCGGGGCGCTTGAGGTCGAGCACCACGCTCTTCTTGCTGTGGTTGCTGCCGAGGAACACGGCCGACATGCCGGCCTCCGTGGCAGGGCCGGTGTGGCGCGTGGAGTCGCCCTCGGGCGGCTCGATCTTGATCACCTCGGCACCGTAGTCGGCGAGCGTCTGGCTCGCCAACGGCCCGAACACCACGCTCGAAAGGTCGAGCACCTTCACGCCCTGCAAGGGAAGCATCGTCTGTTTGTCTCCTGGCGCCCATTCTGGGAAGCGCAGGCAATGCCGTCCAATATCAAATTCCCGCTCTGTGATACCTTTTGGAGATCATGGACACACGCCAGCTTCGCCACTTTCTCGCCCTGGCCGAAACGCTCAACTTCCACCGCGCGGCCGAACGGCTGCACATGGCGCAGCCGCCGCTGTCGGCCTCCATACGGCGGCTCGAAGAACAGGTGGGCGTGCCGCTGTTCGTGCGTAACCGGCGCGGCACCGAGCTCACGCCGGCCGGCGCGGCCGCGCTGGAAAACGCGCGGCGCGCAGTGTTCCACACCGAGCAGTTCGCGCTGGCTGCGCAGGCCGCCTCGCGCGGCGAGGCCGGCACGCTGCGCGTGGGCTTCGTCGGCTCGGCCACCTATGCGCTGATGCCGCGCGTGCTGCCGAGCTTCAGGGCGCGCTATCCGGGCGTGCACCTGCAGTTGGCCGAATCGACCACCGCGCGCATCGTCGAGATGGTGGAAAGCGGCGACGTCGACGTGGGGCTGGTGCGTTTTCCCATCGGGCGGGCGTGCAAGGCGCGCATCTTCCCCGTCGAGCGCGACGTGTTCATGGCGGCGCTGTCGGTGGACCACCCGCTGGCGCGGCGCCGGCGGCTCACGCTGGCCGACCTGGCGCAGGAAACCTTCGTGATGTACGGCGCCATGGAAGTGCCGGGCCTGCATGCCGCGGCCTTGCTGGCCTGCCAGCAGGCGGACTTCATTCCCAACGTGCAGCAGGAGGCGGTGCAGGTGCAGACGCTCATTAGCCTGGTGGAAAGCGGCCTGGGCGTGGCGCTGGTGCCCTCGGTCGCGGCGCGGCATGTGGCGCGCAACATCGTCTTCAAGAAGCTCGCCGGGCCGGGCGCGCAGACGGCCATCGGCATTGCGCTGGCGTTGCCGCCCGGAGGCCAGACCTCGGCGGCGCAGCGCTTTCAGGAGAGCGTGCTGGAGCAGCCGCCCGCGTGAAAGCGTAGCGGGTGCGTGGGCGCCCGGTGGCGCTCAGGAGCGCACCGGCCAGGTCACCCAGGCCCTTGGCGGTGAGCAGTTCACCGATGGTGGCCTGTGGCTGCGGCGGCAGGGTGTTGGCCTTGGTCGGGTTGGCGCGGTAGCAAGGCTGCGCGGCTATGCGCTCATGCGCTCGACGTTTGCGTCGAGCCGCTGCAGCAACGCCGTCAGCTGTTCGATCTCCGCCTGAGAGAAACCCGCCAGCGCGTCTTGCGTGTGCGCATCCATCAGCGCCTTGGCCTTCGGCAGGCGCCGGGCGGCCAGCGGGGTGAGCGAGATGAGGCGGCTGCGGCCGTCCTGCGGATCGGGCACGCGCTCGACCAGGCCGTCGCGCTCCATGCGAGCGAGCAGCTGCGCCATGCTGGGCTGCTCGACCTGCGCGATGCGCGCCAGCTCGGCCTGCGACAGCGCCTTGCGCTGCTTGAGCGACACCAGCACCGGCAGCTGCCCCACCGCGAAGCCGAACTCGCGCAGGCCGCCGTCGGCCAGGCGCGTGAAACCGCGCGTCACGCGGCCGATGAGCTTCAGGGGGTTGGGGGCGTGGGTGTCGGTCATGTGCGGCATTTTATCTTCATAGCCTCCTATGCTAATATGAATAGGAACCTATCCTTATCGAGGAATCCGAATGCCTGCCTCCCCACGCATCGCCATCGTCGGCGCCGGTCCCGGCGGACTCACGCTGGCGCGCATCCTTCATCTGTCCGGCATCCATGCCACCGTCTTCGAGCGCGAAGACGGCCCGCTTGCGCGGCCCCAGGGCGGCACGCTCGACCTGCACGAAGACTCGGGCCTGCTGGCCCTGCAACGCGCCGGGCTCGACCGCGAGTTCATGCGCATCGCGCGCTACGACGACCAGGGATCGCGGTTGCTCGACAAGTCGGGCCGCGTGCTGTTCGAAGCGCCCAACGCCTCGGCCGGCAACCGCCCCGAGGTCGACCGCACGGCGCTGCGCGACATGCTGCTGGCCTCGCTGCCGGCCGGCTGCGTGCAATGGGGCTGCACGCTGCGCGACGCACGGCTGCAGGACGGCGGACGCTGGAACCTGCTGCTCACCCACGGTGAGGCGGGCCCGTTCGACATGGTCGTCGGCGCGGACGGCGCCTGGTCGCGCCTGCGGCCGCTGCTGTCGCCGTACAAGCCGCAGTACAGCGGGCTGACCTTCATCGAGTTCGGCATCGACGACGTCGACCGCAGCCATCCGGCGCTCGCGCGGCTGGTGGGCCGCGGCAAGCTCGATGTGCAGGGCGACGGCAAGATGCTCATTGCGCAGCGCAACGGCCATGCGCACATCCGCGGCTACGCGATCTTCCGAGTGCCGGCGGACTGGGCCGCGAAACGCTTCGACTTCGCCTCGCCCGCCGCAGTGCGCAACGCCCTGCTCGCGGAGTTCGCGGGCTATGCCGATGCCGTCACCGACCTCTTTCGCGCCAGCAACGACCAGTTCGTGGCGCGGCCCATCCACGCGCTGCCGGTCGGCCATTGCTGGACGCACCGGCGCGGCTTGACGCTGCTCGGCGACGCGGCGCACCTGATGTCGCCCTTCGGCGGCGAAGGCGTGAACGCCGCAATGCGCGATGCGGCCGAACTGGCCACGCTGCTTGCCGCGAAGAACGACTGGGCCGCAGCGGTGGCCACTTACGAAATGCAGATGTTCGAACGCGTGGAAGAAGCCGCGGAAGGCTCCGCCGAGGCCGCCGCCGTGCAGTTGTCGCACATCGGCGAGGCATTGACGCTGGAGCACATGCACGCGCACAACACCCACAGGGCCGGGGCCGTCTGAAGGCCCTGCTTCCGGGCACCCGGGTCGTCTTTCATGTATCGATTTGACTTTATTTTAGATATATCTAAAATAATTCCGATACACATCAAGAAGGATACCCACCATGAGACATTTCCACCTCGACCATCACCACTGCCGCACCGCCCGCGGCGAACATGAAGACGGCCTTTCCGGCGGCCGCGGACACCGTGGCGGACGCGGCGGCGGTGGCGGCGGACGCGTGTTCGGCCACGGCGGCCTGCGCTTCGTGCTGCTGCAGCTCATCGCCGACAAGCCAGCCCACGGCTACGAGCTGATCAAGGCCATCGAAGACCGCCTTGGCGGCAGCTACGCGCCGAGCCCCGGCGTGGTCTACCCCACCCTCACGCTGCTCGAGGAAATGGGCTACCTCAGCGTGGAAACCGCCGACAACGGCGGGCGCAAGCGCTACAGCATCACCGACAGCGGCCAGGAATTCCTGGTGGCCAACCGCGAGACGGCCGACGCCATGATGTCCCGCATGAGCGGCGGCGTCGACGGCGCCGGCCCGCGCGGCGGACGCCCGCCGCAGGTCACGCGCGCCATCGAGAACCTCAAGCTCGCGATGCGCATGCGCCTGTCGGGCACGCCGCTGACCGAGCAGCAGGCACACGACTTCGCGGCCGTGCTCGACAGCGCGGCGCAGCAGATCGAAAAGATCTGAGCGCCCGCTCTCCCACCCCCATCTCAACCCGCCCTGCTCACCCAGGACCTCTGCAATGACTGACCTCAGTACCTCATCTGCTCCCACCGCCCCCGACCGCACACCGCGCCGGGTGCGCCACGACCTGCGCTTTCGCCAGCTCACGGTGAAGACCGCCGAGCGCGTGACGCCGCACCTGATCCGCATCACGCTCACGGGCGACGACCTCGCGGGTTTCAGCAGCCCCGGCTTCGACGACCACGCGAAGATCTTCTTTCCCGACGCCGCCACCGGCAAGCTCACGCTGCCGACCGCCGGCCCCGACGGCCCGGTGTGGCCCGCGAGCGGCCGCCCGACCATGCGCGACTACACGCCGCGCCGCCACGACGCGCACGCCGGCACGCTGGAGATCGACTTCGCGCTGCACGACGCCGGCCCCGCCACGCAATGGGCTGAGCAGGCCAGGCCCGGCGACGTCCTCGGCGTGGGCGGCCCGCGCGGCTCGTTCATCGTGCCGACCGCCTTCGACTGGCACCTGCTGATCGGCGACGACACCGCCCTGCCCGCCATCTCGCGCCGACTGGCCGAACTGCCCGCCGGTGCGCGCGCGGTGGTGCTGGCGGAGGTCGACAGCGAGGCCGACGAGCTTGCGTTCGATACGCAGGCCGAGCTCACGCTGCAATGGGTGCACCGCCGAGGCGCAGAGCCGGGCACGAGCCCCGTGCTGGTCGATGCGCTGAAGGCGGCGACGCTGCCGGCCGGCGACTTCCATGCGTGGGTGGGTTGCGAGTCGGCCATCGCCAAGGCGCTGCGCGCGCACCTGGTGGGAGAGCGCGGCGCGAACCCGAAGTGGACGCGGGCCTCGGGTTACTGGCGCAAGGGTGCGGCGGCCACGCACGATTCGCACGACGAGTAATTCGGTCTTGCTCCTTCCCCCTCTGGGGGAAGGCCGGGATGGGGGCAGGCGGCGTTCGATAAGCAGCTGATGGCGCATAGGCCGTCGTGCCCCCACCCCTACCCTCCCCCAGCGGGGGAGGGAGACATGCAAACTCAGTGCGGCACTTCCGCCGGCCCCGACGCCGCCGCATTCCGCCGCGGGCTCTTGATAAGCAGCAGCAGCGGAATCGCCAGCACCGTGATCACCATCATGATCCCGAAGTCGTCCAAGTAGCCGATGAGCGCGCCCTGCCGCGTCACCTCCGCGTTGATCAGCGCCAGCCCCGTCATCGTGTCGGGCGACATCATCTGCGGCAGCGTCGCCAGCGCCGGGTTGCCCGGCGCCACGGTCGCGGCAATCTGCGCGTGCGCCTTGCTCGAGCCTTCGGTCAGCAGCGCCTGCACGATCGAGATGCCCACGCTGCTGCCGATGTTGCGCAGCAGGCTGAAGATGGGCGTGCCCTGGTTGCGCAGGCGCGGCGCCAGCGTGGCGAAGGTGGCGGTCGACAGCGGCACGAAGGTGAAGCCGATGCCCAGGCCCTGGATGAAACCCGAGACGACGATCAGCGAGCTGTCCATCTGCAGCGTGAGCCGCGTCATCTGGTAGAGCGAGAACGCCGTGAGCCCGAAGCCCACCGCCATGATCGCGCGCACGTCGATGCGCTGCACCAGCCGCCCCACGATGATCATTGCGATCATCGTGCCCACGCCCCGCGGCGCGGTCACCTCCCCGGTGTAGATCACCGGATAGCCCATCAGCCCCTGCAGGAAGTTGGGCAGCAGCGCCATGGTCGCGAACAGGATCATGCCGACGATGAACGCGAACAGCAGGCCGGTGACGAAGTTGCGGTCTTTCAGCAGGTCGCGGTCGAAGAACGACACGCCCTGCACCGTCCAGGTGTGGACCACGAAGAAGCCGAAGGCCACCAGCGCCGCGGCGGCCTCGAGCTTGATTTCCCACGAGTCGAACCAGTCGAGCTGCTCGCCGCGGTCCAGAAAGAGCTGCAGCATGCCGATGGCCAGGCTCAGCGTGACGAAGCCGAAGATGTCGAGCTTCTCGCCCTGCGGCCGGCTCTCGGGCAGATAGCGCGCAATGCCCCAGAACGCGAAGATGCCCACCGGCAGGTTGATGAAGAACACCCAGCGCCAGTCGAAGTTCTCGGTGAGCCAGCCGCCCAGCAGCGGCCCGAGGATGGGCCCGACCATGATGCCCGCGCCCCAGATGGCCATGGCCTGGCCCACCTTCTCGCGCGGGTTGATGTCCAGCAGCACCGCCTGCGACAGCGGCACCAGCGCCGCGCCGAACACGCCCTGCAGCAGGCGCGCGGCCACGATGCCGACCAGCGAAGTCGCCAGCCCGCACAGCGCCGAGGCCACCGTGAAGCCGATGACCGAGATGATGAACACGCGCCGCCGGCCCCAGTGGCCGCACAGCCACCCCGTGAGCGGCAGCGCGATGGCCGAGGCCACGATGTACGAGGTGAGCACCCAGGTGATCTGGTCCTGCGAGGCCTGCAGGCTGCCCTGCATGTGCGGCAGCGCGACGTTGGCGATGGTGGTGTCCAGCGCCTGCATGATGGTCGCCAGCATGATCGAGATGGTGATCATGCCCTTGTGCGGCACGGTGGTTCCGGGGGCGACGCTCATGGCTTCTGAGCTCCCCCGGTGATGTCCACGAGGCTGCCCTGCACCCGGCTCAGCAGGCTCAGCAACTGCAGCCGTTCGGCCTGCGTCAGCACCGACATCACACGGGCATTGAGCCCGTCGCTGATGCTCAGCGCGGCGTCGAGCGCCTTCTCGGCGCTGGGCTCCAGGTGGATCTTGTTGACGCGGCGGTCGGTGGCACTGGGCTCCCGGCGGATCCAGCCGGCCGCGGCCATGCGGTCGCACAGCCCGGCCACCGCCATGGGCGTGAGGTCGAGCCGCTGCGCCAGTTCGGCCTGCGACAACGGCTCGACCTCGTCCGGGTCGCCGTGCATGGCCAGCGCGCCCAGCAGGCGGCACTGCGCGCTGGTGAGGCCGATGCGCTCGCGCGCCAGGCGGTCGAACTCTTCGATGTAGAGCTTGCCGACGCTCTTGACGAGAAAGCCGAAACGCTGGGTGAAGTCCCTTTTCATAAGGGACTGGATTATCTACATGTTTATTAGTTTGGCATTAGCAACGGGCCGGCGATGTGGCCGTTGTCAAAGCCAGCCGGCGCGCCTGAACCGGTAATAGAGATAGCCGCAGGTGGCGACGATCAGGCCCAGCGCCACCGGGTAGCCGTAGTGGAGTTTCAGCTCCGGCATGTTCTCGAAGTTCATGCCCCAGATGCCGGCGAACGCGGTGCACACCGCGAAGATGCTGGCCCAGGCCGCGAGCCGCTTGGTGACCTCGCTCTCCTCGATGGTCACCATCGACAGGTTCACCTGGATCGCCGTGCCGATGGTGTCGCGCATCGCGTCGATGGAGCCGTTGATGCGCCCCAGGTGATCGCCCACGTCGCGAAAGTATTCCTGCGAGCTCATGCAGATCTGGGGCACCCGCCCGCCGTGCATCTTGCCGGCCGCCTCCAGCAGCGGCGCCACCGCGCGCTTCAGGATCATGCTGCGCCGCTTCAGGTCGTACAGCTGCTTGATCTTGTCGCGCGCCACGCCGCCCTGGCCGAAGATCTGCTGCTCGATGGCTTCCAGCTCCACCTCGAGCGCGTCGATCACCGGAAAGTAGCGGTCGACCACCGCGTCCATCAGCGCATACAGCACGAAGCCCGCGCCGTTGCGCAGCAGGTCGGGCTCGCGCTCGCATCGCTCGCGCACGCCCAGGAAGCCTTGCTTGCTGCGGTTGCGCACCGACAGCACGTAGTTCGCGCCGACGAACACGTCGACCTCACCCACGTTGGTGCAGTGCTCGCCCTCGGCAGAAGGCTCCACCAGGTGCATGACCACGAAGAGCGAGTCGCCGTATTCCTCCACCTTCGGGCGCTGGTGGCCGTGGTGGGCGTCCTCGACCGCCAGCGGATGCAGGTTGAATTCCTTCTGCATCTCTTCCAGTTCTTCGTCGGAGGCGTCGCTCAGCGCCACCCACACGAAGCAACCCGGCCGGCTGATGTAGTCGCTGATGTCCTCGACCGAAATGTCGGCGAGCTTGGCGCCGTTTTCATAGGCCACGCAGTTGATCAGCATGGGGGCTCCGAAAAATTCACAGGGGTTGGGGAAATGCCTGCAGGCGGGGTCAGCTCGCCGCGTCGGCGCTCGACCTGGCTGCCAGCGCGCCGGTGTCCGACAGCGCCGCCTCTATGGCCTGCGTCTCGCTCCGGAGCAGGGCCAGGCCCTTGTCGGCCAGCGCGGCGTGGCTTGCCGTGTCGGCCCACAGGCTGGTCGCGGCTTCGAAGCAGGTGAGCGACGTGAAGCGGATGCGGCCCTGCGCCAGGTCCATGAAGCGCTTCTCGCGCAGGGGGTCGGCCCGGTCCCAGGCACCGCCGATGATCACGCGACGGCCCCGCTTCACGCGCGGCTCGAGCTCGGCGAAGAAAGGCAGCTTGGCGGACGCCCAGCCCTGCATGCCGGCGTTCGACGCGGTGTCGAAGGCGGAGGGTGCGGCGTTGGCCTTCGCAAAGTCGCGCAAGGCGCCGAGCTGGTAGCGCACCGGCTGGTGTGCCCCGACCGCGCCGCCTTCCAC
Source organism: Variovorax pasteuri (assembly GCF_051216435.1). NCBI lineage: Bacteria > Pseudomonadati > Pseudomonadota > Betaproteobacteria > Burkholderiales > Comamonadaceae > Variovorax > Variovorax pasteuri. The sequence continues at coordinate 790,885 of NZ_JBPJZS010000002.1, forward strand.
GGGCCGGATCACGCTGGCGCTGTTGCCCGCGCGCCCGTCGGGCCGCTTCGACTTGCGCAGGTCCGCGAGCTGGGCTGGCGGCATGCACAGGTACAGCGCGGCAAGTTCGGCGGAGACGGTGGCGCTGTCTGGCAGCGCGGTGGCGACCGCTTCAGGGCCTTTGGATTCGTTCATCTGGGCCATGGGCGCCTTGTTCTTCACGCGGGGGTTGCGCCGACGGATTTTAGAGCGGTGGATGCGCGTCGACAGGCCCGGTCGAAATGACCGGCGGGCTCGGCAAGACGGTCATCGGCCGAGCCGCCCGACCGTCCCCGATAATCGCCCGAGTGAAAACGACGACTGCCCAACCCTCCCCCACGACCAGCGACTTTTCCGGGCACACGCCCATGATGGCGCAGTACCTGGGCCTCAAGGCCGACCACCCGGACACCCTGCTGTTCTACCGGATGGGCGACTTCTACGAGCTGTTCTGGGCCGACGCCGAAAAGGCCGCGCGCCTGCTCGACATCACACTCACCCAGCGCGGCCAGTCGGCCGGCCAGCCGGTCGTGATGTGCGGCGTGCCCTTCCATGCGGTCGACACCTACCTCGCGCGGCTCATCAAGCTGGGCGAATCGGTCGCCATCTGCGAGCAGGTGGGCGAAGTCGGCGCGAGCAAGGGGCCGGTCGAGCGCAAGGTGATGCGGGTGGTCACGCCCGGCACGCTGACCGACTCCGAACTGCTCAGCGACAAGAGCGAATCGTTGCTGCTCGCGGTGCACGCCGGCACGCGCAATTTCTGCGGGCTGGCCTGGCTCAGCGTGACGGGCGCCGAACTGCGGCTGGCCGAGTGCCCGGCCGATGCGCTCGAAACCTGGATCGCGCGCATCGCCCCCAGCGAGCTGCTCTACAGCGCCGAGGTCACCCCCGCCTTCGAGCAGCGCCTGAAGGCCGCGCGCAGCGCCACGCCCTTCACGCTGTCGATCCGCCCGGCGTGGCAGTTCGACGGCGGCCTGGGCGAACGCAAGCTCAGCGAGCAAATGGGCAGCAACAGCCTGGCCGCCTGGAATGCCGAATCGCTCACCAATGCGCATGCCGCGGCCGCCGCGCTGCTGGGCTATGCCGAGCACACGCAGGGCCGCGCGCTGTCGCACGTGCAGCGCCTGTCGGTGGAGCGCGACGGCGACCTGATCGAGCTGCCGCCCACCACGCGGCGCAACCTCGAACTGGTGCAGACGCTGCGCGGCGAAGACTCGCCCACCATGTTCTCGCTGCTCGACACCTGCATGACGGGCATGGGCAGCCGCCTCGTGAAGCGCTGGCTGCTGTCGCCGCGCCGCGATCGCAGCGAGGCGCAGGCCCGGCTCGAAGCCATCGGCGCGCTGCAGTCCACGGTGCTGAACGGCACGGCCGCACCCTGGCGAACGCTGCGCGAGCAACTGAAGAACACCAGCGATGTGGAACGCATCGCGGCGCGCATCGCGCTGCGGCAGGTGCGCCCGCGCGAACTGCTGGCGCTGCGCCTGGCGCTGGCCAAGGCCGAGCAGCTGGCGCCGATCCTTCCCGCGTCCGCCCCGCTGCTCGCCCGCATCGCCGAACGGCTGGCACCGCCGCCGGGCTGCGCCGACCTGCTGGTGAGTGCCATCAAGCCCGACCCGTCGGCGCTGGTGCGCGACGGCGGCGTGATCGCCACCGGCCACGACGCCGAGCTCGACGAACTGCGCGCCATCAGCGACAACTGCGACGACTTCTTGCTGAAGCTCGAAGTGAGCGAGCGCGAGCGCACCGGCATCAGCAACCTGCGGGTGCAGTTCAACCGGGTGCACGGCTTCTACATCGAGGTCACGCAAAGCGCGCTGTCGAAGGTGCCCGACAACTACCGCCGCCGCCAGACGCTGAAGAACGCCGAGCGGTTCATCACGCCCGAGCTGAAAGCCTTCGAGGACAAGGCCCTGAGCGCGCAGGACCGTGCGCTGGCCCGCGAGAAGTGGCTCTACGAACAGCTGCTCGACGCGCTGCAGCCCTCGGTGCCCGCGCTCACGCAACTGGCCGCGGGCATCGCCTCGCTCGACGCGCTGTGCGCGCTGGCCGAGCGCTCGCACACGCTGCACTGGCGCGCGCCGGTCTTCGTGTCGCACCCCTGCATCGAGATCCAGCAGGGCCGCCATCCGGTGGTGGAAGCCCGGCTGGCCGAAAAGTCGTCGGGCGGCTTCATCGCCAACGACACGCAACTGGGCCCGCAGCAACGCATGCAGGTCATCACCGGCCCCAACATGGGCGGTAAATCGACCTACATGCGGCAGGTGGCGATCATCGTGCTGCTGGCCTCCATCGGCTCGCACGTGCCGGCGGCGTCCTGCCGGCTGGGGCCCATCGACGCCATTCACACCCGCATCGGCGCGGCGGACGACCTGGCCAATGCGCAGTCGACCTTCATGCTCGAGATGACCGAGGCCGCGCAGATATTGCACAGCGCCACGGCGCAGTCGCTGGTGCTGATGGACGAAATCGGCCGCGGCACCAGCACTTTCGACGGCCTGGCGCTGGCCGCGGGCATCGCGGCGCAGCTGCACGACCGCAGCAAGGCCTTCACGCTGTTCGCCACCCACTACTTCGAGCTGACCGAGTTCCCGGCCACGCACCACGGTGCGGTGAACATGCACGTGAGCGCCACCGAAGCAGGCCGCGACATCGTGTTTCTGCACGAAATGCAGCCCGGCCCGGCCAGCAAGAGCTACGGGATCCAGGTGGCGCGGCTCGCGGGCATGCCCGCGGCGGTGGTCAACCACGCCCGGCAGGCGCTGGAAGCCCTCGAATCGCAGCATGCACAAACGCGTGCACAGGTCGACCTGTTCGCACCGCCCCCGGTGGCCGAGACGCCCCTGGCCAGCGCCGTAGAATCCGCCCTGGCTGCGCTAGACCCCGACACCATGAGCCCGCGCGAGGCACTCGACGCCTTGTACGCCCTTCAAAAATTGAACCAACGCGAACAGGATGCCGCCTGACCGGGCACTGTTCATGCGAGACGAACTCATGACTTATTGCGTAGGCATCAAACTCAACGCCGGCCTGGTGTTCCTGTCCGACTCGCGCACCAATGCGGGCGTGGACCACATCAGCACCTTCCGCAAGATGATCGTCTACGAACAGCCGGGCGACCGCGTGATGGTGCTGCTGTCCTCGGGCAACCTCAGCATTTCGCAGTCGGTGCGCGAGATCCTGCAGATCGAAGAGCTGCGCGAAACCCGCGAAGACGGCACGCCGGGCGAGCCCATCACCATCTGGAACGCCAAGAGCATGTTCGACGCCGCCCGCGTGCTGGGCTCGGCGGTGCGCCATGTGTACGACCGCGACGCCGAGGCGCTCAAGCATGCGGGGCTCGACTTCAACGTGTCCTTCATCTTCGGCGGACAGGTCAAGGGCGAGGGCATGCGCCTGTTCCTGGTCTACGCGGCCGGCAACTTCATCGAAGCCACCACCGAAACGCCCTACTTCCAGGTCGGCGAATCGAAGTACGGCAAGCCCGTGCTCGACCGCGTGCTCACCCCCGACACCCCGCTGGACGAGGCCGCCAAGTGCGCGCTGGTGTCGATGGACTCGACCATGAAGTCGAACCTGTCGGTCGGCCTGCCGCTGGACCTGGTGGTGTACGAGGCCAACAAGCTCGAGACCGACCGGGTGATCTGCATCGACGCCGACAACCCCTACTACCGCATGATGCACAACAGCTGGGGCCAGAAGCTGCGCGAGGTGTTCGACAGCATCGAGGATCCGGTGTGGGACGACAGCCATACCGAGCATCCGCTGAAGATGCCCGCGGCCCGCCACAGCGCGCTGCGGAAAATCTCGACCCCCGACGAAAAGCTCATCTGAAAAATGGTGCCCCCCGGCTTGCCACTTCGTGTGCTTCGCCACCCCCCGAGGGGGAGGCTCGGCCGCCTTGGGGCGGCCCGGCGGCGGCCTCGGTGATGCCCCCCGTCGTTTTTTCGCACGGCAACAGCTTCCCCGCCAGCACCTACCGCGTCGTTCTCGACAGCCTGCGCAACCGCGGCTTCGAGGTCGACGCCATCGAGAAGTTCGGGCACGACCCGAAGTACCCCGTCACCGACAACTGGCCGCACCTGGTGCAGCAGCTGGCCGACTTCGCCAAGGCCCGTGCCGACCGCGCAGGCGGCCCGGTGTTCCTGGTGGGCCATTCGCTGGGCGGCTTCCTGAGCCTGATGTGCGCGGCACGCCACCCCGAACTGGCACGCGGCGTGGTGCTTGTCGACTCGCCGATCCTCGGCGGCTGGCGCGCCAACACGCTCCACGTGGTCAAGCGCACGCCGCTCATGAAGAGCATTTCGCCCGGCGCCATCAGCCGCAAGCGCCGCAACAGCTGGGAGCATCGCGAGGCGGTGTTCGCGCATTTCCGCAGCAAGAAGGCCTTTGCGAAGTGGGACGAGCAGGTGCTGCACGACTACATCGACCACGGCACCTTCGACGGCGACAAGGGCGGTGAAGAAGGCCGCGAGCTCAGCTTCGACCGCGACGTGGAAACCGCCATCTACAACACCCTGCCCCACAACCTGGGCGCATTGCTGCGCGCGCACCCGCTCAAGTGCAAGGCCGCCTTCATCGGCGGGCGGCAGTCGGCCGAGATGAAGCGCGTGGGCATGGCGATGACCGAGCAGGTCACCAAGGGGCGCATCAACATGCTGGACGGCACCCACCTGTTCCCGATGGAAAAGCCGCTGGCCACCGCCGCGGCCATCGAGGCGGCGCTGCGCAACCTGCTCTGAGCCGCGGCGGCCACGGCGGCCATGCCGCCGCCCCTGTCAGCCGCCCCTGTCACACCTTGGTGACGTGCACCCCGGGCCGCTCGCCCGCATTCCACTTGCCGCCCAGCGCCCGCTCGATCTGCGCGGCCAGCTGCAGCAGCAACCCGTCGTTCGCCTGCGCCGCCTGCGCTTGGATGCCCAGCGGCAGCCCGTTCTCCTGCGCGGCCATCGGCAGCGAGATGCCCGGCAGCCCGCACAGGTTGGACAGCGGCGTGTACGCGAAGTTTTGCCACAGGTTGGCGAACCAGTCGTAGACCGAGGGGTTCGTGCTGGTGGTGAGGTACTCGCTGGTGCCGACCTTGGGCGTGGGCAGCGCGGTGATCGGCGTGAGGATGATGTCCCAGCCCTGGAAGAAGTTGCCGAAGGCGCGCGAGGTGGTGTTGAACACCGCCTGCATCTTCGAGCGCTCGGTGTACGAGGTGTTCAACCCGGCTTCCCAGATCTTGATGTTGATCGGCTCCAGCAGCTCGGCCGGCGGGCGCTCCAGCCCCAGGCGGTGCAGGTGGCCGTCGATGACTTGCGCGAAGTTGCTGATGTAGCAGGTGGTCTGCGCGGCGAAGGCCGTTTGAAAGTCCACCTCGGGCAGCACCCACTCCACGTGGTGCCCCAGCCCTTCGAGGAACTTGCCCGTGCGCTCCAGTTCGGCCACGAAGTGCGGCGTGGCGCGAAAGTCGCCCCATTCGTGCGACAGCGCAATGCGCAGGCGGCCTGGGTCTTTCTTGATGAGTTCGCTGTACGGCTCGGCCGGCGACCAGAAGGGCATGAACTCGCCCGGCGCACCGCCCCGGCAGTGGTCGACGAAGGCGGCCGTGTCGCGCACGGTGCGGCTGTGGCAGCCCTGGATGGACACCAACCCCGACAGGTCCGACAGCCCCGGCGCCAGCGAGAACACGCCGCGAGACACCTTCAGGCCGATGTTGCCGTTCACGCCCGCCGGAATGCGGATGGAGCCGCCGCCGTCGGTGGCATGCGACAGCGGCAGCACGCCCGCCGCCACGGCTGCGGCCGTGCCGGCCGACGAGCCGCAGGTGGTGTATTCGACGTCCCACGGATTGCGCGTGACGTGCAGTGCGTTTTCCACCGAGCTGCACACGCCGAACTCGGGCGTGGTGCTGCGGCCCACGATGTTCAGGCCGGCCTTGCGCAGCTTTTCCGTGAGGAAGCTGTCGGCGGCCGGGCGGTTGCCCTGCATGATCATCGAGCCGAACTCCTGCAGCCGGCCCTTCAGCGTCGGGCCCAGGTCCTTCATGAGGTACGGCAGGCCGGCGAACACGCCCTCGGGGTCCATGCCGTCCTTCAGCGGATCGGCGACCACGTCGTCGAACACCTCGACCACCGCGTCCAGCTGCGGGTTGACCTTCGCGATACCGGCCGCGGCCTGCGCCGCCAGTTCGGCCGCCGTCACGTCGCCCTTGCGCACGCGTTCGGCCAGCCCGATGCCGTCATGCGCGGCCCATTCGTCCCAGCTCATTGCCAGCGTCATCTCGTGTTCTCCATTCGCTTGAAAAAAAGTAATCGCCAAAGTGTTCGTGTCAGGGCCAGCCGAAGCCGAGCCGCAAGAGCATCAGCGTACCCGTGCCGACCAGGATCGTCCCGGCCACATCGTTTCGCCGGACCAGGTAGTAGGCCAATGCGGCGCCCACTGCAAAGAGCCGGGCATCGTGCCAGTCGGACAGCAGGCGCCCGTTGCTCAGGAACACGTCGGGCACCACCATCGCGAGCAGCGCCGCCACCGGTGCATGGCGCAGGCCGCGCCACAGCCAGCCGGGCAGCTTCGGCTCGCTGTCGGGCAGCAGGAAGAAGCTGCGCGTGAGCACCGTCACCACCACCAGCGCGCCCACCGCCAGCCACACGTACGCTTCGTGCCCCAACTGCCCGATGTGCCCCAGGTGCCCCATGTGCATCAGCGCCGACTCCAGCGCCGGTCGGCCCAGGTGCCGGCCACGAAGGCGGTGGCAATGGCGGCAACCACGTTGAGCCCCATCGGCAGCGAGGCCGTCGCCAGCGCCACCGTGCCTGCGGCCAGCGCCGAGCAGCGCACCGCGCGGTCGGTGAGCATCGGCAAGGCCAGCGCCAGCAAGGCGAGCACGCCGATGAAGCGCAGGCCCCAGGCCGCGGGAATGGCGTCGGCCAGGAAGATGCCGGCCAGCGACGCGATGTGCCACGCCGCCCAGTTGGTCAGCGCCAGCCCCAGGAAGTAGCCCTGCTGGCGCGCCGTGGCGCGCCCGTCCGCCGAGGGCTGCGGATGCCGGTGCACGAACTGCGCATACACCGGGTCGCCCGCCAGGTAAGACAGCAGCACGCGCGACAGCCGGCGGTGCCGCCCGAAGTAGCGCCGCCAGTTCACGCTGAACACCACGAAGCGCAGGTTCAGCACACAGGCCGTGGCCACGATGACCCACAGCGGCGCGCCGGCCGCAATGAGCGGCAGGCAGGCCAGCTGCGAGGCGCTGGCGAACACCAGCAGCGACATCGCCAGGATCACGCCCAGCCCGACGCCGCTCTTGGCCATGGCCACGCCGGCCACCAGCCCCATGGCCATGGTGCCGAGCGCGGCGCCCGCGATGTCGCGCCGCCCTTCGGCAAAGGCGCCGCGCCACACCGGGTCGCGAAGGGCTGCGCGCCAGGCGCCCCACACGCTCACTGCGCGCTCGCGAGTTCCGCACGCGGCGCGGCCGCCAGCAGCCGCCGCGTGTAGTCGTTGGCCGGTGCGTTGAACACCTGGCCCGTGGGCCCCTGCTCCACGATGCGGCCCTGGCTCATCACGATGACGCGGTCGCACAGCTGCGCCGCCACGCGCAGGTCGTGCGTGATGAACAGAATGCCCAGCCCCAGGTCGCGCTGGATCTCGCGCAGCAGGTCCAGAATCTGCGCCTGCACCGACACGTCGAGCGCCGACACCGCCTCGTCGGCCACCAGCACCTGCGGCTGGCAGGCGATGGCGCGGGCAATGGCCAGGCGCTGGCGCTGGCCGCCCGAGAACTGGTGCGGATAGCGGTCGAGCGCGGTGCGCGGCAGCTGGATGCGGTCCATCAGCTCCTCGGCGGTCTGGCGCGCATGCAGCTTGCTCAGGCCGAAGTTCATCGCGCCCTCGACCATCGACGAGCCCACCGTGCGCCGCGGGTTCAGCGAGCGGTTCGGGTCCTGGAACACCACCTGCACCCGCGAGCGCAGCGGCCGCAGCCGGCCTTCGGGCAGGTCGTGCACCTCGGCGTCGCCCCACAGGATGCTGCCCGCGCTGGGCGCGATCAGCCGGATCATGCAGCGCGCGAAGGTCGACTTGCCCGAGCCCGACTCGCCCACCACGCCCACGGTTTCGCCGCGGTGCACGTCCACGCTGGCGTCCTGCAGCGCGGTGTTGTGCTTGGCGCGGCCGATCCAGTCGCGCCGCGTGTAGATCTTGCCGACGGCCGTGCCGGTCAACAGCGGCTTGCCGCCGGGCAGTGCGCGCGCAGGCGGCGGCGTCATGCCGGGCACGGCATCGAGCAGCATGCGGGTGTAGGCCTCTCGCGGCTGGCGCAGCACCTGCGCGCACGGGCCCTGCTCCACCAGGGCGCCGCGGTGCATCACCATCACGTCGTCGGCAATCTCCGCCACCACGCCCATGTCGTGGGTGATGAAGAGCACCGCACCGCCCTGCTCGGCCTGCAGCTCGGCAATGAGCTTCAGTATCTCGGCCTGCGTGGTCACGTCCAGCGCGGTGGTCGGCTCGTCGCAGATCAGCAGGCGCGGCTTCAGGATGATGGCCATCGCGATCACGATGCGCTGGCGCTGCCCGCCCGAGAGCTGGTGCGGGTAGCTCGCATGGATGCGCGCCGGGTCGGGCAGCCGCACGCGCTCGAAGATGGCGATGATGTGCGCCTTGCGCTCCGCCGCGCCCCACGGGGTGTGCGTGCGCAGCAGTTCGTCGACCTGCTCGCCGCAGGTGAGCACCGGGTTCAGCGCCGTCATCGGCTCCTGGAACACCATGCCCATGCCGGTGCCGCGCAACTGGCGCAGCCGCTTGTCGGAGGTGAAGCGGCCGTTGTCGACCAGCTTCTCGCCGGACAGCACCACGTCGCCGGCCTTCAGCACCAGCCCCTTGGCCAGCAGGCCCATCACGGTGGTGGCCAGCACCGACTTGCCCGAGCCGGACTCGCCCACGATGCACAGCGTGCGCCCGGCGTCGATGCGCAGGTCGAGCCGTTCGATGGCGTGCGGGCGGTCGGCGTCGGAAGGCAGCGCGACCTGCAGGCCGCGCACTTCGAGAATGGCGGCGCCTGGATTCGATTCGGTCATGGCGGTCATGAAAATCTGCGCCTCACACGCGTTTGGAGAACTTGGGGTCGAGCACGTCGCGCAGGCCGTCCCCCAGCATGTTGATGGCGAGCACCGTCGGCACCAGGAACAACGCCGGGAACAGCACGTTGCCCGGGCTCTGCGAGAACTGCACGCGCCCTTCGGCCATGATGTTTCCCCAGGTCGGCACGTCCGACGGCAGGCCCAGGCCCAGGAAGCTCAGGATGGCCTCGGTCAGCACGGCCGAGGCCGCGATGAAGGTGCCCTGCACGATCAGCGGCGCCAGCGCGTTGGGCAGGATGTCGCGCCACAGAATGGTGGCGTCGGGCGTGGCCAGCGCACGGGCCGCTTCCACGAAGGGCTCGTCGCGCAGGCTCATCACCAGCGCGCGCACCAGGCGCGTCACGCGCGGCACCTCGGGCACCGCGATGGCCAGGATCACCGTGGGCAGGCTGGCACCGAGCACCGCCACCAGCGTGATCGCCAGCAGCACGGCGGGAATGGCCATCACGCCGTCCATCACCCGCATCAGCACGGCGTCGACCGCGCGAAAGTAACCCGCCAGCATGCCCAGCAGGCAGCCGAAGGCGATGGCGACGAAGGCGGTGAACAGGCCCACCGCGATCGAGATGCGGGTGCCGTACAGCACACGGCTCCACACGTCGCGCCCCACGCTGTCGCTGCCCATCCAGAAGGTGTGGGCGAACTGCGCGCCGTCGGGCAGCGTCACCTGGCCCGCGGTGCCCGCGCCCACCGAGATGAAGCTCGCGTCCATCACCGAAGGATCGAAGGTGCCGAGCCAGGGCGCGAACACGCCCAGCAGCGCCAGCGCGACCAGCACGATGACGCCGCCACGCACGGCGGCGTTGCGCCAGAGTCTTTTCAGGGTGCTCATGATCAGTAGCCGATGCGGGGGTCTAGAAACAGGTAGCTCACGTCGACCAGCAGGTTGACGGCGACATACACCACGGCAAAGAACAGCACCACGCCCTGCAGCACGGGAAAGTCGCGGTTGAGCACCGCGTCGACCGTGAGCTGGCCCAGTCCCGGAATGGCGAACACCGTCTCGGTGACCACCACGCCGCCCAGCAGCAGCGCCGCGCTCACGCCGATCACCGTGACCACCGGCACCGCCGCGTTGCGCAGCGCATGGTGCTTGAGCACCTCGAGCTCGGTGATGCCCTTGGCGCGCGCGGTGCGAATGAAGTCCTCGGTCAGCGCCTCGCTCACCGCGGCACGCGTCACGCGCGACAGCAGCGCCACGTAGGTGATGGCCAGCGTGAGGCACGGCAGCACCAGCTGGTTCAGCCACGGCCCCACGCCGTCGCCGATGCGCCGGTAGCCCTGCACCGGAAACCACTGCAGCTTCATCGCCAGCAGGTAGATCAGCACATAGCCGACCACGAACACCGGCACCGAGAAGCCCGCCACCGAGAAGGCCATGACGGCCTTGTCGAGCCAGCCGCCCATGCGCCACGCGGCCAGCGTGCCCAGCGGCAGCGCAATGGCCACCGCCAGCAGCAGCGTGCCGCCGGCCAGCGAGAGCGTGGGCTCCATGCGCTGGCCGATGAGCTCCAGCACCGGCTTGTTCAGGAAGAACGAGAAGCCCAGGTCGCCGTGCAGCACGCCGTTGCCCCAGATCGCGAACTGCTCCCACAGCGGCTTGGTCAGGCCGAGCTGCACGCGGATGCGGTCCAAGTCTTCATTGGTGGCGCTGTTGCCGCCGATGACGGCGGCCGGGTCGCCGGGCGTGAGGCGCACGATCATGAAGATCGCCACCGCCACGACCAGCAGCACGGGAAGGGTGGCGAGCAGGCGCTTGCCGAGGAAGGTCAGCATGGAGGGGCGCTCTTCTTTCTTCTGTTTTTCTTCTTATTGCTTCTTGATGTTCCAGTACACCTGCGCGCCGGCCGGCACCAGGCCGCTCACGTTCTTGCGCAGCGCGGCGGGCTGGTTGTACTGGCCCACGGGCACGTGCGTGGCCGTCTCGAAGGCGCGCAGCTGGGCGGCCTGCGCGAACTTCTTCTTCTCGGCGTCGGTCTTGGCCTGGGCGAACTGGACCTTGATTTCTTCCAGCTTGGCGTCGGTCTGCCAGCCGAACCAGCCCTTGTCGCCGGTGGCGTTCATCATGGCCATGGTGATCGGGTTGAGGATGTCGGATGCCGTCCACGAGGTCATGAACGCGCTCCAGCCGCCGGCCGAGGGCGCGTCCTTCTTCGCGCGCCGCGCCACCAGCGTGGACCAGTCCATCGACTGCATGTCGACCTTGAAGCCGGCCTGCTCCAGCTGCTGCTTGGCCACCAGCGGCAGCTTGCCGATGGTCGGGTTATCGGTCGGGCGCATCAGCACCACGGGCTCGCCCTTGTAGCCGGCCTCTTCGAGCAATGCCTTGGCCTTCTGCGGGTTGGCCACGCCGGTGTAGTCACCCGTCTGCTCAGACTCGAACAGCGTGCCGCAGGGGAACATGCTCTTGCAGTAGCGCGTGAGGCCGGGCGTGCCGACCTGGGTGCGCAGGAAGGCTTCCTGGCCCAGCGCCAGCAAGGCGGCGCGGCGCACCTTCTCGTTGTTGAACGGCGGCTGCAGGAAGTTGAAGCGCAGGATGAACTGGTTGCCCGCGGGTTGCGCGTCGACCAGCTTGATGTCGGGGTTGGTGCGCAGCGTGGCGTACTGCTCGAAGGCGGGCTGCTCCAGGATGTCGGCCTCGCCGTTGAGCAGCGCATTCATCTGCGTCTGCGCGTCGCGGATGATGAGCCACTCCACGCGGTCCACGTACACGTTCTTGCCGCCGGCCGTGCCCGAGGGCGCCTCGGCGCGCGGCTTGTAGCGCATGTTCTTGGTGAACACCACGCGCTCGCCGGGGCGGAACTCGTCGGCCTTGAACACGTAGGGGCCGGAGCCGATCGACTCCTTGATCTGCGTGTCGCCCGAGGTGTCGGCAATGCGCTTGGGCATGATGAACGGCACGTTCGACGACGGCTTGCCCAGCGCTTCGAGCACCAGGCCGAAGGGCTCCTTCAGCACGATGGAGAAGGTCTTGGCGTCGGGCGTTTCGTAGCGCTCGGTCACCTTGGAGAGCTGCGCGCCGAAGGTGTCGCGGCTGGCCCAGCGCTTGATGGACGCGACCACGTCCTCGCTGGTGACCGGCTTGCCGTCATGGAACTCCAGGCCGTCGCGCAGCGTGAAGGTCCAGGTCTTGTTGTCGGGCGACACCTTCCATTTGTCGACCATCTGCGGCTTGATGTGGCCTTCGAGGTCGGTGGCGAACAGGGTGTCGTACACCATGTAGCCGAAGTTGCGCGTCACGTAGGCCGTGGTCCAGATCGGGTCGAGCACGGTGATGTTGCTGCTCGGAATGATCTTGAGCGTGGTGGTCTGGGCCATCGCGGGCGCCATGACTGCACCGGCCAGCATCGCGGCGGCGCCCCATCGGGCAAGGCGGCGCGACAAGGTGCCCACCGGGTGGGCAGACGAAGGCGAGAAGAGCTGCGGTTGCATGTGATTTCCTGAAAGATGGAACGGGGAGCGCGATGCCGGGCACCTGTGAGGGCTTGCGGCGGCGAGGTCTCCATTGAGACATCTGTCAGGTCAAATGCATATATACAGTTCAATTCTTCTGTAGTAGAACAGTCGCTCCTTTGCCCTGTGTTCGTCCCCGTGTTGGGGCTTTTTCGTGCACACGAACCGTGCACGCCTTGCCGTGATCACTGTCAACCCTTCGCTGCCCACCCCCCTGGTGCGCCAGGTCTACGACGCGCTGCTCGCGCAAATCGCCTCCAGCGCCATGAAGCCCGGCGACAAGCTGCCGTCGGTGCGCACGCTCGCCGGCGACTGCGGCGTGAGCACCATGACCATCACCAACGCCTACCAGCGCCTCGTGGCCGAAGGCCACGTCGAGGCGCGGCGCGCCAGCGGCTACTACGTGGCCGAGGTCGAGCGCTCGGCGGCCACGCGGCGCAAGCCCTTCCTGGGCCGCACCTCGGTGGACTCGCTGTGGCTGCTCAAGCACGTGTACGAGGACGACCGCACGCTGCTGAACGCGGGCTGCGGCTGGATCCCGCCCGAGATGCTGCATATAGACGGTGTGCGGCGCGCGCTGGCCGCGCTGTCGCGCAAGTCCGCCGCCGGGCTGGCCAACTACGGCACGCCCTACGGCTACCTGCCCTTGCGCCAGCAAATACAGACGCTGCTGGCGCAGCAGGGCATCGAGACCGCCCCGCACCAGATCGTGCTGACGCACGGGGCCTCGCAGGCGCTGAACCTGGTGGCGCGCTGCCTGCTGCAGCCGCGCGACGTGGTGCTGGTCGACGAGCCCGGCTCGACCAACCTGTACGCCATGCTGCGTTCGCTCGACCTGAGGCTGGTGGGCGTGGAGCGCACGGTGAACGGGCCCGACGTGGCGGCGCTGCAGGCGCTGGCGCAACGCCACGGCGCCAAGGCCTTCTTCACCACCACCAACCTGCACAACCCCACCGGCGGCCAGTGCACGCCGGCGGTGGCCTACCAGATGCTGCGGCTGGCCGAGCAGCTGGACTTCCACATCGTCGACAACGACGTGATGGCCGGGCTGGAGCCGCCCGGCGCGGCCACGCCCCTCGCGAGCCTCGACCGGCTGCAGCGGGTGATCCATGTCGGCAGCTTCTCCAAGACGGTGTCGCCCGCCCTGCGCGTGGGCTTCGTCGCATGCAACGAGGAGTTCGCCGAGAAGATGATTCTTCAGAAGATGGTGAACAGCCTCACCACCTCGGAGCTGACCGAACGGCTGCTGCACGGCGTGCTGATCGAAGGCCGCTACCGGGCGCATGTGGCTCGGCTGGCCGAGCGGCTGCAGGCGGCGCAGCACACGGTGTGCGACAGGCTGGAGGCCGCCGGCATGCAGCTCTTCACGCGGCCGGCCGGCGGGCCCTTCCTGTGGGCGCGCTTCGAGCGCGACGACGTCGACATGCGCGCGCTGGCGCAGCGCGCCATTGCCGAGAGCTTCCTGCTGGCGCCGGGCGACCTGTTCCGCACCGACCTGCGGCCCACCCCGTGGCTGCGCTTCAACGTGGGCTATGCGGACGACCCGAAGCTGTACCGCTTCCTGGCGCTGGAGGCGAAGCGCCTGCGCGCGACGGCCTGAGCCGATGCAAAGCGGCTCCCTAGAATCGCGCGGCCGCCCCTGAACCCCGCTCCAAGACCCGCATGCCGACCGAAGAACCCCTGCCCCTGTCGCTCTCCACGCCCGCGCTGGCCGACGCGCTGATCGTCGATCCGTTCTACCTGGCGATCTCGGTCGATTTCGAGCACGACATGCGCCAGCGCAAGGCAGTGCTCGCCTCGTACTTCGCGTGTTCGCTGGACGAGGCCGCGCGCACCGGACGCTGCCTGACGCCCGAAGACCCCGCACTGGGCGCGGCGGCGTGGCTGCTGCCGCGCGCGGACGACGTCGATACCGCCGAGTCGGCCGCGAAAAGCGCCTTCCTCGCCGGCGCGCTGGGCCCGCGCGGCCTGGCCAACTACCACCGCATCGTCGAGTTCATGGCAGCGCGCGCCCCGGCCGTGGTGCCGGCGGGCGCGTGGTACCTGTCGATCCTGGGCATCGCGCCCGCCGCGCAAGGGCGCGGGCTGGGTGCGCGGCTGCTGGCGCCCACGCTGGCAGAAGCCGATGCGGCGGGTGTGCCCTGCTTCCTCGAAACCTTCACGCCGCGCAGCGTGGGGTTCTACGAGCGGCTGGGCTTTCGCGGCGAGGCCGCGCACCGGGAGCCGGTGTCGGATGCCGAATACCTGATCATGTGCCGGCCCCCTCAAGCGACCTGAGCCTGAGCGGGCCGTGCCAAGGCGCAAAAAGACGCCTGGGATACAAAAAGCAATACTTGGCAACAATCCGGGAGAATCAGCAACCGTCCGCCAACTGCCCGGAGCCCTTGCGCCCATGTCCGTTCTCCCCGTTGAAGACGCCGACCCCGTCTCGCTGAGCCCCGCCCTCATCGTCGAGGACGACCCGCAGATGCAGCAGCGCCTGCGCCATGTGCTGGCCACCCTGGGCTGCGACGACGCGCACATCGCGGTGACCGACAGCGTGGCCGGCGCGCAGCAGCTGCTGGGCGCCCACCGCTACAGCGTGGCGCTGGTGGACATCGGCCTCCCCGACGGCAGCGGCGTGGAACTGATCGGCTGGCTGCAGGCGCACCACCCGGGCGTGCCGGCGGTGGTGATCTCGGCCTGGCGCACCGAAGAAGTCATCTTTGCGGCGCTGCGCGCGGGCGCCATCGGCTACCTGCTGAAGGAGCGCGACGACCTCGAGCTGGCCATGGCGCTGCGCAGCATCGAGCAAGGCGGCGCACCGATCGACCCGACCATCGCGCGGCGCATCCTCGCCTGGGTGGCGGCAGCGCCGGCGCCCGCGACGGCGGCGGCCGGGGCGCGCGGAAATGCGCCCGGGAATGCACTCCTCTCGGCCCTGACACCGCGCGAACACAAGATCCTCGAACTCGTGTCGCAAGGCCTGAGCAACCGAGAAATGGCCGAGATGCTGTCGATTTCCAAGCTGACCGTCGAATGCCACACCAAGAACATCTACCGCAAGCTGGCCGTCAACTCGCGCACCGAAGCCGTGTTCCAGGCGCGGCGGCATGGCTTGCTGCGCTGATCGGCGCGCTGCTTGTCTGTCTTGCAGCCGGCCCGGCCTGGGCGCAGGCCGCGGCTGCACCGGCCCTGCACGTCGAGGCCGTGCGCGGCGCCGGGTGGCAAGACACCGCGCCGCCCGCCGAAGGCTGGACGCCCGTCACCCTGCCCGACAGCTGGGCGCGGCGCTGGCCCGGCTTCGACGGCGTGGTCTGGTACCGGCTGACCTGGACACAGCCCGAACAGGTGCGTGAAACCGGCCTGCTGCTGCACTACCTGAACATGGCCGGCGAGGTGTCGCTCAACGGCACGCCCATTTCGCGCGACGCCAGCCTGGTGGAGCCGCTCACGCGCGCCTGGAACACGCCGCGCCACTGGCTGCTGGCGCCGCCGCTGCTGCGCGCGGGCACCAACACGCTGCTGGTGCGCGTGTCGGGCCTGTCGGTCTACCAGGCGGGGCTGGGGCCGGTCGAACTGGGCACGCCGGCGGCCACGCAAGCCGGGTTCGCGCACGAGCAGCTGTTGCGCCACGACCTGCAGGTGCTGGGCCTGGCGGTGAGTGCGGCGGTCTCGGCCTTCTTCGCCGCCTGGTGGTGGCTGCGCCGGCGCGAGACGGCCTACGGCTGGTTCGCGGCGATGTCGGTGCTGTGGCTGCTGTTCGCCTACAACCAGATCGCGACCAGCCCGTGGCCCTTTGCGTCCAACCACGGCTGGCAGGCGCTCAACACCTCGCTGCTGCTGGTGTTCAGCCTGTCTTACCTGGTGTTCGCGCTGCGCTACTGCCAACGGCGCATGCCGCGCCTGGAGGGCGCGGCGCTGCTGGTGGCGGCGGCCGGGGTGACCGACCTGTGGGTCGCGCCGCTGGCCGGCCTGGCGGCGCACCGCGCGCTCTGGACGCTGGTGGGCGGCCTGACGATCATCGTGGTGAACAGCGTCGCCATCGTGCACGCCTGGCGCCACCGCGGCAGCCCGATGCGATCGCTCGCGCCCTTCATGGCGCTGTCCGCCATCACCGGCGCGCACGACCTGCTGGTGTTCACGCAGGTGATCGACAGCAACATCTACTACACGAACATGTCGTCGTACGTGCTGCTGCTGGGCATGGCGCTGGCGCAGGCCGCGCGCTTTGCACAGAGCCTGCGGCGCATCGAGAACTTCAACACCGAGCTCATCGAAGAGGTGAACGCCGCCAAGGCCGAGTTGGCCGCCACGCTGGCGCAGCAGCATGCGCTGGAACTGGCGCATGCGCGCATCGGCGAGCGCGTGAACCTGGTGAGCGACCTGCACGACGGCCTGGGCGGCATGCTGGTGGGCAGCATCGCCACGCTGGAGCGCACGCCCGAAAACCTCAGCGCGCCGGAGCTGCTGGCCATGCTCAAGCGCCTGCGCGACGACCTGCGGCTGATCATCGACGCCACCGGCCGCGACGACGGTGCCCGCGCCCTGGGCGAGCTGCTGGCGCCGCTGCGCCACCGCAGCGCGCAGTTGCTGGACGCCAACGGCATCGACTGCCGCTGGAAGGTGTCGAACATCGACACGCTCGAACTGCCGCCCTCGCAGAGCCTCGACCTGATGCGCTTCCTGCAGGAGGCGCTGACCAACGTGCTCAAGCACAGCGCCAGCCAGCGCGTGGACGTGAGCGTGGTGCGCGCCGGCGCGGAACTCCGGCTCAGCGTGCGCGACGACGGCCGCGGCTTCGCGGTGGAGGACACAGCCCGGAATGCAGGCGCCGGCCTGCGCAACCTGCGCGCGCGGGCGCGCCGGCTGGGAGCGGAGCTGCAACTGCAGTCGCGCCCCGGCGAAACGCAGGTGGCGCTGCGCATGCCGCTCGCCACCTAGAGGGAGCGGGCCGCTCGCGGCCCTGCGCTGCGCTTCGTCAGTCCGCCCAGACCACCGCGCCGCTCCACGCGGTCGCCAGCACCACGATGCCGAAGGCGATGCGGTACCAGGCGAACGGCACGAAGCTGTGGCTGCTGATGTAGCGCAGCAGCCAGCGCACGCACAGCCAGGCGCTGATGAAAGAGAACACCAGGCCCACCGCGAACAGCGGCATGTCGGCCATCGACAGCGCCGCGCGCTCCTTGTAGACGCTGTAAACGCCCGCGCCGATCAGCGTGGGAATGGCCAGGAAGAACGAGAAATCGGTCGCCGCCTGGCGCGACAGGCCCAGCAGCATGCCGCCGATGATGGTCGAGCCGCTGCGGCTGGTGCCCGGGATCATCGCGAAGCACTGCACCAGGCCGACCTTGAGGGCGTCCCACGGCGTCATGTCGTCCACGTGCTCGACGCGCACCGAGCCGGGCGGGCGCTTCTCGGCCCACAGGATGATGAAGCCGCCGATGATGAAGGTGCTGGCCACCACCGTCGGAATGAACAGGTGCGCCTTGATGACCTTGCCGAACAGCAGGCCCAGCACCACCGCCGGCAGGAAGCCGATGAAGATGTTCAGCGCCAGGCGCTGCGCCTTGGGCTGCCGGGGCAGCGCCACCACGGTGGAGCGGATCTTCTGCCAGTACACCAGGATCACAGCGAAGATCGCGCCGGTCTGGATCGCGATCTCGAAGACCTTGCCCCGGTCGTCGCCGAAGCCGCCGAGCAGCGAGCCCGCAAGAATCAGATGGCCGGTCGACGAGATCGGAAGAAATTCGGTCAGCCCCTCCACGATGCCCATGATGGCGGCCTTGACCAGCAAAACGATGTCCACGCGTACTCCTTGAAAGAGCGGCAATTATGGCGAGGAGGCTGGTCAGGTCGGGTTCAGGTGGCGCGCAGGATACCCAATTCGGGTGATGGTCCTCGGCATTTGGTTGACACATAGTCACAAATGAACCGGACCCGAGGTCCACAGGAGCTTCACCCATGCAGACCTTCACCCACGGCAATGGGCTCGAAGAGCACGTCTCCACCGCCGACGACCATTGCGAGGACCGGCGCAAGAACGCGCAGGACATCGAACGCGAGCAATGCGAGTCGGTACGGCGCGTGACCCAGGCCACCGGTGCGTCGGGCAACGAACTGCGCCAGTTGATGCAACGCCTGTTCGACATCGGCCGCTCGAGCGCGGGCATCGTGGCGCAGGGGCAGATCGCGGCCGACCGGATGCAGTCGGGCATGCCGCGGCTCGACCTGGACGACGGCCACACGGCCGACCAGTGCAGCGACGCGGCGCAGAGCATCGACTTCTGGCTGCTGGAGCCGCTGGACCCCGCGCACGACAAGAAGTGGTATGCCCGCTGGAAGTTCTGGAGCTTCATCCTGGGCGCATCCGGGCCCGACGTGGCGCTGACCTTGCAGGGGCTGGCCTTGCGGCCGAGCGAGCCGGGCGACGCCCATGCCGACCTGGTGGCCAAGGCGCGCAAGGTGCTGGAAAGCTGGCGCCGCACCTCCGAGCCGCTGTTCTGGGCGGCGGTCGAGTGCTATGTGCGGCAGCAGTCGTTCTCGCTCGAAACGCAGGCCTACCTGATGCACTGCATCGCCGCGGTCTTCCCGGGCGACGGCATGAAACTGTCGAACGCGCAGAGCGAAGCGCTCACCGCCGTGCTGACCGGCACCTACTGCGACGCGCTCGGCAGTTCGGCGACGCTGCCCTCGGCCGATATCTACCGCCGCCTGTCGCAGGGACTGCAGGCCACCGACCGCGAGACCGCGCTCACACGGCCGTTGGGGCGCAGCGACGCGGCGCAGATTGCCATCACGGCGCTATTCTCCATCATCGAGAACGCGCGCGCGCCTTAGCCTGGGCCCTGGCCTGACCTGACCTGCTCTAACCGGTGCGGCGGCGCAGCGCACGCACCGCGCTGTCGACCGTGGTCGACACCGGCAACCCACTCGCGGCCTCGCACGCGGCACGCGCGCGCGCCATGCTGAACTGCGCGAGCGCAAGGCGCGTGCAGCCGCGCTCGCGCAACGCCGCGGCCTGTGCGGCAATGAGCGCGTCGTGGCGCTGCGTGTCGCCGGCGTTCAGCGCGTCGAGCGCGCCGTCGGCCAGCGCCAGCTCGAGCGGCGTGCCTTGCGCAAACTCGCCCGGCATCGACGCCAGCGTGGACGCGAAGGTGGCAATGAGCCCGAGCCGGCCCTGCCCTTGCGCCACCTCGTCGATCATCGCCTCGTTGGGCTTGAGCACCGCGATGCCCGCATGCCTGCGCGCCACCGCCTCGATGCACGGCCCGAAGGCCGAGCAGGTGAAGAGGATGCCCTGCGCGCCCGTGTCGACCGCGTACTGCGCAAGGCGCTGGAAACGCTCGTGCATGGCCGCATCCAGGCCCTTGCCTTCGCGTGCCAGGTCGGCGGAGAGGCTGTCGTCGAGCAGGTTCATGCGCAGCGCCTCGGGCCAGTCGCGCGCGAAGGCTTCGTTGATGGGCGCGACGGAATGCGAGAGCGCGTGGATCAGGGCAATGCGTGTCATGGGTTCGGACGGCTCAGATGCACCTAGATGCCCTTGGACGACGGGTTGGCAAACGCCTCCTTCGTCTCGGCATTCAGCGGGTAGTTGATGTTGATGCCCTTGGGCGGAATGGGCGACATGAACCACCTGGCGTACAGCCTTTCCATCTCGCCCGACTTCATCATGCCCGACACCACCCGGTCGACCAACGCCTTGAAGGCCGGGTCGTCCTTGCGGAACATCAGCGACTGGTTCTCGGTGCGCAGGCTCTCGCCGGTGATGAGGAAGTCCTTCGGGTTGCGCGCGTTGGCGAGCTGCCCGGCCAGCAGGATGTCGTCGAGCACGAAGGCCTGCGCCCGGCCGCTTTCCACCAGCAGGAACGAGTCGCTGTGGTCCTTGCCCGCGAGGTTGGTCACGTCCAGGCTGCGGCCCCGGTCGGCCTCGCGCAGCAGGCGAAACGATGTGGTGCCGGTGGTGGTGGCCACCGTCTTGCCCTGCAGGTCGGCGATGCTCTTGATGCCCGAATCGGCCTTCACCAGCATGCGCACGTTGTAGCGAAAGATGTCCGGCGAGAACGCCACCTGCTTCTGCCGCTCGACCAGGTTCGTGGTGGAGCCGCACTCGATGTCGACCGTGCCGTTCTGCACCAGCGGGATGCGGTTGGCCGAGGTGACGGCCTGGTACCTCACCTCGATGGCCGGCAGCTTCAGCTCGGTCTTCACCGCCTCGACGATGCGGTTGCAGATCTCGATGCTGTAGCCCACGGGCTTGAGGTTGCCGTCGAGGTACGAGAAGCCGAACGACGACTCGCGGTAGCCGAAGGTGATGGCGCCGCTGGCCTTGATCTTGGCGAGCGTGTCGCCTTCCTGCGCCTGCGCGGCGGTGCCGGGCAACAGGGCGGCAAAGGCCAACGCGAGCGCGGCGGCACCGCTAGAAAACGGCAGACGTAGCTTGGGCATGGAACGCTCCTTGGAACGACGGTTGAAGAAAAAGCGAGGAGAAAAAAGGCGCTCAGCGCATGGCCGCGCGCGTCACGGCGTCGATCGATTCGGCCAGCCGCCCGGCGATGGTCTGCAGGTCTTGCCGCGTGGCGATGAAGGGCGGCGCCAGCAGCACGTGGTCGCCCTGCCGCCCGTCCACCGTGCCGCCGAAGGGGTAGCACAGCAGGCCGCGCGCCATGGCGTCCTTCTTGACGGCGGCGTTCAGCTTCAGCGCCGGATCGAACGGCGCCTTGCTCGCCCGGTCGGCCACCAGCTCGAGGCCCCAGAAGAAGCCGCGCCCGCGGATGTCGCCCACATGCGGGTGCGTGCCCAGCGCCGCCTGCAGCATCGCGCCGAAGGCGATGCCGTCGTCGCGCACCTTGGCGACCAGGCCGTCGCGGCGGATCACCTGCTGCACCGCGAGCGCGGCGGCGCAGGCCATCGGGTGGCCGAGGTAGGTGTGGCCGTGCTGGAAGAAGCCGCTGCCCTGCGACATGGCCTCGACGATGCGGCGCTGCGCCAGCACCGCGCCCACCGGCTGGTAGCCGCCGCCCAGGCCCTTGGCGATGGTGATCAGGTCGGGCACCACGCCCTCTTGCTCGCAGGCGTGCAGCGTGCCGGTGCGGCCCATGCCGCACATCACCTCGTCGAGGATCAGCAGCACGCCGTACTTGTCGCACACCGCGCGCACCGCCTTGAAGTAGCCCGGCACGGGCACGAGCACGCCGGCCGTGGCGCCGCCGACCGTCTCGGCGACGAAGGCGATCACGCGGTCGGCGCCTTGCGCGAGGATGGCTGCCTCCAGCTCCGCCGCCAGGCGCAGGCCGTACTGCTCCGGAGTTTCGCCCTCGCCCTGCTCGCGGTACGGATAGCACGGCGACACATGCGTGGCCGGCACCAGGATGGGCGCGAAGGGCTCGCGCCGCCAGGCGTTGCCGCCCACCGCCAGCGCGCCCAGCGTGTTGCCGTGGTAGCTCTGGCGGCGCGCGATGAAGTGGGTGCGCTGCGGCTGGCCGATTTCCACGAAGTACTGGCGCGCCATCTTCAGCGCCGACTCCACCGCCTCGGAGCCGCCACTCACCAGGTACACGTGGCTCATGCCCTCGGGGGCGGCGCCGATCAGCTCGTCGGCCAGTTGCTCGGCCACCTCGCTGGTGAAGAAGCTGGTGTGGGCGTAGGCGAGCGTGTCGAGCTGCGCATGCATGGCGGCCAGCACCTCGGGGTGCGCATGGCCCAGGGACGACACCGCCGCGCCGCCCGAGGCGTCGAGGTACTCGCGGCCTTCCGCGTCGCGGATGTACATGCCGTGGGAGCCGGCGGCAACAGGCGGGGTCTGGCGAAGATGGCGGTGGAAGACGTGCGTCATGGGGTCTGAGGGGGTTGGAACCAACGTTACGGATGAATTATTGTTTGGAACATTCGTTCCGTCAACTGTTCCAGAAAATCCCGTCCGGTACATTTGTTCCAACGACAGCCGAAGAGAGACACCGCCATGGGCGCCAGAGACCAGATCCGCCAGCGTTTCAACGAACTCAGCCCCGCGCTGCAACAGGTGGCGCGCTACCTGCTCGACCATCCGAACGAGGTCGTCACCGGCTCGATGCGCAACGTGGGCACGCGCTCGCAGAGCACGCCGGCCACCCTGGTGCGTTTTGCGCAGCACCTGGGCTTCGAGGGCTGGCCGCAGCTGAAGGAGGCCTTTGCCGCGGACATGGGCCTGGGCAGCGAGACCTACGGCGGCCGCGCCAAGCAGCTCGTCGGCCGCGCCAAAGACCAGAGCCTGACCGGGGAAATGTTCGAGGTGCAGCGCCGCAACCTCGAGGCCACGCACCGGCAGAGCGAGCAGGCGCTGCAGAAGGCCTGCGCGCTCATCGAAAAAGCGCCGGCCGTGCATGCCGCGGGGTTTCGCGCCTGCTTCCCGATCGCTTTTTCGTTCGTCTACGTCTACCGCATCTTCCGCGCCAGCGTGCACCTGGTCGACGGCCAGGGCGGCTCGCTGGAGATGCAGCAGCGCGCCTTCGCCAAGGGCGACGCGCTGGTGGTGGCGAGCTTTGCGCCCTACTCGCGCGAGGCGCTGCAGGTGGCGCAGGCGGCCAGGGCGGCCGGTTGCCGCATCGTGGCCATCACCGACAGCGTGACCTCGCCGCTGTCGCTGCTGGCCGACGAGACGCTGCTGTTCACCATCCACAGCCCCTCGTTCTTCCCTTCGGTGGCGGCCGGCGTGGCGCTGTCGGAGGCGCTGGTCGAGCTGCTCGCCAGCCGCGCCGGCAAACCGGTGGTGCGGCGCATCGACCAGGCCGAGGCACAGCTGTTCGAGTCGGGTGCCTACCTGGCACCGCCGCCGGCACGCGGCGGCTAGGCCAGCGCGCGGGCCTGGGCGGCGTTCTTGCGCAGGTGGTACACCAGCAGGTCGCGGTTGCCGGTGATGTGGTCGCGCATGATGGCCTCGGCGGCGGCGGCGTCCCGCTGGCCCAGCGCCTCGACGAGGCGACCGTGCTCCTCGACCGCCTGCATCGCCTGGGTCTGGCGGGAGAGCTGCATCGACGCATCGCGCTGGTGCGGGCGCAGGCGGCTGTCGAAGATGATCGGCAGCTGGCAGGCCCGTTGCACGGCCTCGGCCAGCCAGCGGTTGTCCGCCACCGCCAGCAGCTTGCGGTGGAAATCGAGGTTCATGTCGTGCCAGCGCAGCGCATGCGACTGCGTCCACTCCTCGCCCTGCAGCAGCTCCTGCTGCGCGGCCACCATGGCCTGCAGCTGTGCGTGCACCTCGGCGTCCAGGCCGCGCTCGCCGATCAGGCGGCAGCCCATGCCTTCCAGGCTGGCACGCACGCTGAAGGCGTCGAACACGTCCTTGGCGTTGAAGCGGCGCACCTGGAAACCCTTGTTGGGCACATAGACCAGCAACCCCTCGTCGGCCAGCCGCGCCATGGCGCCGCGCACGGGTGTGCGCGACACGCCGAGTTCATTGGCGAGCGTGGTCTCCATCAGATGGGAGCCGGGCGCGAACACGCCGTCGAAGATGCGGTTGCGCAGTGTCTCGGCCACGGACAAGGCGCGTGTCTGGCCAGGGTCGGGAGGGGTCATCGAAAATCGGAAACAGAAGACAGCCGGAAAAGGGCCGGCCGGATCGTACGGTGCGCCGCCCGCGCTTCATATCCCCAGTTCCCGTAGAAATTCGATGCCGTGGCGTTTGGGCCCGCACCCCGGCGCGGCCACCGGGCCGAAAGGACGGGCCCAGGACCCGCCCGCCAGATCAGCCGTTCACTGCGCGCGCGGCGTGGTGGCGGTGTCCGCTGGCTGCACGCCGGCACTGCTGCCCATCCACCCCGCCTGCCAGCCGCCGCCCATCGCCTGGATCAGCGCGATGGCGGTGGTCTGGCGGTTCACCTGCAACTGCACCAGCGTGCGCCGCGCACTGAGCGCGGCGGCCTGCGCCGTGACCACGTCGGTGTAGCTCACCTGGCCTGCGCGATAGCGGTTGAGCAGCTGCTGTTCGGTCTTGTCGGCCGCCGCCGAGGCCTCGCGGCGCAGGCCCTCCTGCTGCGCGAGCGTGGCGCTGGCGGTGAGCTGGTCTTCCACCGCCTGGAAGGCGGTGAGCACGGTCTGGCGGTAGCGCGCCACGCTCGATTCGTAGCCGGCCTTGGCGGAATCGACATTGGCGGCGATGGCGCCCGCGTCGAACACCACCTGCGCCACCGACAGGCCGAGCGACCACAGCGAGTTGGCCGAGCTGAACAGGTCTTTCACGCGGCTCGCATTGCTGCCCACCGAGGCGGTGAGGTTGATGCTGGGGAAGTAGGCCGCGCGCGCAATGCCGATCTGCGAGTTGGCCGACGCCACCGTGCGCTCGGCCGCGGCGATGTCGGGCCGGCGCTGCAGCAGCGTCGAGGGCACGCCGGTCGGCACGCCCGGCACGCTGGGCGTCCACTGCGCGGCCGGCAGGCTGAAGTCCGCGGGGGCCACGCCCAGCAGCGTGGCAATGGCGTGCTCGTAGGTGGCGCGCGTGCGCTGCAGGCCCACGCGGTCCGCCTTGGCGTTGACCAGCTGGGTCTGCGCCTGAAGCACGTCGGTCTGCGCGGCAATGCCGGCGGCATAGCGGTTGCTCGTGATGTCGAAGGCGCGCTGGTAGCCCTGGATGGTTTCGTCCAGCAGCACGATCTCTGCGTCGGCCTCGCGCAGCGAGAAGTAGTTGGTCGCCAGGTCGCCGACGGCCGACAGCCGCGCGGCGGCGAGGTCGGCCTCGCTGGCTTGCGCGCTGGCCTGCGCGCTGCTCACGGCTTCGCGCAGGCGGCCCCACACGTCGGGCGTCCAGCTGGCGCCGAGCGACGCGGAAAACGCATTCGACGGGCTCGAGCTGCTGCTGCCGCCCACCGTGCCGGTGCGCTTGCCCGAGCCGTCGAACGCGACCGACGGGAACAGCGCCGCCCGCTCGCCGCGCACCAGGGCCTGGGCCTGCGAGTAGTTGGCCACCGCCGCGGCGATGTTCTGGTTGGACACCTGCACGCGGCCGGCGAGATCGTCGAGCGTGGGGTCGCCGAACAGCTTCCACCATTCGCCACGGTCCAGCGCATCGGCCGGCGCGGCGGGCATCCAGCCTTCGGCGGTCTGCATCTCTTTCCAGTTGGCAGGCAAGGCGGTGGTGGGCTGCTCGTAGCGCGGACCGACGGCGCAGCCGGCGAGGGCCGCGGCCAGCGCGAGCGCCGAAAGCGAGAAGCGGGAAGCGGAAAGCAGTGCGTTCATGGCGGTGTTGTTCTCAGGCAGGCGTTGCACGGCTCAGTTCATGTTCGTGTTTGCTGCGGCGGCGCAGCTTGTCCATCAGCAGGTAGACGACCGGCGTGGTCAGCAACGTCAGCAGCTGGCTCGCGATGAGCCCGCCGATGATGGCCACGCCCAGCGGCCGGCGCAGCTCGGCGCCCTCCCCGAAACCGATGGCCAGCGGCAGCGCGCCCAGGGCGGCGGCCAGCGTGGTCATCAGGATCGGGCGGAAGCGCAGCAGGCAGGCTTCTCGCACCGCCTCCAGCGGCGTGAGCCCGCGCGAGCGCTCGGCCTCCAGCGCGAAGTCGATGATCAAGATGGCGTTCTTCTTCACGATGCCGATCAGCAGGAACACGCCGATCAGCGCAATGATCGAGAACTCCATGCGGAACATCAGCAGCGCCAGCACCGCGCCCACGCCGGCCGACGGCAGCGTCGAGAGCACCGTGATCGGGTGCACCAGGCTTTCGTACAGGATGCCGAGCACGATGTAGATGACCACCAGCGCCGCAAAGATCAGCATCACCTGCTGGCTCTGCGACTGCTGCGCGCTCGCCGCCGTGCCGGCGAAGGCGCCGCGCACGTTGGTGGGCATGGCGATGTTGGCCTCGGCCTTGGCGATGGCCTCTCGCGCGTCGCCCAGATTGGCGCCCTCGGCGAGGTTGAACGAGATGGTGGTGGCCAGCTCGCCGTCCTCGTGGCTCACCGAGGTGGCCACCGACTGCTCTTCGAACTTCGCGACCGCCGACAGCGGCACCAGGCTGGTGGCCGTGTTGCTCAGCACGTTGCCCGACGACGCATTGCGCAGCGCCGGATTGGCCGACACAGGCACCGCGGTGCTGGCGGCGCTCGATGACGCGCTTGAGGTCGACGAGGACGTCGACGCCGTGGCACTCGATGCCGCCACCTGCGTGGTCACCGTCTGCCCCGCCACCACCGAGGTCTTGGTGGCCGGCACGTAGATGTCCTTCAGCGCGTTCGGGCTGCGCGTGTAGCGCGGCGCCCACTCCATCACCACGTGGTACTGGTTCAGTTCCGTGTAGATGGTCGCCACCTGCCGCTGCCCGAAGGCGTTGTACAGCGCGTTGTCGATGGACGTGGACGTGAGGCCCAGCCGGCGCGCGCTGTCGGGGTCGACCTTGGCGACCGTCTCGACGCCGTTCTCGTCCTGGTCGGTGTCGACGTCGGTCAGCACCGGCTGCTGCTTGAGCTCGTCGGACAGCTTCAGCGCCCAGGTGCGCAGGTCGGCCAGGCTGTCGCTCTTGAGCGTGTACTGGTAGGTGGAGTTGCTGGCGCGCCCGCCCGAGCGAACGTCCTGCACGGTGCCCAGGAACACGCGAAGGCCCGTCACTTCGGCGAGCTGCGGGCGCAGCCGCGCGATGACCGCCAGGCCGCTGTCCTTGCGCTGGCTGGCCGGCTTCAGGTTGACGAACATGAAGCCGCCCCCGGCACGCCCCGCGCCGGTGAAGCCAACCACCGTGTCCACGGCCGGGTCGGCGCGAATGATGTCGACCACCTGCCGCAGCTTGGCCGCGAGCGCCTGCGACGAAATGCTCTGGTCGGCGCGCAGGCCGCCGTTGAGCTGCCCGCTGTCCTGCTGCGGGAAGAAGCCCTTGGGCGCGGCGCTGAAGAGATACACGTTCAGCCCCACCACCGCCACCAGGATCAGCATGACCAGCGCCTTGCTGTCGAGCGCCCAGTCGAGGCTGGTCTCGTAGCGCTTGAGCACCCAGTCGTAGCTGCGCGCGGCCATGCGGCCCAGGCGGCCCTGCGGCTTGTTCTTGTCATGCTCGCCGCCCGGCTTGAGCAGCCACGCACACATCATGGGCGTGGTGGTGAGCGAGATGACCAGCGAGATCAGCACCGCCGCCGACAGCGTGATCGCGAACTCGCGGAACAGCCGGCCCACCTGCCCGCCCATGAACAGCAGCGGAATGAACACCGCCACCAGCGACACGCTGATCGACAGCACCGTGAAGCCCACCTCCTTCGCCCCGAGCAGCGCCGCCTTCATGCGCGTCATGCCCGATTCGATGTGCCGGCTGGTGTTTTCGAGCACCACGATGGCGTCGTCCACCACGAAGCCGGTGGCCACCGTGAGCGCCATCAGGCTCAGGTTGTTCAGGCTGAAGCCCAGCAGGTACATGACCCCGAAGGTGCCCAGCAGCGCCGCCACCGTGGCCACGGCCGGCACGATGGTCGCGCGCACGCTGCGCAGGAACAGGCTGACCACCAGCACCACCAGGATCACGGAGATGACCAGCGTGAACTCCACCTCGCGCAGCGAGCCGCGGATGGAGTTGGTGCTGTCGGAGGCCACCTGCAGCGTGACGTCGGGCGGCAGTTGCGCCTGCAGCTCGGGCAGCAGCGCGCGCACGCTGTCGACCGTCTCGATGATGTTGGCCGAGGGCTGCCGCGTGATGAGCACGATGATCGCGGGCTCGCCGTTGAACAGGCCCAGCGTGCGCGTGTCTTCCACGCCGTCGAGCACCTCCGCCACGTCCTGCAGCCGCACCGCGGCGCCGTTGCGCCAGGCGATGACCATCGAGGCGTAGTCGCTGGCGCGCAACGCTGGCGTCTGCGTGTAGATCTGCAGCTTGCGGCCGTCGCCCTGCACCGTGCCCTTGGGCCGGTTGGCATTGGAGGCCTGGATGGCGGCGCGCACGTCGTCGGTGCTGATGCCGTAGCGGCTGAGCGCGAACGGCAACAGCTCGATGCGCACCGCGGGCAGCGAGCCGCCGCCGATCTCCACGTCGCCCACGCCGTCGACCTGCGACAGGCGCTGGCTGACGATGTTGGAGACGGCGTCGTAGATCTGGCCCGGCGTCTTGGTCTTGGACGTGAGTGCCAGGATGATGACCGGGGACGCGGCCGGGTTGGCCTTGCGGTAGGTCGGATTGCTGCGCAGGGTGGCGGGCAGGTCGACGCGGCTGGCGTTGATGGCGGCCTGCACTTCGCGCGCGGCGCCGTCGATGTTGCGGCTCAGGTCGAACTGCAGGGTGACACGGGCTGAACCCACCGAGCTGGTGGAGGTCATTTCGTTGACGCCTGCGATGGTGCCGAGGTGGCGCTCTAACGGCGTAGCCACGCTGGTTGCCATCGTTTCCGGGCTTGCGCCGGGGATCGACGCTCTGACCGAGATGACTGGGTAGTCGACTTGGGGGAGCGGGGATACCGGCAGGACGAAGAAGGCTGCTATGCCGGCCAGTGCGATGCCGATGGTCAGGAGCACTGTGCCTATGGGGCGCTTGACGAAGGGGAGCGACAGATTCATGGTCGCGCTCCTTGCGGAGGGCGGAGGCCGGGTCTCGCCCCGGCGGGCGAGCTACTTTCTTTTGCTTCGCCAAAAGAAAGTAGCCAAAGAAAAGGCGACCCTGCTGGCTGCGTCCCTGCGCTTCGCTCCGGGCAACCTGCGGTGCTCACGTTTCGCGGGGTCTCGCCCAAACTCGCTTCGCTCAGACAAGGGCGAGCCCTGATCCGCGAAACGCTGCGCTCCTCGGCGCATCCAGAAGGGATTGGAGAAACGGACAGGCCATCGCTGCGCTCGGCCACGGATAACCAACAGCCAGCAGCCAAGACTGAAGATCCAATACCAACCGCCGCAGGCGCGCAGCGCCTGTGGCGGCCTGGCCGAGCGAAGCAATGGCCCGGGTGGTTCCCACCCCCTCTGGCTGCGCCGAGGAGCGCAGTGTTTCGCGGATCAGGGCTCGCAGCTGTTTGAGCGAAGCGAGTTCTGCGAGACCCCGCGAAACGCGAGCACCGCAGGTTGCCCCGTAGCGCAGCGCAGGGGTCGCAGACAGTGGGGTCGCCTTTTCTTTGCTTACTTTCTTTTGGCGAAGCAAAAGAAAGTAAGTCGCCCGCCGGGGCGAGTCCCGGCCCCGGGAAAAAAACTAAGCAGCAAGAAAGCAGATTCAAACCGCTTCCTCCTCAACCACACGCCGAGTGTTCCCCCCACCCAGCCGATCAAACGCCAGATAAATGACAGGCGTAGTGAACAAGGTCAGCAGCTGGCTGACAATCAGCCCCCCAAAAATCGCCAACCCCAGCGGACGACGCAACTCCGCCCCATCCCCAAAACTCAGCATCAACGGCACCGCAGCAAACAAGGCCGCCAGCGTCGTCATCAAGATAGGCCGAAAGCGCAGCAACGCAGCCTGGTGAATGGCCTCCCGCGCCGACTTCCCCTGATTGCGCTCCGCATCGATCGCAAAGTCGATCATCATGATCGCGTTCTTCTTCACGATGCCGATCAGCAAAATGATGCCGATGATCCCGATCACCCCCAGGTCGTTGCCGGTGATCATCAGCGCCAGCAAGGCGCCCACCCCCGCCGAAGGCAGCGTCGACAGGATGGTCAGCGGATGCACGTAGCTCTCGTACAGCACCCCCAGCACGATGTACACGCACACCACCGCCGCCAGAATCAGCCACAGCTGGTTGGAAAGCGACTTTTCATAAGCGCCTGAAGCACCGAGGAAGGTCATCGTCACGCTGCTCGGCAACCCGATTTCCTTCGCTGCGGCACGGATCGCATCGACGGAAGACCCGAGCGAAACGCCGGGCGCGGTGTCGAAGTTCAGCGTGCTCGCCGGGTACTGCGCCACGTGCGTGATCTGCAGCGGCGCCTGCTGCTCGGAGATCTCGGCAATGGCCGACAGCGGCGTGGCGGTGCCCGAGCCGGCGATCAGGTTCAGCTGGCCCAGCGTCTGCGGCGTGTTCACCAGGCCGGGCTGCGCCTCGAGAATCACCCGGTACTGGTTGGTCTCGGTGAAGATCGTCGAGACGATGCGCTGGCCGAAGGCGCTGTACAGCGCATCGTCCACCGTGCTCGCGGTGATGGACAGGCGCGCTGCCGTGTCGCGGTTCACGTTCACGAACGCCGCCAGCCCTTGCGCGCCGGCGTCGCTGCTCACGTTGCGCACCTTGCTCGAGTCCTGCAGCTTGGCCACGAGCTTCTTCATCCACTCGGTGATGACCGCGCTGTCCACCCCTTCGAGCGACACGCGGTACTCGGTGGGGCCGGTCTCGGCGTCGATGGTCAGGTCTTGCGTGGGCTGCAGGTAGAGCGTGACGCCGGCCACCTGGTGCACCCGCTCGCGCAGGCGGTCCATCACCTCCTGCTGGTCGCCGTGGCTCTTCTTCAGGTTGATGAGCATGCTGCCGGTGTGCAGCATGGTGTTGTTGGCCGCGTCCACGCCCACGAAGGAGCTGAGGTTCTCGACGTCGGGGTCTTCGAGCACGGCATGCGCGGCCTGCTGCTGCAGCTGCGCCATGCGGTCGAAGGACACGTCCTGCGCGGCCTGGATGCGGCCTTGCAGCTGGCCGGTGTCCTGCGTGGGGAACAGGCCCTTGGGGATCGTGAGGTACAGCACCACGGTCAGCACCATGGTGAGCAGCGCCACCAGCAGCGTGAGCGGCTGGTGCGCAATCACCCAGTGCAGCGACCGGTCGTAGCGCACCATCACGCCGTCGAAGAACCGCTGGGCGCGCGCGCCGAAGCCGTTGCCGGCCGGGTCTTTCCTGGGCTCGTGCCTGAGCCAGCGCGCCGACATCATCGGCACCAGCGTGAGCGACACCACGGCCGAGATCAGGATGGTGATGGCCAGCGTCACCGCGAACTCGCGGAACAGGCGCCCCACCACGTCGCCCATGAACAGCAGCGGAATCAGCACCGCAATGAGCGACACGGTCAGCGAGATGATGGTGAAGCCGATCTGCGTGGCGCCCTTGAAGGCGGCCTGCAGGGGCTTCTCGCCCTCCTCGATGTAGCGCGCGATGTTCTCGATCATGACGATCGCGTCGTCCACCACGAAGCCGGTGGCGATGGTCAGCGCCATCAGGCTCAGGTTGTTCAGGCTGTAGCCCAGCAGGTACATCAGCCCGAAGGTGCCGATGAGCGAGATGGGCACCGCGATGCTGGCGATGACGGTGGCGCGCAGGCTGCCCAGGAAGGCGAAGATCACCAGCACCACCAGCACCACGGCCAGCACGAGCTCCATCTCGACATGCTCCACCGAGGAGCGGATGCCCGCGGTGCGGTCGCTCAGCACCTCGATCTTCAGGCCGGCCGGAAAGCCGGCCTGCAGCTCGGGCAGCTGGGCCTTGATGGCGTTGACGGTGGCGATCACGTTGGCGCCCGGCTGGCGCTGCACGTTCAGGATGATGGCGGGCGTGAGCTTGCCTTCGCCGCCGTCCGCCGCCTTGGTGCCGGCCCAGGCGCCCAGTTGGGTGTTCTCGGCGCTGTTGACCACCTGCGCCACGTCGACCATGCGGATCGGCGCGCCGTTCTTGTAGCTGACGATGAGGTTCTTGTAGTCGTCGACCGTGAGCAGCTGGTCGTTCGAGTTGATGGTGTAGGCACGCTTGGGCCCGTCGAAGCTGCCCTTGGCGCCGTTGGAGTTGGCCGCGCTGATGGCGGTGCGCAGCGTGTCCAGCCCGATGCCGTTGGCGGCCAGCGCCTGCGTGTTGGCCTGGATGCGCACCGCCGGGCGCTGCCCGCCGCTGAGCGACACCAGCCCCACGCCGGACACCTGGCTGATCTTCTGCGCGAGCCGGGTGTTGACGAGGTTCTGCACCTCGGTGAGCGGCAGCGTGTCCGAGGTGATGGCCAGCGTGAGCACCGGCGCGTCGGCCGGGTTCACCTTGGCGTACACGGGCGGCGCCGGCAGGTCGGCCGGCAGCAGCGAGCCGCCCGCGTTGATGGCGGCCTGCACCTCCTGCTCGGCCACGTCCAGCGTCTGGCCCAGCGAGAACTGCAGCGTGATGATCGACACGCCCGCCGCGCTGGTCGAGCTCATGCGGTCCAGCCCCGACATCTGGCCGAACTGGCGCTCCAGCGGCGCGGTGACGGTGTTGCTCATCACCTCGGGGCTGCCCCCGGGGTAGAGCGTCTGCACCTGGATGGTCGGGTAGTCGACCTGCGGCAGGGCCGACAGCGGCAGGAAGCGGAACGCCACCAGGCCGGCCAGCACGATGGCGACCATCAGCAGCGAGGTCGCCACCGGGCGAAGAATGAACGGGCGTGAGGGACTCATCGGGCGCGGCGCTTGCTGTCGTTCTGGGGGACTGAGGGGCCTGGCGGCATCAGCGGATCGCGCCGCCCTGCGGCTGCGGCGGGCTGCCCGGCGTCAGGTTGGGCGCGGCCGGCGGCACCGACGTGGCGGGCGGCGAGGTGGGCGATTCGGCCGGCGGCGCGCTGCGCGCACCCCCCGCACCGGAACCGCCTTCGCGGCGGCCGCTGCCGCGCTCGCCGCCGCGTTCACCGTTGCGCTCCCCCCGGTTGCCGCGCCGCGCGCCGGAGGTAGCACCGGACGCCGGCACCGCCGGCCGGTCGACCGCGGTCTGCACGCGCGCGCCGTCCTTCAACCGGTCGCCGCCTTCAGTGACCACCTGCTCGCCGGCCTTCAGGCCCGACATGAGCGCCACGTTGTCCACGCTCGATTCGCCGCGCGTCACCGGACGCTGCGACACCGTGCTGTCGTCGTTCAGCACGTACACATAGTCGCCGTTGGGCCCGTGGCGCAGCGCCGTCACGGGCACCACCACCGCGCTGCTCACGGTGCGCAGCAGCAGACGCAGGTTGACGAACTGGTTGGGGAACAGCGCGTTGTCGGTGTTGGCGAAGCGGGCCTTGGCCTTGACGGTGCCGGTGGCGGTGTCGACCAGGTTGTCGAGCGTGGCGAAGGTGCCGTTGGCCAGCCGGCGCGTGCGGGTGCGGTCGAAGGCGGTGGCGTCGAGCTTGGCGCCCTGGGCCAGGCGCTCCTGCACCTCGGGCACGCGGTCTTGCGGAATGGCGAACTCCACGTCGATGGGCGCAATCTGCGTGATGGTCGCCACGCCGTTGGTGGTGCCGGTCGAGATGTAATTGCCCGCGTCCACCGGCCGCAGGCCGATGCGACCGCTCACAGGGGCCGTGATGCGGCTCCAGCTGAGGTTGAGCTTGGCGGTGTTCTCGTTGGCGCGGTCGATCGCCACGGTGCCTTCGAGCTGCTTGACCAGCGCGGCCTGGGTGTCGACGTCCTGCCGGGCGATGGAGTCCTGCCCCAGCAGCGTCTGGTAGCGCTGCAAGGTGACGCGCGCCGCGGCCATCTGCGCCTCGTCGCGCTGCCGCGCGCCGGAGGCCTGCGCCAGCGCGTTCTGGAACGGCTGCGGGTCGATGGTGGCGAGCACGTCGCCCTTCTTGACCATCTGCCCTTCCTGGAACAGCACGGCCGTGAGCACGCCCGACACCTGCGGCTGCACGATCACGTTGGCCAGCGGGGTGACCGTGCCCAGCGCCTCGAGCTGCACCGGAATGTCCGACTGCTTGGCCGTGGCGATGCCGACCGTGCTGGAGGCCGCGCCGCCGCCCCTTCCACCGGGGCCACCGGGGCCGCCCGGCCCGCCCGGGCGGGGGCCGCCCCCCGGTCCCGCACCGGGGCCGGCGACGGGCGTCTTCGAGCGCTGGATCAGATACCAGGCGCCACCGCCCAGCGCCGCGAGCAGCAGCAGGGTCAGCAGGCCTCCCACCCAGCGGCGCCTGCGCACCGGTGGGTGTGTGGGCGACACGTTGGCGGGCAGGGGCTCGGGTTGTTTTTCTTGTTCCATGGACGTTGCGTGCGGAGAGGACGGAGGTGCGGACCGGGTAGTACACGCGGAATGGTAGTCGCGCTCTTTGCTGGGCCGTAAAGCGACGGTAAAGCTCCCACATGTTGCCCCCCATTCGCGCCGCCTGGCTGCGATTCGCGCCGCTGTCGGGCATTCCGTCGCACGCCGGTGGCACGGGCGCCCGGGCGCCGGCACAGTCCGCCCATCGATTCCCCTCACGTCCCTCTTCCAGATTCCTTCAACTTTCAACGGAGCGCCACCATGCTGATGCAAGTCATCCTCCATACCCCGAAGTGGGTGTTCGCCGTGTTCTTCCTGCTGCTGTGGCTCGGCGCCAAGCAACTTCTTGCCAACGACGTGAGCCTGAGCCGGGTCACGCTGATGCCCGTGGCCATGGGCGGCCTGTCGGTGTACGGCGTGATCTCGGTCTTCGGCGATGCCTTCGGCCCGCTGCTGGGCTGGGCGGCCGCGGCCATGGTGATGCTGGCGCTGGTGCTGCAGCGCCCGCTGCCCGCCACCACCCGCTACGACGCCGCCGAGCGCCGGTTCCACGTGGCCGGCAGCCCGGTGCCCCTGATGCTGATGATGGGCATCTTCGTGACCAAGTACGTGGTGGGCGCCGCCCTGGCCATGCACCCGGAGCTGCGCCAGCAAGCCGTTCTCGGCCTCGTGGTGCCGGTGATCTACGGCGCGTTCAGCGGTGTCTTCGTGGCGCGTGCCGTGCGCCTGTGGAAGCTGGCCATCCGTACCGACGCCATGGCGTCGAACGTGCGTCCGGCCTAAAGTCCTGCCTGGAATTTCCGCTCGGCCCCCACCGCTTCCAGGAACCGCACCATGAACGCGCTCTTGCTGATCCTCAAGATATCCGTCACGGTGGTGCTCGCCGCGTCCATCGCCGAGGCGCTGGTGCTGTCCTTTCGCCATGGCTGGCGCAGCTACGACTGGAAGGCCTCGGCCCTCTCGGTGGTCGACTTCCTGGTGCGCGAATACCCGTTGCGCTGGCTGCTGCCGCTGGCTTTCTGGACCGGAGCCATGGACTGGTTCTACGCCCACCGCCTGTTCACCCTGCCGATGAACCACTGGAGCGGCTGGGTCGCGTGCTTCATCGGCCAGGAGTTCTGCT
Source organism: Variovorax pasteuri (assembly GCF_051216435.1). Lineage (NCBI taxonomy): Bacteria > Pseudomonadati > Pseudomonadota > Betaproteobacteria > Burkholderiales > Comamonadaceae > Variovorax > Variovorax pasteuri. The sequence goes on from NZ_JBPJZS010000002.1 coordinate 826,390, forward strand.
ACTACTGGTACCACCGCGCGGCCCACCGGGTGCGCTGGTTCTGGTGCACCCACGCCATCCACCATTCGCCGAACCAGCTGAACCTGTCGGCCGCCTACCGCTTCGGCTGGACCGGCCGCCTCACCGGCACGCTGGCCTTCTTCATGCTGGCGCCGTTGCTGGGCATGCCGCCGCGGGTGGTGCTGCTGATGTTCACGCTGAACCTGCTGTACCAGTTCTGGATCCACGCCGCCTGGATACCGCGCCTGGGGCCGCTCGAATGGGTGCTGAACACCCCCTCGGCCCACCGCGTGCACCACGCCTCGAACCTGGAATACCTGGACGGCAACTACGGCGGCGTGCTGATCGTGTTCGACCGCCTGTTCGGCACCTACATTCCCGAGCGCGCCGACCTGCCCTGCCGCTACGGGCTGGTGAACCCGATCACCTCGTACAACCTGCTCGAGATCGAATTCACCCAGTGGCGCGCGCTGCTGCGCGACCTGGTCTCGGCGCGCTCGGTGAGCGCCTTCGTCGGCTACCTCGTGAAGCCGCCGGGATGGAAGCCCGACGGGCCGGGCGACACCACCGAAGAGCTGCGGCAACGCGCGGCGCTTCAGGCCGCACCGTCACACCCGGTGCCCGCGCCCGACTTCGTTCCCGTGCAGTACAACAAGGAGTTGTCATGATCCACACCGCTTCGAACCCCTCCCTTTCCGACGTCGAGCGCCTTGCCCGCCGCCGCGCCGGCGTCAAGATGGGCTGGTACATCCACGCCTTCGTCTATGTGCTGGTCAACCTCGGGCTGGTCGGCCTGTCGGCCGCCAGGGGCCACACCTGGGCGATCTACCCGCTCATGGGCTGGGGCCTGGGCCTGCTGGTCCATGGCGCCGTGGTCTGGTTCGTGGCGCCGGGCGGCGGCTTCTACGACCGCCTGGTGGAGCGAGAGCGCCGCGCGCTGGGCGCCCGGGACCACGGATGAGCGTGGCGCCGTCCCCAGCAGACGCCGGGGCCTCCAGGTTCGGATCCGAAAACCTGCGGGACATGCTGCGGCATGGCCTGATCACCGCGGTCTTCTGCTGCCTGATCGCCAGCGCGCTGACCATCACCGACGGCGGTGGCTGGGCACCGCACCTTGTCTATTCGCTGTCGATCGGCACCATCAGCTGGCTGTTCATCGACACCAGCCGGCTGCTGATCACCGGGCACAGCGAGAACAACTGGCCGCGCGGCCCCCGGGGCTACCTGCTGGTGGCCATGGGCGTGACCGTCGGCTTCCTGGGCGGCAACTTCATCGGCGACGCCTGGACCGGCGCGCCGACCTTCGACTTCCTGGACCTGGCGGGTCACAAGCTGGCGACCGGGGTCATCATCACCATGGCCGCGACGATCGGCATGTGCTTCTTCTTCTACAGCCTGGGCAAGAGCAAGCACCTGCAAGGCCAGATCGACCTGGCCCAGCGCGCCGCCACCGAAGCGCGGCTGAAGCTGCTCGAATCCCAGCTGGAGCCGCACATGCTGTTCAACACGCTGGCCAACCTGCGCGTGCTGATCACCGTCGATCCGCCGCGCGCCGTGGCCATGCTCGACCGCCTCAACAGCTACCTGCGCATGACGCTGAGCGGTTCGCGCGCGCTGTCTCATCCGCTGTCGGCGGAGTTCGACCGGCTGGGCGACTACCTCGAACTGATGTCGGTGCGCATGGGCGAACGCCTGCACTACACGCTGGAATTGCCCGACGATCTGCGCGACACGCCAGTGCCGCCTTTGCTGCTGCAGCCCCTGGTGGAAAACGCCATCCGCCACGGGCTGGAGCCCCAGGTGGAAGGCGGCAGCATCAAGGTGCTCGCGCGCCACGAGGCCGACCGGCTGGTGATCGAGGTAAGCGACACCGGTGTCGGGCTCGATGCGGCCGCGCCCTCCGAAGGCAGCGGTTTCGGGCTCGGGCAGGTGCGCGAACGGCTGGCCACGGTGTACGGCAATGGCGCCCGGCTGGACCTAGCGCCCGCGCCGGGCGGCGGCACCTGCGCGGCACTGAGCTTTCCGCGGCCGAACTGACAACCGGACAACAGCAACGATGCAACCCACCGCCCTCATCGCAGAAGACGAACCCCTGCTCGCCCAGGCCCTCAAGGCCGAGCTGGCCGCGGCCTGGCCCGAACTGCAGGTCGTGGCGATCGCAGGCGATGGCCGCAGCGCCGTGCGCGAGGCGCTGCGCCTGCTGCCGCAGGTGCTGTTCTTCGACATCCGCATGCCCGGCCTCGACGGCCTGGGCGCCGCCGCCGAACTGGCCGACTGCTGGCCCGCCGACGAGGCGCCGATGCCGCAGCTGGTGTTCGTCACGGCCTACGACGAGTACGCCGCCCGGGCCTTCGAGGCCCAGGCCATCGACTATGTGCTCAAGCCCGTGCAGCTCGAGCGGCTGCGCAAGACCGTCGGCCGGCTCCGGCAGGCGCTGGCCGCGCGGCAGCCTGCGGCCCCACCCGCCGTGGCCGACGACGCGCTGGAACGCACGCTCGCGCAGTGGCGCCAGGTGCTGAGCGCCGCCGGGGCCGCCGGCACCGCGTCAGCCACGGCACCCCCTGCCCCGCTGCGCATGATTGCCGCCAGCGACGCCGGCGGCAGCACCGTGCGCATGGTGCCCATCGACGAGGTGCTGTACTTCGAGGCGGCCGACAAATACCTGCGCGTGCTGACGGCTTCGCACGAATACCTGATCCGCACGCCGCTCAAGCAGTTGCTGACCCAGCTTGATGACTCCACCTTCTGGCAGGTGCACCGGGCGGTGGTGGTGCGCAGCGCGGCCATCGAGTCGGTTCACCGCGACGAGGCCGGCAAGATGCACCTGATACTGCGCGGGCGGGCCGAGAAGATTCCGGTCAGCCGGCTCTACGCCCATCTGTTTCGCGCCATGTGAAATTCGAGCGTGCGCGCCCAAACAAAAAAGCCGGCCCTTGCGGAGCCGGCTTTTTTCATTCAGTCACGAATGGTGTGGCAATTTAGCGCCAGTGGCCATGACCGCGGTAGTAGCCGCGACCACCGTAACGCGGTCCGTAATAGGCCGGCGGGCCGTAGTAGACGGGTGCCGGACGGTAGTACACCGGTGCCGGCGGCTGGTAATACACCGGCGGCGACGGTGCGTAGTACACCGGGGCGGGTGGGTAATACGCCGGTGCCGGCGGATAGTAGGCCGGAGCGCCCACGCCCACCGCCACGCCGGGAAGGCCGACACCGACCGACCAGCTCACGTCACCGCGGGCGCTGGCCGAAGTGGCTGCAAACAATGCACCGGCTGCCACCACACCTGCGGCGGCCCATTTGAAGAAAGTAGAACGTGTGAGGCTCATGATGTTGGACTCCTTGAATCAGTGGGCTGGGTTCGGGTGTGAACCGCCCATGTGTGTATTGAACGCGGCAATTGCAAAGCGGGTGCACCGGGCAATGTGAAGAACGTTGCCAAAGGTAACCCCTAAGAGGCGCACTCTAGAATGGCCCGATGACCTCCCCGACCGACAAAAACGGCGCCAAAACGACCGCTGCACCGAGCAATTTCCTGCGCCACGTGATCGAGAACGACCTCGAACAGGGCGCCTACGCGGGCCGCAAGTGGGGCGGATCGCCCGGCAGCGCCGCCCACCATGCCCAGGGCATGGCCGACCCGGCCAAGGTGCGCATGCGCTTCCCGCCCGAGCCCAACGGCTACCTGCACATCGGCCACGCCAAGAGCATCTGGCTGAACTTCGAGCTGGCCAAGGAATACGGCGGCGTGTGCCACCTGCGCTTCGACGACACCAACCCCGAAAAAGAAGACCAGGAGTACGTCGATTCCATCCGCGACGCCGTGAAGTGGCTCGGCTACGAGACCTACCTGGCCGACCGCCCCAGCGCGCCCGGCACGATGCAGCCGCACGAGTACTTCGCGAGCAACTACTTCGACTTCATGTACGAGGCGGCCGAGTACCTCATCGGCGCCGGCCTGGCCTACGTGGACGAGCAGACCCCTGAAGAAATGCGCGTGAACCGCGGCGACTTCGGCAAGGCCGGCACCGACAGCCCCTTCCGCAGCCGCAGCGTGGAAGACAACCTGGCGCGCTTTCGCGAAATGCGCGACGGCAAGCTCGACGACGGCGCCGCCATCCTGCGCGCCAAGATCGACATGGCGAGCCCCAACATCAACATGCGCGACCCCGCGCTGTACCGGATTCGCCGGGCCACGCACCACAACACGGGCGACAAGTGGTGCATCTACCCGATGTACACCTACGCGCACCCGATCGAAGATGCGCTGGAGCAGATCACCCATTCCATCTGCACGCTCGAGTTCGAAGACCAGCGCCCCTTCTACGACTGGCTGCTCGACCGCCTCGCCGAAGGCGGGCTCATCGCCAGTCCGCATCCACGCCAGTACGAATTTGCGCGGCTCAACGTCACCCATGTGATGACCAGCAAGCGCAAGCTGCGCCAGCTGGTCGAAGAAAAGCACGTCGACGGCTGGGACGACCCGCGCATGCCCACCATTGCGGGCCTGCGCCGCCGCGGCTACACGCCCGAGGCGCTGCGGCTGTTCTGCGAGCGCAGCGGCACCACCAAGTCGGGCGGCTGGATCGACTACGCCAGCCTCGAAGCCGCACTGCGCGACACCCTGGACCCCATCGCGCCGCGCGCCATGGCCGTGCTCGACCCGGTCAAGCTCGTCATCACGAACTGGGGCGACCTCATGGGCGGCGACGAGGCGCTCGACGACTGCTCCGCCCCCGTGCATCCGCACCACCCCGAGATGGGCAAGCGCGAGTTCAAGCTCGGGCGCGAGGTGTGGATCGAAAGCACCGACTACGAAGACGTGCAGCCCAAGGGCTTCTTCCGCCTCTTCCCGGGCAACAAGGTGCGGCTGAAGTACGGCCACGTCATCGAATGCACCGGTGCCACGCGCGACGCGAATGGCAAGCTCGTCGAAGTGCAGGCCACGCTGGTGCCGGACACGAAGAGCGGCACGCCCGGCGCGGACGCGATCAAGGTGAAGGGCAACATCACCTGGGTGGCGGCTGCGGACGCGGTGCAGGCCGAGGTGCGGCTGTACGAGCGGCTCTTCTCGGAAGCGAACCCGGGCAGCGGCGAGTTGCTGGAAGAGCTGAACAAGGCGAGTCTGGAGGTGTGCGTGGCGTTCGTGGAGCCTTCGCTCGCCACCGCAGCGCCTGGCGTCGGGGTTCAGTTCGAGCGGCACGGGTACTTCGTGCCGGATTCGAAAGCCAATGCGGATGGCAAGCTGGTGTTCAACCGTGCGGCTGGCATGCGGGACAGCTGGGGCAAGTAAGCCCGTTCGTCCCCTTCCGCCGAAGCCGGGGCCGCAATGGCTCCGGCTTTTTATTTTTCAGCCGCGCTTTACTCCGGCCGCTTGTAGACCACGCCCAACACCGCGCTGTTCTCGTCGGTGGTGCACACCGCCGAGCGGCCCTGCGGCCCGACCTTCAGGTTGATCGTGTAGACGCCGTCGCGCGGCGTGGAGCCGCTGTCCACGGCGATGCTGCCTGCGGGCACCCGCAGTTCGCGCGCGGCCGCTGCCACGCAGTTCTTGACGCTCGCCTCGGGCGCGCCGCCCACGCGAACGGAGGTGCTGTTGCAGGCGGCGAGCAGGAGCGCTACGCTTGCCATGCTTGTGAGTTGAATGAGGCTTCGCATCGTCATTGGGGCTCCTGTTAGCTCTTGGCTGGACATTAGGGCGCGTGCGCCGGACCGCGTGGTGCAGGACAGCCGCTCTCGCCCATGTGGCCCGCCGCCGCCTCTTGCGATGCAACAACGTGTCGCTTCAAATCAAGAACCTTAAATCATTGATTTAATTCGATTTTCCGTATAAATTTGAATTTATAAAATTCATACGGAAAAACCAATGGATCTCCAAGACATCGGTGACGACGCTCGCCGCCAGTACATCGACGCCAGAGCCACTTTCGAAGCCCTTGAAGCAGCCGAAGCCCAAGCCGCTGGAGTGCGCGGCGGCATGTACTGGAAGGCCGTCAACGGTGTCGACTACCTCATTCGCACCAGCACCCGCAACGCACAAAAAAGCCTGGGGGCCCGCAGCCCTGAAACCGAAGCCATCCACAACAACTTCGTCCGAAGGAAGGAAGAAGCGGAGAGCAGGGTCAAGGACCTGGGCGAGGCAGTGACGCGCCACCAGCGCATGAACCGGGCCTTGTTCGTCGGGCGCGCTCCGACCATCGTCGTCGACATCCTCGACATGCTGAAGCGCGCCGACATCTCGGAGCACTTCACCGTGGTGGGCACCCACGCGCTCTACGCCTACGAAACGGCAGCGGGCGTGCGCCTGCAAAGCGCAGCGGTGGCCACGCGCGATGGCGATCTGCTCTGGGACACGCGCAAGCGCTTCCGGCTGGCCACACAGCTCAAGCGGCTGGACTCCTCCATGCTGGCTCTGCTGCGCAAGGTCGACAAGACTTTTTCGCTGATCGACGATCAACGCTACACGGCCGTCAACAGCAAAGGCTTCGAGGTGGACATCCTGCGACGCGAGGTGCAAGAGAAAGACCCCCACCCTGCGCAGTTGAGTGATGCCGAAGACGACTTCTGGGTCGTGCAGGCCTGCAACGCGGAACAGTTGGTGAGCGCACCACGTTTCTCCGCTGTGGTGGTCGGGGCCACAGGACACATGGCGCGGATGAACACCGTGCATCCACTGGCCTTCGCGCGCTTCAAGCGGTGGCTGGCGCATCGTCCCGATCGCGACCCGCTCAAGTCAGGGCGTGACACCTTGCAGGCGGACACCGTCGAGCAACTGGTGCGAGACTATCTGCCGCAGTTGGCCGATGCGCCACGCGACGCCACCCGCCCATGAATTTGCCGACCTCTTCTTCCCGCCTGATCCGCTTCAACAAACCCTATGGCGTCCTCAGCCAGTTCACGCCCGAGGGCCGCTGGCGCGGCCTGAAGGACTTCATCGACCTGCCGGGCGTCTACGTCGCGGGCCGGCTCGACGCCGACAGCGAAGGCCTGCTGCTGCTCACCGACGACGGCAAGCTGCAGGCGCGCATTTCCGATCCGCGCTTCAAGATGGAGAAGACCTACTGGGTGCAGGTGGAAGGCGTGCCGACCGAAGAGGCCCTTGCGGCCTTGCGCAGCGGCGTGCAGCTCAACGACGGGCCCACGCGCCCGGCCAGGGCGCGCCTGCTCGACCCACCGCCCGAGGTGTGGGACCGCGAGCCCCCCATCCGCGAGCGCAAGAGCATTCCCACCGCGTGGCTGGAGCTGGCGATCAGCGAAGGCCGCAACCGCCAGGTGCGGCGCATGACGGCCGCCGTCGGACTGCCGACGCTGCGCCTGATTCGCGCCGCCATAGGGCCTTACACGCTCGACGGACTGGCACCTGGAACCTGGCTCGAACAGCGCGACAGCTGAGCCATTGCACAAACCATCACCCGAATCTTTTCCATGCACACAATCCTTCCTTTCTCCGGCCTCCCTTCTGCCGTGCTGAACCGCCGCAGCGCCGTGCTCGGCGCCATCGGCCTGCTCGCGCTGCCGGCGATGCACGCCGACGCTGCAACCTCGGCCAAGACAAAGAAGCCGCGCGCGCCCGATGTGTGGCCGCACGCATCCCAGGTGCCGGGCGGCGTTGCCCGCCTCTCGCTCGGCCCCGCTGCCACGCGCCCCAAGGCCTTCGCCGGCGACGTGCCGTTGCTGGTGCTCGGCGACCCGATCGAATGGACCGCGCTGGTCGGCATTCCGCTGGCGGCCGAACCTGGCGAGGCGAGCATCACGGTGCGTGCCGAAGGCAAGCCCGAACGCCGGGTTGGCTACACCGTCGCCCCGAAGCAGTACCGCGAACAGCGCCTGACGGTGGCGCCGCGCACGGTCGACCTGTCGCCCGAGGACGAGGCCCGCTACGTGAAGGAGCGCGACCACCTCACCGGCGTGATGGCCACACTCACCGACCTGCGCCCCGACGCCGCGCTGCAGATGCGCGTGCCGGTGCCGGGCCGCCGCTCAAGCTCGTTCGGGCTGCGCCGCGTGTTCAACGGGCAGTCGCGCAATCCGCACAGCGGCATGGACATCGCCGCGGGCACGGGCACGCCGGTGCTGGCGCCGCTACCGGGGAAGGTGATCGACACGGGCGACTACTTCTTCAACGGCGGCACGGTGTGGATGGACCACGGCGGCGGGCTGCTGACGATGTACTGCCACCTGAGCCGGGTGGACGTGAAGGTCGGCGACGTACTGAAGACCGGGCAGGCGCTGGCCGCGGTGGGCGCGACCGGGCGGGTGACGGGACCGCATCTGCATTGGGGTGTGATGCTGAACCGGGCGATGGTGGATCCGGCGTTGTTCGTTGCGGGTTGAGCAACGACTCGCACTGCCAACACGCCGACTACAGCAACGCGGCCACGCCGCGGCACCCGCTCATCTATTGAGCGCCTGCGGCCGCGCCGTGCTCCAGGCAATCAACGCCAGCAACGCCACCTGCACCGGCAACCGCACCACCAGCGCCCAATGAGGCACGCTCGCAAACAGCTCCGGCCTCTGCAGCATGTAGAAATGCGCCGGCGTCACCGCAAGGGTGAGCAGGAACAGCCCGACGCCCGCAGCCCGCCGCGTCGGCCGCCACAGCAACCCGGCCGCACCCAGCAGCTCGAACACCCCGCTCACCAGCACGGCCGCGCGCGGCCACGGGATGTATGGGGGCACGATGCGCATCTCGGTCTCGGTCAGCGCGAAGTGCGCCACGCCGCCGATGGCGAACCACAGGAAGACGAACGCAAGCCCCGCCACGCGCCAGCGGCTCATGGCGGGCATCGGGTTCATCGAGCGGCCGGCATTACAGCGGCTTGGTGAGGTACACCGCCTCGCGCCCGACGATCGTGCGCTGCGCCGGCATGAAGATGGTGCAGTCGTCGCACAGCGCGCGAATTTCTTCCGCGCCGTTGGTCGCGATCAGCTCGCCCTTGGCGAAGGTCTCGAAGCCGATCAGCGGGCGCACGAAGGCAAAGTCTTCCGACTTGATGACGTAGGTCTGCAGCAGCTCGAAGCGCCGTTGCGGCTCGGGCGCCGGGTTGGCCGGGTTCTGGTCGACGAGGCCGAAGTACGCAAGAAAGTCGTAGGTGACGGCGGTCGCCAGTTCAGACGCCGAGCGCAGGAAGTGCTGGCCGCACTCGACCACCATGGCCACGCCCTCGCCGTCCGGGCCGCCGTGGCTGCCGTACTGGATCAGCGGGGTGCCCGATCCCAGGCCGTCGGGCATCACGAGGTGCACCGACGGGCGGCCGATGGCCAGCGCAACCTTGGCGTTGCGCTCGAAGGCCGGGTACACCCAGAACGGCACCACCGGCTGGCTGGTCGAGTGGATGTCCAGGATGTGGTCGGCCGCGTCCACCACCGGGCGCAGGATGCGCGCGCGGCGCAGCTCGGGGCTGTCTTCCGTGCCGTCGAGCCACTCGGGCGACCAGATGCGGTTGAGGTTGTGCACGATCTGGCGGCTGTCGTAGGGCGACTCTTCCTTGAACGACTCGTAGGCGTCGATGTTGGCGAAGGCCACGGTGAGCGTGCCGATCTTGGGGCGCACGTTGTTGTCGAGCAGGTGCGTGGCGGCCGTCATGCCGCAGATCTCGTTGCCGTGCGTGAGCGCGTTGATCAGCACGTGCGGGCCGGGCTTGCCGGACTCGAAGCGGTGCACGTAGTCGATGCCGACGTTGCCCTTGCGGTAGGCGGAGAGGTCGCGGGGGAGGACTTCGAGGGCGGGGGGAGATTGGGTCATGAGGCTGTGGGGAGTGGACGAAGCAGCAGGCAAGTTTGCTACAGATAGCCGTTTCGCGCCTCGCACGCCGCCAGGGCCCATTACCAGTTCACCTCGCGCTCCGGCGTCGCCGAAATGTGGTGGATCGACAGGTCCGCCCCGTCGAATTCCTCTTCCTGCGTGAGCCGCAGCCCCACCGCCTTCTTCAGCGCGCCGTACACCGCCCAGCCCGCCAGTCCCGCCCACGCCACCCCCATCACCGTGCCGATGAGCTGTGCCCACAGGTTCACCCCGCCGATGCCGCCCAGCGCCTGCGTGCCGAAGATGCCCGCCGCAATGCCGCCCCAGGTGCCGCACAGGCCGTGCAGCGGCCACACGCCGAGCACGTCGTCGATCTTCCATTTGTTCTGCACCAGCGTGAACATGCTGACGAAGATGGCGCCGGCCACGCCGCCCACCACCAGCGCGCCCAGCGGGTGCATCAGGTCGGAGCCCGCGCACACGGCCACCAGACCCGCGAGCGGGCCGTTGTAGACGAAGCCCGGGTCGTTCTTGCCCATGGCCAGGGCCACCAGCGTGCCGCCGACCATCGCCATCAGCGAGTTGACGGCCACCAGCCCCGAGATCTTGTCGATGCTCTGCGCGCTCATCACGTTGAAGCCGAACCAGCCCACGCACAGCACCCACGCGCCCAGCGCCAGGAACGGAATGTTCGACGGCGGATGCGCGCTGAGCGAGCCGTCGCCGCGGTAGCGGTTGCGGCGCGCGCCCAGCAGCAGCACGGCCGGCAGCGCGAGCCAGCCGCCCACGGCGTGCACGACCACGGAACCGGCGAAGTCATGGAACTCGTGCCCCGTGAGCGAGGCGATCCAGCCCTGGATGCCGAAGTGCCGGTTCCAGGCGATGCCCTCGTACAACGGATAGACGAAGCCGACGATCACGGCCGTGGCGATGAGCTGCGGCCAGAACTTGGCGCGCTCGGCAATGCCGCCCGAGATGATGGCCGGGATGGCCGCCGCGAAGGTGAGCAGGAAGAAGAACTTCACCAGCTCGTAGCCGCTTCTTGCCGCCAGTTCGGTGGCACTCACGAAGAAATGCGTGCCGTAGGCCACGCCATAGCCCACCAGGAAGTACACGATGGTCGACACCGAGAAGTCGACCAGGATCTTCACCAGCGCATTGACCTGGTTCTTCTTGCGCACGGTGCCCAGTTCGAGAAAGGCAAAACCGGCGTGCATGGCCAACACCATGATGGCGCCGAGAAGAATGAACAGCGCGTCAGCGCCCTGTTTGAGTGCGTCCATGGAAGCTTCTTGCAGTTTTTGGTTTGAATTGGTGCGCCGCACCCGAATCACGCGGAGCGGCGGCCAAACCAAGCAAAAATGGTGCCTGATGGCTCTTTGATGGTGCGAAATGAACCAAACAAGGGCCTTCCGGGCCCTTCGCGCACCGGATCAGCTCGCGCCAGCGCGCAGCGCTTCGCGGTAGCGGCGGCTGCAGGGCACGGTGGTGCCGTCGTGCATGTGCAGCCGGGCGTCGCCGCCGTCCAGCGGCTCGATTTCCTTGATGCGGCCCAGGTTGACCGCATGGCTGCGGTGCACGCGCACGAAGGTGGCGGGGTCGAGCTGGGCCAGGAAGTCGGTGAGCGTGGCGCGCAGCAGGTAGTCGTGGCCGTTCACATGCAGGCCGACGTAGTTGCCTTCGGCCTGCAGCCAGTCGATGTCGGTGGCGGCAATGAGGAATTCGCGGCGCAGCTTGCGCACCAGGAAGCGCTCGGGCCGGGCGGGCGGCGGCGATGGCGCGGGCGCTTCCGGCACGGCGGGCTCGACGCCCTCCGGTTCCGACTGCACGTGATGCGGCGCCGGCACACTGGACGCGCCCTCCTCCGGCGCATCGAGCACCCGCGCCTCCCCCTGCAGCCGCAGCAGGAACAGCCGGTACGCCCAGATGCCGAAGACGATGCTGGCGTACGCGCGCACGTCCTTCAGGTACTCGTAGCCCCACTGCGCGGTCCAGCCGGCAAAGTCGTAGTGCGCGCCGGCCAGGGCGTAGACCAGCGCCCGCAGCCCGAACATGCCCGCCACGTGGGCCAGGCTGAACGCCACGCTGGCCGCCGCATGCAACACCAGAAAGCGCGCCAGATGGCCGCGCACCAGCGGCGACAGCCGGCGCTCGATGAAGACCAGCGCAGGCACCAGCAGCAACAGCATCAGGTGGCTGGACACCTCCCAGGCGATGACCTCCCAGTTGGCGGCCGGCACGGCGCGGGTGCGCATGTCGACGATGGCCACCATCGTGCCGAACACGGCCTGCAACCCCATGAGCACGATCCAGAACGCCACCTCCACGGGACGGCGGATCGGCTCGTAGCGTTCGTACAGGTTCTTGCGTGGATCGCCCATGGGCTGGAATTCTCGCGAAAAGGGGCCCGGGGGCGGCCGGATTTCGTCCCTCCGGGCCACCGCTCGTCACAAAGCGGGGGCGGTCCGTCCCACAGGCGCGCCGCGCGGCGTCCATGGGCCGGAGCATCGCGGCTTCTTTGCTTCGAGGAGCCTGCGATGAGCACCACCACCGCCCCGGACGCCCGCCGTCACGACATCGACGCCCTGCGCGCCATGGCCTTCCTGTTCGTCATCCTGTATCACGTGGGCATGTACTACGTGGCCGGCTGGCACTGGCACCTGAAGAGCCCGCATGCCGCCGAATGGCTGCAATGGCCGATGGTGGCGCTCAACCTCTGGCGCATGGACCTGGTGTTCCTGGTCTCGGGCGTCTCGCTCGGCTTCCTGAGCCGGGGCCAGGGCACCTGGGCGCTGCTGCGCAGCCGGGGCGTGCGGCTGATGCTGCCGCTGGCCTTCGGCATGGCAGTGATCGTGCCGTACCAGGCCTATGCCCAGGGCGTGGCCAACGGGCTGGTGGCGCCGGGCTTCGGCGCCTTCCTGCTGCGCTACCTGCCGATGACCGCGCCCTGGCCCAGGCAGGCCTTCGACGGCGCGGAATTCGGCATCACATGGAACCACCTCTGGTACCTGCCTTACCTGTTCGCGTACACGGCGCTGGTCGCGCTGACGCTGCCGCTGTGGCGTTGCGCCGCCGGGCAATGGCTGCGCCGCGCGTTCAACGGGCTGCGCGGCTGGAGGCTGCTGTTGCTGCCGGTGGTGCCGTTGCTTGTCTTCACGATGCTGCTGGCCGCGCGCTTTCCGGGCACCCACAACTTCGTGCGCGACTTTCATTTGCACAGCATCTACTTCACGCTGTTTCTCTACGGCTACTGGATGGGCGTGGACACGGGGGTATGGAAGGAACTGGAGAGGGTGCGCCGCGTGTCGCTGGCGCTGGCCGTGGCGGTGATCGCCGTGTTCATCGCAATGCGCGCCGGCGCGAAGGGTCCGGTGACGGGCCCGGTGGCCGACCTGCTGCGCGTGCTCTACCTGTGGCTGATGGTCGCCACCATCCTGGGCCACGCCCATCGCCACCTGAACCGGCCGTGGCCGTGGCTGCGTTGGGCCAACGAGTCGGTGTACCCGTGGTACGTGCTGCACCAGACGCTGATCGTCGTCGGCATCACCGTGCTGGCACCGCTCGCACTCGGCCCGGTCGTCGAGCCCGCCCTGCTGGTGGCGTCGACGCTTGCGGGTTGCTGGCTGCTGACCGACGGGCTGATCCGCCGCGTCGGCTTCCTGCGGCCGCTGTTCGGGCTGAAGCGCGCGAACAAGCCTAGGCAGCCGGTTTCGCCGCAACCACTTTCGGATCTTTCACCGGAACCAGGATGGCGTTCCCCGTCGCCACGAGCTTGAGCGCATCGCCCTCGCCCTGCGCATAGAGCTCGGCGGTCGCAAACACCTGCTTGCGCCCCGCTTTCACCACCCGCCCGCGCGCCACGAACGCACGGCCCACGGCGGGCGAGATGCAGTTCACCGAGAAGTGAGACGCCAGCACGCGCCCCGCCACGGTGGCGGCCGCGAAGCCGCTCACGGTGTCGAGCAACGCGCCGATCAGCCCCGCGTGCAGGAAGCCGGCGTACTGGCCCATGTCTTCCTCGCGGAAGTTCATGCGCAACTCGGCTTCGCCGTTGGCGGCGCTGACGGCTTCGAAGCCGGCCCAGCGGTTGAAGGCGGCGGTCTTGTTGATGGCCTGGATGGTGTCGAGCATGGCGGTGTGTCCTGGGGTTGACGGCAATGCAGCCCACTCTAGGAAGCACCGCCGGCATTCACCGTCGCGCGTGCGACGAGACATGCGCGCGCGGTTACCTTGGCGACACAGAGACTCATCTGTCCACCGCTGCCACCTCGCCTTCCACCAGTGGCGAGTCTTGAAACGCATCGACCAGAAAGTCGACCATCACCCGCACCTTCGCGCTGAGGTGCCGACGGCTTGCATAGATCGCCAGGATGTCGACGGGCGGCATGTGATAGCCGGGCATGACCTCGACCAATCGACCGGCCCGCACATCCTTGCCGATCACGAAGCTCGGTTGCCAGATGACGCCCGCACCGGCGAGCGCCGCGGCGCGGGCGGTCTCGCCATTGTTGGCGCGCAAGGCCCAGCGCACGCGCACCGATTCCAGTGTTCCGCCAGGGCCCGCGAACTGCCACTCGTCGGAGGTTGCGCCGTAGGTGTAGCCGAGGCACGGATGCCGCGCGAGGTCCGCCGGGACCTCGGGCATGCCATGGGCCGCCAGGTATTCGGGCGAGGCGCAGACCATGTTGGGCGAGCGGCCCAGGCGGCGTGCGATGTGGTTGCCCGAGGTGGTGCGCGAGATGCGAATGGCCAGGTCGTAGCCCTCTTCGACGATGTCGACCACGCGGTCGATGAGCGCAATGTCGAGCTCGACGTCGGGGTGCTTCGCCATGAACTTCGGCCACAGGGGCGCCAGCACCAGGCTGCCGAAACTCAGCGGCGCGTTGATGCGCAGGCGCCCTCGCGGCTGCAGCGACGCGGTGGTCGCCAGGGCCTCGGTCTCCGCCACTTCTTCGAGGATCGACTTCGCCCGGTCGAAGAGCGCTTCGCCGCCTTCGGTGAGCGACAGGCGGCGCGATGTGCGGTTGATGAGCCGCGTGCGCAGGTGGGCTTCCAGTTCGTTGACGTAGCGCGTCACGTTGGCCGGGGAGGTGTCCAGCGCGTCGGCCGCCTTGGTGAAGCTGCCTCGCGCCACCACGGTGACGAACACCTCGTAAGCACGCAATCGGTCCATGAGCGCTAAGTCCAATCATTCATGAAAGCTGAATGAGTAAACCACTTTTGGGCTCTTTCTGGAAGTGAAGCTGAATCATAAATTCACATCACTCCACAACCGACAGAAAGGAAGTTCCGCATGACCCCCACCGATTCGACCCCCGCCGCCCCGGCGCCCACCCGCCGTACGCTGCTTGCCGGCGCGGTCGCCGTCGGCGCCGCCCTGACCCTGGGCCGCGCCGCACACGCGGCACCCGCCGCCGACGCGGTGCCGGGCTTCCGCTCGGGCAGCGCGGAGGTGAACGGCACCCGCATCCACTACCGCATCGGCGGCAGCGGGCCGGCCGTCGTGCTGCTGCACGGCTACGCCGAGACCGGGCACATGTGGAACCCGCTGATGCCGCTGCTGGCCAGGACGCACACCGTGGTCGTGCCCGACCTTCGGGGGGCGGGCGATTCCTCCAAGCCCGAGACGGGCTACGGCAAGAAGAACATGGCCGTCGACATCCACGAGCTGGTGCGCTCGCTCGGCATTCGCAGCGTCAGCATCGTCGGCCACGACATCGGCCTGATGGTGGCCTACGCGTATGCCGCGCAGTTTCCTTCGGAGACCGACAAGGTGGTGCTCATGGACGCCTTCCTGCCCGGCATCGGCGCATGGCAGAACGTCTGGCTGCTGCGCGACCTGTGGCATTTCCATTTCCACGGGGCAACGCCGCTGGCGCTTGTGAAGGGGCGCGAGCGCATCTATTTCGAGCACTTCTGGAATGACTTCGCGGCCGACCCCAGGCACTCGGTGCCCGAAGCCGACCGGCAGTTCTACGCCAGGGCCTACGCGCAACCCGGCGGCATGCGTGCGGGATTTGAATATTTCAAGGCTTTCGAGCAGGATGCGGCCGAGTTCGCCGAACTGGGCAAGACGCCTCTGCCCATGCCGATGCTGGTGCTCTCCGGCGAAAAGGCCGGCGGAACCTTCCTGATCGAACAGGCAAGGATGGTCGCGACCCAGGTGCAGGGCGTGATCGTCAAAGGCTCCGGACACTGGTTGATGGAAGAGGCGCCAGAGCAGGTCATTCCGGCATTGGTCAACTTCCTGGGCTAGCGGGAAAGCCGGCGCGACGGGGGCACGACAAAAACCTCGCCACCCTGCGTGCGGCACGAACGGCAGAACTCGACGAACACGACCGTCAATCAACCAAGGAGAACCAAGATGGACCTGCAACTCGATGGAAAGCTCGCCCTGGTGAGCGGAAGCACCGCCGGCATCGGCTACGCAATTGCGCACACGCTGGCCCAGGAAGGCGCAAGCGTGATCGTGAACGGCAGATCGCAGGCGGCGGTCGACGAGGCGGTGGAGCGCATCCGCTCGGAAACGAAAGGCACGGTGCTCGGCCATGCCGGGGACCTCAGCCGGGCGGACGCCGCCGAGGAGCTCGTGCGCCGCCACGCCGGCATCGCCATCCTGGTCAACAACCTGGGCATCTTCGAGGCCAAGGCCTTCGAAGATATTCCCGATGAAGACTGGCAGCGCTTCTTCGACGTCAACGTGCTGAGCGGCGTTCGCCTTGCACGCCTGGTGCTGCCGCAGATGAAGCGGGCGAACTGGGGCCGGATCATCTTCATCTCGAGCGAAAGCGCGGTGCAGATCCCGACCGAGATGATTCACTACGGCATGACGAAGACCGCGCAACTCGCGGTGTCGCGCGGGCTGGCGGAATCGGTCGCCGGGACGAACATCACCGTCAACAGCGTGCTGCCAGGCCCGACGAAATCGCGCGGCGTCGGCGACTTCGTCGAAGGCATGGCACGCTCGAGCGACAAGAGCTTCGAGCAGGTCGAGGCAGAGTTCTTCGAGCACGTTCGCCCGACCTCGCTGATCAAGCGCTTCGCTTCGCCGCAGGAGGTGGCCTCGCTCGTGGCCTACGTGGCAAGTCCGCTCGCGTCGGCGACCACGGGTGCGGCCCTTCGCGTGGACGGCGGCGTCGTCAAGAGCGCCTTCTGACGAAGGCGCTGGCGCTATAGGAGCAGTGGACGGCCGCAAGCCTGCACGCCGCGCATGCGCCCTCCTCAGTTGCACGTCAGGCCCGCGTGGCATCCTCTGGAGCCCGAACGCTCAGTCTGCATTTGCATGGGAGAAGAAAACGTGAGATGGATCCATCGGCGAGGCGCGCTGGCCCTTTCGGCCGCCTGCGCCGCCTCTGCCCTGCTGGCGGCTTCGGGCTGCGGGCAGCACAGTGCGCCCGCGGCTTCCGCGCCGGAGCCCGCCGCGCCGCCCGCGCCCGGCAGCATCGCCATCACGCAGGAGGACATCGACTGGTTCCGCCGCAGCAAGGCCGAATGGATCAACTGCGAATCGGGTGCGCCGGCCATCGTTCCGCCCGACCTGACGCTCGCGCAGTTCGGTGAGGCGCTCGACGGCGGCGATGCGCGGGTCCTGCCCGCGTTCGACCGTTTCGTGCGCGTGACCTCGGCGCTGTTCCTGTACGCGAGCTTCGCGCCCGGGCACTACGGCTTCCTGCCGCCTTTCGAGCAGCGTGCCGCCTTCGACGTGACGGCCGAGCACATCCGGCTGCTGCAGCACGCGAACTGGCGCACCTTCATGATCGACTGCAAGCGCCCGTACGGCGACTTCACGCACTACCAGATCGACATGGCCGACATCCTCGGCCTGCCTGTGGCCAAGGACGCCATGGGCCGTGCGCAGATCGGCAAGGACGCAGAGCAACGCATGGATGCCCTGCACGAGGACATGCTCTACGCCCTGCAGGCCTACATCCGCTTTGCGCGCCTGAGCCCCGGGCGCTACGTGGTGCCCGAGCGCGGCCTGTCGCAGACGGTGGGCCGCCCGCTGTGCCGGCCGGTCTCGGCCACGCGCATTGCGCTGTACCAGCGTGCGCTGGCCGCCGCCGGGCCCCACCCCGATTCACGCCGGACAGCGGCGCTCAACGAGGCCGCCGGGGCGCTGTTCGCACTGGACTGAGCAAGCCGGGGCCGGCGGGCTCTGCGGGTTCAGGCCGGGTCGGCCGCCTCTGGCGCGGGCTCGCCGCCGCCCTTGCGCTTCTTGCTGCGCGCGGCCTTCTTCGCCGCGCGCTCGGCATCGGCAAGCTGCCCCGCGGCCAGCCACTGCGCGAACTCCTCGGGCGTTTCGAGCGTCACGCGGCCGAAGTTGCCGGCGCGGAACTCGTGCATCACGATCTCCGCCGACTTCTGCAGGTTGACCTTGCCCTTGCCCAGCAGCGCGCCGCGCTTGCGGCCGATGGTGTCGAGCAGGTCTTCGTCCTTCATGCCGGCCATGGTCTCGGCGTCGAGCTCCACCAGCTTGAAACGCGCGGCGACACCGGCGGCGTAGTGGGCCTTGAGATAGCTGAGCAGCTCGAGCGCCACCTCTTCCTCGTCGAAGGCATTGCGCCCGATGGCGCCGCTGGCGGCCAGGTTGTAGCCGCTCTTGGGCACGACGATGCGCGGCCACAGCATGCCGGGCGTGTCCCACAGGTAGAAGTCGTCGGCCAGCGTGATGCGCTGCTCGAGCTTGGTGATGCCGGCCTCGTCGCCGGTCTTGGCCTTGCGCCCGCCGATGAGCGTGTTGATGAGGGTGGACTTGCCCACGTTCGGAATGCCGCAGATCAGCACGCGCATCGGCTTGGCCATGCCGCCGCGGTTGGGCGACAGTTCGTGGCAGGCCTTCACCAGTTGCTGCGCGGGCGCGGTCTGGCTCGCATCCAGCCCGATGGCGCGGGTGGCCGGCAGCGCGTTGTAGTGCGCCAGCCAGCGTGCGGTGCGCTCGGGGTCGGCCAGGTCCTGCTTGTTGAGCACTTTCACGCTGGGCCGGCCGGCCGTGAGTTCGGCCAGCATCGGGTTGGCACTGGAGCCGGGCAGTCGCGCGTCGAGCAACTCGATGACCACGTCGATGTCCTTCACCCGCTCGGTGATGGCCTTCTGGGTCGAATACATGTGACCGGGGAACCACTGGATCGCCATCGGTGGGCTTCTTTCTCTTCGCGCTGTCGCTGTCTGGAATGGGGGGCCTCTGCGGGGCCGGGTGCGCATTGTGGCCCCGGAACCTGAACGCAACCTTGTTGCTACGTTTTCGATAGCTGCAGGCAGGCATTCTGCCTTCGCCCGCGACAGCCTCGATCCTAGAATCCGCGCGCTGCCGGCGCAGCCATTCCAACAAGCATTCGAGGGAAACCCATGTCCAAGCGCCTTGCCGCTGCCGCACTGCTGGCAGCCACCACCTTGCTCGCCCCCGCAGCCCATGCGCAGCGGCCCGCCCCGCCGGCCGGCCCCCTGATCAGTGGCTACCTGTGCTGCAACATGCGCACCTACGGCGATTCGATCAGCGACATCAACTACGACGAACAGGGCACGCGCATCGTGGCGGTGGGCACCCCGGCGCGCATCACGGCCTACGACTTCCGCTGGTTCAGCCTGGAGCTGGGCGGCAAGCCGCAGCGCATCAAGAACGACTACAGCCGCAACATCACCCTGCCCGCCTTCGCGCAGCGCTACGTGGTCACCGAAGACCCGAGGCAGAAGATGGCGGCCTTCCCGCCGGCCGTGCGCGACGCCATCCTCGCCGTGAAGCTGCGGCCCGGCATGACGCGCGAACAGGTGCTGATGGCCATCGGCTACCCCGTGGCCAGCGAGAACCCGAGCCTGGACGCGCCGGTATGGCGCTACTGGCGCGACAGCTGGTCGGAGTTCCAGGTGAGCTTCGACGACCAGGGCCTGGTGAAGGCGGTGGTGGGCGACCCGGTCACGCTCAGCCGCATGCTTGCGGCACCGGCGCAGCCATAAGTTCTCGCGCATTGCCTGCGGGCGCGCACGCAGGCAATCCCCTAGAGGTTTTTGCATCGCGGCGACGGGTATCACCCCTATCATTTGACCGAGTGCGGCGCCCGAGCGTCGGTCGAATCGACAACCCTTTGATGGAGTGACCCGCGATGAAACCCGTCTCCGAACTGCTCAAGCGCCATGATTCCGCAGCATGGCGCACCTCCCCCGACACCAGCGTGTTCGACGCGCTGTCCACCCTGGCGCACTTCGAGGTGGGCGCCCTGATGGTGATGGACGGCGAGAAGCTGGTGGGCTTTCTTTCCGAGCGCGACTACACCCGCAAGGTGGCGCTGCAGGGCAAGAACTCCAAGGAAGTGAAGGTGCGCGACATCATGACGCCCGACGTGATGACCGTCACTCCGCAGACCCGCACGCGCGCCTGCATGGCGCTCATGAGCCAGCGCAAGTTCCGCCACCTGCCGGTGGTCGACGGCGACAAGGTGGTCGGCATGATCTCCATCCAGGACTTGATGGACGACATCATCGCGGACCAGGAAACGACCATCGAGCAGTTGACCACGTACATCCAGAGCTGAGCAAATCCGCCGCATTTCGGACCCTGCCCGGCGCGTGGGTAGGGAATAGACCTACGCGCACCCGGGTGCCGCAGGGCGCACAGTGGGGCTTCGTTCATCCATCCAGCAGGGACATTGCATGCAGATTCAGGTCAACACGAGCAACGGTATCGAGAACAAGGACACGCTGGAACGCTGGGCCGACACAGAACTCAAGCAGCACCTGAGCCGCTTCGCCGAAGACGTGACGCGCGTCGAGGTGCATCTGAGCGACGAGAACCACGACAAGGCCGGCGCGGCAGACAAGTGCTGCGTGATGGAGGCGCGCCTGGCGCACCACAAACCGCTCGCTGTGACGCAACATGCCGCCAGCCTCGACGAGGCCTTCCGCGGCGCGGCCGACAAGCTCAAGCGCCTGCTCGACAGCACGCTGGGCCGCCTGAACAACCACCGCGACCGCGAGTCCATCCGCACGGACCCGAGCTTCATCGCGGAATAAGCACCTCTCCACGGCCCTCCCCGGTCCTCGCACCGGGGAGGCCCAGGGCCCGGCCACCGGTCTGGCGGCTCAGCCCCGCTTGGCGTTCGCCATCGCCTTGCCGACCTCGTTGGTGCCCTGCGCCGCACCGCTCTGCGGCACGACTTCACCTTCGCGAGAGGTCACTTCGGCCAGCCGCGCGGCCAGTTGTTCGGGCGCGTCGGGGCCGATGCCCACCCAGGCGCCCTGCGTCATCGTGATGTGCGCGGCCTCGAAGGTGCCGGCGCCCGCGCACAGGATGGTGCGGTTGGGCGCGTCCTGCGCGGCAAGCACCAGCATCGCGGGCACCACGGCTTCGGGCTTGAGCGCGTCCAGCACTTCCTGCGGCATCAGGCCTTCGGTCATGCGCGTGGCGGCGGTGGGCGCCAGGCAGTTCACGCGGATGTCGTTCTTCGCGCCTTCGATGCTCAGCGTCTGCATCAGCCCCACCAGCGCGAGCTTGGCTGCGCCGTAGTTGCTCTGGCCGAAGTTGCCGTACAGGCCAGACGACGACGTGGTCATCACGATGCGGCCGTACTTCTGCTCGTTCATGAGCGCCCAGACGGCCTTGGTGCAGTTCACCGCGCCCATCAGGTGCACGTCGACCACCAGCCTGAAGTCGTCCAGCTCCATCTTGGCGAAGCTCTTGTCGCGCAGGATGCCTGCGTTGTTGACGAGGATGTCCACGCGGCCCCAGGCGTCGACCGCCTGCTTGACCATGGCCTGCACCGCTTCGAAATCGGTGACGGAAGCGCCATTGGCAATGGCCTCGCCGCCCGCCGCCTTGATCTCGTCGACCACCGCCTGCGCGGCGCTCACCGAGCCGCCGGAGCCGTCGCGCGCACCGCCCAGGTCGTTGACCACCACCTTGGCGCCGCGCGCGGCCAGGGCCAGCGCATGCTGGCGGCCCAGGCCGCCGCCCGCGCCGGTCACGATGGCCACGCGGCCCTTGAAGTCGATGTTGTTGCTGCTCATGTCTCTGTGTCGCTTTCCTGGGGAGTTGCCGTTGTTTCGTCGCCGCCCGGGGCGGCAGCGTGGCGTTTTAACCCAGAAAAGCAACCGCGCGCAGTCCCCCGCGCAGAAGACAAGTCACCCCGGCGTCAGGCCTGTGCGTTCATCCGCCGGTCAATGGCGGGCCGAGCGCACCTGCTCGCAGTACGCCACCAGCTGGTCGAGTTCGGCCGACTTGTCGAAGAAGGCATCCGCGCCCAACTGCTGCGAGCGCGCCCGCATGTCGGCGGTGGCGTAGTTGCTCAGCACGACCACCTTCTGGTGCGGCGCGCGGTTGCGGCAGGCGCGGATCACGCCCAGGCCGTTGCCGCGCCGGAGGAACAGGTCGACGATGGTGAGGTCCCAGTCGTCGGCATGAAGCCGCAGCCAGGTGACGGCTTCTTCCTCCGTGCTGGCCGACGCCACGACATGCGCGTCCGCCACGTCTTCGAGAAAGCCCACCAGGTTCTCCCTGATTACCGGACTGTCTTCGACGAGGTAGGCGTTGAATGTCATGGCAGCCATCGTCGCTGCGCAACGGATGCGCGCGGTGGGCGATGCGGGCCAATGCCTGTAGGCCATCCGCCACCGCCCCTGTCGTCATGCGAAGGGGCGCGAGGCGAAAGGCAGGACGAAAGTGCTAGGCGGCGAGCGCCACGCGGTTGCGCGCCATGCCCAGGCGCGCGGGCGAGACGTACTGCTCGCGGTAGATTTCGAAGGGCATGGTGTCTGCCGCCTCGATGCGCTTCTGCGCCTGGATCGACTCGGCGGTCATCTGCTCGAACTCGGCTTGCAGCGCCGCCGGGAACGGCAGGTCCAGCAGCTGCGTGCGGGTCTGCTCGGACTGGGCGCGCACGAACCCGACGAAGGAATTGCCGTGCGCGTTCTCGATGGCCGCGAGCACGCGCGCCGAGGGCAGGCTGTCGGGGTTGCGCAGCGCGGCCCGCGCGGCATGCACCGCGTCGGCGTGCAGCGTGCCGCCGCCCTGCGCCGCGTCCAGCGCCACCGCAATGGGCAGGCACTGTTCGACCAGCTCCGCGCCCCAGTCGGCCAGCGACACTTCACGCCCCTCGCGCTGCAACTGCAGGCCCGGTTCGCGGCCGCGCGCGGCCGTGAGGTGCTGGTTGTGCGCGAGCTCGGCAATCTCCTGCGGGGTGTCGTCGGCGCTGTCGCTCAGCAGGCAGTGCAGCAGGAACACGTCGATGAAGCGCATGGTCTGCGCATTGATGCCGACGGTCTCGAACGGGTCGAGGTCCATCAGGCGCACTTCGACGTACTCCACGCCGCGTTCGCGCAGCGCGTGCAGCGGCCGCTCGCCAGGGTGGATCACGCGCTTGGGGCGGATGGTGCCGTAGAACTCGTTCTCGATCTGCAGCAGGCTGGTGCCCAGCTGGTTGTAGTCGCCGCCCAAGTTGCGGATGCCGATGGCCTCGTAGGCCGGCCAGGGCCGCGTGAGCGCGTCCTGCAGCGAGGCGCCGTAGCCGTCCAGGCTGTTGTAGCTCACGGCCAGCGAGGCCTGCGCGTCGCTCTGGTAGCCCAGCCGGCCCATGCGCAGCGAGGTGCCATGCGGCATGAACATGCTGCCGTCGCCCAGCGGCTGCAGTTCGTGCGGGCGGCCCGCCACGAAGCTCGAACACAGCGCCGGCGAGGCGCCGAACAGGTACAGCAGCAGGAAGGCGTGGCGGCGGAAATTGCGGATCAGCGCGAAGTACTGCTCGCTCGACACGTCGGGCAGCGACCAGTTGTAGTGAATGCCCGAGATGGTCTGCATGCGGCGGCCATAGCGGTGGCTCAGGCCCATGCGGTAGACGCTCTTGGCGCGGCCCACGTTCGAGGAGCCGTAGCGCCCGATGGGAATGGTCTCGTCGGTAGGCAGGCCGCAGGGCATGCTGGAGACCCACAGGCGCTCGTCGCCCAGCGTGTCGAGCACGCGGTAGGTGAACTGGTGCACCCGGGTGAGCTCTTGCAGGGCCGCGTCGACGTTGGCGTGGACGCCGGTGATGAGCTCGAGCTGCGATTCGCTGAAGTCGGTCGTGATGTGCGGATGCGTGAGCGCGGAGCCCAAGGCCTCGGGGTGCGGCGTGAGCGCGAGCTTGCCGTCGGGGAGCGCGCGCAGGCTTTCCTTCTCGATGCCGCGTCGCATGGCCTGGAGGCGCGCGGCCGAAAGTGCACCCAACCTCTCCTGCAATCTGTTGCTCATATTGTTATGACCCATCAATCTTCTGAGGGGCTGGAAGGTAGCACGGGCGCGCGGGCGTTGCTTGCGCAGGGAATCCCGGCCTTTGCCAGCCTGTCAAGCGCTATGTTTTTGATAGCTACACACATAAGAAAAACGCCCGTTGGCGCCTCGAACGGCTTGTGAAATACCGGCCATGGCGCGGCTGGCCGACACGTCGGGTTGCGGCGCCCCGCCGAGTTCAGCCGAGCACGCGCAGCAGGAAGCGGTTCAGGTCGGCAATTTCCTCCATGCAGACCGAATGCGCCATGGTGTATTCATGCCACTCCACCGTGTGGCCCAGCGCGGCCAGCGCATCGCGCGAGCGCAAGGCAGCGGCCAGGGGCACCACCGGGTCCTGGCGGCCATGGGCAAGGAACACAGGCGTCTCGTGGTTGGCCGCATGGCGCTCGGCTGCCGTGGTGGCGGCAATGGGCAGATAACCCGAGAGGCCGACGATGCCGGCCAGGCGCTCGGTGTGGCGCAGGCCGGTCATGAGCGCCATCGCGCAGCCTTGCGAAAAGCCGGCCACCACGATGCGTTCGGCGGCGATGCCGCGGGCCTTCTCGCCGGCGATGAGCGCCTCGATGGCGGCCTGCGAACGGCGCAGGCCGGCCTCGTCTTCCTGGCTCGACAGGTCGGGCGCGGCAATGTCGTACCAGGCGGGCATCTGGTAGCCGCCGTTGATGGTCACCGGAATGACCGGCGCGTTCGGGAACACGAAGCGCACCGGGCCCACGCCCGACAGGTCGAGCTCGTTGACCAGGGACACGAAGTCGTTGCCGTCGGCGCCCAGGCCGTGCATGACGATCACCGTGGCGGTGGGATGGGGGGCGGTTTCGATCTCGATGGGGGGACGGGACATGATCAGGCGAAGGTGTTCAGAAAGCGGATGGCCGCACCTTAGCGCATCCGGGGCCTGCCAGAGCGCGACCGGGGGCATGGAAACGGCGGGTTGGCTGACTTGCACACCGTGCCGCCGCGCTCAACATCGTGGGCAAAGACACCAAGGAAATCCACGTGAGCCAATCTCCCCCCATGGTCGAGACCAAGCTGGCCGGCGTCGTGCTCGTGTGCGGCGAATGCGAAGAACGAAAGGACGGCCCCACGAAGCTCACAGCCCGGCAGGTGCGCAAGGAACTCAAGCACGGCCTGTCGCACATGCCTGTGCGCCTGCGCGTGGTGCAGTGCAGCTGCCTGGGCCTGTGCCCGAAGAAGGCGATGGCGCTGGCGGCCGTGGCGCAGGGCCACGCCCCGCTGGCCGCCGAGGTGTGCCGCGACGGCGACGTGGAGACCTTTGCCAAGGTGCTGGCCAAATCCCTGAAATGACGCCGCGTTACTCGGCCTTGATGCCGACCGCCTTCACGATCTGCGCATAGCGCTCGTACTCGGCCGACACGAGCGTCTGGAACTGGCGCTGCGGATACCCCGTGGCCTCGATGCCTTGCGCCGCGAGTTCGGTGCGCAGGGCCGGCGCCTGCACGATGCGCCCCGTATCGGCCGCAATCGCATCGATCACCGGCTGAGGCGTGCGCGCCGGCGCAAACAGGCCGAACCACGTGCCCGAGCGGTAGCCCTTGTAGGTGTCGGCCACGGTGGGCACCTCGGGCAACAGCGCATGGCGCTTTTCGCCGCTGGTGCCCAGCGCCACCAGCCGGCCGCTGCGGATGTGCGGCAACGCGGGGCCCACGGCGATGAACATCACGTCGACCTGCCCGCCGATCACGTCCTGCATGCCCAGCGGACCGCCGCGGTACGGGATGTGGGTGACATAGATGCCCGCCTTCTGCTTGAGCAGCTCCATGCTGAGCTGCTGCGGACTGCCGTTGCCGGCCGAGGCGTAGTTGATGCGCCCCGGGTGCGCCTTGGCCGCGCGCACGAAGTCGGCCACGGTGCGAAAGCCGGTCTTCGGGTTGGCGACCAGCACGAAGTCGATCTGCCCGAGCGACACCACCGGCACCAGGTCGCGCCGCGCGTCGTACGGCAGGCCGGACTGGATGTTGGGGAGGATGGTGATCGGGCCGTCCGCGCCCACCAGGAGCGAATAGCCGTCGGGCTGCGCCTTGGCCAGCCCGTCGGCCGCCAGGATGCCGGCCGCGCCGGCGCGGTTGTCGACCACCACCGGCTGCTTCCATTGCTCCGACAGGCGCTGCCCCAGCAGGCGCGCGAGCACGTCGGGCGAGCTGCCGGGCGTGTTCGCCACCGTGATGTGCACGGGCTTGGACGGAAAGGCCGGCGCGGTCTGGGCCTGCGCGGCAAAGCCCAGCACAGCCAGCGACACGCCGGCCCACAGCGCCAGGACCGGTTTCAGCAGCTTCAGCGGGGAATGGGGTCGCATGGAGAACTTTCGGTTGCAGGAGACAAAGCGCGCGATTCTGTCGCGCCGCGGCCCGCAAGCGAACGACCCATTCGTCAGATGCTTAGGTGCATTCGGGCATATGCAGGGCCGGCCCGCGTCCCCGCGCCGGACACGGGGACCCCGGATGCAACACAATGGCGTTTCGCATGAAGACCTCCACCCCGCACCCGAAGTCCCCCCTGGCCGCCGCCCCGTTCGACAGCGAAGCGCTGCTGCGCGACAGCGGCCTGCGCGTGACGCGCGCCGCGCAGACGGTGCTCGAACTGCTCGAACACAGCTCGCAGCCGCTGACCCATGAGGACGTGGCCTCGGCCTACACCACCGCCACCGGCGAGGCGCCCGACCGCGTAACGGTCTACCGCGTGCTCGACCGGCTGGTCGAGGCCGGCCTGTGCGACCGCCGCGTGGGCGCCGACCGGGTCAACCGTTTCTCGCGCCACGTGGACGCCGCGTCGGGCAACACCTTCGAATGCAACCACTGCCACAAGGTGCTGGCGCTGCCGTCAGACCCGGAACTGCCGAAGGTGATGGGGCGGCTCGGCAAGGCACTGCGCAAGCAGGGCATCGACACCCGGCACACGGCGCTCACGCTGCACGGCACCTGCGGCGAGTGTTCCCGCTAGCGCCTGTTCACACGTTCCAGGAAGGGAACGGGTCCGGAAAGTTCTGCCACCACGAGGCGCCGAAGCGCATCTCGTTCTCCGTCAGCAGGCAGGCGTCCAGCCGCGCACGCAGCGCGGCCTCGTCCATGCCGATGCCGATCAGCACCAGCTCCTGCCGCGCGTCGCCCGTGCCCGGGTCCCAGTTCTTCTGGATGAGTTCGAGCGCATCGGCATCGGTCGGCCAGTGCTCGCGCGGCACCGCCGCCCACCAGAAGCCCGCCGCGCCGTAGCGGCAGGCGCCGCCGGCCTGCGACCACGTGCCCGCGCGCGTGGCGCGGCTCGCAAGCCAGAAGAAGCCCTTGGAGCGCACCACGCCCTCCCACTCGCTTTGCACCAGCTTCCAGAAGCGCATCGGGTGGAACGGCAGCCGCGAGCGGTACACGAAGCTGCGAATGCCGTAGGCCTCGCTCTCGGGCACATGCTCGCCGCGCAGCTCGGCCAGCCAGCCGGGCGCCTGCTCGGCCTGCTCGAAGTCGAACAGGCCGGTGTCGAGCACGCGGTCGAGCGCCACGCGGCCGAACGCCGCGAGCTCGATGCGCGCGCGCGGGTTCAGGCTGCGCAGGATGGCCATCAACCGCTCGCGCTCCCCGGGCGTGACGAGGTCGGTCTTGTTCACCACCAGCACGTCGCAGAACTCGATCTGCTCGATCAGCAGGTCGACCACCGTGCGCGTGTCCTCGTCGCCCAGCGACTGGCCGCGCTGGCCCAGGCTGTCGGCCGAGCCGTAGTCGCGCAGGAAGTTGAAGGCGTCGACCACCGTCACCATGGTGTCCAGCCGCGCCACGTCGGCCAGGCTCTTGCCGTCTTCGCCGGCGAAGGTGAAGGTCTCGGCCACGGGCAGCGGCTCGGAGATGCCGGTGGACTCGATCACCAGCTGGTCGAAGCGCCCCTCCTTCGCCAGGCGCCTCACCTCCAGCAGCAGGTCTTCGCGCAGCGTGCAGCAGATGCAGCCGTTGCTCATCTCGACCAGCTTCTCCTCGGTGCGCGAGAGCTTGGCGCCGCCGTCGCGCACCAGCGCGGCGTCGATGTTGACCTCGCTCATGTCGTTGACGATGACCGCCACGCGGCGGCCCTCGCGGTTGTGGAGGATGTGGTTCAGCAGCGTGGTCTTGCCCGCGCCTAGAAAGCCGGAGAGCACGGTGACGGGGAGGCGATCGGCCATGGGAACAGGCTCCATATATGCAACAGGATTGCATTATAGGAAGCATACGCAACACGGTTGCGTTTAAAACAGGCGGCGTCTCAATAGCTCAGCTTGGGATACCAGTCCGAGCCCCGGCCCTCGGGCGTCATGTCGAGCAGGTTCCAGATCGGCATCGGGTCGGGCGCGCCGCGCGGGTCCTGCCCCGGGTCGGCCGTGCCCGGGCCCATTTCGGCGGCCCAGAAATGCCGCAGGGTGTCGCCGTCGCGCCGGAACACGTTGAAGGCCGGAAGGTCGCCGCTGTCGGGCGTCTCCCCGGCGTAGTCGGCGTTGAAGCTGTTGCCCTGCGACGAGTAGAGCGGCAGGTAGCGCCAGCCGCGCTCCCTGGCAAAGGCGGTCATCCGCTCGACCGGCGACGTGGCGATCACCGCGAACGCCACGCGCTGCAGAAGGTCGGGCATTTCGCCGTCGAACGCGCTCAGCAACGACGTGCACATGGGGCACGGCCGCTCGCGCTTCGGGCCGAACATCCAGTTGTAGGTGATGAGGGTGCCGTGCTGGCCGAAGAGGCCGGACATCGGCACCGGCCCGTCGACGCCCTGGAACACGTAGTCTTCCGGCACGACCCCGCCGGGCGGCAGCGCGCGGCGCATCTGCGCGACGTGCTCGATGCGCCGGCGCAGGTCGATTTCCTCGGCCAGCAGATCCATGCGCGCCTTTCGGTAGGCCACGCTTTCGTTGGGAAACCGGACGGGGTTGGACCGGGCGAGCTGGCTGGCGGACGCCGGTGCGGCAATTGCGGCTGGGGCAGGCATGGCGGGTCACCTCCTGGTGTGAAGGTTCGGGTTGCGGATTACTTTGAACCTGTGCACATGGTGATCCCGCGCGCGCCCGCGGCGGTACGCGATTTTCCCCAGTCGAGGGCGAATTTGTCCTACCCGCCGATGCCAGCGGTGCCGCCGGCTACATCTCGAACGCGGCCACCTGCCTGCCGTCGATGTCGGTGAACCCATAGGCCAGCGCCAGGTCGGCCACGCGCAGCACTTCCCCGCTCTTGTCCATCACCTTCGCGTCGCCCGCCAGCGCCGCCACGGCGCGCCCCAGGTAGCGCGGCGACTCGGTGCGCGCCAGCGCGGGCCGCTCCTGCCAGTGCGCCTCGTCGGTGTTGTGTCCGGCCAGCACGAACTCGGTGCGCATCCAGCCCGGCGACACGGCGACCGAGGCCACGCCGTGGGGCCTGAAGTCCTGCGCCATGCCGAAGGCCAGGCGCGTCATCGAGGCCTTCGCGAGGTCGTAGAACAGGTTGCCGCGCAGGTAGCGGTCGCGGTCCCAGAAGGTGGTGGTCACCACGAGCCCCTTCTTCTGCCGCACCAGCAGGGGCGCGGCGCAGCGGCTGGCGAGCAGGTGGTTGCGCACGCCACGCTCGAACATGGCGTCCCAGTGCGCGAGCGGGTGCTCCCAGAACGGCGCGTCGAACACGCCGTCGAAGCTCTCGTGGCCGCCCCAGGCGTTGTTCACCAGCAGGTCGAGCCGGCCGGCCTCGCGCGCCACGCGGGCGAACAGCGCCGCCACGTCTTCTTCGTTCGTGTGGTCGCATGGCACCGCGATGCCGCGCCCGCCCTGGCGCGTGACCTCGTCGGCGGTGTCGTCGATGCTCCCCGGCACCGACGCCATGCCGGACAGTGCCAGCAGCTGGGCGTAGGTGCCGGCGGGCCGATCGCGCGTGCTGCGGCCGGTGACGTACACGGTGGCGCCCGCCGCGCCCAGCTCCAGCGCAATGCCGCGCCCCGCCCCCCGGCTTGCGCCCGTGACCACGGCCACGCAGTCTTTCAATGGACGGTAGGCGTTCTCTTCGTGAATCCTGTTCATGGTTCCTTCGATCTGCGTTGGCTTGAAGCGGCCGAAGATAGAGCGCCCTCAGCCCGCCGTCTTGGAAGAACCCGCAATGGCGCGGCCGAGAAACTCGGTCGGCGTGACGCCGCACAGGGCGCGGAACTCGTTGACCAGGTGCGACTGGTCGTAGAAGCCACCATCGAGCGCCAGCGCTGCCCAGCCCGGCGAAGGTTGCGCGCGCAGCGCGCGCAGCGCGCGCAGGCAGCCGTGCATGCGCGCCAGCCTGCGCCATGCGCGCGGCGTCAGGCCGACGTGGGCATGGAACAGTTGCTGCAGGCGCCGCTCGCCAACGCCCACGGCGGCAGCCACGTCGCGCAGCGGCTCGCGTCCGCCGGCGGCGGCGATGCGGCGGGCCGCGTGCATGGCGACGGCATGGCCGGTGCCGCCTCCTCTTGCGGTGGACTCGCCGCCATGGAGGCGGCGCAGCAGGGCCGTGTGCAGCAAGGCGATGCGTTCCGCATCGCCGGGCGCATCGGCCATGCGCGCCAGCAGCAGCGCGCCTTCGCCGCGCCACAACGCATCGAGGTGCACGGCACTTGCGCCGATCTCGCCGGCCGGCACCCCGAGCAGCGCCGCCGCGGCGCCGGGGTGCAAGGTGACCGAGAGCCCGTCGACCTGGCGGCGCATGCGCACCACGACCGGCGCCGCCGACGCGCCGATGGCCTCCACCGCCTGCCCCTGGCCGCCGTCGGCGGACGGCGCATCGCCGAAGTTGAAGACCAGCCGCACCGCGCCGTCGGGCAGCACGCGCTCGCGCACCTCGCAGCCTTCGGCGAAGCTCTCGCGGTACCGCAGGATGTGAGAGACATGGCCGCGCAGCGCGGCGCCCACGGGAAACGCGCACAGCGTGCCGGCGGGCACGCTCGACTCCGGCCCGTGCAGCGGGTCGTCGTCGAGGCGCAGAAAGAGGCGTTCACCCATGGCGCCGATTGTGTGGAAAAACCCGCCCGTCCGCGAGCACGCCGCCGTGGCCGAAAATCGGCGGCTCCGCCTGCCGCACCTCCCGCGCCCTTCCCCCGCCCTCCCCGAATGCCCACCGCCCTCCCCGTTCTCTACTCGTTCCGCCGTTGCCCCTATGCGATGCGCGCCCGGCTCGCGCTGGTGGCCGGCGGCCAGCCTTGCGAACTGCGCGAGGTGACGCTGAAGAACAAGCCGGCCGAGATGCTCGCGGCGTCGCCCAAGGGCACGGTGCCGGTGCTGGTGACGCCCGAAGGCCCGGTGCTCGAGCAGAGCCTCGACGTGATGCTGTGGGCGCTGCGGCGCGACGATCCGCAGCGCTGGCTGCAGCCGCAGGCCGGCACGCTCGAAGACATGCTGGCCCTGGTGGCGGCCTGCGACGACGACTTCAAGCCCCAGCTCGACCGCTACAAGTACCCGCAGCGCCACGCCGACGGCGGTGAGCCGGCACGCGAGCGCGGCGCGCAGTTCCTGCGCAGCCTGGAAGCGAGGCTCTCGGCCTCGCAACACCTGGCCGGCGCCCACGCCACGCTCGCCGATGCGGCCCTGATGCCTTTCGTGCGCCAGTTCGCGATGGTCGATGCCGCGTGGTTCGACGCCCAACCCTGGCCCCATCTGCAGGCGTGGCTGGCGAACTGGACCGCATCCGACCTGTTCGCGCGCGCCATGCACAAGCACGCGCCCTGGAACAGCGGCGAGGCCGGCGTCGCTTTTCCACCGGCCTGAACGCCCGTCAGGCGCCCATCGCCACCGCCGACGCACGCTGGATGCACTCGATGAAGTGCTGCGCCGCCGGCGTCGTCAGCTGCCCGCGCCGGCGCACCACGCACACGTTGAGCATCGGCAGCTGTTCCTCGATGTCGACGCGGCGGATGCCGTGCCGCTTGAACGTGAGCTTGACCAGTGGCTCGACGAACAGCCCGATCAGGTCCATGTGCCCCACCAGGCCCAGCGCCACCGTGACCGACTGGCCCTGGATGACGCGCGAGGGCGGCGGCAGCCCCAGCGGCGTGAACAGCGGCGCCACCGACTCGCGCCCGCGATGGTCGTCGCCCGGCAGGATCCACTCGGCCGCGTAAAGCTCGAGCAGCGAGCGCGCCGCACGCAGCGGGTGGCGGTTGCGCATGCCCACCACCAGCTGCACCGGAAACAGCTCCAGCGCCTCGAACTGCGGATCGAGCGTGCCCGGCACCACGTGCGCGACGGCAAAGTCGAGGTAGCCGTCGCGCAGGCGCGCCAGCATCCACGGCAGCACCGCCTCGCTGAACTGCACGTCGACCGCGGGCAGGCGCGTGTGGAAGTCCTTGAACGCGGCGGGCAGCACGGTGAGCGCGAACGAGGCGCTCACCGCCATCGACACCGAACCGGTGGCGCCGTCGCGGATCTGCGCAATCTCGTCGCGGGCGCGCTGCATGTCGGCCAGCAGCAGCCGCGCGCGCGGCGCGAAGGCCTGGCCGAACTCGGTGAGGCGCACGCCCTTCACGCTGCGCTCCACCAGCGGGGCGCCCACCTCGCGCTCCAGCTCGCGCACGATCTTTGTCACGGCCGGCTGCGAAATGCCCAGCACGCGGGCCGCGGCGCGAATGCTCATCTGCTCGACCACCGCCACGAAGGCGTGCAACTGGTTGGGTTTCATCGGGTGTTGGCGCGTTCTGGCGGGGCCATAGGGTTTCAACCATGACAACCAAAAGTTATCTTTCCGCCCCAATTATTGTCTTTTCATGACAGCACCGAGTCTCTAGCATCCGGCGCGGTCGAGGCATACCTTCGACCCACAACACCTCGAACAGCAATCCCACTGGAGTGACATGAGCATCCCAAGCAGCCGGCCCTCGCCTTCGTCCCCCGCGCGCAGGCGCCAGACCATCGTGGCCACCACGATCGGCAACGGGCTGGAGTTCTTCGACTTCACCGTCTACGGTTTTCTCGCCCTGGTGATCGGCAAGCTGTTCTTCCCGACCTTCAACTCGTACGGCCAGCTGCTGCTGACGGTGGCGAGCTTCGGCGTGGGCTTCATCATGCGGCCGCTGGGCGGCATCGTCATCGGCGCCTACGCCGACCGCGCCGGCCGCAAGAAGGCCATGACGCTCACCATCTTCCTGATGGCGCTGGGCTGCGCGCTGATCGCCTTCACGCCCACCTACGCGGCCATCGGCGTGGCGGCGCCCCTCATCATCGTGCTGGCGCGGCTGATCCAGGGCTTCTCGGCCGGCGGTGAAGTGGGTGCGTCCACCACGCTGCTGGTCGAGCACGCCACGCCGTCCAACCGCGGCTACATGGCGAGCTGGCAGTTCGCCAGCCAGGGCCTGGGCGTGCTGATGGGCGCCGTGGTGGTGGGCGTGCTGACGACGTCGCTCTCGCCGGAAGCCATGCTCAGCTGGGGCTGGCGCGTGCCGTTCGTCCTGGGCATGCTGATCGCGCCCGTGGGCATGTACATCCGCCGCCACCTGGAAGAGTCGCTGCACATCTCGCCCGAACAGGCCGCCGCACCGCGCGAGAGCAGCCTGAAGATCGTCTGCACGCAGCACGGCAAGACGGTGCTGGCCGCCGTTCTTTCGCTGGTGGGCGGCACCACGGCCGCGTATGTGGTGACCTTCTACATGCCCACCTATGCGGTGCGCGAGCTCGGGTTCACGCCGTCGGTGGCGCTGTTCGGCGCCGCGCTCACGGGCCTGATCTCGTTCGCGTTCGCCCCTTTCGTGGGCAAGCTGTCGGACAAGGTGGGCCGCAAGCCGCTCATCCTGTGGAGCCGCATTGCGCTGGCCGTCCTCATCTACCCGGGCTTCCTGTGGCTCAACGCCTCGCCCACGCCGACGGTGCTGTTCGTGGTGCTGGGGGTGTTCAGCCTCGGCCTGGTGGTACAGACGGTGCCCGGCATCACGATGCTGCCCGAGATGTTCCCGAAGGCGGTGCGCGCGAGCGGCATGTCGCTGGTGTACAGCGTGGGCGTGGCCCTGTTCGGCGGCTTCGCCCCCTTCATCAGCACCTGGCTGCTGAACGCCACGGGCAGCAAGCTGGCGCCGGCCTGGTACCTGGTGGCGATGACGGTGGTCTCGCTGCTGGGCCTGCTCTGGCTGCGCGACCATACGGGCCGCGACATCGACGCCGCGGGCGCACACGCCGCGGGCTGACCCCCTTCACCTTCTTCATCTTCGTCTCCAAGACATTCAAAGCACAGGAACCCCACGCCATGCCGACAC
This sequence comes from Variovorax pasteuri, assembly GCF_051216435.1. NCBI lineage: Bacteria > Pseudomonadati > Pseudomonadota > Betaproteobacteria > Burkholderiales > Comamonadaceae > Variovorax > Variovorax pasteuri. Next base: position 860,571 of record NZ_JBPJZS010000002.1, read on the forward strand.
AACGCAGCGCCGCCACGCGGTATTTCTCGGGCACGTACGTCGAAGCCCGCACCAAGTTCCTCGAGGCTGCCGCCCAGCGCGGCGCGGCCGTCGAGTCCTTCGTGCACCCGGCGCACCGCGGCGCGCTCGGCGAAGAGCTCGCCACCGACGTGGCGCTGATCGGCGCCATCGATGCGAAGAAGATCCTGCTCGTCACCTCGGGCACGCACGGCCCCGAAGGCTTCTGCGGCTCGGGCACGCAGGTGGCCACGCTCAACGATGCCGACCTGCTCGCGCGGCTGCAGCAGGCCGGCGTGGCGCTGCTGCTGGTGCATGCGGTGAACCCGCACGGCTTCTCGCACCTGCACCGCACGAACGAGGACAACATCGACCTGAACCGCAACCACATCGACTTCAACGCGCCGCTGCCGGAGAACGCGGCCTACGCCGACGTCGAACCGCTGGTGCTGCCCGACACCTGGCCGCCGACGCCCGCCGACGACGCGGCCGTGGCCGCCTACATCGGCCAGCACGGCATGACCGCCTTCCGCGCGGCCGTCACCAAGGGCCAGTACACCTCGCCCGACGGCCTGTTCTACGGCGGCACCGCGCCCTCATGGAGCAACAAGACCATCCGCGCGATCCTGCGCAAGTACGCCGCGTCGGCCACGCACCTGGGCTGGATCGACGTGCACACCGGCCTGGGCCCCTACGGCCACGGCGAGAAGATCTACCCCGGCCGCAACACGCCCGAAGACCTGGCGCTGGCGCACGCATGGTGGGGCGCCGACGTGTTCGCGCCGTTCGCCGGCAACTCGGCCTCGGCCGACGTCTCGGGCCCGGTCATCTCGACCGCGTACGACGAATGCCCGAACGCACGCATTGCGCCGATGGGCCTGGAGTTCGGTACCCTGCCCGACCTGGAAGTGCTGGTTCGCCTGCGCGCGGACACCTGGCTGCGCCGCCACCCCGACGCACCGGCGTCGCAGCAGCGCGAGATCCGCGCGCAGCTGCGCGACGCGTTCTATTGCGACAACGAGGAATGGAAGGGCATGGTGCTCGGGCAGACGCGCGTCGTGCTCCTGCAAACGCTGCAGGGCCTCAAATCGAGCTAAGCCCCTTGCAGGGGGCGACACCAGCGGTCCGGCAACGCCGGTTCCGCGGTGTCCCTGGCGAAGCCAGGGCCGGTCAGCCGAAGTTCGGCGCGCGCCGTTCGCGCAGCGAGGCCACGCCCTCGCGCACGTCGGCACCCGCGAAGCCCATGAACTCGAGCGCCAGCGAGGCGTCGAAGGTCGGACCGGCCTGGCGCAGCCAGTTGTTCAGCGCGTACTTGGTCAGGCGAATCGCGCTCTGGCTGCCGGCGGCGAGCCGGTCGGCCACCTCGTAGGCACGCGGCAGCAGGTCGGCCTCGTCCACCGCAAGCGACACCAGCCCGATGCGCTCGGCCTCCTCGCCGCTCACAGGCTCGCACAGCAGCAGGTGGTACTTGGCCTTGGCCATGCCGCACAGCAGCGGCCACACGATGGCGGCATGGTCGCCCGCCGCCACGCCCAGGCGCGTGTGGCCGTCAACGATCTTCGCGTTCTTCGCGGCAATGGAAATGTCGGCCAGCAGGCCCGCCACCAGCCCTGCACCCACGGCCGGGCCGTGCATGGCGCTCACGATGGGCTTGTCGCAGTTGATGAGGTTGTAGACGAGGTCGCGTGCCTCTTTCCACACGCGCTGGCGCACCGCGTCGTCGGTGGTCATGTCCTGCACCATGGCGAGGTCGCCGCCGCCCGAAAAACCCAGGCCCTCGCCGCGCAGCACGGCGCATCGCACCGTGCCGTCGGCCGACACGTCGCGCCAGATCTCGGCCAGCTCGCGGTGTCCGTCATGGCCCGCCGTGGGCAACTTGCCGTTGGCCGCCCGCATCTGGATGTCGAGCACCGTGCCGTTGGCGCCGCGGCGCGTGATGACAAGGGTCTGGTAGCGGGCGTAGTCCATGGTGTGTCTCTGTTGCTATTTTTTGGCCGCCACCTCGCGGCAGCGCTGCACGTTGGCCTCGAAGCGCGAAGCCAGCCCGGGTTCGCATTCGTCGGACGGGGTCAGCCTGCACATGCCGACCACAGCGTAGTCCATGACGGCGGCCGTGCACATCGGGTAGGCCGCGAGGTCGGGGTTGGCCGTGACCTTGAAGCCCCAGCGCTCCGAGAACTGCACCGTGCGGACCATCGCGCCATGGAAGAAGCTGCGGTCCTTCGCGGCGATGGCGGCCTCCATGCGGGGCAGTTCCTCGTTGAGGTAGCCCACGGAGTCGAGCGGAAAGCCGGCGGGGTCCTGCTGCGCGGCGGCCATCGAGGCGGCACACACGAAGGGCAGGACGGCAAGGGCGCGCAGCATGGGAGAAAGCGCGGGGCGAAGGAGCGTGCGGTGGAGGTGCATGGCTGCGAATTCTGCAACGTTTTGAAGCACTTTTGAATGCACGGCGATGCGCGGGCGCTACGCCTGCCTGCCCTTCTTCTGCCTGTCGAACTTGCGCCAGTACTGGAACTCGTCCTCGTGCACCTCGAGGTCGATTTCGGAAATGCGCGACTGCAGGCGCTCCTGCACTTCGGCCACGGCCTTGTTGTAGACCAGCGGGCCGACCTCTTCGAGGAAGAATCCGAGCAGCGCGCCCGCCGCGATGTTGCCGATCGGCTCTTCCATGTTCTCGCGGAAGTAGCGTTCGATGGACGCGATGGCCTGCTGTCGTGCTTCCTTCGGTATCTCGATGGTCATGGGTGGTCTTCTCTCGGCGGTTGGGTCGACGGATTGTGCCGACCGCCGTTCGCTACCATGCGCGCACACAACAACACCGGAGACAGACGCCATGATGAACTTCCGCCCCGCCGCACTCGCGGCCCTTGCCCTGGCCGCCGTGGCCTCGCTCGCGGCCTGCACGTCCATGACCCCCACCGTGCCGCAGCGCCAGCTGATGCTGGTGGCCAACGATGAGAAGCAGTCGTGGAACGACGCCGGCGCCGTCATCCTCGGCCCCATGGGGCGCGACACGGTGCAGGTGCTCGACATCGGCACCGACCCGCTGGCACCCAGGGTGCTGGGCACGCTGCAGCTGGACAACACCATCGCCGGCCCGCCGACCAACCTGGCGATCACACCCGGCGAAACGCTGGCACTGGTCGCCAATTCGCTCAACGTGGTCGAGGAGAACGGCGTGCGCAAGCAGGTGCCCGACAACCGCCTGTTCGTGATCGACCTGACCACCACGCCGCCCAGCCTGCTCGACACGCTGCAGGTCGGCAAGCAGCCCTCGGGCCTGTCGATCAACCGCGCGGGCACGCTGGCGCTGGTGGCCAACCGCGCCGACAACTCGGTGAGCGTGCTGCGCATCGCGGGCAAGAAGGTCACGCCGATCGACACGGTGGCCATGGGCGACTCGGTGGCGCACGTGCGCTTCACGCCCGACGGCAGGCGCGCGCTGGCCGCCAAGTTTCCGAGTCACAAGATCGCGCTGCTCGAGGTGAACGGCGAGAAGGTCAGCTACAACAAGGTCGATCTCGCGGCGGGCCTCTGGCCCTACAACGTGGACGTGACGCCCGACGGCAAGCTGGCGCTGACGGCCGACAACGGCAACTCGGGTGCGTCCGACGGCCAGGTCGACACCGTGAGCGTGATCGACATGGAAGCCGCGCCGCCGCGCGTGGTCGACAAGGTGGTGGTCGGCGACGGCCCCGAAGGCCTGGCCGTGAGCCCGACCGGGCGGCATGCGGTGGCGGTGATATTGCGCGGCAGCAATGCGGCGAAGAACGCCTACTTCTACAACCGCAACGGCTCGGTGGTGCTGCTGAAGATCGACGGCAAGAAGGTCACGCGCGCCAACGAGGTGGTGGTGCGCGGCCTGCCCGAGGGCGCGGTGTGGAGCGCCGACGGCAAGTACCTGTACGTGGGCAACTTCATCGACCAGGACATCACGATCCTTCGGCTCGACGGCGACACGCTGGTGCCCACCGGCCGGTCGTTCCCGCTGCAGGGCCATCCGGCCGCGATGCGCGGGACAATGACGCACTGATTCCACTCCCCCAGAACGAAGAACCCATGGCGCAACCCAAACGACAACTCCGCACGCTCGAACGCGGCATTCTCTGCATGGTGATCGGCGCCGTCGTGCTGCTGGCGCCGCGCTTCCTGCAGGGCACGCGCTGGTTCGAGATGGTCGCCGGGGCCTATCTGGTCGGCTGGTTCGCACTGGTGCTGGGCGCGGTGCTGGTCGTGGGCGAGCTGGTCAAGCGCGGCAAGACGCGCCCATGAAAAAACCCGCCTCGCGGCGGGTTTCATCCAGACCTGCAACTGCCCTGCAGCGGGCTCAGGCCTTCTTCTTGCGCAGCTTGCCGACCAGTTCCACCACGGCCAGCACGATGGCACCGGCCACCAGGCCCACGCCGGCGTTCACGCCCATCGAGCCGAGCGTGCCGAACACGCCGCCGGTGGCCTTGGCCCAGTCTTCGACCGCATGGCCCAGCGCGGGCACGCCGTGCACCAGGATGCCGCCGCCCACGAGGAACATCGCGGCCGTGCCGGCCACCGACAGCGCCTTCATGAGCCACGGCGCCGCCCACAGGATGCCGCGGCCCAGGGCCTGCGAAGCGGCGCTCGCGCGCTGGCTCAGGTAGAGGCCCGCGTCGTCCAGCTTCACGATGCCGGCCACCAGGCCGTACACGCCGATGGTCATGATCAGCGCAATGCCGACCAGCACGCTCAACTGCGTAAGGAAGGGCTGGCCCTGCACCGTGCCCAGCGTGATGGCGATGATTTCGGCCGACAGGATGAAGTCGGTGCGCACCGCGCCCTTGATCTTGTCCTTTTCCATGGCAACCACGTCGACCGCGGTGTCGGCCACGGCTTTCTCGTGGCGCTCGGTGTCGGCGTCGTGTTCTTTCTTGTGCAGGAACTTGTGGGCCAGCTTCTCGAAGCCTTCGAAGCAGAGGAAGGCGCCGCCCACCATCAGCAGCGGCGTCACCAGCCAGGGCAGCCAGGTGCCGATGGCCAGCGCAGCGGGCACCAGGATGGCCTTGTTGACGAGCGAGCCCTTGCACACGGCCCACACGACCGGAAGCTCGCGCTCGGCCCGCACGCCGGACACCTGTTGCGCATTGAGCGCAAGGTCGTCGCCCAGCACGCCGGCCGTCTTCTTGGCGGCCACCTTGGTGAGGATCGACACGTCGTCGAGAACGGTCGCAATGTCGTCGAGCAGCAGGAGCAGGCTGGTGGCCATGGGCAATGTAGGGGGACTGAAAAGAAGCGGCGAGCTTATCCGCAGCCGCCCCGCACCCCTGGAATACCCGTACGCGGCCGCCCTGAACGGGCGCCGGAAAACGTGCTTTATGCCCGGATCAGAGCGCGCTCAGCGCAATCGCCAGCATGGCGGCCAGCGAGGCGCCGAACAGCGCCAGACCCACGCGGCGGCGACGATGCGTGAGCATCCACAAAGCCACGCCCGAGAGCGACAGGAAGATCAGGCTGCCGGCCAGCGTGTCGACCAGCAGGATCCAGGGCAGCGGCATGCCGCCGCCCTTGTGCATGCTGGTGAGCGTGGCGACAAAGCCGTTGTGCGTGGTGGCCACACCGACGGAGCGGTTGCCCTGCCAGTACTCGGCCTGCACCGTTTCGTTGGGCCCGCCGAAACTGAACACCCAGTGGGCCGGCTGCATGAGGGCGGGGGCGCTCTTGTCGCTCTTGTCGGCCCAGGCCACCGGTTTGGCCGGCTCGATGCGCGACGAGTTGGGCGGCCCGCTCATGCGCAGCGCGCCCTGCAGCCACTGGCTCATGGCCTCGGGCGTTTCGGGCACCGGGTCGGGCAGCGCCAGCTGGGCGCGCGTGCGCTCCTGCGCCTGCGGCAGCTTCAGCACGTTGCGGTGGTTGAGCCAGATGCCGCTGAACCCGAACAGCAGCCCCAGCACCGCGCCCCACAGGCCGAACCAGCCGTGGGTGCGACGGATCCACTGCACGAGGCTCGTGCGGCGCCGGTGGGCGCGCACGCGCGCGGCGTGGTCGAGGGGGGTGCCGTCGGCGTGCATGCCGGTCAGGCGACGGTGCGCTTGAGGCGGATTTCTTCGACGCGCACCGAGCCCATGGCGGTCGTCTTGGCGGTCTTCATCTCGCGCTTGAAGCCGGCGAGTTCATGGAAGCGCAGGGCGCGGTCGTTGCGAATGGGCACCCACACGGTGACCGTGGTGCAGCCCTCTTCTTCGAGGCCTTCGCGCGCGGCGTCCCACAGGGCCACGCCCACGCCCTTGCCCCAATGCTCGGGCTTGACGTAGATGGCCCAGATTTCGCCGGTCGTGGGCGGCGTCTTGGGGTCGCGCGAGCGGTCGTAGCCCACGAAACCGACGATTTCGCTGCCCAGCACGGCCACGCGCACCTGCGGTTCGCTGTATTCGATGGCTTCGCGCCACTTGGCCTCGCGCGAGGCCGGGGCCAGCACGGGCAGTTCTTCTTCGGGGAGGATGCCTTGGTAGGCCGCCTTGGCGGCCAGGGCATGGACTTCGGCGACGGACTTGGCGTCGCGCAGGGTAGCGGGTCGAACTTCGTAATCTGACATGAATGCGGGGAATCGGATGGAACCGCGTATTGTCGCCGCACCGCTAAACTGCTTGTTGCATCCGTCGTAACAACAGGAGAAATCGACATGGCCAAAGGTCAACAACGCGCCACCAAGGAAGCGAAGAAACCGAAAAAGGACACTTCGCCACCCAAGCCCGTGGGCACCGGCGGCATCGAGCCCGTGCGCACGATCACGACCGCCGTGATCCCCCGCGGCAAGCTCAAGAACAAGTGACGGACGAAGCGCCAGCACCGGCGCCCGCAGTCAAGAAGGCCCAGCCGCGCAACCCGCTGCACGGGCTCACGCTGGAGGCCATCGTCACGGCGCTGGCCGATCACTACGGATGGGAGCACCTGGGCGAGCTCGTTCCCATCCGTTGTTTCGCGATCGACCCGAGCGTGGGCTCCAGCCTCAAGTTCCTGCGCAAGACGCCGTGGGCGCGCGAGAAGGTCGAGAGCCTCTATCTCTTCATGCTGCGCGAGCAACGCCGCGAACAGCAGCAACAGCAACCCCCACAACCGGATCAGCCGCCGCAGCCATGAAGGTTCGACTCGAGCCGTCGGGCCTCGCGTTCGACGCCGAGGCCGGCACCACGCTGCTGAAAGCCGCCGAAGCGGCCGGCATCGAGCTGCCGAGCTCGTGCCGCAACGGCACCTGCCGCACCTGCATCTGCCGGCGGCTGTCGGGCGAAACCCGCCACACCATCGAATGGCCCGGCCTGAGTGCCGACGAAAAGGACGAAGGCTGGATCCTGCCCTGCGTGGCCGAGGCCGTCAGCGAGCTCTCGCTGGACGCGCCGCTCGCGCGATCGCTGTTCGCCGACTAGGGTCGCGCGACAGGCGCGGCCACCACCAGCCGGTCGCGCTGCGCCAGCGAGGGGAACAGCTTGAACCAGGTGATGGCGACCAGCATCGTGCCCACGCCGCCCACCACGACCGAGCCGACCGGACCCAGCAGCGCCGCCGTGGCGCCCGACTCGAACTCGCCCAGCTGGTTGCTCGCGCCGATGAAGATCGAATTGACCGCGCTCACCCGCCCGCGCATGCCGTCGGGCGTTTCCAGTTGCACCAGCGTCTGGCGGATCACGACGTTGACCATGTCCGCGCCGCCCGAAACCGCGAGTGCGACCAGCGACACGACGAAGCTCTTCGAGATGCCGAACACCACCATGCACAGCCCGAACAGCGCGATGGCGATCAGCAGCGTGCGCCCCACGTGGCGTTCCACCGGCCGGCGCGTGAGCACGATCGACATCACCAGCGCGCCCACGGCCGGCGCGCCGCGCAGCAGCCCGAGCCCCCAGGGGCCGGTGTGCAGGATGTCCTTGGCATAGATCGGCAGCAGCGCCACCGCGCCGCCCAGCAGCACCGCGAACAGGTCGAGCGAGACCGCGCCGAGCACGGGCTTGCGCTTCCAGATGAAATCGACGCCCGCGAACACCGTGGCCAGCGTCACCGGCTCGCGCGCGGCCGGCGTGTAGGCATAGCGCAGGCGCAGCACCAGCACACATGCGACGACGAAGCACGCCACGCTGGCCCCGTAGACCACCGCCATGCCCGCCACGAACAGCAGGCCGCCCAGGGCAGGCCCGCCGATGATCGCGCCCTGCATGCCGGCCGAGCTGAAGGCCATCGCACGCGCCAGCATCGTCGGCGGCACCAGCAGCGGCGTGAGCGCCTGCTGCGCGGGCATCTGGAAGGCGCGCACCGCGCCCAGCACCAGCGACAGCCCCAGCAGCAGGCCGCGGGTGTCGTGCTTTTCCATCACCGCCAGCAGCAGCACCAGCGCCACCAGACCCTGCACCGCGAAGCAGGCGGCCACGATGCGCCCGCGGTGGTGGCGGTCGACGATGTGGCCGGCCAGCAAGGCCAGCAGCAGCGCGGGCACGAACTGGTAGAGGCCGACCAGGCCCAGGTCCCAGGCGCTGCCGGTGAGGTCGTACATGTGCCAGCCGATGGCCACCAGCAGCATCTGCGAGGCGGCGGTGCCGAACAGGCGCGCCGTCCACATCTGCATGAACGGACGTTCGCGCGTCAGGTCGGAAAAGCTGGGGGGAGAGACGGTGCCGGGCGCCGAAGCGGCGGTGGCACCTGGGGAGGAAGTGGAGGCGGAAGCGGGGCCGGACATTCGTTCGAGGATAGCCGAGGCTTCATGAGCGGGCGGTGAGGGCACCGCAACGGCCCTTCAAGCCCCTCTGCCAGGGCCTTGGCGGGCTCTCTACACTCGACGGCTCCCATGACCGCGCCGTCGCCTCCCTGCCCTGCTCTTCCCCCCGTTCACGAAGACTCGTACCTGCTCGTGTTCGACAAGCCAGCCGGCCTGCTGTGCGTGCCCGGCCGCGGCGAGGACAAGCAGGACTGCCTGAGCGCGCGCGCCATGCAGCGGTGGCCCGACGCGCTGATCGTGCATCGGCTCGACATGGGCACCAGCGGCCTGGTGGTGATGGCGCGCGGCCTTGCCATGCAGCGCGCGCTGAGCGCGGCCTTTGCCGAGCGGCGGGTGCACAAGCGCTATGAAGCCGTCGTCGACGGTGCGATGCCGATGCGCGAAGACTGGTCGCTGATCGACGCGCCGCTGATGGCCGACTGGCCGCGCCGCCCGCTGCAGAAGGTCGACCCGGCGGGCAAGCCGAGCCTCACGCGGTGGAAGGCGGTTTCTTCTTCGTCAGAGGGGGAAGCCACGGCAACGCATGTGATGCTGGAGCCCATGACCGGCCGCACGCACCAGCTGCGCGTGCACCTGCTGTCGATCGGCCACCCGATCCTGGGCGATGCGCTGTACGCCGATGCCGCGGTGCAGGCCCGCGCGCCGCGCCTGCTGCTGCATGCGAGCGAACTGGGCTTCGTGCACCCGGTGACGCAGCAGGACCTTCGCTTCGAGCGGCCGGCCGATTTCGCGCCCGGTTAGTTGAAGCCGCCCTTGACCACCAGCACGGGCATGTTCGCGTCCTGCAGCACGCGCTGCGTGACGCTGCCCAGCAGCAGTTTCTCGATGCCGCTGCGGCCGTGCGAGCCCATCACGATCAGGTCGGCTGCGATGGCAATGGCCGTGTCGACGATGCCTTCGTGCACCACGTGGCCGTCGATCACGCGCTGGTCGCTGTGCAGGCCTTCGGCTGCGAGGGCAGCCACGCCGCGTGCAAGTGCCGCATTGGCACTCGCGGTGGCAGCGGCGAGGTATTCGTTCTGGCCGAGCGCATAGTCCGCGCCCACGCCAATGAAGGGATAGTTGTCGATCACGTGAATCAGCGTGATGCGGCTCCCAAATGCCAATGCGAGGCCGCTGGCCTTGCTGACGGCGAGCATGGAAGTTTCGGAGCCGTCGATCGGAACCAGGATGTGATTGAACATGGCGGGACCTCGCTTTCGTTCGCAGACAGACACGGCCTCTAAAAGGCACAAGAGACCGGGACTCGAATTTAACCTCTGTTGCCCGACCGGACTGTAGGACTCCGGCCAGCAACGGCGACGCGCTTGCGCGCGTTCGCCTTACGCGGGTTTTCAGCTTCCCTGGAAGCCCTGGGCGCGGCAGGTGATCACGAGCGTGTCGCGCCAGCCTTCGCCGCCCTCTTCCAGCGGCTGGATCGGCGTGGATTCATGGATCACGCGCGCGTCGTCGAGCACCAGCAGGCTCCACGGCTCGGTCATGGTGAAACGCTCGCCGCGACGGCCGTTGGCCTCGAACACGCGCGTCTCGCCGCCCTTGATGCCGTGGCGGCCAACCAGCGCGACCGCGACCAGGTCGACGCCGTCGCGGTGCGCGCCTTCGGGCGTCGGGCGACCGATGCCGCCGGCGGTGTCGATGCGGAACTGGTGCGCTTCCACGTACCAGCGTTGCGGTGCGCCGCGCATGTCGCTGCTGGCCTTGCCGAGCTGCTGCAGCAGCCGCTGCCACACGGGCTGCGCCACCGTGGCCTCGCGCATCGGCGCGAACCAGCGCTGCATGCCGCCGTGCAGCGCGTTGTATTCGACCGGCTGCCAGTGCGCGCGATGCGGCACCTGCGCCAGCGTGGCGTGGTCGTCGGCCTCGACGGTGAAGCAGGCATGGCGCCGCGTGCGGTAGTGCCCGCCGTCCTTCAGGTACTCGTCGGGCGGCAGGTCGTTCCAGTCGGCGTGCAGTGCCTCGAGTTGCGCGAGCGGCACGCCCAGCCATTCGCCGACGCCCTGCGGGCTCAGCACCGCGTAGCCCTGCTCGCGCAGTGCGGCGGGGAGTTCGGCAGGGGCGATGAACGGGGGGGTGAAAGCCGCTGTGGTCACTGCGCGCTGACCTTCACGTCCTTCCAGAACGCCACGCGGTCGCGGACTTCTTCGGCTTCGGGCTTCGGGTCGGCGTAGTACCAGGCGGCGTCGGTGTTGAGTTCGCCGTTGACCAGCAGCGAGTAGTAGCTCGCGGTGCCCTTCCAGGGGCAGGTGGTCTTGTGGTTGCTGAAGGTCACGTGATCACGATGGAGCGAACTCATCGGGAAGTAGTGGTTGCCTTCGACGAGCACGGTGTCGTCGCTTTCGGCGATGGTGACGCCGTTCCAGGTTGCTTTCATGATCTTGGTCTCCAGAGGGAGGGTTGCGGGCGCTGGCCGTTGCGCTGCCGCACGGGGCAGGGGTATTGTGCCGCTGCTTCGGCGGAGCCCGCCTTCGTTGCCGTATCTACCCTGTTTGGGGTGGTTTATTTTCCGGGGCCGGGTCTCGCCCCGGCGGGCGACTTACTTTCTTTGCTTCGCCAAAGAAAGTAAGCAAAGAAAGGCGACCCCTGCTGGCTGCGTCCCTTCGCTTCGCTGCGGGCAACCTGCGGTGCTCACGTTTCGCGGGGTCTCGCCCAAACTCGCTTCGCTCAAACAAGGGCAAGCCCTGATCCGCGAAACGCTGCGCTCCTCGGCGCATCCAGAAGGGGTTGGGATACCGAAACGCCATCGCTGCGCTCGGCTCCAAACAGCCAACAGCCAGCAGCCAGCAGCCAGCAGCCAGCAGCCAGCAGCCAAGACTGCAGATCCGATACCCAACCGCCGCAGGCGCTCAGCGCCTGCGGCGGCTTGGTGGCCGAGCGAAGCAATGGCCCGATAGGTCTCCACCCCCTCTGGCTGCGCCGAGGAGCGCAGTGTTTCGCGGATCAGGGCTCGCAGCTGTTTGAGCGAAGCGAGTTCTGCGAGACCCCGCGAAACGCGAGCACCGCAGGTTGCCCGTAGCGAAGCGAAGGGGTCGCAGACAGTGGGGTCGCCTTTTCTTTGCTTACTTTCTTTTGGCGAAGCAAAAGAAAGTAAGTCGCCCGCCGGGGCGAGTCCCGGCCCCGAAACCCAAAACTAGGCAGCCAACCAATGAACGCTGAAGAGCCTCTCAGGATCCGTCCAAACAGCCCCAGGCCGAAACCCCGCACGAGTAGCCAACGCACGCAGTCCCTCGACAGTGAACTTGTGCGAGTACTCCGTATGAATGGTCTCCCCCTCCTCGAACCCGAACCGTTCCCCATTCAACGAAACGCTCTGAGCCCGCCGGCTCACCAGGTGCATCTCGATCCGCCGCCGTGGCGCGTTGTAGAACGCCGCATGCGCGAACCCGTCCACATCGAAGTCGGCATCGAGCTCCGCATTCGCCCGACGCAGCAGGTTGAGGTTGAACTCCCCCGTCACCCCTTGCGCATCGTTGTAGGCCGCGTGCAGCCGCGCCGGATCCTTCACCAGGTCGACGCCGATCAGCAGCCCGCCGCCACGCAGCATCCGGGCCGCGAGCTGCAGAAAAGCCAGTGCCTCGTCGGGCTCGAAATTTCCGATCGTCGAACCGGGAAAGAACCCGACCCTGCGCCCAGAACCCGCCATCGGCGCAGGCAGCACCAAAGGCATCGTGTAGTCCGCCGCAATGGGCTGCACGACGAGCGCCGGATAGTCGGCCTTCAGCCGTTGCGCGGCCGCCTCCAGATGCTCGCCCGAAATATCGATGGGCAGGTAGCGCTTCGGCGAATCGAGCGCATCGAGCAGCAGCCGCACTTTCGTGAGCGACCCCGCCCCGAATTCGACGATCTCGGCATTCGGCCCGACCTGCTGCGCGATCTCGCCCGCGCATTCGCCCAGGATGCGCAGTTCGGTGCGCGTCGGGTAGTACTCGGGCAAATCGCAGATGCGGTCGAACAATTGCGACCCCGCAACGTCGTAGAAGAACTTCGGCGAGATGCTGCGCGGCGAGCGCGAGAGGCCCTCCTGCATCTCGCGCCCGAATTCGGACAGCGGGGCAGTCGCCTCCGCAACCGAAGCGCGCGGCTTTGTTGGCGAAGGCCCGCTGGCAGGCACGAACGACACCGAAGACGACGAAGAAGTTGGATTGCGCATGATCAAAGGTCTTTCGCGAGCCGCAGCCCCGAGAACTGCCAGCGCGCGGCCGGCGGAAAGAAGTTGCGGTAGCTCGCTCGCGTGTGCCCGGCCGGCGTGGCGACGCTGCCTCCGCGCAACACCAGCTGCCCCACCATGAACTTGCCGTTGTATTCGGCCGCGATACCGGGCATGGGACGAAAGCCGGGGTACGGGTCGTACGACGACCGTGTCCACTGCCAGACATGCCCCGCCATCTGCGTGATGCCGGGCGCGTCGAAGGCGGCCTCCCATTCGAACTCGGTCGGCAGGCGCGCACCGGCCCATTCGGCATAGGCGGCAGCCTCGTAGAAGCTCAGCTGCGAGACGGGCGCCTCGGCCTCCATCGGCCGCACCCCGTGCAGGCCAAACACGTGCCAGCTGGCGGCACCCTGCGACTGCGCACCCAGGCCCAGCCGCGGATCGTTGCTCGCGAGCCAGTACGCCGGATGCCGCCAGCCGTTCGCCTGCACCGCGGCCCATCCGTCGGACAGCCACAGCTCGGGCCGCTGGTAGCCGCCGTCGGCAATGAACTGCGCGTAGTCCCCGCAGTTCACCAGCCGGTCGGCGATGGCGTGCGGCTGCACCAGCGCCTTGTGCCGCGGCGTCTCGTTGTCGAAACAAAATTCCTGCCGCCCCGCGAACCCCACCTCGACCACGCCGCCGGGCTGCGCGATCCAGCGCATGGCGGGCGGCACCGCGGCCAGCCGCAGCGCCGGGCCGCTCGCGGGCTTGTACGCCGGCAGCAGCGGGTTGCACGACAGCGCATGCAGGATGTCGGTCAGCAGCAGCTCCTGGTGCTGCTGCTCGTGGTTCAGTCCGAGCGTGACGATGGGCTCGATGGTGGCCCAGTCGAGCCCTCCCGTTTCCAGCAATGCCACCACCGCCTCGTCCACATGGCGGCGGTAGGCATGCACCTCGTCCGCCGACGGTCGCGTGAGCAGGCCGCGCTGCGGGCGCGGATGGCGCGGCCCCAACGCCTCGTAGTAGGAGTTGAAGAGATAGTGAAAACGCAGGTCGAACGGCGTGTAGCCCGTTGCGTGCGGTTGCAGCAGCACCGTCTCGAAGAACCACGTCGTGTGCGCCAGGTGCCACTTGGTCGGGCTCGCGTCGGGCATGGACTGGATGCACTGGTCTTCGGCGGAAAGCGGTTCGGCAAGCGCCAGGCTCGTGGCACGCACCTCGCGGAACTTGTCGCGCAGTGCGCTTGCCGCCGGTGTGATCGGCCGGGAAAGCGTCATGGGGTCTCCAGTCGGGTCAGCCGCAAGTTGTAGCCCATCCCGGTTACGGCGGTGCGTAGGACAAGGCCCCGCAGGTCCGCAGCCAGGAAGTCGGCGGGCAGCCACTGTGGCACAAGATGCCGGGGCGCGCAGGACGCGCTGCGTATCATCCGTCGGATGCAAACGACCAACCCCTCGGGCAGGCCCCAAGTCGTCATCGTCGGCTGCGGATTCGGCGGACTCGAAGCCGCGCGCAAGCTGCAAAAAGCCGACGTCGATGTGACGGTGATCGACAAGACCAACCACCATCTGTTCCAGCCCCTGCTCTACCAGGTGGCGACCGCCGGGCTCGCCGCGCCCTCCATCGCGGCGCCGGTGCGCTCGCTGTTTCGCAAGCAGCCGAACATCACGACGCTGCTGGGCGAAGTGAGCGGCATCGATCCCGCCACGCGCACCGTGCACCTGGCGCATGGCGCCCGCGTGGCCTACGACCACCTCGTCGTTGCGGCCGGTGCCACGCACAGCTACTTCGGGCACGACGAATGGGCGAGCGTGGCACCCGGGCTGAAGACGCTGGCCGATGCCTTCGAGATCCGCCGCCGCGTGCTGCTGTCGTTCGAGGCCGCCGAGATCACCACCGACCCCGCGCGCCGCCGCGCCCTGCTCACCTTCGTGGTGATCGGCGCCGGCCCCACGGGCGTGGAAATGGCCGGCACGCTGGCCGAGATCGCCAAGCACACGCTGTCGGGCGAGTTCCGCCACATCGACCCGAGCAGCTCGCAGGTGCTGCTGGTGGAGGGCGGCCCGCGCGTGCTGCAGGCCATGCCCGAATCGCTGAGCCAGAAGGCGCTGGAGCAATTGGAAAAACTGGGCGTCGAGGTGCGGCTGAACGCGCGCGTGACCGCCATCGACCCGACCGGGCTCGAAGTGCAGACCGGTGGTGGCGCAGACGGTGCGCCCGTCACCAGCTACCGAATCGATAGCAGCTGCGTGGTCTGGGCGGCCGGCGTGGCCGCCTCGCCGCTGGGCCGCATGCTCGGCGCGGCCACAGGCGTCGAATGCGACCGCGCCGGGCGCATCAAGGTCGCGCCCGACCTGAGCCTGGCCGGCCACCCCGAGATCAGCGTGGTGGGCGACCTGGCCGCGGCCATGAGCCATGCGCCCGGCAAGCCGCCCAAGCCGGTGCCCGGCGTGTCGCCCGGCGCCAAGCAGATGGGGCGCGCCGCGGCCGCGAACATCCTGCGGCGCATCGCGGGCCAGCCGACGGTGCCGTTCCGCTATGCGGACTACGGCAACCTGGCCACCATCGGCCGCAACTCGGCCGTGGTCGACCTGGGCACGCCCTTCGGCCCGCTGCGCTTCAGCGGCCGGCTCGCGTGGCTGTTCTGGCTGTTCGCGCACGCGTACTTCCTGATCGGGTTCCGCAACCGCATCGTCGTGATGATGGACTGGGCCGGCGCCTACTGGAGCTTCCGGCGCAACGCGCGCGTGGTGGCCGACGTGCAGGGCAAGAGCGAGTCCTGACGGCCACGCGCGGCCCGGGGTGGGCGGCGTCTGTCGAAGCCGCTGCCCCGCCCGCTCAGAAGAAGCTGCCCCAGTGCGGTTGCTCGTTGCGGTGTTGCTTGCGCCAGTCCCAGGGCGGGGTGGGCTTTGCATCGGCCCACAGGCCCAGGCGCCGCGCCCGCGCGCTGTCCTGCAGCTTGAACAGGCCGCCGCCGCGCTTGGTGGCGATGTGGTCGTAGTCGTACACCCAGGCCCAGCCTTGGGACACCATGCGGCTGCCGGCGTCCTCGCCGTTGCAGTCGACGTCGGCCACCGTGCGGCCGTAGCGGTCGGTGTCGATCTCGGTGATGCGCGCCTTCACCTGGAAGCAGATGTCGCTCAGCGCCTGCTTGCTGCGCCGGCCGTAGGGCTGCGACCATTCGGGTGCGTCGATGGCCGCGATGCGCACCTTCACGCGCTCGTAGGCGCCCGCGCGGCCGCAGCGGGCGGTGAGCGTATCGCCGTCGCTGATGCCGACGACGAGGCAGGTGCGGGGAGCGGCCTGGGAGAAGAGAGGAAAAGCCAGAAGGCTGAAAAGACAGAAGGCGGAAGGGAGCGCGCGAAAGTGCATGAAAGAGCAAGAGATAGGCAGAATGGCCGCCGGATCGAGGCTAAGTCATCCGCGCACCGCAGGCGCTCGGTACACAGACTTTTTCCTTTGTCCCTCTTTCTTTCCGCCGGTGCTTCGAAGGAGACCCCGCACCATGCAAGAACCGACCAACGACGACTGGTTTCTCGCGGCCAACGACGCATGGGATGCCGGCGCGCACAAGAAGGCGCTTTCGCTGTTCCTGAAGGCGGCGGCGGCGGGCGAGACCCATGCGCTCAACAGCGTGGGCTACTTTCTGGACCACGGCATCGGCGTGAAGAAGGATGCCGCGGCCGCGCGCGAGTGGTACCGCAAGGCCGCCCGGGCCGGCGACATCGCGGGCTGCGCCAACCTGGCGATCTGTTACCGCGACGAAGGCAACTTCCGCTGGGCCCGCTTCTGGTTCGAACGCGCCTATGCGCGCGGCGACGACGATGCCGCGCTGGAACTGGGGCGGCTCTTCCTCTGGGAAGGCCCCAACCAGAACCACCGCAAGGTCGTCGACTACCTGAGCAAGGCCGCAGCCTCCCCGTGCATCAGCGCGGAGGGCAAGAAGGACGCGGGCACGCTGCTGAAGTCGCTGGCGCGCAAGTAAGCACTGGGCTCCTGCGTGCTCAGGCGCGCTTGGTCACCATCCCGTAGATCACCAGCACCACGATGGCGCCCAGCACGGACGCAATGAACCCGGCGCCTGTGCCTGCCGCGTACCAACCCATCGCCTGACCCAGATAGGTGGCGATCAGCGAGCCCGCAATGCCCAGCAGGGTGGTCCAGATGAAACCGAGCGTTTGCCGCCCCGGCAACACCGCGCGTGCGACCAGACCTGCCAAAAAGCCAATGATGATCGTCCAGATCAGCGACATGAAAATTCCTTGAAAAAAAGCAGCGGGGACTCCGCTGCCAAGACCATCGAACATTCCGGGCACGCACCCGGCTGCATTCGATGGTGCGTGCGGCACCGCCGCGGCGCTGTAGGAAGCCGCCGCTTGGCCGCATCGCGCGTGCGCCGACGCGCGGGGCTTTGGGTTTGGCGCCCGTAGTACTTTGAGCCTATAGCCGAAACATCCGTTACGCCCTGAAGCAGTTCAGGTTGAACTCGGCAAAGCGCGTGCCCCCCGGGCACCGGGGCTACACAACACACCCGCACACGGCATGCGGGAGGTACCGCCTATCAGGCATACCGCCGATTCCTACGCGTACTTACATTTTTCACTTGAATTCTGGAAGTTACGTGACGTGCAGGCGCAGTTCAATGCCGCCGCACGTGGGCGCCTGCCCCCATCAGGTATCGAAGCAACAGGTTGAGGCCATGAACAATATCTATCGAAGTCTGTGGAATTCCACGCATGGCGCCGGGGTGGCCATCGACGAAGCTTTGCGCGGTCACGCGCAGTCTTCCCGCAGCGTCCGCAAGGGCAGCAACCTGGGTGCGATCGCCACGGCGGCGGCACTGCTGTGCGCCGGGCCTGCCATGGCGGCAGGCGGCGTGGGCGGCCAACCTGCGGGCGTTGCGCTGCTGCATGCGGGCGCCGGCGGCAGCGACGGCAACGGCGGCAGCGGCGCGCTCAACGATGCGAGCGTCAACGCGAGCGGCGGCAACGGCGGTTCGTCGACCCCCGCCGGCGTCACGGCGGGGAGCAACGCGAACACCGGCACGTTCGCCGGGGCCACGGCGGGCACGGGCGGTGCGGCGGGCACCACCAGCAACATCGTCGGCCCGGGCGCGTTCCAGGGTGCGAACGGCAGCGCCGGCCAGTCGCAGACCGGCGACGCGCTCAACGGCAATGGCTACGGCGGCGGCGGGGGCGGCGGCTTCCAGGGCGCGTCGATCCCCAACAACCTCAGCGGGTCCACCGACAGCCACACGGGCGGCGCCGGCGGCGCGGGCGGCCAGGGCTATTGGGCCGCGGGCGGCGGCGGTGCGGGCGGCTACGGCGCCATCCTCAATGCGCCGCTGGTCAGCTACACGTCATCAGGGCCAGCCATCGGCGGTGCGGGCGGCGCCGGCGGCGACGCCTTCTCGCAAGCCGGCGGCGGCGGCAGCGGCGGCGGCGGCTTTTTCGTGAACGCCGCCACGCAGGGGCTGGCATTCACCAACCTGTGCACCATTGCCGGGGGCGCGGGCGGTGCCGGCGGCACCAACCTGCTGCCGAGCCAGCTCAACGCATCGGGCGGCGGCGGCGGGGCGGGCGGCATCGGTCTCACGCTGGTCGGCAGCACCATTGCCGCGCACAACGCCGGCGTGATCTCGGGCGGGGCCGGCGGCGCGGGCGGAAACGGCGGCGGTGGCGCCACCGGCACGGGCGCACCAGGCGCGGGCGGCGACGGCGGCGTGGGCCTGTCGTCCACGGGCACCGCGGCCACCATCGCCAACACCGGCAGCATCACGGGCGGTGCCGGCGGCGCCGGCGGGCTCGCCAACAACGGCGGCCCCAACGGTGCGAACGGCGCGGGCGGTGCCGGTGTGCTGGGCTCGAACCTGACGGTAACGAACACCGGCACCATCTCGGGCGGGCTGGGCGGCGACGGCGTCACCCGCGCGTCGGCCGTTG
The DNA here is from genome assembly GCF_051216435.1 of Variovorax pasteuri. NCBI lineage: Bacteria > Pseudomonadati > Pseudomonadota > Betaproteobacteria > Burkholderiales > Comamonadaceae > Variovorax > Variovorax pasteuri. The sequence continues at coordinate 879,367 of NZ_JBPJZS010000002.1, forward strand.
AATTCACTGCCGGCGGCAACAGTCTCACACTGAGCCCGGGCGGCGTCCTCGTCGGCGCGATCGCCATCGATCCCGGCGCCACCGCCAGCGTGATCGCCGGGGCCAACGGCCTGAGCGTGCCCAACGCGCTGATCCTGGGCGGCACCGGCACCATCGACACCAACGGCAACAGCCTGAGCTGGACGGGGCCCATCTCCGGCGCAAGCGATCTGGTGAAGGCCGGCGCAGGCGTGCTGACGGTGAGCGGCGCCAACACCAACAGCGGCGCCACCAACGTCGCGGCCGGCACCTTGCGCGCCGGCGTGGTCAACACTTTCAGCAGCGCGAGCGCCTTCAACGTGGCCTCTGGCGCCACGCTGGACCTGGCCGGCAACAGCCAGACCGTGGCGTCCGTCACCAACAGCGGCGTCGTGTCGCTGGTGGGCAGCGCCCCTGGCACCACCCTCACGGTCAACGGCCCGTGGGTGGGCAACGGCGGCACGCTGCGCCTGGGCACCGTGCTGGGCAACAGCAGCAGCGTGAGCGACCGGCTGGTGCTCAGCGGGGGCACCGCCATTGCCAGCGGCACCACCAACGTGCAGATCGTCAACCTGGGCGGCCTGGGTGCGCTCACCGCCGGCAACGGCATCGAGGTGATCAGCGCCATCAACGGCGCCACCACCACGGCGCAGACCACCCGCAACGCCTTCACCCTGTCGGGTGGCCACGTCGATGCCGGTGCCTACGAGTACCGCCTGTACGCAGCCGATGCCAGCGGCGCGGGCGAGAACTGGTACCTGCGCTCGACCACCACCGTCGCGCCGCCAGGCGGCGCCACTGGCGCAGACCCAGGTACAACCACCGGCACCGGCACCTCGCTCAACGCCGGCGCGGGCACCACGGGCACAGCCGCTGCGGGGATCGTCGTTCCCACCTACCGCGCCGAAGTGCCGCTCTACGCCGCGCTGCCCGAACAGTTCCGCCAGGCCAGCCTGGCGATGCTGGGCAACCTGCACCAGCGCGTGGGCGACGACGGCCCGAGCGGCGCCAACACCTCGTCGCCGGAACAGGGCTACCGCCAGGCCTGGGGACGCATCATCAGCACCGACCGCACCATCTCGCAGGCCGGCACCGTCAGCCCCACCAGCGAAGGGCGCCTCACCGGCTTCCAGGCCGGCACCGACCTGTGGGCCGACCCGAACTGGCGCGTGGGCGTGTACGTGGGCCAGCTCGACGGCGACATGCGCGTGACGGGCTTCGCCAGCGGCGTGCAGAACCTCGCCGTCGGCTCCAACGACCTGCGCAGCCAGTTCTTCGGCGCGTACGCCACCTGGAAGAACGACGGCGGCCTGTACGTCGATGGCGTGCTGCAGGCCGGGCGTCATCGCTACACCGTGTCCCCGACCCTCAGCTTCGGCAGCTCGGGCAAGGGCGACAGCCTGCTGGCCTCCGTCGAGGTGGGCCAGGCCTTCGCCATTGCGCCGAACTGGACCATCGAGCCGCAGCTGCAACTGGTGCACCAGCGCGTGAGCCTGGACGACAACAGCATCGCCGGCGCCCTGGTGCAGCAGAACAGCCACGACGGCTGGCTGCTGCGCGCGGGCGTGCGGGTCAAGGGCGAGATCGCGACGGGCGCCGGCCTGCTGCAGCCCTACGTGCGCTTCAACGTGTACCGCAGCGGCAGCGGCACGGACATCACCCGCTTCGTCGGCCCGGCGGCCTCCACCGACATCGCCACGCGCACGGGTGGCACCAGCACTGAGCTGGCGGCCGGCGGCACGCTGCAGCTCACCGAGAGCACGAGCATGTATGCGGAGCTGGGCAAGCTGTGGGCCTCGGGCGGCGACACGCGAACGAAAGGCGGCTTGCAGGCGAGCCTGGGCGTGAAAGTGCGCTGGTGAGCGAGTGCGCTGGCAAGTGTCAGGGCAACTGCCGCAACACCGGATACGGGTTGATCGCCGTGCCTTTCCACCAGCGCTTGTCCGCATCGAGCACGAAGACGGCGAAGTGCAGGTGCGGCACATCGGGCGGTGCATTGCCCGTCGTGCCGACATAGCCGATGACGTCGCCCCTTCGCAGCGGCATTCCCTCGCGCAGGTTCTCCGCGTACCGGTCGAGGTGGGCGTAGTAGTAGGCCAGCCGGCTGCCCGCGTCGAATTGATAGACCGTGAGCCCGCCCGGCACGCTGGTGAACAGCTTCACCAGCTTTCCGTCGTCCACGGCGCGAACCGGCGTGCCGCGCGGCGCAAGAATATCGAGTGCCTCGTGCGAGCCGCCGGTGCGCCGATCGGTGAAGGTGTCATGCAGCGCGCGCCCTGCTACACCGTCGATGGGCATCGCGATGGCACGCGCAGCCAGCAGCGCGGCGCCGTCCTCGGGCGTGGACGCAGCACCCTGGGCCGATGCCACACCCAGCCCCGCAAGCCCGGCAAGCCCGGCAAGCCAGAAGCAGGCGCCCGATGTGCACGCCGCGAGCAGGCGCATCCCGAAGATCACCCCGCGCACGGCTAGGCCCGCACCTCGACGGCGAAACCCGCCTTCGCCAGCTGCGACAGCCGCGCCGCATTCCAGTTGGTCAGGTGGATGCAGCCGTTGGTCTCTTCGTGACCGACGCGCTCGGGCGACGGCGTGCCGTGAATGCCCCAGTGCGGCTTGGAAAGCCCCATCCAGATGTTGCCCACCGGGTTGTTGGGCCCTGCCGCAATGTCGACCTTTTGCGCATCGGCCGGCACGCCCTTTTTCAGGATCGCCGGGTTGTAGGTGAACGTGGGGTTCTTCACCTCGTTGGTGATCTTCATCTTTCCCACTTCCAGCGGATCGAGCGGGCCGCCGATGCTGATCGGGAACCCCGCGAGCGGCACGCCCTTGCCGTCCAGCACGAAGAGCATGTGGTCCGCCTTGGTGATGCGGATGGACCTGGCCGCGGCCACCACGCGCGCGTCGGCGTCGGTTGCCGCACCGACCACGACGATCGAATCGCCGGCCTTGAAGCCCGAGCCCTTGTTCAGGTCCGCCAGAAGACGCGGTGCCATGTGGAAGCGCTCCGACAGCGCTTCCTTCAGGTTCTCGTAGTCGAGCGACTTGAGCTTCGCGCGCTCGGCCATGGCGCGGGGCGTCGGGGTGAATGGGCCCGCCACGTCCTTGTCGGTGATGGTGTAGGTCTCGAACAAGGGGGCTGCCTCCTTGGTCAGCACGCCCCAGGTCGCGGCGTCGACCTTGCCGGTGGTGGCGAGGCCGTTGGCCTCCTGGTAGGCCGACACCACGCGCCGCATGTTCGCGCCGAAACCGCCGTCGATCTCGCCGGGCGAGAACCACACGCGGTCCAGCAGGATCTGCGCGCGCACCACCGCGCTGCCCTTGGAACCTTGCGCGAGCACCGGGGTGCTGTTCTGCGCATTCAGTTTTTCCAGCGCATCCGACGCTTCGGGCTCGTGGGACTTTTTCTTCGCCGACGGCCCGGCGGCCCACACCGACCACGGCGCCGTTGCCGCGCACGCAGCCAGGGATGTCGCCAGGAATGTGCGGCGGGTCGGGACGGTCGTACGGCTCTGCGGGCTTGTAGGCATGGCGATTCCTGTGAAAACGCGAACCGTACAGCCCCGCCAGCGCGCGCGCTGTAGTCTCAGGCAGTCATCGCATGCACGACATCGGACCGCGTGCTACGTCGACCGCATCGCGCCGCCCTGCTCAGGCCTCGGCCTCCTGCAGCAGCCGCCACATCACCTTGCCGCTGCCGCTCTTGGGCAGCGCATCCACGAACTGCACCTTGCGCGGGATCTTGTAGACCGCCATGTTCTCGCGGCACCAGTCGATGATCTGCTGCTCGGTCGTGTCCTTGTGCGTGGCGCGCAGCACCACCACGGCCTTGACCGATTCGCCTCGGTAGTCGTCCTTGGTCGAGATGACGCAGGCCTCCTGGATGGCGGGGTGTCGGAACATCAGCAGTTCGACCTCGGCCGGCCACACCTTGAAGCCGCTCGCGTTGATCATGCGTTTCAGCCGGTCGGTGATGAAGAAGTAGCCCTCCTCGTCCATGCGGCCCATGTCGCCCGAGCGGAAGAAGCGCTTGCCCTCGAACTCGACGAAGGCGGCGGCCGTGGCGTCGGGGCGCTTCCAGTAGCCCTGGAACACCTCGGGGCCATGGATGATGATCTCGCCCGATTCGCCGATGGGCATCTCCTGCAGCGTGTCGGGGTCGACCACGCGGGCGTCGGTGCTCATGAACGGAATGCCCAGGCACTGCTGCTTGGGGTGGTCCGACGGGTTGGTGTGCGACGGCGCGGCGGTCTCGGTGAGGCCGTAGCCCTCCTGGTACTTCAGGCCGTACTGCTCGAACAGGCGCTGCGCCACCGCCTGCGGCATGGCGGCGCCGCCGCCGCCGATGTAGTTCATGCTCGACAGGTCGTAGCTCGCGAAGTTGGGGCTGGCCATGAGGTCGATGACCATGGTCGGGATGTTGGTCCAGGCCGTGACCTTCCAGCGCGAAATGAGCCGCCCGGCCACGTCGCGGTCCCAGCGCGGCATGACGATCAGCGTGGCCGCCGCCAGCACGGCCGTGTGCATCATGCTCACCACGCCGGTGATGTGGAACATGGGCACCACGGCCAGCACCACCGCTTCGGACGTGGAGCCGCCCCACATCTGGCCGGCCACCGCGTTGTGCATCAGGCTCGAATGGTGGTGCACGCAGCCCTTGGGCAGGCCGGTGGTGCCGCTGGTGTAGGGCAGCAGCGCCATGTCGTTGGCGCCCACCACGTGCTCGGGCGGCGGGTGGTCGGCGGCCAGCGCATCGGTCCAGGCCAGCGTCTTGCCGTTGGCCAGCTCGGGCAGGGGGTGGCGGGTGGTGAGCCAGTCTTTCCAGGCAGGCGCCGGGGCGTCGTCGCCGGACACGTCGGCGTCGAAGGCGTCGGTGAACTGGGTCACGATCATGTGCGCGAGCTGCTGCTCGGGCGGCAGCGCGTTGCTGGCCTTGGCCAGTTCGCCGGCCAGGTCGCCGGTGATGATGGCCACCTTGGCGTCGGGGTCGGTGATGTAGTGCTTGAGTTCCTCGGCCCGGTTCATCGGGTTGACCGGCACCACCACGGCGTTGGCGCGCAGGATCGCGAAATGCGCGATCACCAGCTGCGGGCAGTTCTGCATGTCCAGGATCACGCGGTCGCCGCGCTTCACGCCCAGTGCATGCAGCGCACCGGCCAGGCGCTCGGCCTGGGCCGCGAAATCGCGATAGCTGAGCACGCGGCCGAAGAACACCAGCGCGGGCTTGTCGGGGTAGCGCGCGGCCGAGGTGGCCAGGTTGTGCCAGAGCGAGGTGGCGGGGACGGTGATCGCGTGCGGGAGGCGTTTGGGCCAGAACTTGTGATGCGGGCGTTGTTGCATGGTGAGAACAGGCGGAAAAGAAGAGCGGACAGTCCGCCAGCCTAAGCCGCCGAGGCCGCGGCTCCCATCGGGGAAGCCCCCGGAGCGTCACATTGGCGACGCCCTTTTGTCTCACACTGCGCCCGTTCGCGGTGCATGCCGCATGCGCCGTGCGACTACAGACAACCGCCGCTTGAAGGGCGAAGCTGAGGCTCTCTTTTCATCCACCACCCGACTGAAGGAACCGACATGGCAGCAGACAAGCACGCAAGCGTTCACTGGGAAGGCGCCGGCAAGACCGGCAAGGGCCAGGTCAGCACCGAGACCGGCGCGCTGAAAGACTACCCCTACGGCTTCGCCAGCCGCTTCGAGGACGACAAGCGGGGCACCAACCCCGAGGAAATCGTGGGCGCGGCGCATGCCGCCTGCCTGACGATGGCCTTTGCGTTCGCGCTGGAAGCGGCAGGCCTGGCCGCCACGCGCATCGACACCAAGGCGGCCGTGCGGCTGGCCAAGGACGGCGCCGGTTTCAAGATCGACCGCATCCAGCTCGAGCTCGATGCCGCCGTGCCCGGCCTCGACGAAGCCAAGTTCCAGGAAATCGCCGCCGCCGCCAAGGCCGGCTGCCCGCTGTCGAAGGCGCTGGCGAGCGTGCCTGAGATCACGCTGAGGGCCACGCTGGCCGCCTGAGCGGGCTGCTTATGATCCTCTCCACAACAAGGAGACGGATCATGAACACCCCCATCCGGACCGCGCTCGCGGTCCTTTCTTTCGCCACGGGTGCGCTCGCCACGAACGCGCTGGCGGCCTATCCCGACAAGCCGATCAAGGTCGTCATCGGCTTCCCCGCCGGCGGACCTCTCGACCAGCATGCGCGCCTGCTCACGGACAAGCTGCAGGCCGTGCTCGGCCAGCCGCTGATCGTCGACTACAAGCCCGGCGCGGGCGGCTCGGTGGGGGCGGACGCGGTCGCCAAGAGCCCCGCCGACGGCTACACGCTCATGCTGGCCAACACCGGCGTGGCGGTGATCAACGGGGCGCTCTACAGCAAGCTGCCCTACAACACGCAGCGCGACTTCGTGCCCATCGCGCGCACCGCCATGCAGCCGCTGGCGCTGCTGGTCACGCCCAAGCTGCCGGTGCAGAACCTGAAGCAGTTCATCGACTACGCCAAGGCGCGGCCGGGCCAGGTCAACTACGGCTCGGCCGGCAACGGCGGCATCAGCCACCTGGTGCCCGAGATGTTCAAGACCGCGACCGGCCTGTTCATGGTGCACATCCCCTACCGCGGCAGCGCGCCGGCCTTCACCGACCTGATGGGCGGGCAGGTGCAGTTCATGGCCGAGTCCATTCCGCAGGCGGCCAGCTATCACAAGCAAGGCAAGGTGCGCGCGCTGGCCGTGACCAGCCGGGAGCGCAACCCCGCCCTGCCCGACGTGCCGACCGTGATCGAGTCGGGCGTGAAGGGCTTCGAGGTGGTGGGCTTCTACGGCTTCCTGGCGCCGAAGAACACCCCCAGCGACGTGGTCGCCAGACTGAGCGACGCCTTCAGGCAGGTGCTGACCAGCCCCGAGGTGCGCGACCGCATGGTGAGCCAGGGCGCCGACCCGGCCTTCCTGGGCAGCGAAGACTTCGCGCGCTTCCTGGCGACGGAGACGCCGCGCTGGGAACAGGCGGTGAAGGCCTCGGGCGCGCGGATGGACTGACGGTTTCCGGCACTCAGCTGGGCCTGGCCGCGTGCCGCTCCAGCTGTGCGCGGCTCAGCAGTTCGATGCTGCGGTAGCGCACGCGCAGCGTGCCGTCTTCTTCCCACAGCTTCAATTGCCGGTTCACGCTCTGGCGCGACACGCCGAGCATGAACGACAGGTCTTCCTGCGACACGCCCAGCAGCGTGCCGCCCCCCTCGCCCGGCGCCTTGCCATGCGCGTCCAGCGTGAGCAGCCTGTGCGCGAGCCGCACGGGCAGCGGCATCAGGATCACGTCGTCGATCCACGCCAGCGCCTGGCGCAGCCGCAGGCACACCAGCCGCGTGAAGGCCATGTGCACGTCGGGATGCTCGGCCACCAGCCGGTGGAAGTCGGCCGCCGCGACCACCGCCATCTCGGTCGTGTCGACCGCGCAGGTGTCGTACACGCGCTCGCGCCCCACCAGCAGCGACACCTCGCCGAACCAGTGCCCGGGTTCGAGCATGGCGATCACCGCCTCGCGCCCGCCCGGCGCCACCACGCTCACGCGCAGCGATCCGCCGACCACGCCGAACAGCGCATCGGGCGCCGAGCCCTTGTGAAAGAGCGATTCGCCGCGCGCCAGCGTGCGCCGGTGCGCGACCGCCAGCAGGCGCTGCTGCACGTCGCCGGCCAGGCGCATGTCGCTGTTGTGCACCGGTGAATCCGTCTCGGTGGGTCTGGAGGGCATGGGCGTGCGCGGCATCGCGGGTTTGTCCGGAGCGGCGATTGCCAACACCGGACAGTCTTGTTTCGAGGGGCTGCCGATAGTACGCAGCGAGCCCGGTGCGGCGCATTCGCAGCAACCCGAGGCCGCCCGTCATTCCCTGCCATTCCTGTCACATGGAGCACACCCCCGATGAACACACGCACCGAACTTCAAGCCCGCCGCGAGCGCCTCGTGCTCGACCACTTCGCCGACGAGACCCGGCAAGACTTCGACGCCGTGCTCGGCACCTTCCCACACCCGCACTACGAGCTGATTCCCAGCGGCGAGGTGCACGACGGCACGGTCGACGTGCGGCAGTACTACATCGACACGCGCCGCGCCTTTCCCGACCAGCGCCACGAGATCATCCAGCTGCGGCACGCCGACGATTCGGTGATCGTAGAGTTCTGGCTGCTCGGCACGCACCGCGGCCCGTTGAAGGGCATTGCGCCCACCGGCAACAGCTTTCGCTGCCGGATGAACGCCTTCTTCATCTTCGAGGGCGACACGCTGGTGTGCGAGCGGGTGTACTTCGACACGCTGACGATGCTGCGGCAACTGCTGGTCGGCGTGCCTGCGGAGCATGTGGCGGCGCTGGTGGGCAGCCTGCTGGGCCAGCCCGCGGTCGCCCGCGCACCCGAAGCGGCCGCCGCATGACGGCCCTGCGCCCCGACGCGCTGCAAGGCCGCCACGCGATCGTGACGGGCGGCGCGCGCGGCATCGGCCTGGCCATCGCGCGGCGCTGCCTTCAAGCCGGTGCCAGCGTGGCGCTGTGGGACCTGGATGCGACGGTGCTGTCCGCAGCCCTGCAAACACTGGCGCCGCTCGGCACGGCGACCTCGGCAGTGGTCGACGTGCGCCACGAAGACCAGATCGCCCGCGCGGCCTCGCAGTCGCAGGAGCGCTTCGGCGGCATCGACATCCTGGTCAACAACGCGGGCGTGCTCGGCCCGACGGTGCCCAGCTGGGCGCACACGCCTGCGCAGTGGCGCAACGTGCTCGACGTCAACCTCACGGGCGCCTGGCTGTGCTGCCGTGCGGTGGCGCCGGTGATGCTGGCGCAGCGGCGCGGGCGCATCGTCAACATCGCCTCGGTCGCGGGCAAGGAGGGCAACGGCCTCAACGCCGCCTACTCCGCGTCGAAGGCCGGGCTCATCGCGCTGACCAAGTCGCTCGGCAAGGAGCTGGCGTCCTCCGGCGTGCTGGTGAACTGCATCACGCCCTCGGCGGCCGACACCGAGGTGTTCGCGGACGTGCCCGCCGAACACCGCGAGCAACTGCGCACCGCCCTGCTCTCGCGCGTGCCGATGGGGCGCTTCGTGGAAGTGGACGAGGTGGCGGCCATGGCTGCATGGCTGGCGTCGGACGACTGTTCGTTCAGCACGGGGGCGGTGTTCGATATCTCTGGCGGGCGCTCGGTCTACTGATTCATGCCGTGCACCAAGTCGGCTCGATCGCGCCCCGACACCACACGACAAATCGAAAACAAATCTTCCAGGAGACGACCATGACCCGAGACCCCGAGCCCACCGGCTTCGCCCAGCTGACGGCATTCGACGGCGCACGCAACGCCGCCCTGCCGCAAGACCGGTTGCGCGCCATCCGCCACGGCGCCGAAGCCCTGCGCGAACAACTGCTCGACGCGCCGGCCGTGCGCTTTGCGCGCAGCTTCAACCTGCTGCGCATTCCCTATCCCGCGTGGTTCGCCTTCACCGGCGTGTACTCGCAGCAGCTGCTCAAGCCGCACATGGTGCATCTGCTGGCGCGCACCACGCTGATCCAGTACGACGACTTCGAAGGCCGGCTGCGCACCTTGCTCTTCACGCCGGCCGACTTCGAGGCCGGCAACGAAACGCCCTACTTCAAGCGCCTGAGCGAGCAGACGCCGAAGTTCCTGCACAAGACCATTGCGCCCGTCTACCAGACCGTGCCGCAGGCCCTGGCCAGCTGCGGCGTGAAGCCCGAACAGGTCGACTACATCACCTACGACCACCTGCACACGCAGGACGTGCGCCGCTGGCTCGGCAGCGCGGGCACGCCCGGGCTGCTGCCGAACGCCAGGCTGCTGGTGCACCGGCAAGAGCTCGCCAACGTGCAAGGCCTGCTGCCGGTGCAGGCCGAGTGGTACTGCCCGCGCGGGCTGGACGGCGTGCCGGCCGAACGCATCGTGGGCTTCGACGGCAGCATCCAGCTGGGCCGCGGCCTGGCGCTGGTGCACACGCCGGGCCACACCGAAGGCAACCATTCGCTGGTGTACCGCACGGCGGACGGCCTGCGCGTGAGCAGCGAGAACGGGGTGTCGGCCGACAGCTGGGCGCCGCTGCAGTCGCGCCACAACGGCATCCGCCGCTATGCACAGGCCACCGGGGCGGAAGTGATCCTGAACGGCAACACGCAGGAAAGCAGCAACGACCAGTACCTGTCGATGGTGCTGGAGAAAACGCTCGCGGGCACCTCGCCCGAACACGGCTTCAGCAACGTGGTGCCGTCCAGCGAATGCTCGCCGCACTGGCTGTTTCCGGGCGCGCCGACCAGCCACCTGTGGGGCGAGACGCGCTTCGGCACCCCCTCGCTGGCCTGAGGTCGCCGCAACAACGACGCAAGGAGACACACCATGAACACCGCCACCCTCGACCACACCGGGGCGCGCCCGCCGGCCTCGGCCACCGCCACCGACGACGCCGCGCTCTTTCGCAAGATCACCTGGCGGCTGATGCCGCTGCTGTGCGCCTGCTACGTGCTCAACTACCTGGACCGCACCAACGTCGGCTATGCACAGCTGCAGATGAAGGAGCAGCTGGGCTTCAGCGACGCCGTGTTCGGCCTGGGCGCAGGCATCTTCTTCATCGGCTATGCGGTGTTCGAGATTCCCAGCAACCTGATGCTCGCGAAGATCGGCGTGCGCGCGACGCTGCTGCGCATCATGGGCCTGTGGGGGCTGGCGTCGGCGGCCATGATGTTCGCCACCACGCCCATGCAGTTCTACGTGCTGCGCTTTCTCATCGGCGTGTTCGAGGCCGGCTTCGCGCCGGGCGTGCTGTTCTACCTGACGCTGTGGTTCCCGTCGCACCGGCGCGCGCAGGCCACGGCGCTGTTCTTCATGGCCTTCGGCGCCGCGCCCATCGTGGCGGGGCCGATCGCCGGGCTCACCATGACATACCTCGACGGCGCGCTGTCGCTGCGCGGCTGGCAGTGGCTCTTTCTGCTGGAAGGCATTCCGAGCGTGCTGCTGGGCATCGCGGCCTTCCGCTGGCTGTCGAACAGCCCTTCGCAGGCCGCGTGGCTGTCCGCCCCGGAAAAGCAGCGCGTGGCGCGCCTGCTGGCCGAGGACCAGGCCGCGAACGGCGCCGCCGAGCGCCACACCTTCGGCGCGGCGATGCGCGACGCCCGGGTGTGGCTGATCGGCTTCATGTCGTTCCTGATCATCCTGGGCATCTACGCGCTCTCGTTCTGGCAGCCGACCATCCTGAAGTCGATGGGGCTCAGCGTGCTGCAGATCGGTTTCTACGCGGTCATTCCGGCGCTGGCGGGCATCGCGGCCAACATCGCCGTGGGACGGCATTCGGACTGGCGCAAGGAACGCCGCTGGCACTTCGCCCTGAGCGCGGCGGTGGGCGCGGCCGGGCTGGCGCTGACCACGCTGTTCATGCACAACGCCTTCGCCGCCGTGCTGTGCCTGGCGCTGGCGTCGATGGGCATTTCCGCCGCCTTCACCGTGCTGTGGTCGGTGCCGGGCACCTTCATGTCGAAGAGCGCCGCGGCGGCGGGCATTGCGCTCATCAGCACCATCGGCGGCAGCGCGGGGCTGGTGGCGCCCATGATGGTCGGCGCGCTCAAGACCCTCACGGGCGGGTTCACGGCCAGCCTGTATGTGCTGAGCGGCGCGCTGGTGCTGTCGGCCCTGCTCATGCTCGTGGCCATGCCGGCGAGCGCGCTGGGCCGAACGACGCGCTGAGCGCACCCGTTCAAGGCCCCGGAATCGGGGCCGTGTTCCATTTCGGTGCACACATCTTGCATACCAGTTGGCACAGAAGCTGCTGATATGCAGGACCATGGCCATCTCCGCATCCGAAATCAGTGCACGCATCGTCGAAGCGGTGATGGCGCAAAAGCTCGCGCCGGGTTCGCGCCTGGGCGAGCAGCAGCTGGCCATGCTGTTCGACTGCAGCCGCACCATCGTGCGGGAGGCGCTCACCCGCCTGGCGGCGCGCGGCATCGTCACGGTGAGCGCGCGGCGCGGCTGGTTCGTCATCGAGCCCTCGCAGGACGAGGCGCGTGAAGCCTTCGAGGCCCGCCACGTCATCGAACTGGGCCTCATCCGAAGCGCGGGCCGCACCGGAAAGATCGAAAAATCCGCGCTGCGCCAACTGAAGGCGCACCTTCAGCGGGAAAAAGCCGCACTGAAAGAAAGCGACGTCGGCAACCGCAGCTTCCTGCTGGGCGACTTCCATGTCTGCCTGGCCGAATGCCTGGGCAACACGCTGCTGGCCGACACGCTGCGCGACTACACGGCGCGCACCACGCTGATTGCCATGCTCTACCAGTCCACGCACGACGCGGTGCAGTCGTGCGAAGACCACGTGCAGATCGTCGCCGCGCTGGAGCGTGGCGACCACGCCGCCGCCGAGGCGCTGATGGGCGCGCACATCGGCACGGTGCAGTCGGCCCTGCGCGTGCAGGCGCCCACCGACCCGCTCGCGCAGCTGCGCGACGCGCTGGCGCCGCTGCACAACACCAACGCCAACGCCGCCGCGTCACCGAAGCCCAGGCGCCGCAAGGCCGCCGGTGCCGCATCCCTTCCTTCCGATTCCGAATCCGATTCTTCGACTTACCTAGGAGCCCTGCTATGACCTTCTCTTCGTCCAAACGCCACCTCGCGCTCGCACTGGCCTCGGTCGCCATGCTGGCCGCCACGGGCGCTGCGCACGCCCAGAACGCACTCGACAACGTGCTCAAGGCCAAGACCATCAAGATCGCCGTGCCCACCGACTACCCGCCCTACGGCTCGGTCGACAAGAACATGAAGCCGCAGGGCCTGGACGTGGAAATGGCCGAGCTCATCGCCGCCAAGCTGGGCGTGAAGATCGAGCTGGTGCCCGTGACCAGCGCCAACCGCATTCCGTACCTGCAGACCAAGAAGGCCGACCTGGTCATCTCCACGCTCGGCAAGAACCCCGAGCGCGAGAAGGTGATCGACTTCTCGTCGGCCTACGCGCCCTTCTTCCAGGCGGTGTTCGCCGCCAAGAGCCTGAACATCAAGACCTTTGCCGACATGGGCGGCAAGACCGTGGCCGTGACGCGCGGCGCCATGGAAGACCAGGAACTCGCCAAGGTCGCGCCCGCCACGCTCGACTACAAGCGCTTCGAGGACAACAACGCCACCATCGCCGCCTTCGTCTCGGGCCAGACACAGACGCTGGCCGCCAGCGCCGCCGTCGCGGGCGACATGATGCAGAAGAACCCGCAGCTCAACGCCGAGTACAAGCTGCTGCTGAAAGACAGCCCCTGCTTCGTCGGCATCGCCAAGGGCGAGGACAAGCTGAAGGCCAAGGTCAACGAGATCATCGCCGCCGCGCGCAAGGACGGCACCATCGACGCAATGGCGAAGAAGTGGCTCGGCCGCACCGCCGGCGACCTGCCGGTCTGATCGACCGACGCGGCCATGAACATCGAATTCGACTTCGGAGCGGTGCTCGCCGAATGGCCGCTGCTGCTGCGCGGCGTGGCGTGGACCATCGGCCTCACGGCCGTGGGCACCGTGCTGGGCATGATCGTGGGCACCTTCTGTGCCTGGGCCCGCTCGGGCGGCCCGCGCTGGCTGCGGCTCGTCGTGGGCACCTATGTGGAGCTGATCCGCAACACGCCCTTCATCGTGCAGCTGTTCTTCATCTTCTTCGGGTTGCCGGCCGCGGGCGTCAAGCTCTCGCCCGAGGTGGCCTCGGTGATCGCGATGGTGATGAACCTGGGCGCCTACTCCACCGAGATCATCCGCGCCGGCATCGAGGCCACGCCCAAGGGGCAGATCGAGGCGGCCGTGAGCCTGGCGCTGAGCAAGGCGCAGGTGTTCCTGCGCGTGGTGCTGCCGCCGGCACTGAAGAAGGTGTGGCCCGCCATGGTGAGCCAGATCATCATCGTGATGCTGGGCTCGGCGGTGTGCGGGCAGATCTCCACCGAGGAGCTGAGCTACGCGGCCAACCTCATTCAAAGCCGCAACTTCCGCGCGTTCGAGGCCTTCATCATCGCCACGCTGATCTACCTGGCGCTGTCGGTCGCGCTGCGCCGGCTGCTCGACTGGGCCGGGCCGAAGTTCTTCTTTGGCCGCTGACCGACTGCACACCGGAGCCCCGTCACCATGTCTGATTTTTCTCTCTGGGACATCCTGCGCAACCTGCTGCTGGCGCTGCGCTGGACCGTCGTGCTTTCGCTGATCGCCTTCATCGGCGGCGGCATCGTGGGCGGGTTGCTGCTGTTCCTGCGGCTGCGCGGCGGCAAGATCGCGAACAAGGCCGTGGGCCTGTACGTGCAGCTCTTCCAGGGCACGCCGCTGCTGATGCAGCTGTTCCTGGCCTACTTCGGCATTGCGCTGTTCGGCATCGACGTGTCGGCGTGGACCGCGGCGAGCGTGGCGCTCACGCTCTACACCAGCGCGTTCCTCACCGAGATCTGGCGCGGCTGCGTGGCCTCGATCCCCAAGGGCCAGTGGGAAGCCTCGGGCAGCCTGGCCCTGAGCTTCGGCGAGCAGATGCGCCACGTGGTGCTGCCGCAGGCCGTGAAGATCGCCATTGCGCCCACGGTCGGCTTCCTGGTGCAGGTCATCAAGGGCACGGCGCTGGCGTCGGTGATCGGCTTCGTCGAACTCACCAAGGCCGGCAGCATGATTTCGAACGCCACCTTCAAGCCCTTCGTGGTGTTCAGCTGCGTGGCCCTGCTTTATTTCGTGCTGTGCTTCCCCGTGAGCCTGTACGCCAAGACCCTCGAGAGGAAAACCCATGGCCGCCGTGCTTGAACCGCAACAACCCGCCACCTCGGTGGGCGCCCCCATCGTGCGCATCACCGCGCTGCGCAAGTCCTACGGCACCAACGAGGTGCTCAAGGGCATCGACCTGGAGGTCAAGCGCGGCGAGGTGATCGCCATCATCGGCAAGAGCGGCTCGGGCAAGAGCACGCTGCTGCGCTGCATCAACGGGCTGGAGGTGTTCCAGGAAGGCGCGCTCACGGTCGACGGCAAGCCGCTGCTGCACGAGAGCGCCATGGCCATGCGCGAGCTGCGCCAGCGCGTGGGCATGATCTTCCAGAGCTTCAACCTGTTCCCGCACCTCACGGTCGGCAAGAACGTGATGCTCGCGCCCACGCTGGTGAAGAAGCGCGGCAGCCTGGAAGCCGCCTCGCAGGCGCGCAAGCTGCTCGAGCGCGTGGGCCTGGCCGAGAAGTTCGACGCCATGCCCGAACAACTGTCGGGCGGCCAGCAGCAGCGCGTGGCCATCGCGCGCGCGCTGGCGATGGAGCCGGCCGTGCTGTTGTGCGACGAAATCACCTCGGCGCTCGACCCTGAACTGGTGGGCGAGGTGCTGCGCGTGGTGGAGTCGCTGGCCGACGAAGGCATGACGCTGTTGATGGTCACGCACGAGATGAGCTTCGCGCGCAAGGTCAGCGACCGCGTGATCTTCATGCACCAGGGCCGCGTGCACGAAATGGGGCCGCCGGCGGATGTGTTCGGCAACCCGCAGACGGCGGAGCTCAAGCAGTTCCTGTCGTCGCTGCATGACTGAAGGCGCCGGCCTGGGCTATCCTCGGCCCATGGCTTGCCTGCACACCGCGTCGATTATTCGCCCCCTTCGAAAGATGGTGGGTTAGCGCGCGGTTCCACAAGTACACGCCACACGACCCGCCCCACGAGGCGGGTTTTTCGTTTCCTGGGGTTCTTTTCCAAGCCGACTCACCAGGAGATGCCATTGCAATCGCCCACACCCACACCCACCCCCGTGCTTCACATGGTCTGCGGCAAGATCGGCGCCGGCAAATCGACGCTCACGCGGCAGCTCGCCGAAGCACCCGCCACCGTGCTGATCAGCGAGGACACCTGGCTCGCCGCGCTGTACCCGGGCGAGATCCGCGAACTGCCTGACTACGTTCGAGCGTCGGGCCGCTTGAAGAAGGTCATGGCGGACCACGTCTGCGCCTTGCTGCGTGCCGGCGTGTCCGTGGTGCTCGACTTTCCCGCCAACACCGTGAGCGGCAGAAGCTGGATGCGCGGCATCTTCGAGGCGGCCGGCGTGGCCCACACGCTGCACTTTCTGGACGTGCCCGACGCGGTCTGCAAGGAGCGACTGCGGGCGCGAAATGCCAGTGGGGAACATCCTTTCGAGACGACGGATGCACAGTTCGACCTGATCACCAGCCACTTCGCGCCACCGTCCGCGGCTGAAGGCTTCGAAATCGAACGGCACGGTTGAAACGCTTTGCGTTGTGCGAAGCGCGGCTGTTCGGGGCGCACCAGCATCGTGTCCAGTGCACAGGGCGTCGGGTGCTCCCCGCAGCGAAATAAAGGAGGAGGCCGCAGGCCGGGGGACATTCGCGCAGGGGAGTACCCGGCGGCCTGTGCACACGCCACGAACAACAGCGCCAAGAACACAAGCCCCATCCGAACGCAGCGGCCACCAACAGCCACCGGTATGCTCGAACCCGATGCAAATAGAACAAGCCCGCCCCGAAGAAGCAGCCACCGTCGCGGCCGTGTTGAACGAAGCCGCGCAGTGGATCGCCGCCGAAGGCCGTCCGCTGTGGTCGGCTGCCGACGTTGCGCTCGAACGCGTCCAGCGTGACACCGACGCCGGCGGCTACTTCATTGCGCGCAAGAACGGCGAGGTGGCCGGCGTCGTCCGGCTCGACCTTGAAGACAGCTACTTCTGGCCCGAGATCGAAAGCGGCAGCTCGCTGTACGTGCACAAGCTCGCGGTGCGCCGGGCGTGGGCGGGCCGGGGTGTGCCGGTGCAGCTGCTGGACTGTGCCCTGGAGCGCGCACGCAGCCTGGGCCGCCCTTTTCTGCGGCTGGACTGCGTGGCCGACCGCGCCCCGCTGCGCGCGCTGTACGAGCGCTTCGGCTTCTCGCTGCACAGCGTGATCCACAAGGGCGAACGGGGCTTCGCGCGCTACGAGCTTGCGGCAAGCCCGCTCGGCAACTGACTCCGGCGACACGCACACACCCCACACCCGCGCCATGCAATTCAAGTGGATGGAAGACTTCATCGTGCTGGCGCAAACGCGCAGCTTCACCCGCGCGGCCGAGCTGCGCCATGTGACGCACCCCGCCTTCGGCCGCCGCATCCGCGCGCTGGAGTCGTGGGCGGGCACGGCACTGGTGGAGCACGGCAGTTCGCCCGTGGCGCTGACGCCCGCGGGCGAGAGCTTCCTGGAAAACGCCAGCCAGATGGTGCGCGGCGTGGAGAGCTCGCGTGAAGAGATGCAGAGCGTGGCCGGCCGCCAGGCCCGCACCGTCACGGTCGTGACCGGCCGCACGCTGGCGCGCACCGTGATGGCCGACTGGCTGGTGCGGCTGCAGCCCGTGCTGCGCGGCGGCGAGGTGCGCGTGCTGACCGGCGCACTGGCCGAGACGGTGCGCATGCTCGAACACAACGAGGTCGACTTTTCGCTGATCTTTCATCACTCCGCGCTCACCTTCCGGCTCGACGGTCGGCAGTTCTCGCACGTCACCGTGGCGTCCGACAAGCTGGTGCCGGTGTCGCGCGCCGACGCGCAGGGGCAGCCTACGCACAGCTTCGACGCACCGGGCGACGTGCCGTTTCTTTCCTACGTGCGCACACTGGCCATGGGGCGCCTGGTGGAAGACCTGCTCGCCAACAACCCCCAGGCGCCGCGCCTGAAGCGCCGCATCGAATGCGATTCGGCCGACGCGCTGTACGAATACGTGCTGCGCGGCCTGGGCGTGGCATGGCTGCCGTGGTCGATGGTGCAGGCCGACTGCAAGGCCGGCCTGCTGGTGCCCGTGGGCGGGCGGCGCATGGAAGTGCACTTCGAGGTGCGGATGTACCGCCCCAAGCGCCGGCTGGGCCCGCTGGCCGAGGACGTGTGGCGCGCCATGGCCGCGCGCTGACCGGAGCCCAATCGGCACGGATCGGTGCCAGCATGGCACCACCACGCGGGGTGCGGCTTCGCAGAATTCGCGGACTCACTACAACAACGAGGCCACGATGCGACTTTCCCGTGCTTTCTCTTCCTGTCTTGCCCTGGCCCTGTGCAGCCTGGCCGCATCGGCCAGCGCGCCCGCCTTTGCCGACACCTACCCCGCCAGGCCCATCACGCTCGTGGTCGGCTACCCGCCGGGCGGCTCGACCGACCTGACCGGGCGCGCGCTGGGCGTGGAGCTGTCGCACCGCCTGGGCGTGCCGGTGATCGTGGACAACATCGGCGGCGCCGGTGGCGCCATCGGCGCGCAGAAGGTGGCCAATGCGGCACCCGACGGCTACACGCTGCTGCTGGGCGCCAACAACGAGATCGCCATCACCAGGCTGGTGAACGCCAGCGTGCGCTACGAGCCGAAGGACTTCACGGCCATCGGCCTGGTCGCCTCGCAGCCGCTGGTGCTGGTGGCCACGCCGGCATCGGGCGTGAAGAACGCGGGCGAACTGCTCGCGCTGCTGAAGAAGAACCCCGGCAAGTACAGCTACGGCAGCTCGGGCGTGGGCACCTCGCTGCACCTGGCCGGCGAAATGCTCAAGCAGCAGGGCGGCGTGTCCATGACGCACGTGCCCTACCGCGGCGTGGCGCCGCTCACCAACGACCTGATGGGCGGCAACATCGACTTCGGCATGTTCGTGCTGTCCAGCGCCCTGCCCTACATCCGCAGCGGCAAGCTGGTGGCGCTGGGCACCACCGAGGCCAAGCGCTCCGCCATCACACCCGACCTGCCCGCGCTGAATGAAACCCCGGCGCTCAGGAACATGGACATCGGCGTGTGGTTCGCGCTGATGGGCCCGGCCAGGCTGCCCGAACCGGTGCTGGCGCGCCTGAAGAAGGCGCTGGACGAGACGCTGCAATCGCCCGACTTCCGCAGGAAGATGGAAGCGACCAGCTCGGTCGTCCCACTGGCACCGTTGGACATCGACCGCTTCCTCGTCACCGAAACCAGCAAATACCGCAACATCGTGCAATTCGCCAACATCAAGGAATGAGCTTGTCCGTGTCCAATTTCGAACTCCCCGCGCCCGACATTTCGGCCTGGCGCGCCGGCAACACCGGCACCGAAGGCGTCTGGCATTTCGACTCGGGTCAACCCGGGCGCCGCGTGATGATCAGCGCGCTGGTGCACGGCAACGAGGTCTGCGGCGCCTGGGCGCTCAAGGGCCTGCTGGAAGCCGGCGTGCGCCCGCAGCGCGGCAGCCTGACGCTGGCGTTGTGCAACCTGGAGGCCTTCGACAGCTTCGACCCCGCCGACGCCGACGCCTCGCGCTTCACGGACGAAGACCTCAACCGCCAGTGGTCGGCCGACCGGCTCGAAGCCGGCGGCACGCGCGAACGCCGCCGCGCCGCCGCGCTGCAGCCGCACGTGGCGCAGGCCGGCTGGCTGCTCGACCTGCATTCGATGCACGAACCCTCCGCGCCGCTCACGCTCACCGGCGTGCAGCCGCGCAACCTGGCACTGGCGCGGCAGCTGCGCAGCCCCGAGCACATCGTGATCGACGCAGGCCACAAGGACGGCGTGCGCATGCGCGACTTCGGCCGCTTCGGCGCGCCGGATGCAGACCCGGCCACCGACGCGCTGGCGCTGCTCGTCGAATGCGGCTTCCACGGCGACCCGGCCAGCCGCACCGTGGCGCAGGACCAGTGCGCGCGCTTCCTGCGCGCGGCCGGCACGCTCGACGACGCGGCCATCGCACAGGCGCTGCCGGGCTGGCTGCAGCCCGACGCGCCGCGCCAATGGGCGCTGGACGTGACCGGCCCGGTGGTCGCGCGCAGCGAGGACTTTCGCTTCGCCAAGCCCTTCACCGGCCTGGAAGTGATCGCCCAGGCCGGCACCGTCATCGGCTGGAACGACGGCGAGCCCGTGGCCACGCCGTACGACGACTGCGTGCTGGTGATGCCCTCCACGCGCCAGGCCAAGCCGGGCGTGACGGTGGTGCGCTACGCGCGCCGCCGCGCGCTCTGAACGAACAGCGCGGTTCCGCGCCGCTGGGGCGCTGTTGTCCGACCGTTTTCGCGCCTGAGTTCTGCTAGCTTTTCCGGCTGGCGGCGAAACAGGTTCAGGCGATCAGGAAGCAGCGCGCATGGTCAGTGACACATCGACAACGGCCCACCCCTTTCTGGCGGGCGGCGGGGAAATGGCAGGGCGGATCGCCGGCTTCGACTGGGGCCGCACCAGCCTCGGTCCCATCGGCGGCTGGCCCGCCCACATGCGCGCCGCGATCGCCATCATGCTCAGGTCGGACGTGCCCATCACCACCCTGTGGGGCGAACAGGGCGTGATGGTCTACAACGACGCCTACGCCGCGTTCTCCGGCCTGCGGCATCCGCAACTGCTGGGCATGAAGGTGCGCGAGGCCTGGGAAGAGGCGGCGGCCTTCAACGACCACGTGATGAAGGTCGTGCTGGCCGGCCATGCGCTCGGCTACCAGGACCAGGAATTCCATCTCAACCGCCGCGGCAAACCCGAGCAGATGTGGATCAACCTGAACTACTCGCCGCTGCTCGACGACACCGGCACGCCGGTCGGCGTGTGGGCGCTGGTGATCGACAACACCGCCAAGGTGCATGCGGAGCGCCGGCTGCAGGACGACCGCCAGCGCTTTGCCCAGCTGTTCGAGCAGGCACCCAGCTTCATGACCATGCTGGAAGGCCCGGAGCACCGTGTGGTGCTGGCCAACCCCGGCTACCTGCGGCTGGTGGGCAACCGCCCGTTGATCGGCCTGCCGGTGGCCGAGGCGCTGCCGGACGCGGCCGCGCAGGGCTACGTGGCGCTGCTGGACACGGTGTACCGCAGCGGCGAGGCGTTCACGGCCCACGGCGCCCGGTACGACGTGCAGGTCGAGGCCGACGGGCCGGTGCACGAGCGGCACGTCGACTTCGTGTTCCAGCCGATCCGCGACGCGCTGGGCGAGGTGGTCGGCATCTTCGTGGAGGGCATCGACGTCACCGCGCGGATGGCTGCCGAAGGCCGGCGCGAGGCGCTCGCGCGCTTCACCGACAGGCTGCGCTCGCTCCACAGCACCTGCGACGTCGCCCTGGCGGCGGCCGAGATCCTGGCCGACACGCTCCAGGTGAGCCGCGCCGGCTACGGCACCGTCGACCACGACGCGGACACCCTGCATGTGGAGCGCGACTGGCACTCGCCCGAGTGCGAATCGCTGGCCGGGGTGCTGAACCTGCGCGACTACGGCTCTTTCGTCGACGACCTCAAGCAGGACCGGTTCGTGAACGTGCCCGACGTGCGGCTGGACGAGCGCACCTGCGCCGCAGTGGACGCGCTGGAGGCCCGCCATGCCCGTGCCTTCATGAACATGCCGGTGGTGGAGCACGGCCGGCTGGTGGCGGTGCTGTTCGTCAACCACGTGCAGGTGCGCGAATGGACGAGCGAGGAATGCGACTTCATGCGCGAGGTGGCGGGCCGCACCCGCACCGCCGCGGAACGCGTGCGCAACGAGGCGGCGCTGCGCGAGGCCAACGAATCGCTCGAGCGCAAGGTGGCCGAGCGCACGCAGGAGCTGATGGAGGTGGAGGCCAAGTTCCGCCAGGCGCAGAAGATGGAAGCCATCGGCCAGCTGACGGGCGGCATCGCGCACGACTTCAACAACCTGCTGGGCGGCATGAGCACCAGCCTGCAGGTGCTCGAAAAGCGCCTGCAGCTGCAGAAGTTCGACAACGCGGGCCGCTACATCGGCATGGCGCAGGAGTCGGTGCGGCGCGCCGCCTCGCTCACGCAGCGGCTGCTGGCCTTCTCGCGCCGCCAGACGCTCGACCCCAAGCCCACCGACGTGAACCGGCTGGTGGGCGGCATCGAGGAGATGGTGCGCCGCACGGTCGGCCCGTCGGTGGAGGTGGAGGTGGTGGGCGCGGGCGGGCTGTGGCTCACGCGGGTCGACGCCTCTCAACTGGAGAACGCGGTGCTCAACCTGTGCATCAACGCGCGCGACGCGATGTCGCCGCACGGCGGCCGCCTGACCATCGAGACCGCCAACAAGTGGCTGGACGACCGCGCCGCGGCGCAGCGCGAACTGCCGCCGGGGCAGTACATCTCGGTGTGCGTCACCGACACCGGCACGGGCATGTCGAGCGAGGTGGCGGCGCGCGCCTTCGACCCCTTCTTCACCACCAAGCCCATGGGGCAAGGCACCGGGCTGGGCCTGTCGATGGTGTACGGCTTCGTGCGCCAGTCGGGCGGCCAGGTGCGCATCTACTCCGAGCCCGGCGAGGGCACGACCATGTGCCTGTACCTGCCGCGCTTCGTCGGCGATGCCGAGGAAGACTCGCCGCTGATGCAGCCGGTGGCCGACCACCGCGGCGAAGGCGAGGTGGTGCTGGTGGTGGAAGACGAAGCCACCATCCGCGCCATCGTGGCCGAGGAGCTGGAGGACGCGGGCTACCGCGTCATTTCGGTGGCCGACGGAGCCGCCGCGCTGCGGGTGCTGCAGTCGGACGCGGGCATCGACCTGCTGCTGACCGACGTGGGCCTGCCCGGCGGCCTGAACGGGCGCCAGGTGGCCGACGCGGGGCGCGTGAGCCGGCCAGACCTCAAGGTGCTGTTCATCACCGGCTATGCGGAAAACGCCGCGGTGGGCAACGGCCTGCTGGAGTTCGGCATGGAAGTGATCACCAAGCCCTTCGACGTGGCGGCGCTCACCGCCAAGGTGCAGGAGATGATCGAGCGTTGACGAACCCGAACCCGAACCCGCAACCCACAGCCCCGCCGAGGCGCCGTTTCCGTGAACGCACCGGCCCGCACGGGGCTGTGGCAAGCTCGCCCACCGTATGAACCTCCGCCACTTCCACTCTTCGCCTTCCCGGCACCTTTTGCCCCCGTCCTCGCGCCGAACGGTGCTGCGCGCGCTGCTGGGCGCGGCGGCGCTGCAGGCGCCGTTCGCGGCGCTGGCCGGCTTCAACTTCTTCACCAGCGAATACACCGCCACCCGCGACGAACTGCAGGCGCAGATCGCCAAGCGCTTTCCGGTGGCCGAGCGCTATGCCGAGATCTTCATGGTCGGGCTGCGCGAGCCGCAGCTGGGCCTGGACGCTGCCGCCAACCGCGCAACCGTCAGCGCCACGCTGACCATCGCGAGCCCGCTGCTCGCGGCCTCGCCGGTGCAGGGCCTGGTGTCGGTCAGCAGCGCGCTGAAATACGACGCGGCCACCCGCGCGCTGCGCCTGGACCAGCCCAAGGCCGAACGGCTCGAGCTGCAGGGCGTGGAGGGCCGCGACGCCGAGCGGCTGCAGCGCGTGGCCGCGGTGGTGGCGCAGGAGCTGCTGCAGGGCCAGGTGCTGCGCAGCTTCACGGCCGACGAGCTCACGGTCGGACGCAAGACCTACGAGATCGGCGACATCACGGTGCAAGACAACGGGATCAAGGTCCAGCTCAAATGAAACACGCACCCCTGGCCGCCGGCCTTCTCGCTGCCGCCCTGGCCGTTGCCGGCTGCGCGGCCATCGCGCCCACCGCCCGACAGCACTTCGACCTGGAAGCCCACCGCGGCGGCCGCGGGCTGGCGCCGGAGAACACGCTGGCCGCGTTCGACAATGCCATCGACCTGGGCGTGAACACGCTGGAGCTCGACATCGGACTCACGGCCGACGGCGTGGTGGTGATCTCGCACGACACCTCGCTCAACCCCGACCACACGCGCGACGCCAGCGGCGCCTGGCTCGCGCCGAAGAGCGGCGCGGCCATCCGCTCGCTCACGCTGGCGCAGCTGCAGACCTACGACGTGGGCCGCCTGAACCCGTCGAGCAACTACGGCAAGCAGTTCGCGCTGCAGCGCGCGCGCGACGGCGAGCGCATTCCCACGCTGGCCGCGCTGTTCGCGCGGGTGCAGGCGCGCGGCGCGAACGCGGCCACGGTGCACTTCAACATCGAGACCAAGATCGACCCCACCAAGCCCGACGAAACCGCAGCGCCCGAGCCGATGGTGCGCGCGCTGCTCGCCGAGATCGACAAGACCGGGATGGCCGGCCGGGTGACCGTGCAGAGCTTCGACTGGCGCACGCTGGCGCTGGTCGGCCGGCTTGCGCCGCAGCTGCCGCGCGCCTACCTGACGACCGCCCGCACGCTGAAGGACAGCCGATGGACGGCGGGCCTGGACACGGGGAGCTTCGCCTCGGTGCCGCAGATGGTGAAGGCCGCGGCAGGCAATGCGAACGGCCCGCTGACCTGGTCGCCGGCCTACGCCGACCTGACACCCGCCGTCATCAGGCAGGCGCACCAGCTCGGCCTGAAGGTGCTGCCCTGGACGGTGAACGAGCGCGCCGACATGCTGCGGCTGATGGACTGGGGCGCGGACGGCCTCATCACCGACTACCCGGACGTGCTGCGCGACCTGATGCGCGAGCGCGAGCTGTCGCTGCCGCCACCCGGAAAGAACACGCCATGAGCGCCGCGCAGCAACTCGACGCCTTCGCCGCGCGCATCGCGACCTTGCGCAAGGAAGGCGGCGGTTCGGTCACCACCCTGTCGAACGAGGCCCGCGCCAGCGCGGAACTGCTGGCCGCCCTGCCCCCGCGCTACGGCGAGGTGCTGCTGAACCTGCTCGACCGGCTGGAGTCGAGCGCGCTGTTCAGCGAGGAGAGCTGCTCGTTCAGCCAGAAGGACCTGCTCGACAACCTGCAGGTGTGGGTGGACAAGGCCCGCGGCCAGCTGGTGGCTTAGCACCCGCGCTTATCATCCGGCCCCATGCGCACCCTGCTGCTCGCCCTCATGATCGCCCTGCTGCCCATTCGCGGCTGGCTGGGCGACGCGATGGCGATGGAGATGGCGAAGCACTCGCTGCCCGAGGCCGTTTCGGTGGCCGGCGCCGCCACCGAAGCCCATTGCCATGAAGCGATGGAAGCCGGTGACCACAGCGGCATGGCCATGCAGATGAGCGCGGGCACCGACATGCCCGATCCCCTTGCTCACGCCACGCACGACACGCACGACAACGCCGGTGCCGACCACCAGGGCTGCGGCACCTGCACCGCCTGCCAGGTCTGCCACACGGTGGCGCTCGGCGGCATGCCCCTTGTAGACACCGTGCACAGCGCGCCCCAGGCGCCGCCCGCCGCACATGCCAGCCGCTTCGCCAGCGCAGAGCCCGCCCAGGGCCTGAAGCCACCCATTTCCTGATCTCCCTGCCCGTGGTCCGTCCGCAGTGAGCCCGCCCCGGCTCGCGGCGTTGGTCGTATTGCTCATGGAGATCGAGCGTGAACCCCTTCATTGGCTGGCCGTTGGCCGGCATCCGTTGCTATACAAAAAATAGCACTATACGCAAGCCTGGCGAGCGTAAACCCGGTATTTCGTTCCTCAGATCAGCTGCCGCGCTGGCTGCCGCGTCGGTGCTGGCCGGCTGCGCGAGCCTGTCGCCGGACGGCGGCAGCGCCGACGTGCAGGCGCTGGTCGGCGGCAACCCGCTCATGGCGGGCGCCGCGGCCCAGCGCACGCCCGACGCGGCCTCGCAAAAGCGCGTGGACGAACTGCTCGCCACGCCGCTCGACGCCGAGGCCGCCGTGCGCATCGCGCTCGTCCAGAGCCCGCGCGTGCAGGACGCCTTTGCCACACTGCAGCTCAGCGACGCCGACCGCGTGCAGGCCGCGAGCCTGCCGAACCCGGTGTTCGCCTTCAGCCGCCTGACCGAGGGCAGCGAGCGCGAGATCGACCGCTTGCTGAGCTTCAACGTGGTGGGCCTGCTCACGCTGCCGTGGCAGGCGCGCTGGGCCGGCCAGCGGCACGAGTCGGCCAAGCTGCAGGCCGCGCAGAGCGTGCTGCTGCTGGCCGCCGACACGCGCCGCGCCTGGGTGCGCGCCGTGGCCGCGCAGCAGAGCGTGGTGTACCTGCGCGACGCGAAGGAGGCCGCCGAAGCCGGCGCCGAGCTCGCGCACCGCATGGCGCAGGCGGGCAACTGGAGCGCGCTGCAGCGCACGCGCGAACAGCTGCTGCTGGCCGATGCGGCGGCGCAACTGGCGCGCGCGGAACAGGCAGCGCTCGCCTCGCGCGAGCAGCTCACCCGCTTGCTGGGCCTGAGCGGCGAGCGCACTCGCTACGCCCTGCCCGACCGCCTGCCGCCGCTGCCCAAGGCCGCGCCCGAACTCGGCGACGTGCAGGCGCTGGCGCTGCGCGACCGGCTCGACGTGCGATCGGCGCAGGCGCAGAACACGGCCGTGGCCGGCGCGCTGGGCCTCACGCACGCCACGAGCGTCGTCAACGCGATGGAACTCGGCGTGGCGCGCAACAGCAAGTTCGACAACGGGCCCGACCGCTCGCGCCGCACGCAGCGCGGCTTCGAGCTCGATGTGCCGATTCCGCTCTTCGATTGGGGCCAGGCCCGCAACGGCCGCGCCGAGGCGCTGTACCTGCAGTCGGCCGCGCGCGTGCGCAACGTGGGGGTGCTGGCCGCCAGCGAGGCGCGCGAAGCCTGGCAGGGCTGGAACACGGCCTACGCCATCGCCCGGCGCTACCGGGACGAGGTGCTGCCGCTGCGCAAGCAGGTCAACGAGGAGATGGTGCTGCGCTACAACGGCATGCTCGCGAGCGTGTGGGCGCTGCTCGGCGAAACGCGCGCCAGCATGCTCGCGGTGAATGCGGGCATCGAGGCCCAGCGCGATTTCTGGCTGGCCGACACCGACCTGCAACTGGCGCTCACGGGCAGTTCGCCTGGCGGCATGACGGCGCTGCAGACCGCGACATCGGCAGGAGGGCCCGCCGAATGAGCCCCCCACCCCCGCACCCTCACCCGCACCTGCACCCGCGTTCGCTCCCTCCCCTTCCGGGGGAGGGCCGGGGTGGGGGCAAGCAGCCTCCACACCGCCAGCCATGCCCACACATCCAGCGCCGCCGAGCCCCCATCCCGACCTTCCCCCAACAGGGGAAGGCGCAAACACCATGAACCGTCGCAACTTCTTCTCGGGCGCGGCCACCGCCGTCGCCGCAGCCACCGTCAGCCGCGTCTCGATGGCCGCGCTGCCCGAGCCCGTTTCGCAAGGCTCCACCGCCACCGCCCCTCCGCTGGTTCCGCCGAACGGCCGCCCGTACAACCCCGTCGTCACCCTCAACGGCTGGACGCTCCCCTGGCGCATGAATGCAGGCGTCAAGGAATTCCACCTCGTCGCCGAGCCCGTCGTGCGTGAGATGGCCCCGGGCTTCAAGGTCAACATGTGGGGCTACAACGGCCAGTCGCCCGGGCCCACCATCGAGGTGGTCGAGGGCGACCGCGTGCGCATCTACGTCACCAACCGCCTGCCCGAGCACACCACCGTGCACTGGCACGGCCAGCGCCTGCCCAATGGCATGGACGGCGTGGGCGGCATCACGCAGCCGCACATTCCGCCGGGCAAGACCTTCGTCTACGAATTCACCGCGCGGCGGCCCGGCACCTTCATGTACCACCCGCACGCCGACGAGATGGTGCAGATGGCCATGGGGATGATGGGCTTCTGGGTCACGCATCCGAAGGAGAAGCATCCGCTGATCGACACCGTCCAGCGCGACTTCTGCTTCCTGCTCGGCAGCTTCGACGTGGAGCCCGGCAGCGCCACCCCCAAGGTCAACACCATGACCGACTTCAACATCTGGAGCTTCAACAGCCGCGTGTTCCCGGCCATCGACACGCTCAACGTGCGCCGCGGCGACCGCGTGCGCATTCGCGTGGGCAACCTCACCATGACCAACCACCCGATCCACATTCATGGCCACGAGTTCGAGGTGACCGGCACCGACGGCGGCCCCGTGCCGCGCACCGCGCGCTGGCCCGAGGTGTCGGTGGACGTGGCGGTGGGCCAGATGCGGCAGATGGAATTCATCGCCGACGAGGAGGGCGACTGGTCGCTGCACTGCCACAAGGCGCACCACACGATGGGCCCGATGGGCCACGAGGTGCCGACCATGATCGGCGTGGACCACAAGGGCGTGGCCGAGAAGATCAGGAAGCTCGTGCCCGACTACATGGTGATGGGCGACAAGGGCATGGCCGACATGGGCGGCATGGAGATGCCCATTCCCGACAACACGCTGCCCATGATGACCGGCAGCGGCCCCTTCGGCCCGGCCGAGATGGGCGGCATGTTCACGCTGCTGAAGGTGCGGCGCGACCAGAAGCCCGGCGACTACCGCGACCCCGGGTGGTTCAGGCACCCAGCGGGCACGGTGGCGCGCGAAGTGCCGAACTCGGACATCGCGAACGCGCCGCCCGCGGCGCGCAACACGCCCCCCGCCACCCAGGGCAACAGCCCCGACGCGACCGTGCGCAAGCCTTCGGGCCACGGTGCGCACAACCACTGACGCTCAACAACCCCGACCCCGAGAAAGATCGACATGCACCGAAGAACCCTGCTGGCGCTGGCCGCCACCCTGCCCATCGCCCCGCTCGCCCAGGCCGCCGCGCCGATGGTGGAAATCTGGAAAGACCCGAACTGCGGCTGCTGCCAGGACTGGGTGAAGCACCTCGGCAAGAACGGCTTCGCCACCCGTGTGCACGACGAGGGCAACGCCGCCGCGCGCACACGGCTGGGCATGCCGGCCAGGCTGGGCTCGTGCCACACCGGGCAGGTGGGCGGCTATGCCATCGAAGGCCACGTGCCGGCGCGCGAGGTGCAGCGCCTGCTGAAGGAAAAGCCCAAGGCGGTGGGCCTCGCCGTGCCCGGCATGCCGGTCGGCTCGCCCGGCATGGACGGCCCGGCCTACGGCGACCAGCGCGATCCCTACGACGTGCTGCTGGTGCTGGCCGACGGCAGCACGCGTGTCTATCAGAGCTATCGCTGAATCAACCGACTACCAAGGAAAGCAAACCCATCATGAAGAAACTGTTCACCGCACTCTGCGCCGCCCTGCTCGCCGCAGCGGCCTTCGCGCAGGCTGCATTGCCGTCCGTCGAAGGCGAAGTCCGCAAGGTCGACACCGACGCAAAGAAGATCACGCTGAGGCACGGCGACATTCCCAACCTCGAGATGACCGGCATGACGATGGTCTTTCGCGTGAGCGACCCTGCCCTGCTCACCAAGGTGAAGCCCGGCGA
Source organism: Variovorax pasteuri (assembly GCF_051216435.1). Classification (NCBI taxonomy): domain Bacteria; kingdom Pseudomonadati; phylum Pseudomonadota; class Betaproteobacteria; order Burkholderiales; family Comamonadaceae; genus Variovorax; species Variovorax pasteuri. The sequence continues at coordinate 908,337 of NZ_JBPJZS010000002.1, forward strand.
CAAGGTGCGCTTCACGGCCGACAAGGTCGACGGGGCGCTCACCGTGCTGACTATCGAGCCGGCGCCCGCCAGCTGAACCGCCCCGGATCGAACGGCGCCAGCGACGTCTCGGGTTCGGCGCCTGCCAGCAGTTGCGCCGCCAGTCGCCCGGTGCGCGCCGACCCGCACAGGCCCACGTGGCCATGGCCGAAGGCCAGCACGATGTCCGCGCTCGCGGCGGACTGCCCGATGCAGGGCAGGCCGTCGGGCATGCTGGGGCGGCGGCCGATCCAGTGCTTGAAAGCCTTGGCGCCGCCGGTCTCTGCCAGCGCCGGATACATCGATTGCAGATGGCGATGCAGGATCTCGGCGCGGCGCCAGTCGGGCTGCGCATCCAGTCCGCCAATCTCGACCTGGCCCGCCGCGCGCAGGCCGCCGTCCATCCAATGCGCAATGAGCTTGCCGTCGGCCACCATCACCGGCGTGCGCGGGCCCACGGTCGCGCCTTCGACGACCACATGGTAGCCGCGCTCGGTGTCCAGCGGCACCGCCGAACCCGCGGCCGCGGCCAGCGGACCCGAATAGGCGCCGGCGCAGATGGCGGCGGCATCGCACGCGATCTCGCCATAGTTCGTGCGCACCGCGCGCAACCGCCCGCCCTCGATGCGAAAGCCCTGGGCACGCCCGAAGATCCGTTCGGCCCCTGCTGCGACCGCATGCTGCGCCAGCGCGGCGACATAGGCGCCCGGATCGCGGCAATGGCCGGCCTCGGGCACGAAGATGCCCAGCGTATAGCGCGCATCGAGGTCGGGCTCGCGGCGGCGCAACTCGTCGACCTGCCACTCGTCCCATCGCACGCCCACGCGTTCACGCACACGCCAGCCCAGCGCGTCGTCTTCGAACTCGGCGCGCGAGCGGTAGGCATGCAGCAGCCCGCGCTGCTCGATGAGCTGCGGCACGCCCGCCTCGGCCGCGAGCCGCGCGTGCAGCGCGGGCGCGTCCGCCAGCAGGGTGCGCAGCGCGTCGGCGGTGCGCTGCACGCGCGCTTCGGTCCGGCCCGACGCCAGATAGCGCAAGAGCCAAGGCAGCGCGCGCGGCAGGTAGCGCCAGCGCACCGCAAGCGGCCCCAGCGGATCGGCCAGCCAGCCCGGCACCTTGCGCCAGGCCCCGGGGAGCGCGGGCGGCACCACCGAGTGCGACGAAAGCCAGCCGGCGTTGCCGTAGCTGGTCGCCTGCGGTCCACCGGGCGCCTCGGGCTCGAGAAGGGTCACGCGCAGGCCCGCGCGCAAGGCCTCGACGGCGGTGGCGCAGCCCACCGCGCCCGCGCCGATCACCACGACATGACGGCGGCCGCCGTCGGGGGAGAAACTTCTTGCAACTGTCATGGTGCTGATCGTAGAGGGTGCGGTCCCATAATCGGCCGCCATGTCAGCCCCCTCTTCCACCTCTTCCACCCCTTCCCATCCCGCCGGTTCCATCACCGACGTCGCCGGCATCGAAGTCGGCCATTTTTCCGACACCCGCCGCCCCACCGGCTGCACCGTGATCATGGCGCGCGACGGCGCCGTGGGCGGGGTGGACGTGCGCGGCGCGGCCCCCGGCACGCGCGAGACCGACCTGCTCGCGCCCGGCAACCTGGTGCAGCAGGTGCATGCGGTGATGCTCGCGGGCGGCAGCGCCTGGGGCCTGGCCTCGGCCGAGGGCGCGATGCGCTGGATGGAAGAACGCGGCATCGGCATGGACGTGCGCTTCGGCACGCTGCCCATCGTGCCCGCCGCCGTGCTGTTCGACCTGCCGATGGGCGACGCGCGCATCCGCCCCGATGCCGCCGCCGGCTACGCCGCCTGCGAGGCCGCAAGCACAGCACCGCCCGCCGAAGGCAATGTGGGCGCGGGCTCCGGCGCGCTGGTGGGCAAGCTGTTCGGCGTGCACCGCGCAATGAAGGGCGGCATCGGCACCGCGTCGGTCACGGTCGGCGGCGTCACGGTGGGCGCGCTGATCGCGGTGAATCCGCTGGGCGACGTGATCGACCACAACACCAGCCAGCCCGTGGCCGGCGCGCGCACCGAAGACGGCAAGTCGCTGCTCGACACCCGCCGCGCCCTGCTGCGCGGCGAGCTCCCCAAGCCGCTGCTGGCGGGCACCAACACCACCATCGGCGTGATCGCCACCGACGCGGTGCTGACCAAGGTGCAGGCCAACCGGCTGGCCATGGTGGCGCACGACGGGCTGGCGCGCGCCATCAACCCGGTGCACACCATGAGCGACGGCGACACCCTGTTCGCGCTGGCCACCGGCCGCGTGCCGCTCGAAGGCAACGCCCCCGGCATGACGGTGCTCAGCACCATGGCGGCCGAGGCCGTGGCCATCGCCACGCTGCGCGCGGTGCTCGCCGCACGCACGGTGACGGTGGGCGAGCTGCACATTCCCTGCGCAGCGGACATCGCAGCAGCAACGCGCAGCTGAATACGGAAAAGACCACCATGGCGTTCCCCAGGACCTTGAAGCTCATCCTGCTGTCGATCCGCGACCTGATCGCCTCGGCGGGGCCGATCGTGTTCATCGTGATCGGCCTCTTGGTCGCCGCCTACTGGTGGCTGCAACCGCAACCGCCCAAGCACGTCACGCTCGCCACCGGCCCCACGGGCAGCGCCTACGCGCAGTTCGGCAAGCACTATGCGGAAGCCCTCAAGCGCGCTGGCATCGAGGTGGAACTCAAGCCCACGTCGGGCTCGACCGAAAACCTGCAGCTGCTGCGCACCGGCGGTGCCGACGTGGGCTTCGTGCGCGGCGGCAGCGCCGACCCGGTGGCCGACGAGGAAGCCGGGCTCACTTCGCTCGGCAGCCTGTTCTACGAGCCGATCTGGCTGTTCTACCGCGCCGACGCGGCGCAGAAGATCGACCGCAAGACCGGCACGCTGACATCGCTCACGCAACTGCGCGGCCTGCGCGTGAACGTCGACCTGCCAGGCAGCGGGCTGCCGGACATCATGGAGCGCATGCTCAAGGCCAACAAGCTCGGCCCCGACGACCTGCTGCTGTCGAACCTCGAGCAGGCCGCGGCCGCCGAGGCGCTGCAGGCCGGGCTGCTCGACGCCATCGTGCTGTCTTCCGCGCCGCAGTCGCCGCAGGTGCAGCGCCTGCTGCGCTCGGACGACATCAAGCTGATGGACTTCGGACAGGCCGACGCCTATTCGCGCCGCTTCCCGTTCCTGTCGGCCGTGACGCTGCCGCGCGGCGTGGTCGACCTGTCGAAAGACCTGCCGCCGCACGACGTGTCGTTGCTCGCGGCCACCACCTCCTTGCTGTCGCGCGACGAAACGCACCCTGCCCTGCGGCAGCTGTTCGCGCAGTCCGCGCAGACGCTGCACAGCGGCGCCGGCTGGTTCAACCGGGCGCGCGACTTTCCCAACACACGCACCAGCGAACTGCCGGTGAGCCCCGAGGGCGACCGCGCCATCAACGGCACGCCGCCGGCCTGGCAGCGCTACCTGCCGTTCTGGGCCAGCAACCTGGTCGAGCGCATGTGGCTGGTGCTCGGCGGCCTGCTGGTGCTGATGCTGCCGCTGAGCCGCGTGGTGCCCCCGCTCTACCAGTTCCGCGTGCGCCGGCGCGTGTTCCGCTGGTATGCGCGGCTGCGCGACATCGAGGCGAAGGTCGACGCAAGGACCGAGGTGAAAGAGGGCGAGCAGAAAGCCCTGCTCGACGACCTCGACCAGCTCGACCGCACCGTCAACAAGGTGGCGGTGCCGCTGTCGTATGCGGACGAGCTCTATGCGTTGCGCAACAACATCTATGCGGTGCGCAAGCGGGTGCTGGCGCGTGGAGTGCCGGATGCCGAAACGGTCACCGCGCCCAAATAGTTCGACAAGACGCTTGACTTGGAGCGCGCTCTAATTTCGAGAATCAACGCCATGGAAACCAGCCTGACCATTGCGGAAGTCGCAGAGCGAACCGGCCTCACGGCCTACACGCTGCGCTACTACGAACGCATCGGGCTGATTGCCGCGGTGCCGCGTGCACCGGGCGGTCAGCGGCGCTATGCGAGCGCCGACATGGACTGGCTGGCTTTCCTGTTGCGCCTGCGCGAGACCGGCATGCCCATCCAGGGCATGCAGGCCTTCGCCAGGCTTCGAAGCCAAGGGGACGCCAGCGTCGGCGAACGGCGCGAGATGCTCGAACAGCACCTTGCCGAAGTTCAGGCCAAGGTGGCGGCGCTGCAGCAATCCATGCAGGCGCTGTCGCTGAAGATCGACCACTACCGCGCGGTCGAGAAGACGAAGAAGCGTCCTCCTTCATCGGGCACTGCCCCGGAAGGAAAGACGAGCAATGACGAACACACAGAACCAGGGCCACAACGACAACCTGCGCTACGCGCGTGGCCTGGCCAAGCTCCACGAGATCGACGGTGAAGGCGGCGTCAAGGTGGTCGAGAGCCTGGCCGGCATCGCGCCGGACTTCGCCCGCCTGCTGATCGAGTTTCCGTTCGGCGACATCTACTCGCGCCCCGGCCTCGACCTGCGCTCCCGCGAGATCGCGACGGTGGCCGCGCTCACCGCCATGGGCAATGCCGCGCCGCAGCTGAAGGTGCACATCCAGGGCGCGCTGAACGTCGGCGTGACGCGCGAGGAAGTGGTCGAGGTCATCATGCAGATGGCGGTGTATGCGGGCTTTCCGGCGGCACTGAACGGTCTCTTCGCCGCACGCGAGGTGTTTGCGGCGGACGATGAAAAAAGCGCGCAGTCCCTTGCGGAACCGCGCGCTCTTGCTGAAGCGGCCGAAGCCGCCTGAGGCTTACTTCAGGGCCTTGTAGCGCATGCGCTTGGGCTTGGCGCCTTCTTCGCCCAGGCGCTTCTTCTTGTCGGCTTCGTACTCCTGGTAGTTGCCGTCGAAGAAGGTCCACTGGCTGTCGCCTTCGGCGGCCAGGATGTGCGTGGCGATGCGGTCGAGGAACCAGCGGTCATGGCTGATCACCATGACCGTGCCGGCGAACTCGAGCAGCGCGTCTTCGAGCGCGCGCAGGGTTTCCACGTCCAGGTCGTTCGACGGTTCGTCCAGCAGCAGCACGTTGCCGCCCGCGATCAGCGTCTTGGCCAGGTGCAGGCGGCCGCGTTCACCGCCCGACAGCGTGCCGACCTTCTTCTGCTGGTCCGCGCCGTTGAAGTTGAAGCGGCCCGCATACGCGCGGCTGGCCATCTGGAACTTGCCGACGTTGATGATGTCCAGGCCGTTCGAGATGTCTTCCCACACGGTCTTCTGGTTGGCCAGCTCGTCGCGATGCTGGTCGACGAAAGCCATCTTCACGGTCTGGCCGATGACGACCTCGCCCGAATCCGGCTTTTCCTTGCCCGCGAGCAGCTTGAACAGCGTCGACTTGCCGGCGCCGTTCGGGCCGATGATGCCGACGATGGCGCCCGGCGGCACGGTGAAGCTCAGGTTGTCGATCAGCATGCGGTCGCCGAAGGACTTGCTGACGCCATGGAACTCGAACACCTGCTGACCCAGCCGCTCGGCTACAGGAATGAAGATTTCCTGCGTTTCGTTGCGCTTCTGGTATTCCATGTCGCTCAGCTCTTCGAAGCGGGCCAAGCGGGATTTGCTCTTGGCCTGGCGTGCCTTCGGGTTCTGGCGCGACCACTCCAGTTCCTTCTTCAGCGCCTTGGCGTGGGCTTCTTCGCTCTTTTGCTCCTGCGCCAGGCGTTCGCCCTTCTGCTCGAGCCAGGTGCTGTAGTTGCCCTTCCAGGGAATGCCGCGACCGCGGTCCATTTCCAGGATCCACTCGGCCGCGTTGTCGAGGAAGTAGCGATCGTGGGTGATGGCCACCACGGTGCCCGTGAAGCGCTGCAGGAACACTTCGAGCCACTCCACCGATTCGGCGTCCAAGTGGTTGGTCGGCTCGTCCAGCAGCAGCATGTCGGGCTTGGACAGCAAGAGGCGGCACAGCGCCACGCGCCGCTTTTCGCCGCCCGACAGCAGGCCGATCTTGGCGTCCCACGGCGGAAGGCGCAGCGCGTCGGCGGCGATTTCCAGCTGATGCTCGGAATCGGTGCCGGCGGTGGCGATGACGGCTTCGAGCTGGGCCTGCTCGGCCGCCAGCGCGTCGAAGTCGGCGTCTTCGGCACCGTAGGCGATGTACACCTCTTCGAGGCGCGCCTTGGCCGCGAACACCGCGCCCATGGACTCCTCGACCGATTCGCGCACCGTGTGCTCGGTGTTGAGCTTGGGTTCCTGCTCCAGATAGCCGATCGTCATTCCCGGCATGGGCAGCGCCTCGCCCTCGAACTCCTTGTCCACACCCGCCATGATCTTGAGCAGCGTGGACTTGCCCGAGCCGTTCAGGCCGAGCACGCCGATCTTGGCGCCGGGGAAGAAAGAGAGCGAAATGTCTTTCAAGAGCTGCCGCTTGGGCGGCACCGTCTTGCTGACACGGTTCATCGAATAGACGTATTGAGCCATCTGTGAATAGTTACCTTGGGTACAAAGATTCGGGGAAAACGCGCGCGCCGGCGAAAAGGATTCGGGCGCGGCAAACCACCGATTATCGACTCATGCGACAATACACACCGTTGCCGGGTCCAGTTGCCCGCAACACCGGCTCTCTGCCGGGGACGAAGAAGACCCTTCTCACAACAGGTTTTCCGGCTCCCACCCCTGACCTTCATCTGCCTTGACTGGCTCGGCGTCAACAAGACGTCAAGCGGGCCGATGCCACTGCGCCGTGTATGGCGCTTATTGTTTCCAATGAATTTTGAAGAACTGAAGCTGGCTCCCGCCATCTTGAAGGCTGTGCTCGAACACGGCTACGACACACCCACGCCTATCCAGGCGCAAGCCATCCCCGCGGTGCTCGAAGGTCATGACCTGTTGGGCGGCGCACAAACCGGCACCGGCAAGACGGCTGCCTTCACCCTGCCGATGCTGCACAAGCTCACCATGAGCCGCAGCGCCACCAACAAGTTCGGCGGCGTCGGCATCCGTGCCCTCGTGCTCACCCCCACCCGCGAACTCGCGGCGCAGGTCGAAGAGTCGGTTCGCACGTACGGCAAGTACCTGCAGCTCGACTCCACCGTGATCTTCGGCGGCGTGGGCATGAACCCGCAGATCAGCAAGCTCAAGAAGGGCGTCGACATCCTCGTGGCCACCCCCGGCCGCCTGCTCGACCTGCAGCAGCAAGGCATGCTCGACCTGAGCCAGGTCCAGATGCTGATCCTGGACGAAGCCGACCGCATGCTGGACATGGGCTTCATCCACGACGTGAAGAAGATCCTGGCCCTGGTGCCCAAGGAAAAGCAGAGCCTGCTGTTCTCGGCCACCTTCAGCGACGAAATTCGCGACCTGGCCGCCACGCTGCTCAAGAACCCGCAAAGCATCCAGGTCACGCCGCGCAACACCACCGTGCAGCGCATCACCCAGGTGATCCACCCGGTGGGCCGCGGCAAGAAGAAGGCGCTGCTCGCGCACATCATCAACGAGCACAAGTGGAGCCAGGTGCTCGTGTTCACGCGCACCAAGTTCGGCGCCAACAGCGTGGCCGAGTTCCTGACCAAGAACGGCATCGAGGCGATGGCGCTGCACGGCAACAAGAGCCAGAGCGCCCGCACGCAGGCGCTGGCCGGCTTCAAGAGCGGCGACATCCGCGCGCTGGTGGCCACCGACATCGCCGCGCGCGGCATCGACATCGACGAGCTGCCGCACGTCGTGAACTACGAGATCCCGAACGTCAGCGAAGACTACGTTCACCGCATCGGCCGCACCGGCCGTGCCGGTTCGAGCGGCGAGGCCGTGAGCTTCGTGTGCCTGGACGAAGAAGGCTTCATGCAGGAAATCGAACGCTTCACCAAGCAGACGATTCCGGTGCAGATCGTCGAGGGCTTCGGTCCTGAAGACGGCGAACGCGCCGAGCCCATCGCCATGGGTCGCCAGACGATCTGGGGCGGCGCCGGTCGTCCGCCGAGCCGCGACGTGATGCAGGCAGCCGCCAAGGCCGCCCGCACCGAGATGCTCTCGCGCATTCGTGAGAACAAGGCCGGCCAGGGCGGCGGCGAGCGCGCTGGCGGCGGCGGCGGCGGCGGTCAACGCCGTGGCGGTGGCCAGGGTGCTGGCGCTGGCGGCGGTCAAGGCCGCAACGCCAATGGCGGCGGTCAAGGCCAGGGCCAGGGCCCGCGCGGCCAGGGCGCACGCCCGGCGCAAGGCCGTGGCCCGCAAGGTCCGGCGCGCGCGCCGCACCATGCACCGCAGCATCCGCAACAGAACCATCTGCCGCACGACGAGCGCCAACCGCGCCATCACGGCAACAGCCACAGCCCGACGCAAGCCAACCAGGTGGCGCATCTGCGCGCCGAAGCGGTCGCAGGTGGCGAGGGCCAGCCGGATCCGTTGCGCACGAGCGTCGACCACATGGGCGCCGGACGCGGTCGCGGCCGCCCGGGCGGCGGCGGTGGCGGCTACGGCGGCAACCGTTCGGGCGGCGGTGGCCGTTCGGGTGGTGGCGGCGGCTACGGCGGCGGCGGTGGCCGCTCGGGTGGCGGCGGCCGTTCGTTCGGTCGCTGAATTCCGCGGGCAGGTCATACCTGCCCGGCACTCCAGATCAAGGGCACTTCGGTGCCCTTTTTCTTTTGGCGCCCGCTCAGCGCGGCGGCGCCGTGCTCGCGCGGATGTTCTTCGCGATGCGCAACGCCAGCGCCTCGACGGCGTCGTCGTAGCTCTGGGCCACGGCCTGCGGCTGGCCCACAAGCTCGCCGAAGCTCGCCCAGCGGTACGCCGGGTTGCCCGGCACGCTGGTCGGCGTGTCGCCGCTGGCGTCGGCGCCGTAGTAGATCGTGTCCGTCCAGACGGTGTCGCCGTCCGTGGCGCTCATCAGGTAGCCGCTCACGTTGACGCGCGGCACGTAGTCGTTGGAAAAACGCGCCGACAGCATGCCGACCTCATTGAAGTACACATGCAGCACGGGCAGCGAGGTCGGCAGCTTCGCCAGGTCGATGTTGTCGGGCGACCCCGCGGGCCGCACCACGCCGTCGAGCACCTGCGCCTGGTAGCCCTGTGCATTCAGTTGCGCGACCAGCGCGGCCGTGAGCCTGGGCGCCATGTCCTTGCGCACGGACTCCATGCGCTCGTTGAAGTCCGAGCCCTTCACGCGGTCGGCAATCGACTGCCACAGCACGCCGAGCGGGATGCCCTTGTTTTCGGTGTGCAGCTTGGCGATGGGCGCCACCGGGATCACCATGATGCGGGTGACGGTGGGCGGCGGCGCCGGGGGGCTGGAGCCGCAGGCGGCGAGCCAGAGGCTGCCCACCAGTGCGCAGGCAAGAAGAAGGCGGCGTGACGGGGCGTGATGACGCTTCATGTGTTCCGCGCGCGGCGCGGCTCCCTGGGTTCGTTTTTTTGGCGTTGCGCGCCTGGCTTGGCGAACAGCGGCGCAGCGTGCAACAGTTTGGTTAGCAATCGTAACTCGGTCCACAATCGTGTCGCCATGCAAACCATTCCTCCCAACTACGCCACCCTCTTCGTGGCCACCTGCAACCTCCTGAACCTCGCGAACCCGAACCGCGTGTACTACGAGAACCAGGACGGCTACACCGAGCGCGAGTACGAGCGAAAGATCGACTGGACGGGCGAGCGCTTCCACGCGCTCAATGCCGACGTGCTGGCGGTGCAGGAGGTGTGGGACGAGGCGGCGCTCAAGGCCTGCATCGCGCGCAGCGGGTTGCGCTACGACTTCGTGTCGGTGCCCGGTGCGGAAAACACGCCGCCCGGGAGCCCGCCAGACTCGCCTGCACGGCCGGGCGCCCAGGGCACGCCGCGCGTGGGCATCGCCACGCGGCTGCAGGTGGACGACGTGCGCTCCTTCGTCGACTTTCCCCCGGGCTTCGGTGTCGACGTGCCCGGCCTGGGCCCGCACACGCGCTTCGAGCGCCCGCCCCTGCTGGCCACGGTGCGCATGAAGCACGGCCAGCAGGTGCATGTGCTCACGGTGCACCTGAAGTCCAAGCGCCCGAAGTTCCTGCAGGACGCGCAGGGCAACCCCCTGGAGGACCGCGACGACCGCAAGGTCGGCGTGATGGCCTCGTTGCGCTCGCTGCTGATGCGCGGCGCCGAGGCCGCGGCCCTGCGCTGCATCGTCATCGACCTGCTGCAGGGCACCAACGTGCCGCTGGTGGTGATGGGCGACTTCAACGACAACCCGCACAGCGTGACCACGCAACTCGTGGCGGCCACATCGGAGGTGGCGTACGACAAGTCGGCGCGCGACGTGGCGCTGTTCAACGCCTACGAGATGCAGGGCGAGTCGGCGCTCAAGAAAGACGTGGCCTATTCGCACATCCACCAGGGCTTTCCGGACGTGCTCGACCAGATTCTGGTGAGCGAGGAGTTCGTTGCCACAAGCCGCCACAGCCTGGGCGACGTGCGCAGGGTCGACTACTTCAACGACCACCTGCACGAGGGGCGCGACCGTTCGCGCTCCGACCACGGCTTCGTGCGGGCGCTGCTGCGGTTGCGCACGGACTGAGCCGCCCGCAGCGCCTCTTCAGACCATGCGCTTGCCGGTCTGCCGGTCGAACAGGTGCACGCTCTCGGACTCGATGGCCAGGCGCACGAGCTCGTCGGGCCTGGCATCGACACGGCCGTGCACCGCCAGCACCAGCTTGGCTTCGCCGACCTGCACCAGCAGTTCGGTCTCCGCGCCCGTGGGCTCGACCACGATCACCTTGGCTTGCACGCTCTGCGCGCCGCCGCCGAGCGTCATGTCGCCGGGGCGCACGCCGTAGTGCACCGGCTGGCCGTCGGGGGCGGAGGTGCCCGCCGGCACCGGCCAGCGCGTGCCTTGCGATTCGACCCAGCATTCGCCGCCCGCACGCCGCACCGTGCCCTCGATCACGTTCATCGAAGGAGAACCGATGAACTGCGCCACGAACAGGTTGTCGGGCCGGTCGTACAGGTCCAGCGGCGTGCCGATCTGTTCGACGATGCCGTCGTGCATCACCACGATGCGGTCGGCCATGGTCATGGCCTCGATCTGGTCGTGCGTGACGTACACCGTGGTGGTCTTCAGGCGCTGGTGCAGCGCCTTGATCTCGGCGCGCATCGCCACGCGCAGCTTGGCGTCCAGGTTGGACAGCGGCTCGTCGAACAGGAACACCTTCGGGTCGCGCACGATCGCGCGGCCCATGGCCACGCGCTGGCGCTGCCCGCCCGACAGCTCGCGCGGGTAGCGTCCGAGCAGCGCATCGAGGTTGAGGATCTTCGCGGCGCGCATCACGCGCTCGTCGGTCACCGACTTCTCGGCGTTGCGCAGGCGCAGGCTGAAGCCCATGTTCTCGCCCACCGTCATGTGCGGGTAGAGCGCATAGCTCTGGAACACCATGGCGATGTCGCGGTCCTTCGACTCGAGGTCGTTGACCACGCGGCCGTCGATGACGATCTCGCCGCCGCTGATGTCCTCCAGGCCCGCGAGCATGCGCAGCAGCGTCGACTTGCCGCAGCCCGAAGGCCCGACCAGAACGACGAACTCGCCGTCGGTGATGTCGAAGCCCAGGCCCTTGATGATCTGGACCTTGCCGAAGGATTTCTCGATATTGCGAAAAGATACGGAAGCCATTTTTCAGTTCCTGCGTTGGCTCAGCTCTTCACGGCGCCGGCCGTCAGGCCGCCCACCATGTAGCGCTTGAATGCGTAGTAGATCGCCGCGGGCGGCAATGCGTAGATCAGGCCCGTGGCCATCAGCAGCTCCCACGGCGAATCGTCGGCCGAGAGGAAGTTGCCCAGCGCCACCGCCAGCGTCACGCTCTTGTCGTTCGACAGCAGCAGGAAGGCATACAGGTACTCGTTCCACGCGAGCAGCAGCGAGTACGTGCCCACCGCCACCAGCGACGGCACCATCAACGGCAGGTACACCAGGCGAAACAGCTGCAGCGGCGAGGCGCCGTCCATGCGCGCGGCTTCATCGAGCTCGTACGGCAGCTTGTCGGAGGCTTGTTTCAGCACCCAGATGCAGTACGGCGACGCGATGGTCACCATCGCCAGGATCAGCGCCCACTGGCTGTTGAGCAGTCCGTAGTTGCCCATGGTCTTGTACATGGGCACGGCCAGGAAGGCCGCCGGAATGAAGTACGTGAACAGCGCCAGGTTCATCACCGTGCGCCCGCCGCGCACACGCAGCCGGCTGATGGCGAACGCGGCGGTGGTCGCCACGAACAGCGTGATCGCACCCACCGACAGCGCAATGACCAGCGAGTTGCCCAGCTGCACCCAGAAGTGGCTCAGGTAGAAGTGCTTCTGCTGGAACACCGTGGCAAAGTTGTTCAGCGTGGGGTGCGTGGGCCACAGGTGGCCCGAGGTCGCCGAGTCCTTCGACGAGAACGCGAACAGGGCCATGTGGTAGATCGGGACCAGCGTCCACAGCAGCACCGGAATGCCGATGAGCAGCAGCTTGGCCTCGGTCAGCACAGCCTTGGGAGTCCAGCGCTTCATATTGCCCTCCGACGAGCCGCCTCTAGGGGGGCAAGCGCCCCCCCGGGGGGCAGTGAATACACGAAGTGATGAACGTGGGGGCTCATTTCGAGAGCCTCTTCATCATGAAATAGACCAGGGGCAATACCAAGGGCATGGCCACCACGATGGACGCCATCGACAGGTCGACCTGGTCGAGCCGCAGGTAGCGGATGCCCAGCGTGGCGAGCACGTGCGTCAGGTCGGCGGGGCCGCCACCCGTGAGCAGGTACACGCTGTTGAAGTCGCCCAGCGTCCAGATCATCGAGAGGATGAGCGAGGTGACGTAGAGCGTCTTCAGCGCGGGCCAGCTCACGAAGCGGAACTTCTGCCACGAGGTGGCGCCGTCGACCGACGCCGCCTCGTACTGCTCGCCCGGAATGGCCAGCCGCCCGGCCACGAGAATGAGCGTCCAGAACGGCAGCGACTTCCACACGTGAACCAGCATCGCGAAGCCCAGGGCCAGCGACGGGTCGTTGAGCCAGTTGGGACCGTCGGCGCCGGTCAGGCGGAAGATGGTGGTGTTGATCACGCCCCACTCGGGGTTGAGCATGAAGCGGAACGACAGGATGGTGGGAATCGAAGGCATCGCCCACGGCAGGATGAAGATCGCCGAGATGATCTTGATCCACCAGCGCGATGTGACGAAGAAGCCCGAGAGCACGAGTGCCACGGCCATCTTGATGTTGATCGCCACGACCAGGAAGACGGCCGTGTTGATGACGGAGCGGAAGAAGATCGGGTCTTCGACCAGCTTCACGTAGCTTTGCGGATGGCGGGCGAGCCACAGCCCGTAGCCCACCGGGTAGAGCACGAACACCACGAACACCAGCAGGTAGGGCACGACCATCACCGCGCCCCAGAACTGCCAGCGCGCGTGGCGCGCACCCAGGTTGGCAACAGGCGCCGCGGGGGTCGCGGCGGCAGCGGGAGCAGTGACGGTCGAGCTCATGGCGTCGGCAGCAGTGCGTTGTCGGGATGCGCCGCGCTTACTGCGCGGCCACCGTCTTGATGCGCGCGATCATCTCGTCGACCGCCTTGTCCACCGGCACCTTGTCGGTCACGATGCGGCTCATCGCCTTGGCCCACACGTTCTCGTTGTTGATCACGGTGAAGCGGTAGTTCTTGGTGAACTCGAAGGTCACGGTGCCCGCGGCGTACTGGTTGAACACCGACTTGCGATGCGAATCGGCCTGCCAGAACGGGCTGGCCTGCCCGGTCTTGGTGACCGGGAACCAGCGGCCCAGCGAACCCTCGACATACGGCGTGAGGTTTTCTTCCTGCAGCAGGAAGGACACGAACTCCTTGGCGCGCGCCTTGTTCTTGCCGTCCTTGAACACCACGCCCGTCTTCACGGCCGTGCGGTAGACCATCTTGGTGCCGTCGGGCTTGGTCGGGAAGCCTGCCGTGCGAATGCGCTCGGTGTAGTTCTTGCGCGCTTCCTCACGCTGCTCGGGCGTGAGCGTGGCGTTGTTCGAGTCGTCGAGCCACTTGGCCGGCAGCGAGATGGTCGCGTTGTGCGTCATCACGGTCGTCTTGTTGTGGAAGGCGACGTTGTTGTCCGGGTCCTTCCAGCTGGTCGAAGACGGTGGCGTGCAGCCCGTGAGGTAGGGCTTGGTGTAGTCGGTCATGGCGGCGATGAGGCCGGTGCGCACCTTGGGGTCGTCCACGAGCAGCTTGCCGTTGTCGTCGACCAGCTTCACGTTGTAGGCGTCCATGAAGGTCAGGAACGAATAGAACGCGTCGCTCGAATCCACGCCCATCGGCATGCCGATGCCGAAGGTGCGCTTGCCGCTCTTCTGGCGGCTCGCGGGCTGAACCTTCTCGCACCAGAAGGGCCAGTATTCCTTCCAGGTGGTGGGAATGTCGGACTCCTTGAAGCCGGCCTCCGCGAGCATGTCGAGCCAGTACTCGATGTGCATCGTCTGCTGCTTGATCGGGAAGGCGTAGTAGGCCTTCTTCTTCGTCTGGTCGTTGTAGAGGAAGGTGGTCTCGATCGTGTTGGGCGCGAAGCGGTCCTTCATGGGCGTGAGCACGCTGCCGATGTCTTCGAGCTTGCCGTCGAAGGCCCACTTGCCGGTGACCTGGAAGTCGTACACGTCGGCATAGGCCACGTCGGGCGGGCTGCCGGAGTCGAGCGCGGACACGGTCTTCGGAATCATGTCCTGCACCGGGTACTGCGACAGCTCGACCTTCACGTCCTTGTGCTTGTCCTCGAACTTCTTGATGGCGGCGAACAGCGCGTCGTCCTCCGCCTTGTAGAAGCCCTTGACCCACCAGACGGTGAGTTTCTCTTGTGCTGCGGCGTTGCCTGATGCGATCAGGCCCAGCGCGACCAGCGTCGGCGCAATGAGCGATTTGACGAGTTTCATGGTTGTGTCTCCTTCTCTTTTTCGGTGGAATTGGCTCGGCGGGCGAGCGTAGGGTGAAAGAACCGGATGCGAACTGCGGACAAACGCGTAGACGGGCGCAAGGGCGTGAACGTCGTGGTGCGGCTAGCTGGCCTTGAGCCTGGGCGGCGGTCTGCTCAGGCGCGGCAGGCGGCGACGCGAACCGAGAATTTCTTCGATGTCCTGGCGCGCGCCGTCGATGAGGCGAATGACCGCCACTTCGGCCAGCCCGGGCTCGTGCGCGATCACGGCGTCGAGCACCGCGCGGTGCAGCGGCAGCGAGAGCGCGGGGCCGTCGGGCTTGGTGGTCGACAGCTCGAAGCTGGTGCGCAGCAGCGCATTGAGCGCCTTGCTCATCTGCGCCAGCATGCGGTTGCGCGCGGCGCTCAGCAGTCCGTTGTGAAAACGCAGGTCGAAGGTGACGTAGTCGCCGCCGTTTTCCACGGCCTCTTTCATGCCGGCGTAGGCCTGCTCGATCTCGTCGATGTCTTCCTGGCTGGCCCGCTCCGCCGCAAGGCGCACGGCGGCCGGCTCCACCACGCGGCGCAGGTCCTGCAGGTCGCGCAGGAACTCGGGCGTGAGGCCGGCGCGCGCCTGCCAGGTGATGACGTCGGGGTCGAACCAGTTCCACTTGTCCTTGGGCAGCACGCGGGTGCCGACCTTCGGCCCCGTCACGATCAGGCCCTTGGCCGCGAGCGACTTGATGGCTTCGCGCACCACCGTGCGGCTCACGCCGAGCTCCTCGCCGAGGATGGGCTCCGCAGGGATCGACGCGCCGATGGCGTAGCGCCCCGAGACCACGGCTTCACCGAGCAACTCGAGGGTGCGGCCGTGGATGTTCTTGATCATGTGTGATGTGAAATTTGCTATCTCGCCGCTCGCAAATCCTGAGGTCTCCACGGCTTGACCGCGCTTATCATATGATGATTGAAATCGACCTTCGGCAGGACAAACCCTGAGGTTTGGGGCCGCTGAAACCAATAAACGGAGACACCCCATGAGCACTTCCCCCAAGAAAAAATCCGGCGAGCTTCGCAGCCAGCAATGGTTCGGCCGCAACGACCGCGACGGCTTCATCTACCGCAGCTGGATGAAGGGCAAGGGCGTGCCGCACGACCAGTTCGACGGTCGCCCGGTCATCGGCATCTGCAACACCTTCAGCGAACTCACGCCCTGCAACTCGCACTTCCGCACGCTGGCGGAGCAGGTGAAGATCGGCGTGTACGAAGCGGGCGGCTTCCCGCTCGAGTTCCCGGTGATGTCGCTCGGGGAAACCCTGCTGCGCCCCACCGCCATGCTGTACCGCAACCTCGCGAGCATGGACGTGGAAGAGAGCATTCGCGGCAACCCGCTCGACGGCGTGGTGCTGCTCATGGGCTGCGACAAGACCACGCCTGCATTGATGATGGGCGCGGCCAGCGTCGACCTGCCGACCATCGGCGTGTCGGGCGGCCCGATGCTCTCGGGCAAGTGGCGCGGGCAGGAACTGGGCTCGGGCACCGGCGTGTGGCAGATGAGCGAGCAGGTGCGCGCCGGCACGCTCAAGCTGCAGGAATTCTTCGAGGCCGAGAGCTGCATGCACCGCAGCCACGGCCACTGCATGACGATGGGCACCGCGAGCACCATGGCCTGCATGGTGGAGTCGCTGGGCATCGGCCTGCCGGGCAACGCGGCCTACCCTGCCGTCGACGGCCGCCGCAACGTGCTTGCGCGCCAGGCGGGCCGGCGCATCGTGGACATGGTGCATGAGGACATGAACATGTCGAAGATCCTCACGCGCCAGGCCATCGAGAACGCGATCAAGGTGAATGCGGCCATCGGCGGCTCGACCAACTTCGTGATCCACCTGCTGGCCATTGCGGGGCGCATCGGCGTCGACCTGACGCTGGACGACTTCGACCGCCTCGCCTCCGAGCTGCCCTGCCTGGTGAACCTGCAGCCCTCGGGCCAGTACCTGATGGAAGACTTCTGCTATGCGGGCGGCCTGCCGGTGGTGATCAAGGAAATTGCCGACCACCTGCACAAGGACATCCTCACGGTCACCGGCCAGAGCCTGTGGGACAACGTGAAGGACGCCGAGAACTACGGCCCGCAGGTGATCCGCCCGCTGGCCGAGCCCTTCAAGGAGAACGCCGGCATCTGCGTGCTGCGCGGCAACCTCGCGCCCAACGGCGCCATCATCAAGCCCAGCGCGGCCACGCCGGAACTGCTGGTGCACAAGGGCCGCGCGGTGGTGTTCGAGAGCGCCGAAGACCTGCACAAGCGCATCGACGACGAGAACCTGGACATCGACGAGCACTGCGTCATGGTGCTGAAGAACTGCGGCCCCAAGGGCTACCCCGGCATGGCCGAAGCGGGCAACATGCCGCTGCCGCCGAAGGTGCTGCGCAAGGGCATCACCGACATGGTCCGCATCAGCGACGCACGCATGAGCGGCACGGCCTACGGCACGGTGGTGCTGCACACGGCGCCGGAGGCGGCTGCCGGTGGGCCATTGGCGCTGGTGCAGGACGGCGACATCGTCGAACTCGACGTGCCCAACCGCAAGCTGCATCTGCACGTCAGCGACGAAGAGCTGGCCAAGCGACGCGAGACATGGGTCGCGCCCAAGGCGCCGCTCGATTCCGGTTACTGGAAGTTGTACGTCGACACGGTGCTTCAGGCCGACCAGGGGGCCGACCTGGCGTTCCTGCGTGGTCGTCGCGGGGCATTCGTGCCGCGCGACAATCACTGAGATGACAAGACTGATAGCCATCGACTGGGGCACCAGTTCACTGCGCGGCGCCCTGCTGGACACAGACGGCAAGGTGCTCGAGGAACGCAGCGACGCACGCGGCATCCTCACCGTACCTGAAGGCGGCTTTCCCGCCGTCTTCGAGACACTGTTCGGCGACTGGATGCGGCTTGAAGGCACGCGCTGCCTCATCTCCGGCATGGCCGGCAGCAAGCAGGGCTGGGTGGAGGCACCCTACTGCGCGTGCCCGGCGGGCCGCGTGGAAGTGGGCCGCAAGATCATCGACCTGAACGTCGACATGGGCGCCCTGCCCGGCGCGCGCATCGCGATCGTGCCGGGCCTGAGCGACGAGCACGACGGCGTGCCCGACGTGATGCGCGGCGAAGAGGTGCAGATCTTCGGCGCCATGGCCATCACAGGCCAGAGCGACGGCGTCTTCGTGCTGCCCGGCACCCACAACAAGTGGGTCACGGTGAAGAAGGGCCGCGTGGCGGGCTTTCGCACCTACATGACGGGCGAGTTCTACGCGCTGCTGAGCCAGCACTCGATCCTGGCGCGCACGCTCGATGCCTCGGCACCGCTCGACGAGGCCTCGTTCCTCGAGGGCGTCACCCGCTCCGAGAACGGCCACGGCCTGCTGCACAACGCCTTCGGCGCGCGCACGCTCGCGCTGTTCGAGCGCATGCCGAAACAGGAACTGTCGAGCTACCTCTCCGGCCTGCTCATCGGCGAAGAGCTGCGCACGCAGTCGCTCCAGGCGGTGGGCGAGGTGGTGCTGATCGGCTCTTCCGCCCTCACCCAACGCTACACACTGGCCCTGCGCGCCACCGGCGTCGCCACGCGCACGCTGGGCGCCGAAGCCACCTGGGCCGGACTGCACGCGCTGTCCGGCTTCCTCGACACCGACCGGACGCCCGCATGACCACGCCCCTCGACAAATTCAATGCCGCCATGCGCGCACTGCCCCTGGTGGCCATCCTGCGGGGCCTGTCCCCCGCCGAGGCCGCCGATGTCGGCGACGCCATCGTCGAGCCGGGCTTCCTGCTGCTCGAAGTGCCGCTCAACTCGCCCCGGCCGCTGGAGAGCATCGCGCTGATGCGCCAGCGCTTTCCCCAGGCGCTGGTCGGCGCGGGCACGGTGCTGAGCGCGCAGCAGGTGCGCGACGTGCAGGCGGCCGGCGGCGAGCTGATCGTCTCGCCCAACTTCAACGCCGAGGTCATTGCCGAGGCCGCGCGCCTGGGCATGGTCTGCCTGCCCGGCGTGATGACGCCGACCGAGGCCTTCGGCGCGCTCGCGGCGGGCGCCACCGGGCTCAAGCTGTTCCCCGCCGAGCTGGCCTCGCCCGCCGTGGTGAAGGCGTTGCTGGCCGTGCTGCCTGCCGGCACGCCGGTGATGCCCGTGGGCGGCATCACGCCCGCGAACATGGCCGAATGGCGCGCGGGTGGCGCAGCCGGCTTCGGCATCGGCTCCGCGCTGTACAAGCCCGGCAAGCAGGCCTCGGCGGTGCGCGACGATGCGAAGAAATTCGTCGCGGCCTGGCACGGCCTCACCCTGGCCTGACCGGCACCCCCCTCACAAGAACAAAAGGAGACCCCACCATGTCCGCCGATTCCGACTACGCCAGCCCCGCCGTTCGCAAGCTGCGCGAAGACCTGGCCCTGGCCCTTCGCGCGGCCGCCCACCACGGGCTGTCCGAAGGCGTGTGTAACCACTTCAGCGTGATGCTGCCGGGCGCACAGGACCGCTACCTCATCAACCCGCGCGGGCTGCACTGGAGCGAGATCGGCGCCGACGACATCGTGCTGATCGACGTGCACGGCGAAGTGCTGGCGGGCCGTCACCGCGTGGAGCCCACGGCCCTGTTCATCCACGGCGCGGTGCACCGGCTCACGGGCCATGCGGTCGTGCTGCACTGCCACATGCCGTATGCCACGGCGCTCACGATCACGGTCGACCGCGCGCTCGACCCCACCGCCAGCCAGAACGCGATGCGCTACATGAACCGCATTGCCATCGATGCCGAGTACAACGGCCTGGCCCTGGACGACGCCGAGGGCGAACGCATTGCGCGCGCCATGGCCGGCAAGGACGTGGCCTTTCTGGCGAACCACGGCGTGATCGTGGCGGGCGGCACCATCGCGCACGCCTACGACGACCTCTACTACCTGGAGCGCGCCTGCCTGCACCAGGTGATTGCGCAGTCGACCGGACGCCCGCTGGTTCCGGTGAATGCGAAGCTGGCTGCGCACGTGGCGGCGCAGATCCAGGGCGAACGCGAACAGTCCGACCTGTTCTTCGAAGCGCTGCGGCGCATGCTGCCGGCCCCGCGGGCCTGAGCCAAAGGCCTACAACGATTGGCGTGCCTCGTGAGGCGCGCCGAAGCCGTTGCGCCTTTAGTATGTCCGCGTGAGTCGTGATTGCCGCAGCGCACCAACAAGAATTGCCGCGCGCACGGGCTTACAGCTCTTCATCCGATTTCGCTCCAGCCTTACACGTGCTTCACACGGGGACGCGAGGATGAGGCTTCCAACCACATACCGGGGGATCACATGAAAAAGCTTACTTTTGCATTCGCAGCCGCAGCCTTGTTGTCGCTGGCCGCGCTCAGCGCGCCAGCGCAGGCCCAACGTGGCGGCCCCATCATCCAGGCGCAGGTGTACGTCGTGCCGCCGCCTCCGCCGCGCCGCTACTACGCACCGCCGCCCCCGCCGCGCTACTACAACGCGCCGCGCCACTACGGCCCCGATCGCCACTACCGCGATCGCCGCTGGGACGACCGCCGCCATGCCGGCCGCCGCGACAACGACCGCGACGGCGTGCCGAACCGCTACGACCGCCGGCCGAATAATCCGTACCGCTACTGATGAAAAAACCCGGGCCTGGCCCGGGTTTGTGTTTGCGGCGCTGCTTGGTGCGCGTGCTTACGCCGGGGACGCCGCATAGGGCGGCGTGTCGCTCGACAGCCCCTGCTTCAGCTGCCGCGAGACCCCGTCGGCCAGCACCTCGGGCTTGCCGGCCTCCACGCCTTCGAGCGCCTGGCGCGCCACGTCGTCAGGCGACACCTTGTCGCCCGGGATGTGCGCGGCCATGTCGGTGTCCATCAGGGCCATGTGCAGGCTCGTGACCTGTGTGCCCTGCCCCGCGAGCTCGTTGCGCAGGCCGTTGCTCAGCGACCAGGCGGCCGACTTCGTCGCGCTGTAGGTGGCCACGCTCGGGAAGGTGGTCCAGCTCAGGGCCGACAGCGCGTTGACGACCGCGCCGCCGCCGTTGGCCGCAAGCACTGGCGCGAAAGCCTGCGTCACCGCCCAGGGGCCGAAGAAATTGGTGTCGAACTCGGCGCGCGCGGCGGCCACGGCATCGGGCGAACCGAGAAAGCTCGAACCGCGCGAGATGCCCGCGTTGTTGATGAGAAGCGTGACATCGCCGCAGGCGCGCGCGGCCGCCTCGATCTGCGCGGGCTGCGTCACGTCGAGCGCGACCGGCGTCACGCCGGGCAGCGTGATGCTCTGGGGGTCGCGCGCCGCGCCATAGACCTTGCGGGCGCCGGCGGCCAGCGCCGCCTTGGCGAATGCCAGGCCGAGGCCGCGGTTGGCGCCGGTGATGAAGACGACGGAGTCCTTGATTTTCATGGCGAGCTTTCGTTGAACGAGGTTGTTGAAAATTGCTTCAGGCCTGCGCCACGCGGCGCAGCAAGCCGTTGGTGGTGCGCGGCCAGCCCACGCGGCCGAACCAGGCGCCGCCCGCAATGGCCGACGCGATCACGATGCCGTACACCACCAGCGCCACGCCTTGCGCCGCGAACACACCGGTGAGCCCGCCGCCCCAGCGCAGCGCCAGCCAGCCGCCGGTGCCTGCCACCACCAGGCGCGCGATATTGCCCAGCACCGGCCACAGCAGCCGGCCCGCGCCCTGCGACGCGAAATACAGCACCAGCCCGACACCGAAGAAGCCATACAGCGGCCCCACCACGCGCAGGTAATGTTCGCCGGTTTCGAGCATGGCGGGGTCGTTGCCGAACAGCATCAGCCAGGGCCGAGGGAACAGCGCTGCCACCACCCCGATGGTCTCGGTCAATGCAAAGGCCATGGCCGCGCCGGCCCAGGTGGCACGCAGCGCGCGCTCGCGCTGCCCCGCGCCCATGCAGGTGCCGACCATGGCCACCAGCGGCGCGCCCAGGCCGAACACCAGCGGCACCAGCAGGTACTCGAGCCGCGAAGCCGTGCCGTAGCCGGCCAGCGCGCCCGAGCCGAAGTGGCCCGTGAGCGCGGTGGCGATGCCGATCGACAGGTTGGTCGCCACCGTCGACACCGCGCCCACCAGACCGATGCGCAGGATGTCGCGGAACATCGGCCAGCGCAGCTTGAGCGCGTCGAGCGTGGGCCGCAGCAGGCTGCGCGGCGAGCGCAGGTACACGATGAGTGCAATGGAACCCAGCAGGTAGTACAGCAGCAGCGCCATCGCGCCGCCCGCGATGCCCATGCCCGGCAGCGGGCCGAAGCCGAAGATCAGCAGCGGCGAGGCGGGAACGAGGAACACCACGCCCACCACCGTCACGTTGGCCGGCACCGACATGTTGCCGGTGCCGCGGATGATGGCCGACAGCGAATTGAAGAGCCACACCAGCACCGCGCCCGCGAACACCCAGTTCGAGTAGGTGAGCGCGGCCTCCAGCGCCGGCCCCGTGCCGCCCATGATCCCGTAGAGCCATCGTCCGCCCAGCAGCAGCGCCAGCGTGAAGCACAGGCCGAAGCCCAGCGCGATGACGATGGCATGCCACACCAGCGCGTCGGCGTCCGCGCGACGGCGCGCACCGAGCGCGCGGGCGATCGACGAGGCGATGCCGCCACCCATGGCGCCGCTGGACGTCATCTGCATCAGCATGACGATGGGGAACACCAGCGCCATGCCCGCCAGCGCATCAGTGCCCAGCTTGCCGACGAAGTAGGTCTCGATGAGGCCGACGGAAGCCTGCGCCACCATCACCAGCACGTTGGGCGCGGCCAGCCGCAGCAACGTGGGCACGATGGGCGCCTCGAGCAGGCGGCGCGTGCGCGGGTCGAGCTCGCCCTGGGCCTGCGGCGCTTTCGGCGGTGTGGACGTTGTCATGGCAATGGCTCGGGTGTGTTCAGGCGCGCGCGGCCGTGTTGGAGGTGGTGGTAGTGGTGGCGACCGGCGTGCCGGTCTTGGCCGCGGGGCGGCGGATCAACATCACGATCACGGCCGCCACCAGGCAGGCCGCGCCGGCCGCATAGAGCGCCGGGGTGTAGGTCAGCAGCAGCGTGCGCGCAAAGCCCGCGCCATAGGCGGCCGTGGCGGCGCCCAGCTGGTGCGCGGCAAAGACCCATCCGAACACCAGGCCCACCTTGGCGGGGCCGAAGGTGGCGCCTGCGAGCTTGACGGTCGGCGGCACGGTGGCGATCCAGTCGAGGCCGTAGAACATCGCGAACAGGCCCAGGCCGTAGATGGTGAATTCCGAATGCGGCAGCCAGAACAGCGACAGTCCGCGCAGGCCGTAGTACCAGAACAGCAGCTTGCGGTTGTCGTAGCGGTCCGACAGCCAGCCCGACAGGATGGTGCCCACGAAGTCGAAGGCGCCCATCATCGCGAGCACCGATGCGGCGGGCACGGCCCCCATGCCGTTGTCGCCGCACAGCGAGATGAAGTGGGTCTGCACCAGGCCGTTGGTGCTCAGGCCGCAGATGAAGAAGGTGCCCGCAAGGATCCAGAAGGTGCGGTTGGTCGAGACCTCCTTCAGCACGCGGAACGGCGTGGCGAAGTTCATCATCGGGGCCGCCACGGCGGGCGCGGCCGGCTGCGTGCCGGGCACTTCGCCGTAGGGCAGCAGGCCGATGTCCGACGGCCGGTTGCGCATGAGGCACAGGGCGAGCACGCCGATGAGCACGCTGCCGATCACGATCGGCACGATGGCCGAGCGCCAGCCCCAGTGCTCGATCATCCAGGCCGCGAACGGCAGGAAGGCCAGCTGCCCCGTGGCCGAGCTGGCCGTGAGCATGCCGATGACCAGACCGCGGCGCGCCACGAACCAGCGGTTGGCCACCACCGCGCCGAGCACCAGCGCCGTCATGCCGGTGCCCAGGCCCAGCATCAGGCTCCACAGCACGAACAGCTGCCACAGCTGCGAGGCCATGGTGACCAGCGCCATCCCCAGGCCGACGAGCGCCAGGCCGGTGCAGATCACGGCGCGCAGGCCGTAGCGTTCCATCAGCACCGCGGCGAACGGGCCCATGAGGCCGAACAGCGCAAAGCGCAGCGCGAGCGCGGAGGAGATCTGCTCCGTGCTCCAGCCGAACTCCTTGGTCAGCGGCTGCAGCATGGCACCCGGCAGACCCAGCGCAGCCGACATGGTCAGCATGGTCAGGAAGGTGATGGCGGCGACGATCCATCCGTAGTGGATGCCGCGGCGCTGCAGCCATGCGGAGACTTGGGTGGCGAACATGGGACCTCTGCTGTTGGAATGGATTTGGAGGAGAGAAACGGGGAGCGCAGACCGCGCGGCTGTGCGCGGGGTCGATGACCAGGTATGAGGCGGCGGTGTATGCGGCGGGGGGTCAGTCTTCGATGGCGGGCTCGTCGTCGGCCCCGAGCAGTTCCATCGCTTCGTCGATCAGCTGGTGCAGCGCGAGCACGCGCTCCACGCCCAGCAGTGCATTGATCTTCTGCTGCGCCGCCTTCCAGTACTGCTGCGCTTCGCGGCGCTTGGCCTCGCCGGCGTCGGTGAGCTGCACCAGCAGGCTGCGCGCATCGGCGCCGGCACCCTGCGCGATGAAGCCCGCGGCGATCAGCGGCTGCAGGTTGCGGCTCAGGGTCGAGGCGGTCATCTTGAGCTCGCCCGCCAGGTCGACCGGGCGCGAGGGACCAAGCCGCGCCAGGTGCGACAGCAGCGAGTACTGCGTGGTCTTGAGGCCGCTTTGCGACACCTCGGCGTCGTAGTGCTGCGAGAGTCGGCGCGACAGCTGTCGAACCTTGAAGCTGGTACAGCCGCGTGGCTTGGTGGGGGTGTCCATGGGATATTATTGTAGGTGCAACTGTTGCATATGCAACCACCCTACCCCGCCAAAGCCCCCAGGAGGAACACAGGCATGACACAACCCACCAGCCAGCTCGAGGCCTGGATCGCCGAAGAACGCCGCATCATCGACCGCCTCGAAAGCGGCCCGGGCCCCGGCCTTGCCCGCCCCGACCAGCTCGCGGGCAAGACCGGCCTCGAGATCATGCAGGCCATGCTGAACGGCGACATTCCCTACGCGGCCATCGCCAAGACGCTGGACTTCACGATCCTGGAGGTGCGCGCCGGCGTGGCCATCTTCCAGGGCACGCCGCTGCCGCAGCACCTGAACCCGCTGGGCACCATCCACGGCGGCTGGGTCGCGACGATGCTCGACTCGGCCCTGGGCTGCTCGGTGCACACGATGATGCCGCCCGGTCGGGCCTACACCACCGCCGAGCTCGGCGTGAACTATGTGAAGGGCCTCACGCCCAAGGTGCAGCGCGTGCGCGCCGAGGGCAAGGTGATCCACTGCGGCAGGCAGCTCGCCACCGCCGAAGCGCGCCTGTACGGGCCAGACGGCACGCTGTACGCGCATGCCACGACCACCTGCCTGGTGTTCGACATTCCGCCGGGGCGTTGAGGGGTGCGCCTCTCGCACGCCCATCATCAATGACATCAACCGCGAGCTGACGAACCTGTACCGCTGCGTGAAGCACCAGCTCGGCGACCTGGTGGCGCGCGATGACTTCGACAACTTCATGGTGCTGCTGCCCGATGTCATGGACATCCAGCGCGCGGCCAGGTTCTGCTTCGACAAGCCGGGCACGCTGTTCTATGTTGACGCGCCGCACTGGGGCAACGAAAAGGACTATGGCGAGAGGGTGTTCACCCGGGACGATCTCGCGCGCTCGGCGGGCCTCCTGAACGGCCTGAAGGGCAAGTTCATCCTGAGCCTGAATGACACGCCAGCTGTGCGGCAGACCTTCTCGGACTTTCGCATAGAGGCGGTCAAGACGAGGTACAGCATCGCGGCCAAGGCCAATCAGGCCGTGGGCGAGGTGCTCATCTCAAAATTCACGGCTCGGAAGTAAACAGACCATATGGTCTCGCGTTTTGCGTTGGGCGCCGTCTTTAAGGCTACGCACAAGAGGGGCCTCCGGGTATCCTCAAAACACAGCTATTGCGCGAAAGCCCAAGGATGAAAACACGCTTTGTGATTGATGTGGAGGACTCGCCCCGAACAGTATTCGGCGTGCATGAAACACGGGGTGGTGACCTGAATATTCACATTACCAGCGGAGGAAGGGCGTATTCAGCCGCTACGTTTGGCGAACTGGTGGCAGTCTGTGACGACTCAAGATTCGAGGAGTGTGAAAAGCACATTTCTGTTCACGCCAGTAAAAAAAGCGCAACCGTCAATGTCATCAAGCGAACCCAAACCTTCCCAAACAGAACGGAGAGCCTGTGTCAATTGACGACCGGCATCAAGCAAGACAATTTATTCGTGCCTGTTCTGTTTCGTATTTGTGGCGATCTATCACGAGACAGGTATCAGTTGCCCGGAAAGTGCGCTGACCGACTTGAGCCATTGGGAGCCTATGAACCAAGTGAAGGGCAACTGAGATTTATGGCGGTGTGCAGTCGGCGCGGAACCTCATTTCCAAAGGATGAGGAACATCCGTCAAACGTGAAGGAGGTGAATTTTGATAACTACACGTTGACAGTGATTTGGTCTTATCTGAACAAGTCATCCCATCCGCAGGCAATTGACTTCTTTCTCTCAACGAACATTGAAACTGGGCCTGTTCGCGGGTTGCATTGGTTTGAGATTTACAACCTCTACACCGACTTATACATGGCCCACGCACAAGAGTATTTCAAGGTATACGGCGACGTGTGACTTCGGCCGGCGGTCTGCGCTCCAGTTGGTGCCACCCTTGATGACTGAACGATGACCTTTTTTCGATTCAACCGCCTCTACATCATTGAGTCCCTTGAGCCAGACGAAGTCAAGACTGGTCAGATCCTCTTTGACTTTCTCCAGCCTGTCATCGGGGAGGCTGACTTCCCCCTGCCGATGGGCCACTACACCACCGAAAGCGCCCAAGGCTTCAGGGACGTGCTAGCGGAACTGCTCACGAACTCGCAGCAGGGCCACGTGCCGTGGTTGCACATCGAATGTCATGGCTCTGATGAAGGCCTAGAGTTCGCCAACGGCAGCGAAATCAGTTGGCAGGAGCTTTGCGACCTCCTGCGCCCGATCAACCAAGCCTGTCAGTTCCAGCTCTTTGTCGTTCTGTCGTGTTGCCACGGGGCTGGCATCGTGAGCGGTATCGACACTGGTCGCGGCGCACCCTGCCTCGGCTTGATCGGCCCATCGCATGAAGTTAACCCGGCTGAGCTACTCGGCCACTTCCGCGACTTCTACCAGCAGCTCATCGCGACGACCGACCTTGGCACAGCCTTTCGGAGTTGGAGCAGTCGGAGCTTGGAGAAAGGGCAAATGGCGATCGTCACCGCCGAACTCTGGTGGAGGCAGTTGATGTCCGCATATCTGGCCGAACATGCAACGAGAGACGGAGTTGCGAAGACAGCGCGGCGTCAAAGAAAGATTCAGGCTGCTCAGGGTGTCGCTGCATCCATTGGATACCTGAGACGCAAATTCATCCAACGACTTCCCCTTATCGTCGAGAACCGGTTCAAGGCCTACTTCATGCTCGATGAAGTACCAGCGAACGCTGCTCGCTTTGGAGAGACCTTCAAGGCGGTCCAGTCCGAGGTCAAAGAGCGCCTGAACAGCTGACTGCTCCAAGTCACGCTGTGTTGGCTTGGTGAGCGTCCGGTTGTGCTTATTGGGGCGTCCGCCAACTTCCCACGCCGTTACTGCCAAAAGCTGCGACTACTGCCAAAGCCGCTGCAACTCGCGGCCAAAGCTCGCGGCGCGTTTCATGAGCCGCGCCCCCGGCGCAGTAGGCCTTTGACCCGTAAGTGCAAAGGCCTCTTCGCGCAATCCTCCCAGTGATAATTATTCGCATCTCGGCCACTGCAACAAGACAGGCGCCGGCGTTTCCAGAATATTTCACAGCTCCCGGAGGATCTCCATGACCGAACGCTCAGGCGTCCAAGGCCGCGCCGCGCGCGCATTGTTCGGCGCCAGCGCCGCCTCGCTCGCCATGACCGCGCTCGTCGCCCTGCCCGCGCAAGCCGCCGCCGACGAACTCACGCTCTACACCACGCGCGAGCCCGCGCTGATCCAGCCGCTGATCTCGGCCTTCAGTGCGCAGAGCAACATCAAGGTCAACACCGTGTTCGTGAAGGACGGCCTGCTGGAGCGCGTCAAGGCCGAGGGCACGCGTTCGCCGGCCGACGTGCTGATGACGGTGGACATCGGCAACCTCATGGACCTGGTCGAGGGCGGCGTGACGCAGCCGGTGAAATCGGCCGCGCTCGAATCGGCCATTCCCGCCAACCTGCGCGGCGCCGACGGCCAGTGGTTCTCGCTGTCGATGCGCGCGCGCGTGCTGTACGCCGACAAGAGCCTGCCGCTCACCAGCTTCCGCTACGAAGACCTGGCCAACCCCAAGTACAAGGGCAAGGTCTGCATCCGCGCCGGCCAGCACCCCTACAACACCGCGCTGGTCGCGTCCATGATCGCGCACGACGGCGAGGCCAAGGCCGAGCAATGGCTGCGCGGCGTGAAGGCCAACCTGGCGCGCAAGGCCACGGGCGGCGACCGCGACGTGGCGCGCGACATCCTCGGCGGCATCTGCGACGTGGGCCTGGCCAACTCGTACTACGTCGGCCAGATGAAGAGCTCGAAGGAAGGCACCGACGCGCGCAAGTGGGGCGACGCCATCAAGGTGATTCGCCCGACCTTCGCCAACGCGAAGAGCGGCGGCACGCACGTGAACATCAGCGGCGCATCGGTGGCCAAGAATGCGCCGCAGCGCGCCAACGCGGTCAAGCTGCTCGAGTTCCTGGTGTCGGAACCGGCGCAGTCGCTCTACGCGCAGGCCAACTACGAGTACCCGGTGCGCAAGGGCGTGGCGCTGGACCCGATCATCGGCCAGACCATCGGCGAACTGAAGGTCGACCCGCTGCCGCTGACCGAGATTGCCAAGTACCGCAAGCAGGCCAGCGCCTTGGTCGACAAGGTCGGCTTCGACCAGTAGCGTTGGCTCGCCCCCAGGCTGCGGCGCACTGCGTGTCGCCTTCCCCCACCCCCTTCCGGGGGCAGCACCTGTGGCCCGGCAAAGCCGGTTCCACGGTGTTCCTGGCATGCACCCGCGCGATGGGCAGACCTTGTTCCGCATGAGTTTCGCCGCTCGGCATGGCGGCCTGCGCGCCGCCGGCCCTGCATGGCGCTGCGCGTCGTTGCTGATCGCGCTCGGCGTGCTCGCGCCGGTGCTCACGCTCGCATGGCTCGCGCTCGGCTCGGGCGTCGGGCATTGGGGTCCGCTGTTCGCGCATGTGCTGCCGCAGGCAGCGCTCAACACCGCCCTGCTGCTCGCGGGCGTCGGTGCGCTGGTGCTGGCGATCGGCACCGGCTGCGCCTGGCTGGTCACGGCGCACGACTTTCCGGGGCGCAGCGTGTTGCACTGGGCGCTGCTGCTGCCGCTGGCCATGCCGACCTACATCGTCGCCTTCGCCTACCTCGACCTGCTGCACCCCATCGGCCCGGTGCAGGGCGCAATCCGCTGGGTGCTGGGCTTCGACAGCCCGCGCCAGTTCCGCCTGCCCGACCTGCGCTCGCTGCCCGGCGCGATCTTCGTGCTGGGCTTCGTGCTGTATCCCTACGTCTACATGACGGCCCGCGCCATGTTCATGACGCAGCCCGCGCACCTGATGGAAGCGGCACGCATGCTCGGCGAGAGCCGGCGCGGCGCGTTCTTCCGCGTGGCCTTGCCGCTCGCACGGCCCGCGCTGGCCGTGGGGCTGAGCCTGGCGCTGCTCGAAACGCTCAACGACATCGGCGCCTCGGAGTTCCTGGGCGTGAACACGCTCACCGTGGCGGTCTACACGACGTGGATCACGCGCTCCGACCTGGCCGGTGCGGCGCAGATCGCGTGCGCGATGCT
Source organism: Variovorax pasteuri (assembly GCF_051216435.1). Classification (NCBI taxonomy): domain Bacteria; kingdom Pseudomonadati; phylum Pseudomonadota; class Betaproteobacteria; order Burkholderiales; family Comamonadaceae; genus Variovorax; species Variovorax pasteuri. The sequence goes on from NZ_JBPJZS010000002.1 coordinate 938,013, forward strand.
GTTCATGGTGGTGGCGCTGGTGTGGCTGGAGCGCCATGGCCGCCAGCAACAACGCTTCGGTTCGGCGCAACGCATGCGGGCAGTGCAGCCGCAACGGCTGCGCGGTGCGGCGGGCTGGGCGGCGACCGCGGCGGCCGCGCTGCCGGTGCTGATCGGCTTCGTGGCGCCCGCGCTCTACCTGGTATGGGAAAGCGCCAAGCGGCTGCGGCAAGGCGGCGGCATTTCGCACGGGCTGGTCGCGAGCCTCGGCAACACGCTGGCGCTGGCTGCGGGCGTGACGGTGATCGCTGTCGCGGCCGGGCTGGTCGTCGCGTGGGCCGCGCGCAGCCAGGGCTCACGCCCCGACCGCGCACGCTGGCAGGCGCGCGTGGCGACGCTGGGCTATGCGGTGCCGGGCACGGTGCTGGCCATCGGGCTGCTGACGCCGGCGCTCGCGTTCGATGCGGCGCTGGCCACCGCGATGGGGTGGCAGGGCCTGCCGCTGATGGGCGCGGGCGTCGTGCTGGTGGTGGCCTGCGTCATCCGCTTTCTCGCGATGCCGGTCGGCGGCATCGAGGCCGGCCTGGCGCGCATTCCGCCGGCCATCGAGCAGGCTTCCCGGCTGCTCGGCGAAACCACGGCCGGCACCCTGCGCCGCGTGCACCTGCCGCTGTTGCGCCCCGCCATGGCCGCGGGTGCGCTGCTGGTGTTCGTCGACGCCATGAAGGAACTGCCGGCCACGCTGCTGCTGCGCCCCGCCAATTTCGACACCCTCGCCACCTGGCTCTATGCCGAGGCCGCGCGCGGCACCTACGAGGAAGGCGCCATCGCCGCGCTCGCCATCGTGGGGGCCGGCCTGCTGCCCGTGGTGCTGCTCGCGCGCCATCAGCCGGGCACGCCCTCGAACCCCATCGGCGCCGACACCCCATGAGTTCCCCCCTGCACATCGACGCGATCCAGCTCGCCTACGACACCCCGCGCGGCCCCCACACGGTCGTCGACGGCTTCTCGCTCGCGTTGAAGGCGGGCGAGATCGCCTGCCTGTTCGGCCCCTCGGGCTGCGGCAAGACCACGGTGCTGCGCGCCATCGCGGGCTTCGAGCCCCTGCGCGCGGGCACGGTGCGGCTCGGCGACGTGCTGCTTTCGTCCACGCAGGCGCACCTGCCGCCCGAGCAGCGGCGCGTGGGCATGATGTTCCAGGAGTACGCGCTGTTCCCGCACCTGTCGGCCGCGAAGAACGTGGCGTTCGGGTTGCGTCGCCTCGACCGCGCGGCGCAGCAGTCGCGCGTGGCCGAGATGCTCGCGCTGGTGGGCCTTGCAGACGCAGCCGAGCGCTATCCGCACGCGCTTTCCGGCGGCCAGCAGCAGCGCATCGCGCTGGCGCGCGCGCTCGCACCCTCGCCCGCGCTGCTGCTGCTCGACGAGCCCTTCTCCAACCTCGACGGCGGCACCCGCGAGCGGCTGACGGCCGAGGTGCGCGGCATCCTGAAGCAGGCGGGCCAGACGGCCGTGCTCGTCACGCACAACGAGGCCGAGGCACATGCAATGGCCGACCGCATCGGCGTGATGCACGGCGGGCGCATCACGCACTGGCTGGACACGGCGGCCTAGCACAGGGCGCCCGATCGTCGAATGGGCTTTGCGGGAAAAGGTTGTTCGGGATCGCAAGAATCGCGGCCTTCCACCCCATCCCCAGAGAACGGAAAGCCCCATGCCGCAACCCCTCACCCTCGTCAGCCATCTGCTGTGCCCCTACGTGCAGCGTGCCGCCATCGCGCTGCATGAGAAAGGCGTGCCCTTCGAGCGCGTCGTCATCGACCTGGCGAACAAGCCCCGGTGGTTCCTCGACATCTCGCCGCTGGGCAAGGTGCCGCTGCTGAAGGTGCAGCGGCCAAACGGCGGCGAAGCCGTGCTCTTCGAAAGCAACGTGATCTGCGAGTACCTCGAAGAGACGCAACCCGGCGCCCGCCTGCACCCCGAAGACCCGCTCGCCCGTGCGCAGCATCGCGCATGGATGGAGTTCGGCTCGGCCACGCTCGCCGACCTCTGGGGCTACGAGACCACGCAGGACGCGGCCGTGTTCGCGCAGAAGCGGCTCGCCCTGGTCGCCAAGTTCGAACGCGTGGAAGCCGCGCTGGGCGAAGGCCCTTACTTCGCCGGCAAGGACTTCAGCCTGGTCGACGCGGTCTTCGCGCCGGTGTTTCGCTACTTCGAGGTGTTCGACGCGATCAGCGACTCGCACATCTTCGACGCGCTGCCCAAGGTGAACGCCTGGCGCAAGGCATTGGCGGCACGTCCCAGCGTGCGCGACGCCGTGGTCCCGGAGTACCCACTGCACCTGATGGAATTCCTCCAGCGCCACCAGGCCCACCTGCTCACCCTGGCGGCTTGATCGCCGCGCCGGGAGGCCGACAATAGCGGCCTTCCTCCCCCACAACTACACGGCACCACGAGATGCGACTTCTTCACACCATGCTGCGCGTTGGCAACCTCCAGCGCTCCATCGACTTCTACACCAAGGTGCTCGGCATGAACCTGCTGCGCACGTCGGAAAACACCGAATACAAGTACAGCCTGGCCTTCATCGGCTACGGCAAGGGCAACCCCGACCAGGCCGAGATCGAACTCACTTACAACTGGGGCACCGAGAGCTACGAGCTCGGCACCGCCTACGGCCACATCGCCCTGGGCGTGCCCGATGCGTATGCGGCCTGCGACAAGATCAAGGCCGCGGGCGGCAACGTGACGCGCGAGGCCGGTCCGGTCAAGGGAGGCACCACGGTGATCGCGTTCGTGACGGACCCCGACGGCTACAAGATCGAACTCATCCAGCGTGACGAAGGCGCCGCTGGCGGCGGCCTGCGCTAAGCCGCATCGGGCAGCACCATGGCGAGCCCGAAGAAAACCGCGACCACACGCCACGTCGCCCTGCTGCGCGGCGTGAACGTCAACGGCATCGCGATCAAGAGCGCCGAACTGAAGGCGCTGTTCGCCGACGAACTCGGCTTCGGCACGGTGCGCACCGTGCTCGCCAGCGGCAATGTGCTGTTCGACACCGACGAGGCCGATGCCGCGGCGCTGCGCACGCGCATCGAACAGGCGCTGCGCAAACGCTTCGGCTACGACGCGTGGATCGTGCTGCTCACGCAGACGCAGGTAGCCGACATGGCCAAGGGCTACCCCTTCGAGCGCATCGACGAGGAGCGCCATCCGTACATCGTGTTCGGGTCGGACGCGGCGATGCTCGACGAAGTGATGCAGAAAGCAGGCACCGTCGATGCCGATGTCGAGCAACTGAAGCGCGGCAAGGGCGTGCTGTACTGGCAATGCCCGCGCGGCGAGAGCCTGGCCACACCCGTCGCCAAGCTGCTCGCGAAGACGCGCTACAGGTCGAGCACCACCACACGCAACCTGCGCACGGTGGAGAAGCTGCTCACCGGCTGATCAGCAGCCGAGCAGGTCGGCCAGCGCATTGATGTCGCGCGCGTGCAGGTGGCTGTCCGGCTGCGGCGACACGTCCTTCGGCTGGGCGCGGCCGAATTCGTGGGGCCGCTCGATGTAGGCGGTCTTCAGGCCGCACACGCGCGCGGCGGCCAGGTCGTCGTGGTGCGCCGCGGCGAGCATCACCTGCCCCGGCGTCGCATCGAACACAGCCGCCACGCCAAGGTAGGTGCGCGGATCGGGCTTGTAGGCCTTGAACACTTCGGCCGACAGCACGCAGTCCCAGGGCAGCCCGGCGCGCTTGGCCATTTCGGTGAGCAGGCCGATGTTGCCGTTGGACAGCGTGCAGATGGTGAATTTCTTCTTCAGCCGCGTGAGCCCGGCCACCGCATCGGGCCAGGCCGGCAGGCGGTGCCAGGCGCGGCTCAGGTCGCGCTTGGCGGCGGTGTCGAGCCGGTCGCCCAGGCCGAAATCGCGCAGCACCTGCTCCAGCATGCTCAAGTGCAGCTCGTCGAGCAGCGTGAAGCCGCCCTCGCCCGCGGCAATGCGCTCCATCACGGCCTTCATCGCGGGCTGGTAGCCCGCGCGCCAGGCCAGCGCGAAGGCCGCGCCGTCCACGCCGGGCAAGGCGCTCTCGGACTCGGCGGCGATGCCGCTGTGCCAGTCGACCACCGTGCCGAAGACGTCGAAGGCGATGACCTTCAGGTCGCTCGCGTCGAAATCTGCGCGCATGGTCGGTCAGCGCGACAGCTGGCTCGCGGCGCGTGCCAGTTGTTCGATGCGGGCCCAGTCGCCGTCGCGGATGGCGTCGGCCGGCACGATCCACGAACCGCCCACGCAGGCCACGTTCGACAGCGCGAGAAACTCGGCCGCGTTGCCCGCATGGATGCCGCCCGTCGGGCAGAAGGTGACGTCGCCGAAGGGGCCCTGCCAGGCCTTCAGCATCGGCAGGCCGCCGGCCTGCAGCGCGGGGAAGAACTTCAGCTGGGTGTAGCCGTCTTCCTGCGCCGTCATGATCTCGCTGCCGGTGGCCACGCCGGGCAGCAGCGGCAGGCCGAGGTCGTGGCAGGCCTTGCCGACCGAACGTGTGTAGCCCGGGCTCACGCCGAACCTGGCGCCGGCCATGGCAGAGGCCTGCGCATCGGCCGCGCTGCGGATGGTGCCCGCGCCGGCCACGGCTTCGGGCACTTCCTTGGCGATGGCCTCGATGCACTGCAGCGCCTGCGGTGTGCGCAGCGTGACTTCGAGCATGCGGATGCCGCCTGCGACCAGCGCGCGCGCCAGGGGCACCGCGTCTTTCACGTCGTTCAGCACGATGACCGGGATGACCGGCGCGTCGCGCATCACGTCGAGGGGGGTGAGTTTTTCGTTCATAGCCATGAGCAGGCTCCTTCTTCTGCGGTCAATGCATTGCGGCGCATGCCGGCGAACAACTCGCGGCCGAGGCCGTGTCCGTCGGCGATGCGCTGGGCTTCGGACAGCGTCGCGGTTTCGCGCGCCGCCCATTCGTCTTCAGGGAGCAGCACGGCAAGCGTACCCGCCAGCGCGTCGAGGCGGATCAGGTCGCCGTCGCGCACCTTGGCCAGCGGGCCACCGGCGGCCGCCTCGGGCGAAACGTGGATGGCGGCCGGAATCTTGCCCGACGCGCCGCTCATGCGGCCGTCGGTGACCAGCGCCACGCGGAAGCCCTTGCCCTGCAGCACCGACAGCGGCGGCGTGAGCTTGTGCAGCTCGGGCATGCCGTTGGCCTGCGGGCCCTGCCAGCGCACCACGCAGACCACGTCGCGCTCCAGCTCGCCGGCGGTGAAGGCTTTTTGCAATGCGGCCTGCGAGTCGAACACGCGCGCGGGCGCCTCGATGACATGGCGGTCGTCGGGCACCGACGACACCTTGATGACGCTGCGGCCCAGGTTGCCGCTCAGCAGCTTCAGGCCGCCGGTGGCGCTGAACGGGCTGGCGACGGTGCGCGTGATGGCTTCGTTCTTCAGCGGGGCGGCAGGGCTCCATTGCAGGCGCTGCTCGCTCGGCTCGCCGGCCAGCGCCGGAACATTGGCGAACTCGCGGATGCCGCCAGCGCGCACCGTCAGCACGTCTTCGTGCATCAGGCCCGCGTTGACCAGTTCGCCGATCACGAGGCCGGGGCCGCCCGCGGCCTGGAACTCGTTCACGTCGGCGCTGCCGTTGGGGTACACGCGGCTCAGCAGCGGAACGATGTCGGAGAGCTTCGAGAAGTCGTCCCAGTCGATCACGATGCCCGCCGCGCGGGCCACCGCGACCCAGTGGATCAGGTGGTTGGTCGACCCGCCCGTGGCCAGCAGCGCGACCATGGCGTTGACGATGCAGCGCTCGTCGACCATTTCGCCGATGGGTGGACAGCTGAAGGCGGCGTCGCTGGCCTTGCCCAGCACCGTGCGCACCGCTTCGCGCGTGAGCGTTTCGCGCATCGCGTCGCCGGGCTGGATGAAGGCCGTGCCGGGCACGTGCAGGCCCATGGCTTCGAGCAGCATCTGGTTGCTGTTGGCGGTGCCGTAGAAGGTGCAGGTGCCCACAGAGTGGTAGGCCGCCATTTCGGCGTCGAGCAGGCCCTGGCGGCCCACGAGGCCCTGCGCGGCCTGTTCGCGCACCTTCGACTTGGCGCCGTTCGACAGGCCCGAGGCCATGGGGCCGGCCGGCACGAACACGGTCGGCAGGTGGCCGAAGTGCAGCGCGCCGATCAGCAGGCCCGGCACGATCTTGTCGCACACGCCCAGCAGCAAGGCGCTGTCGAACATGTCGTGGGTGAGCGCGACGGCGGTGCTCATGGCGATGAGGTCGCGGCTGAACAGGCTCAGTTCCATGCCGGGCGTGCCCTGCGTGACGCCGTCGCACATGGCGGGCACGCCGCCGGCCACCTGAGCGGTGGCGCCGAGGCGGCGGGCCTCGTGCTTGATGATGTCCGGGTAGCCCTGGTACGGCGCGTGCGCCGAGAGCATGTCGTTGTAGGCGGTGACGATGCCGATGTTGGGTGCGCGCTCGGTCACCACGCGGAACTTGTCGTTGGCCGGAATGCCGGCCACGGCGTGCGCCACGTTGGCGCAGCCCATGCGGTCGGAGCCGCGGTCGCGGCTGCGGATCTCGGCAAGGCGGGTGAGGTAGGCGGTGCGCAGCCCCAGGCTGCGCTCGCGGATGCGATCGGTGATGTCGCGTACGGTGGGGTGTGTGCTGCTGCTCATGGGGTCGTGGGCTCTTGCTGCGTGTCGCCAGGGCGACTGTGGGCCTGGAGGCCCATGGTACCAAGCCGGGCGCGAAAGCCCGATGAAATACGGGCGCCCGGCAATACGAATTTACCCATTCGCACCGATCGAAGCGACGAACATGAAAAAGCCCGGCATCACCGGGCTTTTATTGCGTCGCGGAGCTTGCGCGGCGGCGGTCAGTCGACCAGCTTGACCTCGACCCGGCGCGCCTCGGTGTTGTTGCCCGATCCGGCTGTGACCGCGGGCTTCTGCAGGTCGATCTTGGCGGCCGGCACGCCCAGGCCCACGAGCACGTCGCGGATCATCTCGGCGCGCTTCTTGGCGAGCTGGTCATTGATGGCGGCGTCGCCCGTGGTGTCGTGGTAGCCCGAGACCACCGCCTTGCGGCCGCTCTCGACGCCCTTGATGACCGCAGCCAGCGCCTCGGCGGCGCCCGGTGCCAGATCGGCACTGCCGGTCGCGAAGTAGAAGTTCACCACGCCGTCGATCACGCGGATGCTCGCCCCGTCGGGGATGGTGACCGTCACCGTCTCGGTCACCTCGGCCAGCTTGGGTTCCGCGCCGGGGGCCGGTGCCGAGATCACCACGGCGGGCTTGGCGGCGGCAGCAGCAGTAGCCGGGTTGTGGCCCTTGTGCCACAGCACGATGCCGACCACGAAGAAGATCACCAGGGCGATGAGCGCCATGACGAATCCGAGGATGAAATTCTGCTGGCTGTCGTCGTCGCTCATCGCGGGTCTTGCTCCGTAGGAAAGGGGTCGGTAAATAATGGTGCGGTGAACCATGATCGCGAAATTGTAGGCGTCGACCCTTTCACCCCCGTGTCGGACCCGACGCCGGATCCCGGCCCGCCGGGACTCGACCCGATGCCAAGGCCCCTGCGCGACCCGCAGCCGATGCTCGAGCGCGCCATCGCCGACTGGGGCGGGCACGACGACCTCTGGCTCTTCGGCTACGGCTCGCTCATCTGGCGGCCCGAGTTCGACTTTGTCGAGCGGCGCCAGGCCTGGGTGCGCGGATGGCACCGCGCGCTGAAGATGTGGAGCCGCGTGAACCGCGGCAGCGTGCAGGTGCCCGGCCTCGTGTTCGGCCTGCTCTCGGGCGGCAGCTGCCGGGGCATGGTGTTCCGCGTGCCGAAGGCCGACGGGCTCGCCACGCTGCGCCGGCTCTGGCTGCGCGAGATGCCGACCGGCGTGTACGACCCCAAATGGCTGACCTGCGGCACGGCCGAAGGCCCGGTGCGCGCGCTGGCCTTCACGCTCTCGCGGCGCAGCCCCAACTTCACGGGCGAGCTCAGCGACGAGCGCTACCGCCACATCTTCGCCCATGCGGTCGGCCGCTATGGCACCTCGCTCGACTACGCGCGCCAGACCTTGCTGGAACTGCAGCGCCATGCGATACACGACGCCGCGCTGGCCCGGCTGGTGGCGCTGGCCGCCGTGCAGGAACAGCAGCGCCAGAAGCAGTCCGAGGCCGCCGCCGATTGCGATGCGCCGCCGGCTCCGGTATACGTTCCGGGGTCTGCGGATACTTCGTCCCAGCCTTCACAACCCGCCCAGCCTTCCGGCCCGTCCAAGGAAAACACATGAACCAACGTCGTCTCATCGCCACCGGCACCGCCCTGCTCGCCGCCGCCCTCCTGGCCGCCTGCGGCAGCATGGGCGGCAAGCCCAGCACGGCCGTCGAACTGGTGCCGACCGGCGCCATCACGCCCAACCCGACCCGCGGCACGGTGACCTTCACCGCGCTCGACCACGGCCTGCGCGTGTCGGGCGAGGTGCGCGGCCTGGTGCCGGGCAGCGAGCACGGCTTCCACATCCACGAAAAGGGCGACTGCGGCAACAACGGCGATGCCTCGGGCGGCCACTTCAACCCGACCGGCGGCACGCACGGCAAGTTCGCAGCAGCCGGCAGCCATGCCGGCGAACTGCCGAGCCTGGTGGCCGACGCCGGCGGCGTGGCGCGCTTCAGCGTGGAAGACCACTCGATCTCGCTGACCGAGGGTGCCGTCAACAACGTGGCGGGCCGCGCGCTGGTGGTGCACCGCGACCGCGACGACTTCACGACGCAGCCTTCGGGTAACTCGGGCCCGCGCATCGCCTGCGCGGTGATTCCCAAGCCCTGATCGGAAAAAGCTAGCCGCCCAGGCGCGCCAGCCAGAGCGCCTCGGCTTGCGCCAGGGCCGCGGGCGTGTCCACATCCGTCACCACGCCGGCATCGTCCACCGCCAGGTCTGCTACAGAATCGATAGCGCGCATCGAACGCAGGATGGACGATGCGCCCACGTTTCCCTCCAAAGTCGCGAGCTGGGGACCGCAACCGGCCGCAAAGCCGACGGGGTGCCCGCGCTCCCCCTGGTAGTTCGGCTGCACCGCATTCACCCGGCCGTCGAGCGCGGCGGCCACGGCCCGCAGCGTCGTCGCCCGGACCAGCGGCAGGTCGCCGGGCAGGATCAGCCAGCCCGGCGCATCGCGCGTGGCACGCACCGCCGCGGCGATCGAGTCGCCCATGCCGGGATGGCCCGCGTCTTCCACATGCCACGGCAGGCCGCTGGCGCGCACTGCATCGAGCGTGCGCTCCAGCACCGGCTTGCCCGCGAGCAGCGCCTTCAGCTTGGAGCCCGAGCCGCCGGCCGCGACAAAACGCTCGCCGCGGCCCGAGGCCAGCACGATCACCACGGGGGAATTTGCCTTCGTCGTCATCGCCCCAGTATGTGCGCAACAATCCCCGGCATGACTTCCCCTCTCTCCAATGACGCGCTGGCCGCGCTGCGCAAGAGCTACGAGCGCGCGGAACTCGGCGAGGCGCACAGCGCGGGCGATCCGCTGAAGCAATTCGAGCGCTGGCTCGCCGAGGCCATCGATGCGAAGGTGCCCGAACCCAACGCCATGACGCTGTGCACCGTGGGCAGCGACCTGCGGCCGTCCAGCCGCATCGTGCTCGTCAAGGGCTGCGACGCGCGCGGCGTCGTCTGGTACACCAACTACGAGAGCCGCAAGGGGCGCGAGCTGTCGGGCAACCCGTATGCGTCGCTGCAGTTCCACTGGGTCGAGCTGGAGCGCGTGGTGCGCATCGAGGGCCGCGTCGAGAAGGTGGCCGCAGAAGAAAGCGACGCCTACTTCGCGAGCCGCCCGCTCGACTCGCGCATCGGCGCCTGGGCCAGTCCGCAGAGCGAGGTGATCAGCGGGCGCGATGTGCTGGTGAAGAACGCGGCCGTGTTCGCGGCCAAGCACCTGCTGTCGCCGCCGCGCCCGCCGCACTGGGGCGGCTACCGGCTGGTGCCCGACCGCTGGGAGTTCTGGCAGGGCCGCAAGAGCCGGCTGCACGACCGGCTGCGCTACCGGCTCGAAGGGGGCCCCGAAGGAATGGCCTGGGTGCGCGAACGCCTCGCGCCCTGACGGCTCACGAGGTGTGAAGAAACCGCAGCAAGCTCGGGGCGCGCAGCAGGTCTATTCACACCTTCTCAGGGCAGCCACCGCACGCACACCATCACCAGCGTGAGCGTGCCCAGCGCCAGCACCGTCGACACCGCGACACTGGCCGTCACCATGTCTTCGGCCGTGCGATAGCGCTGCGAGAAGAGAAAGACGTTGGCGCCGATCGGCAGCGCCGCGGCCACCACCATCACCGTGAGCGGAATGCCGCGCACGCCCAGCAGCCAGCCGATGCCGGCCACCAGCAGCGGATGCAGCAGGTTCTTCACGAGCGCCTGCACCAGCGCGCCGCGCCAGTGCCGCCCGATGGGCGTGAGCGCCAACGTGATGCCCACCATCACCAGCGCCACCGGACCGAAGGCCTGGCCGAGCAACTGGATCGGCTTGTCGATGACCTCGGGCATGGTCCAGCCGGTCTGCGCGAACAACAGGCCCGCGATGATCGGCAAGGGCACGGGGTGGATGATCGCGTTGCGCAGCGCACGCAGCACGGTGCGCGCCATCGAATGCGTCCCGGCGCCGCCGACCTTTGCATGCTCGCGCGCCACCGCCAGTTCCAGCACCACCGTGGCGCTCGTGAGCAGGACCAGCGAGTGCAGCGAGATGAGCGTCAGCAGCACCACCATGCCCGACTCGCCGTAGGCCAGGTCGATCAGCACGATGCCGATCATCACGGTGTTGCTGTAGGTGTTGGCCAGCGCGATGACGGCCGCCGTGCGGTTGAACCCACGCAAGGCCATCGTGCCCGCGAACAGCAGGCCCGAGGCAATGAAGTACGCCGCCACCGGCTTGAGGCTGAGTTGCTCCACGTGCACCGTGCTCATGGCGCGGAACAGCAGCGCGGGCGCGAGGAGCAGGAAGATGAGGTTCGACAGGTCCTTCACCGCACTGCCGCCGATCCAGCGACGGCGCCCGGCAAGGTAGCCGGCGGCGATGAGCAGTACGACGGGCAGAAGCGAGGAGATGACGAACGAATTCACCCGGCGAGGATAGCCGAGGGGTGTGCTCCTTCCCCCTCTGGGGGAAGGCTGGGATGGGGGCACGCGCGGCCTCGAACGCTGCATGGCATTGAAGGCCGCGAGCCCCCACCCCCTGCCCTCCCCCAGCGGGGCAGGGAGAAAGACCACGCTCAGAACGTCACGCGCAGACCCACCTTCAGCGTGCGCCCAGGCAGCGGCGCGTTCGGGTACACCGTCGTCGTCAGGATCGACGTCGGGCTGTAGGCCAGCTTGTTGCCGATGTTGTCCATGCGCGCATACCAGGTGAGGTTGGCGCGCTGCACCTTCATGCGGTACGTGATGGCCGCGTTCCACAGCGTGTATGCATCGGTCTCGCGCGCGCCCACCGCCGGAATGCGGCGTTGCGCCGCGTTGTAGTCGAAGCCCACGCGCGCACCCCACGGGCCGTTGGCGTAGGCCAGCGTCGCGCCCAGGCGCAGCGGCGCGATGCGCGGCAGCGGCTCGCCGGTGTCGAGGTTCTTCGCGCGCACGATGTCGCCGCGCCATTCAAGGTCGAGCGTGCCTGCATCGCTCATGCGCGCAAAACCCTCGGTGCCCAGCAGGCGCAGGTTGCCGTTGGCCTCGATGCCGGTGAAGCGCGCGCGCACGCCGCCGTACACGTACTCGGCCAGCGTGTCGGTGGCGCCGGGCTCGGCCACATTGCCCTCTTCGTCGAGGTTGCGCCCCGATGCCGTCAGGCCGATGTAGTTCTGGAAGCGCGTGACATACGCGTTGACGCGCGCCATGTTGGGCCCGGACTTCCACTGAGCGCCCAGGTCGAAGCCGGTCGACTTTTCCTTCTTCAGGTTCGGGTCGCCCACTTCCCAGGCGGCCGTGGCCACGTGCGGGCCGTTGGCCAGCAGCTCGTAGTCCTTCGGGGCGCGCTCGGTGTACGCCAGGTTCGAGGTCAGCTGCCACTGCGGCGCCAGGTTGACCAGCGCACCGAACGCCGCGCTGTGCGGGTTGAAGGTGCGCTCGCCGATGGCGAAGCGCGTCACGCTCGGATCGTCCGGATAGCCCAGCGAACGCACGCGAACCTGCTCGGTGCGCGCACCGAAGCTCAGCCGGCCCCACGAGGTGCCCAGCTCTTCGTGCAGGAACAGCGCGTTGGAGCGCGTGCGGCTGTGCGGCGCAAACGCCTCTTCACCGTCGGCGGCGAAACGGTTGGTCTCGCTGCTGAAGCCCACCAGGCCTTCGAAGTTGCCGATCTTCTGGTGGCGCGCCTCGATGCGCAGGTCGTTGCTCATGTTCGAGAACGTGGTGCCCGGCTGGCCACCCTCGAACTCGGTGTGGCGGTAGTCGGTGTGGCTCAGCTTGGCGTGGATGCTGCTGATGAAGCCGCCCGGGCGCCATTCGCCTTCGAGCGCATAGCGGTCGGACTTCATGCCGATGGTCACGTCGTCTTCCGCCACGGTGCCGTAGGTACTGCGGTAGGTGCTGACCGAGGCGCCGATGTAGCCCTGGTCGAAGAACATCGTGCCGCCGACCGCGCCGCCGTGCGCCTCGTTGGCCGAGTTGCAGATCTTGCGCGCCGACCACGGCGAGCCGGGCTTGCTGCATTCGAGGGTGATGGGCACCGCCACGTCCTTCGAGTCGCGGTTGAAGGCGTCGACGTGCAGCGCGAAGCGGTCGTTGCCGCCTTCGAGCACCACGCCGCCGTTCTTCTCCTTGTTGCCCGTGGCGTAGCCCAGGTCGGCGCGGCCGCCGAAGCCGTTGATCGGCTCCGAGGGAATGCGGTTGTCGATCACGTTGACCACACCGCCCACGGCACTGCCGCCGTACTGCAGCGCCGAGGGGCCGCGCAGCACCTCGATGCGCTCGGTGACCAGCGCGTCGACCGGTACCGCATGGTCGTAGCTCAGCGCCGAGGCGTCGGGTGCGCCGCCGCCGTTCTGCAGGATGCGGATGCGGTCGCCGTCCTGGCCGCGAATGATCGGGCGGCTGGCGTTGGGGCCGAAGTAGCTGCTGCTCACGCCGGGCACGTTGTTGAGCGTTTCGCCCAGAGTCGATTCGGAGCGCAGCAGGAGCTTGTCGCCCGACAGCGTGGTGGTGGGCGCAATCAGGTCGGAAGCGCCGAGCGGGTTGCCGGTGACGGTGACTTCGCGCAGGCTGGCGTCATCGGCGGTGGAAGGCGCAGGCGCGGTCTGCGCGTGGGCCGCGCCCGCCAGCGCGGCGAGCGAAAGAACGGCAGCGCCGATGGCGTTGCGACGGAAATTGGGGGTCATAAAGAACACTCGTTGAAATCAAGGGGCGACCGGCCGCCACCCGCGCGAGGCAGGCGGAGGCACAGTCGGAGCACGTGAGAAATCAGCGAGCGGGAGGTGGACCGCGTGCGTCGAACAGCACGATCCAGCGGGCGACGGCTTCGCCCTGCAGATAGGCGAAGGTGGCCGACGGCAACACCATCGGCAACACCACCAGCGGCACGCCGGGCATGCTGAAGCCGTGCGACAGGCGGTCGTACAGCCGGCACTCGGCGTCGGTCTTGTCGCCGAACAGCGCATGGAGCCAGCCGTGCCGCTGCGCCGCGCCGCGTTTTGTGGAAGGCGCGGCGGCGGAGGTCGTTCCTGCATCGGCGGCCACGGCCCACGCGCGGTCACCCGGCACGTGCAGCGTGGCATGCACGAGGCCGAGCGTCGACGTCACCCACACTGCCAGGAGCAGCATGAGTGCGACGGTGCGCGACAGCCTCGAATTCATGTGCGTCAGGCCGACATCAGAAGTCAGAAGTGCGTGGTCATGCTCACGTACAGGCTGCGTCGCGTGCCGTACTGCGGCGCGCCCACGCCAACGCCCGTTCCGTCGCGCAGCAGGTAGCTCTTGTCGAACAGGTTGAGGATGGCGATGCGCCCGACGATGTCGCCGCCCGAAGACTCCTTCCACGTGTGCGAGTAGGCGGCGTTGACCACCGCGTAGTGCGGCAACGCGGCGCTGTTGGGCGCCCCGCCGTCGGGCGTGCGGCGCAGGCCGCTGCCGAAGACCAGGTCGCCGCTGACCTGGTTGTCGCCGAAGCGGTAGCTCGCGCCGCCCGACAGCGTGTAGGTCTGGTCGTGGTCCAGGTACACGTAGTGGTCGGCGATGTAGTTCAGCTCATCGACGCCGAACAGCGACTGGCTCGACACGATGTTCTTGCCCATCGCCTTCTGGTAGGCGAAGTTCGCATAGGCCGACCAGTGGTCGTCGTTGTAGCGCGCCGACAGCTCCAGCCCGCGCGCGAAGCCCTTGGCGTAGTTGAACGGCGACAGGATCAGCGCCTGGCCGAACTGGCCTTCGTCGAGCAGGTTGGTGATGTTCTTGTAGTACACGTCGGCCGACAGCGACAGGTTGGCGTTCACCTTGTGGTCCACGCCCAGGTCGAAGTAGTGGGTGCGTTCCGCCTTCACCGGGTCGGAGTTGGCGATCTCGGGCTGGTTGCTGGTGCCCGCGTACAGGTTGATGCTCTGCTGCGACGCGAGCTCCTGCGGCGGCGGGGTGAAGTAGCGGGCATAGCCCGCGTGCAGCGCGGTGTCGCCGGTCAGCTTGTACGCCAGGTTCAGGCGCGGGCTCCACTGGTGCTCCTTGGTGAACGCGTCGACGCTGTCGTAGCGCAGGCCGTAGTTGAAGGTGAGCTTGGGGTCGATGCGCCACTCGTCCTGCAGGTAGAGGCTGGCGAGCTGTCCGACCTTGCCCGAGTTGTCGTTGATCAGCACCGGCGTGTTGCCGACCTGCGCACCGCTGTCGTCGACCGGGAACACGTTCACCGCATTGATGCTGCGCGTGTCCTGTCGCGTGTAGGCGCCGCCGAAGCGCAGCGTGTGGGCATCGCCCAGCTTGTACGAGGCATCGGCCTGCAGCCCGTTCGACGTGTTGGAGCGCAGGGTGTCGGAGGCCACGCCGTTGTAGATCAGGTCGCCCACGCCGTCGGGCACGTAGTGCAGGCTGGAGTACTGGTGGAAGGCCGAGACCTGGAAGTCCAGCGCGCCGAGCGTCTTCTGGAACGACAGGGCGACGAAGCGCGTGGCTTCGGTCTGGCGCTCGCGCACGTCCGAGGACGGCAGCCCGTTGAAGCCCGTGCCCAGGTCGCTGTAGCCGGCCAGCGAGAACGCCGGCGCCTGGTTCGGGTTGGTCGGAATCTGGAACTTGCCGTTGTACGTGCCGAACATCAGGCCCAGGCGCGTGTCCGCGTCGAGGTAGTAGGACAGGTTGCCGAAGGTCTTGCCCTGGCGCGTGCGGTCGTTCTGCGCGTTGAGGGTGGGCTGCGGGTTCTCGATGCCGTTGGTGTTGGAGACCAGGCTGCCCGACAGGTAGTAGCTCAGGTTGCCGGTGGTGCCGTAGACGGAGGCGCTTTCTTCCAGCGTGTTGTGGCTGCCGAAGGTGAAGCCGAGCGAGCCGCCGGGCTTGCCGAAGCCCTGCTTCGTCTGGATGTCGACCACGCCGGCGGTGCGCAGGCCGTACTGCGCGGGCAAGGCGCCGGTGAGGAAATCGACCGAGTCGATGTAGCGCGTGTCCAGCGACTGGCCGAAGCCCGAAATGCCCTCGGGCAACTGCACGCCGTTGACGCGGTACTGCACGTTGCCGTGGTCGTCGCGCACATGCAGGGAGCCGGAGGCCTTCGAGTCCTTGGCAACGCCCGGCAAGGTCAGCAGCACGTCGTCCAGCGGCGTGGCATCGCCCTTGCCGAGCGCATCGATGGCGGCGCGGTCGATGCGGTAGACGGTGGCGCCCACCTCGGGCGACAGCTCCATGCGCGCCTTCTTCAGGCGCTCGGACTGGATCTCCACGGTGGAGAGCGTGCCGGGCGGCGAGGTTGACGCGCCGGGCGCCACGGTGGTGGTGGTGGTGGTGGCGTCCTGGGCAAGGGCTGGCCAGGACAGCAGGGAAAGAACGGCAACGCCGATGGCATTGCGACGGAAATTGGGAATCATGATGGGCACTCGTTGAATCAATGAACGTCCGCCGCCGCCCGCGCAAGGCGGGAGGCGGCAGCCGGAACACGAAGGGATTCAGCGAGAGGAAGGCGGGCCGCGCGCGTCGAACAGCGAGACCCATCGGGCGAGGGCCTCGCCCTGCAACCAGGCGAAGGTGGCCGACGGCAGCAGCACCGGCAGCACCACCAGCGGCACGCTCGGCGTGGCGCTGCCGTCGCCGAGCTGGTCGTACAGGCGGCATTCGGCGTCGGTGTGCTCGCCGAACAGGCTGCCCAGGCCGTGGGGGTGCTTGTGCACATCGCCCTGGGCCTGCGCCAGGACCCCGGTGGCTGCGGCGGCTTCGGTCAGCCCCGGCACGTGCAGCGAACGGTGCATGACGCCCAGCGTGCCCGCGATCCACAGCGCGAACGCCAGCGCGACGATGATCGCGCGGACGGAACGGGAGGATGAACGGCGGGCTGTCAGCATGGAACGCAGGGCGGCGGGCTCAGGCCTTGACGCGGGAGGCGAAGGTCTTCTGGAACTTCTCGACCTTCGGGCCCACGACGAATGCGCAGTAGCCCTGGTTCGGATGGTTCAGGAAGTAGTCCTGGTGGTAGCCCTCGGCGGCCGAGTAGTTGGCGAGCGGCGCCACCTCGGTGACCACGCTCGAGCGGTAGGTCTTGCTCGCCTCGATCTCGCCGATGACCGCTTGCGCCACCTGCCTGTGCGCTTCGCTCGTGAAGTAGATGCCGCTGCGGTACTGGGTGCCGGCATCGTTGCCCTGGCGGTTCAGCGTGGTCGGGTCGTGCACCACGAAGAAGATCTCCAGCAGTTCGCGCAGGCTGATCCGTGCCGGGTCGAACTCGAGCTTCACCACCTCGTTGTGGCCGGTGCGGCCAGTGCAGACCTGCTCGTAGGTCGGGTTGACGGTCTCGCCGTTGCAATAGCCCGATTCCACGTCCAGCACGCCCTGCACGCGGTCGAAGACCGCCTCGGTGCACCAGAAGCAGCCCCCGCCGAGCACGATGGATTCGGTCGACGGCGGTGAAGAGGACATGGGCTGCTCCGGCAGGGTGGAAAAAGACGAACCCGATATTGTCGCGGCTTGACGCGGCGATTGCCGGTCAACTACATTACTAACCCGCGAGTCATTAACCTCATGCCCACGCCCCGTTCCTTCGTCGACAAGCTCTGCCCGGTGCGCTCCAAGCGCGAACGCCGGAAAGAGGCGCGTCCCGGCGAACTGCTGGCCGCCGCGCTCGACCTGTTCGTGGAAAAAGGCTTCGCCGCCACCCGTTCCGAAGAAGTGGCGGCGCGCGCCGGCGTTTCCAAAGGCACCCTCTTCCTGTACTTTCCGAGCAAGGACGAGCTCTTCAAGGCCGTGGTCATGGAGAACCTCGGCGGCCGCTTCACCGAGTGGAACGCCGAGTTCGAGGCCTTCGAAGGCACCACGGCCGACATGCTGCGCTACTGCATGAACGTATGGTGGGAGCGCGTGGGCAACACGCAGGCCTCGGGCCTGACCAAGCTCATGGTGAGCGAGGGCGCCAACTTCCCCGAACTGGCGGAGTTCTACCGCCGCGAGGTGGTCCGCCCCGGCCACGACCTGCTGCGGCGCATCTTCCAGCGCGGCATCGACAGCGGCGAATTCGCGCCGATGGACGTCGACCACGCCATCTATTCGGTGGTGGCGCCCATGGTGTTCCTGATGCTCTGGAAGCATTCGGCCATGGTCTGCGTCGACGGCATGTCCGCGCTCGACCCCCGGAAGTACGTCGCCGCGCAGGCCGACGTGGTGATCAACGGGCTCAGCGCATACCCCGGAAGGCCGAGCGCGCCGCTGGCGTCACCGGCGCCACCTAAAATTGAAGGTTTGTCCTGAGCCCACTAGGAAAACCACGCCATGAACCCCACCCCCACCCTCGAGCGCTTGCGCTTCAACATGATCGAGCAGCAGATCCGCCCCTGGGATGTGCTTGAAACCGACATCCTCGAACTGCTGGCCCAGATCCACCGCGAGGAATACGTGCCCGAAGAGCACCGCACCCTGTCGTTCTTCGACATGGAACTGCCCCTGCTCGACGGCTCGGTGCCCGGCGAATTCATGCTCTCGCCCAAGGTCGAGGCCCGCACGCTGCAGGACCTGCACATCCAGAAGCACGAATCGGTGCTCGAGATCGGTACCGGCTCCGGCTTCATGGCCGCCCTGCTCGGCGCCCGCGCCGCCCAGGTGCTGTCGCTCGAAATCAACCCCGTGCTGGCCGAGCGCGCCGCCCAGACGCTGCGCCAGAACGGCGTGACCAACGTCGAAGTGCGCCACGCCGACGGCGCCGTGCCCCTGGCCAGCGGCCCGAGCTTCGACGTGATCGTGCTCAGCGGCTCGGTCGCGCGCATTCCGCAGAACCTGCTGGGTTCGCTCAAGGTCGGCGGCCGCCTGTCGGCCATCGTGGGCGAAGAGCCCATGATGCGCGCCCACTTCGTCACCCGCACCAGCGAAAGCAAGTGGGACACCATCCAGCCCTGGGACACCATGGCCCCGCGCCTGCTGAATTTCCCCGAGCCCTCGCGCTTCTCGTTCTGAGCAGGCGGTTGACCGAATGATCGACCAAGTCCGCCCCGCCGACCTTGCCGCCTGGTTCGCCCAGGACCCCGCGGCCATCCCGCTGCTGCTCGACGTGCGCGAGCCATGGGAGCTGCAGACGGCGAGCGTGGTGCCCCAGGGCTTCACCCTGTTGGCGATTCCGATGAACGAGATCCCCGGCCGGCTGGCCGAGCTGGGTGAAGACCATCGCATCGCCTGCCTGTGCCATCACGGCGCGCGCAGCCAGCGCGTGGCCGCCTTCCTGAACCAGAACGGCTTTGCCGAGCTCGCCAACGTGGCGGGCGGCATCGACGCCTGGTCCCAGCACGACCCCACGGTCCCGCGGTATTGAATGACACCCCCAGGCTTCGCGCACTTCGTGTCGCTGCTCCAACCCCCTTGCAGGGGGCAACACCGACGGCCCGGCAAAGCCGGTTCCGTGGTGTTCCTGGAAGGGGCCGCGCACCGCTCGCCGCAAGGCCGCGACGTGGTCGATGCGTAGCAAGCCCAAAAAGATTTCTCTTTCTCAAGGACGTTCAATGCCTTCCAGGCCCCGGCTTTCGCCTCTTACCGCAGCGCTCGCAAGCACCTTCGCAGCACTGCTCGCATTGCCGGCCCAGAGCCAGACACTGAACGAACTGT
The DNA here is from genome assembly GCF_051216435.1 of Variovorax pasteuri. NCBI lineage: Bacteria > Pseudomonadati > Pseudomonadota > Betaproteobacteria > Burkholderiales > Comamonadaceae > Variovorax > Variovorax pasteuri. Next base: position 957,213 of record NZ_JBPJZS010000002.1, read on the forward strand.
ATGACGCCGCCCGCGGCTACGACGCCACCTACCAGGGCGCGCGGGCCCAGTACGACGCCAACGTGGCGCGCGCCGCACAGGCCAAGGCCGGCATCCTGCCGGCGGTCGGCCTCACGGCCGGGGTGTCGCGCAGCGACATCGACATCGACACCCTCACGGGCACCGGCCGCGGCACCACCACGCCGCGCGACTTCAACACGCAGAACGTCGGCATCAACGCCACCCAGCCGATTTACCGGCCCGCGAACTGGGCCACCTACGAGCAGGGCAAGCGCCAGGCCGACATCGCGCAGGCGGTGTTCACCATCGCCGAGCAGGACCTGATCGTGCGCGTGAGCCAGGCCTACTTCGACGTGCTCGCGAGCCAGGACAGCCTGGCACTCGTGCGCGCGCAGAAGGTGGCCGTGGCCGAACAACTGGCGTCGGCCAAGCGCAACTTCGAGGTCGGCACCTCGACCATCACCGACTCGCGCGAGGCCCAGGCCCGCTACGACCTCGTGATTGCGCAGGAAATCGCGGCCGAGAACGACCTGCAGGTGAAGAAGGTGGTGCTCGACCAGCTGGTCGGCCGCCCCGGCAGCATGCCCGTGCCGCTCGCGGTGCCGGTGGTGCTGCCCACGGCCCTGCCCGCGGACATCAATGCCTGGGTTGCACAGGCCGACAGCGTGCATCCGGCGATCCAGCAGGCGCGCCTGGGCGTCGACGTGGCCGGGCTGGAAGTGGAAAAGGCCAAGGCTGGCCACAAGCCCACGCTGGACGCCAACCTGGGCTACAACGTCACGCGCAACCCGACCGGCACCACCACCAGCACGGTGGGCACGCGCGCCAATGCCGCCACGGTGGGCGTCGTGTTCAACCTGCCGCTGTTCGCCGGCTTCGCCACCGAGAACCGCATCAAGGAAACGCTGGCACTCGAAGACCAGTCGCGCAGCGTGTTCGAAGGCACCCGCCGCAACGTGGCGCAGGCCACGCGCGCGGCGTACCTCGGGCTGGTGTCGGGTGCGGGCCAGGTGAAGGCGCTGGAAGCGGCCGAGGCGTCGAGCCAGAGCGCGCTCGAGGCCAACCGACTGGGCTACCAGGTGGGCGTGCGCATCAACATCGACGTGCTGAATTCGCAAAGCCAGCTGTTCCAGACCAAGCGCGACCTGGCGCAGGCCCGCTACAACGTGCTGCTGGGCAACCTGAAGCTGCGCCAGGCCAACGGCACGCTGACGACGGACGACATGAACGCGATCAACGCAACGCTGGCGAGCAACGGCAGCGTGCCGGCGGTGCCTGCGGCCACGGCGCCCGATCGCACGGACCGCGGCGCGTCGCCCGTGGTGCCGGTTGCGCCGCCGAGCATTCCGGTGATTCCGCCCGTGCCGGTGCAGCCGTTCAACCCGCCGGCGCCGGCGATGCCGACGGCACCCGTGCCGCCGGTGATCCTGAATCCGCCGGTGCGCTGAGGTTTTTTTGTCTTTCTCCCTCCCCCGCTGGGGGGAGGGTCAGGGTGGGGGCACGACGGCCTTGAACCCCTGGCAGCGCTCGTTGGACGCTTGTGCCCCCATCCCAGCCTTCCTCCAGAGGGGGAAGGCGCAAATGCAAACTCAGTCCAGCGTGGGTTCCGCGCGCTGCGGTTCGCCGCCGTCAAGCGGCGCTGCGGCAGTCGCGACCGGCTCCGCGGCCTGCGCAATCGCCAGCACCGCCGCCGCCGTGCGCTCGGCCGCCCCGCGGTTCGACGACGAGAAGCCCAGCGCGGCCTGCGCCATCACGGCGCGGCGCTCCGGGTTCTCGACCAGCTTCAGCGCTGCCGTCACCGCCTGCTCCATGCCCTCGACGCGCAGCGACGCGCCGGCCGCCAGCGACAGCTGCGATGCTTCGGCGAAGTTGAAGGTCGACGGCCCCATGACCACCGGGCAGCCGCAGGCGGCCGGCTCGATCAGGTTCTGCCCGCCCAGCGGCTCGAAGCTGCCGCCCAGCAGCGCCACGTCGGCCAGGCCGTAGTACAGGGCCATTTCACCGAGCGAATCGCCCAGCCAGATCTCGGCCTCGGCCGGCTGCCCCGCCGCGCTGCGGCGCGCCACGGCAAAGCCTTCGGCCTCGATCAGCGCGGCCACTTCGTCGAAGCGCTGCGGATGGCGCGGCACGATCATCCATTGCACGTCGTGCACCCGCTTGGCAATCGAGCGCACCGCGCCCTGCTCCGGCGGCACCGGCGACGTGGCGCCGAAGCGCTTGAGCACGTCGAGCAGCATGCGCTCTTCACCGTCGCGCGAGCTCGCGAGCACCACCATCGGCTTGGGCAGGCGCTCGCGCAGCGAGACGGCCGCTGTGAGCTGGCGCTCGTCGGGCGTGGCGTCGAACTTCAGGTTGCCGTACACGCCGGCCACCTTGGCGCCCAGCGACACCAGCCGGTGCGAATCGGCCTCGGTTTGCGCCCACACGGCGGTGAGCGCCGAATACGCGGGCCGCGACAGCCAGGCCAGGCGCTCGGCGGCGGCCAGCGACTTTTCGCTGAGCCGCGCATTGGCCAGCACCAACGGAATGCGGCGCTCGGCACAGGCCGCGGCCATCACCGGCCACACCTCGGTTTCCATCAGCACGCCGATGCGGGGCTGGAACTTGTCTAGAAAGCGTGCCACGGCACCCGGCGTGTCCCAGGGCTGCCACACCTGCGTGTCACCGGGTTCGAGCAGCTTGGCGCCCTCTTCGCGGCCGGTGGCGGTGCCATGGGTGAGCAGGATGGGAATGCCGGGGTACTGGCGGCGCAGTTCGGCGATCAGGATGGCTGCAGCGCGCGTTTCGCCGAGCGACACGGCATGCACCCAGCACTGCGCCTGGCCGGTGGTGGCCTCGTCGTAGTGCCCGAAGCGTTCTTCCACGGCCACGCCATAGCCCGGCTCAGCCTGCGCGCGGCGCCGCAGCTTGCGACGGACCAGCGGTTGCACAACGGTAGTGAATACGCCGTAGAGGCGGAGCAACAGGGAACGCACAGGCTCGGTTCAGTGGGAGGCTTCGGCCAGGCTGGCGTCGGGCTTGACGGTTCTCAACAGGGCCAGCATCTCGGCCTCGATGCGCTTGAGCGCCGCATCGGTCTGGCCTTCGAAGCGCAGCACCAGCACGGGGGTGGTGTTCGACGCACGGATCAGCCCGAAGCCGTCGGGCCAGTCCACGCGCAAGCCGTCGATGGTCGAGACCGTGGCGGGCGCCGCGAAGCGCGCGCTTTTCACCAGCTGGTCGACCACCGCATGCGGCTCGCCCTCGGCGCAGGCCACGTTCAGTTCAGGCGTGGAGAAGCTGGTGGGCAATGCGTTGAGCACGGCGTTGGCGTCCGGGCTCTTGCTCAGGATTTCGAGCAGGCGGCAACCCGCATAGGTGCCGTCGTCGAAACCGAACCAGCGCTCCTTGAAGAAGATGTGGCCGCTCATCTCGCCGCCCAGCGGCGAATCGATTTCCTTCATCTTGGCCTTGATGAGCGAGTGGCCGGTCTTGTAGATCATGGCCTTGCCGCCCGCGGCCTCGATGGCCGGCGCCAGGCGCTGCGAACACTTCACGTCGAAGACGATGGTGCCGCCCGGCACGCGCGACAGCACGTCCTGCGCGAACAGCTGCATCTGGCGGTCGGGGAAGATGTTCTGGCCGTCTTTGGTGACGATGCCCAGCCGGTCGCCGTCGCCGTCGAAGGCCAGGCCCAGTTCGGCGTCGCCCGCGGCCAGCGCGGCCATCAGGTCCTTGAGGTTCTCGGGCTTGCTCGGGTCGGGGTGGTGGTTGGGGAAGTTGCCGTCGACCTCGCTGAACAGCTCGATCACTTCGCAACCGAGGGCGCGGAAGATGGCCGGGGCCGAGGCGCCGGCGATGCCGTTGCCCGAATCGACCACGATCTTCATCGGGCGCGCCAGCTTGATGTCGCCGGCGATGCGCTTCACGTACGCCTCGGTCACGTCGACCTTGCGCACGCTGCCGCCGGGGGCGAGTTGCGCTGTGCCGGCTTCCATGGTCTTGCGCAGGCCCTGGATCTCTTCGCCGTAGATCGCGCGGCCGGCCAGCACCATCTTGAAGCCGTTGTAGTCCTTGGGGTTGTGGCTGCCGGTGACCTGGATGCCGCTGGTGCACAGCGTGTGGGCCGCGAAATAGAGCATGGGCGTGGTGACCGCGCCCACGTCGATCACTTCGACGCCGGTCGCCACCAGGCCCCGGATCAGCGCTTCAGCGAGCGCGGGCCCCGAAAGGCGGCCGTCGCGCCCCACGGCGACCGACTTTTCACCGGCTGCGCGCGCGGCGCTGCCGAAGGCCCGGCCGAGCGCCTCGGCCACCTCGGTATCGAGAGTGACGGGCACGACGCCGCGAATGTCATAGGCCTTGAAGATCGACGCGCTGAGCTGCATGAAAGGCGTTTCCCGGTTGGTTTTGCGAACGGGGCATTGTAGGCAACGCCCCGGAGGGCCACATGTCCGAAAACGGCCAGTTGAAACGAGTCGAAACCGTATCATTTCCCCATGCCCGCCGCCCACACACCCCATGAAGCGCTCGAGAGCGACGCCTGCTACCTGGCGATGAAGACGCACGACGCGCGCTTCGACGGCTCGTTCTTCACCGCGGTGACCTCCACCGGCATCTATTGCCGCCCGGTGTGCCGCGTGAAGCTGCCGCGGCGCGAGAACTGCCGCTTCTTCCGCCATGCGGCGCAGGCCGAGGCGGCGGGCTTTCGCCCCTGCCTGCGCTGCCGGCCCGAACTGGCACCGCGTGCGGCCAGCTGGTCGACCGAAGACGCCTCGCGCATCCTCGCACTGCAGGCGGCCCGGCTCATCGACGAGCCCGACGCGTGGTCGGAAGACGGCCCCGGCGCGGCGCAGATCGCCGCACGGCTCGGCGTGAGCGACCGGCACCTGCGCCGCATCTTCGAGGTGCAGTTCGGCGTGTCGCCCCTGCAGTACCTGCAGACGCGCCGCCTGCTGGCCGCCAAGCAGCTGATCGCCGACACACGACTGCCGATGACACAGGTGGCACTGGCCAGCGGCTTTGCGAGTGTGCGCCGCTTCAACGCGGCGTTTCTCGAACACTACGGCCTGAACCCGAGCGCGCTGCGCAGGGCCGGTGGCGCCGCGGCCGAGGGCAACAAGGCCAGGGCCATCGAGGTGCGGCTGGGCTTCAGACCGCCGTACGACGCCAACGCCATGCTCGCGTTCTTCGCACGCCGCGCGTTGCGGGGCGTGGAGGTCGTGACCACGGCCGACGGCAACATGCCCGTCAAGGGCGGCACGCCCGCGTACGTGAAGCTGACCCGCACCCTGCGCGTCCAGCAAGGCACGCAGGCGCACGCCGGCTGGATGCAGCTGCGCTTCGACCTGGAGCGCGAACTGGTGCTGCTGTCGGTCAGCGACTCGCTCGCCGCGGTGCTGCCCATCGTCATCAGCCGGGCGCGGGCGCTGTTCGATCTCGACGCCGAGCCGATGGCGATCAACGCCGCGCTGCATGCGGCCTTTCCGCACGGCGACGGGCTGCGCGTGCCCGGCGCGGTCGACGGCTTCGAACTTGCGGTGCGCGCGGTGCTGGGCCAGCAGGTCACGGTGGCCGCGGCGCGCACGCTGGGCTCGCGGCTGGTCGAGGCCTTCGGCGAGCCGATCGCCACGCCGGTCGAAGGACTGGACCGGCTGTTCCCCACGCCCGCCGCCATTGCCGCGGCCAGCGGCGACGCCCTCGGCCAGCTCGGCATCGTGCGCCAGCGCCAGACCGCGCTGCACGCCATCGCCCAGCACGTGGTGGCCGGCAAGCTGACCCTGCATGCGGGCGCCGACGTGCCCTCGACCATCGCCGCGCTGCAGGAGCTTCCGGGCATCGGTGCCTGGACCGCGCAGTACATCGCCATGCGCGCGTTGCGCTGGCCCGACGCCTTTCCGGCCGGCGACGTCGCGCTGCAGAAGGCACTGGGCGTGACCACGGCGCGCGCCGCCAGCGAGGCGTCTCAGGCCTGGCGGCCATGGCGCAGCTACGCGGTGCTGCGCGCCTGGCATGCGCCCTCTTCGTCTTCCGCATTGCCCACCGCCGAGACGGCGGCCACGGCATCTCCCCTCGTCACCACGGCAGGCCTCACCGCCTGAAATGCCATGAAGTTCAAGAGCAAAGTCATCTACACCTCGCACCTCGACACGCCGCTGGGCGGCATGACGATGGCGGCCACCGACCAGGGCCTGGCCGGCGTCTGGTTCGACCAGCAGCGCCACTGGCCCGACACCACCGGCTGGATCACCCGGGACGACCACCCCGCGCTGGTCGAGGCGGCCGCCCAGTTGCGCGACTACTTCGCCGGCCGGCGCGACAGCTTCGACATGACGCTCGACCTCTCGCACGGCACCGCGTTCCAGCAAAGCGTGTGGCAGCAGCTGCTGGCCATTCCGGCCGGCGCCACCACCAGCTACGGTGCATTGAGCGTGAACGTGGGCAATCCCGCGGCGGTGCGCGCGGTGGGCGCGGCCGTGGGGCGCAACCCGATCAGCGTGATCGTGCCCTGCCACCGCGTGCTGGGCGCCGACGGGTCGCTGACCGGTTACGCTGGCGGGCTCGAGCGCAAGACCGCCCTGCTCGAACTCGAGAAGGCGCTCTGAGCGCCGGGCACCGAAGAAGAACAGACGACGCATGACCACCACAACGAACAACAACATCCCCGCCAAAACCCTCGCCCCCACGGCCTGGCTCATCGACCTCGTGCTGCTGGGCGCGCTATGGGGCGCGTCCTTTCTGTTCATGCGCATCGGCGCGGCCGAGTTCGGTGCGCTGCCGACGGCCGCAGTGCGGGTGGCCATCGCCGCGCTGTTCCTGCTGCCCATCGCGCTGCTGCGCGGCCAGGGCCCCAGTCTTGCCAGGCACTGGAAGGCGAGCTTCGCGGTCGGTGTCTTCAACTCGGGCATGCCCTTCGCGTTGTTCTGCTTCGCGCTGCTGACCATCAACACCGGCCTGGCGGCGGTGCTCAACGCGACCACGCCGATGTTCGGCGCACTGGTGGCGTGGGCATGGTTTCGCGAGCGCCCCGCGGGTTGGCGCATCGTCGGGCTGGTGATCGGCTTTGCCGGCGTTGCCATGCTGGCCAGCCGCAGCGCCGGCCTGCAAGCGGGCGCGAGCGGCAATGCCGCACTGTTCGCGGTGCTGGCCTGCCTGGCCGCGTGCCTGTGCTACGGCATCTCGGCCAGTGCCACGCGCGCCCACCTGGGCGGCGTGCCCGCGCTCACCACGGCCACCGGCAGCCAGCTGGGCGCCACGCTGTTCCTGGCCCTGCCGGCGATCTGGCTGTGGCCCGCGCAAATGCCCAGCCTGCGTGCCTGGCTCGCGCTGCTGGCCCTGGGCATCGCCTGCACCGGCGTGGCCTACATCCTGTTCTTTCGCCTGATCGAGCGGGCCGGCCCGGCCCGCGCGCTGACGGTGACCTTCCTGGTGCCGGTGTTCGCGCTGTTCTACGGCGCGGTGTTTCTCCACGAGAGCATCACGCAGTGGATGCTGATCTGCGCGGCGGTGATCGTGTGCGGCGTGGCGCTGTCGACGGGCATCGTCAAGCCGGGCATGCCGCGCAAGCGCGCGACCTGACGGGCTACATCGCGCCGGCCACCACGTTGACGGACAGCGCCAGCACCAGCATGTTGAACGCGAACGCCAGCACGCTGTGGAACAGCGTGATGCGCCGCATCTCCCTCGAGGTGGCCTGCACGTCGGACACCTGCGAGGTCATGCCGATCACGAACGAGAAATACAGAAAGTCGAAGTAGTCGGGCGCGTCGTCCTTGCCCGGAAAGTCGAGCCCGCCGTCGGGCGAGCCGCCCTTCTGGTCGATGTAGTAGCGGTGCGCGTAGTGAAAGGCGTAGATGGTATGGATCATCAGCCAGGAGCCCCCCAGCGCCACCAGCCCGAGCGCGACATGCGCCGCGCGCTCCCAGCCGTTCAGCTGCTTGACCTGCTGCAGCAGCATGGCGATGGCCACCACGCTCACGGCCACCACCACCAGCATCGACACCAGGATCACGATGTTGGGCTGGTCGAGCTGCTGCGCACGCTCGCGTGTGCGCCTGGCATCGAAGGTGTCGACCAGCCACCATGTGAGCACCTGGTAGACCAGAACCCCCGCGCACCATCCGGCCAGGCCGCGCGCCATGCTGCTCATCGGCACCGGCATCAGCGCCGCAGCCACCGCGGCAGCGGCGATGCCGCCGTAAAGAAGACGCTGTTTGCCGGTGGTGGTGGAGAGGTGTCTGAGCATGCGCGCCACTGTAGCCGCTGAAGCCGCGCAAGCGCGTCGACCACGTCCTACAGGCACAGCGGCATTTCGCGCATGCAAGCGTCGGCATCGCGCGCCTATCGTGTCGCCTGTTTCACAGGGAGCTACGCCTGCAGGCACCGCGCCGGACCCGTCGTCTGGCGCCCATTCTCATTACGTGCCCAAGGCGGCCATCTTTTTCATTCTCTCCAGGCCCTCCATGACTTCTTTCATGCTGCTCCGCTCCCGCCCTTCCCGTCGGACCGCACGACTCGGTGCCCTGGTCGGCGCCGGCTTTCTCGTCGCCGCCACACCGGCCCTGGCCGACCCCTCGCCCGCGCTCGACCGCTTCAGCTTCTCCGTGGGGGCGTTCAACGCCGACCCCAAGTTCAATGCATCGGTGGGCACGCCCTACGGCACGCTGCAGTCGGGCGACATCAAGCCGGGCCGCGTGACCATGCCGCGCATCACGGCCGACGTGCTGCTCGGCGACAGCCAGGGCATTTCGTTCGACTACTACCAGTACAAGCGCGACTACTCGGGCGGCATCGCGAACAGCACGTCCTTCGGCAGTTTCGGCACGCTGAACTCGTTCGGCAACGCCTCCGTCAACACCAAGCTCGACTTCGCCAAGCTCTCGTACAAATGGTGGATCGGCTCGGGCAACACCGTGCTCGGCCTGGGCGCTGGCGCCGCCTACTACCGTGCGACGCTGGGCGCAACCGCGCTGGCCTCGGTGAACGGCCAGGTCGGCACCCTCGCCGAAAGCTCGAGCGACAACGCCATTGCACCGCTGCTCGAGATCGGCGTGCGCCATGCCATCACGCCCGACCTTCGCCTGTTCGCCGACGCCTCGGGCGTGTGGAAGAACGGTGGGCGCTTTCACGGCAACATCTACAACGCCTCGGCCGGCGTGGAGTGGTTCCCGGTGAAGAACGTGGGCCTGGTGCTCTCCTATGGCGTGACGAACATCGACCTGACCCGCGAGGCGGGCTTTGCCGATTCGCGGCTGAAGGTGCGCCTGCAAGGCCCGTCGGCGTTCCTGAAGGCGCGTTTCTAGGGCCTGCCAGAGCAGGCCGCGCTGTGTAGCCAGTCTTCGCAAGACGCGTGGGGAGGGCAGCCTTAGGCTGCGCTCCACCACAGAAGACCGGAGACACAGAGCATGCCTGCAGCCGACACGGGCCTCGCGCCCTCGCAGTTCCACCCCCGCATCTCGCGCGTTGCGCTGGGTGACGTGGTCCACCGCAGCGCGCGCCGCTTCGGCGCACGCACCGCGCTGATCGAGGGCGAGCACCGCATGTCGTACGGCGAACTCGACGCCGCGTCGAACCGCTTCGCGCACCACCTGCTGGGCCTGGGCCTGCAAGGCGGCGCGCGCGTGGGCATGTTGTGCAACAACTCCATCGAGATGGTGGTGGCACTGCTGGGCATCCAGAAGGCGGGGCTGGTGTGGGTGCCCATCAACACCGCGCTGGCGGTGGACGCCGTCGGCTACATCCTCGCGCACGCCGAGGTGCGCCATCTGGTGATCGACACCGCGCTGCATGCCAAGCCCGAGCTGCGCGCACTGATCGACGGCGCGGGCATTGCGCCGCTGCTGTGCGTGCTGGACGGCGACACGCCACCGGCGGGCGTCGCCACTGTGGCGCAAGCCATCTCGCAAGGGCCGCAGACGCTGCCCGACGTGCCCATCGACAGCACGCAACTCGCGCTCATCATGTACACCAGCGGCACCACCGGCCGCCAGAAGGGCGTGATGCATTCGCATGCGTCGGTGCATTCGGTGCTGCTGAGCAACATGGTCGAGTGGGGCAGCAGCCCGGAGCGCGCCGACGTGTGGAGCAGCGTGCTGCCGCTGTTCCATTGCGGCCAGCACACCGTGCTGATGTCCGCGCTCGCGGTGGGCGGCGCGCTGGTCGTGCTGCGCGGCTTCGACCCCGGCGCGGTGCTCGGCGCCATCGAGCGCCACCGCATCACCGTGATGGTCGGCCTGCCGATGATGTACGGCGCGCTGCTGGCCCACCCGCAGCGCGCGTCGCGCGACCTGTCGAGCCTGCGGCTGTGCGTGTATGCGATGGCCCCCATGCCGCGCACGCTGCTGCTGCGCCTGCTCGACGAGTTCTGCCCCAACTTCGCGCTGGTGTCGGGCCAGACCGAGATGTACCCCGGCGCCACCATCTTCGAAGCGCACGAACAGCGCAAGCGCTTCGGCTCCTACTGGGGCGTGGGCACGCTGGTGAACGAGGTGTCGGTGATGGGCGACAACGGCGAACTGCTCGCAGCGAACCAGGTCGGCGAAATCGTCTTTCGCGGCCCCAACGTGATGCTCGGCTACTACAAGGACCCGGAGGCCACCGCCAGCGCCCAGCGCTTCGGCTGGCACCACTCGGGCGACCTGGGCAAGATGGACGACGACGGGCAGCTCATCTTTCTCGACCGCCTGAAGGACATGGTGAAGTCGGGCGGCGAGAACGTGCCGTCGATCAAGGTCGAGGAGGTGCTGCTGCGTCACCCGGGCGTGATGAATGCGGCGGTGGTGGGCTTGCCGCACGACCACTGGGGCGAGGCCATCACCGCCTTCGTGACACGCCGGCCCGACGCGCCGGCGGACTTCGACGAAGCCGCGCTCACGGCGCATTGCAAGGCGCACCTCGGCGGCTTCGAGGTGCCGAAGGAAATCGTCTTCCTGCCCGCACTGCCCATGACCTCGACGGGCAAGATCCAGAAGTTCGAGCTGCGCAAGGCGCACCAGGACCTGTACCAACGCGCCTGAGCCGGCGCAGCACGCTCAATGCGGCAGTGCCGACAACAGCGCGGAGCGCACGTCCTTCTTCAGCACCTTGCCCACCTTGGAGCGCGGCAGGTCGAGCCACACCTCGACCTGCTTGGGCGCCTTCACGCTGCCGATGCGCGCCTTCACGAAGGCCTTGATGTCGTCCACGTCCACCTGCCGGCCGGTGTGGAGCTGCAACACCGCCACCACGCGCTCGCCCCACTTCTCGTCGGGCAGGCCGACCACGGCACTGTCCTGCACGTCGGGGTGCTGCATGAGCGCCTGTTCGACCTCGGCGGAATACACGTTGAAGCCGCCCGAGATGATCATGTCCTTGGCGCGGTCCACGATGTACAAAAAACCGTCCGCGTCCAGATAGCCGATGTCGCCCGTGTGGTGCCAGCCGAAGCGCGAGGCCTCCTCGGTGGCGCGCGGGTCCTTGTAGTAGCCCTGCATCACGAGCGAGCCGCGCACCACGATCTCGCCGCTCTCGCCCGTGGGCAACAAAGCGCCCTCGCCGTTCATCACGCCCACCTGCACCAGCGGGCCCGGGCGCCCCGCCGACGCCAGGCGCTGCACGGCGACCGATCCGTCGGCGTTGAAGTGGTCGCGCGGCGACATCATCGAGATCATCATCGGCGCCTCGGTCTGGCCGAAGAGCTGCGCCATGACCGGGCCGATCTTCTGCAGCGCCTCTTCGAGCCGCGCGGTGGACATGGGCGCCGCGCCGTACCAGAAGCATTGCAGCGAATCGAGCGCCGTGTCGGCCAGTTGCGGATGCTGCAGCAGCATGTAGATCAGCGTGGGCGGCAGGAAGGTGTGGGTGATGCGGTATTCCTCGATGAGCCCGAGGAACTCGCCCAGGTCAGGCCTGGGCATGATCACCACCCGCCCGCCCAGCGCCATCACCGGCAGGCACAGCACACCGGCCGCATGCGTGAGCGGCGCGAGCGCCAGGTAGGCGGGCCGGCCTTCGAAGGGGTAGCCCATCAACGTGAGCGCCGACATCGCCTCGAGGTTGCGCCCCGAGAGCATCACGCCCTTGGGCTGTCCGGTGGTGCCGCCGGTGCCGGCGATCATGGCCACGTCGTCGGGTGGCGCGGTATCGAGGGGCGAATCGCCCAGCCCTTCCAGCCACTCGTCCATGGAAGGCGCGAAGGCCTGCGGCACGTCCAGGCACACCAGCGCCCGCAGCTTCGGCAGCTGCGGGCGCATCTGCTCGACCATGGCCGCGTAGTTGCCGTGAAAGACCAGGCACGCGCAATCGAAGGCATCGAGCACGAAGGCGTTCTCGCCCGCCTCGTTGCGCGGATTGATCGGGCACCACACGCAGCCCGCGCGCGAGATGCCGAACACCGTGGCGAATGCCATCGCATCGTTGCCCGAGAGCACGGCCACCTTGTCCCCCGGCCGGATGCCGGCGCGCTGCAGGCCGCGCGCCACGCGCCAGCTGATGCGCTGCACCTGGGCATAGCTCAGGTCGGTGCCGCCCAGCGTCAGGCACGGCGCATGGGCGCCCAGCTGGGCGCCCTTGTCGAGGTAGTCGACGAGGCGCATCAGAGTCAGCCCAGCCGCGTGAGCACGGGCTCTTGCACCAGCCCGAAGCTGCGCAGCGCACCCAGCAGCTCGCGATGCCCGAAGGCCTGGCAGCCCGAGGCGAAGCCGGCGCGCCGCGGCGGCTGCTGCAACAGCGAGGCCGCCGCATAGGCCTGCAACAGGCCGGTCTGCTTGTAGTTGCAGTTCCCGAAGATCACGCAGTGCATGCGGCCCAGCGGGCCGGAGGCATGCACCGAATCGACGGACTTGTTGATGCGCGGGTTCTCGCGCGGGGGCATGGTGTTCATCACCCCCGCGGCCGTCCGGGCCAGGGCGGCATAGCGGTCCTCGTCGTTCATGCCCTCGGTGGCCTTGAGCGCGGCAGCCACGATCTGCGGCACGCCCTGCATCAGCGCCTTGTTGAAGACCCCGCCCAACACCTTCACATTGGCCACGCGCGGATCGCGCTTGAACCACACCGGGTGCGAGGTGCCGCCCCAGGGCAGCGCGAGCGCCGCCTCATGCTGCCCGGGAATGGCCAGGTGGTACAGGCCCGCATCGGGTTGCCATTCCACGTACTCGTTCTGCTCCAGGTAGTAGGCCTTGGAGGTGGCCGCATTGACCAGGATGGTCTGGGTGGAGGCAATGGTCGGGCTGCCGCCCCAGAACACGGCGATGTCCAGCGTGTCGAGCCCGGGCGTCTCCAGGCACAGCTGCGCCGCGATCTCGCCGGTGGTGTACATCTGCGCCAGGCCGGGCGAGAGCAGCAGGCCTGCCTTGGCGAACTTGCCGCCCCATTCCCGCTCGAGGGTGATGAGCCAGTCCTGCTCGCCCGTGGTGTCGGTGTAGTGGCACCCGGCAGCCAGGCAGGCTTCGACCACCTCGGGGCCGAATCTGGCGAAGGGCCCCACGGTGTTGAGCACCACCGAGGCACCGGTGAACAGATCGGTGAGCGCCCCCACCGAGTGCGCGACCTCCACCACCTCGTAGCTCGCGGTCTCGATGCCGGGCACGTTGGACTTCATCGCCGCGTCCACCTTCTGCGCGCTGCGGCCCGCGGCGATGAAGGGAATGTTGTACTCGCGCAGGTACTCGCAGACCAGGCGGCCGGTGTAGCCGGAGGCGCCGTAGACGACGACGGGTTTCTTCTTGCCGATGCTCATGCTGTGTCTCCTTTGTTGTGTGCTCACATGCCCATGCCGCCGTCCACCGCCAGGCCTGCGCCGGTGATGAACCGGGCCGCGTCGCTGCAGAGGAAGACCACCACGTCGGCCATGTCGCCGACCTCGCCCAGGCGCCCGAGCGGCGTCTGGCCGATCACGTCGCCCACCGCGGCCTCGACGCTGGGTGCCAGCCCCGCGGCCACGATGTCGTTGGCGAGCTTCATGCCCATGTCGGTGGGCACGAGCCCCGGGTAGATGCAGTTCACGCGCACGCCGTAGCCCAGCTTGCCGGACTCCATGGCCGCCACGCGCGTGGCGCGGTCGACGGCGGACTTGGTGGCCGAGTAGCCGGCGATGGCCGGGAACGCGATGGTGGCCGCGACCGATGCGATGTTGACCACCGCCCCGCCGCCGCCCGCGCTGCCGCCGGGGCGCATCGCGCGGAACGCGTGCTTCATGCCGAGCAGCGTGCCGGCCACGTTCACGTCGAGCATGCGGCGCAGGTCGTCGCCGTCGACGTCGATCACCAGCGAGGTGATCTCGATGCCGGCGTTGTTCACGAGGATATCGAAACCCCCGAGCGCCTCGACGGTGGCCGCGCTGGCCGAGGCCCAGTCCGCGTCCTTGGTGACGTCGAGCGGCACGAAGCCCACCTTCGCCCCCGACGCCGACAACCTGGCAGCGGTTTCGCGCCCCAGGTCGGCGAGCACGTCGCCGATCATCACGGACGCGCCGGCCGCCGCCAGCGCCTCGGCAATGCTTGCGCCAATGCCGCGCGCACCGCCTGTCACGAGCGCCTTGCGCCCTTTCAAGTCGAACTTGGCCATCGCTTGTCTCCTGTGTATGTGTTGTGAGATGGAGCGGCCATGCTAGAAATCGGCTTGACGAGTGTCAAGATTTTTTCTTTGACACATGTCCAGTTTCAAAAAAAGCCATGCGTGATACGCCGGATGCGGGTTCTCCCGCTTGCGTGCTAAGGTTTGGCATCAAGAGGAACACAGCGGCCAGCACCATGCGGCCAGGCTTTCAATGACGACACATCCACGGGTCCAGAAACACGCAGAACGGGTGCCCAAGGCACGGGTCGACAAGTTCTCCGAGCGCCGCGCCGAACTTGGCGAGGCAGCGCTCACCACGCTGGCCGCGCTGGGCTATGCGCGCACCAGCCTTCGAGAGATCGCGCAGAACTCGGAGTTCTCGCACGGCGTGCTGCACTACTACTTCAGCGACAAGGTCGACCTCATCATCTGCAGCGTGAAGCAGTACAAGGCGCGCTGCGTCAAGCGCTACGACCATGCGGTGGAAAGCGCCACCACGTACGACGAGCTGATGGAAGGCTTCCTGCAGAGCCTGGGCGACACCTTGCAGGGCGAAGGCCACGTGCACCGCCTCTGGTACGACCTGCGTTCGCAGGCGCTGTTCGAAGAGGCCTTCCGCGCCGACGTCGTGCAGATCGACAAGAGCCTGGAAGACATGATCTGGCGCATCGTGAGCCGCTTCGCCGAACTCTCCGGCCAGCCGTGCGGCATGCCGCCATCGGCCACCTATGCGCTATTCGACGGGCTGTTCCAGCAGGCGCTGCTGAAGCACCTGTCGGGCGATGCGAAGGCCATCGAAGCCATGCAGGCCGATGTGCGACAGGCCCTTACGCACCTGTTCACCGCGCCCGCGAAAGCCGCGCCCCGCAGGGCGGCAAAGCCGGCCACCAGGCGCAGCGCCTGAGGCGAACCGCCAAGGGCGCTATGCCTTCGGCACCTTCAGCTTTCCTGGCGGCGCCACCACGCGCGCACCCGCCCACTGCCCGCTCTCGCACAGCTCGCGCATCACGTCGCCGATCAGCGTACACACGGCGCGCTTGGCATTCGTGGTCGGCAGATGGACCGACACGCACAGCCCCAGCGTGCGGAACATCGAAGACGAATCGATGCGGTGCGCGGCCAGCCGGCCTTCCTGCACCTCGCGCTGCGCGAGCCCGAACGGCATGACGGTCGGCCCGAGGCCCGCCTCCACCGCGGCCTTCAGCGTGTAGACCGAGTTGATCTCCACGGCCACCTGCGCCGCGGAATGGCCCTCCCGCTCCAGCACCGCATCCACCAGCCAACGCGTGCAGTGACCGTGCGCATTGGCGGGCCACACCAGCGGCCGCGCAGTGGCCTGCCGGATGCTCACGTCGCCGGGCGGAAACGCATGCGGGCTTTGCGGCGATTCGAGGAATACGAAGTCTTCCTCGACCAGCGGCGTGAACAGGATGTCGTCCGCCGGCATGGTGGGCGAGAACACCGCCACGTCGACACGGCCGCGCAGCAGCTGGTCGGCCATGTTGCCGGTGAGTTCCTCGTTCAGGTGCAGCACCACGTCGGGGTAACGCAGGGCCGCCGCGCGCATCAGCGGCAATGCGATCATGGGCGACACGCTCTGCGGCAGCGCCGCCACCACCGAGCCCGCCACGGCATCGGACGCCACGTGCACCGCGGCCTTGGCGTCGCTCACCTGCTTGGTGATGCCCTGGGCGTACTCATAGAACACCTTGCCTGCCTCGGTCATCGCCACGCCGTTGCGGCTGCGCAGCAGCAGTTGCGTGCCGAGTTCGGACTCGAGCTCGGCCATCTGCTTGCTCAAGGCGGACTGCGCAATGAAGAGTTGTTGCGCTGCGCGCGACAGGCTGCCGCAGTCCACGATGGCGACGAAATACTTGAACTGGCGCAGTTCCATCGAAGGGTCTCCCGCCGCACGCAGCAGGCGTGCTGCGCGCGGCGGGTCATTCTAGGACGCGGTGTCCAGGGCCCAGGGTCGGACAAGGTCTCAGTTCACGCAGTCGAAGTTCGCCGCATCCTTCGCGTCGCCGGTGCCCTTGTAGCGCGGATAGGCGGGGTATTTGCACATCGGCCGCGAGAGCGCGGTCGCTCCGCTCGCGGCATCGACCTTGCGCTGCACCAGCTTCTGCGCCGACGCGGGCACGCCCTGCTCCACCCAGGTCGACATGGCCTTCAGCAGATCCACCTTGTCGGCACCCGGACCGCCGTAGCAATGGCCCACGCCCGGCGCAAGAAAAAGCTCGACCGTCTCGTCGGCCTTCTGCTGGCCCATGGCGGACACCACCCGGTCGTAGTAGCGCGAGGTGTCGCGCGCGCTCACCGAGGTGTCATTCGTGCCGTTCCACATGATCAGCCTGGCACCGCGCGCATGAAGCCGGTTCAGGTCGGGATCGGCCGCGCTGAACATGCCGCCGATGATGCCCATGCGCGTGAGCCACTGGTCGGGGTTCCAGGTGAGCGTGTCGAAGCCGGGGTCCTGCGTGATGAACGAGCGCACGAAGCCATCCGAGAACATGCCCTGGACAGAGTTGCCGCCCAGCGCCGCCTGCGGCCAGATGTACGAACCCCAGCCCTCGGCCGTGTTCTCCAGCCCGAAGTTGTAGCCCGGGTGCGACCACGCGTTGTCCGACGTGGCCACCGCCGAAGTGATGGTGTTCACGGTGGCGATCTGTGCATCCGACAGGCAGCTGTTGCCCGTGTCCGCCCCGTTCGCGCAGCGCAGCGGCGCGGGGTCGTAGTTGCAGGCGGCAGGCTTGGAAACGATGCCGTCGGCCACGCCGTCGAGCGCGTCGCACTGCGCGAGCACCGCGTTCGCCAGCAGCGTCTGCTTGGCCGTGTTGAGCGTGTTGGCCGGCGTGCGCACCTGCTTCGAGATGCGATTGAACTGCATGAACAGGCCCATGATGTTGCCCGCGGGCGCGCGCGCCACGATGCCGTCGAAGTCTTCGGGAAAACGCTGTGCCTGCATCAGCGCGTCATGGCCGCCCATGGAGCAGCCTTCGAAATAGCTGTGCGTGGGCGAGGTGCCGAAGAAAGCGGCAATCACTTCCTTGCCCGGCGGCAACGCGCGGTGCTCGGACTGCTGAGTGAAGTCGAGCAGCTTGGCCGGATCGGCCGCGAAGCCCGCCGCGAAGTAGCCCGCGTCGGGCGGCCCGCCGTAGTCGTAGCCGCCGTTGGTGCCAAGGGTGGCGTAGCGCTCGGAGAAGATCGACGCGCTGAACTGCGGGTCGCTGGCCTTGGGTAGCTGCCCGTCGAAGCCGCCGCCGCCGATGAAGGCGAGCTTGCCGTTCCAGCCTTCGGTGGGCAGGCGCGCTTCGAAGCGCAGGCTCGACCCCTTGAAGCTCGCGGTGACCACGCAGTACGCAGGCTGCGGCCCTGTCGCGGCCACCACCTTGGCATCGTCGACCACGACCGCACCTGCGCCGAAGGTCTGGCCCTTGAGCGTGGGGCACTTGTCGGTGAGCGAAACCGCAGGTGGCGGTGGCGCGGCCGGCGGGGGGCTGGCGGGCGCAGGTGCCGGCGGCAACAGCGGCCAGAAGCCGCTTGCACTGCCGCCCCCGCCACCGCAACCCGCCGCCAACGTGGCCACGGCCACTGAAACGAGCGCGCGGCGTGCGGTTGCAGACATGTTCGAGCTCTTCATCGTTGCGTCTCCAGTGTTGTTGTTGCGTGATGTGCGGATGCACTCAGGCCGTGGCGGGCCCGACGATCTTTCCGGGGTTGAAGATGTCGTGCGGGTCCAGCGCCTGCTTGATGGCGCGCATCAACGCCACGGTGTGCTCGCCGTGCTCCTCCACCAGGTACTTCATCTTGTGCAGCCCCACGCCGTGCTCGCCGGTCGACGTGCCGCCATGGCGCAGCGCGCGCTGCACCAGCCGGTGGCTGAAGGCCTCGGCCGCGTCGTTCTCCTCGGCGTTGTTCGGGTCGACGAGCACCAGGCAATGGAAGTTGCCGTCGCCGACGTGGCCGAACACCGGCGCGAGCAGGCCGTGTTCGGCGATGTCGGTCTGTGTCTCGTCGATGCACTGCGCCAGCGCCGACAGCGGCACGCAGGCATCGGTCGTCAGGCTGCGGCTGCCCGCCTTCAATTGAAGGCATGCGAAGTAGGCGTGATGCCGCGGCGTCCACAGACGCGAGCGCTCCTCCGGGCGAATGGCCCACTGGAAGGCACCGCCACCGTGGTTGGCCACGATCTCGCGCACCACGTCGGCCTGCTCGTCGATCTGCGAGCGGCTCGCGCCGAACTCCAGGAACAGCGTGGGGTGCTCGCTGAGCGTGGTGCGGCTGTGCGCGTTCACGGCGTGGATGGTCAGCGCGTCCAGCATCTCGGCGCGCGCCAGCGGCACGCCCATCTGGATCGCCTCGGTCACGCAGTCGACCGCCGCGCGCACCGATGGAAAGTGCACCACCGCCGCCGCATACGCCTCGGGGTGCGGATGCAGCCGCACCGTGGCCTCGGCGATGAGCCCCAGCGTGCCTTCGGAACCGCAGTAGAGCTGCGTGAGGTTGTAACCCGCCGAGCTCTTGCGCGCCTGCGAGGCGGTGCGCACCACCTCGCCGTCAGCCGTGACCACCGTGAGGCTCACCAGGTTGTCGCGCATGGTGCCGTAGCGCACGGTGTTGGTCCCCGACGCGGCCGTGGCCACCATGCCGCCGATGGATGCATCGGCGCCGGGGTCGACCGAGAAGAAGAAGCCGGTCTTCAGCAGTGCCGCGTTCAACTGCCCGCGCGTCACGCCGGCCTCGACCGTGGCCGTGAGGTCGCCGGGGCGAATTGCCAGCACCTTGTTCATCTGAGAGAAGTCGATGCAGACGCCGCCCTGCACCGCCAGCAGATGCCCCTCCACCGACGAGCCGACGCCGAAGCCGATGAGCGGCACGCGCTCCCGCGCGCAAGCCCGCACCACGAAGGCGACTTCGTCCGTGCTCTGCACGAACACCACCGCGTCGGGCGGCTGCGGCAGGTAGGCCGACTCGTCGGTGCCGTGCTGCAGCAGCACCGCCTGGCTGGTGGAAAAGCGCTCGGCGAACTTGCGCTGCAGCAGCGCGACCAGTTCGGGCGAGGGGGAGCGCCGGGCCACGGCGGGCGCGTTCGAACGCGCAGGGGTACTCACAACCGCATCCATGGGGTTCTTTCAGAAGAGGGGAAAAAGCGCCGCGGACGAAAGCCGCGGCGCGGGGACCGGATCAGCGCTTCGGCGAAGCGCGCTCAGGCTTGACGAACAGCACCAGCACCGCACCGATGACCAGCAGCGCAGCCAGCATGTGCAGCCCGGCGTCGGTGCTTTGCGTGGCGTCCTTGATCAGGCCGATGAGAAACGGCGCGCTGAAGCCCGACAGGTTGCCGAACGAATTGATGAGCGCAATGCCGGCCGCGGCGGCCGCGCCGCCCAGGAAGGCCGTGGGCATGCCCCAGAAGATCGGCAGCGTCGACATGATGCCCATGGTGGCCAGCGTGAGGCCGGCCATCGCGAGCGTCGCGTTGCCATGGAACGCCACGCTGAGCACCAGCCCGACGGCACCGACAACGGCGGCCAGCGCGCTGTGCCAGCGGTACTCGAGCCGGCGGTCGGCGCTGCGCGCCATGAGGTACATCGCCACCACGCCGAAGCTCCACGGAATGGCGCTGAGCAGACCGATGTCGAGCGCGCCCTTCACGCCGATGGCCTTGATGATGCTCGGCAGCCAGAACGAGATGCCGTACAGCCCCGAGGTATAGGCGAAGTACACCAGCGCCAGCAGCCATACCCGCCCGTTGCTGAGCACGGTGAGCAGGCGCGGCACGGCCTTGCCCGCGTCTTCGGCGGCGATGTCGCGAGCGATGAGCTCACGCTCGGCGGGGGTGAGCCACTGCGCGTCCTTCACGCGGTCGTCGAGGTAGCGCCACACCACCAGGCCCAGTGCCACCGTTGGCAGGCCCTGCAGCAGAAACAGCCATTGCCAGCCGGCCCAGCCATTGACGCCGCCCATGCCCTGCAGGATCCATCCTGAAATCGGCCCGCCCAGGATTCCCGCGAAAGGAATGGCCGCGAGGAACAGCGAGGTCGCCTTGCCGCGCCGCGCGGCCGGGTACCAGTAGGTGAGGTACAGGATGATGCCGGGGAAGAAGCCTGCCTCGGCCGCGCCGAGCAGGAAGCGAATGACGTAGAACGACATCGGCGAGCTCACGAACATGGTCGCCGCCGACAGCAGCCCCCAGGTGATCATGATGCGGGCGATCCAGCGGCGCGCGCCCACGCGGTGCAGCACCACGTTGCTGGGCACCTCGAACAAAAAGTAGCCGATGAAGAAGATGCCCGCGCCCAGCCCGTAGACGGCCTCGCTGAACTGCAGGTCGCCCTGCATCTGCAGCTTGGCGAAGCCGACGTTCACGCGGTCGAGGTAGGCCACGATGTAGCACAGGAACAGCAGCGGAATCAGCCGACAGCCGACCTTGCGGTAGACCGCGTCGGAGGTGCTGTCGAAGCGACCCTTGTGGGGCTGCGTTCCTGCAGCGGTGGTGGTGGAGCTCATGGGCGGTTGTCTCGCTTTCTGTGGGTCTTGTCGGTGCCACGATGGTCGTGGCCGCTCACGCATCGCTGCAGCGGGTTAACGCGCAAGATGCATATGGATTAAAGATCGATGCATCTCCGAACGAGATTGCCCGTGCGATCATTTCGCGGCCCTCTCACCCGAGCGACATGACACCCTTCAACATCGCCTACCGGCAGACCCTGCTCGCAGGCCGCCTCACGCTGGGGCTGATGACGCCCCTGGCCCGCGCCAACGGCGCCATGGCCGACCCCGCATTCGAACGCCGCCTTGCACAGCGCGCCGACGAGCTCGGCTTTGCCGCGCTGTGGACGCGCGACGTGCCGGTGATGGTGCCGCAGGGCGACGAGATCTCCGTGCTCGACGAGCCCTTCGTCTGGCTCGCCACGCTGGCCGCGGCCACGCAGCGCATCGCGCTCGGCACGGCCGCCGCGGTGCTGCCGCTGCGCCATCCGCTGCATGTGGCCAAGGCCGCGCTGTCGCTGAACCGCCTGTCGGGCAACCGCTTCATCCTGGGCCTGGGCTCGGGCGACCGCGAGGCAGAGTTCGCCATCTTCAAGGAAGACATCGCGCTGCGCGGCGACACCTTCCGCGAGCGCTGGAATCTCGTGCGTTCGGCCCTCGCGCCCGATGTGCAAGACCGCGCCGCGTTGCGCGAGGCCACGGGCGGCTTCGACCTGATGGCGCCGCCCGCCACGCGCATCGGCATGCTGGTGGTGGGCTCTGCACGCCAGTCGCTGCAATGGACCGCCACGCATGCCGACGGCTGGACCACCTACCACCGCGACGAGGCGCGCCAGCAGGGCCGCATCGGCCTGTGGCAGAGCGCGCTGCGGGAGCGCGCCGGCGGCGAGGCCAAGCCCTTCGTTCAGTCGCTGCAGCTCGACCTGCTCGACGATGCGCATGCACCGGCCGAAGCCATCGAGCTCGGCCTGCGCACAGGGCGCCATGCGCTCGTGGCCTACCTCGACCGGATGGAAGACGCCGGCGTCGCCCACGTGCTGCTGAACCTGGTGCGCGGCCCGCGGCCCGCGATGGACGTGATCGACGAACTCGGGCGCGAGGTGCTGCCCCGCCTGCAAGGCCATGCGCGCACGCCGGCGGGCCGAGCCGGGCAGAATCCGGCGCTTGGCGAAACCTGACCCTCACCAAGGACCACACATGACCGATCTCTCGAGCTTCCCCATCACGAAGAAATGGCCCGCGCAGCACCCCGACCGCCTGCAGCTGTACTCGCTGCCCACGCCCAACGGCGTGAAGGTGTCGATCATGCTGGAGGAGACCGGCCTGCCCTACGAGGTGCACCTGGTGAGCTTCGAGACACAGGACCAGATGTCGCCGGAGTTCCTGTCGCTGAACCCGAACAACAAGATCCCGGCCATCCTCGACCCCAACGGGCCCGACGGCAAGCCGCTGCCGCTGTTCGAGTCGGGCGCCATCCTGGTGTACCTGGCTTCGAAGACCGGCAAGTTCATTCCGCAGGACACCGCCGGGCGCTACGAAGCGCTGCAGTGGGTCATGTTCCAGATGGGCGGCATCGGCCCCATGTTCGGCCAGCTCGGCTTCTTCAACAAGTTCGCCGGCAAGGACTACGAAGACAAGCGGCCGCGCGACCGCTACGTGGCCGAATCGAAGCGCCTGCTGGGCGTGCTCGACAAGCACCTGGCCGGCCGCAAGTGGATCCTGGGCGACGACTACAGCATTGCCGACATCGCCACCTTCCCGTGGATCCGCAACCTGGTCGGCTTCTACGAAGCGGGCGACCTGGTGGGCTTCAAGGACTTCAAGAACGTGGCGCGCGTGCTCGAGGCCTTCGTGGCCCGCCCCGCCGTGGCGCGGGGCCTGAACATTCCGAAGCGCGGCTGACACCTTCCAGGGGCACCGCGGAACCGGCGTTGCCGGGCCGCGGGTGCCACCCCAGCAAGGGGGGAAGGAGAAGCGACACGAAGTGCGCGAAGCCTGCGGGTTTGCCTAGTTCGCCGACAGGTCCATCAGCATGCGCGAGAGCAGGTAAAGGCGAGGCACCACGCTCTCGACCTCCGCGTATTCCTCCGGCGTGTGGATGCCGCCGCCCACGATGCCGAAGCCGTCGAGCACCGGAATGCCGACGCCCGCCACCAGGCTCGCATCGGCCGCGCCGCCGCTGCTCTCGATGGTGAGCTTCTTGCCGATCTCCGCGTAGATGCCCTCGGCCATCTTCACCAGCTTGTCCGACGAAGGCAGGCGCGGCATGGGCGGCAGGCCGCGGCTCAGGCGCACGCGCACCTCGGTCTCGGGAATGAGCTTGTTCTGCGCAATGCGCATCATGTCCTTTTCGACGCGGTCGAACTCGTCGGGCGTGGCCACGCGCACGTCGGCCTTGGCGCTGGCGGCGGCGGGAATCACGTTGGTCGGGCCGTTGGCCGTGAGCACGGTGAAGTTGACGGTGGTCTTCTTCGCGGCGTCGGCCGTCTTCGACAGCTGCAGCACCTGGTGCGCCAGTTCCATGGCGGCGTTGCGGCCGGCCTCCGGCGCCACGCCCGCATGAGCGGCAACGCCCTTCACTTCGAGCAGCGCGGTGGCCGAGCCCTTGCGCTCGACCACCAGGCCGTCGGCCGGACGGCCCGGCTCCAGGTTGAGCGCCACGTCGTGCTGCTTGGCGATGCGCTCGATCAGCGCGCTGGTGCCGACCGAACCGACCTCCTCGTTGGTGTCGAGCAGGAAGGTGATCTGCCCGTAGTCCTTGAAACCGATCTGCTGCAGGATCTTCAGCGCATACAGGCCGGCCACCACGCCGCCCTTGTCGTCCATCACGCCGGGGCCGTAGGCGCGGCCGTCCTTGATGTAGAAGGGCTTGGCCGCGGCCGTGCCTTCCTTGAAGACGGTGTCCATGTGCGCGAGGATCAGGATCTTCTTCTTGCCCTGGCCGGTCAGCGTGGCGACCACGTTGGTGCCCGGGTGCGGGTCGGCCGGAAAGGTCTCGATGCGGGCGCCGAGCTTGCGCAGCTCGTCCACCGCCATCTCGCGCACCTTGTCCAGGCCTTCGGTGCTGGCCGAGCCCGAGTCGATGTTGACCATGCGCTCCAGCAGCTTCAGCGCCTCGTCCTTGCTTTGCGTGGCGGCGTCGAGCGCACCCTGGTGCGGCTTCTGGGCCATGGCCTGGCCGGCAATGAGCGCACAGGCCAGCACCGCGCCGTGGCAGGCGGTGCGCGCCCAGCGGCGGACGTTGTGCCGGGTGGAGGTCGAGGCGAATGCGTGCGCGTGAGTCTTCATGGGGTCCGTTCTTTTTTGATGTGCCGAAAAGTGCCGGCCATCGCGGGCGACTGCACGCGATGGCCGCGGCAGGCTATCACCCGCTTCGCGAACGGGTCAAGCCGCTGACTACACTGACGACGTCAGCCTTACCCCACCGAAGACACAGACCCCCGATGCGAATCCAGCGCGACCAGATCATCGCCACGGCCCTCGTGCTGCTCGACGAGAACGGCCTCGACGGCCTCACGATGCGCGCGCTGGCGCAAGCCCTGCAGGTGCAGGCGCCCTCGCTCTACTGGCACTTTCCCAACAAGAAGGCGCTGATCGACGGCATGGCCGATGCGCTGGTCGAAAGCGTGGCGCGCGAGCCGGTCGACGGCCTGTCGTGGCAGGAGGCGATCCGCCGCGTCGCTGAGCAGCTGCGCCAGGGCCTGCTGTCGCACCGCGACGGCGCCCGGGTGTATGCCGGCACCTACGTGACTTCGGACAACACGCTGCGCATGGGCGAGGCGACGGTCGGGCCGCTCTTGCGTGCGGGCGCCAGCCACGAGCTCGCGGCGTGGGGCTCCTTCAGCCTGATGTACTACGTGCTCGGCTTCGTGATGGAGGAGCAGGCGCTGTGGCCCGGCAACGGCGTCGACCTGGCCGCGCACCAGGAGGACCTGCGCGCACTGTCGAAGGACCGGTTTCCTTCGGTCTTCGCATGCGCGGGCGCGCTGTTCGACACCAACCTCGAGGAGCGCTTCGCGCTCGGCCTCGATGTGTTCATCGCAGGGCTGGCGAGCAGGATCGAGGCGCCGAAAAAGAAGAAGCGGTGAGCGGCCCGGCGGCGGCGGCGCGCGCTCAGTCGAGCCCGGTCTTTCCGGGCGCCCAGTAGGCCTTGGCCTTGATGCGCCGGGCCTCCACGCCCTGCGCCCTGAGCACGCGGCTCAGCTGGCGAATCGACGAGGCCTTGCCGGTCAACACGTAGTGCGTGTCGGCGGACATGGGCGCCCCCATCGCAGCCTGCAGTTCGGCCAAGTGCGAGTCGTCGGTGCGGCGTTCCATCAGCGCCATGTGCCGCACGCCCAGCGCGTCCAGCACCTGGCGCGATTCGGCGATGGCGCCCACCTCGAACACGGGCCGCACATCCTCGCGCGAGCCCAGCGACGCCACGAGGCCGAAGGAGGTCTCGTCGCCGAAGATCACCACCGGCCCCGCCAGCAGTTCCAGGTCGAGCGAGCGGCGCGGGCCGAACACCTGGCGTGCGTCGCCCGGGCTCGCATGGCGCACCCACTCGCTGCCCGGCCCTTCGCCGTGCGCAAAGGCCAAGATGCGGGTCACGCCGCGCGCGGCGTCCCAGCGAACCGGCGTGTAGGTGCGCGTCATGAACCCGCCGTCGAGCTTGATCTGCACCTTCTGCCCGGGCGACCACCGGTTGCCCTCGAAGGCCACGCCCTCGAGGTCGATGAGCCGGAACCGCGGCGACAGCGTGGCGGCCGAGATGACGCGCGCGGGGCGCAGGAACAGGCGCGTGAGCGTGCGTTCGACAAGCCCCGGCCGGAGCGCGCCGGACGGTGATTCGGACCCGATGTTGGAAGAAGACATGAGCAACTCTTTGAACGGCTGGGGAAGCTGAAGAGGAAGGGGAAGGAGAAGGAGAAGGAGAAGGGAAGAGATGGTCGACCTGACAGCGTTAGGCTGGCTGCAAATGTTAATCTAACAACGTTAGTTTTAACCCATTCCACGACGAAGACAGGGGCATCGCCGTCATCTGTTCGACTCACGATCGGTGATACACTCCAATAAGAATAGTTCTTATTCACTCTTCCCCAGGCCATCGACACCCGGCATTCGCCGCGCGTCGGCGATAGACCTTGGGGTCCATCGTCGATGCTTGCGAGAAGGCGGCCGGATGCGCGACCTCGTTCAGGAACTGGTAGCTCACTATGCGGACCTGCGCCGGCAGCTGACCCGCGACCTGCGGGACCCGCACTACGCGGCCGACATCGCGCAGTCCAGCTTCGAACGGGTCTACACCGCGGCGCTCAAGGCACGCGGCGGCGCGCGCGGCGATGCCCTGCCCGACGGCCACGAGGTCGCCGGCGGCGCCGTCGAATCGCCGCGCGCCCTGCTGTTTCGCGTGGCGCGCAACCTCTGCATCGACGACGCACGGCGGCGCAAGGTCGCCCAGGAATGGGCAGGTGCGCACGACGGCACAGGCACCCACCAGACCGCGCAGTCCAGCGAATACATCGTCGCCCAGCAGCGCGTGCTCGCGCGCGTGGTCGAGACCATGGAAAAGCTGCCGCCGCGCCGGCGCGAGGTGTTCCTGCTGTTCCGCGCCTACGGCCACACGCGCGCCGAGATCGCGCAGCGGCTCGGCATCACCGAGATGGCCGTGGCCAAGCACCTGCTGCGCGCCACCATCGACTGCTCCCGCGTGTTCGCGCAGCTGCGTGCCGAACTGATCGAGCCGCAGGTCCTGCTGAACCGCCCCGGCTTCGACGCGGCACTGGCCGAAGACTTCTCGTGAACGGCATGGCCATCGGCGCGCCGCGCGAACGGCTGGTCGAACGCGCGCTGGCGCTGATCGTCGCAGGCGAGATGGCGCCCGGCGACGCCGCGGGCCAGGCCCGCACGGCGCTCAGCCAGTGGCGCGGGAAGTCGGCCGAGCATGCGGCGGCCGCGCAGGAAGCGCGACAGCGCTGGGACGCCCTGGGCGGCATGGCGAACGACCTGCGTGCGCACTTCAACGAGCCCGAAGGCGGGCTCATGGCCCAGGCGGCGGCCGCATCCGCGTCGTCGGCGCAGCGGCAACAGCGCCGCAAGATGCTGTTTTCCGTCGCGGCCCTGCTGGGCACCGGCCTGGTCGCGGGCCGCGGGGTGCAGTGGTATTGGCAGCAGCCCGTGTTCCGCTCGGCCTACGAAACCCGCACCGCCCGGATGCTGAAGGTGAGGCTGACCGACGGCCTCGGCGGCGGGGCCGGCAGCCAGCTCGACCTGGCCCCGCTCAGCGCGATCGACGTGACGCTGTACCGCCAGCGTCGCTTCGTGGACATGGCGCGCGGCGAAGTGCGCTTCGAGGTGGCACCCAACGCGCAGCGCCCTTTCGAGGTCCGCACGCGCGGCGCCACCATCGAAGTGGTGGGCACCGCGTTCACCGTGCGCGATCGCGGCGGCCCGATCACCGTGGGCGTCGAGCACGGGCATGTGCGTGTGCGGGTGGCAGCGCGCCCGCGGTCGCCGGGCACCGAGGCGGAAGTGATCGACTTGCGCAAGGGCGAACTGCTCGAGATCCAGGACGGCCATGCGGCACCCGTGCGCCAGACCGACACCGCGGCGCTGTCCGCGTGGCGCAGCGGCTGGCTGGTGTTCGAGAACACGCCACTGGGCGACGCCCTCGCGGCCGTCAACAGCTACCGCGCGCAGCCCATCGTCACGACCAACACCCGCATCGACGCCATGCGGCTGTCGGGGCGTTTCCGCACCAACGATTCCGAAGGCCTCGTGGCTGCGCTGCCGACGATCCTGCCGCTGACAGCCGTGCATCGCCCGGACGGCAGCGTGACATTGCTGACGCGCTGACGGCGCAAGCCGAAGCGCAGCTCAGGCGCCGCCCGACCCGCGTCGTGGATGGCCCGCATCGCCCGCATCGCCCACCGGGTTCCCCGATTGCATCAGCCCCCATTCGGTCAGCGCGATGTCGAGCGCCCGCACATGCACCGGGCCCTCGCCCAGCCACTGCGCAAGCCGTTCGGCGTTTTCCGTGGTCGGTGCCGCGTGCATCCGCGCGAACAGCGAAGAGGCCGATCGAACGTGCGCGTCGGATGCCAAGGCAGGTCCGGCAGCGGCGATGCGCCTCATTCGAGGCCACCGCTGGGCGGATGGAAATTCCTGCGGCGGTTGACGACCAACGCGGCGCCGGCCAGCGCCCACAGGCGCAGCGCGCGCTCGAACGCGCGCGAATGCGCCGGCTCTTCGCGCAGCCAGTGCGTCAGCTTCAACGCCACCGTGCGGCACGGGTTGTCTCTGAGTTCCATGTAGAGACGCCATGCGGTCTCCTCGGCGGACGGCACCTCCGTGCGGTTCTGCGGGGCCACTGTTACTCCAGGCGCTGTGTTGATTCGGGTGGATGCCCTTGGGGCGCCAGGCGCCAGCGGTTGCGCCTGCGTGGCGCCTCATGGAAAGAGACGATCCACCGCACGGAATGTTCAGCCGGGTGTGCGCTCGCCTTGCGCCATGGCAGAGGCACCGGCGCCCTGGCGCCAACCACCGCCCATGGCGCGGTAGAGCGCGACCCTGGCCTGCAGGCGTGCCATGCGCAGCTGGACCGACAGGTCTTGCGCCCCGTACAGCGTGCGCTGCGCGTCGAGCAACGTCAGCAACGTCTCCGCGCCCGCGCGGTAACGCGCCTCGGACAGCTCCGCCGCGCGGCGCGCCTCGGCCAGCTCGCTGGCCTGCGCCTCCGCCTGCGCGTCGATGGCCGAGACGCCGCCGAGCGCGGTCCGGGCATCGCCGAAGGCCGCGACGATCGCACCGCGGTAGTCCGCGAGCAGTTCCTCCCGCCGGGCCTCAGCCAGCTTTTGCGCGCCCGCCAGCCGGCCGCCGTCGAAGATCGGCGCGGTCAGCCCCGCCGCCAGGCTGTAGATGGGGTTGTCGAAGATCTGGCTGTATCGGCCCTGTCCGGTGCCCAGCGTCGCGCTCAGCGTGACGGCAGGCAGCAAGGCCGCGCGCGCCGCCAGCACGTCGGCATCGGCAGCGGCCAGTTGCGCCTCGGCACGGGCGATGTCGGGGCGCCGCGCCAGCAAGTCGGAAGGCGCGCTTGCGGCATCGATGGGGGGAACCTGAAGCGCATCGAGCCGCAGCCCGCGCGGCCCGCCTGCCGGCATCGACATGCCCAACAGCACCGCCAACGCAGTTTCGGCGTCCGCAGCTTGCTGGCGCAACGCAGCGAGCGAGCGCTGCTGCTGCGCCACCAGACCGCGTTGCTGTGCCAGGTCCAGCGGAGACACCGCACCGGCACGGCTGCGGGACGCCACCAGCGCGAGCACGCGGCGGGCATTTTCAAGATTGCGCTCGGCGATCGAGGCGCGCTCATGCAACGCCAGCGCCAGCAGCCATGCGGACGCCGCCCGCGCGGTGAGGCCGAGCCGCACCGTGTCGCGGTCGAAGGCGCTGGCACGCACGCCCTGCACGGCCTGCTCGCGCAATGCGGCGGCGCGGCCCCACAAGTCGAGTTCGTAGCGGGCGACAAAACCCGCGGCATGGGTGCTGCCGTCGACTTCGGCATGGCCACCCAGCCGCCCTTCCCGCCCGACGTCGATCGCGCCGGACCATTGCACGCGCTGCGCCGCGCCCGCGATGACGGCCTGCGCGTCGGCCTGCCGCACCCTGGCCACGGCGGCGGCCAGGTCGAGGCTCTGCGCCTGTGCACGCGCGACCAAGGCGTCGAGTTCCGTGCTGCCGAAGCCGCGCCACCACTGCGCGTCGACGGTTCCGTCGCCGGCCGGCGACGCAGCACCCTCGTGCCATGCCGACGGCACTTGCACCGAGCGGTCGGCTCGGTCGTGCGGCACGGCGCAGGCGCACAGCAGCGCCACGCAAGACAACAAAAGAGCCGGGCGCATGCCAAGGCGAAGAAGCCGCACGCTCACTCCCCCGCCAGCGCCACGACGGGATCGAGCCGGGCGGCATTGCGCGCCGGCATGAACCCGAAGACAAGGCCCGTCAGCACCGCGCAACCGAACGCGCCGGCACTCGCCGGCAGCGAGAACCGCACCGGCACGCCGCCCAGCATCAGCGCCACCACGATGCCCAACCCCGCGGCCACGCCGACCGTGCCGCCGACAGAGGTCACGAGCACTGCTTCCGTCATGAACTGGCGCAGGATGTCGCGCTGGCGAGCGCCCGTCGCCATGCGAATGCCGATCTCGCGCGTTCGCTCGCGCACCGTCATCAGCATCACGTTCATCACGCCGATGCCGCCCACCACCAGCGACACGACCGCAATCAGGCCCAGCATCATCGTCATCGCCCGCGCGGTCTCGGTCTGCACCCGCAGCGCCTCGACGCGGTTCCATATCAGCACGCTGCGCCCCGCCTGCTGCCGCTCGAGCTGCGCCTCGATGGCGGTCGCCGTTTCCTGCGCCTTGTCGATGTCGCGCACCTGCACCGCGATCCATGTCGGGTTTGGATGGCCATAGACGCGCGTGGCGGCCGAGGACAGCGGCACCACCACCCGGTCGTCCTGGTCCTCGCCGTTGGTGGCACCCTTGGAAGCCAGCACGCCGACGACCTGGAACGGCACCTTGTCCACCAGGATGTCCTGGCCGAGCGGGTCCTGCCCGTCGTGAAACAGGCGCTTGCGCACCGTCTCGCCGATGACCGCGACCTTGGCGACCCGCCGCTCGTCCTCGGCGTCGAACATCACGCCCCGGCTCACGCCCCAGCCGAGCACGCTCGAGAAATCGACCGTGGCGCCGCCGCCTTCCGTGAGGTGGTCGATGTTGCCGCGGCGCACGACCACCTTGTCCTCGATGTAGGGCGCAACGCCTTCGACATTGGGCAACGCCCGGATGGCCAGCGCGTCGTCCAGCGTGAGCGGCGCAATCGGGTTGCGCAGGCTGGCGGCTTGCGTGGAAACGAACATGGTGCGGGTGCCGAAGGTCTCGAACTGCGCCATCACCTTCTGCTGCGAGCCGCCGCCGACCGCCAGCATCACGATGACCGAGGCCACGCCGATCACGATGCCCAGCAGCGTGAGCCCGGTGCGAAACCTGTTGCTCCACATCACGCGCCAGGCCGCCCGTGTCGCCTCGCGCACATCGGCCGGCAACGATGCGCCGGCGGTGGCGCAGGGGCGAGCGAAGACCGGCGCGGGCGCAGCGGCGACAGCTCCCGCGCCGGTGTGCTCACCCGAGTCCGCCACGATGCGCCCGTCGCGGATCTCGATGACACGCCGTGCCTGCGCGGCCACCGCGCGGTCGTGCGTGATGAGGATGATGGTGTGGCCCGCGTCCGCCAGTTCGTGCAGCAGCGCCATCACTTCAGCGCCGCTCCTGGAGTCGAGTGCGCCGGTGGGCTCGTCGGCCAGGATGATGCGCCCGCCGTTCATCAGCGCCCGCGCGATCGCCACGCGCTGCTGCTGCCCGCCCGACAGCTGGTGCGGGCGGTGGTCGAGCCGCGTCCCCATGTCCAGCCGTTCGAGCAGCGCGGCGGCGCGCGCGCGCCGTTCGGCCTCCGGCATGCCGGCGTAGAGCGCCGGAATTTCGGTGTTCTCGCGCGCCGACTCGCTGGGCACCAGGTGGTAGCCCTGGAACACGAAGCCGAAGGCCTCGCGGCGCAGCCAGGCGAGCGCATCGGCATCGAAGCTGGCCACGTCCTGGCCGTCGAACAGGTAGCGCCCGGCGCTTGGCCGGTCGAGGCAACCCAGGATGTGCATCAGCGTCGACTTGCCCGAGCCCGAGGCACCGACGATGGCCACGAACTCGCCCGCGTGCAGGCGCAACGAGATGCCATGCAGCACGGTCGTGGCCGGGCTGCCCGCCTGGGTCTCCTTGCCGCCACGGTCGCGGCGTCCGCCGTACGACTTGCGAATGTCCTGCAACTCGATCAGCGGCCGCGGCGCACCGCCGGGCGCGAGCGGCGCGCCCGTCATGGCTTCGCGGCCCCGGCGATGACGATGCGCTCGCCTGCCTGCGCGCCTTCCAGCACCTGCGCGGACAGCCGGTTGCGCACGCCGATGCGCAGTTGCCGTGCCTCGACCTTGCCGTCGGGGCGCAGCACGCGCGCGGTGAAAAGGTCGGTGCTGCCGGCGACCGGCACCAGCGCGGCCAGCGGCACCGAAAGCACGTCCTGCGCGGCGTGTTCGACGAAGGCCACCTTGGCCGTCATCTGCGGCATGAGCTCGCCGTCGGCGTTGTCGACGTCGAACAGGGCCGTGTAGACCACCACCTTGCTCGCCGCACCGGAGGGCTTGGCGCCGCTGTCGCCGCCCGCCTTGTTCTCCGGCACCGGCGGCGCGGGCAGCAGCTGCCGCACACGGCCCTGCCAACGGCGCTGGCTCTCACCGAGCGTGGTGAAGTACACCGGCATGCCGGTCCCGATGCGCCGCACGTCGGCCTCGGACACTTCGGACCACACCGTCATCGACGACAGATCCGCCACGCGCAGCACGTTCGGCGTCTGGTAGGTCGCGTTCAGCGTCTGGCCCTCGCGCGCCTCCACCGACACCACGGTACCTGCCATCGGCGCATAGATGCGCGTGTAGCCGAGGCGGGCCTCGTCGGCCTTCAGCGTGGCCTGCGTCTGGGCCATCTGCGCCCCGACTTGTCGCACGCGCGCGCCGGCCGACGCCAGCGCGGCTTGCGCCGCCTGAACGTCCTCGTCGCGCGTGGCGCCGTCCGCCGCCATCTGGCGCTGCCTCGCATGCTGTTGCTGCGCCAGCAGGTGCTGGGCCTGCAGGTCGTCGCGCTGTGCGCGCAGCCCCGCGAGTGAAGCGCGGCCCGCATCGACCGTGGCCTGCTGCACGCTGGGGTCGATTTCCACCAGCAGCTGCCCCCGCTTGACGACGTCGCCCGGCTGCACGTGCAACCGAAGAATCTGTCCCGAAACCTGGGCACCCACATCCACATAGTGCCGCGGCTGCAGCACGCCCAGGGCCGTGACGCTGGACTCGATGCTGCCGCGCGACACCGGGACGGAATCGACGTCCGCGGGCTCGCCGCGCCCCCAGAGCAGCCCCGCGCCGGCCGCCGCGCAAAGGCACGCCAGGAGCACGGCAACCACCGGGCGGCCCCAGCCGCCTTGACGCACATCACTCATGCCTGCTCCTCGTCAAGCGGCCAGACGTTGCGTGCGCGGACGCGCTCGAAAGCCCGCCAGCGGCAGCAGCTTGCCGTGTTCGCGCGACAACCGGTTCTCGCCCGGTGCCGCCTCCACGCGCCGGTGCTGGCAGGACGAACAGGCGCCGTGGATCTGCACGTCGAAAGTGCCCGCCGGCGGCAGGCCCTTGCTCAGGGCCACGCGCATCAGCGCCTCCTGGAGTTCGCGGTCCTGCACCTCGGTGAAGCTGCCGCATCCGCTGCAGCGCATGCGCACGCTCGTGGCGTCGGCAGGGGCGCCGGGCGCCACGTAGCGGAACACCGCCAGCGCCCCGCCGCGGCTGCGCGCCCACTCGCGCTCGATGAGCCCGGAATGCTCGAACTCCTTGAGGATGCGATAGACCGTGGTCAGGCTGGCCGAGGTGCCGCGCAGCAGCATGCGGCGAAACACCTCTTCGCCGCGTTGCCATTCGCTGCCCGCGTCCGCCAGCGTCTGGAGCACGCACAGCCGTACCACGGACGGCCGGATCCGCGCCGCGCGCAGCTGCGACATGAACACCGGGCGGTGCGTCTCGCGGGTTTGCGGGTCGTCGCTCATGCGGCAAGGCTCTCCAGGTGCGCGCGCGGCCGGTCGTGCGCAATGCGCCCGGCGTGCATGGTGATGACGCGGTCGGCCAGGTGAAAGTAGCGGTCGTCGTGCGAGATCACGACCAGCAGATGCCCCTTGGCGCGCAGCTCGGGCAGCAGCTCGGTATAGAACAGGTGGCGGAAGGTCGGGTCCTGGTCGGCCGCCCATTCGTCGAACACCAGCACCGGGCGACCCTCGAGGTAGGCATGCACCAGGGCCAGGCGCTTGCGCTGGCCGGTGGACAGATCGGTGGTGGTGAAGGCGCCGTTCTTCAGGCTCACCTTGTGGGCGATTTCCAGCCGCTCCAGGTAGGGCAAGGCGCGTTGCGGCAGCACCTGCATGCTGGCCTCGCCCTGCGCTTCGTCCGGGCCGGCGGCAAGGTCCTCGAACAGGTAGAAGTCGGAAAACACCGTGGTGAAGAGCTGGCGGTAGTCGTCGCGGCGCTCGGGGCCCACGCCGGTGCCGTCGATCGCCACCTCGCCTTCGTGCGGCGCGTACAGGCCCAGCAGCAGCTTGACGAGCGTGGTCTTGCCGGAGCCGTTGTCGCCCACCACGAACACCATCTCGCCGCGGCGCAGCTGCAGGTCGATGGGCCCCAGCGCAAAGGCCTCGCCGCCCTCGGGCGCATCGAAGGCGTAGCGCACGCCGCGCAGGGCGATCTCGTGCTCGAACTTCAGCTCGCTGCCGGCGTGGCCGACGTGCAGGTGCGGCTCCGGCGTGGCAAAGCGCGCCGACAGGTCGGCAATGCGCCGGAAAGCGACGCGCGCCCTGCCCACCGCCGGCAGCGCGCCTGCGATCTGGTCCATCGGCCCCTTCAGGAACAGCAGCACCAGCACGAAGCCGCTGAGCACCGCGGGCTCGGTCGCTCGGAACGAGGCCCAGCCCAGGATCAGCGCGATCAGCAGGAAGAACAGGCCCGAGCCGAATGCCGTGGCCATGACGAAGGTATTGATCGCGCGCCCGTTGACCCTGCGGATGTTGTCGACGATGCGCTCGACCTGGCCGCCGAACATGCGCTGGCGGCGCACGCGGTGCATGCGCAGCTCCTTGGCGCCTTCGCTGATCGCGCGGTAGGCCTTGTGTAGCTGGTCTTCGTGCTCGCGCGCCTTCCAGAAACCGTTCACGCCGCGGATCTGCGCCACGGCCTGCACCGTCGCGCCAATGGCCAGCGCCACCACCAGCACCCCGAACAGCGGCAGCGACAGGTACGCGAGGTAGCCCAGGCAGCCGAGCGCGGTGACGCAGGCGATCAGCGTGGCGGCCAGCGCGAACGCCACGTCGCTGACCATGTCCACGTCCTGGGACAGCACGGGCATCAGACGGTGCGTGCGGTAGCGCTCCAGCGCGTCGATCGGCGCCGACAGGATCTTCTGCGCCAGGCTCTTGCGAACCTGCGCGACCACCCGCTGGCCGACGTAGTTGGTGGAGACATCGGACACCATGCGCCCGAACAGCGCCACCGCGCACAGCGCGATGAAGGTCAGCAGCAGGCCGCCGGACAGGCCGCCCTGCCGGTTGAGCACCTGGTTGATGGTGCTCAGCAGCGCGACCGTGGCCGCACCCGCGCCGATGCCCGTGAGCGCCGAGAGCAGGATCCACGGCAGGAACGGCTTGAGCAGGCGTGCGAACTCGCCGTCGGCAGCGGGGGCAGTGGTCATGCAAGAACTCTTTCCGCCCGCAGGCGACTGGGGTCCGGTGGCGCGGGCAAGCCTGCCGCCGGAGCAAAACGGATGGAGACGGCAACGGGCCGCCTGTACCCCACTAGACGGGTGGCAGCCGCAAATGTTCACGCCGCGTTCGAAGCACGGCGGCATGAACACCGGCGCAGCCCAACCGTCCTAGCTTCATGCCTCCTGCAAATCGCAGCGCCGCCCGCGCGCTCCTTCGCCCCACGGCGCCATGATCGCCCTGCTGGAGCCCTTGTTCCGGGGCGACCTGGCGCCGCACGGCGAGGCGTTGCAGTGCGCGCCGCAACCGCCCGCGGACGCGCTGCGCGTGGCCGACCTGGTGCACTCGCCCGAGCTGCTGGGCCGCATGCTGCGCCTGCATGCGTCGCACCTGGGGGTCGAAGGCAAGGACCTGCGTGCCGTGGCTTCGGCCTGGAGCCTGGGCTACCTCGGCCTGCTGATGCCGCCGGTCGCGGCCGCCGCCAGCGTGCTGCAACACGGATTTCCCATGGCCGCCCACCAGGTGTGGGTGCGGCTGGGCCCGCACGCCCATCCGCTGAGCTTTCACATCCGCGAGCTGGGCCGGCCGCAACCCGGCGAGACCACCGGGGCACGCTACTCGGCGCTGCTGCGGCACCACCTGGCGCCGCTGTTCTCGGCGCTGTGCAGCCTGGCGGGCGTGCCGGTGAAGATCCTGTGGGGCAATGCGGCGCGCAGCCTGGAGCCGGTGCTCGACCAGGCGCTGGCGCTGACCGGCGCAGCGACGCCCATCGCCGACGACAGGCGGCAGTTGCTGCACACCGCCGCCTGGCCGGCCCGCAGCCCCGGGGGCGAAGCGGCATGGACCAATCCGCTGCCGGGCCCGCAGCGCGAAATTCGCGTGGGCGCCGATGCATGCGAAGACGCGCGGGGCGGCGAGCACGGCGAACGCACCGTGAAGCTGCACCGCCAATGCTGCCTCTTCCACCTGCTGCCGCGCGAAGGCTACTGCAGCGCCTGCCCGTTGTCGCCGGCGCACCGCTGACACCGCCACCCGGCCCGACCTTCTTCCACCCACCACCAGGCGCATACCCATGTCCACCGTACCCAAGGCAAAACTCGTCTACATCATGTCCCTGAGGAATGCGGCGGCCGACAAGGCCGGCCAGCACATCGACTACAAGGGCGGCCAGCGCTACATGAAATCGCCGCTGGAGTACCTGGCCGAAGCGCTCGACCACACGCCGCTGGGCGACGCCTGCTCATTGGAGGCGGTGTTGTTCGACGACGACGAGGGCTCGCCGCGCGACCGCGAGGCCCTGCAGGACTACGGCTTCGGCTTCGATCCCTCGCGCCAGTGGATCTTTCCCGCCGGGCTCCAGGTGCAGGGCCGCCGCGTCAACGACATCTTCCACGGCGTGCCCTCGACCTACCGGCGGCTGCCGCTGGACGCGGCGACCGAGCGCGCCGCCGGCAAGAAGGAGTTCGAGCAGCGCCTGCTCGACCGGCTCCACGCACTGGAGGCCGACATCGTCGTGCTCGACGGCCTGCTGGTGATCCTCGACAAGCTGGCACGGCCCGAGAGCCCCTTCTTCCGCCGCATCGCGAACATCCATCCGGGCATCACGCGGCTGGGGTCGCCCTTCGAGCGGCGCGGCGCCTGGGCCACGCTCGACGCGCTGTACGGCGCCAAGGGCCAGCGGGTGGTCGACTGGCGTACGCGCGAGACGGTCGCGGTCGAGCCGGTGCTCAAGACCGGCGCCTCCTTCCATTACGTGGACACCGGCATCGATTCCGGCGAGGTGATCTTCGACGTGCTGGGCACCGACATCGACCCCGCGGACACCATCCTCGAGCTGCGCTGGAACAACTTCAACCGCAGCCTGTTCCCCGCGCTCCACCAGGGCCTGGCCCTGATGGCCGAGACCGTGCCCGCGTGAACATCCGGCGCCGGCGGGCGTCTTCTTACACACGGCCCAGGGCAGGCCGCCGCACGCGGCGCGCCGCCCTCCATCACAGGAGTTGATTTCCATGCCACACGTCCATGATCTGGTCGGGATCGGGTTCGGCCCGTCCAACATCGCCCTGGCCATCGCGCTCGAGGAAAAGCGCCCCGCCAGCCGGCCGCTCGATGCGATGTTCATCGAGAAGCAGCTGAGCTTCGCCTGGCACCCGCACATGCTGCTGGACCACGCGCACATGCAGATCTCCTTCATGAAGGACCTTGCCACGCTGCGCAACCCGACCAGTCGCTTCACCTTCATCAACTACCTGCATGAAAAAGGCCGGCTGACCGATTTCGTCAACCTGAAGAGCTTCTTCCCCAGCCGGCACGAGTTCAACGACTACCTCTCGTGGGCGGCCGAGCAGTTCGAGCACGCCTGCGCCTATGGCGAAGAGGTGTTCGAGGTGCTGCCCGAGGACCGGGGTGGCGAGGTGGCGCTGCTGCGCGTGCGCTCGCGCAACCATGCGGGCAAGCTGGTCGAGCGGCTCACGCGCAACCTGGTGG
Organism: Variovorax pasteuri; assembly: GCF_051216435.1. Classification (NCBI taxonomy): domain Bacteria; kingdom Pseudomonadati; phylum Pseudomonadota; class Betaproteobacteria; order Burkholderiales; family Comamonadaceae; genus Variovorax; species Variovorax pasteuri. Next base: position 995,073 of record NZ_JBPJZS010000002.1, read on the forward strand.
TCGGCATCGGCGGCACGGCCAACATTCCCGACGGCTTTCGCGCCCTGCGGAACGACCCGCGCGTCTTTCATTCGAGCAGCTACCTGCAGGACATTGCACAACTGCCGCACGCGCGCCGCATCGCCGTGGTGGGCGCGGGGCAGAGCGCGGCCGAGATCTTCATGGACCTGCAGGGCCGCCCCGGCGCGCCGCAGGTCGACCTCGTCACGCGCGCACGCTCGATCCGTCCGGCCGACGACAGCCCCTTCGTGAACGAGATCTTCAACGCCGAGTTCACCGACTACACCTTCAGCCGCTCCGGCGAAGAGCGCGCCGCGCTGCTCGACGAGTTCTGGCACACCAACTACGCGGTGGCCGACCTGGCGCTGATCCAGCAGATCTACGCGGCCTTCTACCAGCAGCGCGTGACCGGCGGCAACCGCCTGCGCCTGCTGCGCCGGCACGACATCCGCAACGTCACGGCCGACGGCCAGGGCGTGCACCTGGCGTTGTGGGACCAGAACGCGCTGCGCGAGCACACCGTGCGCTACGACGCCGTGGTGCTCGCCACCGGCTACGCGCGGGAGCACCACAAGGCGCTGCTCGCGCCGCTGGCGGGCTACCTGGGCGACTACGAGGTCGACCGGCACTACCGGGTGCTGGCCGCGCCGGGCTTCCAGCCGGCCATCTACCTGCAGGGCGCCTGCGAGGATTCGCACGGGCTGAGCGACACGCTGCTGTCCGTCACTTCGGTCAGGACTGGCGAAATCGGCAGCGCCCTGCTGGCCACGCCGGCCGGTCCGGCGCTGCAGCCGAGGCCGCAGCCCGAAGCGCTCCAGACCTGAAAACCCCATCGCCGGCGGCCGCGCTTGAAAAAAGTTGGGCGAGGGGGTGTCTCTGTTTGATGAGTTCGAACGTCTTACTCATAGATGCGCCAGCGACCGGACCAGGACCGAAAACCGGGCCGGCATCCGCACCTGAATGTGAATACGTCGTCATTCGAAAAACTGGAGTTGTTCTTCTATGCGTCCCCTGCCTCGTCAACATCTGCTGAACGCCGCGCTCGCCGCGGCGTTCGGTTCCGTTCTCACCGTCTGGGCCCTCCCGGCTTCAGCGCAGGCGTCCGGCCAGGCCGCGGCGCAGGTGTTCGACGTGCAAGTGCCGTCGCAGGCCCTGGGCGCCGCGCTGAACGAGTTTTCGCGCCAGACCGGCGTGCAGGTGTTCGCCGCGGGCGACGTGGTCGCCGGAACGAGCTCGCGCGCCGTGGCAGGCAAGCTGACGGTGGAGCAGGCCCTGCGCCAGATGCTCGCCGGCTCCTCGCTCGAAGCCACGCGCACCGCCAACGGCGGCTTCGCCGTGCGCCGCGCCGCCGACATTTCCGGCGCCCAGAACACGCTGCCCGCCGTGCAGGTGGTGGCCAACGCCGACGAATCGCCGACCGGCCCCTTCCCCGGCTATGCGGCGCGCCGCACCGCCACGGCCACCAAGACCGACACCCCGGTGCTCGAGGTGCCGCAGTCGATCTCCGTCATCGGCCGCGAGGAAATGGACGCGCGCGGCGCGCAGGACGTCATGGAGGCCATTCGCTACACGCCGGGCGTCACCACCGGCATGTACGGCCCCGACAACCGCGGCTGGGAGTACATCCTGCTGCGCGGCTTCTCCACCACCTACGGCGTCTTCAGGGACGGCCTCGCCCAGCCGCCGTTCGGCCCCACCTACTACCTGACCGAGCCCTACGGGCTGGAACGCGTGGAGGTCTTGCGCGGCCCGGCGTCGATGGTGTTCGGCCAGGGCGACGCGGGCGGCATCGTCAACCGCGTGAGCAAGCTGGCCAACGGCGAGCGCATCCGCGAACTCGAGCTCCAGTACGGCAGCTTCCAGCGCAAGCAACTGGCATTCGACCTGGGTGACCAGATCGGCAACAACACCGACCTGAGCTATCGCCTGGTCGGCGTGAGCCTGGACAGCAACGACCAGGACCGCTACCCCGACGGCCGCAAGCTGAACCACACGCGCAGCTACATCGCGCCTTCCGTGCGCTGGCAGCCCAATGCCACCACCTCGCTGACCGTCTTCGGCGAATTCCTCAGGAACAACACGGGTGAGGACCCCTACTACCTCACCCAGAACTACCGTCTCTACCCGATCAAGGTGGGCGACTACAGCTTCGGCCAGCTCAAGCAGACGTCGAGCGCCGTCGGCTACCGCTTCGAAACGGCACTGAACGACAGCTGGACCCTGCGCCAGAACTTCCGCTACAGCCAGATCGACCTGAGCCGGCGCGTGGTCTGGGCCGACTCCCTCGGCGAAGACCAGCACACGCTCTCGCGCATCGCCAGGACCTGGAACGACCCCGTGGACCTGGCCGCGCTCGACACCAACGTCCAGGGCAAGCTGCGCTACGGCTCCGTCGAGCACACGGTGCTGCTGGGTGTCGACTACAGCGACCAGAAGGGCAAGCAGCGCCGCTTCATCGGCGCGGCCCCCGACCTCGACCTGTTCGCCCCCGTCTACGGCCAGGCCGTGACGCTGCCCACCGAGCCGCTGAGCAACCTGTCCCAGTCGACGCGCCAGACCGGCTTCTATGCCCAGGACCAGATCAAGTTCGGCGAGAACTGGGTCGTCACCCTCGGCGGGCGCCAGGACCACGTGCGCCAGATCACCGACAACTACCTGGACTACACCCACACACGCAAATCGGACAGCGCGTTCAGCGGCCGCGCGGGCCTGACCTACCTGCTGGGCAACGGCTGGGCGCCCTACGTCAGCTATGTCACGTCCTTCCTGCCCAACAGCGGTGTGGACGTCAACAGCGAACCCTTCAAGCCCAGCCGCGGCAAGCAGGTCGAGGTGGGTGTCAAGTTCCAGCCCGTGGGCACGCGCACCCTGTTCACCGCCGCGGCCTTCGACCTGCGCAAGACCAACGTGGTCACCGCCGACCCGGCGACCTCCGAGGAACGCCAGACCGGCAAGCAGCGCTCGCGCGGCATCGAGCTGGAGGCCAAGGGCGAAATCGCGCCGGGCCTGAACATTGCCGCCGCCTACACCTGGCTGGACATGAAGGTGCTCGCCAGCCTCGACCCCGACGAGGTCGGCAAGATCCCGCCGCTGGTGCCCAAGCAGTCCGCCTCGGTGTGGCTCGACTACACCCTGGGCAACGGCCTGGGGTTCGGCGGCGGCGTGCGCTACATCGGCAAGCGCCAGAACGACGAGCAGAACACCACGTTCGAACGCGGCGTGACGCTCATCGATGCGTCCGCGCACTACGAACGCGGCCCGTGGCGCTTCGCGCTCAACGTCTCCAACCTGGCGGACAAGAAGTACAACGCGATCTGCTACCACGGCGAGTGCTACCAGGGCACGCGCCGCTCGGCAACCCTGACGGCGCGGTACAAGTTCTGACCTGCCGGCAGCCCGCCGCATGACGAATGCGGCGCCCACCGTCAAGCCGCGGCCGTTGCGTCCCTGAGCTGCGCATCGCACAGGGCCGCATCCAGCTGGCCCAGCAGCGCAGGGTTGCGCACGATGCCCTGGTGGTCGGCGTCCACCTCGAGCGAGGCACGCGCCTCGCCCTCGAACTGCGACAGCAGCGCGGTCTTCTCCGCGGCGGCCCTTCCCTTCTTCCACCAGAAATGCGGCGCCACGTTCAGGCGCGGAAACGCGCCGATCTTCTGCGTGATCGCGTTCATGCGCCGGGTGGCCACGATCCCCTGGACGATGTCGGCCGGCCGCATGCCCATGCCGGTCGCCGCCACGATGTGCTCGACGGCGTCGCGCACGGTCTCGTCGGAGCCTGAGCGGATGGGCTCGAAGCGGTCGAGCATCGCGTCGACGGCTTCGCGGCCCATGCGGGCGTCGGCCGTGTCCCGCACGAAATCCCGGAAGTCGAGGTACCAGCCGTGCGGATCGAAGCGCTCGTCCAGAAGAAAGCTGTCGATCATGCCGAGGAAGGCCACATCGACGCCCTCCTGCTCCAGCAGCCTGGCGACATGCACCGCGACCACCGCGCCCAGCGACCAGCCGACGATGCCGACCGCGCCCTGCGGCCGCGTCCTGCGGATGGCGTCGACGTAGAACCGCGCCATCTGCTCGATGGAGTCCAGCGCGGCAACGTCACCGGTATAGCTCAGGCCGTAGACGGCGCGCGTGCCTTCCAGGTGGCGTGCCATCGGCCGATAGTCGATCGGATGGCGCAGCGCGGGCGGCACGCAAAAGAGCGGCATCGCCTGCGCCGGCCCGGCATGTGCGTTGAGCAACTGGACGGGCTGCGGCGGCGCGCCGATGTCCAGCTGCGCGACCAGCCCGGCAATCGTCTGTTTCTCGAGCAGGTCCTGCAGCGAAATCTGCACGCTCAGCACACGCGACTTGTTGATTCTGGCCAGCAGCCTGAGCGCCACGAGGGAATCGCCACCCAGCTCGAAGAAGTTGTCGTGGCGCCCCACGCGCGGCACGCGCAACACCTGTGCCCAGACGGCGGCCAGCGCGGCCTCCAATGCGCCCTGCGCGCCCTCCTGCGGCGGCTCGTCGGGCGCCTGCGCCACCCCGAACTCCGGCGCCGGGAGCGCCTTGCGGTCCACCTTGCCGTTCGCGTTCAGCGGCAAGGCCGCCAGCGCCACCAGCGCCGCGGGCACCATGTAGTCGGGCAGCAGCTCGCCGAGCCGGAGGCGCAGTGCCGCGGTGTCCAGGCCGTGCCCCGACACATAGCCCACCAGCCGCGCACCCGAAGGGCCTTCGCCGGCCACCACCACCGCCTCGCGCACGCCGGGCTGCGCCAGCAGGCTGGCCTCGATCTCGCCGAGTTCGACCCGGAAACCGCGGATCTTCACCTGGTGGTCGATGCGCCCGAGGTACTCCAGCTGGCCCTGCGCGTTCCATCGCACCAGGTCGCCCGTGCGGTAGAGCCGGCCGCCGGCGTCGTCGAACGGGTCCGCCACGAAGCGTTGCGCACTCAGCTCCGGGCGCCCCAGGTACCCGCGCGCCAGCAGCGCGCCGCCGATGCACAGCTCGCCCACCGCGCCTTGGGGCACGGGGCTGAAATCGGCGCCCACCACGCGCAGCGCGCGCCCGGCCAGCGGCACGCCGATCGGCATGCGCTGCGGCAGTTCGTGGCCGGCCTCCAGGTACGGCGCGCAGTCCAGCACCGACGCGGTGACCGTGGCCTCGGTCGGCCCGTAGGTGTTGAGCAGCGTGACCCCGCCCAGGCCCGCCGTGCGCCAGGCATGGAGCCCTTCGCTCGGCATGGCTTCGCCGCCCGCATGAACCTGCCGCAGCGCGCCATAGGAGCGCACGCCGTGCCGCGCGAAATCCTGCGCGAGCAGCAGCCAGTAGGCGGTGGTGAGGTCGGCCACGCTGATCTGCTTGTCGATGAGTTCGCGGTAGAAGGTGTCGCTGTCCCACAGCAGCGGCCCGCGCAGCACGATCGCGGCGCCCGCGACGAGCGGCGCGAAGGTCTGCTCGATGAAGCCGTCGAAGTTCAGCGTCGAGAACTGCAGCATGCGGTCCGCCGGCGTCAGGCCGAAGAAGCGCACGGACTCCTGCGCGTGCTGCACCAGCGCCCGGTGCGCGATGCCGACGCCCTTGGGCTTGCCGGTGGAGCCCGATGTGTAGATCAGGTAGGCCAGGCTCTCGCCATGCAGCGCGACCTGCGGGTCGTGCGCGGGCCAGGCCGGCTGGCCCGAGGCGTCGAGCTCCGGCGCGTCGCAGTCCGGCGTGTCCAGTTCCAGCACCGCCAGCGCCCGGCCGAAGGGCAGGCGCGCCGCCACGCTCGACTGCGTCAGCAGCAGCGCGATGGCGCTGTCCTCGGCCATGTGGGCCAGCCGGTCCGCCGGATAGCCCGGGTCCAGCGGCACGTAGGCGCCGCCCGCCTTCAGGATCGCGAGGATGCCCACCATCATGTCGATGGAGCGCTCCACCGCGATGCCCACCCTGGCCTCGGGCTTCACGCCCAGCGCCATCAGGCGATGCGCCAGGCGGTTGGCCCTCGCGTTGAGTTCGCCGTAGCTCAGCGTGCGCTCGCCGAACACCAGCGCGGGCGCCAGCGGCCTTTGCGCGGCATGGCGCTCGAACAGGCGGTGCACGGGCTGCGCGTCGTCGTGGCGCCGCGCGTTCACGCCCCAGGCCGACAGCTGCGAGCGCTCGGCCGGGCTCGACAGGTCGACGTCCGAGAAGACCTGGTCCGGATCGAGCGTCAACGCGCCGAGCAGGCGCACGTACCAGCCCGCCAGCCGTGCCACGCTGGCCTCGCCGAACAGGTCGGTGTTGTATTCGATCTGCGCGTGGGCCTTCGTCGGCTCGATGAAGAAATCCAGCGACAGGTCGAACTTGGCGCTCGCGTTGTCCGCGCCGATCTGCTGCGTGCGCGCCTCGCCGAACGCGAGGTCGGCCGCGCTGTCGCTCATCTGCACGCCGAACATCACCTGGAACAGCGGGTTGCGCGACGCATCGCGCTTCTCGTGGCGGCTGGCCAGCAGCGTCTGCAGCGGAAGGTCCGCATGCGCCAGTGCGCCGAGCGCATCGCGCCGCACCCCGCGGCAGATGTCGCGCAACGTGGCGCGCGGCGCCAGGCGCGCCCTGAACACCTGCGTCGTGATGAAGTACCCGACCAGGTCGCGCACCTCCTCCCGATGCCGCCCGGCATTGGCCACGCCGACCGCAAAGTCGTTCTGCCCGCTGTACCGGCCCAGCAGCATCTGCCAGGTCGCGAGCAGGACCATGAAGGGCGTGCACTTCTCGGCGCGGCAGAACTTCTGCAGCGCCGCCGCCAGCGCGGGCTCCAGCGCAAAGCGATGCACGGCGCCGCTGAAGGTCTGCCGCGACGCACGTGTGCCATCGAGCGGCAGCTCCAGCGGCGGCACGTCGGCGCCCAGGTGGGCGTTCCAGTAGGTCAGTTGCGTGGCCAGGCCATCCCCCTGCAGGCGCTCGCGCTGCCACAGCGCGTAGTCGGCGTACTGCACCGGCAAGGCCGGCAGCCGCACGGCCGCGCCCGACGCCGATGCCAGCCGGTAGGCCGACGCGAGGTCCGCCGACAGAAGGGGGTTGGACCAGGCGTCCGACACGATGTGGTGCAGGCAGACCGCCAGCACATGCCTGTCGTCGGACAACCTGATCAGGCGCGCCACCAGCGCGGGGGCGGCCTCCAGGTCGAACACATGCAGCGCCGTCTCGCCCGCGAGCGCGTCGGCGCGCGCCTGCCGCCCGGCCTCGGCCTGCCCGGACAGGTCGACGCGCTGCAGCACGAATGCCGCGTTGCGCAGCATCTGCTGCATGGGCACGCCGTCCTTCTCGAAGAAGCGGGTGCGCAGGATGCCGTGGCGATCGATCAGGGCCTGGAACGCACGCTCCAGCGCATCCGCGTCCAGCGGGCCGTGCAGGCTGAACCTGCGCGGCAGGTTGTAGGCCGTCAGCCCCGGCGCCAGGCGCTGCAGGACCCAGAGCTGCTCCTGCGCGGGAGACAAGGGCACCTCGTCGCCGTCGGAAACCCGGAGCCGGATGCCGTCGTCGACCTCCCACACTTCGCTGCGCGCCCCGTCGTTGATTGCCGAAATCCGCTGCGCCGCGTGGGTGCCGTTCATCGCTGTTCCATCCTGCATGTCGAACCGATCCTGTGCATGTGCATGTGCAACCCGCCGCTCATGCGCCGGGCGCATCCTGGCGCCGGGCCTCTTCGTGCGCGCGCGCACTCGTTTCCATTCGCTCGGCGTCCGCGCCCTCCATCGCCCGAAGCGCCGCCGCCAGCGAGGCGACCGAGGGATGGTCGAACACCAGCCCCGGCGCCACATCGACGCGCAGCAGCTTGCGCAGGCGCGCCACCAGCTTGATCACCAGCAGCGAGTGCCCGCCCAGTTCGAAGAAGTCGTCTTCCACGCCGATGGCGTCGCGCCCGACCAGCGTGGCCATGCACCCGGCCAGCACCGATTCAAGGGCGTCACGCGGCGGCGCCGTCACCGCCGTGGCCACCGTGCCCGCCATGCCCGCGCCCCGCTCGTCGGCGCTTGCCGCGGCCAGCAACGACTGCCGGTCGATCTTTCCGTTCGGCAGCCGCGCGAACTCCGCGACGAAGGTGCAACGCGCGGGCACCATGTGCGCCGGCAGCAGCGCGGCCAGCTGCCCCGTCAGCGCCGCACGTCCGGCCTCGGACGCGAGCGCCGCATCGGCCACGACGAAGGCCCGGAGCTCGGCGTCGGCACCGCCGCCGGCCGGCGCCAGAACCAGAACCGCGGCCTGCCGCACGCCGGGCTGCGACAGCAACACCGCCTCCACCTCGGCCGGCTCCACGCGAAAGCCCCGCACCTTGACCTGGTCGTCGGCGCGTCCCGCCAGGCGCAGGCCCCCCTCGGGCAGCACGCACGCCAGGTCGCCCGTGCGGTAGAGCCTTTGCCCGGGCAGGAACGGATCGGGCACGAAGGCGCCCTCCACCTCCCGGTTCAGGTAGCCGCGGCACAGCTGCGCGCCGCCGACGTACACCACCCCGAGCGCGCCGGCCGGCACCGGTTGCAAGGCCTCGTCCAGCACGTGGACGCGGTTGTTCGCCAGCACGCGCGACAGCGGCAACACCGAAGCCGGGCCCGACAGCGCGGACACGGCCGCCCCGCCGGCGGACACCCGGTGCACCATCACGCCCACCGTCGTTTCCGTGGGGCCGTAGTGGTTGTAGACCACGGTCTTCGGTGCAAGCCGGGCGATGCGCTCGATGAGCGAGCGCGGTGCGGCCTCGCCGCCCAGCACCAGCGTGGCGGGCAGCTGCGGCGCCTCGTCCTCCAGCAGGGCCTCCAGGTGGGAGGGCACGATCTTGAGTGCGTCGATGCGGCGCTCGCGCATGAAGCCCGCGAAAGCGTGCGCGTCCTTCACGTCGCCCGGTCCTGCCACGACGAGGCAGGCGCCGTTGTGGAACGCGCTGAAGAGCGCCGTGTTGCCCAGGTCCGCGACGACCGAGCTGGTGAGCGCCCAGCGGCGGCACCGGCCCAGGTCCATGGCCGACGACACCGCGGCCACGTAGTTGAGCAGCTGGCCCTGCTCGATCACCACGCCCTTGGGCGTGCCGGTCGAGCCCGAGGTGTAGAGCACATAGGCCAGGTCCTGCATCGCGGGCCGGTGTGCCGGCACGCTGCCGGGCGCGCCGTCGAGGTCCTGGTCGTCCATGGCATCCAGCGAAACCTCTCGCCACGGCACGGGGCCGGCCGGCAGCGGCCCGGCGGCATGGAGCACGAGCGACGGCCTGGCATCTTCCAGCACGGCCTGGCGGCGGGCGGCGGGCCACTCGGGGTCCAGCGGCAGGTAGCCCGCTCCGATGCGCCAACTCGCGAACATCGCCACCAGCAGGTCGGCCGAGCGCGCAAGGTCGAGCGCCACCAGCGTGCCGGCCACGGCCCCGCGGGCCCGCAGGCCGTGCGCCATGCGGTCGATCCGCGCATCGAATTCCCGGTAGCTCAGCCGCAGGTCGCCGGCCTCCAGCGCGGGCGCGTCCGGCGTCGTGCGTGCCCAGCCGGCGACCTGCTCGGCCAGCGTGCGGGTTCCGAAGTCGGCCACCGCGCCATGGGCCGCGCGCAGCAGCAGTTCGCGCTCGCGCTCGCCGACCAGCACGAGACCGCCGACCGGCGCATGCGGCTGCGCCAAGGCACTCGCCAGCAAGGCGGCGTACTGCCACAGCAGCCGCTCCAGCGATTGCGGCGAGTGGCGCGCCGCATCGGCATGCACGCGCAGGGAGAGCCCCCGTCCGAGCTGTCCGAGCTGTCCGGCCTGCCCGACCTGCAGCGCCAGCTCGAAGCAAGGCGACGGCCCGGGCGCGGCCTCCACGCGCCACGCCATGCCGCCTTGCAGCCGCACCGGCGCCTCGTCGAACGTGAACCCCACGTCGAGGTGCGCGGACATCGGCGGCGCATCGATCGCCCAGTACTCCTGCGCCTCGGTGTGCGCCTCGAGCGTTGCGCCCAGGCGCGCGAGCCAGTGCGAAAACCGCTCCTCGGGCGCGATGTCCACGACCATCGGCAGGATCTTCTCGAACACACCCACGGCGCCCTGCATCACCTCGTAGTTGCGCCGGCAATCGTTCTGCCAGCCGGCAACGAACGGCCGGTGGCCCGTCAACCGCGCCAGCAGCAGCCACCACACGGCCTGCATCAGCAGCGCCGTGTCGCAGCCGTTCTGCCCGGCCACTTCCTGCGCGCGGGCAGCAAGCGTTGCGTCCAGAGGCAGCGCGTGGCTGATGCAATTGCGCACGCCCGACGGCGCGGCCTCGCGCTCGCCGTCCATGCGGGTGTTCAGCCGTGGCGCCTGCAGCACGTCGGCACGCTCGATGCACGCACGCCAGTAGGCGCGCCCTTCGGCCGCTTCTTCGGCGCCGTCGAGGTCCTGGCGCCATTCGACGAACTGCGCGTACTGAAAGACCTCGTCCGCATCGACGGCCTGCCCCGTCAGGTAGGCCGTGGCCACCTGGTCCAGCAGGCACTGCAGGCTGCCCTTGTCCGCGGCGAACACGCTGGCCACCAACAGCAGCTTGTGCCGCGTTTCGCCGATCCGGGCGAGGCCGACGCGCAGCAGCGCGCCGCTTGCAACGTCCAGCGGCGCCTGGGTGCAGCCGGCGGTCCAGTCGGCCAGCGCGGCCGCGCTGTCGGCGCTGTCGGCGCTGTCGGCGCTGTCGGCCCTGTCGGCCCTGTCGGCCCTGTCGGCCCTGTCGGTGCCATCGCGAAGGTCGACCCTGTGCCAGTGCGGCGGCGGCGCCGCCGCATCGCGCGCCTGTTGCCGCAGGCCGCGGAAGCCGGGAACCTGCAACACCGCCGCGTGCAAGGCGCCATGGGTCCGCACGACCGATTGCACCGCGGCCTCCAGGCGCGCCGCATCGAGCTCGCCTTCAAGATCGGCCAGCAGCACGAGCCTGGGCGCGCCGGTCGCGGCGTGCTCCCCGTGCTGGGCCCAGGCGGCACGCTGCTCCGGGCTGAGCGGCAAGGAGGAAGAAGAGGCAAGGAAAGCCGGGGTCTCGAACATCGCAGCCATCGCTTCAGCCCTCCGACACCACGGGCTGCCCTGCGGCGGCGGGCAAGTTGCCCCCCGCGCCGGCAGCTCGCGCGAGCGTGGCGCGGTCGCACATCGCGCCCATCGCCACCACGATCTTGCGCGGCCCCTCGTACGGGTCGCGCGCGTGCGCCGCGAGCATGTTGTCGAGCATCACCACGTCGCCCTGGCGCCAGTCGAAGCGCACGGCGCAGGCTTCATACGCACGGCCGACGACGGCCATGGTCTGGTCGTCGATCGGCGTGCCGTCGCCATAGGTCACGTGGCGCGGCAGCCGGTCCAGGCCGCCGGCCACGGCCAGCAGGTCTTCGCGCGCATCCGCTTCCAGGCAGCTCGCGTGGTGCAGCTGGACCTGGTTGAAGAACACGCGCTCGCCCGTGACCGGGTGCGTGATCACCGCGGGACAGCGGGTGCGCGTCTGCAGCGTCTCGTCGTCCAGCCAGCGCCAGGCGGTGCCGGCCAGCGCGAGGCGGTGCTCGACCTGCGCCTTGCTGTCGGTCTTGAAGAAGTCCTGCCAGCTCACGTCCAGCCGGGGCATGAAGGTGCGCACGTACAGCAGTTCCTTGCGCTCGAACTCGGCCACGATGTCGGGCGGCAGGTGGCGCAGCATCTCCCGGCAATCGACGATGGGCGTGGCGCCCCCCACGGGCGAAGGCTGCTCGCAGTAGAACCACTGCTTGCGCGGCCAGCGCTCGAGGTGCGAACTCTCGTTGTGAAACAGGATCATCTGGCGCTCGGGGTACGGCGTCGAGCGGTAGGTATTGCGCCCGCCCTCCTTCTTCGGCAGGTCGCCGTAGCCGCCGTAGAGCTCGGGCTCGATCACTTCCGCGAAGGCCTCGAACTCCTGCGGCGTGCGCAGGCCGAAGTTGCGCAGCAGGATGCCGCCATGCGTGCACAGGCTGGCCTCGATGGAGTCGCGCTGCTCCCGGGCCCACGCCACCGCGTCGATGTCGCTGCTCGCGGCCTCGATGACCAGCGGGAACGTCCGCTGCGCCGAAAGGAAGGAGGTGCGCACGGGCGAGCGCGGCGCCGCCGGGGCCCCGCGCTCCTTCTCCGCGAATTTCTTGAGCTTGTGCAACTTGCCCAGCGCGGGCGAACTGGATGACATGGTTTTTGTTTCCGGGTTGGCTTGAATGACGAAATGCGCCAGCAGCCCCTCGGGGGCGGCGACCACCTGCTGCAGCAGGTCGCGCCACGCGAGCGATGCGCGCTCGATGGTTTCGCGCCGGTACAGGCCGGAGGCAAAGGTCCACTCGGCGCGCAGGCCGCGCGCGCTCTCGCTCACGAAGACCGCGAGATCGAACTTCGAGGTGGTCACGGGTTTCGGGATGGGCTCGACAACGACGCCCGGGATCTCGAAGCGCCCTTCGGGCGTGTTCTGCATGACGAACAGCACCTGCACCAGCGGGCTGTGTTCGCGGGTGCGGGGCACGCCGGCCAGCTCGACGATCTGCTCGAACGGCACGTCCTGGTGCTCGAAGGCCGACAGCGTGCTCTCCTTGACCTTCGCGAGCCACTGCACGAACGCCAGCGCGGGCGCGAGCCGGGAGCGCAGCGGCACGACGCCGACGAAGAAACCGATCAGGTCCTCGAGCGCCGGGTGGTCGCGCCCGGCAACGTCGGTGCCGACCACCAGGTCGTCGGTGGCCGCCTGCCGGTGCAGCATCAGCAGGAAGGTCGACAGCAGCACCACGTACAGCGAGGTCTTCTGCGCCCTGGCCAGGCCGTGCAAGGCCTGCGCGAGCGCGTGCCCCACGTCGACGCCGACCGTGTCGCCCGCCGTCGACGCCACGCGGGGGCGCGCGCGGTCCGGGCCCAGCGTGGACACGGCGGGGGCGCCTTGCAGGTAGCCGCGCCAGAACGCGGCATCGCGCGCAAAGCGCTGCGCGATCTTGCGGTGATGCCAGTCGGCGTAGTCCGCGTACTGGATTGCAAGGGGCGCGAGCGGCGAATCCCGCCCGGCCCGCAGCGCCGCGTACAAGGCCATGAAGTCCTGCACGAAGACGGCTTCCGACCAGCCGTCGAACACGATGTGGTGCACGCACAGCAGCAGCACATGCACCTCGGGCTGCAGCCGCAGCACGGCGGCCGCGAAGGCCGGGCGGGCGCCCAGGTCGAAGGCGGTGCCCGCGTGCGCGGCGAGCGCGTCGTGCATCGCGCTGGCCTGGCGTTCGCCCGCGAGGTGCGAGAGGTCCGTCAGTGGAACGACAAGGCCACCGCCCGGCGCGATGCGCGCCACGGGATCGCCGTCGTCGTTCTCGGGGAACCAGGTGCGCAGCACTTCGTGCCGCTGCACGAGCGCATCGAGCGTGGCCCGGACCAGATCGACGTCGAGCGCGCCCGACAGACGCAGCGCCGCGGAGATGTTGTAGGCCGCGTGCTGGCCCGCCGATGCATCGGCCAGCCGGTTCACCAGCCACAGGCGCTGTTGCGCAGGGGAAAGCTTCATCTCGGCCACGCGGCCGATCGGTTGCAGCACCGGCTCCTGGCCGGCCGGCGGGGCCTCGTGCATCGCCTGCCGGGCCACGCCTGCAAGATCGAGCAGCACCGGGTGCTCGAAGATCCGGCGCAGCGGCAGCTCGAAGCCGCCTTCGACGCGGGCCCTCGACGCCAGTTGCGCAGCCAGCAGCGAATGCCCGCCGAGCTCGAAGAAATTGTCGTGCCGCCCCACGCGCGCCACGCCCAGCACCTGGGCCCAGAGGGCGGCCAGCTGCGCTTCCACCGCGTCGGCGGGCGCCTCGTAGGCCCGCTCGCTCGCGAACTCCACCGCGCGCAGTGCCTTGCGATCGACCTTGCCGTTGCCGTTCAGGGGCAGGCGCTCGAGCACGACGACGGCGGCCGGAACCATGTAGTCGGGCAACGCCGCCGCGAGCCGCGTTCGCAGCACGGCGGTGTCCATCGCCTGCCCGGCCTGCAAGGCGATGTAGCCGACCAGCGACGCACCGCCGGTGCCGCCCGCACCATCCGCACTTTCGCGCGCCACCACCACGGCCTCCCGCACCTCGGGCTGTGCCAGCAGCTGCGCCTCGATCTCTCCCAGCTCGATGCGAAAGCCCCGCACCTTCACCTGGTGGTCGATGCGCCCCAGGTACGCCAGTTGCCCCTCGGCGTCCCAGCGCACCAGGTCGCCCGTGCGGTACAGCCGCTCTCCGTTCGCCGCCGCCACGAAGCGCTCCGACGTCAGGGCCGCGCGCTGGAAGTAGCCGCGCGCCAGGCCGATGCCGCCCAGGAACAGTTCGCCCGGCACGCCCACGGGCGCCGGGTTCAGGAACCCGTCCAGCACATGGAGCGTCGTGGCCGCGATCGGCCCGCCGATGCGCGGCGTGCCGCGAACCCGCGCGGCCGTGGACCAGATCGTCGTTTCGGTGGGACCGTACATGTTCCACAGCTCGACACCGAGCGCCAGCAGATCGTCGGCCAGGTCCTGCTGCAGCGCTTCTCCGCCGCACAGGCCCTTGAACTTCGCGCGCCGGCTGCCGTTCCATCCGGTGGCCCGCAAGAGCCGCCAGCCCGCGGGCGTCGACTGCAGCACCGTGGCACCGCAGGCATGCAGGAGCTCGCCGAGCGCGCCGCCGCTTCGCACGGCATCCCTCGACGCCAGCACGATGCGCGCGCCGCTCAGCAGCGGCAGGTACAGCTCCAGGGCCGCGATGTCGAACGACAGCGAGGTGACCGCCACCAGCACGTCGTCCGGTGCCATGCCCGGCGCGTCCTTCATGCTGCGCATGAAGTGGCTGAGCGACCGGTGCCGCACCATCACGCCCTTCGGCTTGCCGGTGGAGCCGGAGGTATAGATGACGTAGGCCAGGTTCTCGCCGTCCAGCGCGACCTGCGGGTTGGCATCGGCGCAGCCGCCGGTGTCCAGCGTGTCCAGCGCCAGCACCCGAAGCGCCCCGGCGCGCGGCCACAGGGCACCCAGGTGGCTCTGCGTGAGCAGCCACCCGATGCCGCTCTCGGCCACCATGTGGGCCAGCCGGTCCGCCGGGTGTTCCGGGTCCAGCGGCACATAGGCACCGCCGGCCTTCAGGACCGCCAGCACGCCCACCACCATGTCGATGGAACGCTCGAGCGCGATGCCTACCCTGGTCTCCGGCTTCACGCCCAGCGCGATCAGGCAATGGGCCAGGCGATTGGCCCGTGCGTTGAGTTCCGCGTAGCTCAGGGCCTGGTCGCCGAAGACCAGCGCGACCGCCTGCGGATGGCGCGCAACCTGGCGCTCGATCAGCCGGTGCACCGGCAGGTCGCCGTCGTATCGCACCGTGTTTTCGCCCCATGCGGCGAGCTGGCGCTGCTCGTCGCCGGACATCAGCTCGAGTTCGCAGACCCGCCGCTCGGGCTGCTGCGCCAGGGCCTGCACGACGGCATCGACGGCGGCGATCATCAAGCCGCACACGCGCCCGGCGTCCACCGATTCGTGAATCTGCGCGGCCAGCGCAAAGCCCTCGCCCAGGTCGTCCACCGCCATCTCGACCGGATAGTTGGTGCGCTCCCTGCTGCCCAGGATCTGCATGCCCTGCCACGGCTGGGCCGCTTCGACGGCCTTGGCCGGCTTGCCCTGCCGCGCGCCGTAGCGGTAGTTCAGCAGCGCCGTGAACAGCGGCATGCGCTGCGGCAGTCCGCTGCAGCGCTGCGCCAGCGACAGGCTGGCGTATTCGTGGTGCATCAGCTCGATCAGCGCCGCATGCGTGTGTCGAACGCAGGCCTGCACGCCTTGCGTTCCCAGCCGGATGCGCACGGGCAGCGTGTTGATGAACATGCCCAGCGCGCGGTCCACATTCGCACCGCCCTGCATGCGGCCGAACAGCACGGTGCCGAACACCACATCGTCCCGGCCCGCGGTCTTGCCCAGCACCATCGCCCAGGCCGTGTGGAACAGCGCGGCGGCGCTCACGCCGTGCGCCTGCGCCTGGTGCCTGACCTGCGCCGCGAGCCCGGTGTCCAGCACCACCGAGGCCTCCCGCACCCGGGTGCCGTCGCCCTGCACGTCGAGCAGGCCGAAGGGTGCCGTCGGCTCTTCCACGTCGGCCAGCATCTGGCTGAAGAAGGCCTGGTGCCCGGCCTGGCCGCCGTCCAGACGGGCCTGGCCGACGAAGCGCCGGAACGGCACGGGCGCCGACAGTTCGGCCCGCCGCCCTTGCTGGATCAGCGCGATTTCCTCGACCACCAGTTCCAGCGTGGTGTGGTCCACCACCAGGTGATGGCTGGACAGCTGGAGCAGCCAGCGGGCGTTCAGCGCGTCATGGGCCGCGACGGCCGCGAGCATCGGCGCCTTGCGCACGTCGATGCGCACGCCGGCCGGCGCGGCATCGGCGAGCCACTGGAGCTCGAGCGCGGCCTGGCGATGCACCACCTGCACCGGCTCGGGGAGTTCTTCCCACATGACGGCGGTTCGCAGGATGTCGTGGCGCGCGATCACCTCGTTGAAGCTGGCGACGAAGCGCAGCAGCCCTTCGCGGCTGTCGAAGCTCAGGCTGTTCAGCGTGACGTAGGCATCCGCCTCGGCATGCAGGCGGTGATGGAAGAGCATGCCCTCCTGCATGGGCACCAGGGGGTAGATGTCCTGGATGTTGGCGGCCCCGCCCGGCACGGCCGCCTCGATGCGCGCGATCTGCGGCGCGTCCAGCGCCACCAGCGTCAGCATCCGCGGCTCGATGGCCCGGCACTGCGCCGAAATGCCGTTGGCCGGAACGACCACCTCGGCGCGCGCCGGCGCCTGCGCCAACGCCTGCGCGAAGGCGCCGAGCCGGGGCTGCTGGAACAGCGTGCGCACCTGCGCGGCCAGGCCCTGGGCGCGCATGCGCTCCAGCAGCCGCAGCGCCAGCAGCGAATGGCCGCCCAGCTCGAAGAAGTCGTCTTCGCGGCCCACGCGTTCCACGCCGAGCACGTCGGCCCAGATGGCCGCGAGCTTCTGCTCGTGCTCGCCCACGGGCGCCTCGTACGCCCGCTCGCTCGTGAACGCCGCCGCCGGCAGCGCCTGCCGGTTGACCTTTCCGTTCGCGTTCAACGGCAACGCGTCGAGCACCATGACCACGGCGGGAACCATGTAGTCGGGCAAGGCCTCGCCCAGCCGCAACTTCAGCTGCGCAGCGTCGGCCACCTGGCCCGCCTGCGCCGACACATAGCCCGCCAGGCGCGTGCCGGCGGGGCCTTCGTCGGCCACCACCACGGCCTCCCGCACCTCGGGCTGCGCCAGCAGTTGCGCCTCGATCTCTCCCAGCTCGATGCGAAAGCCCCGCACTTTCACCTGGTGGTCGATGCGCCCCAGGTACGCCAGTTGCCCCTCGGCGTCCCAGCGCACCAGGTCGCCCGTGCGGTACAGCCGCTCTCCGTTCGCCGCCGCCACGAAGCGCTCCGACGTCAGGCCGGCCCTGTGCAGGTAGCCGCGCGCAAGGCCGGCACCCGACACGTGCAGCTCGCCGGGCACGCCCACCGGCACCAGGTTCAGCTGCGCATCGAGCACCCGCAGCCCGAGGTCCGGAATCGCCAGGCCGACCGGGCTGCGCTGCCGGTCCAGGTCCGCCGCGGTGATCCGGCGGTAGGTCACGTGCACCGTCGTCTCGGTGATGCCGTACATGTTGACCAGCTGCGGGCTGTCGTCGCCGTGGTGCGCGATCCACTGGCGCAGCCGCTGCGGGTCCAGCGCCTCGCCGCCGAAGATCACCACGCGCAGCGACAGGCGGTCCTGCTCGTCCTCACCGTCCCTGCCGTCCCCGCCGTCCCGCCAGGCCTGCGGCAGGCTGGTCAACTGCCCGAACGCCGACGGCGTCTGGTTGAGCACCGTCACCTTGCGCGCCCGCAGCAGTTGCAGGAAGTCCTCCGGCGAGCGGCTGACCCAGAACGGCACGATGACCAGCGTACCGCCGGTACACAGCGCCCCGAAGATCTCCCAGACGGAGAAATCGAAGGCATAGGAATGGAACAGGGTCCAGGTGTCTTGCGGCCCGAACCCGAACCAGGCGTCGGTCGCGTCCAGCAGCCGCGTCACGTTGCCGTGGCACATCTGCGCGCCCTTGGGCCTGCCGGTGGAGCCCGAGGTGTAGATCACGTAGGCAAGGTTCTGGCCGTGCACCGCGACCTGCGGGTTGCCCTGCGGCTGCGCGTGCAGGTCCAGCGTGTCCAGCGCCAGCACGCGCAGCGCCCCGGCACCCGGCACCAGCGACTGCAGGTGGCTTTGCGTCAGCAGCAGCGCCACACCGCTGTCGCGCACCATGTAGGCGAGCCGCTCGGGCGGGTACGCGGGGTCCAGCGGCACATAGGCGCCGCCGGCCTTCAGGATGCCCAGCAGGCCCACCACCATCTCCATGGAGCGTTCCACCGCGATGCCCACCCGGGTCTCCGCCTTCACGCCCAGGCCGACCAGGTGGTGGGCGAGGCGGTTGGCCCTGGCGTTGAGTTCGCCGTAGCTCATCGTCTGGTCGCCGAGTGCCAGCGCCGTGGCGTCGGGATGCGCCGCGGCCTGCCGCTCGATCAGGCGGTGCACCGGCGTCGACTGGTCGAAGCCTTGCGCATTCGCGCCCCAGGCCACCAGCTGCGCGCTTTCGGCCTCGCTCAGCAGCGCCACCTCGCCCACGGTCTGCTCGGGGCGCTGCGCCAGGGCCTGCAGCACCGCCAGGTAGTGGCCCGCCATGCGCTCGATGGTCGAGGCATCGAACAGCTCCGGCGCATAGCTGAACTTCGCATGCAGCCGACCGTCGGGGCTTTCGTCGGTGACCAGCATCAGCTCGAACTGCGCGGCCTGGGTGCCCAGGTCCCACGGCGCCAGCGCCAGCCCCGGCAGCCCTTCCAGGGCCGAGAAGTCCGCGCGCTGGTGATTGAACAGCACCTGGAACAGCGGCTGCACGCCCGGAATGCGCTCGGGCTGCAGGGCCTCGACCAGTTGCTCGAACGGCAGGTCCTGGTGCATCTGCGCGCCCAGTGCCGCCTCCTGCGTGCGCGCCAGCACCTGCAGCAGGCTGCTGCGGCTGTCCACCGCCGCGCGCAGCACCTGCGTGTTGACGAAGAAGCCGACGACGCCCTCGGTTTCCATGCGGTGGCGGTTCGCAATCGGCACGCCCACGCGAATGTCTTCCTGGCCGCTGCAGCGCCCGAGCAGCACCTGGAAGCCGGCCAGCAGCACCATGAACACCGTGCCCCCCTGGCTGCGGGCCCGCTTCTGCAGGCCGTCCACCAGCAGCGCCGGCAGTTCGACCCGATGGCTGGCCGCGCCGTAACGGGCATCGGGCCTTCGGGCGCGGTCCAGCGGCAGCTGCAGCACCGGCTGCGCGTCGCCGAGCTGCGCCTTCCAGTAGGCCAGCTGGCGTTCCTGCTCGCCGGCTTCCAGCCAATGCCGCTGCCACACCGCGTAGTCGGCGTACTGGACCGGCATGGCCTGCAACGCCACCGCTTCGTGCCGCACGCAGGCGCGGTACTGCGCCACGAACTCGTCCACGACGATCTGCAGCGAGCCGCCGTCGGACACGATGTGGTGCATCACCAGCACCAGCAGGTGCGTTTCAGGCGCCAGCCGAACCAGCGCCACCCTCATCAGCGGCCCTTGCGTCAGGTCGAAGGGCGTGTGGCAGATGCGCCGCGCCGCGTCCCGGGCCATGGCCTCGCGCGCGCCGGCATCCGCATCGCCCAGGTCCAGCAGCGTGAAGTCGAGCTCGCCGCTGTCGCGAATCAGCTGCTCGGCGAGTCCGTCGGCATCGGCGCGAAACACCGTGCGCAGCGATTCGTGGCGTGCCACCAAGGCCTTGAAGCTCGCGTGCACCGCGTCCGCATCCAGCGGCCCCGTGAGCTTGAGCGCATCGCTGATGTGGTAGGCCGTGCTCTGCGGATCGAGCTGCCACAGGAACCACTGGCGCAGCTGCGCGTAGGACACGGGGCAGCGGTGCCGTGCCGCGTCCTCGCGCGGCAGGATGGGGAACTGCCCGAGCGTCAGGCCCCGGGAACGGATGCCCTCGTACACCACGCGGCGCTGCTCGCTCGACAGGCGCGAAAAACGCTCGGCGATGCGACGGGTTGCTGCGGTTTCCATCAGGCGGTCTCCATGCTGTCCAGCAGCGAATCGATTTCTGAAAGGGCCTGGGCCGCGGGACTGTCCCGAAGGGCCGCGGCCATCCGCTCGGCCATGGCGGCCAGGGTCGGGTACTGGAAGACGTCGCGCACCGTGAGCCCGCCCGGCATGGCCGCATGCAGGCGCGCCACCAGCCGCGTGGAGAGCAGC
This sequence comes from Variovorax pasteuri, assembly GCF_051216435.1. Classification (NCBI taxonomy): domain Bacteria; kingdom Pseudomonadati; phylum Pseudomonadota; class Betaproteobacteria; order Burkholderiales; family Comamonadaceae; genus Variovorax; species Variovorax pasteuri. The sequence continues at coordinate 1,015,267 of NZ_JBPJZS010000002.1, forward strand.
GAATGCCCGCCCAGCTCGAAGAAGTTGTCGTCGCGGCCCACGCGCGCCACGCCCAGCACCTCGGCCCAGACGGCGGCCAGCTGTTCTTCGGTCTCCCCCCTGGGCGCTTCGTACGCGTTGCCGGGCAAAAACTCCGGCGCCGGCAGCGCCTTGCGGTCGACCTTGCCGTTCGGGGTCAGCGGCAGCGCGCCCAGCACCACCAGCACCGCCGGGACCATGTGCTCGGGCAACAGCTCGCCCAGGCGCTCGCGCAGCGCGGCCGCGTCGATCGCCCGGCCCCCCTGCGCGGTCACGTAACCCACCAGCCGCGTGCCCCCCGGGCCCTCGCTGGCGAGTGCCACCGCCTCGCGAACCTCCGGCTGCGCCAGCAGGGCGGCCTCGATGTCCCCCAGCTCGATGCGAAAGCCCCGCACCTTCACCTGGTGGTCGATGCGCCCCAGATACTCCAGCTGGCCCTCCTGGTTCCACTTCACCAGGTCGCCGGTGCGGTACAGGCGAGCGCCGTCTTCCGCCGCGATGAAGCGCTCGGCCGTCAGGCCTGCGCGGTTCAGGTAGCCGCGCGCCAGCCCGGCGCCCGACACGTACAGCTCGCCCGCGATGCCCAGCGGCATCGGGTTGAGCTGCCCGTCGAGCACCCGCAGCCCCAGGTCGGGAATCGCGATGCCCACGGGGCTGCGCGCCTGCACCAGGTCGGCGGCGGTGATGCGCCTGAAGGTCACGTGCACCGTGGTCTCGGTGATGCCGTACATGTTGAACAGCCGGGGGCTGTCGTCGCCGTGGCGCTCGATCCAGCCGCGCAGGCGTTGCGGGTCCAGCGCCTCGCCGCCGAAGATCACCGCGCGAAGCGCCAGGCCGCCTTCGTGCGACTGCGGCAAGCCAGCCAGTTGCCCGAAGGCCGAAGGCGTCTGGTTGAGCACGGTCACGCGCTGCGTGCGCAGCAGCTGCAGGAAATCCTCCGGCGAGCGGCTGACCCAGAACGGCACGATCACCAGCTTGCCGCCGGTGCACAGCGCCCCGAAGATTTCCCACACGGAAAAGTCGAAGGCGTAGGAGTGGAACAGCGTCCAGACGTCGTCGGGGCCGAAGCCGAACCACGCGTCGGTGGCGCCGAGCAGGCGGCTCACGTTGCGATGGCAAAGCTGCGCGCCCTTGGGCCGGCCCGTGGAGCCGGAGGTGTAGATGACGTAGGCGAGGCTGTCGGCGTGCAGCCCGACCTCGGGGTTGGCGACGGGCTCGGCGGACAGGTCGAGCGTGTCCAGCGACAGCACCTGAAGCGCGCCGATGGCGGGCGCCTGCAGGTGGGCCTGCGTGAGCAGCAGTGCGATGCCGCTGTCGGCCACCATGAAGGCCAGGCGGTCCGCGGGGTAGTCCGGGTCCAGCGGCACGTAGGCGCCGCCGGCCTTCAGGATGGCCAGGATGCCCACCACCATCTCGAGCGAACGCTCCACCGCGAGGCCCACCCGGGTCTCGGGCCTCACACCCAGGGCGATCAACCGGTGTGCAAGGCGGTTGGCCTGCGCATTGAGTTCGCCGTAGCCCAGCGTCTGCGCGCCGAAGACCAGCGCCACCGCATCGGGGCGCGCCTGCGCCTGGCGTTCGATCAGCCGGTGGATGGGTTGCGCCGTTCCGGCCGCCGCGGTCGCTCCGGCCGCTCCGGCTGCTTGCACGGGTGCGCCCCACGCAGCGAGCTGGGCGCGCTCGGCGTGTGCCAGCAGCACCACGTCGCCCACCGCCTGCGCGGGGCAGTCGGCCAACGCCGCCAGCACCGCGAGGTAGTGGCCCGCCATGCGCGCGATGGTTTGCGGCGCGAACAGCTCCGCCGCGTAGCGCAGGCTCGCCGTCACGCGGCCGTCGTCGCCTTCGCTGGTCTCCAGCGTCAGCTCGAACTGCGCCGCCTGCGCGTCCAGGTCGCATTCGGTCAGCGTGAGCCCGGGCAGCCGGTGCAGTGCCTTCAGGCCGCCCCGCTGGTGATTGAACATGACCTGGAACAGCGGGCTGGCGCCCAGGCTGCGCTCGGGCTGCAACGCTTCGACCAGCTGCTCGAACGGCAGGTCCTGGTGCGCCTGCGCGCCCAAGGCCGCGTCTTTCGCGCGGGCCAGCACGCGCGCCAGGCTCTCGCGCCCGTCGAGCACGTTGCGCAGCACCTGCGTGTTGACGAAGAAGCCGATGACCCCTTCGGTCTCGGCACGGTGGCGGTTGGCCACGGGCACGCCCACGCGAATGTCGGGCTCGCCGGTGTAGCGGCTCAGCAGCACCTGGAAGCCGGCCAGCAGACCCATGAACAGCGTCGCGCCCTGGCCCTGCAAGCGCCGTTGCAGACGCTGCACCAGATCGCCCGGCAGTTCGAAGCCGTGCCGCGCGGCGCTGTAGCGGCCGTCGGCTTTTCTGGCGTGGTCGGTGGGCAGCTGCAGCACGGGCTGCCCGGTGCCGATGTGGTGGGTCCAGTACGCCAGCTGGCGGTCGCGTTCGCCGGCTTCGAGCCAGTCGCGCTGCCACGCGGCGTAGTCGGTGTACTGGATCGGCAACGGCGGCAGCACGACCGCGGCGCCCTGCACATGGGCGCGGTAGTGCGCCACGAATTCGTCGACGAGCACCTGCATCGACCAGCCGTCGGACACGATGTGGTGCATCACCACGACGAGCAGGTGTTCGTCCGTTGCGAGGCGGATCAGCCCGACGCGCAGCAGCGGGCCTGCGGCCAGGTCGAAAGGCGTGTGGCTCAGGCGCAGCGCCTCTTCGCGGCTGCGCACTTCGCGTTCGGCCTCGGTGCGCCACGCGGCAAGGTCGACCGTTGCCAGTTCGAGCGGGCCGGCTTCCTGGACGACCTGCTCGGCCAGGCCCTGCGCGTCGGCGCGGAACACGGTGCGCAGCGACGCGTGGCGCTGCACCAGCGCGTCGAAGCTCGCACGCACGGCCGCTGCATCGAGCCGGCCCACGAGCTTCAGCGCGCCGCTGATGTGGTACGCGGTGCTCGACGGATCGAGCTGCCACAGGAACCACTGGCGCATCTGTGCGTGCGACAAGGCCAGTCTGCCGGCGCGCTGCGCCGCATCCAGCACGGGAATCGCCTGCGTTTCCGCGGGGCGGCCGGCCTGGAGCGCATGCGCGATGCGCGCCACGCTCTGGTGTTCGAACATCTGGCGAGGCGTCAGGTGCACGCCGGCCCGAGCCGCGCGCGCGGTGACCTTGAGGCTGAGGATGGAGTCGCCGCCGAGCTCGAAGAAATTGTCGGTGCGGCCCACGCGGGGCACGCCCAGGACTTCGGCCCAGATCGTCGCAAGCGCTTGCTCGACTTCGCCCTCGGGGGCTTCGTACGCTCGGTCGCTGGTGAACTCCGGCGCTGGCAGCGCCTTGCGGTCTACCTTGCCGTTGGCGTTGAGCGGCAATGCGTCGAGCACCATGATCACGCTGGGGACCATGTAGTCCGGTAGCGTCTCGGCGAGGCGTTCCCTGAGCGTTGCCGTGTCGATGTCGTTGCCCGAGACGTAGGCCACGAGCCTTGCCCCAGATGGGCCTTCGCTCGCTACGACGACTGCTTCACGCACTTCCGGTTGCGCCTGCAACTGCGCTTCGATCTCGCCCAGCTCGATGCGAAAGCCCCGCACCTTCACCTGGTGGTCGATGCGGCCCAGGTACTCCAGCTGGCCCGCGTTGTTCCAGCGCACGAGGTCACCCGTTCGGTACAGGCGCTGTCCGTTGGCGGTCGCGACGAACCGCTCGGCAGTCAGCCCCGCCCGCTTCAGGTAGCCCCGTGCGAGGTTGATGCCGCCCAGGTACAGCTCGCCAGCCACGCCTGCCGGCACTTCGTTCAGGCTCTCGTCGAGGACATACGCTTGTGTGTCGCTGATCGGCCGGCCGATCGGCACCTGGGTGCTGCCGTCATCTCGGCACGTCCACTGCGTCACGTGGATCGTGGTTTCCGTCGGACCGTACAGGTTCTGCAAGGTCGCGCCGCTCAGGCGTTGAAGCGCCTCCTTCTGCGTGGCTGCAGGCATCGCCTCTCCGCCGCAGATGATGTGCTTGAGCCTGGTCGTCGCTTCGATGCCTTCGTAGGCCAGGAAGGCTTGCAGCATCGACGGCACGAAGTTCAGCGTCGTGATCTGGTGCTTCTGGATCAGTTCGACCAGGCGAGCCGGGTCGCGGTGATCTCCTGGGTTGGCAATGACCAGCCTTGCACCGGAAGTCAGCGGCCAGAACATCTCCCACACCGATACGTCGAAGCCGAAGGGCGCCTTATGCAGGACGGTGTCGGCGCCTTCCAGCGTGTAGAACTCCTGCATCCAGGCCATGCAGCTGAACAGCGCTTGGTGCCTGATGGCCGCGCCCTTGGGACGGCCTGTGGAGCCCGAGGTGTAGATGACGTAGGCGAGGTGTTCGCCGTGCAGGTTGACCTGCGGATTGGCATCCGGCTCGGACGACGTATCGAGCGTGTCGAGTTCCAGCACTTCAAGCGCTTCGGCACCGGGAATCAACGAGCGCAAGCCGCTCTGGGTCAACAGCAGCGAGATGCCGCTGTCTTCGACCATGTAGGAGAGGCGGTCCGCCGGGTAGTCGGGATCGAGCGGAACGTAGGCCCCACCGGCCTTCAGCACCGCAAGGATGCCCACCATCATCTCGGTGGAGCGTTCCACGCAGATACCGACCAGCACATCGGGGCCTACGCCCAAGGCAACCAGGCGATGCGCCAGCCGGTTCGCCCGCGCATTGAGTTCCGCATAGCTCAGCGCCTCGTCACCGAAGACCAGCGCAGGTGCAGAAGGCTGCAACTTCGCATGCGCCTCGATCTGCCGATGCACGGGCTGCGCGCCCTCGTGGCGGCGATGGTTCTCGCCCCATGCCGCCAGCTGCTCACGCTCCGCAGCCCCCATCAACACCACGTCGCCGACCGCCACCTCTGGCTCTACAGCCAACGCCCCCAGCACCGCCAGGTAGTGCCCCGCCATCCGCTCGATCGTCTCCCTGTCGAACAGCTCCGCCGCATACAAGAAGGTGACCTCGATCCGCCCATCCTCGAACTCCAGCGTCTGAAGGGTCAACTCGAACTGCGCGTCTTCCTCCTCGAAGTCCAGCCGCTCCACCGACACGCCCGGCCAGCCGGCCAGCGAGCGGTGGTCGCGCCGCACGTGGTTGAACATCACCTGGAACAGCGGGTTCGCGCTCAGGCTGCGTTCGGGCCGCAGCGCGCCGACCAACTGTTCGAACGGCAGGTCCTGGTGGGTCTGCGCGCCGATGGCGGTGTCGCGTGTCTGCACGAGCAGCTCGGCCAGCGTGGTGCGCGCCCCCATCCGCGAACGCAGCACCTGCGTGTTGACGAAGAAGCCCACCACGCCCGCCGTCTCCGCGCGGTTGCGGTTGGCAATGGGCACCCCCACGCGCGCATCGGTCTGCCCGGTGTGCCGGAACAGCAGCGCATTGAAGCCCGCGAGCAACGCCATGAACAGCGTGGCGCCTTGTCCCCGGGCCTGCTGGCGCAGCCGCGCAACGGTGTCTGCCGGCAAGGCGGCGGTGATGCGCGCCGAACCATAGCGCCCGTCGGCATTGCGCGGCCGGTCGGTGTGCAGCGAGATCACCGGCTGCTCCGTGCCCAGGTGGTCGCGCCACCAGGCCAGCTGGCGTTCGCCCTCGCCGCCGTCCAGCCACTGGTTCTGCCACACGGCGTAGTCGGCGTACTGGACCGGCAGCGCCGCCAGTGCCGGGGACCGGCCTTGCACGCGCGCGGCGTACTGCGCGGCGAGTTCGTCGAGCGAGAGCTGCACCGACCATCCGTCGGACACGATGTGGTGCATCACCACCAGCAGCTGGTGCGTCTGCTCGCCGGTCCTCAGCAGCACCGCGCGCATCAGCGGGCCGCGCGTGAGGTCGAAGGGCTCGGTGCGAATGCGCCGCACCTCGGCGCGCACACCCTGTTCGCGTGCCGCGGTGTCCAGCGCGCTCAGGTCGATGCGGGGCAGCTCGACGGTCAGGCCCTGCTGGATGATTTGCACCGCCCCGCCGTCGCCTTCCTCGCGAAAGACGGTGCGCAGCGACTCGTGGCGGTCCACCAGCGCCTGCAGGCTCGCGCGCAGCGCTTTGGTGTCGAGCGGGCCGGTCAGCACCAGCCCGCCGCTCAGGTGGTAGGCCGTGCGCGCCGGGTCCAGCTTCCACAGGAACCACTGGCGGCGCTGCGCGAAGGACAGCGGCGCGCGGTCGCGGTCGCGCTCGGGGCGCGGGGAGATCGCGCTCCCGGCCTGGCGCGCGCCGGTGCCCGCGCCGCGCAGCCGCTGCTGCAGGCGGGCGCGCTGTTCCGCGCTGAGGTTGGCACGGCGTGCGGAGAGATCCTGGATGTCGGGCATGGGGGCTTCTTCAGACGGTGGCGGACAGGCGGTCCGGTGCGGCATCAGTGGGGTCGGCGGGGTCGGCGGGGCCGGCGGGGCCGGTGCCCTCGATCTCTTCGATCAGCCGCGTCTCGACCAGCAAGGCCAGGTCGGCGACGGTGGGCGCCTTGAAAAATGCGGCGGGGTGCAGTTCGATCTCGTAGGCCTTGCGCACGCGCGCCAGGATCTGGATGGCCAGCAGCGAGTCGCCGCCCAGCTCGAACAGGTTGTCGTGCACGCCGACGGCGGCAATGCCCAGCATGTCCTGCCACACGTCGGCCAGGCCGGCTTCCAGCTCGCCTTCGGGGGCGACGTAAGCCGTGGCTAGCGCGGGGCGCGGGTGGTTGCGGCGCGATTCGCGCGACAGGCGCGTGGCGTGGGCGAGCGGGCCGTTCTCGATCAGTTCGAGCATGCCGCTGTCGAGCTCGCCCAGGCGCTGCGCGAGGTCGGTCGTCGAGATCAGCACCTGCGCGTGCGCTGGTCCGTTGACGATGCGTTCCAGCGCCAGCGCGCCCTCGGGGCCGCTCATGCCCACGCCTTCGGGCAGCACCATGCCCGCGGCCATGCCCAGGTCGCGCCAGGCGTCCCAGTTGACCGAGATGACGGGGTAGCCGGCGCCGCGTCTTGCCTGTGCGGCCAGTGCGTCGAGGTAGGCGTTGGCCGCGGCGTAGTCGCTCTTGCCAAGGCCGCCGGCCATGCTGGAGATGGACGAACACAAGAGCAAGAAATCGGGTGCGTCGTCGCACACGGCCGCCAGCAGCGCCTGCGTGCCGCGCAGCTTGGGCGCGAACACGGCGTCGACCAGGGCGCGCGTGCGCTGGCCGATCATGCCGCTGCTGGCATGGCCCGCCGCGTGAATCACGCCGTGGATGGCGCCGAAGCGCGCGCGGGCTTGCGCGGTGGCGGCCTGCATCTGCGCGGCATCGGCCACGTCGGCGCAGAGCGCGAGCACTTCGCCGCCCAGCGCTTCGAGCTCGATCAGCTGCAGCAGCTTCTGGCGCAAGGCCGCGGGCTGCTCGGGCGCGGCGGCCAGCGCCTCCCACGCGCCGCGCTCGGGCAGCGGCGTGCGACCGAGCAGCACCAGCTTCGCCTGCCACGCCTGCGCCAGGTGGCGCGCCACCGACAGGCCCACGCCGCCGAGGCCGCCGGTGACCAGGTACACGCCCTGCGTGCGAAAGCGTTGGTGCGGTCCTTCGCCGCGCGCCGGCAGGGCCAGCGGCTCGTAGGCCTTCACCCAGCGGTGCGGCCCGCGGTACGCCACCAGCGGCTCGCTGCCGCGGGGTGGCGGGTCGGCCGCCAGTTGACGCACCAGCCACGCCTCGGCGTCGCTGCCGGCCGCGGGCAGCACCACGTCGACGACGCGGCAGTCGATGTGCGGGTACTCCTGCCCGATCACCTTGGCCAGGCTGAACAGCGTGGCTTTCTCGGGGCACAGGGGCTCAAGGCCCGTGACGTCTTCCATCTGGGTGGCAACGACCTGCAGGGCCAGCGCGCGCTCGCTGCCGGCCGTGGTGCTGTCCAGCGCCTGCGCCAGGGCCAGGAGGCTGAAGAAGCCGCGCTCCAGCACATCGGCGGACTGCGCAGGCGGCGCCAGTTCGTCGTCCACGCCCCACAGATGAAAGACCCTGGAGACGGGGCCCAACTCGGCCTGCACCTTGCGCAGCACCTGCGCATGGTCGGCGCGCTCGCCGGGGCGCACGGCGTAATGGCGCGGGCTGATCTCGACGAAGGCCGGGCCCTGCTCCACCCACACCACGGGGTGCGCGTCGGCGCCCTGGTGCAGATGGGAAATCAGCCGGTCGGCGAGGCTGCGCGTTTCGCCGAAGACCAGCGTGCAGGTGCCTGCGGGCGCCGGGCTGCGCTGCGCGCGCTGCGGCTCGGTGCGCGTCCAGGTCGGCACGTAGAAGGCGTTGGCCGCCGTGCCTTGGGTCAATGGCGCGGCGCGCTCGAAGCGGCCCGCCTCCACCCAGTACGACTGCCGCTGGAACGGGTAGCTCGGCAACGGCACCTGCCGGCGCGGCTGGCCCGCGCGGCAGGCGGCCCAGTCGATGTCGACGCCGGCGCACCAGAGCGCGCCGGTCACGCTGGCCAGTTGCCGCGCATTGCGCGCCTGCTGCTGCGGATGCGCCTGGCTCGCCCAGATGCCCGCGGCCGACGCGGCCAGCGGATGCTGGCGCGCCAGGCCGGCCAGCGTTTCGCCGGGGCCGACCTCGAGCAGCACGCGCCCGGCCGTGCCGAGCAGCGCGGACAACCCATCGGCGAAGCGCACCGTGCTGCGCAGGTGCCGGCCCCAGTACACCGGGTCCACCGCCTGCGCCGCCGTGATCGGCAGGCCCGTGACGTTGGAGATGAACGCAATGCGCGGCGCATGGCGCGCAACCGACGCCACCACCTGCTGCAGTTCGGCCACGATCGATTCGCTCATGGCGGAGTGCGACGCGATGGCGACGTGCAGGCGGCGCGGCATGAGGCCGCGCGCGAACAGCTGCTGCTCGGCCGCCTCGATGGCCTGCAGCGGGCCGGCGAGCACGCACAGCTGCTCGCCGTTGATGGCGGCGATGTCGCAGCCGGCGGCCAGGAAAGGCGCGAGCCCGGCTTCGGTCAGCGCGACGGCCGTCATGGCACCGGCGGGCATCGACTGCATGAGGCGGCCACGCGCGGTGACGATGCGCAGCGCATCCTCCAGGCTGAACACGCCGGCCAGGCAGGCGGCCACGTACTCGCCGAGGCTGTGGCCCAGCATGACGGCGGGCTGCACGCCGCGCGCCATCCACGCACGGGCCATCGCGTACTCGACGATGAAGAGTGCGGGCTGGGTGTGCTCGATGCACGAGAGCGTCTGGTCCGCCGCGGCTTCCGCGCCGGCCGCGGGGTAGATCAGCTGGCGCAGGTCCATGCCCACCGTATCGCTCAGCAGCGCGCAGCAGCGGTCGACCTCGCCGCGGAACACCGGGTCGTCGCGGTACAGCGCGGCGCCCATGTTCGCGTGCTGCGTGCCGCCGCCGGGGAACAGGAAGGCGACCTCGGGGGCGGCGGCGGGTGCGCGAAGCACCTGCTCGAAGCCGCTCTCGGGCGCGAGCAGCGCCTGCGCGGCCAGCCCATGGCTGTCGGCGACCACCGCGGCGCGCAACGCCATCGGGCGGCGGCCGCTTTGCAGCGTGTGCGCGATGTCGGCCAGCGGCTGGTCGGCCGAGGCTTCGAGGTGGCGGCCCAGTTGCTGCCCGGCCTCCTGCAGCGCGGCAGCATTGCGCGCCGACAGCGGCAGCACCTGCCAGCCGGACGGCTGCGCTGCGGCGAGCCTGGCGGCCGGCGCCTCTTCGAGCACCACGTGCACATTCGTGCCGCCGATGCCGAACGAGCTGACACCGGCGCGGCGCGGCGTGGCACCGGCGGGCCAGGGCTTCGTCGTGGCGTTGACGTAGAACGGGCTGCCTGCGAAATCGATCTGCGGGTTGGGCCGCTCGAAATGCAGGCTGGCCGGCAACGTGCGGTGCTTCAGCGCCATCACCGTCTTGATGAGCCCGCTGACGCCGGCCGCCGCGTCGAGGTGGCCGATGTTGGTCTTCACCGAGCCGACGGCGCAGTAGCCGGTGCGGCCGGAGCCGGCCTGGAAGGCCTGCGTGAGCGCGGCCAGCTCGATGGGATCGCCCAGCACCGTGCCCGTGCCGTGCGCCTCGATGTAGCCGATGGACTCGGCGCCCACACCGGCAATCAGCTGGGCCGCGCGAATCACCTCGGCCTGCCCGTTCACGCTGGGCGCGGTGAAGCCGATCTTGTCGGCGCCGTCGTTGTTTGCGGCGCTGCCCTTGATGACGGCGTGGATGGTGTCGCCGTCGCGCAGCGCGTCGTCCAGCCGCTTGAGCACCACCAGGCCGGCGCCGCTGCCGATGACCGTGCCCGCGGCCTTCTCGTCGAAGGCGCGGCAGTGGCCGTCGGGCGAAAGGATGGCGCCCTGCTGATACAGGTAGCCGCCGTCCTGCAGCAGGTTGAGCCACACGCCGCCGGCCAGCGCCATGTCGCAGTCGTAGCCCAGCAGCGCCTGGCAGGCGGTGTGCACCGCGGCGAGCGAGGTCGAGCAGGCGGTCTGCACCGTGACGGCCGGGCCGCGCAGGTTCAGCTTGTAGGCCACGCGCGTGCACAGCGAGCCGCCGGAGTTGCCGCTCATGAGGCCCAGCAGGTCGGCAATGCCGCGCCCCTCGCCCAGGCCGAAGGCGGGCAGCAGGTGGCGCATGAGGTACAGGTTGGGGCCCTCGCCCGCGTACACGCCGACCTTGCCCGGCCACGTGTGCGCGTCGCAGCCCGCGTGCTCCAGCGCGGCCCAGGCGCACTCCAGGAAGATGCGCTGCTGCGGGTCGAGGTACTCGGCCTCGCGCGGCGAATAGCCGAAGAAGCCCGCGTCGAACTGGTCGAATCCCTTGAACTGCGTGCCGGCCTTCACGTACGCGGGGTCGTCGAGCAGTTCCTGCGACACGCCCTGCGCGCGCAGTTGCGCGTCGGTGAAGCCGGCCACGGACTCCACGCCGTCACGGACGTTGCGCCACAGCGCGTCGACGTCGTCGGCGCCGGGGAAGCGGCCGGCCATGCCGACGATGGCGATCTCGATGCCGGTGGCGGCGCTGGTGGTGAACGGTTCAGTGGGGGCGTCGGGGGTGTGCATCAGTTGACTCTTTCCGCGGCTTTGCGGCGTTGAAGCAAGGCGGCGCGCTGGCGCAGCGCGCGGTCGTCACCGGCCGCGGTCGACACGGCGGGTGCGGCGGCGCCACGCGCCATCCACTGGGCGAGCGAACCGACCGTGGGGTACTTGAAAAGCTGCACCAGCGGCAGCGTGGTGCGCAGCCTGTCTTCCAGCAGGCGGTGCACGCGGACCACCAGCAGAGAGTGCCCGCCGAGGTCGAAGAAGTTGTCGTGGATGCCGACCTTGTCCATCTGCAGGACTTCGGCCCAGACGGCGGCGACGGTTTCCGCGATGTGGCCCTGGGGGGCTTCGTAGGGTTTGTCGCTGGTGACGGTGGCGGCGGGGAGCGCCTTGCGGTCTACCTTGCCGTTGGCGTTGAGCGGCAATGCGTCGAGCACCATGATCACGCTGGGGACCATGTAGTCCGGTAGCGTCTCGGCGAGGCGCTCTCTGAGTGTTGCCGTGTCGATGTCGTTGCCCGAGACGTAGGCCACGAGCCTTGCGCCCGATGGGCCTTCGCTCGCTACGACGACTGCTTCACGCACTTCGGGCTGGGCTTGCAGTTGCGCTTCGATCTCCCCCAGCTCGATGCGAAAGCCCCGCACCTTCACCTGGTGGTCGATGCGGCCCAGGTACTCCAGCTGGCCTTCGTTGTTCCAGCGCACGAGGTCACCCGTGCGGTACAGCCTGTTTCCGCTTTCTGTTGCGATGAACCGCTCGGCAGTCAGCCCCGCCCGCTTCAGGTAGCCCCGTGCGAGGTTGATGCCGCCCAGGTACAGCTCGCCAGCCACGCCGACCGGGACTTCGTTCAGGCCCGCGTCGAGGACATACGCTTGTGTGTCGCTGATCGGCCGGCCGATCGGCACCTGGGTGCTGCCGTCATCTCGGCACGTCCACTGCGTCACGTGGATCGTGGTTTCCGTCGGGCCGTACAGGTTCTGCAAGGTCGCGCCACTCAGGCGTTGCAATGCTTCTTTCTGCGTGGCTGCAGGCATCGCCTCTCCGCCGCAGATGATGTGCTTGAGCTTGGTCGTCGCCTCGATGCCTTCGTAGGCCAGGAAGGCTTGCAGCATCGACGGCACGAAGTTCAGCGTCGTGATCTGGTGCTTCTGGATCAGTTCGACCAGGCGAGCCGGGTCGCGGTGATCTCCTGGGTTGGCAATGACCAGCCTTGCACCGGAAGTCAGCGGCCAGAACATCTCCCACACCGATACGTCGAAGCCGAAGGGCGCCTTGTGCAGGACGGTGTCGGCGCCTTCCAGCGTGTAGAACTCCTGCATCCAGGCCATGCAGCTGAACAGCGCTTGGTGCCTGATGGCCGCGCCCTTGGGACGGCCTGTGGAGCCTGACGTGTAGATGACGTAGGCGAGGTGTTCGCCGTGCAGGTTGACCTGCGGATTGACATCCGGCTCGGACGACGTATCGAGCGTGTCGAGTTCCAGCACTTCAAGCGCTTCGACGCCGGGAATCAGTGAGCGCAAGCCGCTTTGGGTCAGCAGCAACGCAATGCCGCTGTCTTCGACCATGTACGCCAGCCGGTCCGACGGGTAGTCAGGGTCAAGGGGTACGTACGCCCCGCCCGCCTTCAACACCGCAAGGATGCCCACCATCATCTCGGTGGAGCGCTCCACGCAGAGGCCGAGCAACACGTCCGGACCAACGCCCAAGGCGATCAGCCGATGTGCCAGCCGGTTCGCACGCACATTGAGCTGCGAGTAACTCAGCGCCTCGTCACCGAAGACCAGCGCAGGTGCAGAAGGCTGCAACTTCGCATGCGCCTCGATCTGCCGATGCACCGGCTGCGCGCCCTCGTGGCGGCGATTGTTTTCGCTCCAGAGCGCAAGCTGCTCACGCTCTTCGGGCCCCATCAACACCACGTCGCCGACCGCCACCTCAGGCTCTACAGCCAACGCCCCCAGCACCGCCAGGTAGTGCCCCGCCATCCGCTCGATCGTCTCCCTGTCGAACAACTCGGCCGCATAGACGAAGCCCACCGTCAACTGCCCACCCGGCGTCTCGCGCGCTTCGAGCACCAGCTCGAACTGCGCCTCGCCATCGGGCAATGCGTGATGCGCCACCTCGAGCCCCGGCAGTTGCGCCAGCGCCCGGTAGTCCTCGACCAGGTGGTTGAACATCACCTGGAACAACGGGCTCTGGCCCAGGCTGCGCTGCGGCTGAAGGGCCTCGACCAGTTGTTCGAACGGCAGGTCCTGGTGCGTCTGCGCGCCGAGCACGGCTTCCCTGGCCTGCTTCACGACGTCCGACAGGCGCATGCGCGCGCCGACCCGGTTGCGCAGCACCAGCGTGTTGACGAAGAAGCCGATGACACTTTCGGCCTCGACCCGGCCGCGGTTCGCCACCGGTGCACCGACGCGAATGTCTTCCTGCCCGGTGCAGCGGTGCAGCAGCGCCTGGAAGCCGGCCAGCAGCACCATGAACAGCGTCGCACCCTCGCTCGCGGCCGACCGGCGCAAGCCGTCCAGCAGGGCCGCAGGCACCTCGACGCTGTGCCGCGCCGCGCGGTAGCCGATGCGCGCGGTGCGCGGGTGGTCGGTCGCCAGCGCCAGCACGGGATGGTCTTCACCGAGTTGCGTGCGCCACCACGCCAGCTGCCGCTCGCCCTCGCCGCCAGCCAGCCAGGCGCGCTGCCATGCCGCGTGGTCGACGTACTGGATGCGCGCGCCCGCATGGCGCTGCATGTCGCCCCGCAGCCGCCCGGCATAGCCGGCCGCGAGCTCGTCGAGCAGCAGTTGCATCGACGCGCTGTCCGACACGATGTGGTGCATCACCACCACCAGCAGGTGCACGGCATCCGAAAGGCGCAGCAGCGCCACGCGCACGAGCGGGCCCTGCGTCAGGTCGAAGGGTGTGGCGTGCAGGCGCTGCACTTCCTCGTCGGCGCGCGCTTCGCGCTCTTCGAGCGCGAGGTGGCGCAGGTCGACGAACTTCAGCAGCGGCGCCCACGACGGGCTGACCAGCTGCCCGGCCTCGCCGTCGGCGCCGGCCAGGAACACCGTGCGCAGCGACTCGTGGCGCGCGGCCAGGTCTTCGAAGGCCGCATGCATCGCGGCGGCATCGAGCGTGCCCGACAGGCGCAGCGCGCCGCTCATGTGGTACGCCGTGCTGTGCGGCGCGAGCTTCCACAGGAACCACTGGCGCTGCTGTGCGTGCGACAGCGGCAGGGGCCGCAGCCGCTGCTCGGCCGACAGCGGCTCGATGGGCGCCACCGCGAGCACCTGGCGCGGATGGTCCTTGCGGCTGCGCACGATGTCGGCGCAGGCGCTCAGCCGGGGCTGCTCGAAGAGGTCGCGCAGGTCGAACGCGATGTTCCAGCGCCGCGCGATGCGCGCACACGCCTGAACGCCGGCCAGCGAATTTCCACCCGAGGTGAAGAAGTGCGCGTCGGGCAGCAGCGCACGTTCTTCGGGCCACTTGAGCACTTGCTTCCAGATGCCGGCGACCGATTGCGCGACCTCGTCGAGCACCGGCGCTTCCGACGGGCCCGAAGCGCTGCCGCCGAGCGTGAAGCCGCCGTGCTCGTGGATCGCATAGGCGTCCAGGCTGCGCGCCGCCAGGCCCGCGCGGCAGGCCTGGCGCTGCAGCTTGCCACTGGAAGTCTTGGGCAGCGCGCCCGGGTTCAGCAGCACGATGGCGGCCGGCGCTTCGCCGAACACCTCGCTCACAGCCGCGCCCAGCGCGTCGACGAGCACGTGCGGCGGTACCAGCTTCTGCATGCTGCGCGACACCTCGGCCGCCACGCCGACGCCTTCGCCCTGCGAACCCGCCACCGCGAACGCGGCCACGCGGCCCTTGCGCACGGCCTCCACCTCGGCCTCGACGGTGCGCTCGATGTCCTGCGGATAGATGTTGTGGCCGCGCACGATGATCAGGTCCTTGATGCGGCCGGTGACATAGAGCTGCCCCGCATGCTGGAAGCCCAGGTCGCCGGTGCGCAGCCAGCGGCGGCCTTCATGCGCGACGAAGGTCTGCTGCGTTTCCTCGGGCTTGCCCCAGTAGCCGGCGCAGATGCTCGGTCCGCCGGCCCAGATTTCGCCGACGCTGCCGTCGTCCAGCGCGGCGAGCGAAGCGGGGTCGGTGATGCGCACCGCGTGCCCGGCGGGCACCGCCCCGCAGCCCACCAGTTGCATGCCGTCCGCACTTTCCACGCCCTGCCCCCTGGCCAGCGCATCGGCGGAGAAAGCAGGCGCGACCAGCCCGCCGCCGCGCCGTCCGCCGGTGACGAACAGCGTCGCCTCGGCCAGGCCGTAGCAGGGGTACACGGCGCCGGGATCGAAACCCGCGGGCGCGAAGCGTTCGATGAATTCGGCTTCGGTGTCCGCGCGCACGGGCTCGGCGCCGGTGTAGGCCACGCGCCACGACGACAGGTCGAGCCCCGCGAGCCGCGCGCCCTTCACGCGCTCCAGGCACAGTCGATAGGCAAAGTCGGGGCCGCCGCTCAGCGTGGCGCGGTGGCGCGAGATGAGCTCGAGCCACCGCACCGGGCTTTCGAGGAAGTAGCGCGGCGAGGCCAGCACCAGCGCAATGCCGCTGTACAGCGGCTGCAGGAGGCCGCCGATCAAGCCCATGTCGTGGTACAGCGGCGCCCACGAGACGAACTTGTCGCCGGGCCCGATGCCCATGCCGTCGCGAATGGCGCGCTCGTTGGCCATGAGGTTGCCGTGCGTCACGATCACACCCTTGGGCGCGGAGGTCGAGCCCGAGGTGTACTGCAGGAACGCCGGGTCGTCGCTCGCGGGCGAGAACGGCGTCCATGACGCTGCGAGCGCGATGTCCACCGTGTCGACCGCGACCATCGACGCCTGCGCGAACGACGCCGAAGCGTCCGCCATCGAGGCGAGCATCGACGCCGAGGTGAGCACGCAGCGGGCCTGCGAATCGAGCGCAATGCCTGCCAGGCGCGCCAGGTGCTGGGGCCGCATGGATTCGGGCGGAAACACGGGCACCGCGATCACGCCGGCATGGAAGCACGCGAGCATGCTCACGGCGTAGTGGTCGTCGTTGTCGAGCATGACGAGCGCGCGCTCGCCCTTGGCGAACTGCTGCTGCAGGCGGGCCGCCAGCGCGCGCACGCGCGCAGAGAACGCGGCGTACGTCACCTGCTTCTCCACGCAGGCGCCGTCGGCTTCGCCCTCTACCGTGAGCCAGACTTCGTCAGGCCGGGCCTGCGCCAGCGCCTGCAGGTGCGCCACGAAGTTCGCGGACGCCGGATGCCCATCGTTCGGTGTTGTTGTCGGCGTGCGTGCCATCTCGCTCACTCCATGTCCATTGAAAAAAGGCAAAGGTCGCAACCGGCGCAGCGCCGGCCGCTTTCGCTCATCCGGGTGCCCTGGCACGCCATGCCAATGCGGCGGCATAACCGTCGGGGGCCGGCAACGCGATGGCGCTGAAGGCGGCCCACCCGGGCACGTCGGACGCGACGGCCAGGCCACCGTCGGCCTGCGGATGAATGCCCACGCACAGCAGGTGCTCGGGCACGCCCACCCCCACGGCCTTCAACAGGGCTTCCTTGCCGACCCAGCGCGTGTACAGCGCACGAAGCGGGTCTTGCGCGTCGCGCACTTCGCGCGACTCCTGCGCGGTGAAAGCCATCTCGAGAATGGCCTCGGTGTCGACGTCGTCGCGGCAGTGCTCGATGTCGATGCCCACCTCGGCCACCTCGCGCCCGTCGGCCACGACGATCAGCGCGTGGCCGCCCGAATGGGACACGTTGAACAGCGGCATCTCGCCGGCCGCATCGACGAAGGGCTTGCCGTGCACGCCGGGCGACAGCGGCACCTCGGCGGCGCCGCAACCGATGCAGCGCGCCAGCAGCCGGCGGGCGGCGGCGCGGGTGGCGGCGAAGCGCACGCGGTCGGCGCGCCGAACGAAACGGCAGGCGCGTTCGCGCTCGGCCAGCGTCAGCACGGCCCATTCGTCGCAGTCGTCGCGCGTCAGGTCGAAATCCAGGCGATGCACCTCCATGCCCCTCGGCAAGGCGTCATGCCAGGGCATGAGGCGCATGCCGCCCTCCAGCCACGGCCGCGGCCTGCGCCTGGGCTTGAACCTGGGCCAGGCGCCGCGTCAGGGCGTCGAGGAACGCCGTTTCATGCTGACGCAGGAAGAAGTGGCCGCCGTCGAACCAGTCGAGCGTGAACGCGCCGGCCGCATGCGCCGACCAGGCCTCGATGCGCTGCGCGTCGATGTCGTCCTGGCGGCCCGCGAACACGTGCAGGGGCATCGGCAAGGGCGCTTCGGCCGTGTAGCTGAAGCTCTCGCAGACGCGGTAGTCGGCGCCCAGCGTGTCGAGGGTGATGCGCATCAGCTCGGGACTGGCAAACACCTCTTCGGGCGTGCCGCCCTGCTTGCGCAGGTCGGCGGTGAGCGCGGTGTCGTCGTGCGTGTCGGGCAGCCGGGCGGGGTCGCGCTGCGACGGCGCCGGACTGCCCGAGGCGAGCAGCGCGCACGGCAACGGCCGGCCCAGCGCACGCAACCGCTGGGCGACGCCATAGGCCAGCAAGGCGCCCATGCTGTGGCCGAAGAGCACGAAGCCGCGCTGCATGGCCCGCGCCTGCTCGACGCAGATGCGTTCGACCTGCGCATCGAAGTTCTCGACGAAGGGCTCGCCCATGCGCGCGCCGCGGCCCGGCAGCTCGACGGGCACGACCTCGATCCAGCGCGGCAGCAGGCGCCGCCAGCGCAGGTACATGGACGCGCTGGCGCCTGCGCACGGCAGGCACAGCAGCGAGACGCTCGCCGGCATGGCCATCAGAGCACGGCGGTGGTTGCGAAGGGCGCGGCTTCCTGCGCCGCCATCCAGTCGCGCAGCGACCTGGGGCGCATGTCGGTCCAGTTCTGTTCCACGTAGTCGAGCGCGGTCTTCTTGTCGCCCTTGACGCCGTCGACGGCCTTCCAGCCGCTGGGCACGGCCTTCCAGTGGGGCCAGATGGAGTATTGGTCTTCGTGGTTGACCAGAACGATGAAGGTTTCGTCTTCGCGGTCGAAGCAGCTGGTGGACATGGTGCGTGGCCTTGTGCGGTTGATCGGGGAAGCGCTCGCGCCACGGGCCGGCGGCCGGTGGCAGCGTTTGCTGCGCTTCTGATCAACATGACGGTCCGCACGCGAATCTGTTCACCGCCCCGATGCGCACCGAAGGCGGCGCGCGCGACGATCAGGCGTCGTCGCCGGGCGCGGGGTCGCCCTGGGTCTTGCGGCTTTTCTTCCAGGCCTCGACGTCGATGCGCGTGGGCACCAGGCCCGCGAGCAGCAGAAGGCGCGCGGCCTTGTCGTAGGCCTTGCGATGGGCGGGGTCGGCAAGACACCCGAAGGCCGGTCCGGCGTCGGCCGGGAATTCGCGTCAGTCCTCGATCAGGTGGTGCATGGCGCCGATGGACTCGTCGGCCTCGGCGATCAGGCGGTTCACCAGGCCGAGCGCACAGCCGAGCTGGACCGCGATGTCGCGCTGCGTGAGGCCCTCGAGCCGATAGAGCTGGAAGGCCACCCGCGTTCGTGCCGGAAGCTGCGACAGCACCTGGTCGATGAGCCCGACAACCTGGCGGTCGCGCATCAGGCGGTCCGGCGAGGCCGGGCCGGGCACGTCCAGCGTCTCGATGTCGACGTCGAAGGTGCGGTAGGTGGCTTCCAGCGACTGGCGGCGGCAGTGGTCGAGCGCCAGGTTGCGCACCACCTGGCAGCAGTAGCCCATGGGCTTGTCGACCTTGCGGTCGCAGGCGCCGTCGGCAATGCGCAGGTAGGCGTCCTGCACGACGTCGTCGGCCAGGTCGGTGGTGCGCACGATCCTGCGGGCAACGTGCAGCAGCTGCGCGCGGTTGGCGACGAAGACATCTCCCAGCGATGACTCGGACGAAAGTGACAGCATCTTTGAACAACTCCAGATGAGGGGATCGGGCGTCGAATGTGGAAACGGCGTGCGCGAGGCACGCCGCCGGAGATGCAACCCGTCCTGCTCCGGTGCACGGGTTGCATGAAGTAAATAAGAATCATTACTATTTGAAAAAGGAATGACACCTCGGATTTGCGATGTCTCCTTATCCCTATAGACGTTTCGCCGCCCCAAACAGAGACACCCGACCGGCGCCGCGCCGCCCGCTCGCCGCGCCCCTCTAGAATCTTGCCCCTTTGCCTGCTGCGCCCCCCGCCTCCTCATGAACATCGTCGTCAACGAAGAACTCAAAGCCTATATCGACCCCCTGACGCCGGAGGAATACGAATCCCTGGAACGCAGCATCCTGGCCGAAGGCTGCCGCGACGCGCTGGTGCTGTGGGGCGACGTGCTGGTGGACGGCCACAACCGCTACGGCATCTGCCAGAAGCACGGCCTGCCGTTCCAGACGGTGCAGAACACGCGCTTCAAGTCGATCGACGACGTGCACCTGTGGATGATCGACCAGCACCTGGGCCGGCGCAGCATCTCGGACTTTCTGCGCGGCGTGCTCGCGCTGCGAAAGAAGGACATCGTCGACCAGCAACGCTCTCGCACCATGGCCGAGCCGGTTGTTGCCAGCGACCCGAACGACCCGCCGTTCGACGTCGATCCGCCCGCCGACGACGCCGCCCCTGCAATGCCCCCGCAAGCCCCGCTGAGCAGCCGCGAAGCCATTGCGCGCGCCGCACGCCTGAGCAGCAACCAAGTCGGCATGATCGAAAAGATCCAGAAGCAGGCCGCGCCAGAGCTCGTGGCGGCGGTGAAGTCGGGTGTGATCTCGATCAACACCGCGGCCGCGGTGGCCTCGCTTCCGGCCGACGAGCAGGTGTCGGCCGCAAACGCCGGCAAGGACGAGCTGAAGCAGGCCGCCAAGCGTGTGCGCGATTCGAAGAAGAAGCCGCGCGAGGAGTCGACCGAAGCAGGCTCCGACGAAGCGCAGGCCAAGCCCGACACCGTGCAGGCGCTCGAGCAGCGCGTGGCCGAACTCACGGCCGAAAACGCGAGCCTGCGCGCAAAAGTGGCCGAGCTGCAAGCGCAACTCGGCCACTGAAAACGCCTTGCCCGCGCCGCGGCACGGGCAGGTGTTTGCCTCTTAGAGCTGGATTTCGCTGATCTTCGCGCCCGACAGCGACACGCCGGCCTCCAGGCCCACGTTGGTCATCACGAAGCCGATCACCGGCTGGCGCAGCGTGTTGGTGTCGATGCTGCCGTTGGCGCCGAGGGTGGCGAGCGCCACCGTGGCGTCGGCACCGGCCGTCCAGCCCTTGCTGTTGCGGAACTTGTCCAGCGCCGCCTGCGTGGTGAACAGGTAGACCACCGCCTTCGACTGGGCGCCGGCCTGGAAGCCCACCGATCCAGCGGTGGTGCTGTAGTAGGACTGCGTGCGCCCGTTCACGCGCAAGGCGCCGCGGCCGTATTCCGCGCCCACGCCCAGGCTGCCGCCGACCACGGCCGGAAACACCAGCACGCCGCTCGAACGGGCGACCAGTTCGCGCGAACCCTTCACGGACTCGTAGAGCTTGGACAGGGCGGCATCGGTCTGGGCGTCGATCGAAGCGCGGGACGACACGCTGCTGGACTGGTCTCCCGGGCGCGTGGTGGTGCAACCCACGAAGGCCAGGCTGCAGGCGACCATGGCGGAAGAAAGTGCAAACGTGCGGAAGTTGATGGTTTTCATGGCGAAATCCTTTGCTGAAAACGTGAATCGACGAGGAAATATCTGTCCTTGTCTGCCTTCTTCGGCAGATGCGTTCCATCGTAATTCCGCTGAAACAGGGTATTCCGAGCTTTGGGTATCGGCCTACGCGAAGTGGCGGTGTTGGCGAAAACGCCCTCGTGCCCGCGTTGCAGCAGCGCAAAATTCGTCTGTAATCTAGTGTTTTTAATTGAAACAGATGTTATATTTTTAAGTTACAAACGGTAATAAACCCTTAGTACTCACTTGATTTGCGCCCTGCGCCGACAGGTGAAAAATTCCAGCCACGGGAGCCTCAAGTTGCAATCACGACGGCATTTGCGCCTCCACTGCCTGCCTCGGGTTCCACGCGGCACCGCTCGCCGCAGACCGCCGCACCGGGCATGAGCACCGCCACCCACCCCGTCGTCAAGGGCCAGCGCGCCCTGCTGAGCTTCAGCGTCGAGGGGCTGCCGCCCCGCGAAGAGCTGCTGTTCAAGTCGCTGGTTCGCCTGCTGGACCATCGAACCCACCAGCACTGGGCCTGGCGAGCCGACCAGGCCGATCTCCGGGTCGTCGGCCAGGACGCCCCCGCCGACCCCAACGCCCCGCTCCACGCCGTGCCCGTGCTGGCCGTCGGCCAGGCCGATGCGCCGCGCGGCGGGTATTTCCTGGCGCTGCCGCTGCACGCCGAAGCGCTGGAAAGAACGCTCAACCAATTGGGTGCGATGGTCGTTCTCGCCCGCGAGCTCGGTCTGGCAGCGGCCGATGCGGCGCCGGCGGACGACGAGGAATTCCGCCTGCTGCGCTGGCCCCCGGTCGCCCTGCTCGAAACGCCGCACCGCATTCGCCTGGCCACGCTCATGACCGGACAGCCGACGTCGCTCGGCGTGCTGCGCCAGCGCTCGGGCCTCGCGGCGCAGGACTGCCTCGCGTTCATCGCCGACCTGCGCCGCAGCGGCCTGCTCGCGAACGTCCGCGAGGCGGTTCAGGTTCCACAGGCGGCACAGGTTGCCCAGCCCCCCTCCGATGCCCCACAGCCCACGGCCGCGGCGCCCGCCACGCCGCCAGCGCGTGACCCCGTGCAACCCGGCCTGCTGGCCCGCATCCGCATCCGGCTCGGCCTGCTGCCGGCAGGGCACCCATGACCGTCGAACACAAGATCCTCTTCACCGGCACCATGGGCGCCGGCAAGACCACCGCCATCGGTGCGGTGAGCGAGATCCCGCCGGTGAGCACCGACGTGCGCAACAGCGACACCTCGGTCGCCAAGGCCACCACCACCGTCGGGCTGGACTACGGCGAACTCACGCTCGACAACGGCGAGAAGCTGCGCCTGTACGGCACGCCCGGACAGATGCGCTTCGACTTCATGTGGCGCATCCTGGCGCGCGGCGCGCTCGGCGTGGTGGTGCTGATCGACAACAGCCGCCCCGACCCGCTGGCCGACCTGGACGTGTACCTCGACGGCTTTGCCGAACTCATCGCGCAGACCGCCTGCGTGGTGGCGGTAGGGCGCATGGAAGCGCACCCGCAGCCGGACATCGACGCCTACGCCCGGCGCATGCAGGCCAGGGGCGTGCTGTGCCCGGTGCTCGCGGCCAACGTGACCGACCCACGGCAAGTCGTTCAGCTGCTGGAGCTGCTCCTGCTCCAGCTCGAGGCCTGAACCCCCTCCCCTTCATTCCAGGGCAGCCATGAACATTTCTCCCCGCA
The DNA here is from genome assembly GCF_051216435.1 of Variovorax pasteuri. Classification (NCBI taxonomy): domain Bacteria; kingdom Pseudomonadati; phylum Pseudomonadota; class Betaproteobacteria; order Burkholderiales; family Comamonadaceae; genus Variovorax; species Variovorax pasteuri. Next base: position 1,037,628 of record NZ_JBPJZS010000002.1, read on the forward strand.
TCAAGCTCGCCGCCGAATCCGCCATCGACACGCTCATGCGCGAGATCAAGGGCGTGAAGGCGGTGGTCATCTCGACCGAAGACGGCCTGGAACTGGCCGCGCGCGCAGAGAACACGGCGCAGGTCTCGCGGCTCTCGGCCATTGCCAGTTCGCTGGCAGCACTGGGCGCCGTGGCCGGCGAAGAGAGCGACCTGGGCGACTGCGACAACGTGACCATCGAGGCCACCCACGGCCACATCCTCATGCTGCAGGCACGCCACCCCGAGATGACGCTGATCGTGAGCGTGGTCGCAGGCAAGGAAGCCATCATCGGCCAGGTCCTCTACTTCGCGAAGCAGGCCACGCTGTCGCTGCAGCAGGCCTGAGACGGCGCATGGCCGTCACCCGACCGGCATCGGTTCGACACCGGCAGCCGCCCACCCTTCGCCCGGGTGGCTGCCGACTTTCAGGGGCGAGGGACTACGAAAGGTTTCGATGGCAAACATCAAGCAATCCATGGACGACCTGATGACCTGCGACGGCGCCATGTGCGCCGCGCTGGTCGACTCGGGCAGCGGCATGATCCTGGGACAGATCGGGTCTGGCGTGGACCTCGAGGTGGCGGCCGCAGGCAACACCGAGGTGGTTCGCGCCAAGCTGCGCACCATGCGCGACCTGGGCCTGAACGACGTGATCGAAGACCTCCTCATCACGCTGGGCAAGCAGTACCACATCATCCGCCCGATGCAGAAGAAGGAAGGCCTGTTCGTCTACCTCGTGCTGGACAAGGCCAAGTCGAACCTGGCCATGGCGCGCCGCAAGACGCTGGACGTCGAGCAGAACCTGGCGGTCTGAGCCGCCCTGCCGCACTCCACGTCAGCGGCGGCTCAGACCTGGCCGCCGCGCGGCTGCATCAGCGTGTTCGACGGCAGCGTCTCGTCGAGCAGCTTGCGCGCCGTCTCGATGCCCGCCACCGGCAGCAACTTGGCATCGAGCAGACCGACCTGCACCAGCACGCTGGCCTGGTCCCAGTAGATGTGCTCGTGGTAGAGCTTGTCGCCGCGGAACTTGATGACCGCCAGCAGCGGCACTTCCACGCGCTTGCCGGTGGGTGCCACGCCCGGCAGCATCCACGGGATCTCGGTGGTGTGGGTGAAGGAGAACAGCATCTCGTCGACCACCTGCGTGGCGCCCACCGTGCGCGAAATCGGCACCAGCGCGGTGTCGGGCGGGTTGCTGTTGACGAAGTGGTTCGTATAGAACGCGTGCAGGTCCTTGTAGCCCACGCCGCCGGTCATGGTGGGGATGTGGTTGACGTAGGGCTCGGCCACCATGGTGCCCATGGTGTCGTCGACGTTGCGGGTGCCGAACTCGTACTCGCAGTGCTTGTCCCACAGCGCCGACAGGTCGTAGTGCGGGCCGATGGCGCCCTTCAGCGTGGCGATGCTGCGCTCGTGCGCCATCAGCGCCGAGGGCTTGTGAAAGTGCTCGCCGCCGGTGCGCGCGAAGGCGTGGTCCATGCCGGGGTACACGTACAGCGCCACACCCGGGCGGCCCTTGAGCGTGGCGACGATGCGCTCGCGTGCTTCGGGTGGGCAGAATTTGTCGAGCTCGGCGACGTGCAGCGTCAGCGGGCACTTGATCTTGTCGGCCTCGTCCAGCGCGGCGTCGATGCCCACGCCGTAGTAGCCGACCGCGGCGTCCGCATCCGTGCGGCAGGCGGCCAGGTAGGCCAGCTTGCCGCCGAGGCAGAAGCCGAGCACGCCGACTTTGTTTTCAGGCACTTCGGCGCGGGCGCGCAGCGTGTCGATGGCGCTCTGCATGTCCTGCATGCCCTTAGCCTCGTCGAAGCCGCCGTAGAGCGCGAAGGCGCGCTGCCAGTCGGCTTCGCTGTAGCCGAGCTCCACGCCGGGCTCCTGGCGCCAGAACAGGTCGGGCACCAGCACCACGTAGCCTTCTTCGGCGTAGTAGTCGGCCACCTCGCGCATGGTGTGGTTCACGCCGAAGATTTCCTGCGCGATCACCAGGCCCGGGCCGCTGCCCGAGCGGGGCAAGGCCAGGTAGCCGCTGAAACTGCCGCTGCCGTCCGCGGCCTCGATGCGGATGCGCTGTCCGTGGGCCGTTGTCTGTTCCTGCATGGGGTGTTCTCCGATCGATGGATTGAAAGGGCTCGTCAGCGTTCTCACTGGGCGCATTCCGGATGCCGGGTCGTCACCTGGTAGCAGCCCGAGTGAAACACCAGCGGCTCGCCGTCGAAGCGATCGTAGCGCTCGACCTCTCCGATGAAGATCAGGTGGTCGCCGCCGTCGTACTGCTTCACGTTGCGGCACACGAACCGCGCGATGGCCCCGTTCAGCAGCGGCACGCCGGCCGTGCCGTCGCAGCAGTCCACACCGTCGAACTTGTCGGGCTGCGGTGTGGAGAACTGGCGCGACAGGCGGTGCTGGTGCGCCGCCAGCACGTTGATCGCGAAGTGGCTCGCACCGGTGAAGTCTGCCACGCTGGGCGCGTGGCGCGCAAGGCTCCACAGCACCAGCGGCGGCTCCAGCGAGACCGACGAGAACGAGTTGGCCGTCATGCCCACGCGCCGGCCGTCGCTCGCGCGCGTGGTGACGACCGTGACGCCGGTGCTGAACCGGCCCAGCGCCTTGCGGAAATCCTGCCGGTCGAAGCGCTCGGGCGCTGCGATGGTGCTTGCGCGCGTCATGCAGCCTCGGCCCAGGTCTCGATGTAGCGGTCGGCCTCGACGGGGTCGGCGAACCACGGGAAGAAGGTGCGCGGATCGTCGAAGCCGTTGGCAATGGCGCTGGCCAGCGGCGGCACCGCGCCCGCCGTGCCCAGCAGCTTGAGCACGTGGTCCGGCGGCGGCATGAGCAGCATATTGGTCCACTGCGTGACCCATTGCGAATAGCCGAACCAGTAGCGGTCGAAGGTCTGCTGCATCCATGCGGCGTCGCCCATGCCCTCGCCGCGCGCAACGATGCTCTTGAGGTACACGTCAGCGCACTTGGCCGCGTTGTTCGAGCCCTGGCCGGTGATGGGGTCGTTGAGCACCACCACGTCGGCCAGCCCCAGCACCTTGCGGCCCGACGGCAGCGTGGCCACGGGCTTGCGCACCGTGGGCGCGAAGCGGCCCGCGAGGATGCCGTTGTCGTCGGTGAGTTCGATGTCGCGGCAGCGCTCGGCCTCCCACGGCACGAAGGTGTCGAGCACCCACTTGCTGCGCGCCAGGTGCTCCTGCGGTGTCTTCACGTCGGCCCAGCAGTCGATCGGACCGCCGGGCACGCCTTCGAACACCATGATCTCGCACGGGCCCGAGGTGGTCAGCGCGGGAAAGACGAAGTACTCGCCCACGCCCGGAATCAGGTTGAAGCTCACGCGCGAGAAGGGCTCGGCGGGCTTCATGCCCTTCACGTAGGTGAGCGCGAGCGCGCGCTGCGGCGCGTCGAAGCGCGACTTGTGCGTATCGCGCTCGAAGAGCTTCGAGATCTCGCCCTTGCCGCTCGCCACCAGCGTGAGGTCGTGGCTGAGGGTGCAGGCCTCCAGCTCGTCGATGTCCGCGTCCTTGAACACCAGCTCGCCGCCCTTCTTCTGAAACTCGGCCATCCACGCCGGGATCTTCACGCGCTGGTCGACCGACTGCGCGCTCGAATGCAGCCGCGCCGCCCAGTCGATGGCCTTGGCGCCCTTCTGCTCGGGGTGCGGCACCGCCAGGCCAATGCCGTCCACCGTGGGGCATTCCTTGGCCCAGTGGTCCAGCCCCAGGTCGCGCTCGATCTGCAGCGAGGTGTGGAACATGCACTGGCTCGACATCACCTTGCCGCGGCGGATGTCTTCCCCCGTGCGGTTGCTGAACATCGTGACCTCGTAGCCCGCGCCCAGCAGCCCGAGTCCCAGTTGCAGGCCCGACTGGCCCGCGCCGACGATTGCGATACGTTTCATTGCCTTGGCTCCTTGATCAGTCCATCAATTGGGGAATGGCCGGTACGGCCTGCTCGGGGCCCATGGCGGAGTAGCCGCCGTCCACCGCGTAGTCCGCGCCGGTCACGAAGCTCGCGTGGTCCGAGCACAGGAACAGCACCACCTGCGCCACCTCGTCGGGGTCGCCGACGCGCCCCAGCAGGTGGAAAGGCGCGGCCACGCGGTCGGTCTTGGCGCGGTCGCCACCGCTCAACTTGTCCATCACGGCGGACCAGGTCCAGCCCGGCGACACGCTGTTCACGCGGATGCGGTCGGCCGCCAGGTCCATCGCCATGTTGCGCGTGAGCTGCGCCATGGCGGCCTTGCTGACCGGGTAGAGCCAGCGCCCCGTCTGCGCCACGCGCGACGAGATGCTCGTGAAATTGACCACCGCACCGCCGCCCGCGGCCACCATGTGCGGATGCACCGCCTGCAGCATGGCCACGGCGCTCGCGACGTTCACGTTGAACGAGGTGAGCCAGTCGGCGCGCGGCGACTTGAAGCCGTCGTCCACGTACGAGCAGGCGAGGTTCACCAGAAAGTGCACGCCGCCATGGTGCTGCACCGCCTGCGCCACGCAGGCCTCGACCTGCGCGTCGTCGGTGATGTCGGTGCGCACGAAGCGCACGCCGGCGCCAAGGGCATCCGCCAACGCCTGTCCGTTGGCTTCGTCGATGTCGGCAACGACGACCTTCACGCCGGCCGCGTGCAAGGCCCGCACCACGCCGGTGCCTATCAATGTGGCGCCGCCCGTGACGATGGCGCTCCTGCCTTCGAGTCCCTTGAACATGAGCTTGGCTCTCCTGGGTAGTGAACAGTGGCTGCAGGCCGGGGCGGCCTGTGGGACGTACGTTAGGCGCGCAGGGGCGGCTGTCGCATCCCGCAAGCGCAGGCGATGTCCCTGGCGCGCAGGTTTTTGCCGAGGGGCGATCCGAATTGTGGGCAGGGATGGTTTTTGCTACGGTGACCCCAACCCCCAGTCGTCCATGGAAACTGCCGTCACCACCCCAGGGCTGCCACTGCAGCGCTATCGCCTGTTCGAGAGCCACGACATGGACGAGGCGCGCGAGAGCGTGGCGCGGGTGTTTTGCCCGCACGGCCTGACCATGCTGCAGCCCCGCACCGAACTCGACGCCTGCCACCACAGTGCGCAGCTGCACCGCGACGTGAGCCTCAACTACGTGCAGTACGGCCCCGGCGTGCAGATCGACCCGGGCTACCTGCAGGACTTCTTCCTGTTGCAGATTCCGTTGCGCGGCGGCGCCAGCATCCGCTGCGGGGGCCAGCAGATCGACGCCACGCCCAGCCTGGCCTCGCTGCCCTCGCCCACCGAGCCGCTGTCGATGCGCTGGGCCGACGACAGCCCGCACCTCATCGTGCGGCTCGCACGCGCGGCGCTGCTCTCGCGGCTCGAGTCGCTGCTGCAGGCGCCGGTGAAGCAGGCGCTGGTGTTCGAGCTGGGCGTGCCGCTCGACAACCCCGCGCTCGCACCGCTGGTGCATTTCATCGACTACCTGCGGCTCACGCTCGACGCCGGCAATGCGCTGCACGCCGGCGGCCGCCTCGCCGAGCATGCCGAGGAGTACCTCATGTCGAGCCTGCTGATGTCGGCGGGCCACAACCATTCGCGTGCGCTGGCGGGCGACACGCAGCGCCAGCTGCTGCCGCGCGTGGTGCGCAAGGCGCAGGAGTACATGGCGGCGCATGCCGAGCAGCCGCTGTCGCTGGCCGACGTCTGCGGCGAGGTCGGGTGCAGTGCGCGCGCGCTGCAACTCGCGTTTCGCCAGCACGCGGGCCAGGGGCCGATGGAGTTCCTGCGCGAACTGCGGCTCGACCGCGTGCGCGAAGAACTGAAGGCCTCGGCGCGCGTGCCTGGCACGGGCGTGCGCGAAGTGGCGCAGAAATACGGCTTTCTGCACCTGGGGCACTTCGCGGCGCAATACCGCGCACGCTTCGGCGAACGGCCTTCGGAGACGCGCGAGCGGCTGGCTCCGGGCCACTGACCCGCCGCGCGGGGCGAGCGCTCGCCACGCAATGTTGGCGCAATGCCGGTTCGTAGCATCGCGCGTCTGGCGCGGGCTGCTTCGCATGGCAGCTCGCCACAGGGTTGCCAGCCCGACTTTGCGGACTCCCATGACCTTCACCCCTGCCCACACGCCACGTCATTCGACGTCCGGCGGCCTGCGCCGCATTGAACTCCTCGACGCGCTGCGCGGCTTCGCGCTGCTGGGCGCGTCGATGCTCGCGCTGCACCGCATCCCGCTGTTCGACGCGAAATCGGTGCTGCTGCTTGTCGTGCTCTTCGGCGTGGGCCGGGTGGGCGTGTTGCGGGAATCGGTGGCGCACCGGCGCTTCTGGCGCGGGTTGCTGGCCGTGAGCTTCGTCGTGACTGTGCTGCTCGTTCTTCGCCATGCCGGCGCCAGCACCTTGGCAGACCGCCTGCTGCTGCAGGCCGCATCGCTGGCCCAGGGGCTGTTCTGCATCGCCGCGTTCGTGCTGCTGTTCCAGCGCACCGCATGGCGGCGCCAGTTGCGCAAGCTCGCGCCGATGGGCCGCATGGCGTTCACCCACTGCCTTGCGCTGGCGCTGATCGGGCTGGTGATCGTCCCCCGGCTGGGCCTCGACGTGGGAAGCTTCGCGGGTGCTGCCATGCTCGGCGCAGGTGTCTTCGCGCTGCAGGCGATGGCGAGTTGCTGGTGGATGGCGCGCTTTCGACAGGGCCCGCTCGAGGGGGCATGGCAACGCCTGATCCTGGCCCGGCAGCGGCCGGTGCAGTGGCTCAGGGCCTTTCGGGGTTCCTGACACCCGGGCATCCGCACACGAAAACGGCCGCGCCCGCCGCGCAATCGGGCCATGGCCTACACGCGCCGCCGCAGCCCGATGACCCCACGCGCCGGCCCCGAGCGTAAGCTGAGCTACAACCCATTCAGTAACCCCGCAACCCGAACCCGAGGAGCGCACCCATGGCAGCCAATGCGAAAGTCACCGGAGATGTCGAATACAGAGCCGGCGACGGCCCCCTGATCCTCATTCCTCAAGGCCCTATCGAGGTGCAACTTGCACCTGACAGCGCCGTGTTGAGCTGGGGCGACGCCGGCAACATCCAGACGACGGCCATCCCCTTGTCCGAATACCAGCGCTACCTGGGCGAGGGCGTCATCAAGCCCGATTGACGCCGCGCATTGCGCACGCGCTGCGCCCGTGAAAAAACGGCCCGAAAGGGCCGTTTTTATTGGGTGCATGCACGGCCGCTGAGGCCGCGGCGCATCGCTTACTTCTTCTTGGCAGCGGCCTTCTTGGCGGGCGCTGCTGCCTTCTTGGCAGGCACGGCCTTCTTGGCTGCGGACTTGGCGGCCGGCTTCGCGACGACGGCCTTGTCAGCCTTGCGCTTGGCAGCCTTCGGGTCGACGGCGGCCTTGAAGGCGGCGCCCGGCACGAACTTCGGCACCTTCTGCGCGGCGATCTTGATCTTGGTACCGGCGCTGGGGTTGAAACCCGAGCGTGCGGCACGAGCGACTTGCTTGAAGGTGCCGAAGCCGACGATCTGCACGGGGTCGCCCTTCTTCACTGCGGCAACGATCGAGCCGGTGATGGTCTCGAGGATGCGCGCGGCTTCTGCCTTGCTGACGTTGTGGGCGGTTGCGATTTTTTCGACGAGTTCGATGCGGTTCAACTGAGTTCCTAATAGGTTTAATTTCGCCATGTTGCCTATGGCGGCGCAGCACGAATACAAGCTGCAAGCGGGGCGGAGTTTATTCGACTGCGAGAAGGCCTATGTAACGCGGCCACTTAAAATGGTATCGATGAGGCATTGAACAGGGGTTTCGTGAGCGTTGTGGACACCTGGCAAGGAGGGAAAGCTCCTCTGCATGCACGGTCCTTTGCGCTCGTGTCGCCTCCTCGTCAGTGCTGCAAGGTCATCGCCATCAGCATCGAGTTAAGGCGTCGACCAAAGTAGGCAAGCGAATCGTGGACCGCGCTCGCCTCATCCAACAGACGGCCACGCTAATCGGCTCCCTGCAGGCATGGCGGACAAAGGAAAATATGGGGGATGCGTGGCCGATCGTCGCGACAGCCAACAGCCGATTCCGAAAAGACAAAAGGGTTAGCAGACGAATCTGCTAACCCTTGTCGGAACTGGCGGAGTGGACGGGACTCGAACCCGCGACCCCCGGCGTGACAGGCCGGTATTCTAACCAACTGAACTACCACTCCTGGTAGACAACTTTCACTCGTTTTACCGAGCCAAGTGTTGCCACTTGTGCCTGAGTCACTTGCGTGAAACTGGCGACCCTACGGGGATTCGAACCCCGGTAGCCACCGTGAAAGGGTGGTGTCCTAGGCCTCTAGACGATAGGGTCAAAACCTTAGGAACCGTGCTGAGATCAGCACTTATCTTCTTCTCTCGACACTTTATGGTGGAGGTAAACGGGATCGAACCGATGACCTCTTGCATGCCATGCAAGCGCTCTCCCAGCTGAGCTATACCCCCTGTGGGTGTCGAGCCTCAAATTATAGCCCGTTTATCAGGCCTTTTTCAATCTTTCGATAACTTTTTCTTTCGAAAAAATCTCGAGGACTGCATCGAGGGACGGTGTCTGCGATGTTCCCATCACAAGCAAACGTACTGGCATCGCAAGCATCGGCATTTTCATGCTGTGCGCTGCGAGCACTTCCTTGATCATAACTGCGATTGAGGCCTTATCCCAGGTCGCCGTCATCAATTTTTCTGCCAATGTTGCAATCGCGGGCTTAACGGCCTCGGTGATGTGCTGTGCGCGGTCGGCTTCGGACACCGTGACGTCAGCGTAAAACGCAGCCGCCCAGTCCGCGAGAGCCACGGTCGTGTCGCAACGATCCTTGAAAAGCGTGCAGATCGCAGGCAAGCGCTCATCGGCCACGATGCCGCGCTTTTGCAACTGCGCCGCAACCAGCGGCGCGAGTTCATCGCCGTTCTTCGCCTTGATGTACTGCGCATTGACCCACGCCAGCTTTGCCGCATCCCACTGCGCAGGGCTCTTCGAGAGATGCGTGCCGTCGAACCAGCTCACCATCTGATCGCGTGTGAAGAGCTCGTCGTCGCCATGGCTCCAGCCAAGGCGCGCGAGGTAGTTCAGCATCGCTTCGGGCAGGTAGCCGTTCTCTTCGTAGGCAGTGACGCTCACAGCGCCGCGGCGCTTGGACAGCTTTTGTCCGTCGTCGCCAAGAATCACCGGCACATGGCCGAACTCGGGCAACGGCGCACCGAGCGCGCGGAAGATGTTGATCTGCCAGGGCGTGTTGTTGATGTGCTCGTCGCCGCGGAACACGTGCGTGATGTTCATGTCCCAGTCGTCGACCACCACGGCAAAGTTGTACGTCGGCACACCGTCGGGCCGCAGGATGATCAGGTCGTCGATCTCGCGGTTGTTGATGGTGATCTCGCCCTTGACGAGGTCGTTCCACGTCACGTCGCCTTCGGGCGGATTGCAGAAGCGCACCACCGGCGGCACGCCTTCAGGCACGGGTGGCAGCACCTTGCCCGGCTCGGGACGCCAGCGGCGGTCGTACAGCGTCTTCTCGCCGCGCTCGCGTTGCGCTTCGCGCATGGCGTCGAGCTCTGCGGGCGTGCAGTAGCAGTGGTAGGCCGTGCCTGCGGCGAGCATCTGGGCGATGACTTCGCGGTAGCGCTCCAGGCGCTGCATCTGGTAGATCGGGCCTTCGTCGTAGTCCAGGCCGAGCCAGTGCATCGACGCCAGGATCTGGTCGGTCGAGTCCTGCGTGGAGCGGGCCACGTCGGTGTCTTCGATGCGCAGCACGAACTCGCCGCCGTGGTGGCGTGCATAGGCCCACGAATAAAGCGCGGTGCGGGCCGTGCCCAGGTGAAGGAAGCCGGTGGGAGACGGTGCGATGCGGGTGCGAACTTTGCCGGTCATGAAATCGATTCAGGTATTCAGTGTGCTCAGGCCACGAAGACCTCTTGAGAGGTCGGCCGTGATGTCGTCGATGTACTCGAGGCCGACCGCGAGGCGGATCAACCCCTGGCTGATGCCGGCCGCCTGGCGCTGCGCTTCAGTGAGGCGGCCGTGCGACGTCGTGCCGGGGTGCGTGATGATGGACTTGGTGTCGCCCAGGTTGGTGGCGATGCTGACCACGCGCGTGCTGTTGATCACGTGGAAGGCGTTGGCGCGTGCGGCTTCGGGCGTGTCACCGACCAGGTCGAACGACACCACCGCCCCGCCCTGCCCCGACTGCTGGCGCATCGCCAGTTCGTGCTGCCCATGCGACGCGAGACCCGGGTAATAGACGCGCGCGATGCCGGGCTGCTTCTCGAGCCACTGCGCCACGGTCAGCGCATTCGCGCACTGCGCCTGCATGCGGATGCCGAGCGTTTCCATGCCCTTGAGCACGACCCACGCATTGAACGGCGACAGCGCCATGCCGGCGGTGCGCACCACAGGGCCGAACACGTCGACGATGAGCTTGGACGGCCCGCAGATCGCGCCGGCCATCACGCGGCCCTGGCCGTCGAGGTACTTGGTGCCCGAATGAATGACGAGGTCGGCGCCCAGTTCGGTGGGTCGCTGCAGGATCGGCGTGCAGAAGCAGTTGTCCACCGCCAGCAGCGCGCCCGCACCATGCGCCAGGTCGGCCAGCGCCCGGATGTCGCACACCTCGGTGAGCGGATTGGTCGGCGTTTCGGCGAACAGCAGCCTGGTGTTGGGCTTCATCGCGGCGCGCCATTCGCCCACGTCGGTCTGCGACACGAAAGTGGTCTCCACGCCGAACTTGGCGAACTCCTTGCCGAACAGGTTCAGCGTGGAGCCGAACACCGAGCGCGAGCAGATCACGTGGTCGCCGGCCTTCAGCAGGCCCATGCACATCATGAGGATGGCGCCCATGCCGGTCGAGGCGCCGATGGCGGCCTCGGTGCCTTCGAGCGCCGCCAGGCGTTGCTCGAAGCTCGTCACCGTGGGGTTGGAGGTGCGCGAGTAGGTGAAGCCCGCCTCGGTGCCCGCAAAGCGGCGCGCCGAGGTTTCGGCGTCGGGCTGCACAAAGCCGCTCGTGAGGAACAGCGCTTCGGAATGTTCGCCGTACTGGCTCGGCGCCAGCCCGCTGCGCAGCGCGAGCGTGTCGCGGTGCAGGCCGGGCGGCAGGGTTCGTTCGTCGGTCACTTCGACACTCACTCGCTGAAGTTGGGCAGTGCGAGGCGCGAAGAGTCTTCTTCGGTCTCTTCGATGCGGGGACGGTTGCCGTTCATGCGCGAGATGGCTTCGGTGTCGATGTCGCCGGTCACGTACACGCCGTCGAAGCACGAGGCGTCGAAGCCGTCGAGCTTGGAGTTGAGCGAGCCGATGGCGCGCTTCATGGCGTCGACGTCCTGGTAGATCAGCGCGTCGCAGCCGATCAGCTGGCGGATCTCTTCGATGGTGCGGTCGTGCGCCACCAGTTCACCCTTGGTCGGCATGTCGATGCCGTAGACGTTGGGGTAGCGCACCGGCGGCGCGGCGCTGGCGAGGTACACCTTGCGGGCACCGGCGTCGCGCGCCATCTGAACGATCTCCTGGCTGGTGGTGCCGCGCACGATCGAGTCGTCGACCAGGAGCACGTTGCGGCCCTTGAATTCGCTGGCGATCACGTTGAGCTTCTGGCGCACCGACTTCTTGCGCACGCCCTGCCCCGGCATGATGAAGGTGCGGCCCACGTAGCGGTTCTTCACGAAGCCTTCGCGGTACGGCACGCCCAGCAGGTGCGCGAGCTGGGTGGCGCTCGGGCGGCTCGATTCGGGGATAGGAATGATCACGTCGATCTGGTTCGGCGGCACGGTGGACACCACGCGTTTGGCCAGCGTTTCGCCGAGGTTCAGGCGCGCCTGGTAGACCGAGATGCCGTCGAGCACCGAGTCCGGACGCGCGAGGTACACGAATTCGAAGATGCAAGGGTTGAGCGACGGCGATTCGGCGCACTGCATCGAATGCACCTTGCCCTCGAGGTCGATGAACACCGCCTCGCCGGGCGCGATGTCACGCTCGAACACATGGCCGGAGCCTTCGAGCGCGACCGATTCGCTGGCCACCATGACGGCGCCGTCGGCGCTGCGGCCCATGCACAGCGGGCGAATGCCGTACGGGTCGCGGAAGGCGAGCAGGCCGTGGCCGGCAATGAGCGACACCACGGCGTACGAGCCGCGCAGGCGCTTGTGCATGTTCTTGACCGCGGCAAACACCTCGGCCGGGTGCAGCGGCACGCCGCGCGACGAGCGCTCCAGCTCGTGCGCCAGCACGTTGAGCAGCACTTCGGAGTCGCTCTCGGTGTTGGTGTGGCGGTGGTCGGTGGAGAACAGCTCCGAACGCAGCGCATGGGCGTTGGTCAGGTTGCCGTTGTGCACCAGCACGATGCCGAAGGGCGCGTTCACGTAGAAGGGCTGCGCCTCTTCCTCGCTGTACGCATTGCCGGCGGTCGGGTAGCGGACCTGGCCCAGGCCCACGTTGCCCGGCAAGGCGCGCATGTTGCGCGTGCGGAACACGTCGCGCACCATGCCCTTGGCCTTGTGCATGAAGAACTTGCGCTCAAGCAAGGTGACGATGCCAGCCGCATCCTGGCCGCGATGCTGCAGCAGCAGCAGTGCGTCATAGAGCAACTGGTTGACGGGTGCGTTGCTGACAACGCCGACGATTCCACACATGAACGATTCCTCTCAGGGCAGGTAGCTTGCCAACTTTTCAGGCAGCGCGGGTTTCAGGCCCTGCAATGCCGCATCGAGAACAACGGCGCTGCGCGATTCGTGCCACCAGGCACTGTCGCTCAACACCAGCAAATGAACAACAACGGCCAGCACGAGCAGGGCCACAGCACCCCGCGCCGCGCCGAACGCCGCTCCCAAAATCCGGTCCACCGGCCGCAGACCCACGACCGTGATCAGCTTTCGCGTCAGCGCGGCCACCAGGCCCACGCCGAACGCCACGGCCACGAACACCAGCACGAAGGCCAGCGGATAGCGCCACGCCGCCTGCGGATCGCCGAACGGCAACCATGCCGCCACACCGGAAGCCAGCCATTGGGCGGCGATGAAGGCGGCCACCCAGCCGATCAGCGAAATCACTTCGAACACCAGCCCGCGCATCAGGCCGAAGAGCATCGACACCCCGATGAGTGCGACGGCAATCCAGTCGAGCAAGGCCACGGCGACAGGCGGTGACGCTGGCTTACAACGTGAGGATCGCGGCCGCCAAAGACAAGCCCTTGACCTTCTCGGCGGCGCGGTCGGCCTCGGCACGCGAGGCGAACGGGCCGACACGCACACGCGTGCGTTCGCCGTCGGCCGTCTTGGCCACGTGCACATAGGTCTTCAGGCCGGCCCGCTCGAGCTTCTGGCGTACTTCGCGCGCCTTGTCCGCATCGGCGAACGCGCCGACCTGCACCACGAAGCGGCCGGCGGCTTCGTCGCCGGCCTTGGGTGCGGCGGCGGCAGCGGTCGCGGGCTTGCCTTCGAGCAGCGCACGGGCACGCGCGCCGTCGTCTGCGGTGGCAGCCGACTTGGGCTTTGGCTCGGGCTTCGGCTCAGGCTTGGGTTCCGGCTTGGGCTTGGGCTCGGGTTTGGGTTCAGGCTTGTGTTCGGGCTTCGGTTCCGGTTTCGGTTCCGGCTTGGGATCGGGCTTGCGTTCCACCGGGGCGGCCGGAGCGGGCGTGCTGGCGACCGGCTTGCCGGTATCGATCTCGGTGCCGTCGGCAGACTCGGTGATCATGCCGCCGGCCGAGGCCACGCGCGACGCGTTGTCGGGCGCGGCCGGGGCGGTGCTCGTCGCGGGCGCCGGCGTGGCAGGCACGGGCAGCGGCTTGACCTTGTTGCGGTCGGGAATCTCGATGGGAATGTCGACCGACACGGGGCGTGGCTGGGTGTCGAACAGCAGCGGAAAACCGATCACGCCGAGCAGCACCAGCACCGCGGCGCCGAGCAGCCGGTGGCGCGCACGCCGACGCATGGATTCGACACTTTCCGCCGGCACGGCAGCCGGTGCGCTGCGTCCTTCGTTGCCTTGTGGGCCGCGCGTGCGGAACTTGAAAAACGCCATGAAGTTCGATCCCTGGAGGAGTGCAGCGAGGTGTGCCCGATGGTGCCGGATGGGTGTGTGGACAGCCCGGCGATCAGCCGCCCGGCAGCAGGTGTTTGGCTTGCAGGCGGGGGGTGCCGTTTTCGAGCACGCCACCGACGGTGAAGAACGATCCGAAGACGACGATTCTATCAGCGGGGTCTGCGTGCTCGATGGCTGCGCGCAACGCGTCCATCGGGCCCGCATGCACGCTGCCGGAGGCATCGGCGCGCGTGTTCTGCGCCTGCCAGGCGGCCAGCAGATCGGCGCCCTTGGCCGCGCGCGGCGTGGGCAGGTCGGTGAAGTACCAGCGGTCGATCAGCGGCCCGATGCGCGCCAGGATCGGCGCGAGGTCCTTGTCCGCCATGACGCCGAACACGCCGTGCGTGGTCGGGTAGAAACCCATCGCGTCGAGGTTTTCGGCCAGTGCGGCCACGGCGTGCGCGTTGTGGGCCACGTCGAGCACCAGCGTGGGTTCGCCCGGCACGATCTGGAAGCGGCCCGGCAGCTCGACCATGGCCAGCCCGCTGCGCACGGCCTGCGCCGTGATCGGCAACTGGGGCCGTACCGCCTCGAGCGCCGCGAGCACGCCCGCCGCATTGATGAGCTGGTTGGCGCCGCGCAGCGCCGGATAGGCCAGCCCGCTGTAGCGCCGCCCGCGCCCCGACCAGCCCCACTGCTGCTTGTCGCCCGACACGTTGAAGTCCGTGCCGAAGCGCCACAGGTCGGCGCCGATGGCGTTCGCATGGTCGATCACGCTCTGCGGCGGCATCGGGTCGCTCACGATGGCGGGCTTGCCGGGGCGCAAGATGCCGGCCTTTTCGAAGCCGATGCTCTCGCGGTCGGGCCCGAGGTACTCCATGTGGTCGAGGTCGATGCTGGTGATGACCGCGCAGTCGGCGTCGATGATGTTGACGGCGTCGAGCCGCCCGCCCAGGCCGACTTCGAGGATCGCCACGTCGGGCTTTTCCTCGATCATGCAGTGCAGGATGCCGAGCGTCGTGAACTCGAAATAGGTGAGGCTCAATTCGCCGCGCGCCTGCTCCACCACTTCGAAGCTTGCTATCAATTTGGCAGCATCGACGGCTTCGCCCTTGAGCCGCAGCCGCTCCTCGAAGCGCACCAGGTGGGGCGAGGTGAACACGGCCGTACGGTAGCCCGCATGCGTCAGGATCGATTCGAGCATGGCGCAGGTCGAGCCCTTGCCGTTGGTGCCCGCCACCGTGATGACGGGGCAGCCGAAGCGCAGGCCGAGGCGCTGCGCCATCTCTTTGGCGCGCTCGAGCCCGAGCTCGATGTTCTTTGGGTGCAGTTGCTCGGCGCGAGCGAGCCAGTCGTTAAGGGTTTCCATGGAGGCGGGCATTGTCGCCGACCCGACGATCGCGGCATCATGGCGTCCATGACAACCCTATACGGCATCCCGAACTGCGACACCGTCAAGCGCGCCCGCACCTGGCTCGAAGAACACGGCGTCGCCTACACCTTCCACGATTTCAAGAAACAGGGCGTGCCCGAGGCCCAGCTCGACCAATGGCTGAAGAAGCCCGGCTGGGAGGCGCTGGTCAACCGCAAGGGCACCACCTGGCGCAAGCTGGACGAAGCCGCCCGCCAGGCCGTGGTCGACGCCGCGTCCGCCCGCCCGGTGCTGCTGGCCAACCCCAGCCTGATCAAGCGCCCCGTGGTCGACTGGGGTCCGAAAAAAGCGGTAACCACCGGATTCGACGCCGAAGCCTGGGCTGTCAACGCCGTGTAAACCCCGGAACCCGCCCGGTCGAAGCACCTCCAACCGCCATCCGCAGGAGAGACACACCATGAACAAACTCGCTTTTCGCACTCTCGCCGGCCTTTCCGTGGCCGGCGCACTCGCGGCGGGCACCGGCCTCGTGCATGCCCAGCCACAGGGACAGGTCGTCCAGGCGCGGGTGATCTCGGCCACCCCCCTCCGTGAAACCACCGGCAGCGACGTCAGCTACAACGTCACCTACGAGTACAACGGGCAGCAATACACCACCCGCATGAACAGCCGGCCCGGCGCGACCATCCCGATCCAGGCCAGCGGTTACGGCGTGACGACCTCGGCGGTGGCGCCGCAAGCGCAGGTGCAGACCTACCCGGTCGAGGCCAGCAACGGCGGCTATCCGCAGCAGTCCGGCGGCTCGCCCTGGGACAACGTGGTGCCCGAACCCGGCGTGGTGGTCGGCGCGGGCGGACCTCCTCCCGTCTACGTGCGGCCGGCGCCGGTGTACGCACCCGCCCCGGTCTACGTCGATCCGGGCTATGCCTACGGCTACCCTTACGTCTACCCGCCAGTCGGCATTTCGCTGAACCTGGGCTACTCGCGCGGCTGGGGTGGCGGCTATCGCGGGTACGGCGGCTACCGCGGCGGCTGGCACCGCTGAGCCGCCGGCCGGCCGCGCTGGCCGGCCCAGCCCCTAAAATCGAGGACTTTTCCAACCCTTGACGGGTGCGCCGCTGGTGCGGTGCGTCCTCGATTCGCCGACCGCCATGGCGCCGGCGCCACCCAATGACGACGACTACCGACACAATCAACAGCGCCACCGTGGCCACCAAGGCCAATGTGTACTTCGACGGCAAGTGCGTGAGCCACAACCTCACGCTGGCGGACGGCACCAAGAAATCGGTCGGCGTGATCCTGCCGTCCACCCTCACCTTCAACACCGGCGCCCCTGAAATCATGGAATGCGCCGGCGGCAGCTGCGAATACCAGCTTGCGGGCACCACCGAGTGGGTCGCCTCGGGCCCCGGCCAGAAATTCAGCATTCCCGGCAACTCGAGCTTCCAGATCCGCGTGAGCGGCGAGCCCTACAGCTACATCTGCCATTTTGGGTAAACCCCCAGGCTTCGCGCACTTCGTGTCGCTTCTCCACCCCCCTTGCAGGGGGCGATACCAGTGGCCCGGCGAAGCCGGTTCCACGGTATCCACGGCACGGAGCGAGAGTCGTGCCACGAATGTCATGAACCATTGAACCGCGCCACCACCAACGGAACTCCCATCATGTCGACCATCCTCCAAAACGTTCCCGCCGGCCAGAAGGTCGGCATCGCCTTCTCGGGCGGCCTGGACACCAGCGCGGCGCTCCACTGGATGCGCAACAAGGGCGCCATTCCCTACGCCTACACCGCCAACCTCGGCCAGCCCGACGAGCCCGACTACGACGAGATCCCGCGCAAGGCGATGCTCTATGGCGCCGAGAACGCCCGCCTGATCGACTGCCGCGTGCAGCTGGCCAACGAAGGCATCGCCGCACTGCAGGCCGGCGCCTTCCACGTGACCACCGCCGGCGTGACCTACTTCAACACCACGCCGCTGGGCCGCGCGGTGACGGGCACCATGCTGGTGTCGGCCATGAAGGAAGACGACGTCCACATCTGGGGCGACGGCAGCACCTACAAGGGCAACGACATCGAGCGCTTCTACCGCTACGGCCTGCTGACCAACCCCAACCTGAAGATCTACAAGCCCTGGCTCGACCAGGTCTTCATCGACGAGCTCGGCGGCCGCACCGAGATGTCCGAATTCATGCAGAAGGCCGGCTTCGCCTACAAGATGTCGTCCGAGAAGGCCTATTCGACCGACTCGAACATGCTCGGCGCCACCCACGAGGCCAAGGACCTCGAGCACCTGAACAGCGGCATCCAGATCGTGCAGCCCATCATGGGCGTGGCCTTCTGGAAGGACGAGGTCGAGGTCAAGCGCGAAACGGTGTCGGTGCGCTTCGAAGAAGGCGTGCCCGTTGCGCTGAACGGCGTGCGCTATTCGAACCTGGTCGAGCTGATCCTGGAAGCCAACCGCATCGGCGGCCGCCACGGCCTGGGCATGAGCGACCAGATCGAGAACCGCATCATCGAGGCCAAGAGCCGCGGCATCTACGAGGCCCCGGGCCTGGCGCTGCTGTTCATCGCCTACGAGCGACTGGTCACCGGCATCCACAACGAAGACACCATCGAGCAGTACCGCGACAACGGCCGCCGGCTGGGCCGCCTGCTGTACCAGGGCCGCTGGTTCGACCCGCAGGCCATCATGCTGCGCGAGACGGCGCAACGCTGGGTGGCGCGCGCCATCACCGGCGAAGTGACGGTCGAGCTGCGCCGCGGCAACGACTACTCGATCATGAACACCGAGTCGGCCAACCTCACGTACAAGCCCGAGCGCCTGAGCATGGAAAAGGTCGAAGGCGCGTTCACGCCGCTGGACCGCATCGGCCAGCTCACCATGCGCAACCTCGACATCGTCGACACGCGCGAAAAGCTGGCGATCTACACCCGCGTCGGCTTGCTGACGTCGAGCGAAGGCGCGTCGCTGCCGAAGCTGACCAACGACGGCCAGGACAGCTGATCGCGCGCTGATTTCAGCATCAAAGACAACGGGCCCCGCGGGGCCCGTTTTTCTTTGCGCCGGCGAAGATCAGTCTCCGCCACCGCCGCCGCCGCAACCACCGCCACAGCCGGAAGAATCGCCGCTCGCCCCCCCGCCGTCGCTCGAGCCGCCACCGCCGTCGCTGCTGCTGCCCGACTCGCTGCCGCCGAAGCCGCCCGCATCGCCCGAGCTTCCCCCGTCGGACGACGATTCGCCGAAGCTGGTGCCGCACTGGGCGTCCGAGCCGATGTGGCGCTCCACCGCACGGCAGTCGGGCACGTAGTGAAAGCCACCGGCTATCGCGAACTTGACGTCCAGCGCAAACAGCAGCGGCAGCCGCGCCGGGTTGCGCGGGTCGATGCTTTCCTCCTTGCAGGCCCAGTACCAGGTGCGGCGCAGGCCGTCGTTGCGCTTCGGGTCGCGCCCCAGCACCTCGGCCGGGCTGTGGTGCAGCATGCCCCCGAAGGCGGCCTTGCACCAGTTCTGGTAGCCCTGGGTATGCAGGATGAACTCATGCCACGCCGTGTCGACCACCTTCGAGGGCATGGCGACGAACTTTCGGTTGCTGCGCAGGTGCGACATGAAGAACTGCCGCAGGCCGCGCAGCACCAGTTCAGCGTCGCGGCGGCTCAGCTGCGGATGGGCCTGCTGAAGCTTGCCGATCAGGAACGGCGGCAGCCGCGCCTCGCGGATGAACTGCCGCCGCAGGCTGGTCTCGAGGAACTTGAGCACGGCCGCGAACAGCACCGCCACCACGATCACAGTCACCGTCACGCCAAAGCGGCGCGAACTCAGCAACACCGCCAGCAGCGCCGCCAAAAGCACCGCGCGCCGGGCCCATACCAGCGCGCCGATGCGCCGGCGGAAGTTCAGGTGCAGGAAGTCGAGGTCCATGCCGGCAGCGTCAGGGGGTCAGACGACCACCGGCTCCGGCTCCAGCCGGATGCCGAAGCGCTCGTAAACGCTGGTCTGGATGGCCTTGGCCAGGGTCATCACCTCGCCGCCCGTCACCGGGTTCTCGCGGCCGCCGCGGTTCACCAGCACCAGCGCCTGCCGCTCGTACACGCCGGCATTGCCCACCGACTTGCCCTTCCAGCCGCAGGCGTCGATGAGCCAGCCGGCCGCCAGCTTGATGCTGCCGTCGTCCATCGGGTAGTGCACGATCTTGGGGTCGCGCGCGATGATGTCGGCGCACTGCTCGGGCGTGACCGTCGGGTTCTTGAAGAAGCTGCCGGCGTTGCCCAGCACGCGCCAGTCGGGCAGCTTGGCGCGGCGAATGGCGCAGATCCAGTCGAACACGTCCTGGGCGCTCGGCGTGAAGTTGCCGGTTTCTTCCATCTTGCGTTCCAGGTCGAAGTAGCCGACCACCGCCTTCCACAGCTTGGGCAGACGAAAGCGCACCCGGGTGATGACCGCGCGGCCGGCAAGGCCGAAGTCGTTCGGCCCGCCGCGCACGTGCTTGAACACCGAATCGCGGTAGCCGAAGGCGCACTGCGCGGCGTCGAGCGTGAAGCTGCGGCCCGTTTCCAGGTCGTAGGCGTCGAGCGAATCGAAGCGGTCCTGGAGCTCGACGCCGTAGGCGCCGATGTTCTGCACCGGCGCACCGCCCACCGTGCCGGGAATGAGCGCAAGGTTTTCGAGGCCGGGGTAGCCGTTGCGCACCATCCATTCGACCGCGTCGTGCCAGACTTCGCCGGCACCGGCCTCCACGATCCAGGCACGCTCGCTCTCCTCGACCAGCCGCAGGCCCTTGATTTCGACCTTCAGCACCAGTTGCTTGACGTCCCCGGTGATGACGATGTTGCTGCCGCCGCCGAGCACGAAACGCGGCACTGCACGCCATTGCGCGTCAGTGCTCAGCGCGGCCAGGTCGGCCTCATGCGCAATGCGCGCAAGATGCTGTGCACGCGCGACGATGCCGAAGCTGTTGTAGGGCTGCAGCGGGACATTGGACTCCACGATCATGGGAGAATTGTCGCATCCAGCACAAGTGAATTCAGGAGAGAGTCCATGCCGTCTTTCGATACCGTCTGCGAGCCCAACCTGCCCGAAGTGAAGAACGCGGTCGAGAACACCGCCAAGGAAATCGGCACGCGCTTCGATTTCAAGGGCACCGCCGCCGCGGTCGATCTCAAGGACAAGGAGATCACCATGATCGGTGACGCCGAGTTCCAGCTCGTGCAGGTCGAAGACATCCTGCGCAGCAAGCTCACCAAGCGCAGCGTGGACGTGCGCTTTCTCGACAAGGGCGACGTCCAGAAGATGGGCGGCGACAAGGTCAAGCAGGTCATCAAGGTCAAGAGCGGCATCGAGAGCGAGCAGGCCAAGAAGATCACCCGCATCATCAAGGACAGCAAGCTCAAGGTGCAGGCCGCGATCCAGGGCGATGCGGTGCGCATCACCGGCGCCAAGCGCGACGACCTGCAGGCCGCCATGGCCCTCATCAAGAAGGACGTGCCCGACATGCCGCTGTCCTTCAACAACTTTCGCGACTGAACCCCGCTGCATGAAAGCGCACGCTGGTGCGAAGCGGCTGCTGCTTGCGGCAGTTGCAGCGCAGCTGATGGCTGCCGCTGCCGTGGCGCATGCCGCCAGCTCGGTCACGCTGACGGGCAGCATCGGCAGCCGCGCGATCCTGATCGTGAACGGCAATGCGCCCAAGACCGTGGCGGTCGGCGAGAGCTACCAGGGCGTGAAGCTCGTGTCGCTGCAGGCCGAGCAGGCGGTGGTCGAGCTCGAAGGCAAGCGCGTCAACCTGCGGATGGACACGCCGGTCAGCATCGGCGGCGGGGCTGCCACGGGCGGTGGCGGCAGCCGCGTGGTGCTGACGGCAGACAGCCGCGGGCACTTCATGACGCAGGGCGCCATCAACGGCCGGCCGGTGACCTTCATGCTCGACACGGGTGCGACCTCGATCGCACTGTCGATGGCCGATGCCCAGCGCATCGGGCTCGACTACACCAAGGGCCAGCGCGTGCAGATCGGCACCGCCAACGGCACGACGCAGGGCTACAGGCTGCGCGTGCAGTCTGTGCGCGTGGGCGACGTGGAGGTGTACGACATCGACGCCGTCGTCTCGCCGGAGTCCATGCCCTTCGTGCTGCTGGGCAACAGCTTCATCAACCGCTTCTCGATGCGCCGCGACGCGGACCAGATGGTCCTCGAAAAGCGGTACTGAAAAGCGGTACTGAGCGCGCCGGCGCTTCCTTCAGGCCTGCGCGGCCGTCACCACGATCTCGATCTTGTAGGCCGCGTTGGCCATCTTGGCCTGCACCGTCGCGCGCGGCGGCGTGTTGCCGGCCGGAATCCACGCGTCCCACACCTCGTTCATGGCCGTGATGTCGCCGATGTCGGCCAGGAAGATCTGCGTCGAGAGAATGCGCGACTTGTCGCTGCCGGCCTCGGCCAGCAGCCGGTCGACCATGGCGAGCACCTGCGCGGTCTGGCCGCGAATGTCTTCGGCGGTGTCGTCGGGCACCTGGCCGGCGAGGTAGACGGTGCCGTTGTGCACGGCCGTTTCCGAGAGGCGGGGACCGACGTGGTGGCGGGTGATGGTGGCCATGGTGTGTTCCTTCAGTTCGATTTTTTCTTGGCGCCGAGCTTCGACTCCGTGCCGGCCGCGAGCCGGCGGATGTTTTCGCGGTGCCGCCAGAACAGCAGCAAGCTCATGATGATGATCGCAATCAGCACCGTGCGGTCGAGTGGCCATGCAATGTTGCCGCCTATCAGGTAGTAGGCCGGCGCGAAGAAGGCCGCCGCCAGCGACGACAGCGACGAGTAGCGGAAGAACACCGCAACGATCAGCCAGGTCAGGCCCGTCGCCAGCCCCAGCCAGGGCGCGATGCCCACCAGCACACCCGCCGCGGTCGCCACGCCCTTGCCGCCCTGGAAGCCGAAGAACACCGGGTACAGGTGCCCGAGAAACGCCGCCAGGCCCGCGAGCGCGGCCACGCCGGCGCCCAGGCCCCACTGCGCGCCGAACTGGTGAATGAGGAACACCGGCACCCAGCCCTTGAGCGCATCGAGCAGCAGCGTGGCCAGCGCCGCGCCCTTGTTGCCCGAGCGCAGCACGTTGGTGGCGCCGGGGTTCTTGCTGCCGTAGCTGCGCGGGTCGGCCATGCCGAGCGCCTTGCTCACGATGACCGCGAAGGACAGCGAACCGATCAGGTAGGACGCCACGATGGCAATGAGGGAAGGCAAGGTGAAACTCAAGACGGCACTCCGCGGGGAAAAGTTGTTCTTATTCGGCGACGACCGCCTGGGGCGGCGATTGGATCACAACATACTGCTTGCGAAACTCCAGGCCGCGGTCGGGCCACTGTGTCACATAGGCGCGCAGCGCCTCGGCGCCGGCCGGCCAGTCTTCGCCGTCGACGCGGCAGTCGGCCTGCACCTCGCCCTGCGCGTCGCGCGCGGCATACAGGCGCACGCCGTGCACCGCGTCCGATTCGAGCAGCGGCGTGAAGGCGTCCCAGGTGTTGGTGAACAGGCAGCACGGGCAGAACGGGTGTTCTTCGTGCGCCTCGACTTCGGGGTGGGCCACACGGTGCGCCACGGGCCCGAAGAGCACGCGCCGCGCGCGGCCTTCCTGCCAGCTCATGTCCATCGACGTGCAGTGGCCCAGGTCCTTGCGCAGGGCGTCCTGGTACACCACCAGGTCGACCTGGGCCCACAGGTCGAAGCCGCGGGTGAGTGTGTCGGCGGCCGTATCGCCGGCGGAATGCTGGAACTCGAAGGTGCCGCCCGGCAGCAGTTGCGCATGCGCCACCTCGATGGTGGTGGAGCTGCTGGCCTTGCCGCCGCCTTCGACCGAAAGGCTCAGTATCTGCGGCAGCAGCCAGAGCCCGTCAGGCAGCACGACCCAGCCCTCGCGTTCGAGCCGACCCTCATGGCCCCGCGCCGCGAGCGCTTCGAGCAGCATGGCCGACAGGTCGACCGTCTCGCTCCAGCTGCGCTCGTCGTTGCGGTACGACATCTCGAACGATGCACCCTGGCCCGGGTTCGCGGCCCGTCGAGAGGGGAAGAAGTCGGAAGGCGGGTGCGTCATGGCGCCGGCTATTCTGCCAGCGCACATTGCACGGGCTTGGCGCCCAGCAGCTCCACGCACACCCGCGGATCGATGCCGATCAGGTAGCCGCGCCGCCCGCCGTTGAGCACGATCCGCGGCAACTCAAGCACTGTCGCTTCCACGTACACCGGCATCTCGCGCCGCGTGCCGAAAGGCGAGGTGCCGCCCACCATGTAGCCGCTGTGGCGCTGCGCCATCTCGGGCTTGCACGGCTCGACCGACTTGGCGCCGATCTGCCGCGCCAGGTTCTTGGTCGACACCGTGCGGTTGCCGTGCATCAGCACGATGAGCGGCTTGGCGTCCTGGTCCTGCATGACCAGCGTCTTGATGACGGTGAACGGGTCGAGCCCCAGCATCTCGGCGCCGCGTTGGGCGCCGCCGTGTTCCATGTACTCGTAGGGATGCTCGGTGAACGCGACCTTGTGCGCCCGCAACAGCTGCGTTGCGGGCGTCTCGGACACGTGCGTCTTTTTGCTCACGCTGCCGGGTCGCGGATTTCCAGCCGGATCTTGTCGATCTCGGCCAGGATCTCCGGCGACAGCGTGGTGCCGTACGCGTCCAGGTCTTCCTCCAGCTGCGCCACCGAGGTCACCCCGATGATGGTGCTCGCGACCTGCCACTTCGTGTAGCAGAAGGCCAGCGCCAGCTGCGTGGGCGTCAGGCCATTGTCGCGGGCGAGCTGGTTGTAGCGCCTGGCGGCGCGCAGCGAATCGGGCTTGCCCCAGCGCTGCTTGCGCACCGACTCGTAGCTCGAAATGCGCGCGCCCTTCGGTGCGTCGGGGCCGTCGATGCCGCTCTGGTCGTACTTGCCCGTGAGCAGGCCGAAGGCCAGCGGCGAGTAGGCCAGCAGCGACACTTTCAGGCGGTGCATGGTCTCGTCCAGCCCGTTTTCGTGGGCGCGGCTCACGAGGCTGTACACGTTCTGCACCGTGGCCACGCGCGGCAGGCCATGCTGCTCGGCCACGCGCACGAACTCGTGCACGCCATACGGGGTTTCGTTCGACAGGCCGATGGCGCGCACCTTGCCCGCCTTCACCAGCTTGCCCAGCGCCTCGAGCTGGTCGTGAATCGGCGTCTTGGAGCTTTCCTTCGCCGGGTCGTAGTACATGGCGCCGAACACCGGCACATGGCGCTCGGGCCAGTGGATCTGGTACAGGTCGATGACGTCGGTCTTCAGGCGCTTCAGGCTCGCGTTGCACGAGGCCTCGATGTCGGCGGGCGTCATGCCGGTGCCTTCGCGCACCCAGGGCATGTTGCGCGAGGGGCCGGCCACCTTGGTGGCCAGCACCAGCTTCTCGCGCGCGCCGGGGTTGGCGGCGAACCAGTTGCCGATGATGGTTTCCGTGACGCTGTAGGTTTCCTTGCGGGTGGGCACCGAATACATCTCGGCGGTGTCGATGAAGTCGACGCCGCGCTCGAGCGAGCGGCTCAGGATGGCATGGGAGGTGGGCTCGTCCACCTGTTCGCCGAAGGTCATCGTGCCGAGGCAGATCGGGGTGACGTGCAGGTCGCTTTGACCGAGTTGGATCTTTTTCATGCGCGGGATGCTACCGCCCTCGCCGGCAAGCTGCTGGCCGCCGGCGCAAAACCCGAGCACCTCGCGCCCCGCAGCTGTCGTGTGGCGGACTGCGCCGGCACAAAGGCCTCCTTATCATCGGTCGCCATGTACCAAGCCCTCCGCCCCTCCCGCAGTGAATTCGTGCCCGTGCGCAACCTCAGCTACCACGTGCGCCTGTGGGGCCAGCCCTGCGACGCGCGCCCGCCGCTCGTGCTCGTGCACGGCTGGATGGACGTCGCGGCTTCGTGGCAGTTCGTGGTCGACGCCATGGAAGAAGACCGCTTCATCATCGCCCCCGACTGGCGCGGCTTCGGCCTGACCGAAGGCGGCGGCGTCGACAACTACTGGCTCGCCGACTACCTGGCCGACCTCGAATGGCTGCTCGATCACTACGCGGGCGAAGGCGAGAGCGCCAGGCCCGTCGACCTCGTCGGCCACAGCATGGGCGGCAACGTCGTCATGCACTACGCCGGCGTGCGCCCCGAGCGCATCCGCCGCCTCGTCAACCTCGAAGGCTTCGGCATGCCCGCGCGCAAGCCCGAGGAAGCGCCCGCGCGCTACGGCCAGTGGATCGACGAGCTCAAGCGCCTGCACCGCGGCGAAATGGCGCTGGCCGGCTACCCGGCCGTGGACGGCGTGGCACGCCGCCTCATGAAGACCAACCCCCGCCTCACGCCCGACAAGGCCAACTGGCTCGCCAGCCACTGGTCGGTGAACCACGGGCAGCCCGACGGCGGCGAGCGCTGGCAGATCCTGGGCGACCCGGCGCACAAGATCGTCAACGCCCACATCTTCCGCGTCGACGAGACGCTGGCGCTCTATGCGCGCATCACCGCGCCGCTGCTGATGGTCGAGGCCTCGGACGACAGCCTGCAGGGCTGGTGGAAGAACCGCTACACGCTCGACGAATTCCACGAGCGGCTGAAGTCCGTGCCCACCGCGCGCATCGAGCGGCTGGAGGACGCGGGCCACATGCTGCACCACGACCAGCCGCAGCGCGTGGCGCGGATGATCGAGGAATTCACCGCAGGCTGAAGCCGGCTCGGCCGCGGGCCGCTTCGCCGACTTCCCAAAGAAAGCGCGAGGGCCAGCGCCGCCGATATTCGGCGAGCGGATATCCAAGCGCGCGAATCTTCGTTCGCGGCGCAGTCACCGCGCCCTAGAGTGCGCAGCTCTCTTGCCTCCCCGGAGTTGCCTGCTATGCGTATTTCTTCGCGCGCGCCCTTGCTGGCGCGCTGGTCCGTGCCTTTGCTGGGCGGCCTCGCCCTGAGCCTGCTGCTGCACGTGTCCGCCCAGGCCGCCGACCTGCGCGTGGGCTTCATGCCCGGCCCCTATCGCGACGCCTTCACAAACGGCATCGAGCCCCAGCTGAAGAAGCTGGGCTACAGCGTCAAGTACGTCGAGTTCAGCCAGGGCGTGCAGCCCAATGACGCCGTGGAGCGCGGGCAGATCGACGCCAACATCTTCCAGCACACGCTGTACCTCAACGCCACCAACAAGCAGCAGAACTTCGACCTGGTGCCGATCGTGCATGTGCCGACGCCGCCCATGGGCCTGTACTCGCAGCGCCACAAGTCGCTCGACGCGGTGCCCGACGGCGCCACCGTCACGCTGCCCGCCGACCCGGTGAACGCGGCGCGCGCGCTCAACATCCTTGCGGCCGTCGGCTGGGTCACGCTGAAGCAGGGCGTGAGCCCGCTCGCCGTGTCGGAGCGCGACGTGGTCGACAACCCCAAGCGGCTGAAGCTGGTGCCGCTGGACGCCGCGCAGGCACCGCGTTCGCTGGCCGACAGCGACATCGCTGCCGTGCAAGGCAACTTTGCCGTGGCTTCGGGGCTGAAGCTCACCGAAGCGCTGAAGCTCGAAGACATGACCCTGCCCTACGTGAACGTGGTGGCCGTCAAGCGCAGCAACGAGAACGCGAAGTTCGCAAAAGACATTGCCGCCGCCTACCAGTCGCCCGAGTTCCAGCGCTTCTTCAAGGCCAACCCGACCTGGGCCGGCTACCGGCTGCCCGACTACTTCGCCCAATGAGCGCTTCGAACCCCCACAGCCCCACGTCCCCTCGGCCGCGCCAGCTGCACCTGAACGTCAACATCCTGCATTCGGGCTTCGTGCCCTCGGCCTGGCGCCTGCCCGAGAGCGACCCCTGGGCCTTTGCCGACATCCAGCACTACATCCGCACGGCGCAGATTGCGGAAGCGGGCAAGCTCGACGCGGTGTTCCTCGCGGACAACGCGGCCATCGTCGACCAGATTCACTTTCGCCCGATCACCGCGCTGGAGCCGACCATTCTGCTGGCCTGCGTGGCCGCGGCCACGACGCACATCGGCCTGATCGCGACCGCCTCGACCAGCTACAACGAGCCCTACAACATCGCCCGCCGCTTCGCCACGCTCGACCATGTGAGCGGCGGGCGCGCGGGCTGGAACGTGGTGACCACGGCCGACCTGCCCTCGGCGCGCAACTTCGGCCTGGACGCCACGCCTGACCATGCCAAGCGCTACGCGCGCGCCTCGGAATTCACCGACATCGTGAAGGCGCTGTGGGACAGCTGGGAAGACGACGCCTTCATCGGCGACAAGGCCACCGGCCGCTTCATCGACCCGACCAAGGTGCACGCCATTGCGCACCGCGGCGAGCACTTCGCGGTGCAGGGCCCGCTGAACCTGCCGCGCGCACCGCAGGGCCACCCGGTGCTGGTGCAGGCGGGCGCTTCGGCCGACGGGCGCGAGCTGGCGTCGCGCCATGCGGAGGCGGTGTTCTCGGCCTCGCAGTCGTTCGAGGAATCGCTGGCGTATGCCCGCGCGCTGAAGACACGCGCGGCAGAACTGGGCCGCGGGCCCGACGCGGTGAAGGTGCTCGCGGGCCTGACCACCATCGTCGGCAGCACCGAGGCCGAGGCGCGCCGCCGCCGCGACGAGCTGGTCGACCTGATTCCGTGGGACTACAGCCTCACGCGCATCGCCGGCACGCTGGGCATCACGCCCGACCGGTTGAAGCTCGACGAGCGCCTGCCCGAAGACCTGCCCTTGCCCGGCAATGGCAACGGCAACCACACCTTCTTCAACGCGGTGGCGGCAGCGGGCCGCACGCACGGCTACACGGTGCGCCAGCTGATTCGCGAACTCGCGGGCGGCGGCGGGCACCGCGTGATCGTCGGCACGCCGGAGCAGATTGCGGACGACATCGAACACTGGTTCAAGGGCGGTGCGGCGGACGGGTTCAACCTGATGCCCGATGCGCTGCCGCATGGGCTGCAGGACTTTGTCGACGGCGTGGTGCCGATCCTGCAGAAGCGTGGGATCTTCCGCACCGAGTACGAGGGGCGCACGTTGCGTGATCACCTCGGGCTGGCACGGCCCGCGGGGCGGGCGGCGCAGCGGCTGGCGGCCTGATGTGCATTTCTCCCTCCCCCGCTGGGGGAGGGCCGGGGTGGGGGCACGCGGCCTACGCATATGCACCAGCTTCTGCAAGCGCCGTCGTGCCCCCATCCCAGCCTTCCCCCAAAGGGGGAAGGAGCAACACGGGGCCCGGAGCGCTGGTTTTTTCTTTCTCCCTCCCCCGCTGGGGGAGGGCCGGGGTGGGGGCACGCGGCCTACGCAAATGCACCAGCTCTTGCAAGCGCAGTCGTGCCCCCATCCCAGCCTTCCCCCAGAGGGGGAAGGAGCAATACGGGGCCCGGAACGCTGTTTTTTTCTTTCTCCCTCCCCCGCTGGGGGAGGGCTGGGGTGGGGGCATGCGGCCTACGCATAGGCACCAGCTTTTGCAAGCGCCGTCGTGCCCCCATCCCAGCCTTCCCCCAGAGGGGGAAGGAGCAACGCGACGCTTTACTCCTCGTCGGCGTCGTTGCCCGTCAAAGAGAGTACTTCCTCGACAAAGGCCTCGAACAGCGGCAACGAAGCCGGCAAGGCGTCGAAAGACTCTGCCTCGCCCGCATCGAAGAAATGCGGCTTGTCCGCAGGCACCGACACCCACTCGCCGGCCTCGACCAGCAAACCCAGATAGCCGTCGGTGACAGGCAAATAGAACAGGCCGGCGCTGTCGAGCACCTGCTGCCCCTTCTTCTTGCCTCGCCCCCAGCTCACGCCCTGCCCCGCCAGGTGATCGGTGATCCAGCCGTCGCACACGTGCGTGTCGCGCCAGCTTCCTTGGGCATCGAATACGGCCAGAACGGGCATGGGAGCGTCCTTTGTCGGGAAAGAGAGAAAGAAAGCGTTATTGCAGGAAGCTGGGCTTGGCGTAGCCCTGGAACTTGCTGTCGACCACCGCCTTGAATTCCTTCGAACGGTAGGCCTCGGCAATGTCCTTGGCCCACTGCGTGTTCTTGTCGGCCGTCTTCACGGCGACCACATTCAGGTAGTAGTCGGGCGTCTTCTCGAGCACCACCGCCTCGGTGAGCTTCAGGCCCGACGAGATCGCGAAGTTGCCGTTGACGATGGCGTACTCGGTGTCGCCCAGCGAGCGCGGCAGCTGCGCGGCTTCCAGCGGAATGAACTTCAGCTTCTTCGGGTTCTCGGCCACGTCCTTTTCAGACGCGCGGATCGGGTCCACGCCGGCCTTGATGGTGACCAGCTTGTTCTGCTCCAGCAGCACCAGCGCGCGCGCCAGGTTGCTCGGGTCGTTCGGCAGCGTCACGCGGTCGCCTTCCTTGGCTTCGGCCAGCGTCTTGCGCTTGGTCGAGTACACGCCCATGGGCGCGATCGGGCCCTGCACCAGCTCGGTGATGTCCAGCTTCTGGTCGGCGGCGAACTTCTTCAGGTAGACCTGATGCTGGAAGAAATTGGCGTCGAGCGAGCCCTGGGCCAGTGCCAGGTTGGGCTGCACGTAGTCGTTGAACTCCACCAGCTTGACCTTGTAGCCCTTCTTTTCGAGGATCGGCACGATGCCGGCCTTGAGTTGGTCGGCGTTGGAACCGGCGGTGCCGCCGATCACCAGGTTCTTCTTGGCGGGGTCTTGCGCATGGGCCTGCAGCGAGAGGCCGCCAAGCGACAGCGCAGCCAGCGAGAGGGCAAGAACGGAACGGCGCAGGAAAACGGTCTTCATGAGATAGGGAGAGAAAGCTAGAGAGAGAAAAAGATCAACGCTTGTCCAGCCTGCGTGCCGTGGTGTTGCCCACGAACTGCAGGATCTGTACCAGCACCACGAGCAGCGCCACGGTGAGCACCATCACGTCGGTCTGGAAACGGTAGTAGCCGTAGCGGATGGCCAGGTCGCCGATGCCGCCGCCGCCCACCACGCCGGCCACCGCCGAGTAGGAGAGAAAGCTCACGGCCAGCACCGTCAGCGCCAGCACCAGGCCCGAACGGGCCTCCACCAGCAGCACGCGCCAGACGATCTGCAGCTCCGAGGCGCCCATGGCATGCGCCGCCTCGATCACGCCGCGCGGCACTTCGCGCAGGCACTGGTCGACCAAGCGCGCCAGGTACGGAATGGCCGCGAACGACAGCGGCACCGCCGCGGCCAGCGGCCCGATCGACGTGCCCGCGATCACCCGCGTGAACGGCACCAGCGCCACCAGCAGGATGATGAAAGGAAAGGACCGCACCGTGTTCACGATCCAGTTCAGCACCAGGAACGCGGGCTTGTTCTCCAGCGACTGGCCCGGGCCCAGCAGGAACAGCAGGATGCCCAGCGGCCCGCCGATGAGCACCGCGGCCGAGAGGCCGATGGCCAGCATCATGAAAGTCTGGCCCGTGGCGATCCACAGCTCGGGGAGGATGGGGGCGATGTTCTCAAACATAAGCGGGCTCCTGGGCGTTGAGGCCCGGCGCGGTGCGCAGGGCTGCGGCTTCGCGCGAATCGCGTTCGCGGCGGCGCACCAGCTCGTCGATTTCGCGGCCCAGCGCCGTCTTGCGCTCGGCCTTGGGCGCGTCTTCCACGGCGAACTGCTCCACCAGCCGGCCCTTCTCCAGGATGGCCACGTTGCGGCACAGCACCTCGACCACCGACAGCTCGTGCGTGACGATGACGATGGTCACGCCGATCTTCTGGTTGATGTCGCGCAGCGTTTCCAGCAGCGAGCGCGTGGTTTCGGAGTCGAGCGCCGAGGTCGGCTCGTCGCACAGCAGCACCTGCGGGCGCGGCGCCAGCGCGCGGGCAATGGCCACGCGCTGCTTCTGCCCGCCCGAGAGTTGGGCCGGGTAGGTGTCGATCTTCTCGGCCAGGCCGACCAGTTCGAGGCACTCGCGAACCCGCGTGTCGATCTCGGCCTTGGAATGATGGCCGTGGATCTTCAGCGGAAAAGCCACGTTGTCGAACACCGTGGCGTTCTGCAGCAGGTTGAACTGCTGAAAGATCATGCCGATGTTCTGGCGCGTGTCGCGCAGCTCGCGGCGCGAGAGCGTGGTCAGGTCGCGCCCGCCCACCAGCACCTGGCCCGAATCGGGCCGCTCCAGCAGGTTGATGAGGCGCAGCAGCGTCGACTTGCCAGCGCCGCTCTTGCCGATCAGGCCGAACACGTCGCCCTGCTGGATCTCGAGCGACAGCGACTGCACGGCGTCGAACACCTCGCCGCTGGGCAGTGCGAATGACTTCTGCACGGATTGAAGACGGATGACGGGCGTCGCGGCGTCGCGGCCCGCATCGGGCGAAGGATGGCTCATGGGGAAGAAGTGCGTCCGGCGACAAGGCCGAACACGAAGGTTCGCGAAAAAGGTGCCGAGTATGAAAACAAAAGCGGCAAAAGAGAACGAAGAAAAAGGAGGGTGTTTATATCGCAATGTGCATATGGAAATCGGGGTGCGAACCAAACACGCCATATCGATATGCCTATTCGTTCGTTCTCAAACGCGTCACGCCCTGTCACATTCGCGCCTTCATTTTTTGCTTTTCGTTTTTTTCAGCGCCACCATGCACACCACTTTTCGCCGCCGCACCGCCCTTGTCGCCACCCTGGCGGCCGCCCTTTTCTCCGGCAGCGCCGCCTTTGCGCAAGACAAGAACACCCTGAAGGTGGGCGTTTCCGTCGGCAGCGCCGAGCAGATCTTCGAAGTGGTCAAGAAGGTTGCCGCCAAGGACGGCCTGAACATCCAGCTCGTGGTGTTCAACGACTACCAGCTGCCCAACGCCGCCCTGGCTTCGGGCGACCTGGACGCCAACGCCTTCCAGCACCAGCCCTTCCTGGACAACCAGAACAAGGCGCGCGGCTTCGACATCGTGCCCGTGGGCCTGACCATCACCGCGCCGCTGGGCTTCTACTCGCGCAAGCTCAAGTCGATCGACCAGTTGCCCGACGGCGCGGCTGTCGGCATCCAGAACGACCCGTCGAACGGCAACCGCGCCTTGCTGCTGCTGCAGCAGGCCGGCCTGATCACGCTGAAGCCCGACGCGGTGAAGAACAACACCGCCACCCCGCTGGACGTGGTGACCAACCCCAAGAAGCTGAAGCTGGTGGCGCTGGACGCCGCCCAGCTGCCGCGCTCGCTGGACGACCTGACCATTGCCGCCATCAACAACGACTACGCCGGCAAGGCCGGCCTCACGCTCGAGAAGGACGCCGTGATCAAGGAAGCCCCCAAGGGCCCCTACGCCAACATCATTGCCGTGCGCCACGCCGACAAGGACAAGCCCTGGGCCAAGCGCCTGGTGGCGGCTTACCAGTCGCCGGAGGTGAAGAGCTTCATCGAGACGCAGTTCAAGGGGTCGCTCGTTCCGGCGTTCTGAGTTCGGCCTTTTTGGACTTTCTCCCTCCCCCGCTGGGGGAGGGCCGGGGTGGGGGCACGACGGCGCTCGCATTGGGCGCAATGCCCGAAACAAGCGCCCTGCCCGCCCCCATCCCAACCTTCCCCCAAAGGGGGAAGGAGCAATACAGGGGCGCTCCCAAGCAGGTTCGCGGACCGTGAGAAAATGTCGGGTTCCCCCCGAACACCAACCCTCCACAGTCAGGACACCCCATGGACGCAGAACAAATCAACCAAATCGGCGCAATGCTCGCGGACCTGAGCGTCCGTACGGTCGATTTACGGAGGTATCTTTGACTACGATGCCAAAGCTGAACGACTGAGGACAGTCAACGCATCGCTCGAAGACCCGAACGTCTGGAACGACCCCAAGAAGGCCCAGGAACTCGGCAAGGAGAAGAAGTCGCTCGACGACGTGGTCGTCACGCTCGACAAGCTCACCAACGGGCTCTCCGACAACACCGAACTCTTCGAGATGTCGAAGGCCGACGGCGACATGGACGGCCTGCAGGCCATTGCCGATGACGCCGCCACGCTCGAAGCCGACATCAAGCAGCTCGAATTCCGCCGGATGTTCAACAACCCGGCCGATCCGCTGAACGCCTTCGTCGACATCCAGGCCGGCGCCGGCGGCACCGAGGCCTGCGACTGGGCCAGCATGCTGCTGCGCCAGTACCTGAAGTACGCCGAGCGCAAGGGCTTCAAGACGCAGATCGAAGACGAAACACCGGGCGACACCGCCGGCATCAAGGGCGCGACCATCAAGGTCGAGGGCGACTACGCCTTCGGCCTGCTGCGCACCGAAACCGGCGTGCACCGCCTGGTGCGCAAGTCGCCGTTCGACTCGTCGGGCGGGCGCCACACCAGCTTTGCCAGCATCTTCGTGTACCCGGAAATCGACGATTCGATCGAGATCGACATCAACCCTTCCGACGTGCGCACCGACACCTTCCGTGCCAGCGGCGCGGGTGGCCAGCACATCAACAAGACCGACTCGGCCGTGCGCCTCACGCACATTCCGACCGGCATCGTGGTGCAGTGCCAGGACGGCCGAAGCCAGCACAGCAACCGCGACGTGGCGTGGAAGCGCCTGCGCTCGCGGCTGTACGACTTCGAGATGCGCAAGCGCCAGGAAGAGCAGCAGAAGCTCGAGGACAGCAAGACCGACGTGGGCTGGGGCCACCAGATCCGCAGCTACGTGCTGGACAACAGCCGCATCAAGGACCTGCGCACCAACGTCGAAGTCTCGGCCACCCAGAAGGTGCTGGACGGCGACCTGGACGTGTTCATCGAAGCCTCTTTGAAGCAAGGCGTGTGAACCGAATGAGCCTCACGAGCCCGAAACACGGCAAGGTCGAAGCCTTCATCTTCGACATGGACGGCACCATGATCGACTCCATGCCCTGGCATGCGCGCTCGTGGGTCGAATTCGTGGAACGCCACGGCCTGAAACTCGACGTGAGCGACATCCTCGCGCGCACCACGGGCCGCACCGGCACCGAGTGCATGCGCGAGCTGTTCGACCGGGAACTCTCCGACGACGAGTGCCAGGCCCTGGTGCACGAGAAGGAAGAAATCTACCGCGCCATGTTCAGCGACAACTTCACCGAGGTGGCGGGCTTCACGGCCTTTGCCAAGGCGGCCGTTGCGCGCGGGCTCAAGGTGGCCGTGGGCACGGCCGGCGACAAGGGCAACATCGAGTTCGCCATGTCGCGCCTGAAGATGGACCCGCTGCCGCTGGCAATAGTCGGTGGCGACGAAGGCTTCAGCGGCAAGCCCACGCCCGCCATCTTCCTGGAAGCCGCGCGGCGCATCGGCGTTGCGCCCGAGCGCTGCATCGTCTTCGAGGACGCCCCCTTCGGCATCGAGGCCGCGCGCCGCGGCGGCATGCGTGCCGTGGCCGTGTGCAGCACCCATACCGCCGCCGAGCTTGCCGGCCCCCATGTGATTGCCGCGGTTCGCGACTACGACGAACTCGCCCACTCGAATTTTCTGGAGACACTCGATGATGCTGCGTGACGCTCAAGGGCAACCGATTGCCATTCGCCGCGAAGACTATGCCGCCCCGGCGTACTGGATCGACACCGTCGACCTTACCTTCGACCTCGACCCCGCCAAGACCCGCGTGCTCAACCGCATGCAGATGCGCCGCAACCCCGAGGTGCCGGTGCAGCCGCTGCGCCTGGACGGCGATGAGCTGAACCTGGCGCGCGTGCTGGTCAACGGCCAGGGCGCGTCGTTCCGCATGGAAGGCGACCAGCTCGTCATCGACGGCCTGCCCGACGCCTTCGAGCTCGAGATCTTCACCACCTGCTGCCCCATCAAGAACACCAAGTTGATGGGCCTGTTCGTGAGCGAAGACACCTTCTTCACGCAGTGCGAGGCCGAGGGCTTCCGCCGCATCACCTACTTCCTGGACCGCCCGGACGTGATGGCGATGTACACCGTGACGCTGCGCGCCGCCAAGGCCGCCTACCCGGTGCTGCTGTCCAACGGCAACCTGGTCGACCAGGGCGAGCTGCCCGAGGGCCGCCACTTCGCCAAGTGGGTCGACCCCTTCAAGAAACCCGCCTACCTGTTCGCCCTGGTGGCGGGCAAGCTGGTGGCGCGCGAGCAGCGCATCAAGGCGCGCAACGGCCGCGACCACCTGCTGCAGGTGTACGTGCGCGCCGGCGACCTCGACAAGACCGAGCACGCGATGAACTCGCTCATCAACTCCGTGCTGTGGGACGAGGCCCGCTTCGGCCTGCCGCTGGACCTGGACCGCTTCATGATCGTCGCCACCAGCGACTTCAACATGGGCGCCATGGAGAACAAGGGCCTGAACATCTTCAACACGAAGTACGTTCTGGCCAACCAGGCCACCGCCACCGACGCCGACTACAGCAACATCGAAAGCGTGGTCGGCCACGAGTACTTTCACAACTGGAGCGGCGACCGCGTGACCTGCCGCGACTGGTTCCAGCTGTCGCTGAAAGAAGGCCTCACCGTCTTCCGCGACCAGGAATTCAGCCAGGATTTGTGCGCCGACGCCTCGGCGCGCGCCGTGAAGCGCATCGAAGACGTGCGCGTGCTGCGCACCGCCCAGTTCCCCGAAGACGCGGGCCCCATGGCCCACCCGGTGCGGCCCGACAGCTACATCGAGATCAGCAACTTCTACACCGTCACCATCTATGAAAAGGGCGCAGAAGTCGTCCGCATGATGCAGACGCTGGTCGGGCGCAAGGGCTTCGAGAAGGGCATCACGCTCTACTTCGAACGCTTCGACGGCCAGGCCGTGACCTGCGACGACTTTGCGCAGGCCATTGCAGACGCCAACCCCGAATCGGAACTGGCCCGCCTGCTGCCCCAGTTCAAGCGCTGGTACAGCCAGGCCGGCACGCCCCGCCTGGCCGCGCACGGCGTGTACGACGCGCAGAACCGCAGCTACACCCTGAGCGTGGTGCAAAGCTGCCCGCCCACCCCCGGCCAGCCGACCAAGGAACCCTTCGTCATTCCGCTGAACGTGGGCCTGCTCGACGCCAACGGCCGCGAGCTGCCGCTGCAGCTCGAAGGCGAAAGCGAGGTCACCCGCGGCACGCGCACCCTGGTGCTGTCGCGCGCCGGCGAGCAGATCACCTTCGTGGGGCTGGACGCCGAGCCCGTGCCTTCCATCCTGCGTGGCTTCAGCGCGCCGGTGGTGCTCGACTTTGCGTACACCGACGCCCAGCTGCTGACCCTGCTGGCCAACGACACCGACCCGTTCAACCGCTGGGAGGCCGGCCAGCGCCTGGGCCTGCGCGCCGCGCTGCAGGGCATTGCCGCCCTGGCCACCGACACCACCCCGGTGCTGAACGACGCCTACATCGACGCCATGCGCAGCGTGCTGCGCAACCCGCAGCTCGACGCCGCCTTCAAGGAGCTGGTGCTCACGCTGCCGTCGGAAACCTACATTGCCGAGCAGCTCGACGTGGTCGACCCGCAGCGCGTGCACCTGGTGCGCGAAGCCATGCGCGCCCAGCTGGCCACCGCCCTCTTCGCCGACTGGCAGCAGGTGTACGAAGACAACAAGGACACCGGCGCCTACAGCCCCGACCCCACGTCGTCGGGCCGCCGCGCGCTGGCCGGCATGGCGTTGAACTTCTTGTGCCTGGCGGCGCGCGCCTCGGGCGACGCGGTGTGGCCGGGCAAGACGCTGCAGCGCTTCAAGGACGCGGGCAACATGACCGACCGCTTCAACGCGCTCAACGCGCTGGTGTCGTCGGGCCACACCCTGGCGGCGCAGGCGCTCGCGCGCTTTCACGCCATCTTCAAAAACGAGGCGCTGGTCATCGACAAGTGGTTCTCGCTGCAGGCCGGCGCCAGCGACCGCGGCGGCGACATCCTGCCGCTGGTGAAGCAGCTCATGAAGCACCCCGACTTCTCGCTGAAGAACCCCAACCGCGCGCGCAGCGTGATCTTTGCGTTCTGCAGTGCCAACCCCGGTGCGTTCCACCGCCCTGATGCGGCCGGCTACGTGTTCTGGAGCGAGCGCGTGATCGAGCTCGACGCCATCAACCCCCAGGTGGCCGCCCGCCTTGCGCGCGCGCTCGACCGCTGGAGCAAGCTGGCCGAGCCCTACCGCAGCGCCGCGCGCGAAGCCATCGCCCGCATTGCTGCCAAGCCCGACCTGAGCAAGGACACCCACGAGGTTGTCACGCGCGCCCTGGCCGGCAACTAAATAAAAAGAGACTCAACAGAAAGCATATGGCTCAACAAAAGATTTCCCTCACCCGCTACCTCGTCGAACAACAGCGCGCCGACGGCCTCATTCCCGGCCAGCTGCGCCTGCTGCTCGAAGTGGTGGCCCGTGCCTGCAAGAGCATCAGCCAGGCCGTGAACAAGGGCGCGCTGGGCGGCGTGCTGGGCACGGCCGAGAGCGAGAACGTGCAGGGCGAGATCCAGAAGAAGCTGGACATCATTGCCAACGAAGTGCTCATCGAGGCCAACGAATGGGGCGGTCACCTGGCGGCCATGGCCAGCGAGGAGATGGAGACCATCCACGTGGTGCCCAACCGCTACCCGCAGGGCGAATACCTGTTGATGTTCGACCCGCTGGACGGCAGCAGCAACATCGACGTGAACGTGAGCATCGGCACCATCTTCAGCGTGCTGAAGAAGCCCGACGACCACCCCGGCGTGCAGGAAAGCGACTTCCTGCAGCCCGGCACCCAGCAGGTGGCGGCAGGCTACTGCATCTACGGCCCGCAGACCACCCTGGTGCTGACCGTGGGCAACGGCGTGGCCATGTTCACGCTCGACCGCGAGCAAGGCAGCTTCGTGCTGACGCAGGAAGACATCCAGATTCCGGCCGACACCAAGGAATTTGCCATCAACATGAGCAACATGCGCCACTGGGACGAGCCCGTGAAGCACTACATCGACGAGTGCCTGGCCGGCAAGGAAGGCCCGCGCGGCAAGGACTTCAACATGCGCTGGATTGCCAGCATGGTGGCCGACGTGCACCGCATCCTGATGCGCGGCGGCGTGTTCATGTACCCGTGGGACAAGCGCGAGCCCGAGAAGGCCGGCAAGCTGCGCCTGATGTACGAGGCCAACCCCATGAGCTGGCTGGTCGAGCAGGCCGGCGGCGCCGCCACCAACGGCAAGCAGCGCATTCTTGACGTGCAGCCCACGAAACTGCACGAGCGCGTGAGCGTGCTGTTGGGTTCGCGTAACGAAGTTGAGCGTTTGACGCAGTACCACGCCGAGAAGGCGTGATTTGTTGGCTATAATCTGAGGCTTCGCCGGTGTAGCTCAGTCGGTAGAGCAGCTCATTCGTAATGAGAAGGTCGGGTGTTCGATTCATCTCTCCGGCACCAAATAGAAAGCCCCTGATTCGCAAGAGTCAGGGGCTTTTTGCATGTTGGACCGATAAGACATGCGGCTTCAAAGATCAGGTTCTCCGAGGCGCCTCGAGCACCTTCAGACGCTCCACCAACTTCAAGTTCCTTGCCTGAGCATGCTCGCCATAGTGCACTTCTCGGTGACAAGCCGGACAAAGCGCACCAACGAACTGCGGATGATCGGGCCCTCCGTCAGACAAACGCGTAGTGTGGTGCGGCTCGAGATAAGGCATTCCTCCATTTCGCTGAAATGGTGCCGGCCGCTCACAAAGTTCGCATTTCCCATTCGCTCGCTGCAATACATAGTCGCGCACCGCGCGGCTTCGTTCATAGATCGTGCGGCTTCCCTTTTTACTGTCCTGCAAGCCGTCGACCTTTGATGCGGCGATAGCTCGATGCCGAGCATCATCAAGCGTGAGCCCCTGTGCAGTTGTTTGCACAGATTCAAGTTCCAATTGCTCAAGGCGGGCGACTGGTACGAGCCGAAAAATAATTGCTCTTCGGAATTCCCCGTCTACATCAGGTGCAACAACCCATTCGTGATCCTGATAAACGAACTCCCCCAGGTATTTTTGCCCTTTGCCTTTTCCAATTGCACGAAACAAATGCAGCGCCTTGCCATTATTTGAGTGATTGAGAATCGCCAGGTTGCCACGAACAAACTTCATGTCACCCTTTTGCCCTTCCCCGAAATAAAAGAAGGTGCCCTCATCATCGAATCGATCCGCGTAACCATAGCGCTCACCACTGCCCGTGAACAGAAACGTCACTGGAGCCTTAGCAGAGTTAGAGATCCCACTCTGGCCTCCTCCGCCAAACAAGGAGTGAAGGTCTCCTGAACGACGGTACACGCGCCCTAATGCAAAGGACGGAAGTTCCGAATCTCCCGAAAAAACTCGACGGCCTTCCACGTCAAGTCCAATTCAACGAAGCAAGGAATTTCGATTGCAGAGCTGAATTTCGCTCCCCGTCAAAAGAGAAGTCAAATTTATGAGCAAATCCACAGGCGGCAAAAACACCGTTCATCACTGATCAAAAGTTAACGATTAGTGACGTACTTTAACGTTAACCGTGCCGCAACGGCTAACGATTGTTTCTTCGGCGTTGGCTTTTTAGCCACCCGGCCTGTCGTGCCTCTTTGAGGCTATCGGCTCCGATGCGCAGCCGTGCCCCGCAACTTTGGGGATGGCCCCAACCAGCCAGGTCAGCGAGTTGAACGAAGTTTTTCGGTGGTTGCCGATGTGCAAGCGACCGCCAGCAAAACGCTTACATCGGGAGAGCTCAACTTTCAGGTATTCAGCACACCTGACGAGTTGCGTGCCTCGATTGCCGCGAAGAACATGGCCGGCACACCACGCGTGGTCGTCGGCTATTGCTGGGCGTGAACCAAGAAAGACCCGAACGCCTTCGACATCGTCATTGGTGGCTCCAACGCGTTCAGCCCGTGGGGAGCCTTCAGCGGAACACCCGCTGCAATCCCACCACAACCACGCCGAGCACCCCCAACACCGCAACCGCCCTGAAGTGATCGATGTTCGCAAGCATCGACGACTGCTGCGCCACCAATTGCGCCACCCGCGCGAGTGCCACCTTGGCCGCCTCGGCGGCCGGCAGGCTCGCCGCCAGCGCCTGTTGCAGGCTCTGCAGCGTCGCTTCATAGACCGGGTTGAAGGCGTTGACCTCGGCGCCCAACACGGCCCAGTGCGTGGCGCCGCGCCATTGCTGCCCGAGCGTCGCGAGCGTGATGCCGAGCGCGGTGGCTGCCTGCGCCATCATGTTCTTGAGCTGTTGGGCGTTCGAGAACACCGGCTCGTCGCGCTCCATGTCGCGGAAGGTCTGCATCGCGGTCACCGGCAGCACGGTCAGCAGAAAGATGCTGTTGAAGGCGAGCGCGGGGAGCACGTGCAGCCACACGTTGGCCCCCGTTTCAATGCGCGTCAGCAGCCACCCGAACAGCGCGAGCGACGCGAAGCCGACCACCAGGAACTTGCGCGGCTCCGGGTAGCGCGGCAGCAGGCGCGACATGACGATCCAGGTGAACAGGGCAAGGCCGAAGCCGAGCGCCTCGACGTGCCCGACCGTCTCCCACGCAAAACCCAGCGTGCCCTGCAACATCATCGGCACGACGTAGTTGTTCGCGCCGAGCATCAGGTAGGCGAAGAAGAACAGCCCAAGGCCGACGAAGTAGCGCAGGCGCAGCATCTGCCGAACGCGCAGCAGCGGCCGTTCGCTGCGGTGCTGGTGCCACAGCCAGGCAAGCAGGCCGGCAATGGCGGCGAACAAAATGAGCGCGACCGATGACGCGTTGCCATAGAAGTCGTAGTACGAACGCTGAAGCGCATAGAACAGCAAGAAGCTTGAGCCGATCAGCAGCAGCTGCGCAAACGGGCCAGCCTGCGAGCGCGTGTGCGCCGGGCCGATCGGTGCTGCGGGAAGCGCGACACCGGCCAGCACGAACACCACAACGCCCAGTGCGGCCAGCAGCCCGTAGATTGCAACCCAGGTCTCATGCGCGACGCTGATCGACGCGAGCCATGGCGCCGCGGCAATGCCGATGGCCAGGCCGCTGGCCAGGCAGCGGATGCCGACGAAACGCTTCGGGCCGGCCAGCGTGTGGTGAATGATCAAGCGGCAAGCAGTGAAGAAGACACCCCCGCCGAGCGCCATCAAGGCCCGGCCCGCCAGAAAGCTTGGCAGGTCCACGCTCGTGGCGCACAGCAGCGAGCCCAGCACCGAAATCGCGGCGCTGATCTGCATGAAGCGCCGGGCGCCGATGCGCTCGACGAACCAGCGCTGCATCGAGATCGCGAAGATCGCGACGCTCGCATACACCGCCGCGACCAGGCTGAATTCCTCGGGGCTGATGCCCAGCTCGCCCATGATGGGCGCGGCGGCAAAGGCCGTCATGCCGGCCTGCAAGAACTCGGTCAGCGACAGCAGGAAGATGGTCGCGTAGAGCAGGCGGTTGGAAGTTGTCTTGTTGTTCATGGCCTCGGCTTTCAGCGGTTGGCATCGATCACGGCGCGCACTTCGGCGTCGGCCATCGCGAGCGGCGTACCGAGCACGTCGCTGCGGTCGGGGTGGTCGGCCCCGCCGGCGCCGACAAACCGCAGCCCGTTGCGCTGGCTCGTGTCGACCGTGACCTTCATCGACAGCCCCAGCTGCAGCGGATGCGCCGCCATCTGCGCCCGGTCCAGCGCAATGCGCACCGGCACGCGCTGGGTTACCTTGATCCAGTTGCCGGTCGCGTTCTGCGCGGGCAGCAGCGCAAAGGCGCCGCCGGTGCCGGCGTCCTGGCCGATCACCGTGCCGCGGAACACAACGCCGCGGCCGTAGACGTCGGCCGTCAGGGTCACCGGCTGGCCGATGCGAATGTCGCGCAGCTGCGACTCCTTGAAGTTCGCGTCGACCCATACACGGTCCAGCGGCACGACCGACATCAGCGCCACGCCGGGATTGATCTTCTGCCCGAGCTGCACGGTGCGCTTGGTGACCAGGCCGCTCACCGGCGCCGGCACTTCGGTGCGGGCCGCGGCAATGACCGCATCGCGCACCTGCGCGGCGGCGGCCATCACGTCGGGGTAGGTGTCGATCGACGTGCGATCGACCAGCGCGGTGCTGCCGGTGTGCTGCTGGCGCGCGACGTCGAGCCCGGCCTGCGCTGCGCGCATCGCCTCCTCGGCGTGCTGCACGTCCTCGCCCGAAATCGCGCCGCTGGCCAACACCTCGCGGCGCCGCGCAAGGTCGGCCGACGCGCGCGACAGCTCGACCCGCCGCAGTTCGACGGTGGCGCCCGCCTGCCCCGCGGCCGCGACCTGCGCACGCGCCTGGCGAACCGCCCGGGCCAGCCCTGCCTTGGCCCGGTCGAGCGCGAGTCGTGCGTCCACATCGTCCAGCCGGACGAGCGGCTGGCCGGCGATGACGTGGTCGGTGGTGTCGGCTTCGATCGCCGTCACCACACCGCCGACCTGCGCCGTGACCGTGACCACGTTGCCGTTGACGAAGGCGTCTTCGGTGGTCTCGCCGTGAAGGCCGAGGGAGGCCGCGTAGACCGCCACGACGGCACCCAACGCGACGGCCGCGGCACCTGCCGCGAGGGCGGGCGAGAAGCGGCGCTTGGCGACCGCGTCGGGCACTGGCGATGGTGCGGGTGCAGGTGTGGGGATGGGCGCAGGTGATGTCACGGGCGAGGCCGCGACCGGTTCATTCAGGTTGGCATTCATGGCGGTGTTCCTTCAGGAAAGGGTGGCTTCAGGACGCGGCGTGCGGTTCAGGCGAAGCGGCCGGCACGTAGCCGCCGCCGAGCGCGCGGATCAGGTTCAGCCGCAACTCGCGTTGGCGGCCGGCGGAATCGATGACCTGGCGCTGCTGCGCG
Source organism: Variovorax pasteuri (assembly GCF_051216435.1). NCBI lineage: Bacteria > Pseudomonadati > Pseudomonadota > Betaproteobacteria > Burkholderiales > Comamonadaceae > Variovorax > Variovorax pasteuri. Next base: position 1,080,562 of record NZ_JBPJZS010000002.1, read on the forward strand.
AGCACCTGGGTTTCGGCAGCCAGCACCTGCAGGTAGCTCGCAAGGCCGCTGCGATAGCGGTCTTGCGCGAGTTCGTAGGCATGCCGCGCGAGGGTGAGCGCCTGGTCCTGCTCGGCGCTTTCGTCGGCGGACCATTTCAGCGACACCAGCTGCGCGACCACGTCGTGCAGCGCGGCGATCACCGTGGCGTTGTAGGTCTGGATGGACGCGTCGTGGTCGGCCTGGTGCAGGGCGAGATTGGCGCGCAGCCGGCCGCCGTCGAACACCGGCAACGAGATGGCCGGCCCGATGCCCAGCATGCGGCTTCCGGCAGCAAGAAAGTCCGCCAGCCCGATGCTCTGGAACCCGACGAAGGCATTCAGCGTGACGTTGGGGTAGAAGCCCGCGCGCGCCACTGCAATGTCTTGCGTCGTCGCCTCGACGCGCCAGCGCTCGGCCACGATGTCCGGGCGGCGCCCCAGCAGCTCGGCGGGCAGGTCGGTCGGCAGCGCCACCGGCCCGACGCTGGCCAGATGCGGCCGCTCGATGGCCAGGCCGGCGTCCGGGCCCTTGCCCTGCAGGGCGGCGATCTGGTTGTTGGCCAGCGCAATCGCTTCTTCGAGCGCGGCGATCTGGGCGCGTGCCGCGGGCAGCGCCGCTTCGGCCTGGGTCTGCTCCAGGGCGGAGTCGATCTGCATCGCCACGCGGCGCTTCACCAGCGCCAGGATCTCCTGGCGATGGCGCAGCGTGTCGCGGGCCAGGTCGCGTTTCGCGTAAGCCGTGTCAAGGCGCAGGTAGAGACGGGCGATGCCCGTCGTCAGCACCAGGCGCGCCGCCTGCGCGTCGACCTGCGCGGCGTGTGCGCGGTCGAGCGCCGCATCGAGCGCCGCGCGGTTCTTGCCCCAGAAGTCGAGCTCGTAGCTGGCGCCGATCTGCCCGTCATTGATCGAGCGCTCCTTTCCGGCCAGGGCCGGCGGGTAGATGCTGTTCTCGCTGAAGCGCTGCTGCGTGCCCTTGAGCGTGGCGTTCACCTGCGGCAGCAGCGCGGCGCCGGCAACGCCGGCCACCGCCTGCGCCTGGCGCACACGGGCATCGGCGATGCGCAGGCTCGGCTGGCCGTCGAGCGCGTCGCGCATCAGCTGGTCGAGTTGCGGGTCGCCCCATGGTGCCCACCAGTCGTCTTGCGGCCAGGCCGCGGGGGACAGCGGCGCGGCGGCCAGGCTGCGCTGCGCGGCCAGGTCATTCACCGCCAGCGGCTTGCCGTGCGTCTCCAGGTTGCCGGTGCTGGCGCAGGCCGTCAGCAGGCTTGCCGCAAGGGCAAGGCTGAGGGCAGAGGCGAGTGCGGTGGCTTTCATGGCGGTCTTTCGTGGCGGTTGTCGAGCGGTTTCGTCGATGACGCTTCAGGCGGGCAGCTTGCGAAAGGCGATCGCGAAGCGGTTCCAGGCATTGATGGTTGCGACCAGCAAGGTCAGGTCGACGATTTCTTCGGGGGTGAACTGCGGGCGCAGCTGGTCCCACACGGCATCGGGCACATGGGTCTCGGCGACCAGCGTCACCGCTTCGGTCCACGCCAGCGCCGCGCGCTCGCGGTCGCTGAAGAACGGCGACTCGTGCCAGACGGCCAGCGTTGCAAGCCGGCGCGGGTCTTCGTGCGCCTTCAGGGCGTCGCTGCTGTGCAGGTCCATGCAATAGGCGCAACCGTTGATCTGCGAGGCCCGCAGGCGCACGAGCTCGACCAGTGGCTTGTCGAGGCCGGACTTGGCGATGCGCTGCTCCAGCGCGCTCATCGCCTTCATGGCTTCGGGGCCGGCTTTGTAGAAATTCAGGCGGGGGTCCATGGCGTAGCTCCTTTGAAAGTGCCCTGGTTGGCAGGGCCGGTTGCTGATGGGGCTACGATACGGATGGCGGCAATCCTTGATAAGACGGCCATTTCATGAAGGATTGTTCTATTTCTAGGACGAAAAACAGGACAGCCCCGTGGACCTGAACGACTTGCGGTACTTCGCCCTCATCGTGGAGCACGGTGGCTTCAGCGCCGCCGAGCGCGTGACGCACATCACCAAGTCCAAGCTCAGCCGGCGCGTTTCGCTGCTCGAAGAGCACATGGGCGTGCGGCTGATACAGCGCAGCACGCGGCGCCTGTCCCTCACCGAGGCGGGGCAGGCCTTCTACCAACACTGCGCGGCGATGATGGTCGAGGCCGACGCGGCGCGCCTGGCGGTCGAGCAGTTGCGCGCGGCGCCGTCGGGCACGGTGCGCATGACCTGCCCCGTCTCCATCGCTCAGTTCTACCTGGCCCGCATCGTGGCGGACTACATGCGCCAGCAGCCCCATGTGCGCGTCGAGATCGACCCCACGGACCGGCTGGTCAACCTGATCGAGGAACGGGTCGACGTGGCGCTGCGCGTGCGCGATGCGGGCCTGGAAGACCCCAGCCTGATCTCCCGGCGCATCGCGTCCGGGCGCATGGTGCTGGTGGCGAGCCCGGCCTACCTGGCGGAACGCGAGCCGATCGTCGAACCCGCGCAGGTGCCGGCGCAGCACACCATCAGCGGGCTGCACGATGGCGCCGAGCAAAGCTGGAACCTGGTCGCCACCGACGGCAGGACCGCGAAGCTGCAGCACCGGCCCCGGCTGCTCTGCTCCGACTACACGGTGCAGTTCGAGGCCGCGGCCGGCGGCGTGGGCATCGCGTTGCTACCGCTGCGCATTGCGTGGCGCGGGCTCGAGAGCGGCGCGCTGGTGCGGGTGGCAAAGGACTGGGGCACGGCAGAGCAGTCGATTCACCTGGTCTACGTGAGCCGCCGCGGCATGCTGCCCTCGGTGCGGTCGCTGGTGGACCACCTCGTGCAGCACATTCCGACCGCAATGGCCTGATGCGGAGGCGAACCTCAGCATCGAGGACGCCTGCCGCACGCCGATGGCCTCAGGCCCTCGGCTGGTCCACCGCGTTGAGGCGCTTCAAGACCTCTTGGGCAAGCCGGGCGATGTCGTCCGCCAGATCGGACGCGATCCACATGATGTTGTCCCGGTGCCGCTCCCCTATGCCCTCGAACCACTCGCTCCAGTCGCCGTAGCAGCAACTCAGCAGAGATTGCAGTTGGGTCAACTTGTTCTCAAGAATGTCCGACGCGTCAGGCCCGTGGGGGGTGTCGTCGGATGAGGGCGTGTTTTGCCCGGCGATAATTCGATCAGCCATTTGATGTGCTTGCTTTCCAAAGTTGGTGCACGTTGAGTGGTCAGACGGTCAGGGTGTTCGCGCACCTTGGCCGTCGCCTTTTGTGCCTCACATCGACATCGCCGCGGGGTGCTTCGATGTCCCGCCGTGAGGCGCGGCGGTCATCCAATGTATGAAGAGAAGGGGCGCAATGGAAGCCTCGGCGCAGCGAAGAAATGCGCAATCGCGCAACTTTGCCCGTATCCGGAAACCAAAACATTGGCCCGTGGGCTAGCGGGTCATCAGAACGCGCAAGCGCTCGAAATGGTGGTCGCACCATCGCGCGTAAAGCGCCTCGTCGAAGTTCTTGATCTTGTAGAGATCGTTGGCATCGAAGTGCGAGAAGAAGCACTTCGACGTGCTGAGCACCACCCAGCTGATGACCCTGCCATGCGCGGGCCTCACCTCGTCCTGACCCAGCACAAGTTCCATGTCGTCGATGAGTGCGCCGAGCAGCGCATCGTCGAAGAAGCCCTCTTCGAACAGCGCATGGCAGAAGGTGCCTTCGATCTCGTCGTTCTTGTTGTCCAGAATGCGCTGGATGGCGGCACTGACATGCTGGTTCAGGTCGCTTGGCGGCCTTGGTGCTTTGGGGTTCATTGTTGCTTCCGTCCAGATTGGAGATGTCTCTCGCTCGAAACCTCGTTCTCTTGGGATATGGGCCGCGCCTCAAAGGCTCTCGAAGAAATAGGCCATCAAGGTGTTGTCGACGAAACCTTTGAGCAGCATGGTGCCCGACAGCGGCCGCATCGCAGCCTCGAACGCCACTTGCTCGAACTGCCGCGCTTCGAGCACCTTCACAAGCGGCGCGCAGAGCGCGTGCAGTTCGGCATGGCCCGCGCTGAGCTGCCACGCGCCGCCTGACAGCGCATAGGGCAGCACCACGAAGACCCGAAGGTCGAAGCGAATGAAGAACCGCGCCTGCAAGGCACGGCCGAAAGTGCATTCGACAAGGTGCGCGTAGAGATCGTTGGCGGGGCCGTGGCCTGTCGCGTGCACATGGGCCGCGCCGAACGCGTCGAGCACATCACCGAGCTCGCGTGTGGGTGCGTCGGCCAGCGGCTCGAAGCCGCTTGCTGCGGCGAAGGCTTCGAGTTTCTGGATGGTCGGCGTCATGGCAAGTGCAGGGGCCGGTCAAACGATCTCGGCGAACAGGCTTTCGAACACGGTCGCCGGCAAGCCGTCGAGCTGCGTGGTGCAGCCCGGTGCAGGCAAAAAGAAATACGCGTGCGCCACTTCCTGCAGACCCTGCGCCGCAAGCACGGCCCGGCCCTTGTCTATCGAAGCCCTCGCCGCTTCGGGCAACCTCGCGGGATCGATCGGGTGATTGACATTGCCCCGGTCGACCATGCCCCACTTCCTGTCGAAGCAGTAGACGGCAAACAGCGGCGCCTTCGACGAGATGTAGAAGCGAACATCGAATTCGAAGCGCTTCTTCAACACTGCGTCCCTCCCCGACAGCTTGCACGTCAGCGACTGCGCGGCGTTGTAGTTCATGTCGTCGTCCAGAACGAACGCCACGCCCGAAGCGCTCGACAGCGCAGTGCCCAGGCTGGCGACCAACCCGGCGTGGTCATGCACGCAGCCGATGGGCTGCGCTGTCGCATTCAGGATGAACGGTGGAAGCATCGCAACTGCGTGCGCGTCAAGGTGCTCGCCTCCGGCCTCAGTCGCAGAACGCCGCAAGCCCCATGCCCTGTTCTGCGGCGCGGTCAAGAATCCCGCGGATCGCCTTGAACGCCGCGATCTGCCCGCGATTTGCGCCAAGCGCGCCGGTGTTCGCGTCGAACACACGCTGCATCGTCACGACCTGCTCGGGGCGCAGCAGCGAGTCGTCGAAGTACGTGAGGTTGGCGCCCGCTTGCCTGCATTGGTCGAGCACAGCGGCCAGGGAGCGATGCGCATCGAAATCGATGGAACCCGCAAGCGCCAGCCCGCGAGGATCCTTGGGCATGGTCCTGCATGAAGGTGGGACGAAGTAGATGTCGAGCATGGGTCGCCGCTATTGTCGTCGGGGCATGGTCCTGGCCAGTTCGGCACAGCTCAGGCCCAGCCCGTCGGCGTAGCTGGTCAGCGGAACACCCAGCTTGATCTCAAGCGTCTTGAGCCAGTTGAAAAAGCCGATGGTCTGCGCTTCTTCAGCTTCACGCATCTCGAAAATTCCGTTGTCCGCATGCGACCTCTGAACGGCTTCGACGAGTGCGATGAAAGACGGCAGGTCTTTCTCGATGTCGGCCAGGTCCAGTGCCCGCAGGCCACGTATAAGGCGCAACTCTTCGTGCAGCGAAAAGATGGTGGGCAGCTTTGCCACAGCCTCGCGCAGTTCTTCGAGCGTCATGGGCGCTTGCATGGTGGCCGCACTCAACGCCGCTGCATCGAGCGGTAGTAGTCAGCGAGCGCGCCGTGCGGAAGCAGAGCGCCGGCAATCTTCGTCAGCACCTGCACGTCGCCCTCCTCTTTGCGGAAATGGACCGTGACACTGGAGGGAAGCAGCACCACCTGCTCGTCGCCCAGGTCGAAGCGTGTCGCGCCCTCGAAGGCGCTGGCAGCCTGCGAGGGCCCGGCAATGTCCGAGAAACCGGGCAGATCGCAATGGCCGAAGAAGTCGATGGTGTCGTGCGAGAAATTCTTTTCGGGGTCGAAGTGGAGGTTGAGGCTCCAGCCGTCGTAATCGAAGGTGTAGACGACCCCTGCCCCCGTGCGCCATTGCTCGTCGGACTCTTGCGCGCATGCTGTCTCTTCTGACGTGCTCATGCCAGCGGCCAGATGCACAGCGCCTCGCTCGAGGTAGTGCAGCAGGTCGAGATGCGCGGCGATGGTTTGCTTCAACGCTTTACGCCTTTCTTTGGGTTTGGCGTGGCCGGTGCGCAATGGACTTCAGGAGATCGTCGTGTATCTCGGCAATGTCCGGGTTGCTGCTGTCCTTGCAGACCGACATCAGCTTAGCCAGAGCATCCGGGAAATCGGCAGCCACCAAAAGCTCTGCCAGCCTCCGATACAGAAAACCGTCTTCGCTCGCAAGATAGCCGTCGAGTCGGCGATCCAAGGTCATCTCTACAATTTTTCGGCTGTCTAGAAAATGAGACGCGTACTGCTGCAGCACGGCCCTTGCCGTGACGAGGTTGTCGATGTTTCCGTCCACGGCAATGTCCATGACTACCGGGGCAATGTCGATCAGTTGCGCATCGCTCAGCCCGAGGGCATCGTCCCTCAGAAACCTCAGCGCGGCATCCTGCTCGGACAACGTGCTCAAGGCCAGAAGGATGATTTCCTTGAAGTCGCTCCGTGCCTTGAGGTCGTGTCTGCGCGCGAGCGACAGGCTTTCCGCCTCACGCGCAGAGCGCCATTCTTCAGGGAAAGCATTCGGACCGTTCATTTCTTTCCTGTATTGGTTCGCGCGCCGAACGTGTTCATTCCATGGCTCGCCGCCACTCGACGATCCATGGATGGGCGGCCAGGGAGGGTGCCAGTTGCCCGAGCGCATTCAGGAACTCGGTGCACACGGCAAGCAGCATGTCTTCGAGCGCCTTGATGTCCAGTTCCTCGACTTCCGGGTACGGGGTCCAATCGGTTCGGCTGACACAGCGAACTGCACATCTGTCGCGTTGCGGGAGAAATTCGAGTGTCCGCTCGATGCCCTGCTCGTACAAATCGATCACTGCGCGCTCTCGCGCCCGAAGCGCTTGCACCGCATCGGGCAGCTGCTCTAAAAATACGGCGAGATCTGTACGCACATCCACAGGCCATCGGGCCTGACCGAACCCGGCGATCAGGAACTCCGCGGACCCATCGAGCACGTCGCAGACATCCATCACGATGGATCGCACATCGTCCTCGTCGGGGTCATAGGCACGAGGCGATAGCTCCCGAGCCAGCCGCAGGGGACAGGCTCTCAATTCGATATGCATGAGCCGCGGCGTCGGGTACGCATGGGGTGTTCGCGAAGGCCTGAAGCGGCATCAACGTCATGGGGCCACTGCGTACTTGACATCCTTGTGCTTGATCTTGATTACCGAGTTCGTGAAGACGATTTCGTGGCCCAGAAAGCCGTCCTCAAGCAGCAGCACTTCGTCGATCAGCCAATCGCCGTGCGAACAGTCGGCCGCAGGCCATTCGCTCTTGGTTTTTTCGACTGCGTAAGACTGCACGTCGCTGTAGTGCAGCGTGATGCGTTTCCCATAAGCCCCGGCCAAGTGAATCTCGATATCGTTCGCCCGGAAGTCACCGTCTTCGAACTCCCGGACTAGCAGTTGCTCCAGCCTGGCATCGTGTGGGCACCGCTCGTCGCGGTGGTCGTAATGCCACGCCGCGCTCATGAACTCAAGGGCGTCCCGTGGCACCACGCTGCGTACCTGCTGCACGTAAGCCGGGTAGGCGGAACTGTCCATCGAGTAGCCATCGGTGGTTTCACTGAACTTGATAATTTTCATAGCTTGATCAACATCCTGCGAGCCCGCTCTTGCGCACGCGTGCCGAATATTCTCTGGCCGCAATGCGGCTGTTGGGCGTTCCCCTGGCGGGAAGCTTTCCCATCTTTCTCAACTCATCGACCGCGATGCCGTTCAAAGCGTTGGAGACCTTCGGGGTGACTTTCACGTCGGTCCCGACGGTCCCGTGCTTGTTGAAGAAGCCGTCCGGTCCGTAGATGCCAGCCTCCTGACCGTTGGGTTTGTACACATGCACTTCAAAAGACGAGCCGGCACCCGTATTGAATCGGTCGATTCTCCCTCTGTATCCGTCGGGCAGCGACAACGGCGCCTTGGGTGCCCAGCCCCAGGGGTCGATCCATGAGACGGGGTTGGGCGCATAGCCGTGCAGGTTGTTCCCGCCCAAAAGACCAATAGGGTCCGGACTGATGAACCGCCCGATGTCCGGATCGTAGAACCGAAAGGTGTTGTAGTGCAGCCCGGTGTCCCGATCGAGATATTGGCCCTGGAAGCGCAGGTTCTGCGCGACGGCTTGCGTTGTTTCCTCGGCAGCGCTGACAGGTCGGCCATTCAGCGACGTGAACTCCAAGTGCTCGGTAACTGTCGCCCCCCAGGTTCGATAGCTCGCGCGCCAGCATAGGTTGCCGTCGCTGTTGCTCAGTTCCTCCGGCAGGCCGGCGAGGTTATTGTGGAAGTGGAAGACCTGTGCGACCGAGGCGCTCTGGACGTGCTCGGCCTCTGCATCGAGCCGCGCCAGCGGCTCATAGCTGTCCGCCTCGTACACATAGCTCACCACCTGCGCGCCTCGGCGCTCCTCGATGAGCCGCATCCCCTCCCAGACAAACCGCGTGCTGCCGAACGCATCGTGCTTGGCCACCCGCCGCCCCATCGCGTCGTAGTCGAAGCGCGTGACCTGCGTGGTGGCCTCGGGCGTGTTCGGGCGCCGCGTGGTGTGCACGGCCACCAGCCGGCTCTCGTCGTCCCACTCGAAGCGCTGCGCGGTGTGCCTGCCCGACAGCTTGCGCACCAGCCGGCCGTGGCCGTCGTAGCTGTAGCGCTTGTCTTCGAACACGCGCACGAGGTTGTCGCGCACATAACCGGGCATATGAGCGGGCACGGCACCGCGCGGCGCCAGGCCGGCGAGCGAGGCGTCGAGCAGATTCCCGGCCGGGTCGTAGGCAAAGCGTTCGCTGTTGGCCGCGCCGCGCACGCTCTCTTCGATGCGCCCCGTGGCGTCGTAGCGGTGCGCCGTGGTGCCCTGCAGCGAATGGCGGCTCTGGCGCAGCTCGCCCACGGGGTCGTAGCTGTATTCCTTCATCAGCCCGTCGAGCAGGCGGGCCTCGGGCGTGCCGGCGTTGTCGATGGCCTGGCGCCAGGCGTTGTCGCGGGGGGTGAAGGCGGTGTTCAGCGCGCCGGGCCGGCACCATGCCGCGGCGCGGCGGCCCAGCGGGTCGAGCGCGAAGCGGGTGTGCAGCGCGCCCTGGCTGCGCCCCACCTCGCGGTGCAGGTCGTCGCGCTCGATGTCGCTGATCAGCTGGTGCACCGCAGGCGCATCGCCGCGCTGCTGCGACAGGTTGACCTGGTGCAGGTGGCCGGAGCCGTAGTACAGGTAGTTCAGCGCGCGCTGCACGCCTTGCTGGCCCGCATGCCCACCGAGCGCGGGCAGCACCGTCTGCGTGCGGTTGCCCAGCTCGTCGTGCGTGTGGCTCAGGCTGTGCGTTTCGCCGGTGAGCTCGTCGACAGCGGTCTCGCCGACCAGGCGGCCGAGCTTGTCGTAGGCGAACTCGGTGCGATGCAGCGCGCGCAGTTCGTCGGGTGCACCGGCGTGCACCACCTCCAGCTTGACGGCCTGGGTCAACCGGTCGAGCGCGTCGTAGCGGTACCTGTAGTGGTGGCTCGCGGTGCGCTTCTCGACGAGTCGGCCCACGGCGTCGCGCAGCAGCTCGGTGCGCAAGGGGCCGGCTGCGCGCTGCGGTTCGGCACCATCGCCATCGCCGTCCCCATTGCCCAGTGCGAGGTCGTCATCGCCGATGCCCGGCACGTGGGTGATGCGCACCGGCCAGCCCTGGGCGTCGTAGTCGACCAGCACGCGGGTGCCGCCCACGCGGCGTTCTTCCACCACCCGGTCGGCGGCGTCGCGCACAAATTCGAAGTGCAGCCCGTTCTCGTTGACCAGCGACTGCAGCCGCTGGGCGCTGTCGTAGTGCCACGCAATGCGGCGGCCTTCGGCGTCCTGCCGCGCCAGCGGCTGGCCGCGGCGGCCGAGCGCGAACTGCGTGCTGCGGCTCAGCGCATCGGTGGCGGCCACGATGCGGCCGGCCGCGTCATGGCGAAACGACTGGTGGCTGTTGTCGGGCTGCGAAACGGACAGCAGCCGCCCCATGGCGTCGTGGGTCAGCCGTGTGCGCTGGCCCGCGGCGTCGGTCACGGTCTGCAGGTGGCCCCAGCCGTCGTAGGCGTAGCGCGTGGTCTTGCCGGAGCAGTCGGTCAGCGAGACGAGCTGCGCGCACTCGTTCCAGGCCATGCGGTTGGTGCCGCCCTTGCCGTCGGTGATGACGATGGGCAGGCCGCGCCGGTCGTAGCTGTATTCGGAGGTGTGGCCCAGCGGATCGGTCTCGCGCACCAGGTTGCCCTGGTCGCTGTAGGCATAGGTCCACGCGCTGCCGTCGGCCAGGGTTTCTCGCCAGGGCTCGCCGAACTCGGTCCAGCCGGTGCTCTGGGTGCGGCCGAGCGCGTCGGTGCGGCTGCTCACGAAGCCCATGGGGTCGTACGCGCAGCGCGTGGTGGCGCCGCCGGGCTCGGTGACGGCGACGAGCTGGCGAAGTTCGTTGTACTGCGCCTGCCAGTGCCGGCCCAGCGCGTCGATGTAGTCGGTGACCTGCTGGTCGGCGTTCCAGTGCCAGGTGAACTCGCGGCCGAGCTGGTCGACGACCAGGGTCTGGCCATGGGACAGCGCATCGTCCGCAGCGGGCGGCACGCGGTGCACGGTGTAGCTCTCGCCGTCGTTGGTCCAGTGGCGGGCCACGTGCGCATCCTTGGCGGCACCGCGCCACTCGTAGTGGCACTCCAGCCCCGCCGCATCGGCATGGAAGCTCATCAGGCCCTGGGCGTCGTAGCCGAAGCGGCGCACCACCTCGCCGTTGCGGTTGGTCACGTCGAGCAGGCGGCCTTCGGCATCGTGCCGGTAGGCGACCAGCAGGCCGGGCAGCTCGCCGGGCGCGCCCGCCGCGAGTCGCACGCCGCTCAACCGGCGGCTGTCGCCCGCGTAGTCGAGCGCCAGCAGGCGCCCGGTGCGGTCGGCGAGCTGGCTCAGGCGGCCTTGCGCGTCGTGGCGCAGGTCGATGAAGTTGCCGTTGCGGTCTTCGAGCCGCGCGAGTTTCAGCGTCTGCGCGCGCGGCTGGTCTTCGGCCTGCGCCTCGAACAGAAAGAACAGCCCGCCGGGCACGTGAATGAAATAGTGGCCGCCCTCTGTGCGGCACAGGTCCAGCCCGTCGCGCAGGCTGTACTGCCGCTCGCCGGGCTCGATGTCGGGCAGCACCAGCGGCCTGCCCTGCTCGTCGATGAGCGTGACAGTGGGCTGGCCGGTGGCGTCGTGGCCCAGCCGCAGCTCCATCGCATAAGGCAGGCTCCAGCCCTGCCCCAGCGCGCCGTCGCGGCGCAGGTCGTGGCTGCTGTAGAAGCGCTGCCACGCAATGGGCAGCGGCCCGGGCAAGGTGAAGTCGAGCTCGCTCTCGCCGCCCAGAAACTTGCCGCCCGTGGCCGCGTGCACCGGGTTGCCGAAGGAGCTGACCATGCCGTGGATGCCCATGCCCAGCCCCACCGCGCCTTCGATCAGGCAGGGCAGCGCGTTCTTGCCCTGGCGCGCGAGCTTGGGCAGGCAGCGCAGGCCGCGGTAGATCATGACCAGGTTGAACACGGTCACCAGCACCTTGGAGATGAGCGGCACCTCATCGGCCACCTCGCGCACGCGCGCGGTCGGCCCGCCGATGAAGACGGTGGGCGAGCCTTCGCTCACCTTGGCGCCGCATTCGGTCTGGTCGTCCTTGCGCGAGGCGACGCCCCTGTTGACGAACACGGTCTCCGCGCCCTCGGCCAGCAGGACTTGCGGCGAGTCCTTGGCACAGCTCACCGTGTCCATGGGCATGTCGGGCGATGCGCGTGCCGCCCCGATGGCCTTGCTGTCGATGAACACGTCCAGCGAGGCGCTGGTGACCATGCCGGTGACGGTGAGCGTCTCGGGCACCAGCGCATCGGCAATCGATTCGCCCAGGCTCGCGCCGACGTAGCCGCCGGCCATGCGCGCGCCCACCACGATCGCACCCGCGACCAAGGGCCCCGCCAGGCCGCCGGTGCCGACCACCGCGGCGGCGGCCACGCCCACCGCGAAGCCCACGGCAATGCCGCCGATCAGCCCGCCCGCGAACTTGGCCCAGAACCGCGCGTGGGCGTTGGTGTGGGCAATGGGGTCGTGCAGCCGCGCCGCGGGTTTACCGGCCATGGGTCATGCGCGCTTCACGCCCTCGGTTCAAAGCTCGCGAGCGTGCGCTGCCACAGCGCGAGCGCCTCGGCGTCGAAGGGCACGGGGCTGCTGGCCGTGAGGATGAGCACCGCCTTGCCGTCGCGCTCGTTCGGCAGCAGGAACACGGCCTGGCGCTGGTACAGCGCCTGGCCGTTCTGCTTGAACTGGGTCGCCAGTTCGATGGCGCGCAGGTTCAACACGGCGGGGCCGACGGCGATCTCGTCGCGCGACAGCTCCTTCAGCTGGCTCACCTGCCGCGTGAGGTCGTTCATCTGCCGAGAGACGAACTGCGCCAGGTTCTCCTGCGCCCGCAGCGCGTCGCGGCTCACGATGAGCGTGGTGCCCGCGCCGTCGGGCATGGCCAGCACGTTCATCGAGCGGTCGATGCGGCCGTCGTCGGGCACGTCGAACCGGCCTTCCTGGATGTGGTACTTCATTCGAGCTGCTTTCTGGGTGGGCGCTAGGCCGGGTCGAAGGCCACGTGGGCCAGGCAGTCGGGGTTGCGCTCGGTGAAGCCGAACGACAGCCGGCCCCAGCCGAGCGTGGCGGTGTAGCTGGTGGACTCGTCGAGCGAGCGGCCGCGCGGCACGTCGGTGATCTCCAGCGCGGCATGGTGCTGCCGCACTTCGGCCAGCGGCACGCAGCGCCCCTGCAGGTCCAGCACCAGAAAGCCCGGGTGCGGCCCTTCGCGCTTGATGCGCAGGTCAATGCGCGACAGTTCCGTGCCGTCCGCCAGGCGCACCGGCGTGCCCTCGAAGAACTGGAACACGTCGCCGCCCGCGGCATGGGTGTCGTCGAGGGTGGTCGACAGCGCGTTTCCGACCTTCTGCGTGGAAAAGGGTATCTGCGCGGCCAGCGCGTCGATCGCTTGCCACAGGGTCATTGCCGTCGGGTTCACGGGGGGCGTCTCCTGGAATGTCATGGCCTAGTGCCTGCCGGCAACGCGCCTGTCGTAGGCGTCGCCGTAGTACTGCGTGTATTGCTGGCCGGTGGTCGATGTGCTCAGCGTGCCGTAGTACCGGCCGGCGGCGGCGCGCGCGGCCGCCCGGGTGCCGCCCTTGTTCAAGATGTTGTAGGCCTCGTTGAAGGCGGCCACGTTCTGCGGGTCGGCGCTTTGCAGAATGTCGACCTTGGCGGCGCGCCACACCTCGCGCCGCACCTGGATCTGGTTGAGCGCGGCCTCGCCCTCGGAGCCCAGCATGCTGTTGACGAAGGCGGTCTTGGACGAGGTGTCGGGCTTGAAGCCGTAGGAGTACATCGCGTGCCCGACCTCGTGCGACAGCGAGGCGGCGGCCGTGTAGGGCTTGTCGGCGCTGTTGCTGTCGATCACGATCTTCTTGCCGCGCGAATTGGTGTCGGCGTAGGTGCCGCCGCCCGCAGGGCCGTAGCCGATGCTCCAGCCGTGGTTCTTCAAGTACCTGAGCTGCCGCTGCAGCGTGGGCGAGCGGGCCGCGATGGCGTCCACGCCCCTGCCCAGCCCGGTGGTCACGTAGCCCGGCGGTGCGGCTGCAGGCGCGGACTTCTCGGCGGCCTCGGCCGATGTGGCGGCGGCCGCGGGCGCCACGGGCACGCCGTCTTCCATCACGGCCTCTTCGGCCTGGCTGCCGATGGGCGCCTCGCAGTTCAGGAAGATCTTGCTGCCGCGCTGGTCCAGCTCGCCGGTGAAGTTGACGAGCCCCTTCACCCCGTTGATCTGCACCGTGCCGTCGGCCAGCAGCACGATGGAGGCCTTGCCGCAGATCAGCGAGATGCTGGTCTTGCCGGTGACGAACACGTCCTGGTCGGCCGCCTGGATCACCACCGACTTGCGCCCGGTGACGTTGGCGTTGCTCTCGGTGGACGTGACCGAGGCATCGGCCTTCGACACCAGGTTGATGGCGCCTGCGCTCGCATGCGAGACGATGTCGCCGCCCGTCACCACGTTCACCTGACCGCCTTCGCTCACCTGCGTGAGCATGCCGCCGGCCACCAGTTGCGTGAGCTGCGCGCCGGTGGTCAGCGTCATGGCCGAGCTGGCGCGCACCGACACGCTCTGCCCCGAGCTCAGCACGATGGGCTTGGGGCTGATCATGGTCTGCCCCTCGGGGCTGACGATGGAGACCACGGGCTTGTCGATCTTGCGCGACAGGTCGAGCATCTGCTGTGCGTCGGCCATGGCGGGGTCGGCGTTGTCCGACACGCCCGCCTCGCCCAGGCCGCCGGCGGCCAGCGCCGCCACGGCCTGCGACGCGCCCCCTGCGGACTGCACGCCCTGCACCAGCCCCATGAGCGTCTGGTTCTTGCCCTGCGCCATGGCGCCGACCAGCGCCTTGGTGGCCGCCACGGCCTGGCCCGAGGCCTGCATCAGCGCGTTGCTCTGTGCCAGCGTGGCGCCCATGTGCGCATGGCCGTCGGGGTTGTCGCGCGAGGTGCGCTGCGCGTAGTCCTGCGTGTAGGTGGTCAGCAGCAGGCCCTTGTCGGCGCGGATGGAACCCCACTCGTTGGTGCGCAGCTCGAAGCCGTAGCTGCGCTGCACGCCCGAGCCCTGGTTCATGAGGTAGCCCATGTGCAGGTGGGTGTTGCCGTGGTCGGTCGACAGCTCGATGTGCTCGGTGCCCGCGCTGTCCTCGAAGCGCAGCATGTGCTTGCCGCCGCCGCCCTTGCTCCAGTTCGTCTGGAAGCCGGTCTGGGTCTTGTGGCGCGGCAGCTCCCACGGCGGCATTTGCGCGGCGTTGTAGACGCAGCCCGTCACGATGGGGTGGTCGGGGTCGCCGTTCAGAAAGTCGACGATCACCTCCTGCCCGATGCGCGGGATGTGCATGGCGCCGTAGTTGCTGCCGGCCCAGGTCTGCGACACGCGGATCCAGCACGATGCGTTCTCGTCGCGCTGGCCGTACCGGTCCCAGTGGAACTGCACCTTGATGCGGCCGTACTCGTCGGTGTGGATCTCTTCGCCCGCGGGCCCCACCACCACGGCGGTCTGCGGGCCGGTGGTGCGCGGCCGGGGCGTGACGCGCGCGGGCCGGTAGGGCGCGCTGTCGGGCAGCACCTCGAAGGTCTGGCGGTAGCTGGTGCTGCTGGTCGACTCGCTGTAGGCCGCGTCCACCGCGCCGACCACGCGCAGCGCGTTCTCCTGGAAGTCGTAGCGCACGGCCTCGATGAGGTAGCGCCGGTTGTCTTCGGCGTTGGGGTGGCGCGCCAGCTCGAACAGGTAGCCCGGCGCCATGTGGCGCAGGTTGCCTTCGGCGCTGACGAGTTCGCGCCGCCCTGCGATCTGCTCCAGCCGCAGGCGCGCGTAGTTCTCGCCGTCGCCCAGTTCGGTGTAGCCGCCGGGCCAGTCGTAGATTTCGAAGCTGTCGCGGCTGTGGCCGGCCGGCTGCTGGCGCACGGTGTCGATCTCGGCGTTGGGCTTCTTGAAGTCGTAGTCGTCGGCCGCGAAGTTGCCCGAGGCAATGTCCTCGGAGTGGGCCCAGGTGTCGATGAAGTCCTGCTCGAGGATCTGCGCGGCCAGCACGCCCGCGTGGTACGGCACCTTCACCGGGCCGGCGGGCAGGCTGGTGTGCGAATCGGCACCGTCGCACAGCACCAGCTGGTGGCTGCCCTGCGTGTGCGAGAAGAAGTAGTAGATGCCCTCCTGCTCCATGAGCCGGCTGACGAAGTTGAAGTCGCTTTCCGAGTACTGCACGCAGTACTCCCAGGTGCGGTAGTTGCCGCTCAGGCGCGCGTCGATGGCGAAGCCGTAGGGCGCGAGCACTTCCTGCAGGATCTGCGGCGCTGTCTTGAACTGGAAGATCTTGAAGTCGGAGCGCCGCGTGGCGTACCACAGCCAGGGCCGCAGCGTGGCCTCGTAGACGCACATGTCGCCGTCGTCCTTGCCCACGTAGGCAAAGCGCGTGACCTGCCCGCTCAGGAAGCGCTTGCCGGGGCCGCCGAGCTCGGTGGCCAGGTTCACCTCGATGCTCATGTCCTCGCCCAGCATGCTCTTTGCGGGGATGTTGGGCACGTCGCCAACGAGCCGCACGCGGTGCTCGAACAGTGCGGAGATGCGCTCCTGCCCCGTCATCGAACGGAACTTGAGGCGCTCGCCCCACGCACTGTGGGCGATGAAGCTTCGATTCATTCTTGTACTGCTCCCTGGACAACACGAGCGCGGCGTGCAAAGGCAACTGCAATGCCACCGCCCCCGCGCCCGGTCATGCCGCGGCGCGAGGCATCAACGCAACGAAGGCAGCCTCAGGCTTCCTTGTTTTCCTTGATGTTCCAGCCCAGCACCGTCTCGGCGCCCTTGCCGCCCTTGTCGGTCTGTTCCCAGTACTGCTGCTTGACCTTGGCGGCCTGGAAGGCGTACTGCACGAGCACCACGTCAGAGCCCTGCTCCGCCGTGTACTGCACCGAGGTGACGAGCACCTCCTCGAGCGTGACGCGGGTGTATTCGATCTGCGAGCCGCCGGCCTTGCACACCGACACCTCGACCTTGGACAGGTGCTTGCCGCTGGCGCAGTTCTTCAGCACGGAGGGTGCGGCCTTGTCGATGCGCGCGAGCACCTGCAGGTCGTTGAAGCTGGCCTTGCCCACGCCGCCGCCGCCGCCGCTGACCATGTTGCCGGGTTGGGTTGCGCCCCAGGCGAAGGACTTGATGTCGCTCCACTCCTTGTGGTTCGCGTCCTTGGATTCGCCGCCTGCGCCTTCGACGCGCATGAACATGTCTACTGCCATGAGATCAACTCCCTCAGTTGTTGCGTGCCCGGCCGGGCACTGTGGAACCAGCCGCCTTCCCTTGCAGGAGGGCGACAGCTAAACAAAACCTGACGGCACCCGGGTGCTGGTGACACAGCGGCACGGGGCCCTTTGCGAGGCGCAACGCTTTAGCGTTACATCGCGCCTTCGAATTCATTCTTGCCCACTGTCCGTTCGCTCGAATCGCAACGCATGCGTGACAGGGCGTTCGGTTTTTAACAAACTTTTCCTGTTTTATCGACGCGTGGCGCTGATCTTTTTGTCGATTTTTTCAGCGCGTGCGCGAAACAAAACAATAAGTTTTAAGTTGCCGCGTCTTGCGAAGACGCAATGAGCCAAAGGGCGCGCGGGTGGTGGTGGTCGGCGCGCACTCGGGCTCGCAAGGCCCGAACGGTAGGCGATGCGCAGGGGCGCTGCCAGTGCCGAAAGTAATGCGCAAAAAGCACTACAGGCTGTGCAAGCACTGCAGACTTCACTGCGGACGTGACTGCAGACGAGTCAAGCGGCCTGTTCGTAGCACCCGTGCGCCAGCAGCGTGACGCGGTAGATGCGGTCTTCCAGAAAGCTGTGCAGCACATGCACGTCGCACAGGTCGGTGCGCCACAGCTGGTAGCCGTCGTCGGGGTCCAGCACCTGCCTGAACGGGCGCGCCGCGGCCTTCGCCGTTGCCACGTCGAGCGTGTCGCTCATCAGCAGACCCCACGGCAACGGGCCTGTGTAGCCGCTGCTCTGAAAGTCGAGGTCGGCCCGGTAGCGCACGCCGCTCAGGCAAGGCTCGGCGCTGCGAGGGGCTGCGGGCACGGTGCCGGCCATGTCGGCACCGGGCTTGAAGTAGAGCTCGACGCCGAGTTCGCGCGCGCAATCGGCCTCGCCGTACGTGGCGATCTCGCGGGCCTTGCCGCCCAGCGCGAACGGCGCAAAGCGCGCGTCATGCTGCAGTTCGGCCAGCGGGCGGCCGAACTGCTGCGCGAACTGTTCGGGCGAGGGCACCGCACGCGCGAGCGCGGGTGCCACGCGCGGCCGCGTCATCGTCACCAGCCTGAGCCGGCCGGTACCGCGCTCGAAGCTCACGTCCACATCGGCGAGCGGCGACGACCACCGCGCCTTCGACACGTTCAGCCCCACGCGCCACAGTTCGGCGGGCGGACCCAGGCGCTGCAGCACGTCGCCGGCAATGTCCCCGGCGTGGAGCGCGAGCGGCAAGCGCCCCGCATACGGGGTCCATGGCGCGTTGAAGTGCAGCAGCAGCGAGACCCGGCTCAGCACCAGGCTGCCCTTGCTGCAAGGCGCGCCGTAGCGCGCCTCGTGGCGGTCCGCATCGGTGAAGAACAGGTAGATGCCGCGCCCCCGGTCCATCAGGCACAGGCGGTGGTCGGCACGGGCCTGGTTCAGGTCTTCGTCGTTCATCCACGCGAGCTGCTCCCAGCCCTGGACCAGCGCCTGCACGCCCGCGCTTTCCCAGGCGTGGCCCAGCAGGTCGCCGGGCGTGTCGAAGGCCATGTTGAAGTCGTGAGGCGGGCGGGTCATCGGCAGCACCGTAGCGCGCGAGGTGCTACTTGAAGGGCACCGAGAACGACAGGTTCCACAGCGAGGTGTCGTCCTGGTAGGTCGCGCGAAGCTGCAGGCCTTGCCGGGTCCACTGGTCCCACTCGACCACGTCGTCGTCTTCCTCGGTGAGCTCGGGCGTGCCGAACTCGCGCAGCGCGTCTTCGCGCGTGGCAATGGGGCCGCTGCTGAACGGCACCGGGCCCGCATAGGGCTTGAAGCTCTTGCTGGCGCGGCCGTAGGCAAAGGCTGCCACCAATATCGCCTGCCCCGCGTCCTTGGGGGCGCCCACTTTGCGCTCGTAGCCCTCGCGCTCCCAGAAGGCCAGCTCCAGCCCCAGTGCCTTGAGCTCGATGGCGTCGGAGCCTTCGGTGCGCAGCGTCTTGGCGGAGAGCGATTGAACGCTCGCGCCGGCGGATTTCAGAAGCCGCTCGAGGTTCGCGTCGAGTTCGGAGTGCCCGAGCAGGGGCAGTAGGTCGTTCAGTGTCATGCGTTGCGCTCCTGTGCGTTGGCGGTCATTTTCTAGCCGATTTCATGGCCTTCTTCAGCCACTTCGTCCATTCGTCGTGCGTCATGCGGGTGATCTCCTCGGCGGCCTCGCGGTACTTGCCCTTGCAGCCGGGGTCGTACTTGTCGATCTGCGCGAGGATCTTCTCGGTGTTCTCCTTGGCGGCCCGCTGCAGGTCTTGCGCGTCCCGCATGGGGCGCTTGAGGCCGTCGACCGTCTGGTGCTGCCGGCCGCCGTAGGTCTCGCTGTGGTCGCGGTGCAGCGCGGCGGGCGTGGCGATGGTCGGCGCGCTGTCGACGATGGCGGTCTTCTCGGCCTTGGTGAGCGGCGCGCCCTTGATGTCGGCGGCACGCTCCAGCAGCGCCTTCTGCGAGGGCACGTGGTCCCAGTTGACGCCTTCGTTGTCGTGCTTGGCGCGGTCGCTGTAGGGGCCCTTCTGCCCGCACTTCGGCTTGGGCTTGGGCTTCTTCTTGACCTGGGTGTCCTTCTTCTTCGACCCGCCGGCCTCGGCCTCGGCTTTCTTGCCTGTCTTCCTGGCGCCGGCCTTTGCCGTGGCCTCGGCGGCCTCTTCGGCCTCCCGCTTCAGCACGCGCTCGGCCACCAGCTTCTCGGCCTCCTTGACAGCCGCGCGCTCGCCGCCCTTCACCGCCCCCTTGAGCGCGAGCTTGCCCGCCTTCGCCGCGATGCCGCCACCCGGCACCAGGTTGGCCGCCGCCGATGCGCCGGAGATGGCTGCGTTCACATAGTCGCCCTCGGCCGCGTAGATGGCCGCGTTGGCGCCGTCCGAGAAGATGCCCACCACGGGAATCACGCCGCCCACGTCCAGCACCGTGTGCGTGATGGAACTGCCCCAGCTGCCCCACCAGCTTTGTTCCTTCGGCGTTTCGGGCTCCACCGGCGGGTTGGCCTGGCGCGCCGGCACCTGCGTGGACGGCGTTTCGCCGACGACGGGGCCCACGGTGTTGCCGTTGGCATTGGTGCCGCCGGCCCTGGTCGCGAGTGCGGCGCCCGGCGAGGGCACGGGCTTGGGCTCGTCCTTGGTCTCGGGGTTGTCCCACCAGTCGTTCGGTGTGGTCGTCTTGTCGAGCGCTTGCAGCTCGGGTGTCCAGTGGCCGGGCTGGCCCTGCGGAAACTGTTCGCTGCCCCACTGCAGGACCTGGTCGTTGCCCGAGAAGTAGCCCTGCGCCGTGACGAGCTCGGGCGTCTTGAAATACTGGAACGACTGCGGCCCCTGGGACGGCGTGGCGTACCAGCCTTCACGAAAGCCCATGGCGCCTCCTGCGAGCGCGTTCGCGCAACCGCGCCTTCATTGGCCGTTCATCCAGAACAGGTCGTCGTGCCGCACGAACAGCTTGCCCTCGGCGCGCACGGTGCCGCTGTGCTCCAGGGGGTAGCACTTGCCCTGCACCGTGCCGCTCTTCACGCCCTTGGCCGCGCCCGCCGCGTCGCCGAGGGTGGTGGGCACCACGCTCATGTCGTAAACCACCACGGGGTGCCCATTGGCGCGCACGCTGCGGGCCACGGCGGTGGTGCTGTCGAGCTGCGCCGTCACGGGGTAGGGCACGGGCGGAATGGCGCTGCCCATGGGCGTCTTGCAGACGTCGGGCGCCAGGCTCACGACCTTCCAGCCGCCCTGCTTGCGTGCAGCGACGTTGGCGCTCATGGCGCGGGCTCCAGGGCCTTGGCGGGCGATGCCGCGCGAACCAGCGGCGCGGCGGGGTCGGTCTCGAAGCGCGCCTCGATCACCCGCACCGGCGCATCGGACGGCAGCCACACGCGGTGCACCAGCGAAAGCGCAAGGCCTTCGGCATCGACGAGCAGCGTGTCGGTCACCATGGGCAGCGGCAGCAGCACGCCGTTGTCCAGCCGCAGCAGCACCAGCGCGCGATGGCCGGGCAGCGTCACGCGCAGCTGGCCGTCGGGCGTGGCGGCCGGGTCGGTCAGGTTCCACAGCGCGATGCATGCGTCCGGCGGCAGGTATGCCGTCTGCTGGTCCGCGGGCGCCGCGTTCCAGTAGCCGAAGTCGAAGTCGTGCGGCGGCCACGGATGGCGCTGCGCGAGCCAGGTGTCGTCGTAGGTGCCGGCCAGCGCCAGCCGCGGCGCCCAGGCGCGGCCCACCACGCCCAGGCCGGCGGGTTCGCGGCCGTAGCCGCGCGCCGCTTCGGCCATGGCGCGCGCATCGAGGTCGATGCCGGTGTGCCTTGCGAGCACGGGCTGCTGCATGGGCTCGTGCAAGGGCTCGATCTGCGGCGCCGGCAGGCGCTCGGTGTCAGCCAACCCGAGGTGGCGTGCCTGCTCGATGGCACGGCGCTCCAGCCAGCCCTGGCCCAGCGGGTTGGCGAAGCACACCTCGTTCAGCACCGGCGGTTCGTCGTCCGGCGCGCCGGGCCGCCGCAGCAGGCTGCGCCCGCCGAAGGCGTGCTCCCAACGCATGGGCAGCCGGGCGATGGACTCGCTGGCCGTGCGCGCCCATTCGCGCTTGTTGCGCAGGTAGAGCAGCGAGGGGCCGCTCACGCGCAGCCGCTTGTCGAGCACCGCGCGCGGGGCCGCCTCGGCCTGCGCGCGCTGCCGCTCGTCGTGCCATGCGGCCTGCTGCTGCGGCGTGAGCCGCGCGCCCGGGTGCAGGGGCTTGGGCGGCTGCGGCGTTTGCGCCCACTGGCGGCCGGCCGTGACCTGCAGGCGCACCTCCCACTCGGGTGCTGGAACGCCGCGCGGCGCATGGGCCGTGGCGTTCACGATCACGTCGCAGCGCGGCTTGAAGGGCGCCAGGTCGCTCTCTTCGCGCGGGCTCGACGCGCCCTCCTCGCCCCAGTAGGCATCGGCCAGGCACAGCGGCACCGGGTCGTCGTCGTTGACCTCGGCACGCCAGCCACCGTGCGGCCCGCGCACGAGCCGGTAGCCGACCTTCATGGCGACCACCCGGTACTCGCGGTCGCTCGGCGTGGCCGCGCGAAAGCACAGGGCGTCGAAGGGCGTGAGATTGCGGAACTCCACGGTGCGTGCTTGCGCGGCCTCAGTTGAGGTCGATGTCCTTGCCGCTCACCTGCACCGGCCCGCTGGCGGAGAAGTCGAAGGACGAGCCGTTGATGGTCACCACGCCCTCCGAGGTCATGACCAGCGAGCTCTTGCCGCACAGCAGCTCGATGCGGTCGCCGGCCTGCAGCGTGAGCGTCTTGCCCACGTCCACGCGCTTGGACTGGCCCACCTGCTCGGTCTGCATCAACGCCACCGTGGTGTTCATGGCCGCGCCCACCGTGACCTGGTAGCCCAGCCCGATGGTCAGCGCCTTGGCCAGCCCGATGGTCAGCGCCTTGGCCAGGCCGATGGTCTCGGCCTTGGCCAGCGCCACCGTCTCCACCTTGGCGCCGCCGATGGTCACGCTGCGGTGCTCGCCGATATGAATGGTCTCGTTCAGGCCCACGCGCTCGCTGCGGTTCATCCCGATGCCGATGGTCTCGTTCAGGTCGACGGTTTCGGTGCAGTTCCTGTGCACGGTGATGGTTTCGTCCAGGTCCACCGTCTCGGTGCGGTTCTTGTGGATGGCGATGGTCTCGTTGCCGTCCACCGTCTCGGTGCGGTCGTTGTGCACGGTGATGGTCTCGTCGTGGCCCACCGTCTCCGTGCGGTCGTGCTTCACGTGCACGGTCTCGTCGCGGTCGACGGTCTTGCTGCGGTCGCGGCCCACCCAGTGGGTCTCGTCGTTCTCGACCTCGATGTCCTGGTTGCGCTCCGCATGCAGCCACAGCTGCTCGGCGCCCTTCTTGTCCTCGAAGCGCAGGGCGTTGGCGTTGGCGTCGCTCGCGCCTTCGGAGCTGCGCGTGAGCAGGCCGCTTTGCGTGGCGTTGTCCGGCAGCGGCCACGGCGGCATGTTGTCGGCGTTGTAGACGCGGCCGGTGACGATGGGGCGGTCGGGGTCGCCGTGCTCGAAGTCAACGATCACCTCCTGCCCGATGCGCGGTATCTGGATGCCGCCGAAGTTGGTGCCGGCCCAGGGCGAGGACACGCGCACCCAGCACGAGCTGTTCTCGTCCTTGCTGCAATAGCGGTTCCAGTGAAAGCTCAGCTTCACGCGGCCGTAGGCGTCGGTCCAGATCTCGCGCCCCGCGGGGCCGGTGACGATGGCCGTCTGCGGCCCCGTGGTGCGCGGCCGCGGCACGGCGGGCGCATTCGCGCGAAAGACCTTGCTTGCGGGAATGGCCTCGAACTCGACCCGGCACTCGAAGGGCTGCTGTGCGCTGGCGTCGCCGATGTCCTGCAGCCGCAGGTGCGCGGCCGTCACCAGGTACTGCCGGTTGGCCTCGTTCTGCGGATGCCGCTCCAGCGTGAGCAGGCAGCCCGGCACCACCGCGCGCAGGTTGCCCGCGCCGCTGGCGCGCTCGCCCTGGCTGCCGCTTTCTTCCATGCGCGTGCGAGCGAGCTGCTCGCCCTCGGACTCCACTGCGTAGTCGCCCGGCCAGCCGTAGCGCTCCATGCCGCTGTGCGCCGTCTTGCGCGGCATGGCGCTCACTTGTTGCAGGCGGGCCCTGGGGCGCGTGAAGTCGAAGTCGTCGGTCACCCAGCGGCCGCTTTGCAGCGCTTCGCAGGCGTTGAAGCGGTCGCAGTGCTCTTCGCGCACGGTGTCTTCGGCGCCGTGGAAGGGCACCTTCTGGTAGGCCGCATTGGCAAAGGGCTGGTGCGAGGCCATGTCGTCGACGATCACCAGCTTGTGGCTGCCGTCCGCGTGCGCGAAGAAGTAGTACAGGCCCCACTCGTGCAGCAGCCGCGCGACGAAGTCGAAGTCGCTCTCGCCGTACTGCACCTGGAACTCGCGCGCGGGGTAGCTGCGCGTGGCCTTGATCTCGTGCGCGAAGTCGTATTCGCCGAGCACCTCGCCCACGATGTCGGTCACGCGCTTGTGCTGAAAGATCCGGTAGTCGCTGGTGCGCGTGGCCAGCGTGAGCCAGGGCTCGATGACGGCCTCGTACAGCGCGCGGCGGTTCTCCAGCCGCACGAAGCGCACGCGCGTGACCAGTCCGCTGACGTGGCGCCGGTCGCCGTCCGCGCCCGGGCGGCCGTCGAGCACGATGTGCACCGTCAGCACCTCGCCCACCAGCCTCTTGATGTCGACGTTGGCGGCCTGCCGGGGGTTGTAGCCCGCCTGCTCGGGCGTGGCCAGGGTCACGGTGTAGCGGAACAGGCTGCTGAGCGCCTCGTCGCCGTCGATGCGCACCGGCTCCAGCGCCGGCTCGCCGCCCAGCGTCGGCATGGCGGCGCAGGACGCGCTCAGTACGCGGACGGACCGCGCCGGGCCTGTTGGCATGAGACTCTCCCTACGTTCGAATAAACGGGTGCGGTGTGCGCCGCCATGTTCCGTGTCAACCGTGACAGATCGATTGCATTCGAGCGTTCAAGGGTCGCTATCGCGTGTTCAGCCGCAATTTCGCGCCGTTCGCCGACACGCGGGCCGGGCGAACAAAGCCATAAGTTTTAAATCGAGTGGCGATGCGATGGCCGCACCGAGAATGCGAGCTTCCGCAGCATCGACACCGTTCACACATGCCCATGCCAAAGACCTCCTTTCATCGCATCGCCATCGGCGCACTCGTTCTCTCTGCAAGCACCCTGTCCATGGCAGCGACGCCCGCGGCACCCGCCTCGCAACAACAGCAACAGGCAACGCAAGCCGCAAACAAGGCCGTGCCCGGCGCCCCCGTGCCCGCAGGCTCGCCGCAGGCAGGCCCCATTCACTTCCAGTTCGCCATCTACTACGCCAAGCCCCCGGCCACCGACCCCATGGCCGCGCTGCGCAGCCGGCTCGCCAAGCTCGGCGGCGGACCGAAGCTGCTCGCGGCCATGCCCACGCCGGCACAGGCGACCGAGCCCGTGGTGTTCGCCAACTGGAACACCGCCACCGTGCTGCAGGACTACCGCGCGCCCAGCCTGGACATGCTGCAGCGCTTCGGCCGGGGCCTGTCGCGCGAGCAGGCCGAAGCGCTGCAGAAGGCCGACCGCGCGCTCATCATCGACTTCGCGCACCCGGCGCAGCAGTCGTCCGCCGCCATGCTGAAGGCGCTGCAGCTCGCGCAGCAGGTGGCGCGCGACACCAACGGCCTGCTGTGGGACGAGGAAACACGCGAAGTCTTCACGCCCGATGCATGGCAGACGCGCCGCATCGACTCATGGTCGGGCGGCGTGCCCGACATGTCGCAGCAGACCGTCATCCACGCCTACCGCAGCGACACGCTGGTGCGCGCGATCACGCTGGGCATGGCGAAGTTCGGCCTGCCCGACGTGGTGGTGAGCGACTTCTCGTGGTCGAGCAACCGGCCGATCGGCAGCCTGGTGAACATGTTTGCGCAGGCGCTGGGCGAAGGCGCCACGCTGCCGCGCCCCGGCCAGTACGACCTGAACCTGCGCGCGCTGCGGCATGCCGCGGCACGCGACCCGATGCTCGCGAACCTGAAGCCCAACGCAGCCGCCGTGGCCAGGCTCTCGCTGGTCAACGGCAAGTGGGAAGACGGCGACCCGCGCAACCGGCTGTACGAGATTCGCTTCGACCGCTACGCCGGCCCCGACCGCTACGCGCAGCAGACGGCCATGCTCACCGCGGCCTTCGGCGCCGACGAAGACTCCGTCACGCGGCTCAAGCACAACGACGAGCTGCTCGCCGCCAGCAAGGCCGCCAACGCACAACTGCCCAGGCTGCGCGACGCCTTCGCCAAGGGCCTGCAGCCCGGCGAATACATCCTGGTGAAGGCGCCCTTCGCCACGCGCGACGGCGGCAACGAATGGATGTGGGTGGAGGTGGCGAAGTGGAACGGCGACACCATCGAAGGCCTGCTGAAGAACGAGCCGGTCGACGTGCCCAGCCTGCACGCCGGCCAGATGGTGAAGGTCTCGCAGGCCAAGGTGTTCGACTACGCGCGCCGCCACCCCGACGGCCGCGAAGAGGGCAACGAGACGAGCAAGATCATCGCGCGCATGCAGGGAGGGGCCAGGAAATGAGCACCGTGAAGAACCCGATGCTGCAACGCATCTACCTGCTGCTGGTCGCCGCGGTGGTGCTCGTCGGGTGCTGGGTTGCGCCCATCGACACACCGGCGCGCGAGCAGGTCAACGACGGGCTCAAGCGCGCCTTGACCACCTTTGCCGCGGCGCGCGCGCTGGGCGCCGTGGTGTCGGTGGCACAGGGCACGCAGGTCGATGCCACGCCGGGGGGCGTCGGCGTGAGCTTTGCGCCGGGGCAGGCGCTGAAGCCGCTGAACGAGCTCATCGAGCAGTTCGCGGCCATCATGCTGGCGGCCAGCGTGTCGTTCGGCATTCAGCTGATGCTGCTGAACATCGGCGCGCACCATCTCATGTCGTGGCTGGTGAGCGGCGTGGCGCTGGCGTGGGTGGTGTGGCGCTGGCAGCGCGGACGTTCGCCGCGCTGGCTGCAGTCGCTGCTGATCGGCCTGCTGCTGGTGCGCTTCGCGGTGCCGCTGAGCGCGGTGGCGAACGAAGGGCTCTATCGCGCGTTCATGGCCAGCGACTACCAGACGGCGCTGTCGGGCATCGAGAAGTCGCCCACCGCCGTGGTCGATGCCGCGCAGGAAGCGCCCGTGGCACAGGAGGGCTGGCGCGACCGCGTCGAACGCTGGCTGCCGAAGCTGCCCAACCTGAAAGCCACCTACGACCAGATCCTGAAGTCGGCCTCCGACTGGGCCGAGCGCATCGTGAAGCTGATCGCGCTGTTCGTGCTGCAGACCATCGTGCTGCCGCTGGTGTTCCTGTTCATGGCGTGGCGCCTTGCGCGGGCGGCGATACGCGAGCCGGCCGTTCGGCCTGCGGCAGCGTAGCGGCGCGCGCCGGGCGCCCGGTGCTTCACTCGCAGGCGTTTCGTCCTTCCGGCGAGGCGCGCAGCCGGTTCAGGAAACCCAGCTGCACCTTGGCGGTTTCGCTGCCCTGCGCGGCCGCGCGGCGCATCCACTCGCCGGCCTCGCAGCGGTCGGCCTGCACGGCCATGCCGTAGAGCGTGGGCCCGGTCAGCAGCACCATGCCGAGCATTTCCTGCGCCTCGGCGCTGCCCTCCTGCGCGGCTTGCCTGAGCAGCGCGAGCATGCCGCGGTAGTCGCGCTCGGCCTGTGCCTCGAGCGCCATCTGGTAGCGCTGCTGCGCATGCATCTGCGCGCTTGCATCCGGCGGGCTTGCCGCGCACAGCGCGGCGACCAGGCACAGCAGGCCCGACAGAAAGATGCGCCAGCGCAGCGACCAGCTGGCGATCTGGTTGAGTTCGGATGGCATCGGCGTTCTCCACGAACAAGGTGGGGAGCATCGTCTCGCGACAGCGCCGAAGACAGAAGCTGGAATTCGCACAGGCCGCCTCAGTGGCCGCCTGAGGCCGAGGTGCTCAGCCGGCAGAACTGGATATTGCGCGAAGCAGGCTCGGGCACCCGGCAGGCCACCGAGGTGCTGTGCGCGGCCCACGGCATCGCCGCCCTGCCCTGGCTGGAAATGGCCAGCAACGAGGCCATTGCGCACACGGTGGCCAGCGGCGTCGGCATCTCGATGCTGCCACGCGTGGTGGTGGCCGACATGCCGGCGCTGGGCACGCTGCGCGAGCTGAAGCTCAAGCAAGGGTGGCGCGGTGCTGTCGCGCCCGTTGTACCGGCTGGCGCCGAATAGCCGGCCGCTGGCGCCCGCGGCGCTCAAGATGGTCGAGCTGCTGGAGCCTCAGCGCACCCGGGCGCGCGTGAACAGGTAGTTCTGGTGCATGACGTTGTCGACGAAATACGGCGCGGCCATGGCGTCGAATTCGTCGCGCAGCGCGGCCAGCTTCTGGGGGTCGGCGGCAAGGCTTTCGACGAGCTTCTGCATCGGGCCGATCGAGCGCTCCATGAACATGCGGAAGTGGTCGATGCTCAGCGCCGGGTAGTTCATGGTGCCGCGCTCGAAGAAGGGCGCCTCGAAATGCGGGGCCAGGCGCTCGGCGATCACGGCCGGGTTGCCCCACAGCGGCGGCGGTGAGGCGCCCGCGGGCGGTGGCGGCGAGTTGCGCCCGACAAAGGCGAACATGCGGCCCACGAAATGCTCGGGTGGCCAGGTGGCGAAGGCCACGCGCCCGCCGGGTTTGAGCACGCGCCGCATCTCGGCAATGGCCACCTCGGCACGCGGCGCGAACATGTGGCCGAACTGGCTCAGCACCACGTCGAACGAGGCGTCCGGGTACGGCAGCTGTTCGGCATCCCCATCGGTCCACACGATGTCTTCGTGTTTCGAGATGCGGGCGTTGTCGCGCGCCAGCTCGAGCAGCTCGGGCGTGAGGTCCAGCCCCGTGACCCTGGCGCCCTGGCGCGCCGCCGTGATGGCCACGACACCGGTGCCCGTGCCCACGTCGAGCACCGCCTCGCCCTTGGCAATCTGCGCGAAGCGCACGAGGTGGCCCGCCACCGGCGGCGTGAACATGGCGGTCGGCGCAAAGGTCGACCACATCTGGCGTTGCCGCTGCTTGAACTCTGCGAACGGATCGGTGGACATGCAGCCCTCCATGCCGGCCGCGAAGGTGCGGACGTGGGCGCACTGTAGACCTCGGGCGCATGGCGGCCTAGCCACCGCGCGAAAGAAGCGTAACGCGATGCCGCTGCAGCGTCCGCTTCATGCGCCCGCCAGCGCGACGGCATCGGCGCCCGCCGGGATCCGCATGGGCGCCGCGGGGTCGGTCACGGCGCGCCACACGGCCTCGGCGACGTCCTGCGCGTGCGTCACCGGCGTGCCGGTGTCGCGCACCGCGGCGAACACGCGCTGCCTGAAGTCCGCATAGGCTTCGTGCACGCCGTCGCCCATCCGCTGGCGCGCGTTGTCGCCAAAGCTCGTGCCGGGCGCGCGCCCCGGCAGCGCCAGGCGCACGCGAACCTCGAAGGGCGCCAGCTCCAGGGCCAGCGACTCCGTGAACGCATTCACCGCCGCCTTGCTGCCGGTGTAGACCGACAGCAGCGGCAGCGGCATCAGCGTGACGCTCGACGTGACATTGACGACCACGCCCGAGCGCCGCTGCCGGAACTGCGGCAACACGGCCTGCGTCATCGCGATGGTGCCGAGCGTGTTGGTCTCGAACACCTCGCGGGCGCTGGCCAGCGCCATGCCTTCCAGCGGCGCCAGCAGGCCGACACCGGCGTTGTTGACCAGCGCGGCTATCGGCCCGGCCGCCTCGATGCAGCGTTGCACGCTCTGCGCGTCGGTCACGTCGAGCGGCAGCACGCGAAGCCGCTCCGAGCGGGGCAGCAGGTCGTCGCGCGGCGTGCGCATGGTCGCGACGACATGCCAGCCCTTGTCGAGGAAGAAGCGCGCCGTCTCGAGGCCGAAGCCGGAAGAGCAGCCTGTGATCAGGACGGTGGAAGCGGTGGACATCGGGTAACTCCGTGGGGTTGACGATGCCCTGACGATACGGACCGCAGGCAGGACTTACTACACTCGAAGATCCATTCATTTGTCGAGAGAGTCCAGCATGGTCGACCCGTTGGCGGAAGTGGTGGCGTTGCTGCGCCCGGAGGCGCCGTTCTCGAAGCTCGTCGTCGCGTCGGCTCCCTGGGCCGTGCGCCGCACCGAAACGGGCCGGCCCTTCTACCTGGTCGTGCTCGAAGGCAGCTGCCACCTGACCGTCGACGGCCCGGCGCACAGCGACACCCTCACGCTGAACGCGGGCGACTTCGCGCTGATTCCCGCCGCGCGCAGTTTCGCCACGTCCAGCCTCGACCGGCAGCCGCCGCGAGAAGGAGAGGCCGTCACCACGCCGATCGCGCAGATGCCCGGCGGTGCCCGCGTGGGCGATCCGGCCGCCACGGTGGACGTGCGCATGCGGGTCGGCAACTGCGTGTTCGGCTCGCCGGACGCGGCGCTGCTGGTGTCGCTGCTGCCGCAGTGGCTGCACGTGCGCGGCGAGCCGCGCCTGTCGACGCTGGTGCAGCTGGTGGGCGAGGAGTCTCGCGCCGACCGGCCGGCGCGAGAGATCGTGATGGCCCGCCTGCTGGAGGTGCTGCTGATCGAGGCCTTCCGCTCGTCGGCCAGCACCGCGGCTTCCGCGGGACTGGTGCGCGCCCTGGCCGACACCAAGCTCGCGCTGGCGCTGCGGCGCATGCACGAGCACCCTTCAAACGCATGGACCGTGGCGCAGCTCTCGCGAGAAGCAGGCATGTCGCGCTCGGCCTTCTTCGCGCGCTTCAGCCGCGCGGTGGGTATCGCACCGATGGCGTACCTGCTGGCATGGCGCATGGCGCTCGCCAGGCAGATGCTGCGGCAGCGCGAGCTGGCGATCTCCGAGATCGCCGAGCGCGTGGGCTACAGCTCGGTCAGCACCTTCGGCGTGGCGTTCACGCGGCATGTAGGCGTACCGCCCGGGCGCTATTCGAGGAGCGGGATCGACGAAGCTATGCGGGCGGCCTAGCAGCAGCGCCCCTTGCCCGCGCCGTACCGCGCCTCCAGACGCTCGCGGAAGAAGGCCTCGTAGCTCATGGGCGCCTGGTCCGGGTGCGTGGCGGCCATGTGGGTCAGGTACACGTCGTAGTCGGGCAGCCCGACCATGAGCCGCAGCGACTGCTTGACAGAGCGCGCGATGTAGCGCCCCGCTTCCGGCAATGCGAGGCCCATGGCGTCAGTGCGCCGCCGACGAAGCCGCGCCCATCGGCTCGAACGGCGTCTCGTGCGTGGTCGGCCGGTTGGCCGCGCGCGCTGCCAGGCAGGCCTTGATGCTGTACACCAGCACGCTCAGCACCACGAACATGAAGAGCGCGCACAGCGCGGCGTCGAGCCGGTCGTTGAACACGATGCGCGACATGGCCTCCGGCGTCTTGGCCGGCGCCACCAGCACGCCGTTGGCGATGCCTTCGGTGTACCTGGCCGCATGCGAGAGGAAACCAATCTTCGGGTCGGCCGAGAAGATCTTCTGCCAGCCCGCGGTGAGCGTGCAAGCCAGCAGCCATGCGGCCGGCGCCGCCGCCACCCACGCATAGCGCTCGCGCTTCATGCGGAACAGCACCACCACGCCCAGCAGCAGCGCCACCGCGGCCAGCATCTGGTTGGAGATGCCGAACAGCGGCCACAGCGTGTTGATGCCGCCCAGCGGATCGACCACGCCCTGGTACAGGAAGTAGCCCCAGGCCGCCACGCACAGCGCCGTCGCGACCAGGTTGGCCGGCAGCGAATCGGTGCGCTTGAGCGCGGGCACGAAGCTGCCGAGCAGGTCCTGCAGCATGAAGCGGCCGGCGCGGGTGCCGGCGTCCACCGCCGTCAGGATGAAAAGCGCCTCGAACAGAATGGCGAAGTGGTACCAGAAGGCCATCATGGCCTGCCCGCCGATCACCTGGTGGAGGATGTGGGCCATGCCCACCGCCAGCGTGGGCGCGCCGCCCGCGCGGCCGAGGATGGTGGTTTCGCCCACGTCCTTGGCGGTCTGCAGCAGCATCTCGGGCGTGATGACGAAGCCCCAGCTCGACACCGTGGCCGCCACCTGCTGCGCGGTCGTGCCGACCAGCGCGCCGGGGCTGTTCATCGCAAAGTACACGCCCGGCTCGATGCACGAGGCCGCCACCAGCGCCATCACCGCCACGAACGACTCGGCCAGCATGCCGCCGTAGCCGATGAAGCGCGCGTGGCGCTCGTTGTCGAGCATCTTGGGCGTGGTGCCCGAAGAAATCAGCGCATGAAAGCCCGACACGGCACCGCACGCGATGGTGATGAACAGGAACGGGAACAGGCTGCCCGACCACACCGGGCCGTTGCCCTGCGCGAACTGCGTGATGGCCGGCATCTGCAGCGTGGGCATCACGAACACGATGCCGATAGCCAGCGCGATGATGGTGCCGATCTTCAGGAAGGTCGACAGGTAGTCGCGCGGCGCCAGCAGCAGCCACACCGGCAGGCTCGCGGCCACGAAGCCGTAGCCCACCAGCATCCAGGTGAGCGCCTTGCCGTCGAAGGTGAACAACGGCGCCCACTCGGCGCTCTGGCTCACGGCCTGGCCGCCGAAGATGGCCAGCATCAGCAGCACGAAGCCGATGAGCGACACCTCGCCGATGCGCCCCGGGCGAATGAACCGCAGGTACACGCCCATGAACAGCGCCACCGGCACCGTGGCCGCCACCGTGAAGGTGCCCCACGGCGATTCGGCCAGCGCCTTCACCACGATGAGGGCCAGTACCGCCAGGATGATGATCATGATCATGAAGGTGCCGAACAGCGCGATCATGCCGGGCACCACGCCCATCTCCTGCTTGACCAGGTCGCCCAGCGAGCGGCCGTCGCGCCGCGTGGAGATGAACAGGATGATGAAGTCCTGCACCGCGCCCGCGAACACCACGCCCGCCAGGATCCACAGCAGGCCGGGCAGGTAGCCCATCTGCGCCGCGAGCACCGGGCCCACCAGCGGGCCTGCGCCCGCGATGGCCGCGAAGTGGTGGCCGAACAGCACGTTCTTGTCGGTCGGCACGTAGTCCAGCCCGTCGTTGTGGCGGTGCGCGGGCGTCTTGCGGTTGCCATCCAGGCCCAGCACCTTTTCGGCGATGAACAGGCTGTAGTAGCGGTAGGCAATGAGGTAGGTGCAGATCGCGGCGGCCACCACCCAGAGGGCGTTGACGCTTTCACCACGGGTCAGGGCCACGGTGCCGAGCGCGAATGCGCCGACCACGGCCACGACCAGCCACACCAGATGGCGTCGGATGCTGTGCATGCGGTTGTCTCCAAGATTGAACCCGCAGAGTCTTGCGGGGCTGGAGCCGATGCGCATCCGTCGCACCGCGCGGTGCATGTGCGTGGCTTTGCGTAATGGAAAACCCGCATCACGCGCAAACCGCTGCGCGTTTCAATGCCTTTGGGCCTACACGCACGAACCACGCCAGACCTGAAGATGTCGCCCTGACGCCAGGGAGCACGAGAGATCAACGCATTCGACACCCCCCTACGCTGCTGCATTGCAGGCGGCGGGCCGGCCGGCATGGTGCTGGGCCTGCTGCTGGCACGCGCAGGCGTCCACGTCGTGATGCTGGAAAAGCACCTGGACTTTCTGCGCGACTTTCGCGGGGACACGGTGCATCCGTCGACGCTGGAAATCCTGCACGAACTGGGCCTGCTCGACGCCTTTCTTCAGCGCCCGCACGACCGTGTCGATGAACTGCGCGCCACCTTCGAAGGACAGGACTTTCCGGTCGCCGACTTCACCCACCTGCCCTCGCACAGCAAGTTTCTCGTGCTCATGCCGCAGTGGGAGTTTCTGGACTTCCTGTGCGACGAGGCGCGGCGCTATCCGGGCTTCGAGCTGTGGGCCGACGCCGAGGCCGTGGGCCTGTTGCACGACAACGGGCGCGTGAGCGGCGTGAAGGTGAGGCGCGGCGCGCGAAGCGGCAAGCCGCAGGACGTCGAGCTGCGCGCCTCGCTGGTGGTGGCGGCCGACGGCCGGCATTCGACGCTGCGCGATGCTGCGGCGCTGCCGCACATCAGCTACGGCGCGCCCATCGACGTGCTGTGGATGCGCATTCCCAAACAGCCCGGCGACCCCGATGCCACCGCGGGCCACATTGCCGGCGGGCACTTCCTGGTGACGCTGAACCGCGGCGACTACTGGCAATGCGCCTTCGTCATCCCCAAGGGCGGCCACGAGGCGCTGAAGGCGCGCGGCATCGACGACTTCCATGCCGAGATCGCGAAGATCGCGCCCTTCATGCGCGAGCGGCTGCCGCAGGCGCTGCCCGACTGGAACGCGGTGAAGCTGCTCGAAGTGACGGTCGACCGGCTCGAATCGTGGGCCTGCAAAGGCATGCTGTGCATCGGCGACGCGGCGCACGCCATGTCACCGGTGGGCGGCGTGGGCATCAACCTGGCCGTGCAGGACGCCGTGGCCGCCGCCAACCTGCTGGCCGCGTCGCTCGCGGGCGGCGCCACCGACAAGCAGATCGACACCCTGCTCCCGCAGTTGCAGCGCCGCAGGGAATGGCCCGTGCGCGTGACGCAGGCGGCGCAGCGCATGGTGCAGGACCGTGTGCTGCTGCCGGTGCTGGGCGGCAAGGTCAACACAAAGGCGGGCCATGTGCCGTGGCCGTTGCGGCTGCTGTCGCGCTGGCCGTTGCTGCGCAGGCTGCCGGCGCGCGCGGTGGGCCTCGGTGTGCGGCCGGAACACGTGCAGTCGCCGCGGGCCTGAGCGTTTTTTACGGCTTGTTTACGCAGACGCGTGAACATTCGACGCCGTTTTTATGCCGGCCTTCAGACACTCGATGCATTGCAAATGCATGAGTGAGCAATGGACATCGTTTGGTTGGCCGTCATCGCGGCCGTATGGATCATTTCGGCCGAGACGCTGGTGCGGGTTCGCAAGCTCGATGGTTCGGGCCGGCGCGCCGCCCGGGTGTGACATGGCGTTGAACGCAACGCTCTGGTATCGCGCGGCGGCCTGGGCCCGGCAGGCGCAGGCACGGCCCGACATGACGCTGCTCTGGTCGTGCTGCGGCACACCCGCGCTCGGCGAGCAGACTTTGCTCGGGCGGCATGGCGGGCGCGACGTGCTGGTCGCTTCATGCAGCCATTGCGGGGCGGAGTGGTTGAGCCTGTCGCAGGCGCAGCACACCAGCGACTGGCAGCCCTTGGCACGCAACACGGCATCCGCCGCGCGACCGGCATGCAAGCCGCCACGCTCTATCGACGAGCGGATCGCGTGGCGCCGAAGAAAGCAGCGCGATCTTGAAGACTGAAGACGCAGCCGGCCGCAAGGTAGCCAACGCTCGCGGCGGCGAGCGAAGCCCTCACGCGCCGGGCCGCCGCGCCTGCTGCGGCTGCCGCGACCAGTAGACCCCGTCGAGCCTGTCGAGCCGCACTTCGCCGCCGGTCGACGGCGCATGCACGAAGCGCCCACCGCCCACGTAGATGCCCGCGTGCGAGGGCGTGGAAGAACCGAAGAGCACCAGGTCGCCGGTGCGCAACTGCGACATGTCCACCGGATGCCCGAAGGCGGACATGCGCGCCACCGTGCGCGGCGGCGATTGCCCCACGCTGTTGAGGTACACGTAGCCGATGAGCCCGCTGCAATCGAAGCCGCCGTCGGGCGTGTTGCCGCCGTAACGGTACGGCGTGCCTACAAGCCCGAGCGCATGAATCGCGATGCTGTTCGATTGTTCGTCCGTCAATGGAATGCCGGTGACGACGGGCACCTGCCCCTGGCGCGGCCTGGGGCCCGTGGGGCCGGCGCAGCCGACGATGAGGACGCAAGCCGCAATGGGCAACAGCCTGGGCAGCCACTGCTGCAGCATGCGAAAAGATGACGTGGGCCGGAGTGCGTCTTGCATGGCGGAAGGCGGGTCTGGTGGGCGTTCGCGAACTCTATCGCGGAACGCCCACCAGACCCGCCTTCCTGAAAACGAAACGCCCTTTGCGGCCGGTGCTGCTGCACCGGAGCCGCCAAAGGGCGTCTATGCACACGAGGGTGCGATTTACGCAGCAGGCGCAGCGTTGACCGCGTCCTTCAGCGCCTTGCCGGCGGTGAACTTGGGCGCCTTGCTGGCCTTGATGGTCATCGGCTCGCCGGTCGACGGGTTGCGGCCCGTGCGCTCGGGGCGTGCGGCCACCGAGAAGGCGCCGAAGCCGATCAGTTGCACCGTGTCGCCACCGGCCAGGGCGCGCGACAGGTTGTCGAGGGCGGAGTCCAGAGCGCGGGCGGCATCGACCTTGCTGAGGTTGGTGTCGGTGGAAATGGCGGCGATGAGTTCGGTCTTGTTCAAAACGAGGGGTTCCTTTTTCAATGAGTGAAACAGTGGGGAAAAGTACGTAGCGCCAAAGCGCTACCGGGGCACGAACTTTAAACGCACCGCAGGGGGCCGGCTGCACACGCGCATTTCAAAATTGCAACATCGTGATCGATGTCCGGCAACCGCCGCTTGTGTCTGCTTCAAGCAAACGGCCACCGGCCGCCAAGTTCGTTGTACATGAGAGTTCATCGAGAATGAAATGGTTCGAACATCTTCGAAACGACCCTGTCACACATGTCCATCCTGAAAAAGCTCTTTGGCGCGCGCAATGCCGCGCCCCTACAACCGGTCAGCATCGCCTCCTACGCCGAGGCCTATGCCGCGCATGTTCGCGTTGCGTTGCCGGGCACCGATGTACATGTGGAGCATGGCGAAACGGCCGGCCTCACGCGTGTGCACTGGACCTTTCCCGAAGGCGGCGAGGTCAGCACTTTTCTGGGCAACGCCTATGCGCGTTATCTGCAGCAGCCCGAAGCGATGAACGCGCTCTTTGCCGAACACCTGGCCGATGCACGGCGAATGCACGCGCTGGAAGCCGACGCGCCCGATCGCTCGCTCATGCTTCCGGTCATGAAGACCTTGGCGTGGCGGCAGGCGTCTCAAGCCCAGCTTGCGCGCAGCAATGCGCCCGAGAACCAGCAACCCGTGCTGGCGTCCCTGGCCGGCTCGCTGGTGCTTGCCTACGTGGAAGACACGCCCGAGGCCATGCGCTACATCACGCCGAGCCGGCTCGAGAGCATCGACATGGATTTCGCAACGCTGAACACCACCGCGTTCGAGAACCTGTTGGCCTTTCTTCCGCAACTGCGGATCGAGGGCGGCGGGGGACGCTACGCCGCGCGGCTCGACCACAACTACGACGCGAGCATGGTCCTCGTCTTCGGGCATTGGCGTGAGCGCGTGCCTGTTGCGGGCGACCCCGTCTTCGCCATTGCGGCGCGCGACGAACTGCTGGTGTGCGGCAGCGAAGATGGCGAGTCGGTGGCGGCCCTGCGCGACATGGCGCGAGAGATCGCAGCGAGCTCTGCCTACGGCCTGACGGACGAACTGTTCGTCTGGCGCGAGGGGCGGTTGCAGGTGCTGGACAAGGCCGGCTGAGGAACGCCCACCGGTTCCGCCGTCGAGATGTTGGCGACGTATTGACGACGGCGCAGCGCCGCGTTTATAGTCGCCGCCGCAGCCCGCAATGGTGCTGCCGTAAGCGTTACCGTCATCCAACGCGTCCTTTGTCGAGAGGATCCCAGTGGGGAATATCTCGATCCATAAAGACGCGCATTGGCATGACATCACTTTTCTCACCCGTATCCGTTCGCCCGCTCGGGCCCCCCTCTGCTTTCACCGGCCTCGTGCCCGTGGTGCTCGCGGTGTTCCTGGGCTTTCTTGCAATCAGTGTTCCGCTGGCCGCGCTGGCACTCGAGGTGCGCGATCACCTCGGATTCGGCGCACTCACCGTGGGCTGGGTCATCGGCGCGCAGTCGCTGGCCACCTTGCTGACCCGCCATCAGGCGGGCACCCTATGCGACCAGCGCGGGCCGCGCGCTGCCGTGCTTCTCGGGCTTCCACTGACCGCCTGCTCGGGCCTGGCGTATGCCCTGTCGAGCGTGTTGCCCATCGACCCCGTTGCCAAACTGGCCGTGCTGCTGCTCGGACGGCTGGTGGCGGGCTTCGGCGAGAGCCTGTTCCTGACCGGCTTGATGAGCTGGGGCATCGCGCGCATGGGTGCCGCCCACACCGGCAAGGTCATGTCGTGGACGGGCATTGCGATCTACGCCGCGCTCGGGCTCGGCGCACCGCTGGGGCTGGCCGTGCAAGCGCAC
This sequence comes from Variovorax pasteuri, assembly GCF_051216435.1. Taxonomy (NCBI): domain Bacteria; kingdom Pseudomonadati; phylum Pseudomonadota; class Betaproteobacteria; order Burkholderiales; family Comamonadaceae; genus Variovorax; species Variovorax pasteuri. The sequence continues at coordinate 1,118,029 of NZ_JBPJZS010000002.1, forward strand.
CACGGCTTTGCCGGGGTCGGTGTTCTTGCGGTGTTGACCCCTGTGCTGGCCTGGGGCATCGCCGTGCGGCTGCCGGCTGTTCCCGCCGCCGGTGGCCAGCGCGTGCCGTTCCATCGCGTGCTCGGCCTCATCTGGCGACCGGGCCTGGTGCTGGCGCTCGCAACGGTTCCCTATGCCGCGATGGCGGCCTTCCTGACGCTCGACTACGCGGCGCACGGCTGGCCGCACGCCGGCACGGCGCTGCTGGGTTTCGGTGCCGCCTATGTCTTCGTGCGGCTGGTCGGGTCGGGGCTGCCGGACCGCTTCGGCGCAACGAAAGTCGCCGTGGGTTCATTGGCCTTCGAGGCCTTGGGGCAGGTGCTGATCTGGTGCGCGCCCACGCCGGCAATGGCCGTGCTCGGAGCGACGTTGACCGGGCTCGGCTTCTCGCTCGTGTTCCCGGCGATGGGCGTCATCGCGACCCGGTCCGTTCCGCCTGAACAGCGTGGCCGTGCGGTGGGCAACTTCATCGCCTTCGCCGACATCGCGCTGGGCGTGACAGGGCCGGCGGTTGGTTTTGCGACGCAGTGGTTCGGGATATCTGCGGCCTTTCTCGTGGGGGCCGGTGCGACCTGCGCGGCGTTGTGCCTGCTGCCGTCTTTGCGCATCGGCAAGGCGTGAGGCGAGCGCGCCAGACAGGGCGTGGCGCAAGTGCCCGGCTTCGGCGCCGGGCCTCAGAAGCCCGGCGCAGCACGCCAATGCGTGTTCATGTCGCCAGGACCTCCAGCACGCGGCCATGTCCGACAACCCGTCCCTCCCACATCGAGAAGGACGTGCCCACTGCGAAATGCGGCAACGCTTCTTTCGGGGACAGAAACTGAACACCGACTCTCTGCGGTGTGCCTGCGTCGAATGGCAGAGCCACGAAGAATCGAATCGAGAAGCCTTGCTCGCCGACAAGAAACACACCGCGGTATTCGCCTTCATTCAAGGGGCGTTGTCTGCCGCCGTCTGCAGCGGCATCCAGCTCCAGCCCAACGACAATTTCAGGAACAACAGGTGAAGTCATGCTCAAGGCTCTCACGTTCGACTCTTGGTTCCCGAAATACGCGGGCAATCAACACACAGCAGCGGCAGTACACAAAGCCACGCAGCCGAATCAACCGCCCTGCCCGAACTCCCGCGCATGCTCCACCGCATACTTGATGAGTTCCGCCTGCCCCTCGATGCCCAGCCGCCGCTTGATGCTCTGCCGGTGCGCCTCCACCGTGCGCACGCTCAAAGACAGGTCGCGCGCAATCTGCTTGCTCGACTCCCCCCGCCCCAGCGCCGACAGAATCTCGCTCTCGCGCGGCGTGAGCAGGGGCCGCGGCGCCTGCGTGCGAAACAGCTTCTTCGACACGGCCGGGCTCAGGAAGGTGCCCCCCGCCGACACGGCCTCGATGGCCGCGACGATCTCCGCCGCCGGCGCGTCTTTCAGCACATAGCCGCGCGCGCCCACCTGCAAGGCCTTCTGCACGTACTCGGGGTTGTCGTACATGCTGAGCATCACGATGTGCGTGGCGGGCCGGCGTTGCAGCAGCAGCGCAGCAAGGTCGATGCCGTTCATGTCCTTCATGCCGACGTCCATCAGCATCAGGTCGGGTTGAACGCTGTCGATCTGCGCAAGCGCCTCGGCCGCGTTGCCGGCCTCGCCGACGATCTCCAGGTTGGGCATGGAGCCCAGCCGCGCGCGCAGGCCGTCGCGCACCAGCGGGTGGTCGTCGACCAGAAAGAGGCGAACGCTGTTCGTCATGCGGGCACCGCCGCCTCGGCCCGCGCATTGCGCACCGGCACCTCGGCCTCGATGGAGGTGCGCCCGTCGTTGGAGCACACCACGAGCCTGCCGCCGATGGCCTCCATGCGCTCGCGCATGTTGCGCAGGCCGATGCCTCGGCGCGGGTCGAGCTGCACGGCGTCGATGTCGAAGCCGGTGCCGTCGTCGCTCACCTCGAGCCGCACGCCCGCTTCTTCGTCGAAGTTCAGCTCGATGTTCACGTGCTGCGCCTGCGCGTGCTTGCGCACGTTGGTCAGCGCCTCCTGCGTCAGGCGAAAGAGCGCGGTCTTCACCTCGGGCTGCAGCTCGAAGGCTTCGCCGCCGATCATCATCGACGCATCGACGGCGCCTTCTTCGCGAAACTCGTCCACCAGCCGCTCCAGCGCAGCGGGCAGGCCCAGCGTGTCGAGCAAGGCGGGGCGCAGCCGGTGCGAGATGCGGCGCACCTCGATGAGCGAATCGTTCAGCCGCTGCAGCGCCTTGCCCAGCGCGGGCGGCGTGCCCTGGCGCTGGCTGTCGAGCTGCTCGACGGCCGACTCGATCAACAGCTTGGCCGACACCAGCGTCTGGCTGGTGCCGTCGTGCAGCTCGCGTGCGAGGTGGCCGCGCTCTTCTTCCTGCGACTGCACCACGCGCCGCGCCAGCAGGCGCAGCTTGGCCTCGGCCGTGCGCTGCTCGCTGAGGTTCAGCAGCAGCCCGGCGGCGCTCACCGTGCCCAGGCACAGCGCAGCAATGCCGGCAATCCACAGCAGCGTGGCGGTGACGTTGGCGTTCATCTGCCGGTCCAGCGTGTCCATGGTCGACTGGATGTCGTCCAGGTACAGGCCGGTGCCGACCATCCAGTTCCAGCGCGGCATGGCGGTGACGTAGCCGAGCTTGGGCGCCATCTGCGCGCTGGAGGGCTTGCGCCATTCGTACTCGACGTAGCCGCCGCCGTTGTCCTTGGCGCCCTTGATCAGGTCCTGGATGGTGAAGCGGCCGTGCGAATCGCGCATGTCCCAGAGGTTCTGGCCCACCAGCTCGGGCTGGCGCGAGTGCATGAGGGAGTTGCCCTCCAGGTCGTACACGAAGAAGTAGCCGTCGTCGCCGTAGTTCAGCGCGGCCAGCCGGCGCAGCGCCTCGTTGCGGGTGGCCTCGTCGTCCTGGCCCGATTCGTACAGCGGCAGCAGGTTGCTCACGGCCAGGTCGACGTAGCTGCGCAACTCGCTGCGGCGCTGGGCCATGTAGCTGCGCTCGATGAGGGCCCGCTCGCGCTGCGCGAGGTCGTGCTCCTGGTGGCGCACCGCCAGGGCCACCAGCACCAGTGCGACGAGCAGCGGGGCCACGGCCAGCGCGACGATCTTGGAGCGGAGGTTCATCGGGGGGCAAGGCTACCACCGGGGCGTGGCCACGGCCACGGGCCGGTCAGCGCCCGGCGTTCGCCTGCGGCAGCACGCCCCGCTCGACCAGGGCGTCCAGCAGCGCCTCTTGATCCGCGCCGCCCTGCAGCAGCAGATCTCGTCCCTGGCCCTCCTTCGGCCGAACACAGAGAAAGCTGAACTCGTAGCCGAGTCCGCTCACATGGCGATGGCTGACGCGGGCCTGCGGCAAGTCGGCCTGCCATTCGCCGTCGATGCTGCGCAAGCGCGTGCCGTCGAGCTCGAAGGCGCGCACCCGTGAGTGCGAAAAAGTGGTGATACGCGAAAAAGGAACGGCCCACACCAGCCACGCGATCAACGGCATGAGCACGCACAGCCCCACCACGGTCTTCAGGAACCCGGCATCGGAGGCGTTCAGCAGCAACGCGATGCCTGCGGCGCCGGCCAGCGCGTAGCCCGCCCAGACCCAGGCAAGAAAGCACCGCCAGCAGAACACCATGGCACGGGTTTGCAGGGCGGCGGTGCGCGTTCCTTTGGACGTTGTGTTGGGTGTTGCCTGCGCGTTGCTTGCGAGTTCGAGGTAATGGTGGATGGCCGGGGCCAGCTCGTCGACGGGCGCGGTGAGCATCAGCTTCCTGAACGGCCGGGTGTGCACGATCAGGTAGTTGTCGCTGTCGGGAATGCCCTCGAGGGCCAGCACGTCGATCCAGGCGATGCAGCCCAGGCCCTGCACGCTGAGGCCGTCTTCGCCGACCTCGACCTGGGTGCTCGCGTTGAACGGCTCCGGCCTGCGCTCACCCGCTCGCAGCCAGTGCGTTTCGATCCAGATCCATGCGCGCACCACGAACACCAGGCCCACCAGCCACATCGCGAAGAGCGCCAGCCAGGCCACCATGCCCAGCGCGATGTACCAGCCGGTCGCCTCCATGTCGATGACCCACGCCGTGGCCGCGCAGATCAGCACGATGTAGAGCGCGCAGACCAGCAGGGTCGGCCAGATGCGCACCCCGTCGAGCTGGGTGACCTGGATGTGCCGCGAAAAGGCCGGCGGGCCGCCTGCTGATTGCAGCATCGGCGTGGACCCGGGCTATCGGCCCACGGCGACGGCCGCAGGCTGGCCGCGGAACTCGGTCGCGTAGTACAGCAGCGCCAGCGTCACGTAGCCGCCGCCCAGCAGGCACAGGCCGGTCCACCCATGGAAGGCATACACGGCCGCCGCAATGCCCGAGGCAACTGCCGCGCAGATGAAGATGAAGGTCATGAACAGGCCATTGAGCCGACCGCGCAGCTCCGGCGCCAGCATGAACAGGCTGCGGAAGTTCAGCACTTGGCACAGCTGCACCGCACCGTCGAGCAGGATGCCCGCCACCACCAGCCCGGCCAGCGAATGGAAGTGCATGGACACCGCGCCCAGCACGAACGACAGCAGCGCGACCACGATGGCCCAGCCGGTGGCCGGGCGCGTGAGCCCGCGGTCGGCCAGCCGGCCCGCCACGGGCGCGAGCAAGGCACCGGCCGCACCGGCCAGCGCGAACAGCGCAATGCCGCGCTGGCCCATGCCGAACTCGTGCACCAGCGCCAGCGGCACGGCCGTCCAGAAGACCTGGAAGCCGGAGAACATCATTCCCTGGTAGAAGCCGCGGCGGCGCAGCAGCGGCGTGTTCCACACGATGCCGGGCAGCGAGGCCATGGTGCGCGCATAGCCGACCGACGCATGCGGCCGGCGCTCGGGCAGCGCGCGCCACAGCACGGCAATGAGCACGGCCATCAGCGCCGCCGACACCCAGAACACCGCACGCCAGCCCAGCGCCGACGCCACCAGGCTGGCGAAAGGCCGCGCCAGCATGATGCCGCCCAGCAGCCCGGCCATGATGTTGCCGACCACCTTGCCGCGCGAGGACTCGGGCGCGAGGTGCGAGGCGAAGGGCAGCAGCACCTGCGCCGCCACGGCGCACGTGCCCACGAGGAACGAGGCTGCAAGAAAGGTCACGGCCGAGTCCGACAGCGCAATGCCCACCAGCCCGATGACCGCCCCGAACAGCGCCCCCACGATGAGCCGGCGGTTTTCCACCACGTCCGCCAGCGGCACCAGCAGCAGCAGGCCGGCGCCGTAGCCGAGCTGCGTGAGCGTCATGATCAGCCCGGCCAGGCCGGCATGCAGCTGCAGCGTCTCGGAGATGGGGCCGATCAGCGGCTGGGCGTAGTAGATGTTGGCCACGCACAGGCCGCAGGCGATGGCGAAGACCAGCGTGAGGGCCGGGCTGAGACCGGGCGCGTGATGGGCTTGGGCTTGCGCATTGGCCCTGTCCGACGCATCGGCGCGGGCGCTCTGCGCGGCAGTGGGAAGGGGGGCGTCGGGAAGTGGCACGAAGGGCCTCGCTGGCTGGCGGGTGTCGGAAGATATCTGGGGAAAGAGGGGTGGCCAAGGGTTAACCCGGGCCGCGGCACCTTAGCACGGTCACCCGATTCCTGCAGGCCAGCAGCCGCCCGGCTCAGTCCGTGCTGGTCGGCCGCCCCGAGGCCACCCAGGCATCGAGCCCGCCCGTGAGCGGCAGCGCCCGCTTGGCGCCGCGCGACAGCAGCACGCGTGCGGCCTGCGCGGCCGACACCTCGTTGGGGCAGTTGCAGTACAGCACCACGTCGCGCCCCTCGGCATGCGACAGGTCGAGCCCGCGCTGCTGCAGCGCCTTGAGCGTGTACGACTGCGCCCCCGGAATGCGGCGCGGGTCGACCTGCGTGCCGGCCTTGCCCCGCACGTCGATGACCAGCGGCGGCGTTTCACCTTCGAGCAGCGCGTGCAGCTCGTCCACCGAGATGCGCGGCATGCCGGTGAGCCGCATGAAGGCGCGGCGGCGCCAGTAGCGCACCGCCAGAATGATCACCAGCAGCACCGCCAGCGCGACGGTGGCGATGCCGCCGGCCTGCGCCATCACGGCCAGCACCTCCTGGATCTGGTTGCGAAACACCCAGCCCAGCCCGAGGAAGAGCCCCGTCCAGACCAGCGCGGCGCCGATGTCGAAGCCGATGAAGCGCCGCACCGACATGCCCAGCGCCCCGGCCATGGGCGGGGCCACCACCGACACGCCCGGCACGAACTTGGCGGCCACCAGCGACAGGCCGCCCCAGTCGGTGATGAGCGACTCGCCGCGCCGCACGCAGGTGTCGGGCGACAGCGAGATGCGGCACAGCATGCGCATGAAGCGGTAGCCGAAGCGCCGGCCTGCATAGAACCAGGCCGCGTCGCCCAGCAGGTTGGCCACCACCGCGGCCAGCACCACGCCGGGCACCGACACATCGCCCGCCGCCAGCAGCGCGCCGGTGAGCACCAGCACCGCCGCGGCCGGCACGGGCAATCCGAGGCGGGCGGCGAAGCTGACGGCGAACACCACCAGGATCGCGTTCTGCACGAGCAATGACATCAGCTGTGCCATGCCGGGTGTCCTGGAAGTGCTGGGGGTGCGGCGGAATGCCGCGGGATGGGTGGGGGGTTCATGCCACCGGCGATTGTCCGGCATGGCCCAAGAACGTACCCGCGGCAGGCCATTGGCGGACGGCCGTGGACAGCGGCTCTCTCAAGCGGCGCGCGATACGCTGAAGCCGAAGGTATTCAGCCCGTCTTCGCTCGACGCAAAGACCTGCCCGCCATGCATGCTCGCCACCGCCTTCACGATGGCCAGCCCCAGGCCGTGGCCATGGTGCTCGCCGCCGCCGTCGTTGCGCGCCGCGTCCACCCGGTAGAAGCGGTCGAACAGGTGCTGCAGGTGCTGCGCGTCGATGGGCGCGCCGGGGTTGGACACGGTGATCCAGGTCGAGGCGGCCTCCTCGCGCAGCGTGACGGCAATCTGCGCGCCCGGCTTCGAATGCTCGATGGCGTTCTGCAGCAGGTTGGACATGGCGCGGCGGAACAGCGCGCTTTCCAGCCGGGCCTGCGCCAGCACGTCGCCTTCGATGGCCACCTGCGTGCGGGTTTCGTCGAGCACGAACTCGAAGAACTCGATGGTCTTGCGCACCTCCTGCGCCACCGGCGTGAGCACCAGCCCGGTGGCCACCTCGCCGCGGTCGGCGCGCGCCAGGAACAGCATGTCGTTGACGATGGAGCGCACCCGCTCCAGGTCTTCCAGGTTGGCCTGCAGCACCTCCTGGAACTCGCCCGCGCTGCGCTGGCGCGACAGCGCCACCTGCGTGCTGCCGATGAGGTTGGCCAGCGGCGTGCGCAGCTCGTGCGCCACGTCGGCATTGAACGACTCGAGCTGGCCGTAGGCTTCTTCGAGCCGGCCGAGCGCGCCGTTGAAGGCCTCGGCCAGCGCCGACAGCTCCACCGGCAGCGCCCCGGACTGCAACCGCTGGGACAAGGTCTTGGGCCGCAAAGCCTGGGCCTCGCGCGAGAGCTGCTTCACCGGCTGCAGCCCGACGCGGGCGATCCAGTAGCCGGCCAGCGCCACCACCAGCACGGCGCCCAGGCCGAGTGCCACCAGCGCGGTAAGGAATGCATGCCGCGTGTGGGTGTAGGGAGCAGAGTCGCTGCCGACGATCAAGCGCACGGCCGGGCGGTCCAGCAACGGCTCGATGTGCACCGACAAAGTGTGCATCGGCTCCGCGCGGCCCGGCAACAGGATGCTGCCGCGGCCGTCGGCGTCGTGGCTCATGCGCTCGATCTCGGCCAGGCCCTTGCCGTACTGGAAGCGCGGGTCGTCGCACAGCACCCAGAAGCGCACGCTGCCGTCCTCGGGCGTGAGCGTGTCCATCTTGGCCTGCACGCGGGCCCAGCGGTCGACGGTGCCCACGCGGTCGATGGAGTACTGCATGTTCTTGAGCCCGATCTTGAGCTCGTCGTACTGGTGGCGGTCGAGCTCGCGTGCCAGCACGCCGTGCAGCGCGGCGCCGGTGAGCGCGAAGGTGGCCAGCGCCACCGCCGCGAACATCAGGACCAGGCGCGCCGTGATGGAGCGCTTCACAGGGCGGCACCCTCCCCTTCGCCACCGTCGCGCACCTCCATCACATAGCCCATGCCGCGGATGGTGTGCAGCAGCTTGGTGCCGAAGGGCACGTCGATCTTGTCGCGCAGCCGCTTGATGGCCACCTCGACCACGTTGGTGTTGCTGTCGAAGTTCATGTCCCACACCAGCTCGGCGATGGCGGTCTTCGACAATATTTCGCCCTGCCGCCTTGCCAGCACGGCCAGCAGCGCGAACTCCTTGGCCGTGAGGTCGATGCGGGTGCCGCCTCTGAAGGCCTTGCGCGCGAGCAGGTCGACCTGCAGGTCTGCCATGCGCAGCTGCATCGGCTCCTGCTTGCGGCCGCGCCGGTTCAGTGCCTGCAGGCGCGCGAGCAGCTCCAGGAACGAGAAGGGCTTGACGAGGTAGTCGTCCGCGCCCTCGTGCAGGCCCTTGATGCGGTCTTCCACGCGGTCGCGCGCGGTGAGCATGATGACCGGCGTCTGCTTCACGGCGCGCAGCCCGCGCAGCACCGAGAAGCCGTCCTGTCCGGGCAGCATCACGTCGAGCACGATCACGTCGTAGTCGTGCGTGAGCGCCAGGTGCTGGCCGTCGATGCCGTTGTGCGCCGTGTCGACCGTGCAGCCCTGCTCGGTCAACCCCTTGGAGAGGTAGTCCGCGGTTCTGAGCTCGTCTTCGACAATCAGGATCTTCATATTTTTGTGCTCTTGTCTCTCTCCGTCCCTGCCGGCTTCTAGCCGTGCGCTTCGGCCACCGGCGGGGCCTCGCCGGCGCGGGCGGCCTTGCGGGCCTTGCGCGCTTCCTTGCGGCTCAGGTACCAGTAGTGGGCGCGGTCGAGGTACAGGTAGACCACCGGGGTCGTGAACAGGGTGAGTGCCTGCGAGAGTATCAGCCCGCCGACCATCGCGTAGCCCAGCGGGCGGCGCAGCTCGGAGCCCGAGCCGTGGCCCAGCATCAGCGGCAGCCCCGAGAGCAGCGCGCACATGGTGGTCATCATGATCGGGCGGAAGCGCAGCAGGCAGGCCTGGTAGATGGCGTCGTGCGGCGACATGCCCTGCTCGCGCTCGGCCTTGAGCGCGAAGTCGATCATCATGATGCCGTTCTTCTTCACGATGCCGATCAGCAGGATGATGCCGATCAGCGCGATCACGCTCAGGTCGTAGCCCCCCGCCATCAATATCAGCAGCGCGCCCACGCCGGCCGAGGGCAGCGTCGACAGAATGGTCAGCGGATGGATGTAGCTCTCGTACAGCAGGCCCAGCACGATGTACACCGCCACCAGCGCCGCGGCAATCAGGTAGGGCTGCGAGGACAGCGAGTCCTGGAACGCCTGCGCCGTGCCCTGGAACGAGCCGGTGAGCGACTGCGGCAGCCCCATGTCGGCCTGCGCCTTGTTGATGGCGTCCACCGCGTCGCCCAGCGCATGGCCCGGTGCCAGGTTGAACGAGATGGTCACGGCCGGAAACTGCCCCTGGTGGCTGATCGACAGGTAGGCCGTCTTGCTGGTGTCCACCTTCACGAAGGTCGACAGCGGCACCTGCTGGCCGGTGAGCGGCGAGTTGAGGTACAGCTTGCTGAACAGCGCCGGGTCCTGCTGCAGCGCAGGCGTCACTTCCAGCACCACGTGGTAGCTGTTGAGCTGCGTGAAGTACTGCGCCACCTGGCGCTGGCCGATGGCGTCGTACAGCGTGGCGTCGATGGTGGCGGGCGTGATGCCGAAGCTGGCGGCACGGTCGCGGTCGATGGTGAGCACGGCCGACGCGGCGGCGTTCTGCTGGTCGGACGCCAGGTCGGTGATCTCGGGCAACTGCTTGAAGCGCGCAAGCAACTGCGGCGCCCAGGTGTTGAGCTCGTCGAGGTTGGCGTCGGTCACCGTGTACTGGTACTGCGTGCGCGAAGAGCGCCCGCCCACGCGGATGTCCTGCCCCGCCTGCAGGAACAGGTTCACGCCCTGCACCTTGGCCAGCTGCGGACGCAGCCGCGTGATGATCTCGTCGGCCGTGGCCGTGCGGCCTTCGTCCTTCGGCTTCAGGCTGATGAAGAAGTTGCCCGTGTTGTAGGTGGACGAGCTGCCGTTCATGCCGAAGCCGGTCACGTCGGGGTCCTTGCGCACCACGTCGGCCAGTTCGAGCATGCGCGAGTTCATCGACGCGAAGGACGCGTCCTGCGCCGACTCGGCAAAGCCCGAGATGAAGCCGGTGTCCTGCTGCGGGAAGAAGCCCTTGGGGATGATCACGAACAGGAAGCCCGTGGCCGCCACCGTGGCGATGAACGCCATGAGCGTGATGAACTGGTGGTCGAGCACCACGTGCAGCCCGCGCTTGTAGCCGTTGAGCAGGGCGTCGAAGCCGCGCTCGAACAGCTGGTAGAGCCGCCCGTGCTGGCGCCCATGCTCGTTCTTCAGGAAGCGCGAGCACAGCATGGGCGTGAGCGTGAGCGAGATCACCACGCTCACCACGATGGTCAGCGTGACCGTGACGGCGAACTCGCGGAACAGCCGCCCCACGATGCCGCCCATGAGCAGCAGCGGAATGAACACCGCAACGAGCGACACCGAGATCGAGATGATGGTGAAGCCGATTTCGCTCGCGCCCTTGTACGCGGCCTCCATGGCCGTCATGCCCTCTTCCACGTAGCGGTAGATGTTCTCCAGCATCACGATGGCGTCGTCCACCACGAAGCCCACCGCGATGGTCAGCGCCATGAGCGAGAGGTTGTCCAGGCTGTAGCCCAGCAGGTACATGACGGCCACCGTGCCCAGCAGCGCGAGCGGCACCGTCACGCTGGGAATGAGCGTGGCGGGCACGTTGCGCAGGAACACGAAGATCACCGCCACCACCAGCGCAATGGTCAGCAGCAGCGTGAACTCCACGTCCTTCACCGACGCGCGGATGGTCTGCGTGCGGTCGATGATGGCGTTGACCTCCACGGTCGGCGGAATCGAGGCCTTCAGGCGCGGCAGCGCGGCGTTGATGCGGTCCACCGTTTCGATGACGTTGGCACCCGGCTGCTTGGTGATGGCCAGCACAATGGAGCGGCCGTTCTGCACGGTGCTGCCTTCGGGCGCGGCGGCGCCGGCGTAGGCCCAGCCGGCGATCTTGGCGTTCTCGGGGCCGTCGACCGCCACGCCCAGGTCGCGCACGCGAACGGGCGCGCCGTTGCGGTAGGCCAGCACCACGTCGTTCCACGGTTGCGCCTTCAGCAACTGGTCGTTGGTGTAGACGGTGAAGCTCTGGTTGGGCCCGTCGATGGTGCCCTTGGGCGCGTTGACGGTGGCCGACGCGAGCACGGTGCGCACGTCTTCCAGGCTCAGGCCCAGCGCGGCGAGCTTGGCCGGGTCGACCTGGATGCGCACGGCCGGCTTCTGCACGCCGCCGATGTTGACCAGGCCCACGCCGGAGATCTGCGAGATCTGCTGCGCCAGGATGTTGTCGGCGTAGTCGTTCACCTCGGTCAGCGGCAGCGTCTTGGACTGCACCGACAGGATCAGGATGGGCGAGTCGGCCGGGTTCACCTTGCGGAAGGTCGGCGGGCTCGGCAGGTTGGCGGGCAGCTGGCCGGTCGATGCATTGATGGCGGCCTGCACGTCGAGCGCGGCGGCGTCGATGCTGCGGTCCAGGTCGAACTGCAGCGTGATCTGCGTGGAGCCCAGGCCGCTGGTCGAGGTCATCTGCGACAGGCCCGCAATGAGCGAGAACTGCCGCTCCAGCGGCTGCGCCACGTTCGAGGCCATGGTCTCCGGGCTGGCGCCCGGCAGGTTGGCCGACACCTGGATGGTCGGAAAGTCGACCTGCGGCAGCGGGGCCACCGGCAGCAGCGGGAACACCGCCGCACCGACCAGCAGGATGGCCAGTGCCAGCAGCGTGGTGCCGATGGGGCGCTTGATGAAGGCGGCGGAAATGCTCAATTGCCGCTCCCGGCGACTGGCGTCTTGCCGTTCGCATTCTTCGCGGCGGGCGGCGGCTCGACCGTGCTCACGCCGGGCTTGAGCTTGTACTGCCCGTCGGTCACCACGCGCTGGCCGGCCGCGAGGCCCTTGTCGATCACGGCCGTGCCGTCGGCGATCTGCACCACGTGCACGGGCACGTTCTCGGCCTTGTTCTCGGCATCGATCACCCAGACGTAGGTGTTGTCCTGGCCGCGCTGGATGGCGGCCGCGGGCACGGTGAGCGAGTCGGGCCGGCGGTCGAGCTGCAGCCGCACGTTGACGTACTGGCCGGGCCACAGCGTGTGCTGCGGGTTGGCGAAGCTGCCCTTGAGCTGCACGGTGCCGCTGGTGGTGTCGATCTGGTTGTTCAGCAATATCAGCTTGCCGGTGCCCAGCATCTGCGCGCCGCTGCGGTCGTAGGCCACCACGGCGAGCGGCTGGTTGCTTTGCTGCTGCACGCGGTTGATGTCCTGCACCGCGTCTTCGGGCAGCGTGAACTGCACGGCGATGGGGTCGATCTGGTTGATGACGACCAACCCGTTGGCGTCGGTCGCGTGGACGATGTTGCCCGGGTCCACCAGCCGCGCACCCACGCGCCCGTTCATGGGCGACGCGATGCGCGTGAAGCTCAGCTGCACCTCGGCGTACTGCACCTGCGCGGCGTCGTTCTGCACCGTCGCCTGCAGCTGGTTGACCAGCGCCTTCTGGGTATCGACCTGCTGCTGCGTGGCGGCGTCCTGCCCCAGCAGCGTGGTGTAGCGCTGGAGGTCGGCGCGCGCATTGGCGAGCTGGGCACTGTCCTTGGCCTTGGTGGCTTGCGCCTGCGCGAGCTGCGCCTGCAGCGTGCGCGGGTCGAGCTGCGCGAGCAGCTGGCCGGCCTTCACGTCCTGCCCTTCGACGAAGCCGACCTTGTCGAGCTGGCCGTCGATGCGCGCCTTCACCGTCACGGTGGCCATCGAGGCGACCGTGCCGATGCCCGAGCGGTAGACCTGCACGCTCTGCGAGGCGACACGCGCGGTGGTCACCTGCACCGGCGGCGTCTTGGGCGCGTCGGGCTTGGCGGCGTTGGCCGCATGGGGCGCGAGCGCCCAGGCGCCGCCGCCCAGCAGCACCACGAGCGTGGCGGCGGCGAGCCAGGTGGAGCGGCGCTGAAGAAGGGGATGCGTTGCGGTGGTCGTCATGGCGTCAGTTTCCGGAAGTCTTGGATGCGGCCGCGGTCGTGGCGGCGGTGGTGTCGGTGGCGTTCCAGCCGCCGCCCGTGGCCGCGATCAGCGACACGCTGGCGGCCAGCTGGCGGCCCAGCACCTGCGCGGCGGTGCGCTGGTTGGTGAGCGAGAGCGTCTGCGCCGTCACCACGCTGAGGTAGGTGGCGGTGCCCGCGCGGTACTGGCTCAGCGCCAGGCGCTCGGCGAGCTGCGCGGCGCGTACCGCGTCGGCCTGCAGGGCGGATTCGCTGTCGAGCACGCGCAGCGTGGCCAGGTTGTCTTCCACCTGCTGGAAACCGCCGAGCACGGTCTGCTTGTATTGCGCCACCGACGCGTCGTAGGCGGCCACGGCCTGGTCGCTGTGCGCCTTGCGCAGCCCGCCGTCGAACACCGTCTGCGCCAGCGCCGCGCCCAGCGACCACACCCGGCTGGGCGTGTTGAAGAGCGTGGCCATGCTGGCCGCGCTGAAGCCGCCGCTCGCACTGAGCACGATCTGCGGAAAGTACGCGGCCTTGGCCACGCCGATGTTGGCGTTGGCGACCTGCACGCGGCGCTCGGCGCCGGCGATGTCGGGGCGGCGTTCGAGCAGCTCCGACGGCAGCCCCGTGGGCGTGACCGGCAGCTGCACGCGCAACGCGGCGGACGAAGACAGCGACTCGGCCGTCGGCGGCTGCGCCGGCGATTCGAGCCGCGCCAGCGAGAACGACGCGGGCGCCTGCCCCGTGAGCACCGCGATGGCGTGTTCGAGTTGCGCGCGTTGGGCTTCGAGGTCGACCGCCTGGGCCTGCGCGGTCTTGAGCTGGCTTTCCGCGAGCGCCACGTCGGAGCGCAGCACGGTGCCGGCGGCGTACTGGTGCTGCGTGAGTTCGAGCGCCTTGGCATAGGCGGCGGTGGTGCTGGCGTACAGGTCGCGCTGCAGGTCGATCACGCGGATCTGCAGATAGTCTTGCGCGAGCGTGGTCTGGATGCTCAGGCGCGCGGCGGCCAGGTCGTCGGCGCTGGCCTGCTCGCTGGCGCTGCCGGCCTCGACCGAGCGGCGCACGGCGCCCCAGATGTCGGGCTCCCAACTGGCGGCGAGGCCGAGCGTGTCGGTGGTGCCCAGCTTGACGGTGCCGGTGTTGTTGGTCTGCGCGCGGCTGGCACCGGCGTTCAAGCCGACCGTCGGAAAGAAACTGGCGCGCGCCGCGGCGGTGATGGCCTGCGCCTCGCGGTACTGGGCCTCGGCGACGCGGATGTTCTGGTTGGCCGCATTGGCCTGCACGATCAGGTCGCCGAGCGTGCTGTCGCCGTAGGCATCCCACCAGGGGTGGGCGGCGTCGATGGTCTGCGGGGCGGCGGTTTTCCAGGGGCCGCCGGTTTCCTTGTAGGCGACCGGCACGTCCATCTGCGGGCGAACGTAGTCGGGGCCGACGGCGCAGCCTGCGAGGAGCAAGGCGGCCAGCGCGATGGCGGACGGCGCGAAGGCCTTGCGCGATGGGGGAATTGCGGCGGAAGAATCCATGATGAAGGCACTCTAGGTACCTGCATCGAACCGCTCGCTGTCGGTTAACTGACAGTTCTGACAGTTTCCCGTTGTGGCTGTTGCTCCCTCCCCCGCTGGGGGAGGGTTGGGGTGGGGGCACGGCGGCGCTCGCAACAACGCAGCGCCTTTTCGAAGGCCGCTTGCCCCCATCCCGGCCTTCCCCCAAAGGGGGAAGGAGCGGGACCCTCTTGCTCCCTCCCCTTCCGGGGGAGGGCCGGGGTGGGGGCACGGCGGCGTCTGCATAAGCGCAGCATCTACGCAAAGGCCGCTTGCCCCCATCCCAGCCTTCCCCCAAAGGGGGAAGGAGCGGGGACCCTCTTGCTCCCTCCCCTTCCGGGGGAGGGTTGGGGTGGGGGCACGACGGCGTGTGCATAAGCGCAGCGTCTACGCGAAGGCCGCTTGCCCCCATCCCGGCCTTCCCCCGGGAGGGGAAGGAGGAAGACCCAAGATCAGCGCGGGGCGTCGCCCTTGCGGTACTCGGAGGTCAGATCGTCCAGCTTCTGCTTCAACGCCGGGTCCAGCTTGTATTCAGCCGCGGCCAGGGTCGCGTCCAGCTGATCCGGCCGGCTTGCCCCGAGCAGCGGCGCGGTGATCAGCGGATTCGCCATCACCCACGCCACCGCCAGCGTCGCCAGCGGCACGCCGGCTTCGTCCGCCAGCTTGTGCAGCTGCGTCACGGTGTTGAAGCTGCGCTCGTTCCAGTACCGGTCCTGGTACATGTTGCCGGCGGTGCCGAGCGTGAAGCGGGTGTTCTCCTCGGGCTTCGCACCGGGCTTGTACTTGCCGGTCAGCAACCCGCCGGCCAGCGGGTTGTAGGGAATCACGCCCAAGCCCTCTTCACCCACCAGCGGCAGCAATTCGCGCTCGATCTCGCGGAACAGCAGGCTGTAGCGCGGCTGCACCGACACGTAGCGCGTGAGCTTGTGAAGCTCGGCCTTGCCCAGCGCGCGCGCCAGCCGGTAGGCCAGGAAGTTCGACACGCCGATGTAGCGCGCACGCCCCGACTTCACGATGATGTCCAGCGCCTCCAGGCTCTCTTCGAGCGGCGTCTCGCGGTCGTCGCTGTGCAGCTGGTACAGGTCGACGTGGTCGGTCTGCAGCCGCTTGAGCGAGGCGTCGATGGCGTCCAGCAAATGCTTGCGCGACGCGCCCTGGTCCCAGCTGTTCGGGCCGACCTTGCCGACCGCCTTGGTGGCGACGACGAAGCGGCGGCGCCCCGCGGGGCCCTGCTTCTGCAGCCAGCGGCCGATGATCTCCTCGGTGCGGCCGGTGGTCTCGACGGTGCCGCCCAGCGGGTACACGTCGGCGGTGTCGAGGAAGTTGATGCCGCCTTCGGCTGCCTTGTCGAGGATCTGGTGCGACACCGTCTCGTCGGTCTGCAGTCCGAAGGTCATGGTGCCGAGGGCGAGGCGCGACACGGTGAGGCCCGTGCGGCCGAGACGGGTGGTGGGAATGCTCATGGTGTTTTCGCTCTGCAAGAGTGAGGGAAAGGGCGGCGGCCATCATAGACACGGCCGCGCGATCCTGCAGGCGGTGCGGGTTTCAGGCGGTCTCGGCATGCACGCCGGGCGCGCCGCGCTCCACGCTGAAGCGGGCCATGGCCTGCACGCCCGAGTCGGCCTGCTTCTCGTCGTCCACCGCGCGGAACTCCACGGCGCAGCCGCGCGCATCGAGCGTCATGAGCGCGTAGCCGCGCTTGTCAGCGCGGCCGTAGCGCAGGTGCGGATTCTTGGCGAGCAAGTTCGTCACGCTCGCGCCGCTCGGGCCTTCGGAGGTGATGGCGCCGCCGACGAACTCGGTCGCGATGGCCGGCTCCTGTGCGTCGCGCCGCAGGTTGGCCGCCCAGAAGGCATGCACGTCGCCGCTGACCACCAGCGTGTTGCCGCCGTTCGCCTTGTTGGCTGCGATGCCGTCGAGCAGGCGCGCGCGGGCCGCGGCGTAGCCGTCCCAGCCGTCCATCCAGTAGCCGTGCTCGGCGCCGCGCTTGCGGTCGGCCTCGGCCAGCAGCGTGGGCTGCGCGATGACGGTCCAGCGTGCGGGCGGCGCCGCGAGCTCGCGTGCCAGCCAGGCCTCCTGCGCCGCGCCGAAGAAGCTGCGCCCGGGCGCGAAGCGGTCGGCGCAGTCGGCCAGCGGCGAGGCGCTGCGGCCCGAAAGGCAGGCGTGGTGCGAGCGGTACTGGCGCCCGTCGGTCAGCAGCACGTCGAGCATGCGGCCGAAGCGGTGGCGGCCGTGGATGGTCGCGTCAGCGCCGCGCGGACGCATGCTGGCGGGCACCGGCATGTGCTCGTACCAGGCCTGGTAGGCCGCCGCGCGCATCGCAAGGAACTGCGCGGGGTCGGCGGTGCGCGGCGACACGTCGTCGGTGTAGTCGTTCGCCACCTCGTGGTCGTCCCAGGTCACGAGCCACGGGAACGCAGCGTGCGCGGCCTGCAGGTGGGGGTCGGTCTTGTAGAGCGCATAGCGGTCGCGGAACTCGCCCAGCTGCGTGGGAACGCCCCCCGTGTGGTGGCGCACATGGCGCGAGCCCCAGGAGCTTTCGTAGATGTAGTCGCCCAGGTGCACGACAAAGTCCAGCGGCTGGTCGGCCATGTCGCGGTAGGCCGCGTAGAAGCCCTGCTCGTACTGCTGGCAGGAGGCGAAGGCGAAGCGCACGGGCTGCGTGGCTTCGTCCGTTTCGGCCGGGCTGGTGCGTGTGCGGCCGACGGGGCTGCGCCCACCGGCAGCCGTGAAGCGGTACCAGTACGGCCGGCCCGGCGACAGGCCCTGCACCTCGACATGCACGGCGTGCGCGAGTTCGGCCGCGGCCGTGGCGGTGCCCTTCGCCACGATGCGCCTGAAGGCCTCGTCGTGCGCGACCTCCCAGCGCACCTCGACAGGCACATCGCCCATGCCGCCGCCCTGCAGCGGATCGGGCGCCAGCCGCGTCCACAGCACGAAGCCGTCGGGCCGCGGTGCGCCCGAAGCCACGCCCAGCGTGAACAACTCGCGCGACGCTGGTTGCGCGTGCAGCCGTAGGAAGGGGTGGCCCAGCGACGCGGCGGCCAGACCGCCGCACAGCAGGCGCCGGCGCGAAAGCGGCCATGTGCTCATTGGCGCGCCGAGGTGGAGAAGATCATCCCCGGCACTGTCGTTCGCTTCGCTCGCTGCTGTCAACCAAGCCTGTCACGGACGGGCGATGCAATGCAACGCGCTCCCCGAGCGGGCGCTTCCACCAAGGCTCAGCAGGCGACGGCCGCCGGCTGCCGCGCATCGGCGCGTGCACTCATCACCGCCCAGCCGAACACGCCCATGCCCGCCAGCGCCAGCAAGGCGCCGACCCAGCCGGTCGAGGTCCAGCCCAGGCCCGAGGCAATGGCCACGCCGCCGAGCCAGGCACCGAGCGCATTGGCCATGTTGAAGGCCGAGTGGTTGAGCGCCGCGGCGAGCGTCTGCGCGTCGCCGGCCACGTCCATCAGGCGGATCTGCAGCGCCGGGCCGATGGCCACGGTGGTGCCGATGAGGAACACGTTGAACGCCGCGGTGTAGACGTTGTGCGCCGCGAAGGTGAACAGCGCGAGCACCACCGCCGCGTAGACCAGCAGGCCGCCGATGGTTCGCATGAGCGACTTGTCGGCCAGGCGCGCGCCCACGAGGTTGCCCATGACCATGCCCAGGCCGAACAGCGCCAGCACGAAGGGCACGCCGCCCAGCGGCAGGCCGGCCACTTCGATGAGCGTGGGCTTGATGTAGCTGAACACCGCGAACATGCCGCCGAAGCCGATGGCGCCGATGCCCAGCGTGAACCACACCTGCTTGCGCTTGAGCGCGCCGAGCTCGCGCCAGGGGCTGGCGCCGGCCGGCGGTGCCAGGTCGGGAATGTCGCGGCGCAGCAGCACGATGGCCACCAGCGCGATGACGCCGACGAACACGAAGGCCGCACGCCATCCGAAGACCTGGCCCAGCCAGGCGGCGATGGGTACGCCGACCAACGTGGCGCCGGTGAGCCCCAGCATGACGAGCCCCACGGCCCGCGCGCGGCGCCCCGGCGGTGCGAGGGTGGCGGCCACGAGCGCGGCCACGCCGAAGTAGGTGCCGTGCGGCAGGCCGGTGGTGAAGCGCAGCAGGTTCAGCAGCAGGTAGGTGGGGGCCGCGGCGCTGGCGAAGTTGCCCGCGGCGAACACGGCCATGAGCGCGATCAGCAGCGCGCGGCGGCGCCATCCCGCGGCCAGCACCGCGAGCACCGGTGCGCCGATGACCACGCCCAGCGCATAGGCGCTGATGACGTGCCCGGCCTGCGGAATGCTCACGCCGATGTCGTTCGCCACTTCGGGCAGCAGGCCCATGATGACGAACTCGCCGGTGCCGATGGCGAAGCCGCCGACGCCGAGCGCGAGCACCGCGCGCAGAAAGTTGACGGGCGCGCCAGCGGAAGAAGAAGAAACGGAAATGTCGGTGTCCGCGCTGTCCAGCGCGGGTGGGGAGGCGTTCAAGGCCAGGCTCCTGGGAAGGTGCCCGGCGGCCGCGGGCAGAAGCCGGATTTTAGGGTAAACCCTGAATTTCTGCCGATACGGAGTTGCCAAGGGCCCTGTACGGACTTGGCGACGGAAGCCCGGCCAGGAAGCTCAGATGGCCACCAGCTGGCGAACGCCCTGCGCTTCCATGTCCTTGCCGAGGCCGCGCGCAATGACTTCGCCGCGCTCCATCACGAGGTAGTCGTCGGCCAGTTCCTGGGCAAAGTCGTAGTACTGCTCGCACAGCACGATGGCCATGTCGCCGCGGTCGGCCAGCATGCGGATGACGCGCCCGATGTCCTTGATGATGCTGGGCTGAATGCCTTCGGTGGGCTCGTCGAGGATCAGCAGCCGCGGCTTCGGCGCCAGCGCACGCGCGATGGCCAGCTGCTGCTGCTGCCCGCCGGAGAGGTCGCCGCCTCTTCGGTTGATCATCTGCTTGAGCACGGGGAACAGCTCGTACAGCTCCGAAGGGATGGGCGTGCTGCCGCTCTTGTAGGCCAGGCCCATGCGCAGGTTTTCCTCGACGGTGAGCCTGGCGAAGATCTCTCTTCCCTGGGGGACGAAGCCGATGCCTGCTCTTGCCCTGTCGTAGGGCGTGGCTTTCTGGATCGGCTTGCCTTCGAGTTCGATGCTGCCGCTCTTGATGGGCACCAGGCCCATGAGGGACTTCAGCAGCGTGGTCTTGCCTACGCCGTTGCGCCCCAGCAATACGGTGACCTTGCCCAGGGTTGCCTGAAAGCTCACGTCCCTGAGGATGTGGGAGCCGCCGTAGTACTGGTGGATGTTTTTTACTGTCAGCATGGGTTCGGTTCCTCAGCGGCCCAGGTAGACCTCGATCACGCGCTCGTCGGCCTGCACTTCATCGAGCGTGCCCTGCGCCAACACGGAGCCGTCGCACAGCACGGTGACGATCTCGGAGATGGTGCGGATGAAGCTCATGTCGTGCTCGACCACCATCAGCGAATGCTTGCCTTTGAGGGTGAGGAACAGCTCTGCCGTGCGCGCCGTTTCCTCGTCGGTCATGCCGGCCACGGGCTCGTCGAGCAGCAGCAGCTTCGGGTCCTGCATCAGCAGCATGCCGATTTCGAGCCACTGCTTCTGGCCGTGACTCAGGTTGCCTGCCAGGCGCGACACGCTGTCGGCGAGGTGAATGGTCTCCAGCACCTCGGCGAGGCGGTCGCTCTGCGCCGAGTCGAGCTTGAAGAGCATCGAAGCGCGCACGCCCTTGTTGGTCTTCAAAGCGAGCTCGAGGTTCTCGAACACCGTCAGGTGCTCGAACACCGTCGGCTTCTGGAACTTGCGGCCGATGCCCAGCTGCGCAATGTCGGCCTCGCGGTGGCGCAGCAGGTCGATGGTGCTGCCGAAGAACACGGTGCCCGAGTCGGGCCGCGTCTTGCCGGTGATGATGTCCATCATCGTCGTCTTGCCCGCACCGTTGGGGCCGATGATGCAGCGCAGCTCACCCGGCGCGATGTCCAGCGACAGCTTGTTGATGGCCTTGAAGCCGTCGAAACTCACGCTCACGTCTTCCAGGTACAGGATGCGGCCGTGCGTGACGTCCACTTCGCCCGGCGTGACGTGACGGCCGAAGTCGGCGCTGCGGCCGCCAGATTCGGTATTGCCGCTGTCGTAAGGCAGGCCGTGGGCACGCGCGGCGCGCTCGGCACCGGCTTCCATCAGATCGGGCGTCATGCGCGTGCTCCCTTCGGTTCGGCGGCCAGCGGCGCGAGCAGCGACTCAGGCTCCATGCCTTGTGCGGCCGCGAGGGCGCGTTGCGCTTCTTCGCGGCCATCGCTCACGGCGGCAGCGGGCGTCTTCTCGCGAGACATCCACTTGCGTACCAACCCCACGATGCCGTTCGGCAGGAACAGCGTGACAGCAATGAACAGCGCACCCAGAAAGTACAGCCAGTACTCCGGGTAGGCCACGGTGAGCCAGCTCTTGGCGCCGTTGACGATGAATGCGCCGATGATCGGCCCGATCAGCGTGGCGCGCCCGCCCACCGCCGCCCAGATCGCGATCTCGATGGAGTTGGCCGCGCTCATTTCGCCCGGGTTGATGATGCCCACCTGCGGCACGTACAGCGCACCGGCCACGCCGCACATGATGGCCGAGATGACCCAGATCGTGAGCTTGTAGGGCAGCGGGTTGTAGCCCGAGAACATCACGCGCGTTTCCGCGTCGCGAATGGCCTGCAGCACGCGGCCGAACTTGCTGCCGATGAGCCACTTGGCGAACAGGAAGAAGCCCAGCAGCGTGATTCCCGTGAGCGCGAACAGCGTCATGCGCATTTCCTGCGTGGCGATCGGAATGTTCAATATGCGCTTGAAGTCGGTGAAGCCGTTGTTGCCGCCGAAGCCCGTCTCGTTGCGAAAGAACAGCAGCATGGCCGCGAAGGTCATCGCCTGCGTGATGATCGAGAAGTACACGCCCTTGATGCGCGAGCGGAAGGCGAAGAAGCCGAACACGAAGGCGATGATGCCGGGCACCGCGACGATCATCACCAGCGTCATGACGAAGCTGCCGCTGAAGGTCCAGTGCCAGGGCAGTTCCTTCCAGTCGAGGAACACCATGAAGTCGGGCAGGTCGCTCTTGTAGTTGCCGTCGCGCCCGATCTGGCGCATGAGGTACATGCCCATCATGTAGCCGCCGAGCGCAAAGAACATGCCGTGGCCCAGCGACAGGATGCCGGTGTAGCCCCAGATCAGGTCCATGGCCAGCGCGCAGATGGCGTAGCACATGATCTTTCCGACCAGCGCCACGGCGTAGTCGCTCATGTGCAGCGGGCTGTCGGCGGGTACCCAGATGTTGAGCACCGGCGCCACCGCGCACACCACGATCAGCGCGACGAAGAAGGCCGTCCAGCCCTTGCCGCTCAGCAGCGGGCCTTTCGAGGGAAGAGTCACTGTGGTCATAGAAGCGTGGCCTTGATGGATCGGTCCAGGAACACCGCGGAACCGGCTTTGCCGGGCCGCAGGTGTTGCCCCCGCGAGGGGGTTGGCGAAGCGACACGAAATGCGCGCAGACTGGGGGCGGTCATGCTTCCGCGCTCCGGCCTTTCATCGCGAAGATGCCTTGGGGGCGCTTCTGGATGAAGATGATGATGAAAACGAGCACCGCGATCTTGGCGAGCACCGCGCCCGCCCAGCCTTCGATGAACTTGTTGAGAATGCCCAGCCCCAGCGCCGCATACACGGTGCCCGCGAGCTGGCCCACGCCGCCCATCACGACCACCATGAAGCTGTCGACGATGTAGCTCTGGCCCAGGTCGGGGCCGACGTTGCCGATCTGGCTCAGCGCGCAGCCCGCCAGCCCCGCGATGCCCGAGCCGAGCGCGAAGGCGTAGGTGTCGATGCGGGCGGTGTTCACCCCCATGCAGGAAGCGATGGGACGGTTCTGCGTGACGCCGCGCACGAACAGGCCCAGGCGCGTTCTGCCGATGAGCCAGCCCATGGCGAGCAGCACCAGCACCGCGAAGATGATGATGCCGATGCGGTTCCACGGCAGCGTGACGTTGCTCAGCATGGTGAAGCCGCCGCTCATCCAGCCGGGGTTTTCCACGCCGACGTTCTGCGCGCCGAACAGCGTGCGCACCAGCTGCTGCAGCATCAGGCTGATGCCCCAGGTGGCCAGCAGCGTCTCGAGCGGGCGGCCGTACAGGAAGCGGATGACGCCGCGCTCCAGCACCGCGCCCACCAGCGCCGAGGCCATGAACGACACCGGGATGGCGGCCACCAGGTACCAGCCGAAGGCCGACTCCGGCAGGTATTTCTGGAAGATGCCCTGCATCACGTAGGTGGCGTAGGCGCCGATCATCATCAGTTCGCCGTGCGCCATGTTGATGACGCCCATCAGCCCGTAGGTGATGGCCAGGCCCAGGGCGGCCAGCAGCAACACCGAGCCCAGGCTGATACCGCTGAACACCGCATTGATGCGGTCGCCCCAGACCAGCGAGCTGTCGATGCTGGCAATGGAGGCGACGATGGCGACCTTGACGTCAGCCTCGGTCTCGTCGGCCAGGCGCTGGTTGAGCAGCAGCTTGGTGTCGGGGTTGCGGTTGTTGCCCAACTCCTTGGCGGCGACGAGGCGCTTGGCCTTGTCGGCGCTGGTGAGCATGCCGGCGGCGCGCACGCGTTCGAGCTGCGCCTTGATCTTGGGGTTGGTCTCGGCGGCCAGCGCCTTTTCGACCATCGGAATGCGCGACTCGTCGGGGTCCTTGAACAGGGCCCGTGCGGCTTCCGCGCGCACCGCGTCGTCCTTGCTGGTGAGCTTGAGCGCGGCTTGCGCGGCGTCGAGCGCGCCGCGCATGAGGTTGTTGTTGACGACGTCTTCGGCGGTGTCGGGTACCTTCAGTTCGGTGCCGGTGACGGGGTCGTAGCCCTTGTCGTCCTTCATCACGAAGACCTTGTCTTCGGTGTACTTGACCGCGTCGTCGGACATGGCCTGGATGAAGGCGGCGGTCTTGTCGTCGGCCGTGAGCACGGCCTTGTTGAGCGCGGCGATGCGGGCTTCGGACTCGCCGGAGGCGATGGCCCGGGCTTCGTCGGCGGTCAGCGCGTGGGCGGCCGTTGCCATGAGCAGCATGGCGGCGAGTGCGCAGTGAAGGGTTCGTCGAAGCATGGTGAAAGTGGAAGTTGGGTTTTGGCTCCCTCCCCTTCCGGGGGAGGGTCGGGGTGGGGGCACGCGGCGCCCGGACAAGCGCAGTGCTCGAATCGACCGCCGTCAGCCCCCACCCCTGCCCTCCCCCGGCGGGGGAGGGAGAAACACACTTACATCGACTTGCCAGCCGGGTAATCCGGCTTCTTGTCGTTGCCTTCGATGTACGGGCTCCACGGCTTGGCCTTGACCGGACCCGGCGTCTTCCACACCACGTTGAACTGGCCGTCGGCCTTGATCTCGCCGATGAACACGCTCTTGTGCAGGTGGTGGTTCTTCTCGTCCATCTTCGACACGATGCCCGAGGGGGCGGTGAAGGTCTGGCCGGCCATGGCGGCGATCACCTTGTCGGTGTCGGTCGACTTGGCCTTTTCCACGGCCTGCTTCCACATGTGGATGCCGATCCAGGTGGCTTCCATCGGGTCGTTGGTGAGCGGCTTGTCCTTGTGGCCGGCGATGTTCTTGGCCTTGGCGTAGTCGCTCCACTGCTTGATGAACGCGGTGTTGGTCGGGTTCTTGATCGACATGAAGTAGTTCCATGCGGCCAGGTGGCCCACCAGCGGCTTGGTGTCCACGCCGCGCAGTTCTTCCTCACCCACCGAGAAGGCGACCACGGGCACGTCCTTGGCCTTCAGGCCGGCGTTGCCGAGTTCCTTGTAGAAGGGCACGTTGGAGTCGCCGTTGATGGTCGACACCACGGCCGTCTTGCCGCCAGCGGAGAACTTCTTGATGTCGGCAACGATGGTCTGGTAGTCGCTGTGGCCGAAAGGGGTGTACTTCTCGTCGATGTCGGTGTCCTTCACGCCCTTGCTCTTGAGGTAGGCGCGCAGGATCTTGTTGGTGGTGCGGGGGTACACGTAGTCGGTGCCCAGCAGCACCCAGCGCTTGGCGCCGCCGCCTTCCTTGCTCATCAGGTAGTCGACCGCCGGAATGGCTTGCTGGTTGGGTGCCGCGCCCGTGTAGAACACGTTCTTGGAGAGTTCTTCACCTTCGTACTGCACGGGGTAGAACAAGAGGCCGTTCATTTCCTCGACCACCGGCAGCACCGACTTGCGCGACACCGAGGTCCAGCAGCCGAAGATCACCGAGACCTTGTCCTGGCCGAGCAGCTGCTTGGTCTTTTCAGCGAACAGGGGCCAGTTGGAGGCTGGGTCGACCACCACGGGCTCGAGCTGCTTGCCCAGCACGCCGCCCTTCTTGTTGATGTCGTCGATGGCCATCAGCACCGTGTCTTTCAGCACGGTTTCCGAAATGGCCATCGTGCCCGACAGCGAGTGCAGCACGCCGACCTTGATGGTGTCGGCGGCAAATGCGGGCGCAGCAGAAATGCTGGCCAGCGCGACGGCGGCGGTAAGCGCCTTGAGTGTGAAACGACGTTGCATGTGGACTCCTGCTCCGGGGTGGGTTGAACCTGTCGCCAGCGCTGTGCTGGCGTGGAGAGGAGTCTGCGGAATGCACCATCAAGGTGAAATACGCCGGGTGGCGTACACGGAGGTACTCAGCCGGTTCGCCCCGTTCAAAGGATTCAGGCGGGCGGCGGCGGCGCGGGGTACTTCTGCGCGTTCAGCACCATCTTGCTTCTGGCCGCCTCGATCACGTCGATGCCGAGCTTGTCGGCCAGCTGCAGCAGGTAGAGCAGGACATCGGCGATCTCGGTGCCGATCTCGGCGCGCTTGTCGGCCGGCAGCGAGCGGCTCTGCGCCTCGGTGAGCCACTGGAAGTGTTCGAGCAGCTCGGCGGCTTCCACCGACAGCGCGGAGGCGAGGTTCTTGGGGGAGTGGTACGGCTCCCAGTTGCGCGCCTGGGCGAAGTCGCGCAGGGCTTGGGTGAGCGATTGCAGGTCGTTGGTCATGGCTCTTGTGCGCAGGGGTTACAAAAGCCCATTTTGGGCTTTAAACTACCCAAAATGGGTAAATCTCCATCACCGACGCCGGAGACCGGGAAGTCCGCAGGTCTCGCGGACGCCCTGTTCACGACCACGCAGCAACGCGTGCTCGGCTATCTCTTCGGTCAACCGGATCGAAGCTTCTTCTTCACCGAATTGATCAAGCTTACCGGCGCGGGCTCCGGCGCCGTGCAGCGCGAGCTCAAGCAGCTGACGGACAGCGGGCTGCTCACGATGTCTCGCGTCGGCAATCAGAAGCACTACCAGGCGAACGCCCAGGCACCGATCTACGAAGAGCTGTGCGGCATCGTGCGCAAGACCTTCGGGCTCGCAGGCCCGCTGTACGAAGCGCTGCAACCGTTGGCTGAAAAAATCGAGGCTGCCTTCGTGTTCGGCTCGGTCGCCAAGAAGAGCGACACGGCCGCGAGCGACATCGACCTGCTGTTGATCAGTGAAGAACTTGCGTATTCGGATCTGTTTCTTGCGCTCGACGCAGTGTCGGCGCAACTCGGCCGTACAGTGAACCCGACCCTGTTCACCCAGAAGGAACTCATGCGAAAACACAAGGATGGCGAATCGTTCGTGAGGCGCGTCATGGAACAGCCCAAGCTCTGGGTCATCGGCAACGCGGATGCCCTCCCCGCTTGAAAACCTCTGCGGCCCGACCAAGCCGCTCGCCGCAGAGCCGCCGGACGCCCGCGAATTCGCGGGCCTGATGCGCTCCGGCCTCGCGCGCCTGGCGGATGCCCAGGTGATGCAGCTCTCCGTCGAAGGCCGGTTCGATCTGGCCTACAACGCAGCACATGCGATGTGCCTCGCGGCGCTGCGCTGGCATGGCTACCGGTCGAGCAACCGCTTCATCGTCTTCCAGGTGCTGCCGCATACCTTCGCTCGGTCCGGAGGTGTGGCGCGTGCTGGCCAAAGGCCACGAGATACGAAACCTCGGCGAGTACGAAGGCGATCTGAATGTGGATGAACGCATCGTTCGCGACCTGATCGCCGCGTGCCAGCGCGTGGCCTCGAAGCTGGGCGAGCTCCCGTTGCCGCCCAGCGGCTGACGCCGCTCAGCCCTTCGCCGCAGCCTTGAACTGCGCAGCCGCAAACGCCCACGTCATGCGCGTGGCGTCGGGCCCCGTCGGGTCGCTGAACATCAGCGCGGACGCACCGCCGCTCCACGAGTGGCCCAGCCCCGCGATCTCGCACAGCGTGACCACCGTGCGGCCCTTGCGCTTGAAATCGGTCACGCGCATCGCGCGCCGCTTGCCGCGCTGCATGCCACGCGGCGGCCCGGGCTTCGCGCCCAGGGCCGTCGCCCACACCACGGCGCTGCTGACGGCATTGCTCGGCGCCACCACGGCGTCGGCATCGCCGTGCAGCACCAGCATCGGCGGCAAGGTGGCGAAGACGGCGGCCGCGCCCATGGCCTTGCCGACCGCCGTGGTGGGCATGGGCGGCACGTTCTGGCCACGCATCGCGCCCAGCGCCGTGGCCGACGACTTGGCAGCCCCGGGCGCCACGCCCGAATGCATGACGACCGCGCGAAAGCGGTTCGCATAGCGCGTGGCGATCAACGCCGCCATGCTGGCGCCGGCCGAGAGCCCGACCACCGCCACCCGGTCGCGGTCCACCGGATAGAGCACGCAGGCCTGGTCGACCGCGGCCATCAGCGTCGCGGCCTCGGCGTCTGCCTTGCCGGAGCGGCGCTCGTACCAGTTCCAGCAGCCCTGCGGATGGGCCAGCCGGTCCTGTTCGGGATAGAGCACCAGGAAGCGCTGGCGCACGGCCAGCGCGTTCATGCGGGTGCTGGCCGCGAAGTCGCGCCCGGTCTGGCCGCAACCGTGCAACATGACCATGAGCGGCAGCTTCTCGCCGGGCGCGAGCTGCAGGTCGGCCGGGCGAAACAGGTGATAGCCCCGCGCCCCGCCCGCCCCCATCGCCATGCCGCTGAGCCAGTCGCCCTTGCCCGGCGGCGGCTTGAGCCGCTGGGCGGCGGCGCGCTGCACCTTGCCGGCAATGCGCTTGCTGCTGGTCAGCGTGACCTTGGTCAGCGCACGCAGGTTGCGCTGGTAAGCGCGGGCGAAGACGGAAGCGGTGGAACGACGGGCCATGGCGCAGTGTGAACGCAAAGCGCCGACCGGCCTAACGGTGACCGCCCGCCGGAGTGCGCCTCAGTAGATTTCCGGAACAATCATGTTGGCGGGCACGGGCTGGCGCAGGTAGTCGGCATGGCGCACGCGCTCGGGCAACTCGACCGTCGGGTGCGGCACTTCGTTGTAGGGCAGCTGGCCCAGCAGGTGGCTGATGCAGTTCAGGCGCGCCTTCTTCTTGTCGACCGCCTGCACCACCCACCACGGCGCCTCGGGGATGTGGGTGCGCTCCAGCATGATTTCCTTCGCCTTGGTGTATTCCTCCCAGCGGCGGCGGCTTTCCAGGTCCATGGGGCTGAGCTTCCACTGCTTGAGCGGGTCGTGGATGCGGCCGAGAAAGCGCATGTGCTGCTCGTCGTCGGTGATGGAGAACCAGTACTTGATGAGCTTGATGCCCGAGCGCACGAGCATCTTCTCGAACTCGGGCACGGTGCGGAAGAATTCCTCGTACTCGTCATCGCTGCAAAAGCCCATCACGCGCTCGACGCCGGCGCGGTTGTACCAGCTGCGGTCGAACAGCACCATCTCGCCGGCCGCCGGCAGGTGCGCGGCGTAGCGCTGGAAGTACCACTGCGTGCGTTCGCGGTCGTTGGGCGCCGGCAGCGCGGCCACGCGGGCCACGCGCGGGTTCAGGCGCTGCGTGATGCGCTTGATGACGCCGCCCTTGCCCGCCGCGTCGCGGCCTTCGAAAAGAATGACCACCTTCTGCTTGCTGTGCTGCACCCAGTCCTGCAGCTTGACCAGCTCGCCCTGCAGGCGGAACAGTTCCTTGAAGTAGGCCTGGCGGGCGGCCTTGTCGGCGGTGGCATCGGCCGCGGGGTCGAGGCCGTCGATGTTGCGGTCCTCGATTTCCAGCTCGAGCTCTTCGTCGTAGCTGTCGATCAGGTCGCGGGCGATGCGTTGCATCAGGTCTTCGTGGTCCGGGAGGGCGCTGTTCAGCATCATGGAAAGCTCGAATGGGAAGGCGAAGGAAAAAGCATGCTGCGCTGCGCATATGACCGCTGCGTGACGGACGAACGCTCTTTTACAGGTCCCGACACAAAGTTGTCATATGGCCGGAACACCATCCGCGGCATACCAACAGCCTAAAAAATGCCGCCATGAACACCCTCGCCGCCCCCCACGCCGAGATGCCGCCAGCGCCCGCCGCGCACCGGCCCAAGCTCGACGCCAAGCCCGGCCCGGTCACGCTGATCACCTTCGTGGGGCTGCTGGCCGCGGGGCTGCTCTTCACGGCCTGGAGCCTGGTGGGCGACGTCACCGCCTCGGGGGCGCCGGTCACCACCTGGGTGCCTTACATCCTGCTGGGCGTGGCGCTGCTGATTGCGCTGGGCTTCGAGTTCGTCAACGGCTTCCATGACACGGCCAACGCCGTGGCCACCGTCATCTACACCCACTCGCTGCCGCCCAACTTCGCGGTGGTGTGGTCGGGCTTCTTCAACTTCCTGGGCGTGCTGGTGTCCAGCGGCGCGGTGGCCTTCGGCATCATCGCGCTGCTGCCGGTGGAGCTGATTCTTCAGGTGGGCTCGGGCGCAGGCTTCGCCATGGTGTTCGCGCTGCTGATCGCCGCGATCATCTGGAACCTGGGCACGTGGTGGCTGGGGCTGCCGGCCTCTTCCTCGCACACGCTGATCGGCTCGATCATCGGCGTGGGCGTGGCCAATGCGCTGATGCACGGGCGCGACGGCACCAGCGGCGTCGACTGGGCGCAGGCCACCAAGGTGGGCTACTCGCTGTTGCTGTCGCCGCTGGTGGGTTTCGGCTGCGCCGCGTTGCTGCTGCTGGCGCTGCGCGCCTTCGTGAAGAACCGCGCGCTGTACGAAGAACCCAAGGGCAGCGCGCCGCCGCCGTGGTGGATCCGCGGCCTGCTGATCCTGACCTGCACGGGCGTGTCGTTCGCGCACGGCTCCAACGACGGGCAGAAGGGCATGGGGCTGATCATGCTGATCCTGGTGGGCACGGTGCCGATGGCCTATGCGCTGAACCGCGCGATGCCCGCCAACGAGACCATCAAGTTCGTGGCCGTGGCCGAGATGGCGCAGAACACGCTGAGCCGCGGCGTGCCGACCTCGCTGCCGGCGCTGCAGCCCGCCGCGGCGCGCGACACGCTCTCCACCTATGTGCGCACCCGCGAGTTCACGCCGGCCGTGGTGCCGGCGCTGGCCGCCACCGCCGGCAGCATCGGCGAGCAGGTGCGCAAGCACGGCTCGCTGGCCGCGGTGCCGGCCGAGGCCGTGGCCAACGTGCGCAACGACATGTACCTGGCCTCGGAAGCCATTCGCCACCTCGACAAGAGCGGCGCCGCGAAGTTCGACGCCGAGACGAAGATGCGTGTGAACGCGTTCCGCGAGGAACTGGACAGCGCCACGCGCTTCATTCCGCTGTGGGTCAAGGTGGCCGTGGCCATTGCGCTGGGCCTGGGCACGATGATCGGCTGGAAGCGCATCGTGGTCACCGTGGGCGAGAAGATCGGCAAGACGCACCTGAGCTACGCCCAGGGCGCCTCGGCGGAACTGGTGGCCATGGTCACCATCGGCGCGGCCGACATGTACGGGCTGCCGGTGTCGACCACGCACGTGCTGTCGTCCGGCGTGGCCGGCACCATGACGGCCAGCGGCTCGGGCCTGCAGATGTCCACGCTGCGCAACCTTGCGCTGGCCTGGGTGCTGACGCTGCCGGTGGCGATGCTGCTGTCGGGGTCGCTGTACTGGCTGTTCACCCGCTTTTTCTGATCACGCACCTTGTCGGCATTTCATGACCTCGCCGCCCAGTCCTATGGCGGCGACGAAGCCGGACTGATTTCCGGCTACCTGTTCGACGCCTCGGCGCCGGAGCCTGCGCGTGCCATCGACTCGGCGCAGGCCGCGGCGTGGCTGGAGGCACAGGCGACACAAGCCGGCCCGAGCGCAGCGCCGGGCCGCCCCAAGCAAGCGAGCGCCCCCTCGGGGGGCAGCGAGGACACGGAGTGCCGAGCGTGGGGGTCGTCATTCCTCTGGCTGCACTTCAACCTCAGCCATGCGCATGCGGAGCGCTGGCTGCTGCGGCACGCGAACCTGTCGGACACCTTCTACGAGACGCTGCACGAGGGCCTGCCCTCCACGCGCATCGAGCGCGCGGACGACTCGCTGATCGCCGTCATCAACGACGTGCACTTCGAGTTCAGCTTCGAGCCCTCGGACATCTCCACCCTGTGGATCAGCGTGGGCCCGCGCCTGGTGGTCACGGCGCGCACCAAGCCGCTGCGCTCGGTCGATGCGCTGCGCACGGCGGTGAAGGCGGGCGACGCGCCGCGCTCGAGCACCGAGTTGCTCGAACACCTGCTGCGCGCACAGGCCGACGTGCTGGTGAAGATCGTGCGCGGCGTCACCTCGCGCATCGACCGCATCGAAGACGAGTTGCTCGCCGGCCGGCTGGACCACAAGCGTGCGCGGCTGGGCGTGCTGCGGCGCCTGCTGGTGCGGCTGCAGCGCCTGCTGGCGCCCGAGCCGGCAGCCCTCTTCCGCCTGCTGCAGGGCCCGCCGGCCTGGATGTCCGAGGCCGACGCGCAGGAACTGCGCGGCTCGACCGAAGAGTTCTCGGTGGTGCTGCGCGACATGCAGGCGCTGCAGGAGCGCATCAAGCTGCTGCAGGAAGAGATTGCAGCCAACGTGAACGAGGACAACAACCGCAGCCTGTTCGTGCTGACGGTGGTCACGGTGCTGGCGCTGCCGATCAACATCCTGGCCGGCCTGTTCGGCATGAACGTGGGCGGCATTCCGCTGGCCGATCACAAGCACGGCTTCTGGATCGTGGTCGCCATCGTGGCCACCTTCACCGCGGTGGCCGCATGGGCGGCTTTTCGCAAGAAGCGCTGAGCCGCATGCAGCGGTGCGGTAATGCTATTTATTTAGTAGCACATGGCGCAGCATCCATGCGCCCGCACCAATGTTCCAGACCCCATAGAATGCGTGGGTGTCCTCCATACTCAACGCCGATCTTCACTGCCACTCCGTGGTCTCCGACGGCACATTGACGCCCGAGGAACTGGCGGCGCGCGCAGCTGCCAACGGGGTCGAGCTCTGGGCCCTCACCGACCACGACGAGGTGGGCGGCCAGCACCGCGCCGCCGCGGCGGCCCGCGCGAACGGCATGCGCTACCTCACGGGCACCGAGATCTCGGTGACCTTCGCGAACGAAACGGTGCACATCGTCGGCCTGGGCTTCGACCCCGACGACGCTTCCATGTCGCAGGGCCTGTACGACACGCGCGGCGGCCGCGGCAAGCGCGCGCAAGAAATGTCGGAGGGGCTGGCCAAGGTCGG
The DNA here is from genome assembly GCF_051216435.1 of Variovorax pasteuri. Classification (NCBI taxonomy): domain Bacteria; kingdom Pseudomonadati; phylum Pseudomonadota; class Betaproteobacteria; order Burkholderiales; family Comamonadaceae; genus Variovorax; species Variovorax pasteuri. The sequence goes on from NZ_JBPJZS010000002.1 coordinate 1,150,274, forward strand.
CATCCACGGCGCCTACGAAGGCGCGCTGCGGTTCGTGGGCAACCCCGAGCTCATCTCGCGCACGCACTTCGCGCGCTTTCTGGTCGAACAAGGCCACTGCCGCGACACCCCCGAGGTGTTTCGCAAATACCTCACCGAAGGCAAGCCCGGCTACGTGCCGCACCGCTGGGCCTCGCTGAAGGACGCAGTGCACTGGATCACCGCCGCCAAGGGCATGGCCGTCATTGCGCACCCGGGCCGCTACAAGTTCACGGCCAACGAGGAATACGCGCTGTTCCTCGAATTCCAGGCACATGGCGGCAAGGCGATCGAGGTGGTCACCGGCAGCCACACGCCGGCTGAATTTGTCGAGTACGCCGACAAGGCGCTCGAGTTCGGTTTCGCCGCCTCGCGCGGCAGCGATTTCCACAGCCCCGACGAAAGCCACTGCGACCTGGGCAAGCTGCCGCCGCTGCCCGGTGCACTCACTCCTGTGTGGGAACTGCTCGGCGACCGCATCCAGCAGTGAGCCAGAGCGCGCGGCCCGGCAGCGACAGTGCGGCAACCGTTGCGCTGGCCAATGCACGCGCCGCCGAGCAGGAAAGCCGCAGCCGGGAGTCCGAACGCATCCTCGCGGGCATCGGCCTGGTGATCCTGGCGGTGGCCTGCTTTGCCACGCTCGACACCGCCACCAAGTTTTCCACCCTCGGCGTGCCGATCCTCATGGGCGTGTGGTTCCGCTACGCCTTCCAGGCGGTGGCGACCACGCTGGTGCTGCTGCCGCTGCACGGCACCGCGCTGCTGCGCACGCGCCATCCGCGCTACCAGGTGCTGCGCGGGGCGCTGCTGCTGGCGTCGAGCGTGTTCGCCTTCTTCAGCCTGCGCTACATGCCGCTGGCCGAGTTCACGTCGATCGTGCTGATCGCACCGCTGGTGATCACGCTGCTGGCGGCCACGACGCTCAAGGAACATGTGTCGCCGCTGCGCTGGTCGCTGGTGGCGGGCGGCTTCGCGGGCACGCTCGTGATTCTTCGTCCGGGCGGCAGCGCCTTCAGCTGGGCCGTCTTGCTGCCGCTGGGGCTGGTGCTGACCAACGCCTGGTTCCAGGTGCTCACCAGCAAGCTCGCGCAGACCGAGAACCCGCTGACCATGCACTTCTACACCGGCTGGGTCGGCACGCTGATCGCCTCGGTGGCGGTGCCCTTCGCGTGGACGGCGCTGCCCTCGTGGGAATGGTGGGCGCTGCTGTGTCTCATGGGTTTCATGGGCACGGTGGGACACTTCATGCTGATCCTGGCCTACCAGCGCGCGCCGGCGTCCACGCTCACCCCTTATCTTTATGCGCAGATCGCGTTCGCGATGCTGGGCGGCTGGCTCATCTTCTCGCATGTGCCCGACCGCTTCTCGCTCATCGGCATGGCGATGATCGCGGTCTGCGGCGCCGCCGGCGCCTGGCTCACGGTGCGCGAGCGCCGCGTGCCCATAGAACCTGCGGAGTCATGAGCCTCCACGCTCGGCACTTCGTGTCCTCGCTGCCCCCCAAGGGGGCCGGTCGCGCCTTGGGGCGGCCCGGCGGCGCTCGGTTCCCGGTCGTATCGAGGTCAAGTATGTTCAACCATTCCTCCAGGTAATCATGGCCCAGTACTTCGAAGTCCACCCCGAAAACCCCCAACAGCGACTGCTCAAGCAGGCCGTGGCGCTGCTCGCGCGCGGCGAGATCGTGGCCGTGCCCACCGACTCCAGCTACGCGCTGGCCTGCCACCTCGACGACAAGGACGCGGTCGACAAGCTGCGCCGCATCCGCCAGGTCGACGACAAGCACCACCTCACGCTGCTGTGCCGCGACCTGAGCGAACTGGCGAACTACGCGCGCGTCGACAACAAGCAGTACCGCCTGCTGAAGGCCGCCACGCCCGGCCCCTACACCTTCCTGCTCGAAGCCACCAAGGAAGTGCCGCGCCGCGTGAGCCATCCGCAGCGCAAGACCATCGGCCTGCGCGTGCCCGACCACACGGTGCTGCTGGAGCTGCTGGCGCTGCACGGCGCGCCGCTGCTGGCCACCACGCTGATCGCGCCCGGCGAGACCGAGGCAATGAACGACGCCGCCGAGATTCGCGAGCGCTTCGAAAAGCAGGTCGGCGGCGTCATCGATGCCGGCGCCTGCCCGTCGCAGCCCACGACCGTGGTCGACCTCACGCCCATGGGCACGGGCGACGAGCCGGTCGTGGTGCGCCAGGGGCGCGGTGCATTGGCCGTGCTCGGCCTCTGAAATCGGGGCTGAGAAGCACTCCCGTCTGACACAATCGCCCCGTGGATATTTCCAATCTGATACAGACCGTACTGATCTACGCACTGCCGGTGATCTTCGCGATCACCGTGCACGAGGCGGCTCACGGCTATGTGGCGCGCCATTTCGGCGACAACACGGCCGAGGTCATGGGACGCGTCACCCTCAACCCGCTCAAGCACATCGACCCCATCGGCACCATCCTGATGCCGCTGATGCTGTACTTCGCAACCTCGGGTGCCTTCCTTTTCGGCTATGCCAAGCCGGTGCCCGTCAACTTCGGGCGGCTGCGCCATCCGAAGCGCGACATGATCTGGGTGGCGCTGGCCGGGCCGGTGTCCAATTTCATCCAGGCCATCCTGTGGGCAGTGGCGCTGATCGCCATGGTGGCGGCCGGCGTCGATGAAACCTTTTTCATCAAGATGGCGCAGGGCGGCATTTTGGTCAACCTGGTGATGTGGGCCTTCAACCTGTTCCCGCTGCCTCCGCTCGACGGCGGCCGCGTGCTGGCGGGCCTGCTGCCCAACGGCCCGGCGCAGCAGTTCCTGGCACGCATCGAGCCCTACGGCTTCTTCATCGTGATGGGCCTCGTCATCGCCGGCGTGGTCAGCAACTACTGGCTGCGCCCGCTGATGGACGTGGGCTACTACGTCATCAACCTGCTCATCACCCCGCTCAAGGCATTGCTGCTCTAGGTTCTTCTTTTTCGCTCCATGGCTACGTCTCCCCAAGCTCCTCTGCGCGTCCTGACCGGCATCACCCCGTCGGGCACGCCGCACCTCGGCAACTACGTCGGCTCGATCCGCCATTCGGTGCGGCAAAGCGTTGCGCCCGGCGTGCAGAGCTTCTTCTTCCTGGCCGACTACCACGCGCTCATCAAGGTACAGGAGCCGGCGCTGATCCAGCGTTCCACCCTCGAAATCGCGGCCAGCTGGCTGGCCTGCGGGCTCGACCCCGAGCGCGTCACCTTCTACCGCCAGTCGGACGTTCCCGAGATCCCCGAGCTGACCTGGTTCCTCACCTGCGTCACCGGCAAGGGCGTGCTCAACCGTGCGCATGCCTACAAGGCGCAGCTCGACAAGAACGTGGCCAAGGGCGAGGACCCCGACGCAGACGTGTCGGCCGGCCTGTTCATGTACCCGGTGCTGATGGGCGCCGACATCTTGATGTTCAACGCCCACAAGGTGCCCGTGGGACGCGACCAGGTGCAGCACATCGAGATGGCGCGCGACATGGCGCAGCGCTTCAACCACCAGTACGGCGAGCACTTCACGCTGCCCGATGCCGAGATCGACGACGCCGTCGCCACCCTGCCCGGCCTGGATGGCCGCAAGATGAGCAAGAGCTACGGCAACACGATCCCGCTGTTCGCGCCGCGCTCGCAGCTGCAAAAGCAAATCGCCAGCATCGTGACCGACTCGCGCGCGCCCGGCGAGCCCAAGGACACCGAAGGCTCGGCCCTGTTCCAGATCTACCAGGCCTTTGCCAGCGCCGAAGAAACCGAGGCGTTGCGCAAGGCGTACGCCGAGGGCATCGGCTGGGGCGACGCCAAGCACACGCTGTTCGAGCGCATCGACCGCGAAGTGGCGCCGCTGCGCGCGCGCTACGACGCGCTGATGAACGACCCGGCCGAGATCGAGCGCATCCTGCTCATCGGTGCCGAGAAGGCCCGCGCGCTGTCGAAGCCGTTCATGACGAGCCTGCGCCATGCCGTGGGCCTGCGCAACCTCGCGGCGGGCAAGGACAAGGCCGGCGCCAAGGCGGCCAAGGTTGCAAAGCCCAGCTTCAAGCAGTACCGCGAGAAGGCCGACGGCCTCTTCTATTTCAAGCTGCTGGACGCGCGCGGCGAGACCCTGCTGCAAAGCCGCGGGTTCGCATCGCCGCAGGAAGCGGGCCGTACCATCGCGGTCTTGCAGGCGCAGCGCGGCGAGGCATTGGCCGCGCTGGCCGACCAGCTGGAACCCATCGACACGACCGAAGGAACACGCGCCATCACCGAGGCGCTGGAGGCACTGGTGGAGGCAACGCCCACCCACCAAGGGAGTTGACCCGGCCAAGCCCATCGGCTTGCCCGCCGGTGAGCAGAAAAAGAGAAGACGGTGCGATCACAAAGGAAGAAAACATGAGCATTTATGTCATCGACGACCACCCCCTGATGCGCGACGCGATCGTGATGGTCCTGCGGCGCCTGCGTCCGGCCGAGAACATCGTCGAACTCGAGCGCCTCGACAAGCTCGCAAGCTCGGTGCAGCAGCGTGGCGCGCCCACGCTCTTCTGCCTGGACCTGAAGCTGCCGGACACCAACGGCGTATCGGGCGTGATTGCGGTCAAGCAGGTCTATCCGAACGTGCCGATCGCCGTGTACTCGGCCGCACCGGCTGCCGACATGGAAGACGCCTGCATCGAGGCCGGCGCGGACACCTACATCGAGAAGTCGGCCAGCTCCAACGAGCTGGCGGCCGCCCTTCGCGGCCTGCTGATGGCAGGTTCGGAAGAAGAGGAAACCGACATACCGGCCGCCAACAGCGGCAAGCTGTCGAAGCGCCAGACGCAGTTGATCGCCATGCTCGACAAGGGCATGAGCAACCGCGACATCGCCACCGACCTGGAGATCAGCGAACACACGGTGAAGGTGCACCTGTGGCGCCTGTTCCGCCGCCTGGGCGTGAAGAGCCGCACGCAGGCCTTGCATTACGCGCGCACGAACGGGCTGCTTTCCTGACCTTCAGGCTTCGCGCGCTGCGTCGCATCGCTTCTCCCAGCCCCCCTTGCAGGGGCACCACCTGAGCCTCGGCGAAACCGGCTCCCCGGTATTGGGAAAGAAAAAAACGCGCGCAACGGCGCGGTTTTTTTATGCGCGCTCCGGTCCTGGCTAGCCGCCCGACGCCGTCACCCGCGCCTGCGCCACCGCCTCGTCGGCATCGTGCAGCGCCACGCGGAACACGCTGCCGCTGCCCACGCGCGAACGCACGCTCACAGGGTGCCCCAGCACGTGCGACAGCCGCGCCACGATGGCCAGGCCGAGGCCGAAGCCGTCGGAGGTGCCGGCATGGTCGGCCACCTTGTAGAACTCCAGGAACACGTCGCGCAGGTGCTCGGGCGCAATGCCGATGCCGGTGTCCCACACCTCCACGCGCAGGCCGTCGCGGGTATGGCGCGCGGCCAGCAGCACGCCGCCTTCACTCGTGTATTTGATGGCATTGGCCAGCAGGTTGCCGATCATGCGGCGCACGCGGATCGGGTCGGTCAGGAACGAGCCCTCGCACACGTGCACGCGGAAGTCGAGGCCGCGGCTTTCGGCCACCGGGCGGTACTGCAGCTCCAGGTCGTGCAGCAACTCGGGCACGTCGACCCGCTCCACGTGCAGGCGCACCTGGCCCGAGTCGATGCGCGCCAGGTCGAACATCGAGTCGAACAGCGCATTCACCGCGTGCGTGGCGCGCACGATCTTCGGCGCGAGTTCCAGCACCAGCTCCGGCTCGTTGCGCAGCCAGTCGGCGTACAGCGACAGCGCCAGCACCGGTTGGCGCATGTCGTGCGCGGCGCTGGCCAGAAAGCGGTTCTTCATGGCCACGGCCGACACCGCCGCCTGCCGCTGCTGCGTCAGCGACTTGATCAGGATGTGGTTGTGAAACAGCAGCTCCAGGCTGTTGCGCGCCGTCTCGTGGATGTGCCGGCCGGCACGCAGCAGCAGGAACCAGTGCAGCACGGGCAGCACCGGCATCAGGTAGCCGTACTGGAACTGCGGGTGCTGCATCTGCAGGCTGATCATGCGAAGCACCACCGCGCCGAGCATCGTGATGAACAGGGTGTTGACGTAGCGCTTGAGCAGCGGCGGGTGCAGCGCCAGCCCGTTGAGCGGAAAGGTGCCCACGCCGGCCACGATGAGCCAGCTCATGAACTGGTTGACCTGCGGCGAGCGCTCGAAGAACAGCAGCACAGAGAAGCCCCAGACCACCGCGCTGGTGCTCCAGACGAAGCCGTAGCGCTCGGTGAACTGCTGCTGCGCCAAGGCGCTGCGCCCGGCGTAGCGCACCGCGTAGACGCGCGCCCCCCAGGCGCGGCAGGCGGTGGCGAGGATGCCGGCCACGAGCCAGGTGTACAGCTCCCACCTGGCGGCATAGCCCCAGTTCAGGCCCACCATCGCCGGCATCAGCATCGCCGACACGAGGTACGACCCCTTCGCGGAGCGCATCAGGCTGCGGATGAGCTCGCCGCGGACCCACGATTCGGCCTCGTCAGCCGAAGCCGGGGCGGGAGTCAAGCTGGCGATCGACGCATTGGCCATGGGGCGCAAGATCCTTGTTGATCAGGCGACAAAGAAAACCCCGTGTCTGTCGACCATGGGCGCGAAAGCGGCGATCTTAACGGGCTGTACGCCATTGTTTCACCGGGTAACAATCAAACACCACCCGCGATAATGCTGGGCCGTCCTGCGAGGAATTCCACTGATGCTGTCCCATGTCTACCTCGGCGTGAACGATTTCGAACGTGCCTTCGCCTTCTATTCGCCGCTCATGGCCGTGCTGGGGCTGACATTGCGCTTTCGCGACGACACCAGGCCCTGGGCCGGCTGGCAGGGCGCCGACGCGCCCCGCCCGCTGTTCCTGGTCGGCGCCCCGTACGACGGCCAGGCCGCGTCGCCCGGCAACGGCCAGATGGTGGCGCTGCTGGCCGCCGACCGCGCCACGGTCGATCGCGCCCATGCCACGGCGCTGGCACACGGCGGCGTGTGCGAAGGCCCGCCGGGGCTCAGGCAGCACTACCACCCGGACTACCATGGCGCGTACTTTCGCGATCCGGACGGGAACAAGCTCTGCGTGTGCTGCCACGCTCCCGGCTGATCCCGGTCCCTCCCCGTCACACCTGCCCCTCCCCGACATGCTGAACAACCTGACCCCCTTCCTCATTCACTGGGCCATCACGGCCGCCTCGCTCTGGGTGGCGAGCCATCTCTTTCGCGGACTGAAGTTCGACAGCACCGGTGCGCTGGTGGTGTCCGCGCTGCTGCTGGGCCTGGCCAACGCCGTGGTGAAGCCGCTGCTGATCGTGCTCACGCTGCCGCTGACGCTGGTGACCTTCGGGCTGTTCCTGCTGGTGATCAACGCGCTGATGATCCTGCTGGTGGCGGCGCTGGTGAAGGGGTTCCGGGTGTCGGGCTTCTGGACGGCGCTGTTCGCGAGCATCTTCATCTCGCTGCTGAGCATCGTCATCGGTTCGTTCGTGACGAGCAACGATCCGGCGGAGAAGGTGCAGATGCCGCAGAGCGGGAACTGGCTCTGATTCACTGAGCGCTTGTTCTGCGGGGCTCCTGTTCTTCGGGGGCTTTTTTTTCAGGGCATGGGCATGCCCTGAACCCAGCCTGTTGCCGTACGAGCCCGTCCCCCGCCATCCCATGTTCTGCGGAGAGACAGCGCCCGGCCGCTCCCTAAGATGCGCCTCACCCCGGCCCGCAGGCCGGAGCGCAGAAAGAGGAGCCCCATGAAAATCGCCTTCGCCTCGTGCATGAACCTCCAACCCGGCCATGCGCAAGCGGTCTGGGAACGCATCGCGGCGCACCAGCCCGACTACCTCTTCCTGCTCGGCGACCAGATCTACATGGACTTCTTTCCCCACCTGGGGGAGCCCAGACAGTGGGCCGACGCCTACTTCGGGCAGGTCATGGCCGAGAAGTACACCGCGCAATGGAACACGCCGGGCTTCAAGGAGCTGTTCGCCAGCATGCGCGCGAAACAAGGCCCGCAAGGCGGCGTGTACGGCACCTGGGACGACCATGACTTTGCCTGGAACAACGCGAGCGGCACGCAAGTCAGCGCCACCAAGAAAGACATTTCACGCGCGCTGTTCGCGCAGTTCATGCACATCGACCCGCCGGTCGCCGGCCTGTACTACTCGGTGCCGCTGAGCCATGAGGGCCAGCGGATCGGCAGGGCCATCTTTCTCGACACGCGCTGGTACAGCGAGGAGCCGGGCGACCAGAACACGCTGCTGGGCGAAGCGCAGTTTGCGTTCCTCGCGCAGGAACTGCAGGCGGAAAACGGCTTCATCCTCATCTGCGCCGGCATGCCGATTCGCGCCACCGGCAACGGCTGGATGCGCTATCGCGACGAGTACGCCAGGTTTCGCCAGCTCATCCAGGGGCGCAAGATCATCTTCCTGTCGGGCGACATCCACGAGAACGCCTTCCTGCCGCCGGCGGGCGCCACGAAGATGTTCGAGGTCATCTCTTCGGGCGCATGCGTCACCAAGTACAAGCTCGTCGGCACGCGCGAGAACTTCGGCATCCTCGACTACACGCCGGCGGCCACCGACATCCGGCTGTTCGACAAGAACGGGCTCGAACACCACGACGTGATCGACAACGCCACGTTCGAGCACGAGGAACTGCAGTAACGAAGCAGGCGGCCTGCGCGCCCTACTTGCCCCACACCGTCCTGTACTGGTTGCGATACCCGTTGTCCGGGTCGAACACGTTCTTCGGCCCGCCGTCCTTGCCGACGTTGCCCACCGTCACCAGGTGCACCTTGGGCACGTAGCCCGACCACTTCTCCTTGGAGAACGCGCGGTTGAGCTCGTCCACGATCTGCCAGCCCTGCATGTTCAGCGGCTCCGGCACGGTGCCGGCCTGGAAGCGCTGCGTGCGGATGCGCTGATAGGCGGCCTCGGAGCCGTCGCCGGCCGACACGGCCTTGGGCGCGCCGTCGCCCTTCTTGCCCGCCGACGTGAGCGAGGGGCCCATGAAGTCGAAGTACAGGTCGTTGATGGCCAGCGAGTGCGTCCACTTGTCGCCGAAGCGCTGCAGCAGCGAGGTGGTGAGCTGCGGCATGCGCGTGGAGCTTTCGGAGATGGGGCTGTCCTCGAAGCTCAGCACCGTGCAGCCGCCGCACTTCTTGATGACCGCCTCCATGGCGCGCGCCTTGTACAGGGCAATGGCGTACTGCGAGTCGGTGAAGATCACCACGCCCGCCTTGCCGCCCGAGTCGGCCACCACCCACGAGGCCGCGACATCGGCCACGTCGTCGGTCACGGTGGTCACGTTGGCGAACAGGCCGGCCTTGTCGTTGGGGCCGGGCTGCTCGCCCGAGTGCCAGCCGACCAGCGGAATGCCCGAGGTGGCCGCGCCCGAGAACGCGGCCTTCTGCTCGGTGGTGTCGAAGCCGCCGACCACGATGCCCGCCGGCTTCACGGCCAGCGCCTGGTTGAGCGCGGCGGTGCGCCCGCTGACCGTGCCCTGCCCGTCGATGACGCGCACCGTCCAGCCGATGGCGCGCGCCGCCTCCTCCACGCCCTTGCTCACGCCCACGATGCCGCCGTTCTTCATGTCGCCCGCCACGAAGACGATGGTCTTGCCGGCCACGGCCTTGGGGCCGGTGGTGGGGCCGTCCCACTTCTCCTTGGTCATGGTCGCGACCTCGACCTTCTTCTTCGCGGCGTCCAGAAAGTCGTCGGCCATGGCCTTGGGCGCCAGCGTGGCGGCGCACAGGGCCAGCACGGCGGCGGCCGTGCGTGCGTGAACACTGTTCTTCATTGCTTGTCTCCAGTCGTTGTGGTGAATCGCCGTCGTCATTTCGACGGCGCGGGGGAAACAGGTTGCACTTGCGCCGTGGGGTCCGCCTGGTCGAGCTGGCGCTCGGCGATGCGCCGCTTGATCGACCGGTTGCGCCGCTGCTGCGCCCAGCCCGCGATGCCGATGGACACCAGCAGCGTCAGCCCGTTGAAGAGCGGCTCCACATAGAAGGCCCCGCCGAACTGCTGGATGCCCGAGATGCCGATGGCCAGGATGGCCACGCCCACCAGCGTGCCCCACACGTTCACGCGCCCCGGCCGGATGGTGGTGGAGCCCAGGAACGCGCCGACCAGCGCGGGCAGCAGGAACTCGAGCCCCACGCTGGCCTGCCCGATCTGCAGCCGCGAGGCCAGCAGCACGCCCGCAAAGCCCGACAGCAGGCCCGACGCGACGAAGGCGCCCATCACATGCTTGCGCACCGCAATGCCGTTGAGCTGCGCCGCCTTCGGGTTCGCGCCGATCACGTACAGCGCGCGGCCCAGCGGCGTGAACTCGGTGACCACCCACAGCGTGACGCTCACCGCGAGCACATAGAAAGCGCCGACCGGCAACCCCAGCAGGTTGCCGCCCGCGATGCCGACGAAGCCGTCGGGCAGCTCGCCCACCACCTGGCGCCCGCCGCTGTGCCACATGGCCACCGCGTAGATCACGGTGCCGGTGCCCAGCGTGGCGATGAACGAGTCGATCTGCGCGAGTTCCACCAGCAGCCCGTTGAGCACGCCGAACAGCGCCGCGCACAGCAGCACGACGAGCACCGCCACCGGCCAGGGCAGGCCCAGCTGCGTCTGCAGGCTGATGGCCAGGATGTGCCACAGCACGATGCCGTAGCCCACCGTGAGGTCGATCTTGCCGGTGATCATCGGAATGGTCGCGGCCAGCGCCAGCAAGGCGATGACCGACTTGTCGGCCAATATGGCGCGCAGGTTGAACAGCGTCGGAAAGGTGTCGGGCAACAGCACCGAGAACAGCAGCGCCAGCGCCACCGTGAGCATCACGAGCCCGTAGACCGGCAGCGCCCGGCCGATGCGCTGCGCGACGGACACGGCCTCGCCGTCGAGCGACTTGTCGGGCTCCAGCGCGGTGGACTTGATGGAACTGCTCATGTCAAAACTTCCTCGCGCGTTGCCGCGCCTGCTGCCAATGCCAGGAGTCTTTCGACCGTGATCGCCTCGCCCGTCAGTTCCGCGGCGATCAGCCCGTCGCGAAACACGAGCACGCGGGTGCACACGGTCGCGATTTCCTCGAAGTCGGTGGAGACGACGACCAGTGCGGTGCCGGCTTGCGCGCGCTCGCGCAGCACGCCGTAGATCTGCCGCTTGGCGCCCACGTCCACGCCCGCGGTCGGCTCCTCGAGCACCACCAGCGGCTTGTCGAGGTGGAACCAGCGCGCCAGCACCACCTTCTGCTGGTTGCCGCCCGAAAGCTGCTGCACCTCGGCAGACGGCGCGGGCGGGCTGATGCCGAAGCGCCGGATGAGGCCCAGCGCGCTGTCGTTCTCGCGGCGCGGCCGATCGAAGGCCAGGCCGCGATCGCCGTGCAATGCGGCGTTGGGAAACAGGTTCTCCAGCACGCTCATCGCGCCGCAGAGGTTTTCTTCGAGCCGCTCGCCGGCCACGTAGGCCACGCCGGCGCGGATGGCATCGGCCGGGCAGGTGAAGCCGCAGGGCTTGCCGAGCAGCTGCATGCGGCCGGCCGACAGCGGCTCGCGCCCGAAGATCGCGCGGCTGATGGCCTCGTGGCCCGCGCCGCGCAGGCCGACCAGGCCCAGCACCTCGCCGCGATGCACCGCAAGGCTCAGCGGCCCCGCATTGCCGCTGGCGGCACCGTCGAGCTGCAGCACGGGCTCGCTGCGCGCGGGCGCCTTCGCCTTGACCACCGAGGCCGACAGCGCCTTGCCGACGATCAGGCCGACCAGCTCGCCTTCGCTGGTTTGCGCCGTGGCCTTCACCGCCACCAGCTTGCCGTCGCGCATGACAGCCGCGCGGTCGGAGATGGCCATCACCTCGTCGAGCCGGTGCGACACGTAGAGCATGGCCATGCCCTGGCGCCGCAGTTCGCGCAGCACGCCGAACATGCGCTCCACGTCGCTCATCGGCAGGCTGGCCGAGGGCTCGTCGAGCACCAGCAACCGCGCCTTCACCTCGAGCGCGCGGCCGATGGCCAGCAGCGATTTCTCGGCGCGGGTGAGCGAGAACACGCGCCGGCCGGGGTCGATGTCGCAGCCCACGCGCGCCATCACGCGGCGTGCCGTGTCGTGGGCGGCGCGCCAGTCGATCAGCCCGAAGTGGCGCGGGTAGCCGGTGCCCAGGCACACGTTCTCGGCCACCGTCATCCATTCGACCAGGCCCAGGTCCTGGTGGATGAAGGCCACGGGCTGCTCGCGCCGGTCGCTGCGCCGCCACACGGCCTGCGGCTGGCCGTCGAACACGATCTCGCCCTGGTCCGCGGGGTAGATGCCCGCAAGCAGCTTGATGAGCGTCGACTTGCCCGCGCCGTTCTCGCCGAGCAGCGCCAGGATCTCCCCGGCGCGCACGTCGAGCGTGACGCCGTCGACCGCCTGCGTGCCGCCGAAGCGCTTGCTGACGGCCTGGAACTGCAGCAGGGGTGGAGGGCTCATGCCGCAGTCTGGCACCGCAAGAGATACCGGTAACTTAGGCTTTTCCCGTAGATATCGAAGTGGCAATTTCACTCTGTGAACGGCGCAGCGCGCGGTATCCTTCGCTGCACCGGACGCCGCGCCTTAGAAGGTATCGGTACCTCCTCATTGCGAATTCAAGGACAGCCCACCTTGCCCCCGACCAAAGCCCCCGCCCCCCCCACCCGCCCCGCGACGATGGCCGACGTGGCCGCGCGCGTCGGCGTGTCGAAGATGACGGTGTCGCGCGCGCTCAACCGCGGCGAGAGCAGCGACCGCGTGACCTCCGAGGCGCTGCGCCAGCGCATCCTGCAGGCCTGCGAGGAGATGGGCTACGTCATCGACCAGACGGCGCGCACCTTCTCCAGCAAGCGTTCGGGCTTCATCGCGGTGCTGATTCCCTCGCTCAACAACTCGAACTTTTCCGAGACCGCGCAGGGCATCACCGCAGCGGTGGAAGCACGCGGCCTGCAGGTGCTGCTGGGCTACACCGACTACCGCGTGGAGACCGAAGAGCGCCTGCTGCGCGCCATGCTCGCGCGCCGGCCCGAAGGCGTGATCCTCACCGGCGGCGCGCACACGCCCGCCGCGCGCGCCATGCTGCAGGCCGCGGGCGTGCCCGTGGTCGAGACCTGGGACCTGCCCGCCACGCCCGTGGGGCACACGGTCGGCTTCTCGAATGCCGAGGCGGCCGCGGCGATGGTGCGGCACCTGCACGGCAAGGGCTACCGGCGCATCGCCTACATCGGCGGCACGTCGAACCGCGACACGCGCGGCGCGGACCGCCAGCGCGGCTATGCGCAGGCCATCCGTGAACTGGGCCTGCCCGACGGCCGCGTCATCAGCTTCGGCCAGCCGCCGATCTCGATGGCGCAAGGCGGCGAGGCGGTGGCGCAGCTGATCCGGCAGTGGCCCGACGTGGACGCCGTCCTCTGCGTGTCCGACCTCTCGGCCTTCGGCGCGCTCATGGAATGCCAGCGCCGCGGCTGGAGCGTGCCGGGCCGCATCGCGATCGCGGGCTTCGGCGACTTCGAGGTGGCGCGTGCCTGCCACCCGCGCATCACCACCGTGGCGGTGGATTGCGTGGGCATCGGCAAGGCGGCGGGGGAGCTGTTGCTGCGCGTGCTGGACGGCACCCGCGAAGGGCATCGGCCGCCGGCGGAAACGGTGTTGATCCCGTTTCACATCGAGCAGCGCGAGAGCTCCTGAGCGGCGTCAGGCCGGCGCGGTTTGCGCGGCCGTGTCGGCGCCCGCGTTCGCGCCCACGTCCGCGAAATCGATCAGCACCTTCATCGCCTTCTGCCGATCGCTCGCCAGCTCGAAAGCCGCACGCGCCTGCAGCATCGGGAAGGTGTGCGTCACCACCGGCGACAGATCCACCCGGCCTTCGTTGATGAGCTTGACTGCAAGTGCGAATTCGGCATGGAAGCGGAACGAGCCGCAGATGCTGAGCTCCTTGGCCACCACCATGTTCTGCGGAATGCTCACGTCGCCGCCCAGGCCCAGCTGCACGACCACGCCGCGCGGGCGCATCACCTCCAGCCCGTCGCGCAGCGCGCGCTCGTTGCCCGAGCATTCGAGCATCACGTCGAAGGTGCCCTTGTCGGGCGAGTAGCGCGACACCCACTCCTTGTCCTTCGCGACGTTGATGACCTGGTCGGCGCCCATGGCGCGCGCAATGGCCAGCGGCTCGTCGACCACGTCGGTGGCGGTGATCTCGGCGGCGCCGTGCGCACGCGCCGCCGCGATGGCCAGCACGCCGATGGGGCCGCAGCCCGACACCAGCACACGCTTGCCCAGCAGCGGCCCGGCGCGCGACACGCCGTGCAGGCCCACCGAGAACGGCTCGGCCAGCGCGGCCAGGCGCAGCGGCACGTGGTCGGCCACCTTCACGCACTGCGTGGCCTCGCACAGCAGCATGTTGCGGAACGCCCCCTGCACGTGCGGCGTGCGCATGGCGCTGCCGTAGAAGCGCATGTCCAGGCACTGGTTGGGCAGGCCCTCCAGGCAGAACTTGCAGGCGCCGCACGGGCGGCTGGGGTTGATGGCCACCTTGTCGCCGATGCGAACGTTCTGCACGCCCGGGGCCACCGCCACCACCGTGCCGGCCACCTCGTGGCCCAGCACCATCGGCTCCTTGATGCGCACCGTGCCGAAGCCGCCGTTGTGAAAGTAGTGCAGGTCGGAGCCGCAGATGCCGCCCATGCCGACCTTCACCAGCACCTGGCCGGGACCGATTTCTCCGGCGTCCTGTTCGTCCAGACGCAGGTCGTCGGGCGCGTGGATCACGAGGCACATGCAACGCAAACGCATGATGTTTCTTTCTTCAGTTCAGTTCAGGTCAGGCGACGGGGGTGATCAGGGGCCGGCCCGCGAAGTGGGCCTCGAGGTTGCGGCGCACCAGCTCGCCCATGGCGCGGCGCGTCTGCTCGGTGCCGCTGCCGTGGTGCGGCGTGAGCACCACGTTGTCGAGCGCGGCAAAGCGCGGGTCGATGCGCGGCTCGTTCAGGAACACGTCGAGCGCGGCGCCGGCAATGCTTTTCTGTTCGAGCGCCTGCAGCAGCGCGCCTTCGTCGACGGTGGTGCCGCGCGACACGTTCACCAGCCAGCCCTTGGGGCCTAGCGCCTTCAGCACCTGCGCGCTGACGATGCCGCGCGTGGCCTCGCCGCCGGGCAGGATGACGATGAGCACGTCGCACCAGTCGGCCATCGCCTCCAGGCTGGCGAAGTGGCGGTGCGGACTGTCGGCCTTGGCCGTGCGGCTGAAGTAGCCCAGCTCCACGTCGAAGCCCGAGAGCCTGCGCGCGATGGTGCCGCCGATGCGTCCGAAGCCGGCGATGCCGACGCGCTGGCCGAACACGCGCGTGGCCAGCGGCATGCCGCCGTCGGCCCAGGCGCCGCTGCGCACGAAGGCATCGCCCGCCGGAATGCGCCGCTGCAACGCCAGCGTGAGGCCCACGGCCAGGTCGGCCACATCGCCGTTGAGCACGTCGGGTGTGTTGCTCACGCGGATGCCGCGCGCGCGGCAGGCGGCCAGGTCGATGCCGTCGGTGCCCACGCCGTAGCAGGCGATCAGCTCCAGCTTCGGCAGCGCCGCGATGAGCTCGGCATTGGCGCCCAGCTCGCCGCGCGTGGCGATGGCACGGATGTTCGCGGCATGCTCGGCGATGAAGGCCGCCCGGTCAGGCGCCTCCCAGAGGCGGTGCAGCGTGTAGGCCGACTGCATGGGCGTCATGTCCCATTCCGGGTAGGTGCCGGGCATCAGCACGTGCGGGGAGGTGGCGGTAGCGGTCAAGCGGATGTCTCCTGCGGATGACGGTAAGAAAGAACCGAATAAGATACCGGTAACTTTAACCCGTTGCCAATGGCACTGGCAACACAGGTTTCACCGGTTGACGGCCCTCCAGGATACCGGTAACTTAGCCGCCATCACGCTGTCATCGCCCCAGGAGTTTTTCTTGAAACTGTTCGATCTTTCCGGGCGCACCGCCCTCATCACCGGCTCCAGCAAGGGCATCGGCTTTGCGCTGGCCGAGGCGCTCGGCAACGCCGGCGCACGCGTGGTGCTCAACGCGCGCGACGCCGCATCGCTCGCCGCTGCCCGCGACGCCCTGCGCGCCAAGGGCATCGCGGCCGAGGCCGTGGCCTTCGACGTGACCGACGCCGCCGCGGTGGAAGCCGGCGTGGCCGCCATCGAGACCGGCATCGGCGCCATCGACATCCTGGTGAACAACGCCGGCATGCAGCATCGCGGGCCGTTCGCCGAATTCCCGATCGACGCCTGGCACAAGATCACCACCACCAACATCGACAGCGTGTTCCTGGTGGGCCGCTTCGTGGCGCAACGCATGATCGAGCGCCAGCGCGGCAAGATCATCAATGTGTGCTCGGTGCAGAGCGAGCTGGGCCGCCCGGGCATTGCGCCCTACGCCGCCACCAAGGGCGCGGTGAAGATGCTCACCAAGGGCATGGCGATCGACCTGGGCAAGTACGGCATCCAGGTGAACGGCCTGGGGCCGGGCTACTTCAAGACCGAACTCACGCAGGCGCTGGTGGCCGACGAGGCCTTCACGGGCTGGCTGTCGGGCCGCACGCCGGCCGGGCGCTGGGGCGATGTGGAAGAGCTCGGCGGCGCGGCCATCTTCCTGGCCTCGGATGCGTCCAGCTTCGTCAACGGCCACATCCTGTACGTGGACGGCGGCATCACCGCGAGCCTTTGACACCGTGCGCGCTGCAGCCTCCCCGCCGCAACGACGCCTGAGCGTGGTGGTCATGGGCGTGTCGGGCACCGGCAAGAGCAGCGTGGCCGCCGCGCTGTCGCAGATGCTCGGCGTGCCCTGGGTCGACGGCGACGACCTGCATGTGCCCGAGGCCGTGGCGCGCATGCGCGCCGGCCTGCCGCTGGCCGACGCGGACCGTTGGCCCTGGCTCGACGGCATCGGCGCCTGCCTGGCCGACCGCACCGCCGCGCCGCATGGCGTGGTGGTGGCCTGTTCGGCCCTGCGCCGCGCCTACCGCGACCGGCTGCGCGCCGCGTCGCCCGATTTGCAGTTCGTGTTCCTCGACGGGCCGAGCGCACTCATCCGCCAGCGCATGGCGCAGCGCGCCGGCCACTACATGCCGCCCGCGTTGCTCGAGAGCCAGCTGCAGACGCTGGAGCCGCCCGACGCGGACGAGACCGACGTTCTGCGTGCCGCCATCGACACGCCGGTCTCGCTGATCGTGGCGGACGTGGGCGCCCGGCTCCTTCAACGCAGGGCAAGCGCCCCCGTGACGAAAGTTTCCGCATGACCGCCCCCCGCCAGCGCGTGGCCGTGATCGGCGTCGGCATCATGGGCTCGGCCATTGCGCGCCGGCTGCTCGAATGCGGCCATGAGGTCCGCGTGTTCGACCCCGACACCGCGAAGGTGGCCGCGCTCGAGGCGCTCGGTGCCAAGGCCGCCGGCAGCGCGCAGGCGGCTGCGGCAGCCACCGACTTCGTCATCACCAGCCTCAACGCGGCCGCCACGGTGGAGCGCGCGATCTTCGGCGAGGCCGGCATCGCCTCGGCGCCGGCCGATGCGCAGCGCCTGCTGATCGACATGTCGTCGATCGACCCGCCCTCCACGCGCCGGCTGGCCGAAGCGCTGCGCGAGCGCACGGGCATGGGTTTCGTCGACACGCCGCTGTCGGGCGGCGCGCCCAAGGCGCTGCTCGGTCAGCTCACGGTGATGGCCGGCGGCAGCGAACACGATGTGCGCCGCGCACGCGCCGTCATGGACAGCCTGTGCGCCAACTACACCCGCATGGGCGACAGCGGCGCGGGCCAGACCACCAAGCTGGTCAACCAGCTGCTGTGCGCCATCGGCTTCCAGGCGGTGGCCGAGGCGGTGCGGCTCGCGGAGGCCGGCGGTGTCGATGCGTCGAAGCTGCCCGCAGCCTTGGCAGGCGGTCGCGCGGACAGCCAGATCCTGCGCGAGTTCGGCCCGAAGATGGCCGCGCGCGATTTCACGCCCACCGGCCGCATCGACAACATGCTCAAGGACCTGGAGGCGGTGCAGGCCTTCTCGCAGGGCGAGCGCCTGCCGTTGCCGCTGGCGGGCGCCGTCGCGGAACTGCACCGCAGCTTTGTCGCAGCCGGCCTCGGCGCGCAAGACACGGCCGCGATGATGCGGCAGTTCAGCGGCTACGAACGCGGCTGAGGCCCGGCGGGCCCACCCCGTTTCCACAACAGAAAAGAGACACCCATGTTCATCCGCTGCGCGTTCTTCAAGGGCCAGGTCAAGCCCGGCATGGAAGAGGCCTTCGACCAGCACGTGCACCAGAAGCTGGTGCCCTGTGGACCCGCTTTCCCGGCGCGCTCGAAGTGCGCGTGCTGCGCCAGCTCGAAAGCGACGTGAGCGACCCCACGCTGGCGATGGTGCTGTCCATCCGCTATGCGAGCCGCGAAGACATTGCCGCAGCGCTCGACTCCCCCGTGCGCTACGAAAGCCGCGAAGTCTCCAAGAAGCTGTTCGAGATTTTCGACGGCAGCGTCTTCCACACGGTGTTCAGCGCCGAGGAGTTCGCGCTCGCGGCTTCGGCGTCGCCTTCTTAGGCGTCGGCCTCTTCGGCTTAGCCGCAGGTTGCGAAGACCTGGGGCCCGCCTTGCCGTCCAGGTCCGCCAGCTCCCACACGCCGCCCTGCGCCGACACCAGCGCATGCGCGCTGTTGACCAGCCCGATGTGCGAGAAGGCCTGCGGAAAATTGCCCAGCTGGCGCTTCGCCACCGGGTCGTATTCCTCGGCGAACAGCCCCAGGTCGTTGCCCAGCGCCAGCAACCGCTTGAACAGCGCGCGCGCCTTGCGCACCTTGCCCATGGCCACGTACACGTTCGACAGCCAGAAGCTGCACGCCAGGAACGCGCCCTCCCCGCCTGCGAGCCCGTCCACGCCCTCCTCGGTGCGGTAGCGGTACACCAGCCCGTTGAAGACAAGCTCTTTCTCGACGCGCGCGATGGTGCCCTGCACCCGCGCGTCGTGGATCGGCAAGAAGCCGATCAGCGGCATCCACAGCAACGCCGCGTCGACCGTGTCGGCGCCGTAGTACTGCACGAAGGAATTGCTCACGGCGTCGTAGCCGCGCGCGCACACCTCGGCATGGATTTCGTCGCGCACCGCGCGCCATGTCTCGACGGGGCCTTCCAGGCCGAACTCGGTCGCGCTGGCGATCATGCGGTCGAAGGCCAGCCAGCACATGATCTTGGAATGCACGAAGTGGCGCGGCTCGCCGCGCACCTCCCACAGGCTGCAGTCGGGCTCCTTCCACAGCACCATCAGCTGCCTGGCAATGGCGCGCTCCAGGGGCCACACCTTGTCCATGTCCGAAAGCCCGGCCTTGCGCGCCGCATGAAAGGCCGCGATGACCGAGCCGAACACGTCGAGCTGCAGCTGCCCGTGCGCGCCGTTGCCGATGCGCACCGGCCGGCTGCCTTCATAGCCCGACAGCCAGCCGAGCTCGAGCTCCGTCAGGGAGCGTTCGCCGTGCAGGCCGTACATCACCTGCAGCTCTTCGGGTGAACCGCCCACCGCGCGCATCAGCCACCAGCGCCAGGCGCTGGCCTCTTCCACGTAGCCGGAGCCGATCAGCGCGTACAGCGTGAGCGCGGCGTCGCGCAACCAGCAGAAGCGGTAGTCCCAGTTGCGCTCGCCACCCGGCTGCTCGGGCAGCGAGGTGGTCGGCGCGGCGACGATGCCGCCGGTCGGCTCGTAGGTCAGCGCCTTGAGCGTGAGCAGCGAGCGCATCACCGGCTCCTGAAACTCGCCCCGGTAGCCGCAGCGTTCGGTCCATGCGCTCCACTCGGCGACGGTGCGCACCAGCAGGGCGCTGGCGTCGCGCGTCACCGGAGGCTTCAGGTGCGAGGGAAACCAGTCGAGGCAAAAAGCGATGGATTGGCCGGCGGACACGCTGAAGTCGGCAAAGCTCGCGAAGTTCTCGTTGGTCAGCGGCACGCCGGAGGTGATGCGCACCGCGTCGGGACCGGCCGTGGCGAACACCGCGCCGTCGCGCCGGTCCATCCACGGCATCCACTCGCCGTAGTTGAAGCGGATGCGGAACTCCGTGTGCATGGCCACGGTGCCCCGCACGCCCCGCACGATGCGCACCACCTCCTGCGTGCCGTCGGCTGCGGGCCGCGGCATGAAGTCGGTGACGGTGGCGGAGCCCTTCGCCGTGTCAATGGTGGTCTCGAGCACCACGGTGCCGGGCAGGTAGCGCCGCGTGACGCGCGCCTTGGGGTCCTTGGCGCGCATCGTCCAGTGGCCGTTGCGCTCGTCGCCCAGCAGGCTGGCGAACATGGCGGCCGAATCGAAGCGCGGCAGGCAGAGCCATTCGATGTCGCCACCGCGGTGCACCAGCGCTGCGCTGTGGGTCGAGCCGATGAGCGCGTAGTCGCCGATGGGGCGCGCCGCGCGGCGCTTGGGGGGAAGGGAAGATTGCTTTGGCAAGGCTGCCATCGTGACGCCAGGCGCTGCGGCGGCGCGCCGGAAAGCGGCGCGCGCCCGTGCCGGACAAAGCCTGACCGCGAGGTGTGCGAACTTGTTCGCAGTTCGCGCGGGATTCTTCTGGTGCCGCGCGCGACTTAACCATTGTTCGCTTTTCAGGCACGTCGGGCCTTGCAAACTCCGCCGTTCTTTTTTTCGCGATGCGAGTCCCCGATGGCGCACACCCTCCCGCCCCACCCCCTCCAGACCTCCTGCGAACCGCACCTCGCCAAGGCTTTGGCCGTGCTGGACGCGCTCGGCCCCGAAGGCATCGAAACCCTGCGCCGTCCCATGGGCGTGCTCGTGTACCGGCTGGGCAAGCTGCTCTGTGCCGCCGAAGCGCCCACCCTGCCGGTCGGCGCGCTGCTCGAACAGGACCTGGAGGCCAGCCTGCAAATCTATCCCGCGCTGCAATGGCAGGAGGCCGGCTTGCGCAAGGCAGCGGGCGTGCTCACGCAGGTGCTGGCCGACCTGGGCCGCCACTGCATCGCAGCCAGCGCCGTCGCCGACGCCACGGCCATGCAAGGCCACGACGAGGCACGCAACACCTGGGGCCGGCCGCTGCCCTTCCTGCCGCTGTATCGCGCGCTCGGTGCCTTCGCCGTGGCCTTTCCGGTGCGCCCCGACTCGCGCTGCTACGAGATGCAGCCCGGCGAGGAATCCGCGGTGCATGCCGGCGGCGACGACAAGCCCAAGGTGCGCAGCGACGCGCATCGCAGCTTCGCCACGCTGCTGGACGCCTGCGAGTACCAGGTGGGCTTCTGGCAGGCGCCCTTCAAGTCGGAGCTGGCCTTTGCCGTCAACGGCATGCCGCTCATCGGCAACCCGGCCCCCAGGCCGGCGCGCAAGGGCGACTGCCATTGGCGCAAGCCCAAGGGCAGCCTCTCCGCCGACCTGGTGGTCGTGCCGCCGGGCCACGCGTCGCCGAGCGCGGCGCAGGTGACGCACGCCGTGGAGCTGAAGCTCACGCCCGACTCGCTGGGACTCAACCAGAGCCAGGCCCTCGTCGAAATGTTCGGCCGCGACCGGTTCCACGTGCTCTACGCGCCCGGCATGCGCGGCCGCGACCATCTGCCCGCACCCGAGCTGCAGCGCTGGATCGACGCCCTGCGCACCAACGCCGGCGCCACGGCCACGGTGCCTGCGAGCGATGCGTCGGGCCCGTCGCAACCGCCCGCCACCTGGCGGCTGGCCATGCACGCCTCGGCCTACTTTCAGGTGCGCTCCAAGGCCGACGCGGGCCGGCTGGCCTTGCTCATTCCGCAGCTGCACGAGGAGTTCCAGGCGCTCACCGGCCACGCGCTGACCCGCTACATGGGCCTGCGCAGCGGCGCCGTCGCGCGCAGGGCGCACACGCAGGCCGACATCGAAACCCACTTCCTCAAGCATGCCGACGACACCGTCTCGCTCGAAGCCTTCGACGCCCCGACGAAGGAAAGCTCGTCGCAGTTCGAGTTCCAGGCGCTCGCGCAGTGCCGCCGCGCGCGCCTTGCCAAGGCCGCGCCCGGCCTGGACTACCTCGCACTGCACTTTCCGCTGGCGTTCTGGACGGCGCGCAAGGACGAACTGCGCGCCTGGTGGCTGGACGCATTGCAACGGTTGCAGCCCGTGCAGGCCTACATGGGCCTGGGCATCGGGCGCCCGCCGGTGCTGGAGCGCTATGCGTTCCAGCAGGTGGCCGAGTTCGCCCTGGCGCAACGGTTTCTCGGGCTCGACGTGGACAAGCCCTTCTTCATGCGCTCCAGCAGGTCCGACGGCATGAGCCTGGAGGGCGGCATGCGCACGCCCAGCTTCGGGGTGCTGGTGTGCGGCGACCACGCCACCACGCTGGGGGGCGTGAATGCCTTGCAAGGCCGGCTGGGCCAGGTGCCGGGCCTGCGCGTGCAGCCGTGCATGGAAGCCCGGGGCCTGTGGATCGAGGCCGGCGACGCTCCTGCGCTGCACCCGATCGAACAAGGGGTGCCCGCGCCCCTGCGCGCACTGGCCGAAGCGCTGAAGCCGGTGCGCCTGCCAAGGCTCTGGCTGGTGAGCCATCCGCCCAACACGGCGCGCGAGGACATGTTCACGCCAGCCACGTCGGCGCGCTGGCTGCGGCGCTTCGATACCGACAGCGACTGGGCCGCCGTCGGCCCCGCACCAGGCCCTACAGCAGGTCCTTGAGCTTCGCGCGCAGCCGGCTGATCGCCTGGCTGTGCAGCTGGCACACGCGCGACTGGCTCACTTCGAGAATGGCGCCTATTTCCCGCAGGTTCAGCTCTTCCTCGTAGTACAGGTTCAGCAGCAGCTGGTCGCGCTCGGGCAAGGTTGCAATCGCGTCGACCAGCTGGTGCCTGAAGCCGCTTTCCAGCAACTGCTCCAGCGGGTCGCTGCTCGCGCGTCCGTCCTTTCGCGATTCCTGCGAATGGGCGTCGAGGAAGGGGTTGTCGGCATCGTCCTTGGCGAAGTCCTCGACGTACAGCAGCTGGCAGCCCTGAATTTCCTGCAGCAGCGACTGGTACGCCTCCAGGTCCATCTTCAGCTCCTTGGCGATCTCCCCTTCGGTGGGCGAGCGCCCGAGCCGGTGGCCCAGCGCGTGAATGGCCTTCTCGACGCCACGCGCCGACTGGCGCAGCCCGCGCGAGCCCCAGTCGTTGGCACGCAGCTCGTCGAGCATGGCGCCCCGGATGCGCTGGCTGACGAAGGTCTCGAACTGCGCACCGCGGTTGTCCTGGTAGCGGCTGGACGCGTCCAGCAGGCCCAGCATGCCGGCCTGGATCAGGTCGTCCAGCTCCACGCTGGCGGGCAGCTTGGACATCATCTGCAGCGCGATGCGGCGCACCAGCGGTTGATGCTGCGCCAGCAGGTGCGATTTGTCGATGGTTCCCTGTGCGGTGTACACGGCCGTCCTTGTTCCGTTGATGGGGTGGTCGGCGCGTCAGGCGGCCTGCAGCGGCACGGCCGCACGCCACGGCCAGCGGCCCACGTCGTCGGCCAGGCGCCGGAAGTCGACCGCGGCCGCGCTGGCGGGAAAGGCCTCGGCAATGGTCTGCTTCAGCCGCCACGCGTCGGGAATGCGCGCATCGAAGCGCACCAGGCCGGCGGGCAGCAGCGACAGCGCGAGGTAGCGGCTGCCGGCATTGGCAAGGTTGTTCATGATCTGCTGCGCGCCGTCGACATCGACCACGCCGTTGATGAGAAAGCGCAGCTGCTTCAGCCCGTGCGCGTAGTGCAGGTTCTTGATGCCCGCATAGGCCGAGGTGATCGACGCCGGATGCGGCTTGAGCACCAGCAGCAGGTCGTCCGCAGCCCGCGCGAGCGGCGACAGGCGCCCCTCGCTGTCGAAGGCGGCGTCGACGATGACCACGCCTTCGGGCCACAGCGCGCGCGGGTCGGTCGTGTCCGGCGCCACGCCGGGCGGCGCGGGCAGCACGTGCACCCCGCACCCGGCCTGCACGTCGGCCCCGTCCAGCGTCAGCCGATGGCTGGCGACGTCGGCCAGGCTGCCGAGCGGATCGATCGCCCAGACCTCGCAGGCCGAGCCTTCCTTCGGGCAGTGTTCGTCCAGCAGCAGCACGCTCTTGCCCTGCTGGACCAGGGCCACGCCCAGGTTCATGGCGGCAGTGGTGCCGCCGGCGCCCTGCCCCATGCCGGCGACGGCGATCACGCGCGTGGGCTTCGGCGCCAAGAGGCGCCGCAGTCCGTCCGCCTGGTCGGCGACCAGCTTGCTCATGCGGTTCTCCTCATCGGCCCAGCGGCTCCAGCGCGCGCGGCGCCTGCACGGGCGCCGTCGATTCGGTGCCCAGCGCCTCCAGCAGCAGGAAGAGCTTGCCCACGCCGGCATACAGCGCGCTGCCGCTCATGAGCCGTCCGTTGCGCGCGGGGCGGGCCGTCAGCTGGCCCAGCAGCGTGCGCGTGCGGTCGGCCCATTCACCCTCGGCGTGCAGCAGGCGCCACACGGTGGTGGTCACCTGCCCGGCGATGAGCAGGCGCTTCATGTTGTCCGGGTCGCCCAACTCGCCGATGCCGCCCACCAGCTGCACGCCGTCGCGCAGCAGGCGGAAGCAGGGCTCGGCCTCGTTGGCCCAGCCTTGCCATTGCGCGAGCTGGCGCGCCGTCACCTCGGTGCCGATGTTCGACAGCGCGAAGCCAAGCGCCAGCACGTTGCCGGTGCGCGCGTCGAGCGTGCGGGTGGCCACGCAGCGCAGCGCGGGCATGGCGTCGCGCTCGATGCCCGCCGCCGCGGCGGCGGCGTTGAAGCGCAGCACCACGTCGACGTGCGCTTCGCATTGCAGCGCCGGCTTGCCGCGAAAGCGCACCGGCCGGCCTTCGCCGAATTCGAGATCCAGGCGGGCCAAGGTGTCGGGCGCACCGGTGCGCGAATCGATCACGGCGGTGGAGCCCGGCGCGCGCGCCAGCCAGCGCTGGCCGGCGGCCTGCCACTGCACCATGGCCTCGATGCCGGGCAGGCGCGTGAGCACATGCACCATCGTGCGGGCGCCGAAGTCCTGCTGGCGCAGCCAGGGCGCCTGGCGCGCGCCCGGCTTTCGCGCCGGGTCCTTCACGCCGCGCGTGGCGGCGGTGGCGAGCCACTGGTTCGGGGCGGCGAGCGGCAGGCCCGTGCGGTCCGACAGCAGCAGGCTGCCATGGCATTCGTAGGCGTCGCCGCCTTCGTTGGAGCGCAGGCCGATCTGGCCCGACAGCGCCAGCACGTGGGTCTCGCAACCCGCGGCCACTTCGCCGCGCGCATGCACCGCGAGGTCTTGCAGCACGGCCTTCTGGCCGATCTCGGCGTCGCCCGCCTGGCGCCAGAGGCCGCGTGCGCGATCGAAGCCGATCTGCGCACCGGACAGCGCGCCCGCGGCGGTGGCCAGCTCCTGCGCGTCGTGCGCCATGGCGCGGATCAGGTTCTGGTACTTCAGCCGCAGGCGGTCGGTCTCGCCCTGCGCCTGCACCACCTGCGCCGACGGGCCGGCGCCCGCAGGTTCTTCCTGCAGGTCGCTCTCGGCCGGCACGAACAGCGGGTTGTGCTGGCGCGGCTGGAACACGCTGTCCACCAGCTGTGCGCGGTCGGCCTGCAACAGGTTCTCGGGCACCTTCTGGCCGCTGGAGATGTAGTGCACCGGCAGGCGGTGGCGAATGACGGTGTCGATCAGCGCGCCCGGGTGCGTGGACTCGTCGACCTTGGTGAAGATGCAGCCGGTCAGCTCGTTGCCCTGGCGGTAGGCGTGCACCACCTCGTTGAGCGTGTCGCCGTGGCTGGTGGCGTTCAGCAGCAGCAGGCGCTTCACCGGGCGCGGACTCTGGCCCAGCATGGCGATCTGCTCGGGCACCGCGCGGTCGCGCTGGCTCATGCCGACGGTGTCGATCAGCACCATGTGCTTGTCGCGCAGGTCCTGCAGCACGAGGTGCAGGTCGGCCGCGTCCTTCACGGCGTACACCGGCACGTTGAGGATCTGGCCGTAGATGCGCAGTTGCTCGTAGGCGCCGATCCGGTAGCTGTCGGTGGTGACCAGCGCGAGCTTGTCGGCGCCGAAGCGCATCACGCAGCGCGCGGCCAGCTTGGCGGTGGTGGTGGTCTTGCCGACGCCGGTCGGGCCCATCAGCGCATAGACGCCGCCTTGCGCGAACAGGGCGTCTTCGTCTTCATGCACGGGCACGGCGCGGATCAGCTCGGACCGCACGTAGGCCATGCCTTCGGCGTAGCTCTGGCCGGTGGGCAGCTTCTCGAGCATGGCCTTGGACAGCTTCGCGCTGAAGCCGGCGCCGAGCAGCGTGCGCAGCAGGCGGCCGCGCACGGGGTCGCGGCGCTGCTTGTCGTTCCACACCACGCTGGCGAGCTGCTCCTCGATCATGCCGCGCATGGAGTGCAGTTCGTGGAGCACCGTGTCGGCCGGCGCGGAGGGCGCGACCGGGGCCACGGGCGCCGCGGCGACCGGTGTCAACGGCACGGCGCGCGCGACGGGAGCGACAGGGGTGACAGGGGCGACGGGTGCCACCGGTGCGACAGGCGCAACAGGCGCGGCAATCGCAACGGGCACCACAGCCGCAGGGACCGAAGGGGCTGCGGAGGCCAAGGCAGCCGCAGGCTTCACGGGCGAGGCGTCGCCCACCACCTGCTGCATCTCGCCCTCCACCATGGCGACGATCTCGACGCCCTCCGGCGCCACGCGGTGGCTGAGCACGATGGCGTCGGCGCCCAGCGCCTCGCGCACGAGTCTCAGGGCTTCGCGGCTGGTGGCCGCGACGAATTTGCGTGCGGTGGTGCGCACGTCGGTCTGCTGGGAATTCAAACGCGTCCTCCAATGGCGGCAGTGATCTTGATGGTGCGGGAGTCAGGAATCTCCGCATGCGAAAGCACCTTGAGCTGCGGCAGGCTGCGCCGCAGGAAACGCGACAGCAGCACGCGCAGCGCGTGCTGCACGACCAGCACGGGCGCAAGGCCCAGCTGTTCCTGTCGAACGATGGCGGCCTGCGCCTGGCGCAGCAGGTTGTCGGCAATGCCGGGCTCGATGCCGCTGCTGCTGGTCAGCGCCTGCTGCAGCACGCCGTCGAGCGAGCCGTCCAGGCCGATGACCTGCATCTCGGTGTCGCCCGGGAACAGTTGCTGCGTGATGGCGCGGCCCAGGGCCAGGCGGGTGAGCGTGGTCAGCTCGGTCGGGTCCTTGATGGTCGGCGCATGCTCGGCCATCACGTCCAGGATGGTGCGCATGTCGCGGATCGGCACCTCTTCGTCCAGCAGGTTCTGCAGCACCTTGTGCAGCGTGCTGAGCGACAGCACCTTGGGCACCAGGTCCTCGGTGAGCTTGGGCGCGGTCTTGGCGATCTGGTCGAGCAGCTGCTGCACTTCCTGGCGCCCGAGCAGCTCGGCGGCGTGCGTCTGGATCAGGTGGTTCAGGTGCGTGGCCATCACCGTGCAGGCATCGACCACCGTGTAGCCGTACACCTGCGCCTGCTGGCGCAGGTTGGCGTCGATCCACACCGCCGCCAGGCCGAAAGCCGGGTCGCGCGTGGGCGTGCCGGGCAGCGAGCCCGTCACCTGGCCGGGGTTGATGGCCATCCACTGGTTGGGGTAGGCCTCGCCGCGGCCGATCTCCACGTCCTTCAGGCTGATGATGTACGTGTTGGGGTTGATCTCGAGGTTGTCGCGGATGTGCACCACCGGCACCAGGAAGCCCACCTCCTGCGCGACCTTCTTGCGGATGCTCTTGATGCGGCCCAGCAGCTCGCCCTGCTGCGACTGGTCCACCAGCGGAATCAGCCGGTAGCCGACCTGCATGCCCAGCGGGTCGACCATGGCCACGTCGTCCCAGGTGGCCTCGGCCATTTCGGCCGCGGGCGACACGCTCGCGGCCTGCGCGGCGGCCGCAGCCTGCTGCGCGGCCTCCTTCGGCTTGCGCAGCAGCAGGCGGCGGCCCAGCCACACCAGGCCGCCCGCGATCAGCAGGAACGCCAGGTTCGGCATGCCGGGAATCATGCCCAGCAGGCCGACGATGCCGGCCGTGAGGAACAGCACCTGCGGGTTGGAGAAGAGCTGGCCGGTCAGCTGGCTGCCGACGTCCTCGTCGGTGGTCACGCGCGAGACGATCACGCCGGCCGCGGTGGAGATCACCAGCGCCGGAATCTGCGCCACCAGGCCGTCGCCGATGGCCAGCAGCGTGTAGGTCTTGCCGGCGGTCGAGAAGTCCAGCCCGTGCTGCAGCATGCCGACCACCAGCCCGCCGATGATGTTGATCACCATGATCAGCAGGCCCGCGATGGCGTCGCCGCGCACGAACTTGCTGGCACCGTCCATGGAACCGTAGAAGTCGGCCTCCTGCGCCACCTCGGCGCGGCGCTTGCGGGCCACTTCCTCGCCGATCAGGCCGGCGTTCAGATCGGCGTCGATGGCCATCTGCTTGCCGGGCATGGCGTCGAGCATGAAGCGCGCGCCCACCTCGGCGATGCGGCCCGCGCCCTTGGTGATCACCATGAAGTTGATCAGCACGAGGATGATGAACACCATCACGCCCACGGCGAAGTTGCCGCCCACCAGGAAGTGGCCGAAGGCCTCGATCACCTTGCCCGCGGCGTCGGGGCCGGTGTGGCCGTGCATCAGCACCACGCGCGTGGACGCCACGTTCAGCGACAGGCGCAGCAGCGTGGAGAACAGCAGCACCGCCGGGAAGGCGGCGAAGTCGAGCGCCTTCATGGTGTACATGCTCACCAGCAGCACCATCACCGACACCGCGATGTTGAAGGTGAACAGCAGGTCGAGCAGGAAGGGCGGCAGCGGCAGCACCATCATGCTCAGGATGAGGATGATGAGCACCGGGCCGGCCATGCCCTTGAACTGCGAGCCGGAGAACGCGTTCGGCGGCAGTCGCAGGAAAGTTGTCAGCGCGTTCATGCGGCTTGGGGTTCCACGGGTTGGTCTGTGTCGGTGTATTGAAGGTCTGCGGGCACCTGCAGGTCGGTCGGCGTGCGGGGCGCGTCACCGCCGTCGCTCTTCCAGCGCTTGAGCTGGTACACCCAGGCCAGCACCTCGGCCACGGCCGTGTACAGGCCCGTGGGAATCTCCTGCCCCAGCTTGGTGTGCTTGTAGAGCGAGCGTGCCAGCGGCGGTGCCTCCAGGATGGGCACGTTGTGTTCCTTGGCCATCTCGCGGATGCGCGCGGCCACCAGCTCGGTGCCCTTGGCCACCACGCGCGGCGCGCGCATGTCGCTGTCCATGTACTTCAGCGCCACGGCGAAGTGCGTCGGGTTGGTCAGCACGATGTCGGCCTTGGGCACCTCGGCCATCATCCGGCGGCGCGCCATCTGCTGCTGCTGGCGGCGGATCTGCGCCTTGATCTGCGGATCGCCTTCGCTTTCCTTGTGTTCCTGGCGCAGGTCTTCGCGCGACATGCGCAGCTTGCGGAAGTAGCTCCACAGCTGGAAGGGCACGTCGATCGCGGCCACCAGGAAGAGCGTGGCGGCGATCAGCGCGCAGTGCTTGGCCACCAGCACCACGGCGTGCGGCAGCGCGTAGTGCGCGGGCTGCGCCATGAGCGCCATCAGGGCTTCGATGTCGCCCGACACCACCCACCACGCCACCCAGCCGATCAGCACCGACTTGGCCAGCGCCTTGACCAGCTCGGCCAGCGACTGCGCGGAGAACATGCGCGCGATGCCGGCCAGCGGATTGAGCTTTTCGGCCTTGAAGGCCACCGCCTTGCCGGAGAACATCCAGCCGCCCAGCATGAGCGGCGCGACCACCGCGGCCACGACCATCATGGCGAACCAGGGGCCCACGGCCATCAGCGTCTGCATCGCCATGAGCCCGGTCTGGGCCAGCATGTGCTGCGGGTCGAAGGCGCTGGTGCGGTCGAACTGGAGGCCCAGGCGCAGCGCGCCGTTCAGGCTCTGGCTGAGCGAATCGCCGGCGAGCCACAGCCCGGCGCTGGCGGTCGCCAGCATCACGAACGTGGTGAGTTCGCGTGAACGGGCAACGTTGCCTTCCTCGCGCGCCTTCTCCAGGCGCCGCTCGGAGGCGGGTTCCGTTTTTTCGAGATCGCTTTCCTCAGACATTCATGCTCCGGATGGCGGTGGCGGAATACGCCTTGCCTAGAACCAAATTATTGAATTTGGTGGTCCGGAACAATCTGCCGATCAGGGCCCTGATCGCCCTGCTCTTCGCTTAATCAGCGCAGCCCGGCCGAGGCTGGCCGGGCGCTTCGGGGCGTCAGAAGCCCAGGCTCTCCAGCAGGTCGTCGACCTGTGCCTGGTCGGTCACCGCGTCGGGGTTGCCCGGCTTCACCTGGGGGCCGTTCTGCAGGCTGTGGGCGGCCTCGACGCGCTTCTCGGCGGGCGAGTTGTCGATGAGCACCTGGAGCAGCTGCGTCTCCACGTCGTTGACCACTTCCATCATCTTCTTGATGACCTGGCCGGTCAGATCCTGGAAGTCCTGCGCCATGAGGATTTCCATCAGCTGCGAGTTGATCTCGCTCGCGCGCTGCGGCACCTGGTGGAGGTAGCCGCGCGTGTCCAGCACCAGTTCGCGCGCATGGTCGAGCTCGATCGGGTTCTCGAACCACTTGTCCCAGCGCTGGCTCAGGCCCTTGGCGTCGGCGGCCAGCGCTTCCTGCAGCGGTTGCGCCACGTCGATGGCGTTGAGCGCCCGGTGCGCCGCGCGCTCGGTGGTCTCGGCCACGTAGCTCAGGCGGTCGCGCGCGTCCGGAATCGCCTGGGCGGCCTTGGCGACTTCCTTGTCGAGGCCCAGCTCGCGCAGGCCCTCGCGCAGCTGGCGCGTCAGCTGGCCGATGCGGCCCAGCAGTTGTTCGGCGGTGTTGGTGGAGTCCGCAGCCTCCGTCGCGATCTGGCTCATGTCACGCCGCTTCCTTGGCAAGTTTTTCGAAGATCTTGGTGATCTTTTCTTCCAGCGTGGCAGCGGTGAAGGGCTTCACCACGTAGCCGTTGGCGCCCGCCTGCGCGGCCGCCACGATGTTTTCCTTCTTGGCCTCGGCCGTCACCATCAGCACCGGCAGCTTCTTCAGCTCGGGGTCGGCGCGGATGGTCTGCAGCATGGTCAGGCCGTCCATGTTCGGCATGTTCCAGTCCGACACCACGAAGCCGAAGTTGCCCCCGCGAAGCTTCTCGATGCCGGCCGCGCCGTCCTCGGCCTCGTCGACGTTGAGGAACTCCAGCTCCTTCAGCAGGTTGCGCACGATGCGGCGCATGGTCGGGAAGTCGTCCACAACCAGGATTTTGATGCTCTTGTCGATCACGATATTTCCAACTCCAACAGGTCTTTTTTCAAACTCGGTTCGCACGTTCACCGAACGTGCGCAGATGCGCCAGAACGCGGCGGCTCACTTCACTCAGGGGGGACACGTCGTCCACCGCGCCCAGCGCGATGGCTTCGCGCGGCATGCCGAAGACCACGCAGCTCGCTTCGTCCTGGGCCAGCGTGTGGGCGCCGGCGCGCTTCATGCGCAACAGGCCCTCGGCGCCGTCCTTGCCCATGCCGGTCAGGATGATCCCGATGGCGTTCTTGCCGGCATGCTTGGCCGCGGAGTCGAACAGCACGTCGATGGACGGGCGGTGACGGTTCACCGGCGGCTCCTGGTCGAGGTGCGCCACGTAGTTGGCGCCGCTGCGCGCCAGCGACAGGTGGAAGCCGCCCGGCGCAATGTAGGCATGGCCCGGCAGCACGCGCTCGCCGTGCTCGGCTTCCTTCACGTTGATGCGGGACAGGCCGTCCAGGCGCTGCGCGAACGAACGCGTGAAGCCGGCCGGCATGTGCTGCGCGATCATCACCGCGGGCGAATCCGGCGGCAGCGGCTGCAGCACTTCGCGAATGGCCTCGGTGCCGCCGGTGGACGCACCGATGATGATGAGTTTCTCGGTGCTCAGCAGCGGGCTGCGCAGCAGCGATTCCTGCGGCGCGTCGGCACCTGCGCCATGGCCCGGGCGCGCGGTGGCGTGCCGGCTCGGCAGCAGCCGCGCACTCGCGGCCGTGCGGATCTTGCCGGCAATGAGTTCGGTGTAGTTGAGCAGCCCGTCGCGCACGCCCAGGCGCGGCTTGGTGACGAAGTCGATGGCGCCCAGCTCCAGCGCGCGCAGCGCGATTTCAGAGCCGCGCTCGGTCAGCGACGACACCATCACCACGGGCATGGGGCGCAGGCGCATGAGCTTCTCGAGAAACTCCAGCCCGTCCATGCGCGGCATTTCCACGTCGAGCGTGAGCACGTCGGGGTTGGTGACCTTGATGAGGTCGCGCGCCACCAGCGGGTCGGCCGCGGTGCCGACCACGGTCATGTCGCTCTGGCTGTTGATGATCTCGGTCATCACGCTGCGGATCAGTGCCGAGTCGTCGACGCACAGCACCTTGATTTTCTTGACGCTCACCGGTTTCCTTTGATTGCGGCCGCCGGCGCCACACGGGCGACCGGCAGGGGGGCCGTTCGTTGCGAATCGGGCGCGGTGCGCAGGCCGGTGAGCCCGCGCAGCAATTCGCCTTCCACGCTCTGTACCTGCTGAACCTCCGTCTGCGCGCGCAGCTTGCGCACGATGGCCTTGCCGGTCGAGGGCAGGAAGCACACGCGGCGCGCATGCGGTCCGCGCAGGTCCTGCGCGGCGACCTCGATGCGTTCGTCGCGCAGGTAGCGCAGCACGAAATCCGCATTGCGGTCGCCGATGTTCAGCGTCGTCATGTTGGCCAGCACGGCGCCGCCGCCGAACACCTTGGCCTGCAGCCGGTCGCGCCGCGCGCCCACGCGCACCAGCTCGCGGATGAGCACGTCCATGGCGTAGGCGCCGTAGCGCATCGATTCGGTGGCGTCGCGCCTGGGTGCGCCGGGGGCCGCTTCGCCCTCGTCGGGCAGCATGAAATGGTTCATGCCCGCCACGCCCGCTTCGCGGTCGTGCAGGCAGGCGGCCACGCACGAACCGAGCACGGTGCTCAGCACGGTGTCGCTCGAGGTCACGTAGTACTCGGACGGCAGCAGCTTCACGGCCATCAGGCCGACGTCGCGGTCGAAGTAGTGATGGGTCGCCACCGCTCCCGGCGCGCCCACATGGGTGGCGCTCATGGCAGGCCCGCGGTCCGCGCGCGCGCCAGCTCGTACACGGTCTGGCCCAGCGGGCGGAACGCCGGGTTGACGAGCGACGCATTCTCCGAATGCCCGGCGAACAGCAGGCCGCCCGGCTTGAGCAGCGGCGCGAAGCGGTCGAGCACCTTCTTCTGCGTGGGCTTGTCGAAATAGATCATCACGTTGCGGCAGAAGATCGCGTCGACCGGCTCCTTCACCGACCACGAACTGTCGAGCAGGTTGAGCCGCGAGAACTTCACCAGCGCCGCAACTTCGGGGCGCACGCGCACCTTGCCGGCATTCGCGCCCGTGCCCTTGTTGAAGAAGCGGCGCAGCCGCTCCGGCGCCAGGGCGCGCACCTGCTCGGTGGTGAACACGCCGGTGGCGGCCTTGGCCAGCACCGCGGTGTCGATGTCGGTGGCGATGATGCGCGCGGAGGCCGCCTTGTCGCCCAGCGCCTCCATCAGCGTGATGGCCAGCGAATAGGGCTCCTCCCCGGTCGATGCCGCAGCGCACCACACCGTGACCGGCTGCTGCGCGCGGCGCACATGGTCGGCCAGCGTCGGAAAATGGTGCGCCTCGCGAAAGAACGAGGTGAGGTTGGTGGTGAGCGAGTTGATGAACACCTGCCACTCGTCGCCGTCCTGGCGCTCTTCGAGCCAGTCGAGGTAGGTGGCGAACTCGGGCACCTGCAGCTCGCGCAGCCGCCGCGAGAGGCGGCTGTACACCATCTGGCGCTTCTGCTCGCCCAGGGCGATGCCGGCGCGGCGATGGATGAGCGTGCGGATCCGCGAGAAATCGCTGTCGGTAAAAAGAAACTCGGAGTTCACGGCAGCCTTGGAAATGTGGCTTTCAATGTACATAGCACCCGAGGTTTCCAATGCGCCGATCAGACGCACCAAAGCCCTGCACTTTCCGGGGCTTGGGCGCCGTCACGGTCGCGGTCACGCTCATTTCACGGCCCCGAAGCGGCAGGACCCGCGTCCTGCGACCACACCAGGGCCGACAGCTGCGCCGCGTTGACCTGCGCGGCGCTCACGAACAGCGCTTCGGACAGGCGCGAGGCCTCGCCGTTGTCCAGCTCGCAGGCCTCGGCCAGCGCCACGAAGGGGCCATAGAGCCCGCCGCGCGACAGAATGGCCTGCTGCACCGCCTCGGTGAGCTGCACCTTGCGCAGCACGCCTTCCATCGACACGCCCAGCAACTGGTCGAGGAGCGAGAACATGCCGGCCACGAACAGGTTGTCGGACTCGCCGGGCGGCAGCATGCCCTGGCCCATGAGCTCGACGAAACGCCCGCGCAGGATGGCCTTCTTCATCATGAAGGGCGAGCCCGCCTTGTTGCTGGTGGCCAGCAGCAGAGACAGCCAGCGGTACAGCGGCGAGTAGCCCAGCATCGTCACCGCGTGGCGCAGCGAATGGATCTCCACCGCCACGCCGACCGACGGCGAATTGATGTAGCGCAGCAGCCGGTAGGTCAGCGCTGCGTCGTGCTTGAGCGCGGCCTCGATGGCACGCACATCCTCGTTGCGCTGGATCATCTGCATCAGCTGCACGATGAGCAGCGACTCGGGCTGCAGCGCGTCCTCGGCCTCGCGCACCGGCGGGTTGCCGAAGGTGCCGTCGATGAACACGTTCACGCGGCGCGCGATGCAGGCCTCGTACTCGTTCCAGTTCTTCACGCGCGCGGCGATGAGCTCCACCGGCGGATGGCCCAGCAGCATTTCCTGACGCATGCGCGAGACGGTCGCCACGTCGGTGGCGTCCACCTCGAAGTGGGTGACGATGGCGCGCAGCTCGGGGTCGTCAGGCAAGGCCTGCGCGCCGCACAGCATGAAGCCGAAGCCCTGTTCGCGCAGGAACATCAGGATGGAGCGCATGTCGGCGTCCAGCAGGTCTTCCGGCCCCATGCACAGCACCACGTTGTGTGCCGGCAGCGACTGCAGCTCGCTCTGGAACAGCGCGTCGACGGCCACGTCGACGAACAGCACCTGCGGCCCCAGCAGCCAGCCCGTGTTCTCAGGGTTGAGGTGCACGGCGAGCGTGTCCATCAGCGCCTTGACGCCAGCGGCCGGCGACGCCGTGCGCGAGCCGGGCTCGTCGCCGGGCTCGCGCCACGCCATGCGGTAGCCGATGACGCGGCGTTGCGCATCGAGCAGCATTTCATAGGCCACGTGGCCGTTGGCACCGGGCTCGCTGGAAACCGGCGTGGCACCCGAGGCGCCGTTGCCGTTGCCGTTGGCGTCCCCGGAACCGGAACGTCGGAAGAAATCGAAACGCATTCAGCTGTCTCCGTCTTGTGTGGGCGTCACAGGGCGATGGCGTCGGTCCTCCGGGCAGCCGCCAGCGCGACCGCGCTCGCGGCCTGCGCGCGCTGGATGCGCGGCATGGCGCCCACGTCGATGATGAAGGCCACGCTGCCGTCGCCCAGGATGGTGGCGGCCGAGATGCCCGGCACCTTGCGGTAGTTGGTCTCCAGGTTCTTCACCACCACCTGGTGCTGGCCGAGCAGCTCGTCCACCATCAGCGCGAAGCGCGTGTCGTCGGCCTGCACGATCACCAGGATGCCCTGCGTGGGCTGGGTCTGCGCGCCGCTCACGTCGAACACGCGGTGCAGCTCGATGAGCGGCAGGTACTCGCCGCGCACCCGGATCACATGGCCGTCGGCGGTGATCGAATGAAGGTGCTCGGGCAGCGGCTGCAGCGACTCGATGACGTAGCTCAGCGGAAGAATGTAGGCCTCGGCTCCCACCTTGACCGACATGCCGTTCAGGATGGCCAGCGTGAGCGGCAGGATGATGCGCGTGGTGGTGCCCTGCCCGCCGCGCGAGTGGATCTCCACATGCCCGCCCATTTCCTGGATGTTGCGCTTGACCACGTCCATGCCCACGCCGCGCCCGGAGATGTCGGTGATCTGCTCGGCGGTGGAGAAGCCTGGCGCGAAAATCAGTTGCCACACCTCCTCGTCGGGCATGGTCTCGCTGACCGCCATGCCCTGCTGCAGGGCCTTGGCGAGGATGCGTTCGCGGTTGAGGCCGGCGCCGTCGTCGCTCACCTCGATCACGATGTTGCCGCCGTGGTGCTGCGCCGACAGCAGCAGCTGGCCGGTGGCGTCCTTGCCCTTGGCCAGGCGGACTTCGGGCGTTTCGATGCCGTGGTCCAGGCTGTTGCGCACCAGGTGCGTGAGCGGATCGACGATGCGCTCGATGAGCCCCTTGTCGAGCTCGGTTTCCTTGCCGTAGGTGTCCAGGCGCACCTGCTTGCCCAGCTTGGCGCTGACGTCGCGGATCACGCGCGGGAAGCGGCTGAACACATAGTCCATCGGCATCATGCGGATGGACATCACCGACTCCTGCAGGTCGCGCGCATTGCGCTCCAGGTGGCCCAGGCCGCTCAGGAAGCGTTCGTAGGCCACGGGGTCGAGCATGGTGGCGGCCTGCGTGAGCATCGACTGCGTGATGACGAGTTCGCCCACGAGGTTGATGAGCTGGTCGACCTTCTCGACGTCCACGCGGATGGAGCTGGACTCCTTGGCGCCGGCTGCCGCGGGGGCTGCGGCGGCGGCCTGCTTCACGGGCGCCTCGGCGACCAGGAGCGGTTCGGGCTCGGGCTCGGGTTCGGGCTGCGCCACGGCGGCGGGCGCCTCGACGGCGGCCACGGCCTGCACAGCCTCGGGCGCATCGCCGGTATCGCGCGAGATGTCGATCTGCGACTCGTCGATGACGAAGCAGCACACCGCCACGATGTCGTCCGGGTCGCAGGTGGTCTCCAGCAGGACGGTCAGCTGGTCGCTGCTGCGCGTGCGCGAGCGCACGGTACCCAGGTTGGCGAGCTCGCCGGCCAGCAGCTCGCATTCGCTGTCGGACAGGCGGGCGAAGCGGATGCGCAGCACCCCGTCTCCCGCCGCTGCTTCGGCGTCCACGGGTGCGGGCGCGGCGGCAACGGGCGCTGGCACCGGCGTGGGTGCCGGTGCAGGCGCTGGCACCGGCGTGCGCGCGGCCAGCGGCTTGGGCGCCGCGCTGCCGTCGCCGCCGTTTTCCTGTGCGAGCTGCTGGAGCACGCCGCAGATGTGCGCGACCATGTCGGGTTCCGGCTCCTTGCCGGCCTGGTAGGCGGTGAGTTGTTCTTGCAAGGCGTCCTTCGTTTCCAGAAAGGCATCGATCATCGAAGCGCTCAGGACCAGTTGCCCATGGCGGGCGCGGTCCAGCAGCGTCTCGAGCACGTGCGTGGTGTTGGTCAGGGCTGTGAAACCGAACGTCGCGGCGCCTCCCTTGATGGAGTGCGCCGCGCGGAAGATGGCGTTGAGCTGTTCGCTGTCCGGCGACTCGACATCGAGCGCCAGGAGCAGTTGCTCCATCTCCGCGAGAAGCTCGATGGCTTCGACGAAGAATGCCTGGGTGAATTGACTGAGGTCCATCTCTTGTGCTCCGGGCCTGCGCTCTCACGCCTGCCGCATGTGATTTCTTGTCGTTGTCATGGCGACGCGGGCGTCGCCTTGGGAGCGGGCGCGCCGGGCACGTTGCCCACGCGCGTGCCCACGGGTTCGGTGCTGTTCTCGTGCTCGATGCGTTCCTGCGTACGGCGGTTGAGCAGGATGATGCTGATGCGCCGGTTGATGGGGCTGCGCGGGTCGGCCTTGTCCAGGTGCATGCTGTCGGCCAGGCCGATCACGCGCAGCACCTTGCCTTCGGTCATGCCGCCGATGACCAGCTCGCGGCGCGAGGCGTTGGCGCGGTCGGCCGACAGCTCCCAGTTGCCGTACGAGCGGTCGTTGGTGTAGACGATGGCATCGGTGTGGCCCGACAGCGTGATCTTGTTGGGCAGCAGGTTCAGCGCAGGCGCCAGCTCGCGAAGAATGGCGCGCATGTGCGGCACCACGCGGGCGCTGGCCAGTTCGAACATCGGGCGGTTCTCGGTGTCCACGATCTGCAGGCGCAGGCCTTCGGTGGTGATGTCGATCAGGATCTGCGAGCGGAACTGCTGGAACACCGGGCTCTTGGCGATGAGCTCGTCGAGCTGCTTCTTCATCTCGGCCAGGCGGCTGGCGTCGGCCTCGTCCTCGCTCGTGCTCTCGGTGTTCCTGACCTCGCCCTCGACATGCATCGGGTCGGCGCCGCCGCCGGAGATCATGCTGGAGCTCAGGCTGGCCTTGTCGCCGCCGTTCATCGCCACGCGCAGCGGCATGCGGAAGTGCTCGGCAATGCCGTCGCGCTGCTTCGGGCTGGAGATGGACAGCAGCCACATCACCAGGAAGAACGCCATCATGGCCGTCATGAAGTCGGCATACGCGATCTTCCAGCCACCGCCATGGTGGCCGCCGCCGTGCGCCTTGTGCACGTGCTTGATGATGATCCTTGGCTTGCCTTCGCTCATGGTGGCTCTGTCGTTCGCTCGATGGCTGGGGTATCGGGTCGGGCGGCGCGTCAGCGCGCCTTGACTTCGCGAACGTGGTCATCCAGTTCGGAGAAGGACGGGCGTTCGGTCGAGAACAGCACCTTGCGGCCGAACTCCACGGCCAGCTGCGGCGCGTAGCCATTGAGGTTGGCCAGCAGCGTGACCTTGGCGCACTGGTAGATCTTCATGCTCTCTTCCACCTTCTGCTCGATCAGCGAGGCCAGCGGCGACACGAAGCCGTAGGCCAGCAGCACGCCCAGGAAGGTGCCGACCATGGCGTGGGCGATCAGTGCACCCATTTCGGAAGGCGGCAGGTTGGCCGAGGCCAGCGCGTGCACCACGCCCATCACGGCGGCAACGATGCCCAGCGCCGGCAGCGCGTCGCCCACGCGAGCCAGGCTGTGGCCGGGCACCATGGCCTCGTGGCGGATGGTCTCGATCTCGTGGTCCATCAGGGCCTCGATCTCGTGGGCGTCGGTGTTGCCGCTGATGACCAGGCGCAGGTAGTCGCTCAGGAACACGGTGATGCCCTCGTGCCCCAGGATGTTCGGGTAGCGCGAGAAGATCTCGCTCTGGGCCGGGTTCTCCACGTCGGACTCCAGCTTCATCATCCCTTCCTTGCGGGCCTTGGCGAGCAGCTCGTACAGGAGCGCCATCAGGTCCATGTAGAGCTGGCGGTTGTGCTTGGAGCTGCGCAGCAGGAGCGGCAGCTCCTTGATGGTCGCCTTGATGGTCTTGCCGTTGTTGCCCGCGATGAACGCGCCCAGCGCGGAGCCGCCGATCATGAGCAGCTCGATCGGCTGGAACAGGACGCCGAAGTGCCCGCCCATGAGGGCGTAGCCCCCGAACACGCAACCGATCACCACGATGTATCCAACCAGAACCAGCACGGGCTACCCCTATCGCCCTGAGGCGTCAATTCATTCAATCCCCGAACGTCCGCAAGACGGGCGCGGGGGTACTTTTTCTAGCTTGCGCCGCCGAGGTCCAACGCTGGCCCTGCGGCCACCAACCCACCGAATCCGCTCAGCCGCACTTCGGCGAGCTTGGGCTTGCGTGCCTTGCCCGCGCGCGAAGGCGGACGGCACAGGACACACACGTATCCGTTCTTGTGATCGTGCGCATGCGCCACGAAGTGGCCGCCGCACCGGCTGCAGGGGCTCAGCTGCAGCATGTCGCTGTCGAAGAAGCGCACCATCGTCTCGGCGCGGGTGAAGTCGAGCACGACCTCGCCGCCCTGCGATGAAACCTGCTCCACGTAGAGCCGGTAGGCCTTGATGAGCGCGGGCAGTTCGTTCTCGTCGGCCTCGTCCAGCATGAAGCGGTAGATGTTGTAGAACATCGACGAGTGAATGTTGGCCAGCCAGGTCATGTACCAGTCGGTCGAGAACGGCAGCAGGCCCTTGGGCGGCGAAACGCCCTTGAGTTCCTTGTACAGGCGGATCAGTCGTTCCCGGCTCAGCGACACCGCCGCTTCGAGAAACTGCAGGCGCGCGCCGAGTCCGATCAGCTCGACGGCGAGCTGCACTTCACGGACCTCGCCAAGGACGCTCTTGCGGGTGGTCATGCAGCCGCCACGCCCGCGTCGCGCATCTGGCCCTGGGCCTGGATCTGGCGCGCCGCCATCAGGATCGACATGTGAGCCTGCTGCAATGCGGGCTCCTTGCCTTCTCCCACCACCGCGAACATCGGGCGGTCGTCCAGCCTGAAGCTGCACAGCAGGAAGTTGGAAGCCGCCAGCTTCACGATCTGGCTGAGCGACATGTTCGCCAGCAGATCGGCGAGCTCGCGCCCCACGCCCAGCCGGAACATGGCTTCCGCCCTGTCCTGCTTGACCAGTTTCTGCGCGAGCAGCATATACGCAAGGTTTATTTCGCCGATTTCCTTGGAAATCACGCCACCTGCATTGAAATTACCGTTTTCCATGTCTTGTTCCATTTCCGTTCCTCAGTCCACCAAAGGTTCTAATTGACCGTGTATACATTCTATACACAAAGTTTTACACTTTGAAGTACTTTGTAAGAGATGGCGACAAAAAAAGTAGGAATCGTCCGACAAGTCCCCCGCGCTCTCCCTGTGAGAGAGGTTGGCCGGGGCAGGAAAAGGGGTACCCCGAAACATGCAACCAGTGGTTACAAACAGACATTTTCGGGAATAATTTATTCACTTCAGTTTGCGAATTAACAAAGACTATGGGCATTCGGCCATTGAATGAATTGCTGAATTTCCTATTCAGATTCCGTTCATCCGAATGTCCATGACTTTGCATTGATCGCACCTGGCTAATTCTGTTCACGGCCTTCCAGGCCGTAGATCCACGCCATGACCTCGGCCACCGCCAGGTACAACTCGGGCGGGACGTGCTGGTCGAGGTCGACCTGCATCAAGAGCTTCACGAGGTCCGCCGACGAGTGCACATACAGGCCGTGCGCGCGCGCCTCGCGCATGATCGATTCGGCCGCCACGCCGTAGCCCTTGGCCACGACGACGGGTGCCTTGGTCTTGTCGGCGTACGACAGCGCGATTGCGCTGGGCCGGTTCTCCATGGCGTCATTCAGGGCCGTGCTCATGCGGCCTCCGCCATGGCTTTTTCCGTGACCTGCAACTGCTGCAGCTGGAAGCCCGCGGCCTCGAAGCGTTTCGCGAGCTGGCCCGCGTCGCCGCGCAGCCGCTCGGTGGTGGTGGCTTCGCGCGCCGACAGGTGCGCCTGCACCGCCGCGCCCGCGAGGCTCAGCCGCAGGTCGACTTCGCCCAGGCGCGGCAGCGACAGCGACACCGTGGTCGACCAGCGGCGCTCGGCCTGCGGTGCCGAATCCGCGCCTTCGCGGGCATCGTGCCTGTCCTGTTCCTGCTCGACGGACCAGCGCATCGGCACATCGGGCCAGGCCTGGCCGCTCCAGCGGAAGGCGGCGCTGGCCAGCAGGTCGAGCTGCTGGTGCACGAGCGTGACCGCCTGCGGATGAATGACTTCGGTGCCGCGCGCGGCTTGTGCCACTGCAGCGCTCTCCGACGAACGCGCGATCTCGCCGGCGCGGTGCGCGGGCATGTCGCCGTCCAGGGCCGTGCGGGCCGTTGCGCCATCGCTCTGGCCGTAGGCGGCCTGCAGGCGCAAGGCGTCGACCGACACGGCCGATGCCGCAGGGTCCGGCGCCTGCGCCGCGCCGGGCTGTGCCGCAGCATGGGTCGAAGGCGCAGTCGCTGGTGTGTGCGGGCTGGGTGCGGCGGCGTGCGGCAGCTCACCTTGCGCCACCGCGGCAGCAGCCTGCGGTGCACCGGCCGGCAGCAGCACGTCGACGGCATCCGCCGCGGTCGCCATTGCCGTCGCCGTTGCTGTCGCTGTCGCCGCATTCACCGGGGCGGCGGCAGTCTCGGGCCGCGCAACCAACGGCCCCGCCCAACGCGCCTGGGGCTCCCGCGCCATCTGCGCCAGCGTGCGGGTGCCGGTGGCGAACTCCGCCAGGTGCGCTTCGTAGAAGAGCCCGCTGTCCGACACCGTGCGCGCCAGCGCGCCGGCCAGTGCCGCGGCGCTGGCGGGTTGCTGCCCCGATGCCAGCAGCGGCGCCGCGCCGCGCACCGGCCCCGGCTGCGCCTGCAGGTCGGCCAGCACCGCGCCGATGACGCGTGCCGCCACCGACAGCCGCGTGGCCACCGACGACGGCGCACCGCCGCCGGCATGCACCGCGCCGCCGGTCAGCGCACCCGGTATCTGCCGGTCGAGCGCGGCATTGGAAGGCAGCCGCACATCGTTGTCGACCTTGCCGACGCCCACGGCCGGGCCCGGCGCGCCGATGGTCGTCTCGCCCTTGATGCCCAGCACGTCGAGGCGCGGTGCGAGCCGTGCGGCCAGCAGTGCGTCGATCAGTCCGGCAAGTCCAGTCATGGGCGTGGCATCTCGGGTGGGGGTTCAGGCGGGCTCAGGCGAATACAGCCAGGCTCAGTGCGTCTGCCCGTAGGCGCGCCCGAGGCTCTTCTGCTTGTGGAGATGACCCATGCGGTCGATCAGGTCGTCGAGCTGCGGCTTGATCAGGCCGGAAACCTCGGCCTGGTCCGTGCGGATGCGGTCGAGCAGGCCGAGCACGCGCTCGATCTGTATCGCGTCCAGCATTTCCAGCGGCTCGATGGCGCGCAGGCGCTCGACCAGCGCCGAGCAGCGGGCCTCGAGCTCGGGCAGCTTGCCCCACTCCTTGGCCCGTGCCAGCACCAGCATCTGCGCGACGCTGGCGGCAAGCTCCTCATAACAATGAACGACCTCACTCCGGACTGCCATCTTGTTCACCTATCCCTGTTGTCTTTTAACTGTTGTCTTTTGATCAAGGCCGCGTCTCAGCCGCGGCTCCGGTCGTCGATCTCCCGCCAGGCGGAAGCGACGTTTTCGAGCAGCCGTCCTGCTTCGTCCAGTGCCTGCACATCGTTGTGCAGGTTGGCCTGGAACAGCCGCCGCGCGACGTAGTCGTACAGCGCGGACAGGTTGCCCACCAATTCATCGTCGGGCGCGGTCGTATCGAGCGCGGCCTTCAATCCGTTGTTCACGATGCCGATGGCCTTCGAGATCGAATTTCCCTTGGCTGCGATCTCGCCTGCCGCCATGTGGTGACGCGCCATGGCGATCGCGGTCGCAGCGCCATCGAACAGCATCACGATGAGCTGGTGCGGCGATGCACTCATCACGCTGGTCTCCAGGCCGACGCGCGCATAGGCGCCGGCACCGGTGCGAAGGTTGTGGGGTGTGTACATCGTCTGCTCCGGTCCCTTCGTCGACTCAGTTGCTCGAGCTCGAGCTGATGGAGTCGAACTGCTGCTTGAGGTAGGCCAAGGTGTTGTTCATGCTGTTGATCATCACGTCCAGCTGCGTGAACTGGGCCTTGTAGCGGGCGACCGTGGAGTCGACCCGCGCCTGCATGGCGTTGTACTGCTTGCTCAGGTCGTCGAGCGTCGAATTCACGCCCTTGGTCGCCGCCACCAGCACGCCGTTGGTGCCGGTCAGGTCGTCGACCACTGCGCTCAACTGCTTGCCGTAGCCGCCGGTGCTGCCTGCGGCGCTGGAAAAGAGATTGGCCACGCCGCCGAGGTTCTTGGTCGTGGCGTCATGCAGCTTGGTGGCGTCGACCGCCAGCGTGCCGTCCTTCTGGAAGGACACGCCGATTTCGCTCAGCACCTTCATCGAATTCGCGCCGGTGTCCTGCGGTGACACCAAGGTCTGACGCACGCGCGTCATCAGGTTGCGCAGCGTGGAGTCGCCCATCAACGCAGCGCCGGTCTTGGTGTCCGCGTCGTAGGCGGTCAGGGTCGAAGACGTGCTCAGCAGGCTGTTGTAGGCCTTCACCAGATCGTTGACCGCCGTCTCCACCGACGCGGTGTCGGTCGTCATCGTGACGCTGGTGGTTCCCACCTTCAGCAGGTTCAGCGTGGTGCCCTGCATGGCGCCCTGAACCGTGTTGCTGGCGCTGGTCACGGCGATGCCGTTGACCACCAGCTTGGCGTTCTGCGCCACCACGGTCTGCTGCAGGTTCTGCGTGCCCGCCGGGTCGTTGCCCAGCAGATTCTGCAGCGCCGCGTCGCCGGCAACCGACACGCGCATGCTCGATGCCTCGCCGCTCTTCGCGGACACCAGCACCAGCCGGTTGGGCGTGCCGCTGCCGTCGTTCACGATGCTCGCCGTCACGTCGCCCTTGGCGGCGTTGATGGCATCGCGGATGCCTTCGAGCGTGTTGTGGTCGGAGTCGATGTTGACCTTCATCGTCTTGCGCGCCGCGTCCTGCGTGAAGGCCGCACCGGCGTACTGCCCGGTCGTGGCGTTCAGCGAGCCGCCGCTGATGGCGCCGAAGTCGATGGTGATCGTTCCGTTGCCGATGGCCGTCTTGGCGCTGGCCTGCCCGCCGGTGATCAGAGACTGCGATTGCGCAAGTTGCGTCACGTTGACGGCGTAGCTGCTGGCAACGGCGGTGCCGTCGGTGGTGGCGCCCAGCACGTCGCTCGCCGTCACCGCGGTCTTCACGCTCTGGAAGAAGGCCGGATCAGCCAGCTTTTTCGCGGCGTTCTGCAACGTGGTGAGCGCGCTCGTGACCTGGCCGTAGGCCGACAGCTTGCTGGTGAAGCTGGTGGCGCGGGCCTGGATGTCCTTCAGCGGCAGGCTTTCCGCCGTCTGAAGTTGCGTGAGCAGGGTGCTCAGGTCCAGGTTGGAGCCGACGCCAAGGCTGCTGATGGTTGCCATGAATATTCTTCCTTCTTCGTATGCGGTTCAAGAGTTCGACAGGGAGGGCCACGCGGCCTCAGGCCTGGTGACTCACCAGGAGCCCGGGCAACTTGCCCTGCAGCACTTTGGCGATGCGGACCGCCTCTTCGGTGGGCATCTGGCGAATCAGTTCGCCGCTTTCCTTGTCGATCACCTTCACGATGAGCGTGTCGAGGTCCTTGTCGACCTCCAGATAGACGCCGACCGAGCGGCTCTCGAGCGTTGCGTTCACTTCCTTCACCGCGCTCTCGATCTGCACCGGCGATGCGGCC
The DNA here is from genome assembly GCF_051216435.1 of Variovorax pasteuri. Taxonomy (NCBI): domain Bacteria; kingdom Pseudomonadati; phylum Pseudomonadota; class Betaproteobacteria; order Burkholderiales; family Comamonadaceae; genus Variovorax; species Variovorax pasteuri. Next base: position 1,195,166 of record NZ_JBPJZS010000002.1, read on the forward strand.
TCGGCCGCAGCAGGCAGCGCGGGTGCGCTGCCTGCCGCACGGCCGGCAATCACCTGCATCCACCATTGACGGTCCGCCGGGGCGGCAGCCGGTATCGACATATTCGTTCCTCGGTTGTGTTCGCTTTCCTCTGCGGCCTGGCGGGTTCCAGGCCGCAGAGGAAAACGCGCACGGAGGCGGGCTTGCTCCCGTTGCCCCTCCTGTGCGCTTTCTCTCTGTTTCGAACAGGCCGGGCCTTGCCCCTTGCGGGACCGGTCCGGCCTGTTGCCGCGCCGATTACTGCAGGAGCGACAGCACGCCTTGCGTGGTCGAGTTGGCTTGCTTGAGCACCGAGGTGCCGGCTTGCTGCAGGATCTGCGCGCGGGTCATGTTCGACACTTCCGTTGCGTAGTCGGCGTCTTCGATGCGCGAACGCGACGACGACAGGTTGGTCACCGTGGTGCCCAGGTTGGAGATCACCGAGTCGAAACGGTTTTGCACCGCACCCAGCGAGCTGCGCAGGTCGTCGACGCGCTTCAGGGCGGCGTCGATGGCGGCCAGGGGCGTTGCCGTGGCAGCAGAGCCGGCGGCGGCATCGGTGTCGTAGGCAGCCTTGGCGGCGGCCATGGACGTTGCGTCTGCAAAGATCGTGGTGTTGGTCACGGCGCCGGTGGCAGGGTCGACGTCGCCGGCGGTCAGCTTGTACGAGTTGCCCGAAGCGTCGGTCACTGCGTAGTTGGCGTACGTGTCGGTGGAAGCGGTGTAGGCACCGTAGCCTTGCAGCTTCAGGCCGCCGGTAGGCAGCGCGGCGCCGGTCACGCCGGTCAGGTCGGCGGGAGCCGACGTCGTGACGCCTGCCGTGGTCGTCGAGAACGACGACACCACCGACGATGCGCCGACGTTGAAGCCGCCCAGGCCCAGCGAGGCCTTGTCGATCTTCTTCAGGTCGATGCTGATGGTTTCGCCGTCGTTGGCGCCGACCTGGATGCTCAGCGTCTTGTTGGCCGACAGGACCTTCACGCCGTTGAAGTCGGTTTGAGCCGAGGTGCGGTCGATTTCGTCCAGACGCTGGGTGATTTCGTCCTGGATCGACTTCAGGTCGGAAGACGAGTTCGAACCGTTGGAGGCTTGCACCGTCAGTTCGCGGATGCGTTGCAGGTTGTTGTTGACTTCGGTCAGCGCGCCTTCCGTGGTTTGCGCCAGCGAGATGCCGTCATTGGCATTGCGCTGTGCAACCGTCAGGCCCTTGATGTTGGCCGTGAAGCGGTTGGCGATGGCCTGGCCCGCAGCGTCGTCCTTGGCGCTGTTGATGCGCAAGCCCGACGACAGGCGCTGGATCGCCGTGTTCAGCGACGATTGCGACTTGTTGAGGTTGTTCTGCGTGAGCAGCGAGAGGCTGTTCGTGTTGATGACTTGCGCCATGATGGACTCCTGATTGACAAAGGTTGTATGACTCCGGCCATCGGCCGTAACGCTGGACCCGCTTCCGTTGAGAGACTCAAGCCATCGTTGATTTAGTTATCGGCGACCGCCTTCAAACCTTTAGGGCCGGGCACAAAAAAGTTGCACAAGCCCGTCCGAGCCACCCACCCAAGCATTCAAGCCTGCAGATTCATCACCTCCTGATAGGCGCTCACCAGGCGGTTGCGCACCTGCAGACCGGTCTGGAACGCCACGTTGGCCTTCTGCAGGTCGACCATCACGTCGTTGAGCGCCACGCCGGGCTTGCCCAGTTCGAACGACTCGGCCTGCGCGTAGGCGCTTTGCTGCGCGCCGCTGATGTTGGCGAGCGAGCGCTTCAGCTCGGCGGCAAAGCCGCCGGCCTCCGCGGGGGCTGCCGCACCGGAGGACGGGCCGATGCCGGTGTTGAGCGCGGTGACGCGCATCTGCTGCAAGACGGATTCGATGGCGCTGATCGACATGGGATCTCTTCTTCCTGTGTGAACACTTCTGCGTGACTTGACAAGGAGGACACACGGTCCTCCGGCTGGCCTGCAGCGTATCAAGGGAAGACCCCGATTCAAGCGCGCAACTGAGGGCGAAAACCCCGGCTGTTCGGGCATTCGAATTCCCATGCACTGTTGACAATCGTCGCGAAACGAACATGCCGTGGACGACTTCACCGGCGCTCCGGAATGAACTCTCAACACCGAAATCTCTCTCCAAACATGGCACAGGACCGTAGCGGCCACGCCGGCGCCACCAAGGTGCACGCATGAGCACAGCCGTGCCCACGGGCGACCTGCCCACTGCCGGGACGGGTTCCGGCAACGGCCTGCCCCCCTTCCTGGAGCGCATGCGCGCCCAGCCCAAGCTGCCGTTGATCGTGGGCGGCGCGGCCCTCGTGGCCGCGGCCGCCGCGTTCATGCTGTGGAGCCGCGCGCCCGACTACAAGGTGCTCTACACCAACGTGTCGGACCGCGACGGCGGCGCGATCATCGCGTCGCTCCAGCAGATGAACGTGCCCTACAAGTTCGCCGAAGGCGGCGGCGCGATCCTGATCGCGGGCGACAAGGTGGCGGAAACGCGCCTGAAGCTCGCCGCGCAGGGGCTGCCCAAGGCCGGCGGCGTGGGCTTCGAGCTGATGGACAACCAGAAGTTCGGCACCAGCCAGTTCGCCGAGCAGGTCAACTACCAGCGCGGGCTGGAAGGCGAGCTGGCGCGCTCCATCGAGTCGATAGGCACCATCGAGGCGGCCCGGGTGCACCTGGCGCTGCCCAAGCCCTCGCTGTTCGTGCGCGACCAGAAGAAGCCCTCGGCCTCGGTGGTGCTCACGCTCATGCGCGGGCGCAGCATCGACGAAGGCCAGGTCAGCGCCATCGTGCACATGGTGTCCAGCAGCGTGCCCGACCTGGACGCCAAGAGCGTCACCGTGGTCGACCAGCGCGGCAACCTGCTGTCTTCGGCGCGCGGCACCGACCGCGGGCTGGACGTGAGCCAGATCAAGTACGCGCAGGAAATCGAGCAGGGCTACATCCGCCGCATCGAAGCCATCCTGCAGCCGCTGGTGGGCGCAAGCAACGTGCGCGCCCAGGTGGCGGCCGACATCGACTTCTCGGTGGTCGAGCACACCGACGAGAAGTACAAGCCCAACCAGGACCCGTCGCAAGCCGCCATGCGCAGCCAGCAGAGCAGCGAGTCGGCGCAGCACGGCAGCGGGCCTGCGGGCGGCGTGCCGGGCGCGCTGTCGAACCAGCCGCCGGTGAACCCGACCGCGCCGATCGTCGGCCCGCGCGCACCGAACGCGCCGGGCACGCCGCCGCCCGGAACGCCGGGCGCTCCTGGCGCACCGGGTGCGAATGGCGCCACCGCCGCGACCACCTCCACCGCAGCCACCGGCCCGAGCAGCACGCGCAAGGACACCACCACCAACTACGAGCTCGACCGCACCATCCGCCACGTGCAGCAATCCGCCGGCGGCGTGAAGCGCCTGTCGGTGGCCGTGGTGGTGAACAACCGCGACAGCGTGGACGCGGCCGGCAAGACCACCAGCCGCCCACTGACGCCGGCCGAGGTGGAGCAGATCCGCAACCTCGCCAAGGAAGCCATGGGCTTCAGCACGGAGCGCGGCGACTCGCTCAACGTGGTGAACAGCGCCTTCGCCCGCGAGGCCGACAGCGGTCCCGCGCCCGAAGTGCCGTTCTGGCGCGACCGCGAGAACATCGAGATCGGCAAGACGCTGGGCCAGTACCTGCTGTTTGCGCTGCTCGCCCTGTTCGCCTGGTTCGCCGTGCTGCGTCCGCTGGTGCGCCGCCACGCAGCGCCCCCGCCGGCGCCCGTGCCGGTCGCTGTGCCCGACTTCATTCCGAGCGCCGCGCCGGACGCCAGCGCGCCCTCGCCGCAAGACAGCCTGCGCGAACGCGAGGCCAACCGCAAGAAAGCCGACATGGACTATGCGCACGCGATCGCCGAGAAGGACCCCAAGCTGGTCGCCACCCTGATCCAGCACTGGATGAACACCCATGAGTAACGAACTGGGAACCCGAAAAGGCGCCATCCTGCTGATGGCGCTGGGCGAAGACCGCGCCGCGGCCGCGCTGCACCAGCTGCCCACCTCCGAGGTGCAGACGCTGGGTCTTGCGATGTCCAAGCTGAGCTCGGTCTCCAAGGAAGAGCTGGCCGAAGTGCTGGCCGAGTTCCGCCAGGAAACCGAGCAGCTGTCGGCCCTGCACCTGGGCTCGACCAGCTACATCCGCGCCGTGCTGAAGAAGGCGCTGGGCGAGGACCGCGCCAGCAACCTGCTGGAAGACATCCTGCAGCCCGACGAGCCGCACGGCGGCATCGAGCGGCTCAACGAGCTGGAAGCCGGCGAAGTGGCCGAGCTCATCCGCGACGAGCATCCGCAGATCCTGGCCACGCTGGTGGTGCACCTGGACCGCATGAAGGCCTCCGAGGTGCTGGAGAAGCTCCCCGCCCGCCTGCGCCACGACGTGATCATGCGCGTGGCCACCTTCGGCGGCGTGCAGCCCTCGGCGCTGACCGAGCTGACCGACGTGCTCACCGAGATGCTCGCGGGCCAGGGCCTGCGCCGCAGCCGACTGGGCGGCGTGCGCACCGCGGCCGAGATCGTCAACCTGATGAGCACCGCGGTGGAAGAAGAAGCCATTGCCCATGTGCGCGAACACGACGAGGCGCTGGCCCAGCGCATCGTCGACGAGATGTTCGTGTTCGAGAACCTGCTGGGCCTGGAAGACCGCAGCATCCAGCGCCTGCTCAAGGACATCGAGAGCGACTCGCTCATCATCGCGCTCAAGGGCGCGCCGATGGAGCTGCGCGACAAGTTCCTCAACAACATGTCGCAACGCGCCGCCGAGACCCTGCGAGAAGACATGGAACTGCGCGGCCCCGTGCGTGTGTCGCAGGTCGAGGCAGAGCAGAAGACGATCCTGCAGGTGGCCCGCCGGCTGGCGGAGTCAGGCGAAATCGTGATTTCGGCGCCTGGCACCGATGACTTCGTCTGACCCCGGCGCCCCGGGCGCATTCACTGGCGCGAGCGAGCGTCTCGCCGCCATCCACGCCGCCGCACGGCAGGCCGCCGCTGGCCCTTTGCCGGGCATGACCGGCACGACCAGAAGGCCGGCCCCGCCCGCGCTCTCCGCCTGGGAGCGCTGGGAGATGGGCACGCTCGACGGCAAGCCCTCGGTGCCCGCGAGCCGCAAGGCCGCCGCCGCCGCCGAGTTCAACCGCAACGGCAACCGCGGCGCCGCACCGCTCTCCCCGGTTCCTCAGCCCGCGCCCCCCGCGCCGAAGGTCGACCTGGCCGAGCTGGCCCGCATCCGCAAGGACGCGCGCACCGCCGCCGAAGCCGAAGGCCGCGCCGACGGGCTCGCCGAAGGCCGCAAGGCCGGCCACACCGAAGGCCTGGCCGCCGGGCTGGCCGCCGCCACCGCGCATGCCGAGCGCCTGCGCGCGCTCACGCTCTCGCTGCCCTCGGCGCTGCGCCGCGCCGAGGGCGAGCTGACCGACACCGTGCTCGCGCTGGCGCTCGACGTGGCGCGCCAGGTGGTGCACCGCACGCTGAAGGCCGAGCCCGAATGGGTGCTGCCGCTGGTGCGCGACCTGCTGAACACCGAACCCGCCCTGCGCGGCGAGCCGCGCCTGCTGCTGCATCCGGACGACGTGGCGCTGGTGAAGAACAGCCTGGGCCACGAGATCGAGGCCGCCGGCTGGCTGGTGCGCAGCGACGACACCCTGGCGCGCGGCGGCTGCCGCGTGCAGTCCGCCAACGGCGAACTCGACGGCACGCTGGAGACACGCTGGAAGCGCGTGGCCTCGGTGCTGCGCGAGAACGCCTCCGACGGCGGCGAACCCTCCTGAACGCCATGCGCGAGACCCCCACGATGCAGACCGCCACCGCGAACGCCAACCCCCATCTGCACAAGGTGCGCGCCGCGCTGGACAGGGCGCGCGAGGGCGTCGCCCAGTGCACCACCACCACCGCCTCGGGGCGCCTCACGCGCGCCGTCGGGCTGGTGCTCGAAGCGGTGGGCCTGCAGCTGCCCGTGGGCAGCGACTGCCTGATCGAACTGCCGCCGGGCAATGCGCAGCGCTACGCCGAAGCCGAAGTGGTCGGCTTCGCGGGCGACCGGCTGTTTTTGATGTCGCAGACCGAAGTGGCCGGCCTGGTGCCGGGCGCGCGCGTGTTCGCGCGGCCCGTCACCGTGGAGCCCGGCATGGGCGGCACGGGCGGCAACGCCCACACCAAGCGCCTGCCCGTGGGCGAAGGCATGCTCGGGCGCGTGGTCGACGCGGCCGGGCGCCCGCTCGACGGGCTGGGCCCGCTCGACTTCGCGCGCAAGGTGCCGCTGAGCTCTCCGCCGGTCAACCCGCTGACCCGCGCACCCATCGATTCGGTGCTCGACGTGGGCGTGCGCGCCATCAACGGGATGCTCACGGTGGGCCGCGGCCAGCGCATGGGCCTGTTCGCCGGCTCCGGCGTGGGCAAGAGCGTGCTGCTGGGCATGATGGCGCGCTACACCAGCGCCGAGGTCATCGTCGTCGGCCTGATCGGTGAACGCGGGCGCGAGGTGAAGGACTTCATCGAGAACACGCTGGGCGAAGAAGGCCTGGCCCGCGCCGTGGTGGTGGCGGCGCCGGCCGACAACTCGCCGCTGCTGCGCCTGCAGGGCGCGGCCTACGCCACCTGCCTGGCCGAGTACTTCCGCGACCTGGGCAAGGACGTGCTGCTCATCATGGACTCGCTCACCCGCTACGCCATGGCGCAGCGCGAGATTGCGCTGGCCGTGGGCGAGCCGCCGGCCACCAAGGGCTACCCGCCCTCGGTGTTCGCCAAGCTGCCCGCGCTGGTGGAACGCGCCGGCAACGGCGCGCGCGACGCGCAGGGCCGGGGCGGCTCCATCACCGCTTTCTATACGGTGCTGTCCGAGGGCGACGACCAGCAGGACCCGATTGCCGACTCGGCGCGCGCCATCCTCGACGGGCACGTGGTGCTCTCGCGCACGCTGGCCGAGGCCGGGCACTACCCCGCCATCGACATCGAGGCCTCCATCAGCCGCGCCATGACGGCGCTGATTCCGCAGACGCAGTTCGACAGCGTGCGCCGCTTCAAGCAGATGCTGTCGCGCTACCAGCGCAACCGCGACCTGATCAGCGTGGGCGCCTATGCGCCCGGCCACGACCTGCAGCTGGACCAGGCCATCGCGATGTACCCGCGCATCGAGTCCTTCCTGCAGCAGTCGATGCACGAGCGCACCGGCTACGAGGACTCCATCGCGCAGCTGGACGGCCTGTTCACGCCCGAGCGGCGCGCCTGAGCGGCCTGCCGCACGCCAAGCACACCCGACATCACGCAAGGACTACTTTCATGACCCGCAAGCTTCCCCTCGGCATGCTGATCGACCTGGCCCACACGCAGACCGACGACGCGGCGCGGCGCCTGGGCACGCTGCAGAGCGCGCACCTCAGTGCCAGCCAGAAACTCGAGCTGCTGCTGCAGTACCGCCAGGACTATCACGACCAGCTCGACGCGCTGATGCGCGACGGCCTGCCCTCCTCGCAGTGGCGCAACTACCGCAACTTCCTCGGCACGCTGGACGGCGCCATCGCGCAGCAGCGCGCCATTGCCGCGCAGACCGAAACCCGCCTGGACAACGGCCGCATCGACTGGCAGCAGCAAAAGCGCCGCCTGAGCTCCTTCGACACCCTGGCCGAGCGCGTGCGCGCCCAGGAAATGATGGCCGAGAACAAGCGCGAGCAGCGCGACAGCGACGAACGCGCGGCGCGCAAGTTCTTCGACCGCGTCTCGCACCCGACCCTTTGAATCCCCAGGAACCGACATGCCACCCATGATCTCGCCCCCCGTCTCGCCCAACAGCGGCAGCCCGTCCGTGTCGCAGACCGGCGCGCGCAACCGCGGCGCGGACGATGCGCAGGGCCAGGGCTTCGGCGCCGCGCTGGAGCGCTCGCGCGCCAGCAACGGCAACCAGCGCGCCAGGGCCACGGAAGATGCGTCGGGCGCCACCGCCACGGCCGCAGAGCGCAAGCCGGTGCGCAAAGCCAGTGCCGACGACGACACCAAAGACGCGTTGCCCGCCGACCCGAACCTCGCCTTCCTGGCGCCAGCCCACACGCCGCTGCATGCGCTGACCCTCGCGGGACGTGCGGCAGCCAAGGGCGCCGGCGCGGCCGACGCCGCCAAGGCGGTCGATGCCGCGCAGGGCGCCGCCGCGGGGGCGGACACCCCCGCCGACGCGGCCGCGACCGACCCGCTCGCCAAGGCCCAGGCACCCCTGTCGGATGCGGCCACCCTGGCCGCGAACGCCAAGGCCACGCCCGAAGCGGAAGCGGCGGCCAAGGACGCGGCCAAACCCGCTGCTGTCACTGCCTCCGCCAGCGCAGCCGACGCCGCGCGCGATGCCGACGCCGCGCCGACCGCCTCGCTGCAGGACATCGTGCGCGCCGCCGTCGCGGCACAGGCCATGGGTGCAGGCGCTGCAAAGCCCGCGTCCACCACCGCCGGCCCGGCCGCCGGCGCAGCCTCTGCCGGCCGCGCCGGTCCGCGCACCGCCGTGAGCGCCACCACCGCCGAGCAGCTGGCGAGCGCCGCGCAACCGAAGGCCGCCGAAGGCACAACGGCGGCGATTGCCGCCGCTGCGGCAGCCGCCGTGCCGGCCGCAGCCAACGCCCCCGGCGCCGACACCGACGCAGACCCCCAGGCGAGCGCGACGCCTTTCCTGCTGCAGCAGCCCGCCGCCGCCACGGCCTCGGCCGGACGCAGCGACGAAACCGCCGCCGCGCGCCCCGCGGTGCACACCATCGCGCCCGAGGTCGGCAGCGACAAATGGGGCCCTGCCCTCGGCCAGCAGCTGGCGCGCATGAGCACCACCGGCCACCACACGGCCGAGCTCAACCTCAACCCCGCCGGGCTCGGTCCGCTCAAGGTCACGCTGTCGCTGGGCGACAACCAGGCGCAGGCCGTGTTCGTGTCGGCCCATGAAAGCGTGCGCAAGGCCGTCGAGGCCGCGCTGCCGCAGCTGCGCAGTTCGCTGTCGGAACAGGGCATCACCCTGGGCCAGGCCTCGGTCGGTGCCGACACCCGCCAGGCCGGCGGCCAGGACGCCGCGTTCGCGCAGCAGCAGCAACAGCAGCAGAACGCCGCGCGGCAACAGGCCGCCAGCTACCCCGGTGCCGGCCGTGCCGCCGCCGTCGTGGCGGCCGCGCCCGTGACGGCCGCTCGCGCGGCGCCTGCCGCCCACGCGAGCGCGGGGGTCGACACCTTCGCCTGACGCCCGCCCTCCCCTCGGCGGCGCCTGCCCGGCGCCCGCAATGACGGATATGAAACGCCTTTGTGCGCTTGTTCGACCGTTCGTTGCAGAGGGACTTCGCAAAGAATAGACCGGACCCGCAACCCCGCATCACCATGGCTACCTCCACCCCCGTCGCAACCGCCGTCCCGGCCCCAAAGGCCCCGCGCCGCTTCTCGAAGCTGCTGATCGGGCTCCTGGTCGCCCTCGGCCTCGCGGCCGTCGCCGCCGCCGCGTACACCTTCATCCCCCGGTTCATGAACTCGTCTTCCGAAGCCGCGGAGCCGGCGAAGGCCGCCGAGCCGGAAAAGCCGATCTTCCTGATGCTCGAGCCGCTGACGGTCAACCTGCAGTCCGAAGGCCGCAGCCGCTTCCTGCAGATCGGCATGGCGCTGCGCGTGCCGGACGAAAAGACCAAGGCGCAGATCGTGGAGTACATGCCCGAACTGCGCAGCCGCCTGCTGATGCTGCTGTCCAACCGCACGCCCGACACCCTCGTCACGCCCGAGGGCAAGGCCAAGCTGGCGGAAGAGATCCGCAACACGCTGAACACGCCGCTGGCCGCCGGGCTTCCTCCGCTGGGCATCTCCAACGTGTCCTTCAACACCTTCGTGGTGCAGTGACCCCCTCCTTCGGACAAGCGACCCATGGCGTATGAACAGGTGCTTTCGCAAGACGAGGTCGATGCGCTGCTGCAAGGCGTCACCGGCGACGTCGACCAGCCGGCCGCCGCGCCGCCGGCCAAGGACGGCCTGCCGGCCTACGACCTCGGCGCGCCCGACCGCGTGGTGCGCAACCGCATGCACACGCTGGAGGTCATCAACGACCGCTTCGCGCGCGGCCTGCGCAGCGCGCTGCTGAACTTCATGCGCCGCAGCCCCGACATCTCGGTGGGGCCGGTGCAGATCCAGCAGTACGGCGAGTTCGTGCGGCACCTGCCGGTGCCTGCGAACATCAACATGATCCACCTGAAGCCGCTGCGCGGCACGGCGCTGTTCGTGTTCGACCCGAAGCTGGTGTTCCTCGTGGTGGACAACCTCTTCGGCAGCGACGGGCGCTACCACGTGCGCGTGGAAGGCCGCGACTTCACGCGCACCGAGCAGCGCATCATCAAGCGCCTGCTCGACCTGTCGCTGCAGTGCTACGGCGACGCCTGGCAGCCGGTGTTCCCGCTGGACTTCGACTACGTGCGCGCCGAGATGCACGGCAAGCTCGCCAACATCGTGGCGCCCAACGAGGTGGTGATCAACACCACGCTGCAGATCGAGTTCGGCCCGGTGGGCGGCTTCCTGCACGTGTGCATTCCCTACTCGATGATCGAGCCCATCAAGGACCTGCTGTCCAACCCGATCCAGGACGAGGTCGAGGTCGACAAGCGCTGGGTCAAGCAGATGTCGCGCCAGATGCAGGCCGCCGACGTCGAACTCATTGCCGACTTCGTGACCATGCCCTCCACGCTGGGCGAAGTGATGAAGCTGCAGGCCGGCGACGTGATTCCCATCGAGCTGCCCACCACGGTGCTCGCCAAGGTTGGCGGCGTGCCGGTGATGGAGTGCGGCTACGGCACCTCGAACGAGCGCTACGCCTTGCGCGTGCAACACATGATCTCCCACCAAGACAGTGATTTGAAGAACGACCATGACTGACAACACCTCTTCCGCCAGCAGCGACGCGGACGACTGGGCCAGCGCGCTGGCCGAACAGACGGCGGCCTCTTCTCCAGCCTCGCCGGCCGCGCCCGAACCCACCGTGGCCCCGGCCACCGCGCAGGTCTTCCAGCAGATCCACGACGCGCCATCGGCGCCGTCGAGCACCACCGCGGTGGACATCGCGCGCGTGCTCGACGTGCCCGTGCAGCTCACCGCCGAAATCGGCCGCACCCGCATCACCATCAAGAGCCTGCTGCAGCTGTCGCAGGGCTCGGTGGTGGAGCTCGACGGCCTGGCCGGCCAGCCGCTGGACGTGCTGATCAACGGCTACCTCATCGCCCAGGGCGAAGTGGTGGTGGTGAACGAAAAGTACGGCATTCGCCTGACCGACATCGTCACCCCGTCCGAGCGCATGCAGAAGCTCGCCCGTTCATGAACCTGCGCCGCCACCTTCGAGCGCTGTCGGCCCTGTGCGTGCTCGCGCTGCATGCCGCGCACACGGCCCACGCCGCGCTGCCCACCGTGCCCACGCCCGTGCACGAGGCCCAGCCCGCCGCAGTCGGTGCGTCGGGCCTGCTGCAGGCCGGCTTCGGCATGGCGGTGGTGGTCGGACTGATTTTTCTGTGCGCCTGGCTGGCGCGCCGCTTCGGGCTTCAGCGCCTGGGCGGCGGCCACCTGGTGAAGGTGGTCTCCAGCGCCGCGCTCGGCCAGCGCGAACGCGTGGTCGTGGTCGAAGTGGGCGGCCAATGGCTGGTGCTGGGCGTCACGTCCAGCCAGGTCAACATGCTGCACACGCTGCCGGCCCAGGCACAGCCGGCCTCCGGCACGGCGGGCACGCCCGCCGCCATGAACAACCCTGTCGAACTCTTTGCCCGGAAGCTGCGCGAATCCCTTTCGGGCAAGACGCATACCGCCCCATGACGCATTCCGCATTGCGCCGCGGCCTGCGTGCCGCGCTGCTGCTTGCCGCCGCCGCGCTGCCCGCCGTGGCCTGGACCCAGGGCCTGCCCGGCATCACCAGCACGCCGGGCCCCGGCGGCAGCCAGACCTGGTCGCTGAGCGTGCAGACCATGGTGCTGCTGACCTCGCTCACCTTCCTGCCCGCGCTGCTGCTGTCGATGACCAGCTTCACGCGCATCCTGATCGTGATGGGCCTGCTGCGCACCGCCATCGGCACGCAGACCTCGCCGCCCAACCAGGTGCTGGTGGGGCTGTCGCTGTTCCTCACCTTCTTCGTGATGGCGCCGGTGCTCGACAAGGCCTACACCGACGCCTACGTGCCTTTCTCCGAGAACAAGATCAGCGCCGACAAGGCGCTGGAGCGAGGCATCGCGCCCTTCAAGACCTTCATGCTCAAGCAGACCCGCGAGAGCGACCTGGCCCTGTTCGCGCGCCTGGCCAAGGTGCCCGACATGCAGGGCCCGGAAGACGTGCCGCTGCGCATCCTGCTGCCCTCGTTCGTCATCAGCGAGCTGAAGACCGCCTTCCAGATCGGCTTCACCATCTTCATTCCGTTCCTCATCATCGACCTGGTGGTGGCCAGCGTGCTGATGTCGATGGGCATGATGATGGTGCCGCCCGCCTCCATTGCACTGCCCTTCAAGCTGATGCTGTTCGTGCTGGCCGACGGCTGGCAGCTGCTCATCGGCGCACTGGCGCAGAGCTTCTACCTTTAGGTACGCCGACATGACCCCCGAATCCGTCATGACCATGGGCCACCGGGCCATGGAAATCTCGCTGCTGCTGGGCGCCCCGCTGCTGCTGGTGGCGCTCGTCATCGGCCTGATCGTGAGCATCTTCCAGGCGGCCACGCAGATCAACGAAGCCACGCTGTCGTTCATTCCCAAGCTGCTCGCGGTGTTCGCGACGCTGGTGATCGCCGGCCCCTGGATGCTCGACCGCATGCTCGACTACATGCGCGCGCTGTTCGCCGGCATTCCGCAGCTGGTGGCGTGACGCCGTCGATTCTTTCCGTCACCTCGGCCCAGCTCGAGGGCTGGATGGTGGCCTTCCTGTGGCCGTTCGTTCGCATGCTCGCGCTGGTGAGCACGGCGCCGGTCTTCGGCGAGACATGGGTGCCGCGGCCAGTGAAGGTGGCGGTCGCCGCCATGCTGACCTTCGTGATCGCACCCACGCTGGGCGCCCTCCCCGCCGTGCCGGTGGTGTCCGCCGCAGGCCTGTGGATCATCGTGCAGCAGGTGCTGGTCGGTGCGGCCATGGGCTTTTCGATGAAGCTGGTCTTCAACGCCGTGCTGGCCGCGGGCGAGTACATCGGCCTGCAGATGGGCCTGTCGTTCGCCTCTTTCTTCGACCCCATGAGCCACGGCAGCACCATGGTGGTGTCGCGCCTGCTGAACATGCTGGCGATGCTGATCTTTCTTGCGCTGGACGGCCACCTGCTCATGGTGAGCGCGCTGGCCGACAGCTTCGGCACGCTGCCGATCGCCGACGGCCCCATGGCGTCCGGCGGCTGGATGTTCCTGGTGCTGGCCGGCGGCGACATCTTCGCCACCGGGCTGATGCTGGCGCTGCCGCTCATCACCGCGCTGCTCACGCTGAACCTGGCCATGGGCATCCTGAACCGCGCCTCGCCGCAGTTCAGCATCTTCGCCGTGGGCTTTCCGATCACGCTGCTGGCGGGCATCTTCATGCTGCAGTTGCTGATGCCGAACCTGGCGGCGTTCCTCGAGCCGAGGTTTGCAGAAGCTGTCGCGAACACGCTGCGGTTCACGCAGGCCTTGCGTCCGTAGTTCAGCGCGGTACCTGCCGCTGGCGGGGGTTGGAGAAGCGGCACGAAATGCGCGAAGCCCGGGGGCGACTCAAAGATAGTTGAAGAGCGAGATGCTGTTCAGCTTGGCGAAGGTCATCTGCGTGGCCTGCAGCGACGACTGGCGCTGGTAGAACTCCGCAATGGCGCTGTACGGGTCCAGGTCCTCGATGCTGGAGCGGTAGCTTTCTTCCTGCAGCTTGCTGGCCGAGCCGGCGGTGTCGAGCGCATCGATCTCGGTCTGGCGCGAACCCACCGACGACAGCACCGTCAGCACGTTGTCGTGCGCGTTCGTGACCTTCATGTTGGCCGTGCTCAAGGCGTTCTGCAGCTTGGCCTGGGCCGCCGCGCCGCCGCCGGTGAGCGGGGTGCGCAGCGCCGACACCAGCTCGCCGACGCTCGCGAAGATGTCGGTGCCGGCGTTCTTCGCGGTCGACACGTCGAAGCTGTCGCCGTCGGCCGGGGTGCCGCTGACGCTCAGCTGCACCCCGCCGAACGAAATGGGTTGGCCTGCGGCATACGCGCCGCCGGACACCACCACGGGCGGCGTGTCCTTGGTCGACACCGAATAGTTGCCGCCGGTGAAGCTGACGGTGAAGTCGCGGCCGTAGTTCGGGTCCGTGACGTCCTTCACGCCCACCGAGCCGAACACGGCGGTGCCGGTGTTGCCGGCCGCGGCCGAGGTCACGTAGCCCGCACCGCCCTGCACCGACTGGAAGATGGTGCGGCCGTCGTCCGAGGTGGACAGCTGGCGCGCCACGTCGACCTGCATCAGCCGCTGGCCCTGGTCGCCCACGTACTGCACGCCGCCGCCGGCGGTCGAAACGAAGGGCGGCGAGCCGCTCTTGAAGCCGGCGAACAGGAACTGGCCGTTGCCGTCGTCCGAATTGGCCACGCCGACCAGCTGGTCGAGCGCGCTCTGGATAGTGGTGGCGAGCGAGCCGCGGTCGGCATCCGACAGCGTGCCGTTGCCGGCCGCCACCGTCAGGGTCTTGATGTTCTGCAGGATCGAGGTCACCGAGTTGAGTGCGTTCTCCTCGGTCGACAGCGACAGCGACGCGCGCTGGCGGCTGGTGGCGTACTGCGCGTTTTCCGACAGCGTCTGGGTGACGCCCAGCGCGCGGGCCGCGCCGACCGGATCGTCGCCGGCCGAGAGGAACTTGGAGTTCGTGGCCAGCTGCTGCTGCACACGGAACAGCTTCTGCTGCTGCTGCCCCATGGCGGTGACGTTCTGGTCGTAGAAGGATTGGGTGCTGATGCGCATCGCGGTTTCCTGGATCGGTACGTGGGCGGGTACTGGAGGGAGGCTCAGTTGCTGATGCCGAGGATTGCGTCGAAGATGGTCGAAGCGGTCTGGATCACTTTCGCATTGGCCTGGTACATCTGCTGGAACATCAGCAAGTTGGCGGTTTCCTCGTCCTGGTTCACACCGGAGATCGACTGCTGGCTGGCCTTGATCTGGCTCGTCACGCTGTCTTGCGTGGTGGCCGCCACCTTCACCGCCATGGCGCGGTTGCCCACCTCGCTCACCAGCTGCGAGTAGGCGCCGTTGAAGGTCGCCGTGCCGCCGGCCATGGTGGTCTTGCGCTGCAGCGCGCCCAGCACCAGGGCGTTGCTGTTGTCGGACACGCCCGAGGTGTTCTTGCCGATGGTGAAGGTGTCGCCCTGCGCAGGCGCGCCGGTCATGCCGACGGTGATGCCGTCGAAGCTCATCTTCGCGCCCGCCGTGTAGGGCACGGGCGTACCGGCCGCATAGCTGGTGCTGGTGCCGTCGGCCAGCGTCACGGTCACGGCCGAGGTGGCCGGGAAGCCCGAGAAGCTGCCGCTGGCGGCGTCGTAGCTCAGCGTCAGCGAGCCGGCCAGCGGCGTGCCCGGGTAGCTGGCGTCCACGGTGGCGGCGCCCAGCGCGCCGCTGCCCTTGTTGGCCGCGGTGTTGCCGGTGACGATCGGCGATGCGGCGGCGACCTTGGCCGGGTCGAGCGTGAGCACGTCGAGGTCGCGCGCGCCGGTGCGCGTGGGCTGCACCAGGAACGAGTCGCCGGCCTGCGCGGTGCCGCTGGCAGCGGCGAGGCTGACGCCGTCGAAGGTGATCGGGAATGTGGTGAAAGTGCCCATCGACGTTTTGTCCGAAAGCCGGGTGACCGAGTAGGTGAGCGTGCCGGCCACATCGGTGACGCTCACGTTGTAGTCGCTGGTTGTGAGCTGCGAAGCGTCCGAGACCGTGGCGGCGAACTCGAGGTTGCCCGTGTTCTTTGCGTTGGAGAGCACGCCCGGCACGGCCTGCGTGAAGAAGTCCTTGCCCAGCGCGCCGTTCAGGTCCACGCCCAGCTTGTGTTGCGCATTCACCGCGTCGGCCACCGACATCGCAAGGCGGCCGATGGCGTTCTGCGAGGGAATGAGCGTGTCGCGGCGAAAGCTCATGAGCCCGCCCAGCACGCCGCCGGTGATGGCGCTGTCCGACAGCTCGGAGGTGTTGCCGGCAAAGCCCTGCAGCGCCACCGCCTTGCGCGACGGGTCGGCGGCGGAATTCACCGCCACCATCTGCGAGGCGTAGTCGCCCACCACCAGCGACTGGCCGGTGGCGATGAACACGTTGTACTTGCCGTTGTCCTGCTGCAGCACCTTCACGTCGACCACCTGGCTCAGGTCGCTCACGAGCTGGTCGCGCTGGTCGAGCAGGTCGTTGGGCGGCTGGCCGCCGGCCATGGCGCTGATCTGGCTGATCTGCTGGTTGAGGCTGGCGATCTTGCTGGCGTAGGTGTTGATCTGGTCCACGCTGCCCACGATCTGCTCGTTCACCGAGGAGTTCAGGTCCGACAGGTACTGGTCGGTCGCGCGGAACTTGCTGGCCAGCGCCTGGGCCGAGCTGATCATCTGCTGGCGCGCGGCCGGGTCGGCCGGCGTGTTGGCCACGCCCTGGATGCTGGTGAAGAAGCTCTGCATCAGCGGCGCGATACCCGAGGTCTTGTCGGCCAGCAGGGTGTCGATGCGGTTGATCTGCACGCTGTTGGTGGCCAGCGCGGCCGAAGCCGACTGCGCCGTGCCCAGCTGCGCCGTCAGGTAGCGGTCGTAGCTGCGCGAGACGGTCGTCACGTTGGCGCCCGAGCCGATGAAGCCCGAACCGCTGGAGATGGCGTTGCCGGTGGCAATTTCCGCCACCTGCCGGCTGTAGCCGGCGGTGTACACGTTGGCGGTGTTGTGGGCCGTGGTCATCAGCGCGGTGCGAGCGACGCTCAGACCGCTCAGACCTGTGTAGAACAAACTTCCGGACATATGGCTTTACCTGTCGATGGTGTGTAGGGGTGGCATCGAGTCACTGTCTTTTCGATGCCTTGTTCTCTCTATCGGCAGGATCGGCCGAAAGTTGAGGGTCAGAACTCGCTCCAGTCGCCCTTGGCGTCGCCGGTCATGGACAACTGCGGGGCCGAGGCGGCGCCGGGGGCACGCCGTGCGGGCAGCGGCGGGGCCGCGCGCCGGGGCGCGGGCCTCGCCACCTTCGGGATCGGGGTGATGGGCGTGAACGCCGCGCGGGGGGAGGCCACGGCGTTCCGGTCGAGCTTGAAGATGCTGACGGCCTGCACGAGGCTGCCGGCCTGTTCCTGCAGCGACTGGGCTGCCGCCGAGGCCTCTTCGACCAGCGCGGCATTCTGTTGGGTGACCTGGTCCATCTGGCTGATGGCCTGGTTGATCTGTTCGATGCCCGAGGTCTGCTCCTGGCTCGCCGCCGTGATCTCGCCCATGATGTCGGTCACGCGCTTCACGCTGCCCACGATCTCTTCCATCGTGCGGCCGGCTTCTTCCACCTGCTTGCTGCCTTCTTCGACCTTCTCCACGGAGTCGCCGATCAGCGTCTTGATCTCCTTGGCCGCTGCGGCCGAGCGTTGCGCCAGGCTGCGAACTTCCGAGGCCACGACCGCGAAGCCACGGCCCTGTTCACCTGCGCGTGCGGCTTCCACCGCCGCGTTCAGTGCCAGGATGTTGGTCTGGAATGCGATGCCGTCGATGACACCGATGATGTCCACGATCTTCTTGGACGACGCATTGATCGAGCCCATGGTGTCGACCACCTGCCCGACCACGTTGCCGCCGCGCACCGCGACCTCGGAGGCCGACACGGCCAGCTGGTTGGCCTGGCGTGCGTTGTCCGCGTTCTGCTTCACAGTGCTCGTGAGTTCCTCCATCGAGGCGGCTGTTTCTTCCAGCGAACTCGCCTGCTCTTCGGTGCGCGACGACAGGTCCTGGTTGCCCGAAGCGATCTGCCCCGAAGCCGTCGCAATGGTCTCGGTGCCGGAACGCACCTCGCCCACCACCTTGGCCAGGCTGGCGTTCATCTCGCGCAGCGCATGCATCAGCTGGCCCGCCTCGTCGCGGCTCTCCACCACGATGTCCGCGCTCAGGTCGCCGGCGGCCACCGTCTCGGCCACCGTCACCGCATGGCCCAGCGGACGCACGATGCCCAGCGTCAGGCGCCACGCGAACAGCGCGCCCAGCACCAGCGCAATGGCCGACAGCGCCAGCAGCAGGGTCTGGCCGCTTTCGTGGTCGGCAAGGATGCCCTTGGACAGCACGTCGATCCTGTCGCGCTGGTACGCGGCGAGCTTGGCCACGGAGTCTTCATAGACGGCGAGGCCCGACGCGAACTGGTTGTCCGCCAGGGCGGTGGCTTCGTCGCTCTGGCCCGCGAGCTTGAGCTTGTTGAGCCTGTCGCTGATTTCCAGGACGACCGCGCGCGCATCGGCCACGCCGGCGTAGAGCTTCTTTTCTTCCGGCGAGGTCAGCAGCCCTTCGAGCTCCTTCTGCACGGGGTTGATCCGGTTCGAGCTCTCGGTGCGCGCCTTGGCGAAATAGGCCACCACGGTCGGGTCCGTGGACTTCACCATCGCGTAGGAGCGCACCACGGTCGGCCCCAGCAGGTTGGCCCACTGGTTGGCCAGGCGCTCCTTCACGAGCGCGTGCGCAATCATCTCGTCCGTGGACTGGCCCACGCTGGCAAGGCGCAGAAAGCCGGTGCCGGCAATCACCGCCATCAACAGCAGCATGGCCGCGAAGCCAAGGCCCAGGCGGGTGCCGATTTTCAGGTTCTTCAAACTCATTTGATTTCTTCTCTTTCAGAACTGCAGCGAATCCCGCCGCGGGATGCGGCGTTGTCGATTCGTTATCGGCACAGGCCTGCCGGTCTTGAGCCCTCGTGTCTCTTGGCTCTCTTGTCTCTTAAAACTCCGTCCAGTCGCCCTTGGCGTCGGCAGTCACGGCCAGCCGCGGCGCGGCACCCGTGCCGGGTTCGCCGCGCGCAGGCAGCGCCTTGGCCGGGCGCTTGAGCGCCGACTGGGAAGCGGCAACCGCCTTGGCGGGCCGGGCGATGGGCGTGATGCGTGTGAAGTTGGGGCGCGCCATCACGGCGTTGTGGTCGAGCTTGAAGATGCTGACGGCCTGCACGAGGCTGCCGGCCTGCTCCTGCAGCGACTGGGCTGCGGCCGAGGCCTCTTCCACCAGCGCGGCGTTCTGTTGGGTCACCTGGTCCATCTGCGAGATGGCCTGGTTGATCTGTTCGATGCCCGAGGTCTGCTCCTGGCTGGCTGCCGTGATCTCGCCCATGATGTCGGTCACGCGCTTCACGCTGCCCACGATCTCTTCCATCGTGCGGCCGGCTTCAGCGACTTGTTTGCTGCCTTCTTCGACCTTCTCCACGGAGTCGCCGATCAAGGTCTTGATTTCCTTGGCTGCTGCTGCGGAGCGCTGCGCCAGGCTGCGAACTTCAGACGCCACGACTGCGAACCCACGGCCTTGCTCTCCGGCGCGAGCGGCTTCCACAGCCGCATTCAGCGCGAGGATGTTGGTCTGGAACGCGATGCCGTCGATCACGCCGATGATGTCCACGATCTTCTTGGACGAGGCATTGATCGAGCCCATCGTGCCGACCACCTGCGACACGACGCTGCCGCCCTTCACGGCCACTTCCGAAGCCGAAACGGCCAGCTGGTTGGCCTGGCGCGCGTTGTCGGCGTTCTGCTTCACGGTGGAGGTAAGTTCTTCCATCGACGCGGCGGTCTGCTCCAGCGAACTGGCCTGCTCTTCGGTGCGCGACGACAGGTCCTGGTTGCCCGAGGCGATCTGGCTCGACGCGGTAGCGATGGTGTCCGTGCCCGTGCGCACTTCACCCACGATCTTCACCAGGCTGCCGTTCATGCCCTTCAGCGCTTCGAGCAGCAGGCCGGTCTCGTCGGTCGTCCTGGCCTCGATGCGGCTGGTCAGGTCGCCCGCGGCCACCGACTGCGCCACCTTCACGGCTTCGGCGAGCGGACGCGCGACGAGGCGCGCGATCCACAGCGCCAGCGCCAGTCCGAGCGCGACAGCACCCAGCAACAGGCCCACCACCCAAATACGGGCTTGCGCGTACACCTTGTCGGCCGTCTCGCCCGCGCGAACGGCGCCGGCCACGTTCAATTCGGTCAGCTTGTCGAGCGCCGCGTTCATTTCTCGGCTCAGCTGCAGCGCCTTGCCGCCGCTCAGCGCGGTCGCCTCCTCGGTGTTCTGCGTGTGCGACATGGCGATGACCTTGTCGTGCGCCAGCGCGTACTCGGCCATCAGCTTCTCGAACACGGGATAGATCTCGCGCTCCTCGGGTTCGGAGATGAGCGCCTGGTATTCGGCGCGGCTCTTCTGCAACGCGGCCCAGGTCACGTCCATCGACTTTTCGTAGACGGCCATCTCGGTGTACGAGCCGGACAGGATGTGCTGCAGTTCCTCGGAGCGGTAGCGCGACACCAGGTTCTTTATCTCAAGCAGGGAACGCGTCGCCGGCAGCCAGTTGGTCGCGAGGTCCGTGGTCATGCCGTGGACCTTGCCGAGCTGCAGCACGGAAACGGCACCGACGCACGCCGTCAACACAAGGACGGCAATGAACGCCACAAGCAGCTTGGTCGCGATTTTGAGGTTGTAGAACGCTTTGATGATTTTTCCTTCAGGGGCCGCGGGCCCCGGATCGCCTGTTATGTGTTGTTCTTCCGCGGGAGACTCAGAATTCCGTCCAGTCGCCGGAGCTGGCCGCCGCCAATTGCGGCGCGGCGCCCTTGGCCGGTTCGTGGCGCGCCGGCAGCGCCTTGGCCGGGCGCTTGAGCGCCGACTGGGAAGCGGCAACCGCCTTGGCGGGCCGGGCGATGGGCGTGATGCGTGTGAAGCTAGGGCGCGCAACCACGGCGTTGTGGTCGAGCTTGAAGATGCTGACGGCCTGCACGAGGCTGCCGGCCTGTTCCTGCAGCGACTGGGCTGCCGCCGACGCCTCTTCCACCAGCGCCGCGTTCTGTTGGGTGACCTGATCCATCTGCGAGATGGCTTGGTTGATCTGCTCGATGCCCGAGGTCTGCTCCTGGCTGGCCGAGGTGATCTCGCCCATGATGTCGGTCACGCGCTTCACGCTGCCCACGATCTCGTCCATGGTGCGGCCCGCTTCAGCGACCTGCTTGCTGCCTTCTTCGACCTTCTCCACCGAGTCGCCGATCAAGGTCTTGATTTCCTTGGCTGCTGCTGCGGAGCGCTGCGCCAGGCTGCGAACTTCGGAGGCGACGACCGCGAAGCCACGGCCTTGCTCACCGGCACGCGCTGCTTCCACCGCCGCGTTCAGCGCCAGGATGTTGGTCTGGAACGCGATGCCGTCGATGACACCGATGATGTCCACGATCTTCTTGGACGAGGCATTGATCGAGCCCATCGTGCCGACCACTTGCGACACGACGCTACCGCCCTTCACCGCGACCTCGGAGGCCGACACGGCCAGCTGGTTGGCCTGGCGTGCGTTGTCCGCGTTCTGCTTCACCGTCGAGGTCAGCTCTTCCATCGAGGCGGCTGTTTCCTCCAGCGAACTGGCCTGCTGCTCCGTGCGCGAAGAGAGATCCTGGTTGCCCGCAGCAATCTGGCCCGACGCCGTCGCGATCGTCTCGGTGCCCGAGCGCACCTCGCCCACCACCTTGGCCAGGTTGGTGTTCATGTTCTTCAGGGCCTGCATCAACTGGCCCACCTCGTCGCGGCTGTCCACGGGAATGTCGGCGCTCAGGTCGCCCTGTGCCACCGTCTCGGCCACCACCACCGCCCTTGCCAGCGGACGCACGATGCTGCGCGAGATGAAGAAGGCAAAGATGCCCCCGCTCACCACCGTCAGCACGGTCAGCAGCAACTGCAGGTTGAAGCTCTTCAGGTTGGCGGCGTCGATGTCGTGGCTCATGCGGTCGATGTCGCGGCGTTCGATCGACAGCAGCTCCAGCACCCGGCTCTCGTAGGCCTTGGCGGCCGGCTGAAACACGTCCTGGAACGCTCGCGCGGTGTCCACCGCATTGCCGCTCGACTTGGCCTTGCCGACCTCGTCCTTGGCGGCCTGGTACTTCGCACGCAGCTCGACGATCGATTTGTAGGTCGCTTTTTCCTCGTCGGTGAACAACAGCGGCTCCACCTTCGCCATGGTCTCGCTGCCCTTCTTCACGCTGTCGGAGATGACGTCGGCAAAGGTCGCGGGCAAGGTCTCGTCCGTGGTGCGCGCGATCATCGAGGTGCGTGCGATGGCCGCGTAGGTCAGCACATACCAGTCGGAGATGAGCCGTTCCTTGGCGAGCGGGCTCTGCATCATCAGCCGCGTGGCTTCCGCGTTGTTGCGCGCGGACACCAGCGCGATGGCGGTCGAGATCACGGTCAGGCCGAGCACGATGGCAAAGGCCAGCGTGAGGCGTCGGGCGATGCGAAGATTGGCGAGGAAGTTCATGGGGTGCCTTCAGGCGAATGTGCAGGGGGGTCAGGCGGTGGCTGCGGCCTCGACGAGGCCCATTTCGTCGCTGGACATCAGGCGGTCGATGTCCACCAGGATCAGCATCCGCTCGTCCAGCGTGCCCAGCCCGATCAGGTAGTCCGCGTCCAGCACCGAACCCATCTCCGGCGCAGGCTTGATCTGCTCGCCCGTCAGCGTGATCACGTCCGACACGCTGTCCACCACCATCCCCACCACACGCCCACCGATGTTCAGCACGATCACCACCGTGAACTGGTCGTACGTCGGGTCGCCCAGCTTGAACTTGATGCGCATGTCGATGATCGGAACAATGATCCCGCGCAGGTTCACCACACCCTTGATGTAGTCCGGCGCGTTCGCAATGCGCGTCACCGCGTCGTACCCGCGCAGCTCCTGCACCTTCTGGATGTCGATGCCGTATTCCTCTTCGCCCAGCTTGAAGGTCACGACCTCCAGGCGCGCGGCGACGGCGGCGGACGATGCCGAGGCGGCTTGTTTCAATGGGTCTTTTGCCTTGTTGAGCATGGGGTCTTCTCCGGGTTGGGTCTGTTGAATGTGAGTTGGATTCGCGGTCGCGCGCTTCAGGCGGCCAGCTCGACTTGCGAGGCCTGCGCGACTTCGGCCGCCTGGCTCGCGTCGCCGCGGAACACGCGCACGGCCTTCACGAGGCCGTCGGCCTGCTCCTGCAGCAGTTCGGCCGTGGCCGTGGCTTCTTCGACCAGCGCGGCGTTCTGTTGCGTGACCTGGTCCATCTGGCTGATGGCCTGGTTGATCTGTTCGATGCCGGAGGTCTGCTCCTGGCTGGCGGTGGTGATCTCGCCCATGATGTCGGTCACCCGCTTCACGCTGCCCACGATCTCCTGCATCGTGCGGCCGGCTTCCGCCACCTGTTTGCTGCCGGCTTCGACCTTGTCGACCGAGTCGCCGATCAGCGTCTTGATTTCCTTGGCGGCGGACGCGGAGCGCTGCGCGAGGCTGCGCACTTCCGAGGCCACCACGGCGAAGCCCTTGCCCTGCTCGCCGGCGCGTGCGGCTTCCACGGCCGCATTCAGCGCCAGGATGTTCGTCTGGAACGCGATGCCGTCGATCACGCCGATGATGTCGACGATCTTTTTCGACGACGCATTGATCGAGCCCATGGTGTCGACCACCTGCGACACGACATGGCCGCCCTTCACCGCGACTTCCGAAGCCGACACCGCCAGCTGATTGGCCTGGCGCGCGTTGTCCGCGTTCTGCTTCACCGTCGAGGTCAGCTCTTCCATCGAAGCCGCCGTCTCTTCGAGCGAACTGGCCTGCTGCTCGGTGCGCGAGGACAGGTCCTGGTTGCCCGAGGCGATCTGGCTGGACGCCGACATCACGCCGGCCACGTTCTCGCCCACGTCCGAGACGATGGCGAAAAGGTTGGCGCTCATCTGGTTCAGCGCACGCAGCAGCCCGGTGATTTCGTCGCCGCGCCGCACCTCGAAGCGCGCGAGGTCGCCGCCTGCGATGGCACGGGCCACGTGCACCGCCTCGTCCAGCGGGCGGAACACCGTGCGGCCGAGGAACCGGCCCAGGCCCAGCCAGGCGAGCGCGGAGGCCGCGCCGGCGGCCGCGATCAGCCCAGGCAAGCTGCCGTGCGCGCCGGCGGAAGCCACCAGCCGCGACGCTTCCATCCAGCCCGCGAGACCCAGGCCCAGCGAGAGCACGGCGGCCACGGCGGTAGCGCCGGCCACGCGGCTGCGCACGGGAATGCGGCGCAGCCGCGCCAGCGGGCTGCGCCAGCCGCGCTGCACCACCTCGCCTTGCAGGAGCTCGATGTCCTTGGCGCGGCCTTCGCGGATGCGGGCGTACAGCGCGTCGGCTTCAGCCACTTCGGCACGCCCGGGCTTGCTGCGCACCGACATGTAGCCCTGCACGCGGCCGTTGCGCCGGACGGGCGTGACGTTGGCCAGCACCCAGTAGAAGTCGCCGTTCTGGCGCCGGTTCTTGATGAGGCCGGTCCAGGGCAGGCCCTGCCCCAGCGAGGCCCACATGTCTGCGAAAGCCTCGGCCGGCACGTCGGGGTGGCGCACGATGTTGTGCGCCTTGCCCATGAGGTCGCCCACCGCGAAGCCGCTGGCTTCCACGAAGGCCGGGTTGACGTAGGTGATCCGGCCCTTCAGGTCGGTGCGTGACACCAGGGCGGCGCCCGGTGGGAGTTCGTATTCGACGCCGGTGATCGGCAGGTTGACGCGCATGTCGGTGTCTTCTGTTTCAGGCCAAGGCCACCTGTGGGTTGCCGAGGCGGAACACGCCGACGACTTCCGAAAGACTGCCCGCCTGTTCCTGCAGCGACTGGGCGGCGGCCGAAGCCTCCTCGACCAGCGCGGCGTTTTGTTGGGTGACCTGGTCCATCTGCGTGATGGCCTGGTTGATCTGCTCGATGCCCGAGGTCTGCTCCTGGCTGGCTGCCGTGATCTCGCCCATGATGTCGGTCACGCGGCGCACGCTGCCCACGATCTCGTCCATGGTGCGGCCGGCTTCGGCCACCTGCTTGCTGCCTTCGGCGACCTTGTCGACCGAGTCGCCGATCAGCGTCTTGATTTCCTTGGCTGCTGCGGCCGAGCGTTGTGCGAGGCTGCGAACTTCCGACGCCACCACGGCGAAGCCGCGGCCTTGTTCGCCGGCACGCGCGGCTTCCACCGCTGCGTTCAATGCCAGGATGTTGGTCTGGAACGCGATGCCGTCGATCACGCCGATGATGTCGACGATCTTCTTCGACGACGCATTGATCGAGCCCATGGTGTCGACCACTTGCGAGACCACGGTGCCGCCCTTCACCGCCACTTCGGACGCCGACACGGCCAGCTGGTTGGCCTGGCGTGCGTTGTCCGCGTTCTGCTTGACGGTGCTCGTGAGTTCTTCCATCGAAGCCGCCGTCTGTTCGAGCGAGCTGGCTTGCTCTTCGGTGCGCGACGACAGGTCCTGGTTGCCTGCCGCGATCTGGCCCGAGGCCGTGGCAATGGTGTCGCTGGACTCCTTGATCCGTCCGACGATCGAGGTCAGCTGTGCCTGCATCTGCTTGATGGAGTGCAACAGGCTGCCATCGCGTGCGGTGTCGGCGTCGACGGCCATCGTCAGGTCGCCGTTCGCGATGCGGCTGACCACGTCGGCCGCATAGACCGGCTCGCCGCCCAACTGGCGGCTCAGCAGGCGCGCGACCAGCACGCCCAGGCCCACGCTCGCCGCAATGCCGGCCAGCGCCAGCACCACCATCATCAGCCGCGATGTGCTGTAGGTTTCGCCGGCGTGCTCGGCGCTGAGCCTGGCCAGCTCCTTGCTGTGCGCGACCATGCCCTTGAGCACTTCCTCGACCCCGCGCGATTCCTTCAGCAGGCGTGTGCTGTCCTCGGTCACCTGGTTGTCGAACTGCGAACTGTCCAGCGGCTGCTTGAACACCAGCGCCACGAAATCGCTCATGCGCTTGGTCAGAGGGCCGATCAGGGCCTCGTACTGGCCGTAGAGCTTCTTGCCTTCCTCGGTCTCCTCGAAGAAGGGCTTCACCTCGCCGGCGCGCGCCGCCAGGCTTTCCATCGACGCCTTGAGTTCGGTCGCCCCCGCGTTGCGTTCGCCGCGCGTGCCGGCCGACAGCAGCGTGACCTGTGCACGGCTGGCGTACAGCAGATGGATGTTGGCTTCCTGGACCGCCTGGAGCGCCTGCAGCTCATTGGCGTACAGCCGCTGCGTGGCGTCGCTGATGCGCCCCATGTGATAGATGCCGAGCGCGCTGACTGCAGCGCCGATGGCCGCGACCACGAGAAAGCTGAGGATCAGCCGGACGGTGACGCGGAGATTCTGGAACCATTGCATTTCTTTTTTCCCTTGTTTATGGAGCGAGTGCGGTGAACTGCGGGTGCTGCGCCGAGCCGGTGGCGCGGCTGCTGTCCAGGCGGAACACGCCCACCACTTGCGACAGGTTCCCCGCCTGTTCCTGCATCGATTGCGCGGCAGCCGAGGCTTGCTCGACCAATGCGGCGTTCTGTTGCGTCGCCTGGTCCATCTGGCTGATGGCCTGGTTGATCTGCTCGATGCCCGAGGTCTGCTCCTGGCTCGCCGCCGTGATCTCGCCCATGATGTCCGTCACGCGCTTCACGCTGCCCACGATCTCTTCCATCGTGCGGCCGGCTTCTTCCACCTGCTTGCTGCCTTCTTCGACCTTCTCGACCGAGTCGCCGATGAGGGTCTTGATTTCCTTGGCTGCTGCGGCCGAGCGCTGCGCCAGGCTGCGAACTTCAGATGCCACGACTGCGAAGCCACGGCCCTGCTCGCCGGCGCGCGCGGCTTCCACCGCCGCGTTCAGCGCCAGGATGTTCGTCTGGAACGCGATGCCGTCGATCACGCCGATGATGTCGACGATCTTCTTCGACGACGCATTGATCGAGCCCATGGTGTCCACCACCTGCCCGACCACGTTGCCGCCGCGCACCGCGACCTCGGAGGCCGACACGGCCAGCTGGTTGGCCTGGCGTGCGTTGTCCGCGTTCTGCTTCACCGTCGAGGTCAGCTCTTCCATCGAAGCCGCCGTCTCTTCGAGCGAACTCGCCTGCTGCTCCGTGCGCGAAGAAAGATCCTGGTTGCCCGAGGCGATCTGGTTCGACGCGGTCGCGATCGTGTCCGTGCCCATGCGCACTTCGCCCACCACCTTGGCCAGGCTGGCGTTCATCTCGCGCAGCGCATGCATCAGCTGGCCCGCCTCGTCGCGGCTCTCCACCACGATGTCCGCGCTCAGGTCGCCGGCGGCCACCGTCTCGGCCACCGTCACCGCACGGCCCAGCGGACGCACGATGCCCAGCGTCAGGCGCCACGCGAACAGCGCGCCCAGCACCAGCGCAATGGCGGCCAGCACCATCAGCATGGTGCGTCCGCTCTTGAAGTCGGTGTCGATGCCCTGGGCCGTTGCGTCGATCTTCTCGCGCTGGTGGTTGGCCAGCGCTTCCACGGCGCCGCTGTAGACAGCCAGCGCCTCCGTGAACTTGGTGTCGACCAGCGTGTTGGCTTCGGCCTGCTGGCCGCTGTCCTTGAGCTTGTTGAGCACGCCCACCGTCTCGAGCACCACGGCGCGCGAAGCCGCCACCTTGGCATAGAGCGCCTTTTCCTCGGGCGTGCTGAGCATCGATTCGAGCTTCTTCTGCGCCGGGCTGATGCGTGCGGAGCCGGCGGCCTGCGTCTTGGCGAAGTAGGCGGCGATCTGCGGATCGGTGGTCTTGACCATGGCGAAATTGGCCACGGTGTTCGAGCGGAGATTCGCGAGCCATTCAGTCGCGAGCCGCTCCTTGACCAGCGCCTGCTCCACCATCTCGTCGGTGGCATTGCCCACGTGGGTCAGCCGCAGCACGCCGATGCCCGCGATGAGTGCCATCAGCAGCAGCATCACCGTGAAGCCGAAGCCCAGGCGGGTGCCGATTTTCAGATCTTTCAAACTCACAGCTCCATTCCTTCCGTCACAGGGCGACAGGGCCACCGCGGCAATGCCGTCATCCTGTTATCGGCAACGGACCGCCAGACTTGAGACCTTTGTTCTCAAAAGAAGGAAAGATCGGCGCCGCACGCACAAAGCCGCCCGGCTGCGCGTGCGCTGCAGCGTCTTCCAGCTTGAAGACACTCACGGTCTTCACGAGGCTGCCGGCCTGTTCCTGCAGCGACTGGGCGGCCGCCGAGGCCTCTTCCACCAGCGCGGCGTTCTGCTGCGTGACCTGGTCCATCTGGCTGATGGCCTGGTTGATCTGCTCGATGCCCGAGGTCTGCTCCTGGCTCGCCGCCGTGATCTCGCCCATGATGTCGGTCACGCGCTTCACGCTGCCGACGATCTCTTCCATGGTGCGGCCGGCTTCTTCCACCTGCTTGCTGCCCTCTTCGACCTTCTCCACCGAGTCGCCGATCAAGGTCTTGATTTCCTTGGCCGCTGCTGCGGAGCGCTGCGCGAGGCTGCGAACTTCCGAGGCCACGACCGCGAAGCCACGGCCCTGTTCGCCGGCGCGAGCGGCTTCCACCGCCGCGTTCAGCGCCAGGATGTTGGTCTGGAATGCGATGCCGTCGATGACACCGATGATGTCCACGATCTTTTTCGACGAGGCATTGATCGAGCCCATGGTGTCGACCACCTGCCCGACCACGCTGCCGCCGCGCACCGCGACCTCGGAGGCCGACACAGCCAGCTGGTTGGCCTGGCGGGCGTTGTCGGCGTTCTGCTTCACGGTGGAGGTCAGCTCTTCCATCGACGCGGCTGTTTCTTCGAGCGAACTGGCCTGCTCTTCGGTACGCGACGACAGGTCCTGGTTGCCCGAGGCGATCTGGCTCGACGCGGTAGCGATGGTGTCCGTGCCCGTGCGCACTTCGCGCACGATGCGCACCAGGCTGGCGCGCATGGTTTCCACGGCGCGGGTGATCACGCCGATCTCGTCGCGGCGCTGCGAGGCCAGCCGGCCCGACAGGTCGCCGCCGCCGATGGCCGCGACATGCGCGCTCAGCGCGCTGATGGGGCGCACCGTGCGCCGGATGAACGCCACCAGCCCGAAACCCAGCACCAGCGCGGCGATCGCGATGCAGCCGCCCAGCCATGCCAGCTGGCGGCGCAGGCCGGCCATCACCTCGTCGGCCGGCACCTCGGCCACCACCAGCCAGCCGGTGGCTTCGCTGCGGGCGACCGACGCATGGTGCGCGCCCGCCGCGCCCGGCGCCAATACCGCCGGTGCGTCGTCGATCCAGAAGGCGTCGCCGCCCTTCAGGCGCTCCAGCCATGCATTGGCATCGCCCTTCAACACATCCGACAACGGCTTGCCGGCCGCGCTGGGATGGAACACGAGCGTGGGCCCGGGCGCCGCGCCGGGGCCGCCGGCGCCCGCGCCAGCCGGGTTGACGATGTACAGGCCGCCTTGCGTGTAGATGCGCGTGCCCTTCACCGCCTCGGCAAAGGCGGCCTGCTGCTGCGAGATGTCCAGCCCGATGTAGAGCACGGCCACCACGCGGCCGGCCGCGTCGCGCACCGGCTCGTACACCGTGATGTAGGGGCGCCCGAACAGGGTCACGCGCCCCACGAAGCGCCTGCCTTCGCGCAGCAACGGATAGGCCGCGCTCTTGCGGTCGAGCAGCGTGCCCACGGCACGCTCGCCGTTTTCTTTCTTCACCGAGGTGGTCACGCGCCGGAAATCTTCGGCTTGCGCGACGAACACGGTGGCGTTGGCACCGGGGAAGTCGCTCGCGAAGCGGTCGACCTCGCTGGTGGTGGCGGCGTCAATGGGCGTGCCGTCGCTGGAAAGGATGCCCGAGGCATCGAGCGCCAGCGTCTGCGCGAACTGCCGCCGGAACACGCCGAAGGCGTTGCCGGCGGTCGACTGCATGGTCTGGTCGAAGATGTCCAGGGACCGCGCGATGGCCTCCGCCTTCGCGTTGGCATATTGGGCGGCGCCGCGCTGCTGCTGCTGCGACGCCAGTGCGTAGAAGATGCACAGCATCAGCCCCGTGACCCCGAGGATCGCCACGCCCGCGCGGATGCTCAGCGTGCGCGCGAGCGATACAAAGGCGGGCGGCGGTGCGTCGTGTGGCTGCGCACCAGGTCGTTCGAGGCTCATCGGTTCTCTTTCAGGTCAAGGGAACGGCCCCTGCTTCGCGGCCGGACGCCGCGGCATCGCCGTGTTCCTGTATCGGCATCGCAGCGCCGGAGTTGAGGGCTTTTTTCTCAAAACTCGGTCCAGTCGCCTTGGTTGCCGCCGGCCATGGCGAGTTGTGGGGCGGACGCGGCCTTGCGATGGGCGGGCAGCGCCTTGGCCGCCGGCCGGACGGTCTTCGAGACGGGGGCAACGGGCCTGATGGGGGTGATTCGTGTGAAGCCCGGGCGCGCGAGCGCCCGCTCTTCGCCGCCCAGCTTGAAGACACTCACGGTCTTCACGAGGCTGCCGGCCTGTTCCTGCAGCGACTGGGCTGCCGCCGACGCCTCTTCCACCAGCGCGGCGTTCTGCTGCGTGACCTGGTCCATCTGGCTGATGGCCTGGTTGATCTGCTCGATGCCCGAGGTCTGCTCCTGGCTCGCCGCCGTGATCTCGCCCATGATGTCCGTCACGCGCTTCACGCTGCCGACGATCTCTTCCATGGTGCGGCCGGCTTCTTCCACCTGCTTGCTGCCCTCTTCGACCTTCTCCACCGAGTCGCCGATCAAGGTCTTGATTTCCTTGGCCGCTGCTGCGGAGCGCTGCGCGAGGCTGCGAACTTCCGAGGCCACGACCGCGAAGCCACGGCCCTGTTCGCCGGCGCGAGCGGCTTCCACCGCCGCGTTCAGTGCCAGGATGTTGGTCTGGAATGCGATGCCGTCGATGACACCGATGATGTCCACGATCTTCTTGGACGACGCATTGATCGAGCCCATGGTGTCGACCACCTGCCCGACCACGTTGCCGCCGCGCACCGCGACCTCGGAGGCCGACACAGCCAGCTGGTTGGCCTGGCGTGCGTTGTCCGCGTTCTGCTTCACAGTGCTCGTGAGTTCTTCCATCGAAGCCGCCGTCTCTTCGAGCGAACTCGCCTGCTCTTCGGTGCGCGACGACAGGTCCTGGTTGCCCGAGGCGATCTGGCTCGACGCGGTAGCGATGGTGTCCGTGCCCGTGCGCACTT
Source organism: Variovorax pasteuri (assembly GCF_051216435.1). Classification (NCBI taxonomy): domain Bacteria; kingdom Pseudomonadati; phylum Pseudomonadota; class Betaproteobacteria; order Burkholderiales; family Comamonadaceae; genus Variovorax; species Variovorax pasteuri. The sequence goes on from NZ_JBPJZS010000002.1 coordinate 1,226,225, forward strand.
CGCGCACGATGCGCACCAGGCTCTCGTTCATCGCCTTGAGCGCGGCCATCAGCCGGCCGGTTTCGTCCTTCGAATGCACGTCGATGCGCGAGCTGATGTCGCCTGCGGCCACCTTCTCGGCCACCTGCACGGCTTCGCCGATCGGGCGCGTGATGGTGCGCGTGATGAACCACGCGATGGCGGCGCCCGCCGCGACGGCCAGCGCGCCCAGCGCCAGCATCAGGTTGCGCGCCCACGCGTAGCCGGTGCCGGCTTCGTCGTTCGCCGCGCGGGACAGGCGGCTTTCGTGCGCGTCCAGGTTGTCGAGCTCCACGAGCACGGCCTTCACGGCCGGCTGGAACTTGGTGATGAAGAGCATCGTCGCTTCGTCGTTCTTGTTCTGCAGCGCCAGCTCCGACAGGGCGGTGTTCAGCGGCACGAGCACGCCCACCTTCTCGTCGATGCCGGCCAGCAGCGCCTTGCCCGCCGGCGAGGCGAGCAGCTTGACCAGGGTCTCACGAGCTTCGGAGAAGCGGTCTCGCGCGCCGGAGATCTTCTTGGCTTCCTCGCGCATGGCGGCGTCGTCGCTCAACAAGATGAGGTTGCTGTCGAGGATGGCGATGTCGCGGATCGCGTCCGCCATCTTGTTGACGGCGGCCACCTTGGCGTTGTTGCCGGTGACGATGCCGTTCAGCCGACGCTGGATGTCGGCCATCGAGTCGAGGCCCAGGCCGACCAGGCCGGCCAGCAACAGGAGCACCGCGGCAAAGCCGATGCCGAGGCGGGTGCCGATTCTGAGATTGAGGATGGAGTTCATGGAAAGTGTCAGGAGTCGCTTGCTTTTAGATTCTTGAAAACGCTGTCCAGGCGCCGGGACACCAGTTCGGCGTCGCGCGACGAGCGGGCAATGGAGCGCGTGACGCACCAGGCAACGAGCACGCCGGCCAGCAGCGCGGCAACGCCCAGGCCGAACACGGCGTGGCGCGCCCATTCGAAACCGGCGCCGGCCTGGAAGCCAAGGCTCAACGCCGCGGCCAGCACGAACAACGACACGGCGAAACCGGTGCCCAGGCGAAGGGCGATCTTGGGACTGAGACGAATGCGCACGGTTGCTTCAGGCCCCCAGCAAGAGGGGTTCGTCGGCGTCGAGCTTGAACGTGCTCACAGCCCGCATCAAGTCGTCGGCCTGCTCCTGCAGCGACTGCGCGGCGGCAGAAGCCTGCTCCACCAGCGCGGCGTTCTGCTGCGTGACCTGGTCCATCTGGCTGATGGCCTGGTTGATCTGTTCGATGCCGGAGGTCTGCTCCTGGCTGGCCGAGGTGATCTCGCCCATGATGTCGGTCACGCGGCGCACGCTGCCCACGATCTCGTCCATGGTGCGGCCCGCTTCGGCCACCTGCTTGCTGCCCTCTGCGACCTTGTCGACCGAGTCGCCGATCAGCGTCTTGATTTCCTTGGCGGCGGACGCGGAGCGCTGCGCGAGGCTGCGCACTTCCGAGGCCACCACGGCGAAGCCCTTGCCTTGTTCGCCTGCGCGCGCCGCTTCCACGGCCGCATTCAGCGCCAGGATGTTGGTCTGGAACGCAATGCCGTCGATGACACCGATGATGTCCACGATCTTTTTCGACGACGCATTGATCGAGCCCATGGTGTCGACCACCTGCGAAACGACATGGCCGCCCTTCACCGCGACTTCCGATGCCGACACGGCCAGCTGGTTCGCCTGGCGCGCGTTGTCCGCGTTCTGCTTGACGGTGCTCGTGAGTTCTTCCATCGAAGCCGCCGTCTGTTCGAGCGAACTGGCCTGCTCTTCGGTACGCGACGACAGGTCCTGGTTGCCCGCTGCAATCTGTCGCGAAGCAACCGCGATCGAATCGGTCGAGGCCTTGATGCGGGTCACCAGGTCGGTCAGCGTGTCTTCCATCTCGCCCATGCCGCGCAGCAGCCGGCCGAAGTCGCCGCCGCGCTCGGTCTCGAAGTCCTTGCTCAGGTCGCCCGAGGCGACGGTCTCGGCAATCAGCAGCGCCTCGCCGATCGGGTCGACGATGCTGCGGGTCAGCGCCCATGCGACCACCGTGCCCACCACGAGCGAGAACATGGTCAGCGTCAGCACGTAGATGCGGCCCGAACGGTACTGCGTGTCGATGTCGGCGGCGGTGGTGTCGATGTCCTGCTGTTGCTGCGCCAGCATGGCGCGAATGCTCGCGTCGTAGGCTTCCAGCGCGGGCAGCATCTGGGCGTCGGTGAGCCGGGCGGCCTCGTCGCCGCGGCCCTCGGCCTTGAGCTTGAAGATGCGGTTGCGCAGTTCGACATAGTCGCCGCGCTTTTTCTTGATGTCGGCGCTCAGCGCCAGCTCGGCCGGCGTCTGCAGCATGGCCTCCAGCTTCTTCTGCGTCTCGCTGATGCCGGCGCTGGTGGCGTCGATGTTCTTCTGCAGATAGGCCTGCACCGCAGGGTCGTTGGTCTTGAGCAGCGACAGGGTGCGCACGCCGTTGGTGCTGGTGCCCAACTGCCAGGCCGCGGCCAGGCGCTCCTTCGCGAGCGAGCGCTTGGCCATCGACTCCGTGGCCTCGCCCACGCCCTGCAGGCGCAGCACGGCAATGCCCGCGGTGATGAGCGCCAGCGCCAGCACCAGTGCAAAGCCGGCGGCCATGCGCCGCCCGATCTTCCAGTTTTTCATGTGTTGCTCCTCGCAGGCCCTTGTGTCTTTGTCGTAGTCGTTGTCTTGCTTGTCGCGGCCTTCATGCGGCCTTCATGCGGCCATCTTTTCGACGAGGCCCATTTCGTCGCTGGACATGAGCCGGTCGATGTCCACCAGGATCAGCATCCGCTCGTCCAGCGTGCCCAGCCCGATCAGGTAGTCCGCGTCCAGCACCGAACCCATCTCCGGCGCAGGCTTGATCTGCTCGCCCGTCAGCGTGATCACGTCCGACACGCTGTCCACCACCATCCCCACCACACGCCCACCGATGTTCAGCACGATCACCACCGTGAACTGGTCGTACGTCGGGTCGCCCAGCTTGAACTTGATGCGCATGTCGATGATCGGAACAATGATCCCGCGCAGGTTCACCACACCCTTGATGTAGTCCGGCGCGTTCGCAATGCGCGTCACCGCGTCGTACCCGCGCAGCTCCTGCACCTTCTGGATGTCGATGCCGTATTCCTCTTCGCCCAGCTTGAAGGTCACGACCTCCAGGCGCGCGGCGACGATGTGTTGCGACTGCTGCTTGTGGGCGATGCCCGCGATCTCTGTCATGGCGTTTCTCGGTAGGGTGTAGCCCGCCCCGAAGCCGCGGGCAGGCGGACGGGCCGGGTGCGGCTCAACCGAACTTCTGCATGATGCGAACCAGCTTCTCGCCGTACTTCGGATCGGTGGCATAGCCCGCGCGCTGCAGGCCGTGCGCGGCCGCGGCGGGGTCGTCGGTGGCCAGCACGTTGGCGTAGCGCGGGTTGCGCGTGATGAACTGCGCGTAGTCGGTGAAGGCCTCTTCGTACGAGCCATAGGCCCTGAACCTGGCGCGCATCTTCTGCGGTTCGCCGTCGACGTATTCGGTGGTGGTGGTTTCGACCGTCGCGCCCTTCCAGCTCTTGTCGGCCTTGATGCCGAACAGGTTGAAGCTCTGCGTGCCGTCGTCGGCGCGGATCTCGCGCTTGCCCCAGCCCGACTCCAGCGCGGCCTGCGCCAGGATCAGCGGCGCGGGCACGCCGCTGGCCGTGCTGGCCGCCTGCGCGGAGGCGCCCATGCGGCCCACGAAGTCGTCGACCTTGCCCTGCAGCGAAGCGTCGCCGCCACCGCCCGTGCCGTTGCCTCGGCGGTCGCTGTTGAACTGGTAAACGCTCAGATCGGCCTGCGTGCCCACGCGGCTGCTGGGCGCCGAGCCCAGCGGAATGCCCGCGTTCGGCGCATACGGGAAGCCGCCGCGCGGCTCCAGCGACATGGGCTTGGTGCCGATGGCCGCGTCGGCCTCGAAATCGGTCGGACCCGAGGGCAGCTGGCGGCGCAGCTGCGCGAGCATCGACTCGGCCAGCCCCACGCCGCGCCCCGAGAGGTTCTGCGTGAGCTGCTGGTCGAACATCGACATGTAGACCTTCTGGTCCTGGCTGTCGAGCAGGCCGCTGGAGGGCGTGGCCTCGCGCATGCTCTTGAGCACCATGTTCATGAACAGCGCCTCGAACTGCCGCGAGACCTGCTTCAGGCCTTCTTCGGGCGAGGAGCGCACGGTGTGGCGCAGGGCGTCGACGCCCTGCACGTCGAGCGCGAAGCGCTGGTCGAGCGCACCGGTGCGGCTGGCCGCGTCGGCGCCGCTCCAGGCGCTGGAGGTGGATACCGTCATTGCGTCGTCCTCAGATGATCTCGAGCTCGGCGCTCAGGGCGCCGGCCGACTTCATGGCCTGCAGGATCGACACCAGGTCCTGCGGATTCGCGCCCAGGGCGTTCAGCCCCTTCACCACGTCCGCCAGCGAGGCGCCGCCGCGCACCATCTGGATCGCACCGCCGCCCTGGTTCACTGAAATCTGCGAGGTCTGCGCCACCACCGTGCTGCCGCCCGAGAGCGCGCCCGGCTGGCTGATGACCGGCTCGGTGTTGATCACCACCGACAGGCTGCCGTGCGCAATGGCGCAGTCGCGCACGCGAACCGCCTGGTTCATGACCACCGAGCCGGTGCGCGCGTTGACCACCACGCGGGCCGCGGCCTGCGTGGGCGTGACCTCGAGGTCTTCCAGCCGCGCGAGGAAGCCCACGCGCTGCTGCGGCTCGGGCGCCCGCACGCGGATCGCCCGCGCGTCGATGGCCTCGGCCGTGCCGGGGCCGAACTGCCGGTTGATGGCGTCCACCGCGCGCTGCGTGGTGCCGAAGTCGGAGCGGTTGAGCTCGATGGCGAAGGTGCCTTCCGCGCCCACGGGCGCTTCCACCGTGCGCTCCACCAGCGCGCCGGCCGGAATGCGGCCCGAGCTCAGCTGGTTGATCTGCACCTTGCTGCCGTTGGCCGCGGCGCCGGCGCCGCCGATCACCATGTTGCCCTGTGCCACCGCGTAGGTCGCGCCGTCCACGCCCTTCAGCGGCGTCATCAGCAGCGTGCCGCCGCGCAGGCTCTTGGCATTGCCCATGGACGACACGGTGACGTCGATGTTCTGCCCCGGCCGCGCGAACGAAGGCAGCGTGGCCGTGACCATCACCGCCGCCACGTTCTTCAGCTGCATGTTCACGCCCTGCGGGATCGTGATGCCCAGCTGCTGCAGCATGTTGTTCAGGCTCTGCGTGGTGAACGGCGTCTGCATGGTCTGGTCGCCGGTGCCGTCCAGGCCCACCATCAGGCCGTAGCCGATCAACGGGTTGTCGCGCACGCCCTGGATGCTGGCGAGCTCCTTGAGCCGCTCGGCATGAACGGGTGCGAGGCACAAGGTGCCGAGGACCGCGAAAGCCGCGGTGCGCAGGAGCGCCGAGGTGCGCGAAGCCAGGATGTTTTTCATGTTCAGAATGGCATCACGTTGAGGAAGATGCGCTGCATCCATCCCATCGTCTGCGCCTCGTCGATGTAGCCCTTGGCCGAGTACTCGATGCGTGCATCGGCCACCAGCGTGGAGGGCACGGTGTTGTTGCCCGACACGGTGCGCGGGTTCACCACGCCCGAGAAGCGGATGTACTCGGTGCCCTGGTTGATGCCCATCTGCTTCTCGCCGCTCACGAGCAGGTTGCCGTTGCCCATCACGTCCGTCACCGTGACCGTGATCACGCCGTTGAAGGTGTTGTTGGCGTTGGCGCCGCCCTTGGCGGTGAGCGTGTTGGTGCCGCTGAGCTTGGAGTCCTGTCCGTCGAGCAGGCCGCCGATGAGCTTCGGAATGACGGCGAACACGCTGGCGGTGCTGCCCGCACGGCTGGCGTTCGCGCCGGAGTTCTTGGTGGCGTTGACCTTCTCGCTGATGAGAATGGTCAGGATGTCGCCGACGTTGCGCGGACGGCGGTCCTCGAACAGCGCGTTGGCGCCGGGGCCGTCCTGGAAGATCGCGCCCGGAGCGCGTCGCGGCTGCAGGGCCGCGTAGCTTTCGGCGCGCGCCGTCATCGGCTGGTGCACCAGCGGCTCGCGCGGCAGTTGCGCGCAGCCCGCGCCCAGCGCGGTGACGCACACCAGCACCAGCGCGCGAGACATCGCGCTGCCGCCTCGCACGGCCCGATGAAGAAGACGCACGCCCCGCATCACATCTGCGCCAGGCGCTGCAGCATCTGGTCGGAGGTCTGCACGGCCTTGCTGTTGATTTCGTACGAACGCTGGGTGGCGATCATGTTGACCAGCTCTTCCACCACGTTGACGTTCGACGCTTCCACATAGCCCTGGCTCAGCGTGCCCGCGCCGTCGACGCCGGGATTCACCTGGTTGGGTGCGCCCGAGGCATCGGTTTCGGCGTACAGGTTCTCGCCCTTGCTTTCCAGGCCGGTGGGGTTCATGAAGGTCGCGAGCTGGAGCTGGCCGACCTGCACGGTGTTGGTGCTGCCCGCCTGCACGACCGAGACGATGCCGTCGCGGCCCACGGTGATGCTGGTGGCGTTGGCCGGAATGGTGATCGCGGGCTGCACCGGGAAGCCGCTGGCGGTCACGAGCTGGCCGTCGCGGTCTTTCTGGAACGAGCCGTCGCGCGTGTACGAGGTGGTGCCGTCGGGCATCAGCACCTGGAAGAAGCCGCCGCCGTTGATGGCCACGTCGGTGGGCTTGTCGGTCTTGGTGAGGTTGCCTTGCGAGTGGATGCGCTCGGTGGCGACCACGTGCACGCCGGTGCCGACCTGCAGGCCCGAAGGCAGGCGGGTCTGGTCGGACGACTGGCCGCCGCTCTGGCGCAGGTTCTGGTAGACCAGGTCCTCGAACACGGCGCGGCTGCGCTTGAAGCCGGTGGTGCCGACGTTGGCCAGGTTGTTGGAGACCACGTCGAGCTGCGTCTGCTGCGCGTCGAGGCCGGTCTTGGCGATGTAAAGGGAGCGAATCATTTCTTGGGAGTCCTGCGTGTGTGGCGAGGCGGGTGGCGACTGAAGCGGGCGCGTGGGCTGCGAATCAGCCGTACGACAGCAGCTTGTTGGCCGACTGCGCGTTGATGTCGGCGCTCTGCAGCGACTTCATCTGCATCTCGAAGCTGCGCGCGTTGGCGATCATGGCCACCATGGCCTCGACCGGATTGACGTTGCTGCCCTCGATGGCGCCGCTGACCAGCGTGACGGCCTCGTCGGCCTGCGCCGGCTGCTGGCCCGCGCGCATGCGAAACAGACCGTCGTCGCCGCGCTCGAGGTCGGCGTTGTCCGGGTTCACCAGCTTCAGGCGGCCCACTTCGGCAATGCCGGTGGAGGTGCCCGAGGCGGGGTCGCGCGCCGCGACCAGCCCGTTGGAGGCGATGGTCAGCGCGGAGCCGGGCGGCACGGTCATCGCGCCGTTGTCGCCCATCACCGGGCGTCCGCCCATGGTGGTCAGCTGGCCGTCGGCACCGATCTGCAGGTTGCCCACACGGGTGTAGGCCTCCCCGCCATCGGGTGTCTGCACCACCAGCCAGCCGGGGCCGCTCACGGCCACGTCGAGCGGGCGGCCGGTCTCGGTGAGCGGGCCGTGGGAAAAGTCCGCGCCCGGCGTGGTGGCGGCGACGAAGGCGCGCGTGGGCGCTTCCCCGCCGACCACGGGCACCGCGCGGAAGTTGGCAATCTGCGCACGGAAGCCAGGCGTCGAGACGTTCGCCATGTTGTTGGCGACCGAGGCCTGCTGTTCCATGATCTGCTTGGCGCCGCTCATGGCGACATACAACATGCGATCCACTGGGTGTTCCTGGTGTGAGTCGTTGGGGGGCGGTGCGTCAGCGGATGTTCATCAGCGTCTGCATCACCTGGTCCTGCGTCTTCACGGTCTGCGCATTGGCCTGGTAGTTGCGCTGCGCGACGATCAGGTTGACCAGTTCGGACGTGAGGTCGACGTTGGACGACTCCAGCGCGCCGGACTGCAGCGCGCCGAGCTTGGTGCCCTCGCCCGGCGTGCCGGTGAGCGCGGCGCCCGAGGCGGCCGTTTCGGCCCACACGTTGTCGCCCTTGGGCTCCAGGCCGTTGGGGTTGGAGAACGACGACAGCACGATCTGGCCGAGCAGCTTGGTCTGCTCGTTGGAGAACTTGCCGGTCAGCGTGCCGTCTGCGTTGATCGAGAACGAGGTGAGCTCGCCCGAACGGTAGCCGTCCTGGCTGAGCTTGCTCATGGCGTTGGCCGCGCCGAACTGGGTGGTGCCCGAGAGGTCGATCTTGGCCGTGAGCGGCGCGGAGCCGTTGGCGAAGTTGAGCGGGCCGATGTTCACCGAGCCGCCGGCGGGCGCCGTCATGACGCCCTTGGTGTCGAAGGTCACGCCCGTGAGGATGGGGCCGGTGCCGATGGCCGCGCCGTCGGAGGAGCCGTACACGTCCCAGGTGTTGGCCGCGGTCTTCACGAAGTACACGGCAACGTCGTGCGGGTTGCCCAGCGAGTCGTAGATCGGGCCGACGGCGTTCGAGTAGTTGAAGGTGTCGGAGTCGGCCGCGTTGAACGGCGTCTTCGTGGGGGCGGTCACGCGCGCGTCGATGTTGAACTCGGCCTTGATGTTGCTGGTCGGGTTGGGCGTCATGGCCGCGGTCGGGATCTGCAGGGCGGTGGGCGTGCCGCCGCTGATGCCGCCGCTGGCGTTCACACCGTAGCCCGTGAGCCGCAGGCCCTGGGCGTTGGTGATGTAGCCGTCCTTGTCCTTGGTGAACTGGCCGTTGCGCGAGTACATGATTTCGCCGCTGGCGCTGGCCATGCGGAAGAAGCCTTCACCGTTCAGGATAGCCACGTCCAGCGGGCGGCTGCTCGACTGCGTGGTGCCCTGCGTGAAGTTCTGCGACACGCCCGACACCGAGGCGCCCAGGCCCACCCGCGAGCCGGCGTACACGTCCTGGAAGGTGGCGGCGGCCGACTTGAAGCCGACGGTGCCCGAGTTGGCAATGTTGTTGCCGATGACGTCGAGGTTGGCGGCGGCCACGCCGAGTCCGCTGATGCCCTGGGAAAAAGCCATGATGGTTCCTTAATTCGTTTGCGTTGGATGCGTTGGATGACTCAGAGGAACAGGCGCACGTCGGCCAGGCCGATGTTGTTGCCCGAAGACAATTCGAGCGTGACGCCGTCGGTGCCCTGCTTCACCGCAGCCACCTGTGTGAAGGTGAGCGCGGTGGCCTGCACGGCAGTGCTGCCGTTGGTGGCGTCCACGGTGAAGCGGTAGGCGCCCTCGGCCACCGCATTGCCCGCGTCGTCCTTGCCGTCCCAGGTGACGGCGTTGACGCCTTCCTTCATGGCGCCGGCGTTGATGGTGCGCACCACGTTGCCGGAGGCGTCGAGGATCTTGATGTCGACGTTGGCGGCCGTGCCCGGCAGCTCCACGGCGAAGGCCTGCGTGGCCGGGTCCTTGCCGTCCTCGGGCTTCTTGGTGGTGAGCACGTCGCCGGGCGACAGCACGTTGTAACCAATGAGCGAGGCGGCCTGCAGCACCTGGTTGGAGCCGGTCTGGTTCACCAGTCCCGACAGCGTGGTGTTGAGCTTCTCGATGCCGCTCACGGTGCTCATCTGCGCCAGCTGCGAGGTGAGCTCGGCGTTCTGCATCGGGTTGAGCGGGTCCTGGTTGTTGAGCTGCGTGACCAGCAGCTTGAGGAAGCGCTGCTCGCTGTCTTCGTTGGAGACGCTGCTGTTGCTGGAGGCTGCGGCGCTGGTGGCGTTCTGCCCGGTGATGGACGAGGTGTCGGAGATGGCCATGGTGTTGAGGGGGGGTCTGTGGAAGAGAGGGATTACTGGCCGAGCGTCAGCGTCTTGACCATCAGCGTCTTGGCGGTGTTGAGCACTTCGACGTTGGCCTGGTAGCTGCGCGAGGCCGAGATCATGTTGGTCATCTCCTCGACCACATTGACGTTGGGCATGGCCACGTAGCCCTGGGCGTTGGCGTTCGGGCTCTTGGGGTCGAACACCATCCGGGGCGGCGAGGAGTCCTCGATGACGCCGGACACCCGCACGCCGCCGATGTCCTGCATGCCCGAGGGAGCGACCTCGAACACCACCTGCTTGGCACGGTACGGCATGCCGTCGGGGCCGGCCACGCTCTCGGCGTTGGCCATGTTGCTGGCGGTCACGTTCATGCGCTGCGATTGCGCGGTCATGGCGGAACCCGCCACGTTGAAGATGTTCATGGATGTGCTGGGAAACGGCATGCGTGCCTCCTGGGCTTAGGGTGCGACCGCCGAAAGCATCGACTTGATCTTGGCGTTGAGCACCGTGAGGTTCGACTCGTAGCGCAGCGCGTTGTCGGCAAAGGCGATGCGCTCCACGTCCATCTCGACCGTGTTGCCGTCGATGCTCGACTGGTTGGGGGTGCGGTAGAGCAGGTCCTTGTCGGAGGCCGTCTGCGCCTGGCCCTCGATGTGGCGCGCGGACGTGGTGGCCATCGACATCGACTGCGACGAGCGTCCGCGTTCCACGGCCTCGCTCAGGCGGGCGCTGAAGTCGAAGTCGCGCGCCTTGTAGTTGGGCGTGTCGGCATGGGCGATATTGGCCGCAATCACCTCCTGGCGTTCCGCCCGGAGGTTGAGGGCTTCGCGGTTGAAGCGAAACGCCGCATCCAGCTTGTCGATCATGTGTGTTCCATCCGTTGAAGCGTCGCGAATGCGCAAGGCGCGGCGACAGATGGAAAGCGAGTCTATGCATGACCCGCGTTTGCAATCGTTCGAACAAAGGGGGTTTTCGCCTGCTGCTCGCACCTTCGATCACCCGGGGAATTTCTAGAATTTCGGGGCGGTGGCTTGTGCCCCCTGTACAGGACGCACCGCATTCCACGCCCCTATCCAGACGCCTCCGATGACCCTCTTCAAGCTGCGCACCCGCCTGCTGCACACCGTGCTGGCCATGCTGCCGGCGGCCTGCTGCCCGGTGTCCGCACTGGCGGCGCAGCCCGCGCAGCAGCCCGTTCAGCAGCCCGCTCAGGATGTGCCGAACCCGGCCGCGGAAGCCGCCATTGCAAAGTACCTGCAGGTGCAGACCGCCGGCCTGCCGGGCAAGGTGACGGTGCGCCTGGAAGGCCACGGCACCGCCGCCCTGCCCGCCTGCGATGCGCCCGAAGTGTTCTTGCCGCCGGGCGCGACGCCCTGGGGCCGCGTGTCGGTGGGCGTGCGCTGCCAGACCGAACGGCCCTGGACGCGCTTCGTGCAGGCCCATGTGTCGGTGGAAGGCAGCTATTTCGTGGCCGCGCGCGCCATCGACGCGGGCCGGCCGCTGGGCGCGGGCGACTTCGCCGAACGCACGGGCGACCTGTCGCGGCTGCCGCGCTCGGTGATCACCAGTGCCGGCGAACTGAACGGCGTGGTGGCGTCCAACCGCATTGCACCGGGTGCGCCGCTGCGCAAGGAGCTGGTGCGCGGCGTCACCGTGATCCAGCAGGGCCAGTCCGTGAAGGTGGTGGCGCAGGGCCAGGGTTTCGTGGTCAGCACCGACGCCAAGGCCATGAGCGGCGCCGCAGTGGGCGCCGTGGTGCAGGCCAAGACGCTCGACGGGCGGCTGGTCAGCGGCGTGGCGGACATGCAGGGGCAGATCCAGCTGGCCCAGTGAACCGAGCGGCCCGTGAAGACTTGCCGTACGCTTTGTTGCAAGCCGCTTCTAAAGTTCTTGCCCGTGCTGCCGATATATGGGTCAGCCCCTGAGGAATCACCTTGAAAATCGATCAACCCGCCCCTTCGGCCACGCCCCTTCCCCGACCGCCCGCCACGGGCGCGGCCGCGACGAGCGCCGCCGCCACCACGGCAGCTGCTGCTGCTGCCGCGCGCCCCAAGGAAGCGGCACAGCCCTCCGCGCACGTCCACACCATGCCCAGCGCCGTGGGTGGGAACGATTTCGATGCCGCCCGGGTGGCCGCGATCCGCGAGGACATCCGGGCCGGGCGCTACCAGATCCGCCCCGAGCGCATCGCCGACGGCCTGCTGGCCAGCGTGCGCGACCTGCTCGACGCCCCGGTCGAGGCCAAACCCGATCCGAAAGGCCGCGAATGACCGCCTCCTTGCTGACGCACCTGCGCACCGAAGCCGCCAGCATCCAGGAATTCCTGGCGCTGCTGGACCGCGAGGCCAAGGCGATGTCTGACCACGTGTTCGGCGACCTGGCGGGCATTGCCGCGGAGAAAACCCGCCTGCTGGACCGCATGGCGGCGCTGGACATCGAACGCGAGGCGCTGCAGGTGGCGCTGGGCTTTGCGCCCGGCCGGGCCGGCGCGGACGCCGCCGCGGCGGCCGACGGCAAGCCCGTGCAGCAGGCCTGGGCCGAGCTGCTGGTGCTGGCCGTGCAGGCCCGCAGCCACAACATGCGCAACGGCTCCATGGTGTATGCGCACCTCGACTTCACGCAGCAGGCCCTGCATTTCCTGCAGGCCAGCGCACAACTCTTCTACGGCCCGGACGGCGTTCGCAAGACCCAGCCGGGCGCCGGCACACGCCTCGCAGCGGGCTGAACACCGGCCCCAACCCCTGAGATCCGATGGAAGCTATCGACACGAAGAATGCCCAGGGCTCGCGCCAGGTGGCCATGGTGGGCTGCGACGAAGCCCAGACCCAGTCGTGGGGCCACAGGCTGCGCCTGATGGGCTGCACCCCGGTGCGCTTCGACAGCAGCTCCGAGTTCCTGCTGGCCGTGACCCACGGCAGCCAGTTCGGCCTGCTCCTGGTGGTGCTGAAGGACGAAGGGGCATGGCCGGTGCTGACCTCGATGTGCAAGGCGCTGCGCCTGCCGATCTTCCTGGTGGCCAATGCGCTGCAGCGCGAGCTGCTGGCGGCGGTGCTGTCGTCGGTCGACAGCGAGCCGAACGGCGCCTCCATCGACTTCGCGGTGCTGCCGGTGGACGATTTCGAGGTGGAACTGCGTGCGCGCGAGGCGCTGCGCCGCAACCAGACGCTGCTGCATCCGCAGACGGTGAGTGCGAGCTTCGGCGACTACCAGTTCCTGGGCAGCCGCAAGCTGGTGATGCACAAGGGCGAGGACATCCGCCTGAAGCCCCGCGAGTTCGAGCTGGCGCTGCTGCTGTTCCGCAATGCCGGCAGGCTGCTGGAGCGCGACTGGCTGCTGGCCTCGCTGTGGATGGACTCGCGCATCGAACGCAAGAGCCGCGTGCTCGACTGCTGCGTGGCGAACATCCGGCGCAAGCTGGCGCTGCACAAGCAGAGCGAGTTCGTGCTGCATTCGGTGTACGGGCGGGGCTACGAGCTGCGCCACCTCCCGGTGACGCCGGCGCCTGCCGACACCACGGGGCACGGTTCGGCGTTTCCCGCCACGCCGACCGAGCCGAACTGGCGCACGGAAGCGCCGGCGCTGGCCTGGGCCTGAACCGGGTCGAACCGGCCTGGGCCGGCCGGAACAGGCCTGAATCGGGTGGGGCGGAGGTTGTCCCCGCCGATTGGGGACAACACTGGGGACAACCGTGCGAAGTTCGCGCGGAATCGTTGCCTGGCTTGGCCTGCAACACGGTGCCTGCGAAACGGGCAGCGTGGAAAACCCTCGCTGCCACCCCCGCACCGACCTCGAAGATGGGACGATCACCGGCTTCGAGGAACCACCCCTGTGGGGCGGGTGCCTGAGCGACCTCTACCAGCGCCAGCTGACCGTCCCGACCAGTATCGCCCGCCCACCTTAAGCCGGGCTGAAGCGCGGCGGCCGGGGGGAGCGGAATTTCAGGGCTGCTTGCGGTCCGCCGGCGCAATGAGCACCATGGCGCCGTCCTGGCCGCGGCGGATGCGCAGGCGGGTACCCTCCAGCAGGCGGTCCAGCGCCGCCTCGGGCGCGATCTTTCCCTTGACGCCGCGCGTGGACAGGTCCTTGACATCCTCCACCTTGTAGATGAGCTGCACGCCCGACTGGGCGATGAAAGTGTCGAGCGCGGGCTTGAGCGCGCCGCTGCCCACGTCAAACTCGCGGGCCGGCACCGAAGCCGGCGACGGCAAGGCCAGCAGGACGCCGCTCAACGCAAGGGCCAAGGCCATGTGCCGCCGGACTCCGACAGGGGGGGTGACGCTCTGCCTCCCGATTCGATTCATTTGGATGTGCTTCCCGCGATGTGATTTTTCTTGTGACCCTTGTGAGACGAGCCAGCCCACGGTTTCCGGTATTTCCGTCGTGCGTTACCGGAAATCCTGTCGGCGTTCGTCTCACTGTCTGTCGCCAATCCCGGCGGCCCGTCGTCATCCCATCCGGCCATTCCCAGGAGCGCTCTTTTGGTTCTCAGTGACTTGGACACCTGGTTCGTCAGCGAAGTGCTGCCGATGGAGGCCGCGCTCACGCGGTTCCTTCGCCGCAACTGGCGGGACGACGCCGAAATACCCGACCTGCGCCAGGACGTTTACGTGCGTATCTATGAATCGGCTGCCAAAGCCCTCCCCGACCTGGTCAAGCCCTTTGTCTTCGCCACCGCCCGCAACCTGCTGATCGACCGCGCGCGGCGGGCACAGATCGTGTCCATCGAAATCATTGCCGACCTGGACGCGCTCGACTTCTCGGCCGACGAACTCACGCCCGAGCGCCATGCCGCGGGCCGCGGCGAGTTGCGGCTGCTGCAGACGGCGCTCGACGCCCTGCCCTCGAAGTGCCGCCGCGTGGTGGAAATGCGCAAGATCGACGGCCTCTCGCAACGCGAGGTGGCCACGCAACTGGGCATCACCGAAGACACGGTCGAGCGCCAGGTGTCGCGCGGCGTGCGGGCATTGGCCGACGCCATGCTCGCCAGCGGCGTGCAGCTAGACACCAAGGCCTTCGGCCGGGCACAGAACGACAAGAGGCTCTCGCCATGACCGACGCCGAACGCATCGAATCCGCCGCCGCCGACTGGCTGGCCCGCCGCGACAGCGGCAGCTGGGGCGACACCGACCAGCAGCAGCTGGACGCCTGGATCGCCGAGTCGGTCGCGCACCGCATCGCGTGGCTGCGGCTGTCAAGCGCCTGGCAGCGTGCCGACCGCTTGAGCGCCCTGCGCGCGCCACCGGCCCCGGCCCCGGCCCCGACCTCGGCGCCTGCGCCCGCGCCTGCGCCCTCCCCCGCGACGGTCCCCATTCCGCTGCCGGTGCGCGCTCCCGCGTCCGGCCCCTCGCCGCGGCAAGCCGGCGCTCGCTGGCTGCCGCGCTTTTCCACGCAACGCATCGCGGCCGGCCTGCTGCTCACGGCCTGCGCCTGCAGCTGGCTGGGCTGGCGGTACACGCAAGACTGGCAGAGCGAGCACTACGCCACCGCGGTGGGCGCGCGCCAGCAGGTGGCGCTGGCCGACGGCTCGGTGCTCACGCTGAACACCGCCACGCAGTTGCGCACGCTGGTGAACGACAGCGGGCGCAAGGTGTGGCTGGAAGACGGCGAGGCCTACTTCGACATCGCGCACGACAAGAAGCGCCCCTTCGTGGTGATCGCGGGCGAGCGCCGCATCACCGTGCTGGGCACGCGCTTCGTGGTCCGCCGCCAGGGCGACCAGGTCAACGTGGTGGTGGAGGAAGGCCGCGTGCAGATCGCGTCGGCCCAGGCCGCCAGCGGCGTCGCGCCCACCGTGCTCGTGCGCAACCAGGCGGCAGTGGCCAGCGCAGGCAACGTGCTGGTGATGCCCAAGGCACCCAAGCAGATCGACGACGAGCTCAGCTGGCGCCAGGGCAAGCTCGTGTTCGACCAGACCACGCTGGGCGACGCGGCCACCCAGTTCAACCGCTACAACACGCGCAAGCTCGTCATCACCGATGCGGCGGTTGCGCAGATCCGGATCGGCGGCAGTTTCGACGCCAGCAACATGGGCGGCTTCGTGGCGTTGCTCAAGCAGGGCTTCGGCCTGGTGGTGCAGGACAGCGGCAACGAAACAAGAATTTCGAACTAGCTTATTACCGGAATGTGACGAGGCATTCGTCTCAGTGGGTACCCCAACAAATACCACGCTGTAGATCATGAATCGAATCGAGCAAAGCGCTACCCTGCCTTCCGTGCCGTCCGTGAAGAAAAGCAAACGCGTGGCCCTTCGCCCCTGGGTCATCGCGGGCAGTTGCGCGCTGATCGGCGGGCTGTCCGCGCAGGCCCAGGCCCAGGCGCAGGGTCAAGGCCAGGTGCAGGCGCAGCAGAGCTTCGACATCGCCGGTGGCGACCTGAAGAGCGCGCTGGACACCTACGTCGCCCAGGGCGGCGTGCAGCTGATCTACAAGGTGGACGACGTGAAGGGCCTGGCCACGCGCGGCGTGAAGGGCGCGCTGTCGCCGCAGGAGGCGCTCGCGCGCATCCTCGAAGGCACGCCGCTGCTCACGCGCCGCGGCGACGACGGTGCGATCGTGGTGTACACCGCCGCACCCGCGGTGGCCCCGAGACCGGCGGTCGACGAGCCCCAGTCGCTCGACAGCGTGACCGTGACGGCCACGCGCCGCCGCGAGCCGGTGCGCGAAATTCCGATGCAGGTCAACGTGATGAAGGCCGAGGCGCTGGAGCGCGCCGGTGCCAGGAACCTGGCCGACTACGTCGCCGAGCAGCCGGGCGTGAACCTCACGAGCAGCGGCAGCGTGGGCGGCATCCTGACCATGCGCGGGCTGACCACCGGCCCGGTACAGGGCATTGCCACCGTGGGCGTGTACGTGGACGACGTGGCCACGGGGCTGAGCTCGTCCGGCTCGCTCGGCGGCTTCACGCCGCTGGACATGGGCATGCTCGACCTGAACCACATCGAGGTGCTGCGCGGCCCGCAGGGCACGCTGTACGGCGCGGGCGCCATGAGCGGCGTGCTCAAGTACGTGACCAACCAGCCCGACACCATGGAGTTCGCGGGCTCGGTGAAGTTCGGTACCTCGTGGACGCAGGGTGGCGGCCCGGGCTTCACGACCGGCGCGGTGCTCAACGTGCCCATCAAGGAAGACGTGGCGGCCGTGCGCATCGCCGCCTTCACCGACCAGCTCGGCGGCAGCTACGACGCCTCGGGTCCGGCACGGGGCACGAACATCGACCGCGGCCACACCGACGGCGGCCGGGTGTCGCTGCTGCTGACGCCCACGCGCGAACTCACGGTGCGCCTCACGGGCACCGTGCAGGACGTCAAGCGCAAGGGCCTGGGCTTCGAGGACATCGACGCGCGAACCGGCCGCCCCTGGGGCCTGGACCGCACGCGCGAGCTGTCGCTGCGCGAGCCGTACAGCAACAAGACTCAGCTGTTCGGCCTGGACGTGGAGTACGACTTCGGCTGGGCGCGCCTGAACGCCATCACCTCCGCGCAGGACGTGAAGATTTCCAGCACGGCCGACCTCACCGCCCTCTACGCACCTCTGGCGAGCGCGCTGCGCCTGCCGGTCGTCGCGGTGCCGGTGGACAGCAACGTGGAGCAGCACCGCATCAGCCAGGAGTTTCGACTGACCTCGCGCTCGGGCACCGCCGTCGAGTGGCTGGCAGGCCTGTACCTGAACCGTGAACGCGGCAGCACCGATGGCGGCATCGAAGCGGGCCTGGCCGGCGGGCTGGGCAGCCTGAACCTGTTGACCTCCTCGCAGTTCTCGCGCTACCGCGAAACGGCCGCCTACGGCGACGTGACGTGGAACGTGACGCCCGCGCTGTCGCTCACCGGCGGCGTGCGGCTGGCGCGCAACAACCAGAGCTACGGCAGCCGCCAGAGCGGGATGCTGGTCGGCGCGGCCGGCACCACCGCCAGTGGCACCTCGTCGGAAAGCCCGACCACCTACCTCGCCGCGGCCAAGTACACGCTGTCGGAAACCAGCACCGCGTATTTCCGCGCGGCCAGCGGCTACCGCCCGGGCGGGCCCAACATGCTGAAGCCCAACACCGACCGCAGCATCGTGCAGCCGATGTTCAAGTCCGACTCGCTGTGGAGCTACGAGCTCGGCTACAAGGCCGACCTGCTGGACCGCACGCTGTCGCTGGAGGCCGCGCTGTACGACATCGAGTGGCGCGACGTGCAGCAGCCGCTGCGCAACGGCGGCTTCGTGTTCGTGACCAACGCCGGTGCGGCGCGCATCAAGGGCGGCGAACTCACGCTCAACTGGAAGCCCAGCAAGGAGTGGCGCTTCACCGGCAACGCCGCGCTCATCGATGCGCGCCTGACCGAGGACGCGAAGGGCCTGGACGCCACGGCCGGCACCCGCCTGCCGCAGACGCCGCGCTTCGCGGCCACGCTGGGCGTGACGCGCAACTTCAGCATTGCCGACCGGCCGGCCTACTTCGGCATCAGCGCGCGCTACACCGGCAAGCGCGACGCAGGCTACCGCGGCAGCGCGACCATTCCGAGCATCAACATGCCGGCGTTCACGGTGGTCGACCTGCAGGCGGGCATCGACTTCCAGCGCTTCAGCCTCTCGGCCTATGTGCGCAACCTGGCCAACAAGCGCGGCATCCTGTCGGTCGACACCGGCCACACAGCGAACCCGAACCTGGTGCAGGCGGCGCTGTCGCCGTCGCGCACCATCGGCATGACCGTCACCGTGCCGTTCTGAGATGGCCGCCCTCACTCCGCTGGCGGCCGCATTGCCGCCGGACGCGACGGGGCCCGCAGCACACGAGACGACACAGAAAGCACTGCCCAGCGCCTGGTACGCGCTGGCAGTGCTGGTCATCGCGACGGTGCTAGGTTCGGTCGACAAGGTCATCCTCACGCTGCTGACCGAGCCGATGCGCATCGCGCTGACGCTCTCCGACACGCAGCTGGGCTTGCTGCAGGGCGCGGGCATCGTGCTGTTCACGGGCATTGCCACGCTGCCGCTGGGCTGGCTGAGCGACCGCTACGACCGGCGCGTGGTGCTCGCGGCCTGCGTGGTGCTGTGGAGCGCGGCCACCGCCATGCGCGGCACCGCGATGGACTACAGCGTGCTGTTCATCGCCTCCATCGGCCTGGGCGTGGGCGAAGCCGGCCTCACGCCCATCACCAACAGCATGATTCCCGACCTGTTCCCGCGCGCGCAACGGGTGCTGGCGAATGCGGTGTTCGCGCTGTCGGCCATCTTCGGCAGCGCGCTGGGCGCCCTGCTGGGCGGCACCGTGGTGCACCTGACGGACGACCTGCGGCACTGGCTGCCCGTGTCGATGCAGCACCTGGAGCCGTGGCGGCTGACCTTCTTCGTGATGGCGTCCGCGGGCGTGCCGGTGGCGCTGCTGGTGTTGTCGATACGGCGCACGCGGCGAACGGAAATGCAGCCGGCGGCAGCGTCCGCCAAGGCCGCGGTCAATGCGCAGGACGACAGGTCTTCCTCGGGCTTCGCCCCTCTGGCCACGCTGTCCGGCCTGCCGGACACGGCCGGCGCCGTGAGCTTTCGCGAGCACCTGCGCACGCACTGGCGCACCTTCGCCGGGCTGGTCGTGGGCCTGGGTCTGGCGAGCATCGGGCTGAGCTCGATCGGCACCTGGCTGCCGATCGTCGCGGCGCGCGAGTACGGCGCCACGCCGGCGCAGATGGGGCAAGGCATGGGCCTGGCCTTTCTATGCGGCACGGTGGTGGGCGGTCTGCTCGGCGTGGCGGCCATGCGCTTCGTGCAGCCGCGCATGGGGCCGGCCGCGGCGCTGCGCATCATCATGCTGGGCAACCTCACGGCCGCGCTGCTGTCCACGCTGCTGCTGTTCACGCGCTCGTCGACCGACGCGTTCATGCTGCTGGCCCTGCTGGTGGTGCCGCTCATCAGCGGTGCGGTGCTGCTGCCCAACGTGCTGCAGGACGCGGCGCCTGCGCACCTGCGCGCCCGCACCATCGCGCTGCTCACCATGACCAGCCTGCCCTTCGGCGTGCTGGGGCCGCTGGTGGTGGGCATGTTGTCGGACGCCCTCAAGTCGGTGCCCAACGGGCTGGCGATTTCCATCGTGGCCACCACGCTGGTCGGCGGCTGCCTCGGCGCCATGGTGCTGCGCGCCACCGAAGGTGCGTTCGTGCGCCTGATGCGCGCGGCGCAAGCCAACTGATCTTTTCCCCGGTTTCGCTCATACCCCTTTTCGTTGTCTTCCATGTCACAACAAGATTCCCCTCCCCTTCCCGACAGCGCTTCCAGACCCGACGCCACAGCCGACTCCACAGCCGCTGCTACAGCCGCTGCGCTCGCCGCCATCGACGCGCTGGTGGCCCCCTTCGCCCGCAGCGACGCACCCGGCATGGCGATCGGCATTGCGCAGCACGGCCGCCTGCTGTACCGCCGCGCCGTCGGCATGGCCAGCCTGGAGATGGGTGTGGCCCTCACGCCGACCACGCGCATGCGCATCGCCTCCACCAGCAAGCACTTCACGGCCATGGCCGTGCTGCTGCTGGCCGAAGACGGCCGGCTCGACGTGGAAGACCCGGTGCACAAGCACCTGCCCGAGATGCCGCGGCTGAGCGCCAACGGCCCCACGCTGCGCCACCTGCTGGCGCACACCAGCGGCTGGCGCGGCCACGACGAGCTGTGGGCCATTGCGCACGGCCTCACCTTCACGCCGCCCGGCCCGGGGCTGCCCGCCATGGCGCGCCAAAGCGAGCTGAACTTCGAGCCCGGCACGCACATGGTCTACAGCAACGGCGGCTACCACCTGCTGGCGAAGATCGTCGAGCGCGTGAGCGGCCAGAGCTTCAACGACTTCTTGAAGGCGCGCCTCTTCGGCCCGTTGGGCATGCCTGACACCTTCTCCGTGGCGACCGACCTCGACGTGGTGCCCGGCCTGGCCGGCCTCTACATGCCCGCGCCCGGCGGCGGTTGGCAGCGCGGCGTGTACCCGTGCGAGCTCGACGGCGGC
Source organism: Variovorax pasteuri (assembly GCF_051216435.1). Taxonomy (NCBI): domain Bacteria; kingdom Pseudomonadati; phylum Pseudomonadota; class Betaproteobacteria; order Burkholderiales; family Comamonadaceae; genus Variovorax; species Variovorax pasteuri. The sequence goes on from NZ_JBPJZS010000002.1 coordinate 1,246,948, forward strand.
GGCTCGCTGGTGTCGACGGTGGACGACATGCTGCGCTGGCAGGCGCACATGCGCGCCAGCGACAAGATCGTGGGCAGCGCGAAGAGCTGGGCCCTGCTGTCCGAACCCACCACGCTGTCTTCGGGCTCCAGGGTGACCTACGGCTTCGGGCTGGCGCGCCACCCGTACCGCGGCGTGGAGATCGTCCATCACGCGGGCGCGGTGCTGGGCGCCACGTCGCAGATGCTCAGCGTGCCCAGCCACGGGCTGGACATCATCGTGATGGTGAACGGCGCCGCGGTGGCGCCCTCGCCGTTGGCCCTCAAGGTGGTCGAGCTGCTACTGGGCGACGCGCTCGCGCCGCCCGAGGTGCGCCCGCTGGCCAGCGACTTCCCCGCGCTGGTCGGCCAGCACTACCACGCGCCGTCCACCGGCAGCGTGCTCGGCTTTGCAGACGTCGCGGGCAAGCTGGCCATGTCCTGGCAGGCCTCGCCCGCGCACCCGATGCACCAGGGCGACGGCAAGCTGTGGCTGGGCCTGCAGGACCTGCCCGTGAACGATCTCGTGCTCGACGCGAGCGACATCGACCCCCGGCGCGCACCCGACAGCCTGGTGCTGCACGAAGGCGGCCTGCCGCGCCGCTTCGAACGCCTGGCCGACACGGCGCCTGACGCCGCCTCGCTCGCCGAGCAGCTGTGCGGTGACTACACCAGCGCCGACCTCGACGCGACCGCGCACATGGCACTGGTCGACGGCACGCTGCTGCTCACGGTGCAGGGCCGCCATGGCCAGCACGTGTGCGCGCTCGCGCCGCTGTCGGCCGACGTGATGACGCTCACCTCGACCGACCCGGTGCTGGCCCGCATGGGCAAGTCGGTTCTCAACGTGGAGCGCAAGGCGGGCCGGGTCGTGGGACTGCGGCTGGACACGCTGCGCACCCGAAACATCCACCTCGCCCGCCAGGAGCCACGCGCATGAAGTTCTTCACCACCCTTTTGGCCACCGAGACCAACACCTTCGTCTCCGCCCCCACCGGGCAGGGCAGCTTCGACGAATACGGCGTGTTCCACGGCGACGCCAGCACGCGCGACGCCAACGGCTACGGCATGTACGCGGTGGAGGTGCGCAAGCAACTGGCCGCCGAGGGCCACGAGACGGTCGAGAGCGTGCTGGCCTTCGCGCAGCCGCTGGGGCGCACCGTGCGCACGGTGTACGAGCGCCTGCGCGACGAGATCCTGGACGACCTGCGCAAGGCCGGCCCGGTGGACGGCGTGATCCTCGTGCTGCACGGCGCGATGGTGGCCGACGGCTACGACGATTGCGAAGGCGACGTGATCTCGCGCGTGCGCGAGATCGTCGGGCCGAAGGTGCCCATCGGCGTGTCGCTCGACCTGCACTGCCACTTCACGCAGCAGATGCTGACCGAGTCGGACGTGATCATTTGCTACAAGGAATATCCGCACACCGACGCGTTCGATCGCCTGAGCGAACTGATCCGCATCGTCGTCGACACCGCGCAGGGCCGCGTGCACCCCGTGACGGCCGTGCACGACTGCCGCATGGTCGGCAAGTGGCACACGACGCGCGAACCGATGGCCGGCTTCGTGCGCCGCATGCAGGCTGCCGAACAGCTGCCGGGCGTGCTCTCGGTGTCGCTGGGCCATGGCTTCCCCTGGGCCGACGTGCCCGAGTCGGGCGCCAAGCTGTGGGTGGTGACCGACAACGACCCCGCGCTCGCCGCCAGGCTCGCGGAGGAACTGGGCCGCGCCTTCTGGGACCTGCGCCATGAGACCGGCGTGCCCTCGCTCTCGATCGAAGAGACGCTCGCCAAAGCCATGGCCACGCCCGACGGCCCCGTGGTCATTGCCGACACCGCCGACAACGCCGGCGGCGGCGCCACCAGCGACAGCACCTTCATGCTGCGTGCGGTGGTCGAGCGCGGCATCGGCGATGTGGCCTTCGGCGGCGTGTGGGACCTGGGCGCGGTGCAGCTGTGCCGCGACGCGGGCGAGGGCGCGAGCTTCGAGCTGCGCCTGGGCGGCAAGTGCGGCCCGGCCTCGGGCGACCCGATCGACCTGCACGTGACCGTCAAGCGCGTGGTGGAGGCGCATTCGCAGGGCGGCCTCTCGGGCGTGCGCACGCCCATGGGCCCGTGCGTGTGGGTGCAGGCCGCCGACGGCGTGGACATCGTGCTCATCAGCAAGCGCAACCAGGTCATCGGCACCGACCTCTTCACGGGCCTGGGCATCGACCTCGCGACCAAGAAGCTGGTCATCGTGAAGTCGGCGCAACACTTTCATGCCGAGTTCGGCCCCATCGCCAAGTCGGTGCTGTATGTGTCGACGCCGGCCTCGCTGAGCACCGACTTCGCCAACCTGCCGTACCGCGTGCGCGACCTCGACTACTGGCCGCGCGTGGAAGCGCCCAGGCGCCTGCCGACGCAGGCGGCCAAGCCATGGAAGATCGCCGCGCCCGGCGAGCTGTACGACATCGGCGGGCTCGCCATGCACCTGCAGCGCAGCGGCCCGGCACCGGCCGGCGCGCTGCAGCCGACGCTGGTGATCGAGGCCGGCGGCGGCTGCGCCTCGGCGACCTACGGGCGGCTGCGGCAGGCGCTGTCGGCCAGGTACCCGGTGGTTGCCTACGACCGCCCCGGCATGGGCTGGAGCGACACCGACCCCGAGCCCTTCGACGGCCAGCGCAATGCGCACCGGCTGCACGCGCTGCTGACGGCGGCCGGCGTGACCGGGCCGGTCGTGCTGGTCGGCCATTCGATGGGCGGGCTGCTCAACCGCATCTACACGGGGCTGTATCCCGAGCAGGTGGTGGGGCTGGTGATGCTCGATGCCAGCCACCCGGACCAGTGCGAATCGTTCAGGCAGCCCCTGCCGCAGGCGCACCTGGCCGCCGAGCGCGAGAAACGCATCGCCTTCCAGGCCGGCGGCGCGCCGCCGCCGGAGATGGCGCCGATCGAGGCGATGTTCGCCGACATGCCCGAGGTCGTGCGGCAGCTGAAGGCGACCTACACGCCCGAGGCCATCGACACGATGGTCTCGGAGCACACGGGCCTGCCGCAGGTCACGCAGCAGGCCGCGGCATCGCCCGACCTGGGCGCGCGTCCGCTCGCGGTGCTGTGGGCGGCGCTGGACAAGTTGCCGGCCGGTGCCGAAGGCGCCACGGAGGTCCAGCGACGCTGGCCCGAATACCAGCAGGACCATGCGGGGCTGTCGACGCGGGGCCGCGTGCAGCTGGTGGAGGGCTCCGCGCACATGACGCTGGTACTGTTGCCACCCTTCGTGCAGCAGATCGCGCAAGCGGTCGACCTGATGATGGCGGAGCTCGGATGGGCGCGATGATGGAACTCGGCCGCACGGTGCTGGCCGAACTCACCACGCCCGCGCTGCTGCTGGACCGCACGGTGCTCGAGCGCAACTGCGAGGCGATGGCGCAGCGCGCGGCGCGCCACGGCGTGGCGCTGCGCCCGCACCTGAAGACCTCCAAATCGGTGGAGGTCGCGCGCCTGGCCACGCGCGGGCACAGCGGCGCCATCACGGTGTCGACCGTGGCCGAGGCGGACTACTTCGCCAGCCACGGCTTCCTCGACATCACCTACGCGGTGGGCATCGACGCGGGCAAGATCGATGCGCTGCACCTGGTGCAGCGCACGCACGGCGCGCGCGTGACCTTGCTCGCCGATTGCGTGGAGGCGGTGCAGGCCGCGGCCGCGCGTGCGCGCGCACTGGGTGCGAAGTTCGCCCTGCTGATCGAGATCGACACCGGCGGCGGGCGCGGTGGCGTCGCGCCCGACGACGAGGCACTGCTGGCCATTGCGCGAGAAGTGCAAGACAGCGAGCCGCTGCAACTGGCCGGCGTGCTCACGCATGCGGGCCACAGCTACCACGCCGCCGGGCTGGCGGCGATCCGCGGCATTGCCGAGGGCGAGCGGGCCGGCGCGGTGCATGCGGCCGCACGGCTGCGCGCGGCCGGCTTCGAGGTGGGCACGGTCAGCGTGGGCGCCACGCCGACGGCGGTGTGCGCCGACCGGCTCGACGGCGTCACCGAAATGCGCCCCGGCGTCTACACCTTCTTCGATCTGGACCAGGCCGCGCGCGGCATCTGCCGCATCGAGGACATCGCGTTGTCGGTGCTGGCCACGGTGATCGGGCACAACCCGCGCTCGCGCCGGGTGCTGATCGACGCGGGCGCGCTCGCGCTGTCGAAGGACGCGTCGGGCGCGGAGTTTCGCGACGGCCTGGGCTTCGGGCTGGTGTGCCATGCGCAGGGCACGACGCCGCTGCCCGGCTTGCGCGTGGCGGAGCTGCACCAGGAGCACGGCCTGGTCGCCTGCGAAGGCGACGGCAAGGCGGCCGTGCAGGCCATGTTCGACGCCCTGCCCCTGGGCAGCCGCGTGCGCATCCTGCCGCACCACGCCTGCATGACGGCCGCGCCCTACGACCGCTACCACGTCGTGCGCGGCAACGGTGCGGGCGTGCACGCCGTCTGGGGCAAGGCCCTGGGTTGGCATGCGGCCAAGCCCGCGGCCTGAAGCTGGACACGTATTGTTTTTTTGGAGTCACTCATGATGAAAACCTTCTGCGCAAAGCTGATGGCCGCGGCCGCCCCGTTCGTTCTGGCACTCACACTGGCCGCCACGCCGCACGCTGCCAAAGCACAGGCCGCCGCGGCCCCTGCAGCGGCGGCCGAACCCGCGGCCGCAGCCGCTTCCGCGCCGGCAGCCTCGGCAGCTGCAACGCCGACCGCGGCACCCGCCGTGTCGGCACCCGCCGCAGCCAAGGTCGACAACCCCTACGGCGTGGGCGCGCTCTGGGCGCAGAGCGACCTGGTGGCCAAGACCGTGCTGCTCATCCTGGCGATCATGTCGATGGGCAGCTGGTACGTGATCGTCACCAAGCTGCTCGAGCAGATGCGCATGGGCCGCCAGGCGAAAGAGGTCGACAACGCGTTCTGGAACGAAGGCACCGTGCAGGCCGGCACCGAGCGGCTGGCCGAGGGCAGCCCCTTCCGCTTCATCGCCGACGCGGGCGTGCACGCCACGCGCAAGCACGACGGCCTGCGCGGCAAGGTCGACTTTGCAGACTTCGTCGACCTGTGCATCCACCGCGCGACGGAGCGCGTGCAGCGCCGCCTGAGCAACGGCATGTCGCTGCTGGCCACCGTGGGCTCCACCGCGCCCTTCGTCGGCCTGTTCGGCACGGTCTGGGGCATCTACCACGCGCTCACCGCCATCGGCATCGCGGGGCAGGCGTCGATCGACAAGGTGGCCGGGCCGGTGGGCGAGTCGCTCATCATGACGGCCATCGGCCTGGCCGTGGCGGTGCCCGCGGTGCTGGGCTACAACTGGCTCCTGCGCCGCAACATCACCGTGATGGACGACGTGCGCGAGTTCAGCGGCGAGCTGCACTCGGTGATCCTGGCCGGCAGCGCCCCGGCCTGAGCGCCGCGACACCGCACGCAAGCGAGCGACCCACACCATGGCGATGAACATCCCATCCGCCGGGGGCGACGAGGAACAGGCCATTGCCGCCATCAACACCACGCCGCTGGTCGACGTGATGCTGGTGCTGCTGATCATCTTCCTCATCACCATTCCGGTGGTCAATTACTCGGTGCCGGTGGACGTGCCGAAGCAGCGCAACGAGGTGCGCGAAAGCAAGCCCGAGACCGTGGTGCTGTCGGTGGACGCCGCGGGGCGCATCTACTGGTACGACACCCCCGTGCGCGACGTGACGAGCCTGGCCGAGCGGCTGAAGAAGGTGGCCGCGATGACGCCGCAGCCCGAGGTGCACATCCGCGGCGACTGGCATTCCGACTACGAGCCGGTGGGCAAGATCATCTTCGCGTGCCAGTCGGCCGGCATCGTGAAGGTGGGCTTCATCACCGAGCCCCCCGCGCGCAACTGAGAAGGCACAGCCATGCGAAAAGAAAAACAGGGGCGCCGCAGCGGCGCGCCGTCCGACGAGCCCATGATGGACATCAACACCACCCCGCTGATCGACGTGATGCTGGTGCTGCTGATCATGCTGATCATCACCATCCCGATCCAGCTGCACGCGGTGAACCTCAACATGCCCAACGGCAACCCGCCGCCGAGCGACATCAAGCCCGAGGTGCTGCGCATCGACATCGACGCACGCAGCACCGTGCTGTGGAACGGCGAGGCCGTGGGCGAGCTGGCCGAGGTGGAGCGGCGCTTCGAGCAGGTCGCTGCGCAGCCGGTGCAGCCCGAGGTGCACCTGAGGCCCGACAAGCTGGCCAAGTACAACGTGGTGGCCGGCGTGATGGCCTCTGCGCAGCGCTCGGGCCTGACCAAGCTGGGCATCATGGGTTCGGAGCAGTTCGTTCCATGAGCCGCGCCAACGACTTCGACCCCAAGTCGCGCTTCGGCCCCGTGGGCATCGGCGTGATGGTGCTGTTCCATGTGCTGGTCGGCTATGCGCTGGTCTCGGGCCTGGCCCGCCAGGCGGTGGAGATGATCAAGAAGCCGATGGACGCGACGATCATCGCGGAGGTCAAGCTGCCGCCGCCACCTCCTCCCCCACCGCCGCCGCCGAAGAAGGTCATCAAGCAGGAAACGCCCAAGGCCCCGCCGCCGCCGAAGCCGGCCTACGTGCCACCGCCGGCCGTGACACCGCCGCCGAGCACCGCGCCTGCGGTCACGGCGGTGCAAAGCCAGGAGCCGGTCGCGCTGCCGCCGGCCGCACCGCCTGCGCCACCCGCGCCGCCGGCTCCCCCGGCGCAGTCGACTTCGACGGACATTGCCGTTGCGTGCCCGAAGCAGGTCAAGCCCGAAATGCCGCGCAAGGCGCTGGACGAAGGCACGAGCGGCGTGGTGAAGGCAGAGGTGCGCATCAAGGGCGGACGTGTGACGGAGGTGCGCTTCCTGTCGGGGCCGAAGGTGTACCAGTCGGCCGTGCGCTCGGCCATGATGCGCTACGAATGCCAGACGACGGGGGATGCGGAGATCCTGGCGACGCAGGAGTTCGTGTTCAGGATCGAATAGGCCGGGCGGGCTGAATTTCAGCGACCGGGGCGTTGCGCCGGGGCCGGTCCCCGCGCAACGCCTTTTTTGCGGGCTCGGGAACGTACAGGCAAAAAAATAGCCCCTTGCGGGGCCATTCTTGGAGGAGAGGGAGGGATTCGAACCCTCGGTACTATCGCTAGTACGCCTGATTTCGAGTCAGGTACATTCGACCACTCTGCCACCTCTCCGGTGTCTGTCGAGCCTTCGATTATACGGGTAATTGAAGGCGTTTCTACAAAAAGAATCAGGCGCGCAAGATTTCAGCGCCGCCGATGTACGGGCGCAACGCAGCCGGCACGTTGATCGAGCCGTCTTCGTTCTGGTGGTTCTCCAGCACCGCCACCAGCGCGCGGCCCACGGCCAGGCCGGAGCCGTTCAGGGTGTGCACCAGTTCGTTCTTGCCGTTGGCATTCTTGAAGCGGGCCTGCAGGCGGCGCGCCTGGAAGGCTTCGCAGTTCGACACCGAGCTGATCTCGCGGTAGGTGTCCTGCGCCGGCAGCCACACTTCCAGGTCGTAGGTCTTGGTGGCGCCGAAACCCATGTCGCCGGTGCACAGCAGCACCACGCGGTAGGGCAGCTCCAGCGCCTGCAGCACCGCCTCGGCGTGGCCGGTCATCTGCTCGAGCGCGTCGTAGCTGGTGTCGGGGTGCACGACCTGCACCATCTCGACCTTGTCGAACTGGTGCTGGCGGATCATGCCGCGCGTGTCGCGGCCTGCGCTGCCCGCTTCGGAGCGGAAGCACGGCGTGTGGGCCGTGAGCTTGATGGGCAGTTGCGACTCGGCCACCACCTCGTCGCGCACGAAGTTGGTCAGCGGAACTTCGCTGGTCGGAATGAGGTACAGCGCCGAATGGTCGGGCGCGGGCTCGCCGTCCTGGCCGCCCTTCTTCGCGGCGAACAGGTCGCCCTCGAACTTGGGCAGCTGGCCGGTGCCGCTGAGCGTGGCGGCGTTGACGATGTAGGGCACGTAGCACTCGGTGTAGCCGTGCTTCTCGGTCTGCGTGTCGATCATGAACTGCGCCAGCGCGCGGTGCAGCCGCGCGATCGGGCCCTTCATGACGGTGAAGCGCGAGCCGGCGAGCTTGGCGCCCATCTCGAAGTCGAGGCCCAGCGGCGCGCCCAGGTCGACGTGATCCTTGGGCGCGAAGGCCAAGGGCACGGCGTTGGCGCCGGCGCCGCCTTGCGGGGCCCAGCGGCGCACTTCGACGTTGCCGGTTTCGTCTTCGCCCAGCGGCACGCTGGCGTGCGGCAGGTTGGGCACGGCGAGCAGCAGCGCATGCAGCTCGGGCTGGATCTCGTCGAGGCGCTTCGATTGCGACTCTTGCTCGGCCTTCAGCGCATTGACTTCGGCCATCAGCGCATCGGTGGACTCGCCCTTGGCCTTGAGCGGGCCGATCTGCTTGTTCAGCGTGTTGCGGCGCGCCTGGATTTCCTCGCTGCGGGTCTGCACGGTCTTGCGCTCGGCCTCGAGCGCGGTGAACGCCGACACGTCGAGGTAGGGCTGGTTCTTCTTGCGTTTTTCGAGGCCGGCCACAGCGGAGGCCAGGTCTTTGCGGAGCAGGGTGATGTCGAGCATCGGTCGATTCTAGAGTTCGGGTTTCTGGGGCTGTCAGGCGACGGTGGCGGGGTCGACATTGGCGCCGCAGACGATCAGGCACACCTTCTCGCCCGCGCGCGGCACGTAGGCGCCGGTCTGCAGCGCCGCCAGCGGCAGCGCGGCGGCCGGCTCCACGGCGAGCTTGAGTTCCTTCCACAGCCACTGCTGCGCGGTGCGGATGGCTTCGTCGGACAGCAGCAGCGCGTGTTCCACCTGCTGCTGCGTGATCTCCCAGGCGATGTGGCCGATGCGGCGCGCGCCCAGCGAATCGGCGGCGATGCCGCTCACATCCACGTCGACCGGCTCGCCGGCTTCGCGGGCACGGTACAGCGTGGGGGCCTTGTCGGGCTCGAGCGCCACCACGCGGGCGCGCTTCTCGAACCAGCCGGCCAGGCCGCCGATGAGGCCGCCGCCGCCCACGCTCACGAGCACCGCGTCGGGCACGCCACCCTGCGCTTCGATTTCGCGGCCCAGCGTGCCGGCACCGGCCACCACTTCGGGCTGGTCGTAGGCATGGGTGAGCAAGGCGCCCGATTCCTTCTGGCGCGTGAGGCAGGCGGCCAGCGCGTCGGGGTACAGCTGGCCGACCACCACCACTTCGGCGCCGAGCGCACGCAGGCGCGCGCGCTTGGCTTCGGGCGACACGCCGGGCAGGAACACCTGGCAGGGCACGCCCAGCGCCTGCGCCGCGGCGGCGGTGGCAATGCCGGCGTTGCCGCCCGAGGCCACGACCACGCCGCTGGCGGGAATGTCGTTGGCCAGCAGCCGGTTCATCATGCCGCGCGCCTTGAAGCTGCCGCTGACCTGCATGTGCTCCAGCTTGAGCCAGACCTCGGCGCCCGGCGCGTCGACGCCGAATGCGGCGGCCGGCAGCTTCCACAGCGGGGTTTGGCGCAAAAAGTGCCCAGCACGGGCGTCCAGCCTGGCAGCGGCGCTATCGATTTCAGAGCGCCAGTGATTCGTTGTCGTGTCGTTCAAGAGATGTGTCCGGGAGGGGGAATGTCGTCGAGCTTGAGGCCCTTGGGGAGCGGAAACTTGATGGTTTCCTCGATGCCGTCCATCTTGCGCACCGACACCGCGCCCAACGCGCGCACGCGGTCGATCACCTCGCGCACCAGCACTTCGGGCGCCGAGGCGCCGGCCGTGAGGCCGATGCGGGTCTTGCCTTCGAACCATTCGGGCTGGAGCTCTTCGGCGGAATCGACCATGTAGCTCTCGGTGCCCAGGCGCTCGGCCAGCTCGCGCAGGCGGTTGCTGTTGGAGCTGGTGGGGCTGCCGACCACGATCACCAGGTCGACCTGCGGGCTCATGATCTTCACCGCGTCCTGGCGGTTCTGGGTGGCGTAGCAGATGTCTTGCTGCTTGGGCTCGCGCACCTTCGGAAAGCGCGCACGCACGGCGGCGGCGATCTCGGCGGCGTCGTCCACGCTGAGCGTGGTCTGCGTGACCACGGCGAGCTTGTCCGTCTGGCCCGGCGAGACCCTGGCCACGTCGGCCACGTCTTCCACCAGGTGGATGCCGCTCGTGAGCTGGCCCATCGTGCCCTCGACCTCGGGGTGGCCCTTGTGGCCGATCATGATGAACTCGTAGCCCTCTTTGGCGAGCTTGGCCACCTCGACGTGCACCTTGGTCACCAGCGGGCAGGTGGCGTCGAAGATCTCGAAGCCGCGGTCGCGCGCCTCCTGCTCCACCACCTTGCTCACGCCGTGCGCGCTGAACACCAGCGTGGCGCCGGGCGGCACGTCGGACAGCTCCTCGATGAAGATCGCGCCCTTGGCCTTGAGTTCGTTCACCACGTAGGTGTTGTGCACGATCTCGTGGCGCACATAGATCGGTGCGCCGAACTTGGCCAGCGCGCGCTCCACGATCTCGATGGCGCGGTCGACGCCGGCGCAGAAACCGCGCGGCTCGGCAAGGAGGACTTCGGAAATGGCCGGGTTCATAGCACGCCGATCAGCTTCACTTCGAAAGTCACGGGCTGGCCGGCCAGCGGGTGGTTGAAGTCGAAGCGCACCGCCGTGTCGCTGGCTTCCACCACCGCACCGGCGTAGCTGCCGGTGCCGTCGGGCGTGGGGAACTGCACCACGTCGCCCGTGGCGTACTTCTCGTCGGGGTCGCCCATCTTCGCGAGCAGCGTGCGGGCCACCCACTGCTGCATGTCGGGGTTGCGCTCGCCGAAGGCCTCGCCGGCGGGCAGCTCGAAGGTGGCGTGCGTGCCCTCTTCCAGGCCCATCAGGCGCTGCTCCATGGCGGGAGAAAGCTCGCCGGTGCCCAGCGACAGGGTCGCGGGCTTGTCGGCGAAGGTGTTGATGATGTCGCCCGCGGGGCCGGCCAGCCGGTAGTGCAGGGTCAGGAAGGAGCCGGAAGTCACAACTTGGGACATGGGGGCATCAGAGGTGGGCAAAGACAAGGTGGGTGTCCCGATAAACTGGCCCTCATTTTAAGGAGCGGGACTTCCACCCGGCTCCGCCAAGGTTTCACCCAGGGTTTCATGGCATTCAAGGACCTCCCTCTCGCCGCCCGCCCGCGCGAAAAACTCATCTCGCGCGGGGCCGCCGCGCTTGCGGACGCCGAGCTGCTGGCCCTGCTGCTGCGCACCGGGGTGGCGGGCCAGAACGTGCTGCAGCTGGCGCAGCAGTTGCTCGAACGCTTCGGCGGCCTGTCGGGCCTGCTGCACACCGGCGCCGACGAGCTCAAGACCGTGAAGGGCATGGGCGGCAGCGCCAAGCGCTCCGAGCTGATCGCGGTGCTCGAGCTGGCCCGCCGCGCCATGGGCGAGCAGCTGCGCGAACGCACGGTGTTCGACTCCCCCGATACGGTCAAGCAATACCTCCAGCTGCACATCGGCTCGCGCCCCCACGAAGTGTTCGCGGTGGTGTTCCTCGACGTGCAGCACCGCCTGATCGCGCTGGAAGAGCTGTTTCGCGGCACGCTCACGCAGACCAGCGTCTACCCGCGCGAAGTGGTCACTCGCGCCATTCACCACCAGGCCGCGGCCGTGGTGCTGTCGCACAACCACCCGAGCGGCAGCATCGAGCCCTCGCGCGCGGACGAGTCGCTCACGCAAACGCTGCGCGCCGCGCTGGCCCTGGTGGATGTGCGGGTGCTCGACCACGTCATCGTGAGCCCCGGGCAGAGTTTCTCGATGGCCGAGAAAGGGCTGCTCTGATGGCATCGCGTCCCCCCTCCCTCAAGAACCTGGCCGACCTGAAGCAGGTGCAGCGCGTGCTTGCCGAAACGCGCGAACGCGAAGCCGCCGAAGCGGCTGCCCAGGCCGCGGCCGAACGCAGGCGCGCGGCCGAAAAGGACCTGTTCGCCCGCGCCATCGGTGCCACCGAGCCGCTGCGCCGCAAGGCGTCGGTGCCGCTCGCGCCCGATCGGCCCGCGCCCATCCCGGTGCAGCACCAGCTCGACGAGCAGCGCGTGCTGCGCGAGTCGCTGTCCGACGAGTTCGACGTGACCACGCTGCTCGACGTGGACGACGCCATGAGCTTCCGCCGCCCCGGCATCGGCACCGGCGTGACGGCACGGCTGCGCAAGGGCGAATGGTCCATCCAGGCGCACCTCGACCTGCACGGCCTGCGCAGCGACGAGGCGCGCGAGGCGCTCGGCGGCTTCATCCGCACCGCCCACAAGCAGGGGCTGCGTTGCGTGCGCGTGGTGCACGGCAAGGGGCTGGGCTCGCCGGGCAAGCAGCCGGTGCTGAAGACGAAGGCGCAGCGCTGGCTGATCCAGAAGAACGAAGTCATCGCCTTCGTGCAGGCCAAGCCGGCCGAAGGCGGGGCGGGGGCGCTGGTGGTGCTGCTGGCGCCCGTGCGGCGCTGAGTCTGGCCCCTTCCGCCTTTGGGGGAAGGCGGGGATGGGGGCACGCGGCCTTTGCACAGGCTGCGATGTCTTGATCGCCGGCGAGCCCCCACCCCAACCCTCCCCCAGCGGGGGAGGGAGCAAGACGCGGCGGCTTCAGGCCAAGTGGTTCTTCAACGGCACCGACACGTCAGCCACAGCCGCCGCATCCGGGCTGCGCCCCGCTTCGAGCAGCTTGCGGCTCATCATGTGATCGACCGGCGCGTTCACCGACTCCACGCACACGAGCTGCCCGTCGACATAGTGGAACAGCGAGAACGCCTCGGGCTTGGGGCCGGGGCGGCGCACGCTGGTCAGGCCCGGCGTGCCTTCGGCCGGCATCAGGCCCGCCATCTGCAGGCGCATGCTGCCCTGGTCGGACCAGAACCACGCCACCGCATCGTGATCGCGGCCCGCGCCGGTCAGCGTGGCGACGGCCGTGCGGGCCTGGTCGTTGGCGTTCTGCACCGATTCGAGCCGCAACACGCGGCCCGCGCGGCGGTCGGGAAAGCGTGTGCAGTCGCCCACCGCCAGCACACCGGCCGCGCTGGTCTGCATCTGTGCGTCGACCACGATGCCGTCGGCGCATTCGATGCCGGCCGCCTGCGCGAGCGCGGTCTCGGGCACCGCGCCGATGCCCAGCAGCAGCAGGTCGACCGGCTGCTTCACGCCGTTGACCTGCACCGACAACAGCCGGTCGCCCTCGACCTCGAACGCGCCGGTCTGCGCGCCGAGCACGATGTCGATGCCCGCCGCGCGGTGCGTGGCGAGCACGTGTGCCGACAGCTCGGGCGACACGGCGCGGCCCAGCAGGCGCGGCGCGCTTTCGATCACCTGCACCGACTTGCCGAGCGCCTGGGCGGTGGCCGCCACTTCGAGCCCGATGAAACCGCCGCCCAGCACGGTGACGCGCTCGGCCGAGGCGAGCCGCGCGCGCAGGCGATGCGCCTCGTCGGCGGCGCGCAGGCTGGCGACGTTCTCCAGGCCCGGCTTCAGGTCAGGCATCTGGCGCGCACGCGTGCCGGTGGCCAGCACCAGGCGCTCCCACGGCAGCACCGCGCCGGAGCGCAGCGTGACGGTGTGCGCCTCGCGGTCGATGGCCACGGCCGCATCGCCCAGGTGCAGCGTGATGCCCGCTTCGCGGTACCAGTCGGCGGCCTTGTGCGGCTGCGTGACCTCTTCGGCGCTCTTGAGGAAGGCCTTGGACAGCGGCGGGCGGTGGTACGGCTCGCAGGCCTCTTCGCAGACCAGGTGCACGCGCGCGCCCTGCCCTGCTTCCGCAAGGCCGGCGCACAACTGGGCCGCGGCGTGGCCGCCGCCGATGATGACGATGGAATTCATGATGAGGGAAGCGTCTTTCGAAATCGTTGTGGGGTCGGTCATTCGCCGCGATTGCGCATCCAGTCAGCGGTCTTGAAAAAAGAGTCGCGCAGGCGTTCGCGCAGGTCTTCCGGCACGCCCGTCTCGCCCATGGCCTGGTCCATGCAGGCCAGCCACTGGTCGCGCTCCTTGATGCCGATGGAGTGCCCACCGATGCTCTGCGGCAGATGGCGCGCGCGCAGCATCGGATGGCCGAAGCGGTCGGTGTAGTGCTGCGGGCCGCCGAGCCAGCCGCACAGGAACCAGAACAGGCGCTGGCGTGCGTTGTCCAGGCTGGTGCCGTGCACGGCGCGCAGCTGCGCGTAGCCGGGCTCGAGGTCCATCAGGTCGTAGAAGCGCTCGACCAGCGCCTCCACTTTGGGTTCGCCGCCGATCCACTCGAAGGGCGTGCCGGCGGGCGGCTTGTCTTGAATCTGCATGGGCGGGAGTATCTCCTCGGGTCTGTTCGTTTGCTTTTCAGACCTGCACGAGGCCGGGAATGTCCACGTCGGTGTTCACGTCGGCCGCGTAGTCGACACCGTCCACCGCGAAGCCGAACAGCCGCAGGAACTCGGTCTTGTAGCTGGCGAAATCGGTGAGTTCGTAGAGGTTGTCGTTGGTCACCTGCGGCCAGAGTTCCTGCACGCGCGACTGCACCTGCGGCGCCAGTTCCTTGTAGTCCGCGCGCAGGCGGCCTTCGCCGTCGATGTGCGGTGCGCTGCCGTAGAGGCTCTCGGCATACAGGCCGTGCACCTGCTCGATGCAGCCCTCGTGCGTGCCCTGCTCCTTCATCACCTTGAACAGCAGCGACAGGTACAGCGGCATCATCGGAATGGCCGAGCTGGCCTGCGTGACCACTGCCTTGAGCACCGACACGCGCGCGTCGCCGCCCTTCGCGGCCAACGTCTTGCGAAGGCCGAGCACCTTCTGGTCGAGGTCTTTCTTCGCCGCGCCGATGGAGCCGTTCCAGTAGATGTCGTGGGTGATCTGCTCGCCCAGGTAGGTGAAGGCCGTGGTCTTCGCGCCTTCGGCCAGCACGCCCGCCGCTTGCATCGCGTCGATCCACATCTGCCAGTCTTCACCGCCCATCACGGCCACGGTGTTGTCGATTTCTTCCTGCGTGGCCGCTTCGAGCACGGTCTCCTTCACGGTCTCGTTGTCGGTGTCGAGGCCGCGCAGGTTCACCGGCTTGCCGATGGGCTTGAGGACCGAGTTGAAGACCTGCCCCGTCTTCGGGTGCGTGCGCCGCGGCGCGGCCAGGCTGTAGACGACCAGGTCGACCTGGCCGAGGTCGGAGCGGATGGTGTCGATGGTCTGCTGCTTCACCGCGTCGGAAAAGCCGTCGCCGTTGATGCTCTTCGCATAGCGGCCTTCGGCGGCGGCGGCGCGGTGGAAGGCGGCGGTGTTGTACCAGCCGGGCGAACCGGGTTTGGTCTCGCTGCCCGCGCGTTCGAAGAACACGCCCAGCGTGTCGGCCCCGCAGCCGAAGGCCGCGGTGATGCGCGCGGCCAGACCGTAGCCGGTCGATGCACCGATCACCAGCACCTTCTTCGGCCCGCCCGCGATGGGCGCCTGGGCCTTCACGTAGGCGATCTGCTGGTTGACGTTGGCCTCGCAGCCGGTGGGATGGGTCGTGACGCAGATGAAGCCGCGCACGCGGGGTTTGATGATCATGGGGAGCTCGCTGGATGGGACGCGGGACGCAGGCCGCAGGAGAGCGGCAGGAGCGCCGCAGCGCGTGGGGCGCCGCGAATTTAACCCAGGCAGGCGGCGGCACCTTCAGCAGCCACACAGGCAGGAGGCAGCCGTGGCCCACGCCGGCCTCATAGCCACGCACACATGTCGATATATGAATTGACCATTTAATGATCTGAGGTTTTATTGATATGGTCTCGCCCTGCCATCCCTCAAGGAGAAGAACATGCGCTTGAACCTGATTGCCGCGGCCGTCGCCGCGTCCACCCTGCTGCTGGGCACCGTCGCCCACGCCGACCAGCTGGCCGACATCAAGAAGAAGGGCGAGCTGGTCGTCGGCGTGCTCGGCACCGACGAGCCCGCGACCTTCGTCGACCCGAAGACGCGCCAGATCGTCGGCTACGAGGTCGACCTGGTGAACGCCATCGCCAGGAAGATCGGCGTGAAGCCGGTGCTCAAGCAGATTGCCGTGGCCGCGCGCATTCCCGAGCTGCAGCAGGGCCATGTGGACCTGGTGGCCGCCGGCCTCACGCACAACAAGGAGCGCGAGGCGCAGATCGACTTCTCGCTCACCACCTTCGTCACCGGCCAGAAGGCCATCGTGAAGAAGGACAGCGGCATCACCGAGGTGCCGCAGCTCGCGGGCAAGAAGGTGCTGACCATCCGCGGCGGCACGCAGGAGCCCAACATCCGCAAGGCGGTGCCCAACGTCGAGGTCGTGACCTTCGACACCAGCCAGCAGGCCTTCCAGGCGCTGCAGCAGGGCAAGGGCGTGGGCTACGTGGACGACGAGGCGGCGCTGCTGCGCAGCTACGCCAAGCTGGGCCCGCAGAAGGCGCAGTACGTGGTCCTCAAGCAGAACCTGAGCACCGAGGCGCTGGCCATCGGCATCAAGAAGGGCGAGAGCGGCCTGAAGGCGGTGGTGGACGACACGCTGCGCGAGCTCGAGAAGTCGGGTGAGGCGCAGAAGATCTTCGTGAAGTGGTACGGGCCGACGACGGCCTCGGGCTTCCAGACGCGCGACTTCAAGCTCGACAGCGACAAGATCGACTGACCCCCGGTCTTCGGTCTTTCTCCTTCCCCCGCTGGGGGAAGGCCGGGATGGGGGCACGCGGCCTCCATATAGGAGGCACCGCGCCGTAACAGCCGCCGCCGTGCCCCCGCCCCAACCCTCCCCCAGCGGGGGAGGGAGCGAATCCCCCACGCGGCAGTGATACTGTCGCCCCCCATGCCCCTGTTCGACTATTCCTTGCTGCTCACCGGCAAGTACCACGACATGCTGGTCGCGGGCCTGCTGCTGTCGCTGCAGCTGCTCGTGGCCGCGCTGGTGCTGGCCCTGCCCATCGCGCTGGTGGTGGCCATGCTGCGGCTGTCGCCCTTCGCGCCGCTGCGCTGGCTGGGCTTTGCCTACGTGGAGTCGATACGCAACATCCCGCTGCTCGCCCACATGCTGTTCTGGTATTTCGGTGCGCCCGAGCTGCTGCCTGAGGGCATCAAGCAATGGCTCTATGCGGGCCACATCGAGGCCTACAGCGCCATCATCGCGCTCGCGCTCTACACCGCGGCCTTCATGGCGGAAGACATACGCAGCGGCATCCGCGCGATTCCCACCGTGCAGTTCGAGGCGGGCCGCGCCATGGGCTTCAGCTACCTCGCCACCATGCGCCGCGTGGTGCTGCCGCAGGCGCTGCGCGTGACGGTGCCGCCACTCATTTCGCAGACACTGAGCCTGTGGAAGAACACCTCCATCGCCACCGTGATCGGCGTGGCCGAGCTGATGTACCAGGCCGGCCAGGTCGAGAGCGCGACCTTTCGCAGCTTCGAGTCCTTCGCGTTCGCGAGCGCGGCATACCTGACGGTGTCGCTGGTCATCACGGGGCTGGCCACGTGGTACCACCACCGCTTTCCGGTGAGGACGATATGACGGCGTTCGAGCGACGCCGGGCCGCCCCAAGGCGCGAGCGGCCCCCTCGGGGGGCAGCGAGCACACGCGGTGCCGAGCGTGGGGGCCATTGCCGATGATCGAAATCATCAACGACTACTGGGTGTACTTCCTCATCGGGCAGTACCCCAACGGCCCGCTCGGCGGGCTGGTGCTCACGCTGCTGCTGGCCTCGTGCGGCCTGGTGCTGGCACTGCCGCTGGGCATCTTGCTGGGCCTGGCGCGCGTGAGCCCGTGGCGCTGGCTGCGCTGGCCGGTCACCGGCTTCGTGTTCGTGGTGCGCGGGGTGCCGCTGCTGATGGTCATCTTCTGGGCCTACTTCTTCCTGCCCAGCGTCACCGGCGTGAAGACCGACCAGTTCACCACCATGCTGATCGCGCTGGTCATCTTCGATGCGGCCTACCTCGCGGAGATCGTGCGCGCCGGCATCCAGGGCCTGCCGCGCGGACAGATGGAAACCGCCCGTGCGCTGGGGCTGGGCTACGGCCGCGCGATGCGCCTGGTGGTGCTGCCGCAGGCGCTGCGCAGCATGCTGCCCTCGCTGGTGAACCAGTTCGTCTCGACCATCAAGGAGACCTCGCTGGGCTACATCATCGGACTGGCCGAGGTGTCGTTCATCGCCACGCAGATCAACACGCAGGTGTTCACCAAGCCGGCCCAGATCTACCTGATCCTGGGCGGCACGTACTTCATTCTTTGCTTCGGCCTGTCGCGCTTCGCCTACTGGCTGGAACGCCGGCTCGCGCGCCGCGGCATCTCCACCGCCACCGCCAAGGTGACCGCATGATCGAACTCGACAAAGTCAACAAGTGGTACGGCAGCTATCACGCCCTGGTCGATGTGACCGAGACCATCCACAAGGGCGAGGTGGTGGTCGTGTGCGGCCCCTCGGGCTCGGGCAAGTCGACGCTGATCCGCACCTTCAACCGGCTGGAGCCGATCCAGTCGGGCCGCATCGTGGTCGACGGCCAGGACATCCACGCGAGCGGCCTGGACGTGAACGCCTTCCGCTCGCGCATCGGCTTCGTGTTCCAGCAGTTCAACCTGTTCCCGCACCTCACGGTGCTGCAGAACTGCACGATGGCGCCGATGCAGCTGCGCGGCCTGTCGCGCCAGGAGGCCGACGAGCGCGCGATGGCGCTGCTGCACCGCGTGGGCCTGTCCAACAAGGCCGATGCGTGGCCGAGCGAACTCTCGGGCGGCCAGCAGCAGCGCGTGGCGATCGCCCGGGCGTTGGCCATGCAGCCGCCGCTGATGCTGTTCGACGAGCCCACCAGCGCGCTCGACCCCGAGATGGTCGGCGAGGTGCTGCTGGTGATGCGCGACCTCACGCGCGACGGCATGACCATGGTCTGCGTCACGCACGAGATGGGCTTCGCGCGCGAAGTGGCGGACCGCGTGCTGTTCATGGACGAAGGCAAGGTGCTGGAGCGCGCCACGCCCGACGACTTCTTCAACCGCCCGCAGCATCCGCGTGCGCAGCAGTTCCTGTCCGACATCCGCTCCCCTTTTGCACGCGACGCATGACGAACCTCGCATCCCTCCCCCTCATCGACGTGGCGCCCCTCGTGGCGGGCACGTCCGGCCGCGATGCGGTGGCCGCGCAGATCGGCGCGGCCTGCCGCGCGCACGGCTTCTTCTACGTGACGGGCCACGGCGTCGATGCGGCGCTGGTGCAGCGGCTCGAAGACCTGAGCCACCGCTTCTTCGCGCTGCCGGAGGACACCAAGATGCGGTGGCGCATGGCGCTGGGCGGTCGTGCGTGGCGTGGCTACTTTCCGCTCGGCGGCGAGCTGACCTCGGGCCGGCCCGACTGGAAGGAAGGCCTCTATCTCGGCACCGAGCTGCCCGCCACCCACCCGCTGGTGCTGGCGAAGACGCCGGTGCACGGGCCCAACCTGTTCCCCGACCTGCCGGACTTTCGCGAAACCATCCTCGACTACATGGCGGCGGTCACGCAACTGGGCCACCGTTTGATGGAAGGCATTGCGCTGAGCCTGGGCCTCCCTGCGGCCTACTTCTCCGAGCGCTACACGGCCGATCCGCTCATTCTTTTCCGGCTGTTCAACTACCCGACGCAGCCCGTGCCCGAAGGCCTCGACGTGCAATGGGGCGTGGGCGAGCACACCGACTACGGGCTGCTGACCGTGCTGCACCAGGACCACATCGGCGGCCTCGCGGCGCACACGCCGGACGGCTGGGTCGACGCGCCGCCCGTGCCAGGCTCGTTCGTCTGCAACATCGGCGACATGCTCGACCGCATGACCGGCGGGCTGTACAGATCGACGCCGCACCGGGTCAAGCGCAACACCTCGGGCCACGACCGGCTGTCGTTCCCGCTGTTCTTCGACCCGAACTTCGACGCGCGCGTGCAGCGCATCGAGGGCCTCGAAGGCGTCAAGGGGGCCCAGGCGCGCGACGACAGCGCCGAGCGCTGGGACCGCGCCAACGTGCACGCCTTCAGCGGGCGCTACGGCGACTACCTGCTCGCCAAGGTATCGAAGGTGTTTCCGCAGTTGCGCGACGAAGTGCTCTGAATCGCGCGGGTTGCGGCCGGCTTTTCAAGAAAGGCGCGTGCCGCACCTGATCACGGCAGCCTCGCCGCCTCCGCCGGAAACCAGCGAGGCAGGTGCGGCACCGCGTCGTTGAGCGACTCGAGCACATGGAACGCCCGCTCGACGATCGCCGCGGGCGGGTGCTTCAGGTCGGGCACCACGACCACGCGCAGGCCCGCGGCCAGCGCGGCCTTGGCGCCGTTCTCGCTGTCCTCGAAGGCAATGCATTCCGCCGGGTCCACGCCCAGGCGCTCGGCCGCGAGCAGGTAGAGCGCCGGATCGGGCTTGGCGCGCGCCACCTCGTCGCCGCCCGCAAAGGCCGAGAAATGGTGCAGCACGCCGAGACTGCCCAGGCAGGCCTCGATCTGCCCGCGGGTGGACGACGAGGCCACGGCGCAGCGCGTGCCACGCTGGCGCAACGCGCCCAGCAGCTCGGCCGCGCCGGGCTTGATGGGAAACAGCGGCGTGCCGTCCGAGCGCTCCAGCTGCAGGCGCTGGCGGACATGGTCGACGGCATGGCTGTAGGCCTCGGTGCCGCCCAGCAGCCCGGCCAGGATGAGCCGAGATTCCGACATCGCCAGCCCCACCACCTGCAGGTACTGGCTGTGCGAAAGCTCGATGTCGAGCGTGCGGGCGGCCTCGATCCAGGCGGCCATGATGGGGCGCTCGGAATCGATGAGCAGCCCGTCCATGTCGAAAATTGCAGCGGCGAACATCCGGTCATCCTCATGAAAAAGGGGCCGAAAGGCCCCTTTTGAAAGAAACGTGGCGGCAGTGCGGGCGGTCAGTCGCGCACCAGCGCCCGGTTCAGCCCCAGCGCCACCAGCGTGGCGACGGCGCCCGACAGCAGGTAGATGCTGACGTAGGCCAGCCCGAAGTGGGCCGACAGGCCCAGCGCGACCAGCGGTGCGAACGCCGCACCGACCAGCCAGGCCAGGTCGGCCGTGAGGGCCGCGCCGACGTAGCGGTACTTGGGTGCGAAGTTGGAAGTCACGGCGCCGGCCGCCTGGCCGTACGACAGGCCCAGCAGCACGAAGCCCAGCAGGATGAAGATGTCCTGGCCGACCCGGCCGCCGTCGAGCAGCGTGGGCGCAAAGCCGCTGAACGCGGCGATCACGGCAGCCAGGCCACCCAGCGTGAAGCGGCGGCCGATGCGGTCGGCCAGCAGGCCCGAGGCCACGATGCCGGCGGCGCACAGCACCGCGCCGATCATCTGCACCACCAGGAATTCGGAGACCGACTGGTCGGAGTACAGCGTGATCCACGACAGCGGGAACACGGTGATCAGGTGGAACAGCGCATAGCTGGCCAGCGCGGCGAAGGCGCCGATCAGCAGGTTGCTGCCCTGCGAGCGCACCAGCTCGACCACGCTGGTGGGCTGCAGTTCGCGCTCTTCGAGCAGGCGCGAATACTCTTCGGTGGCCACCAGGCGCAGGCGGGCGAACAGCGCCACCACGTTGATCGCGAAGGCCACGTAGAAGCTGTAGCGCCAGCCCCAGTCGAGGAAGTCCTCGCGCGGCAGGCTCGAATACAGGTAGGCGAACAGTGCGCTGGCAATGAAGAAGCCGATAGGCGCGCCCAGCTGGCCCAGCATGGCGTACCAGCCGCGGCGGTTGGCCGGTGCGTTCAGCGCCAGCAGCGACGGCAGGCCGTCCCACGAGCCGCCCAGCGCCAGGCCCTGGCCGAAGCGGAACACCGACAGCAGCACGATGGCCGTGAAGCCCAGGCTGGCATAGCCCGGCAGGAACGCGATGCCGGCGGTGGACGTGCCCAGCACGAACAGCGCCAGCGTCAGCTTGGCTTCCCGCCCGAATCGTCGCTGGATGGCCATCGAGATGACAGTTCCGAACGGACGCGCGATGAACGCGAAGGAAAAGATCAGGAAGGAGTACAGCACGCCTTCGAGGTGCTGCTCGAACGGAAAGAAGACCGCCGGAAACACCAGCACCGAGGCGATGCCGTAGACGAAGAAGTCGAAATATTCGGAGGCGCGGCCGATGATCACGCCGACGGCGATTTCGCCGGGGGCGATGTGCGAGTGGTCGTCACCCGGGCGGGCGTCGCGTTCAGGCGAGCTCGGCTGCGGATGGGCGCCTGGCGGAGTGATGCTGGACGTCGTCATTGCTTGCTGTATTTCGAATGTCGCCGGGGGGCGCGACACATAAGGATCATGGACAACCTGTAGCGTCTCACCGAAACACGTTTACCGCCATAGGACAAAACGTCCAATAGGCAAAACCCGTCTCACGGCGTAGATTGTGGGGTCATTTTGCGCCGACCCTGCACCTCTTTTCCCCACGGCATGCACATCCTAAAGAACCTTCGCCGATCACTCCTGCTGCTTCCAGTCGCCCTCCTGGCCGGCTGTAACACGGTGTTGATGAACCCCTCCGGCGACATCGCCCATCAGCAGGGACGACTCATCGTCGTCTCCACCGTGCTGATGCTGATCATCATCATCCCGGTGGTCGCCCTGACCATTCTTTTCGCCTGGCGATACCGCCAGTCGAACAAGGAGGCGGTCTACAGCCCCGACTGGGACCACTCCACCCAGCTCGAGCTGGCGATCTGGGCGGCGCCGCTGCTCATCATCATCGCGCTCGGCGCGATCACCTGGATCAGCACCCACACGCTGGACCCCTACCAGCCGCTGCGCCGCATCGACGCCCAGCGCGCCATTCCCGCGGACACGCAACCGCTGGTGGTCGAAGTGGTGGCGCTCGACTGGAAGTGGCTCTTCATCTACCCCGAGCAGGGCATTGCCACGGTGAACGAGCTGGCCGCCCCGGTGGACCGCCCGATCCTGTTCAAGATCACGGCCTCCTCGGTGATGAACTCCTTCTTCATTCCCGCGCTGGCCGGCCAGATCTACGCCATGCCCGGCATGGAGACCAAGCTGAACGCGGTCATCAACAAGCCGGGCGAGTTCGAAGGCTTCTCCGCCAACTACAGCGGCGCCGGCTTCTCGGGCATGCGCTTCAAGTTCCACGGCCTGAGCCACGGCGACTTCGACCAGTGGGTCGCCAAGGTCAGGACCGGCACCGAAGGCGAACTCAGCCGCGCGCTCTACCAGAAGCTCGAGGCGCCCAGCGAACGCGAGCCGGTGCGCCACTACGCGAGCGTCGCGCCCGACCTGTACGACGCCATCCTGAACCGCTGCGTCGACAGCAGCAAGATGTGCATGAAGCAGATGATGGCCATCGATGCCGACGGCGGACTGGGCAAGCCCGGCGCCTTCAACGTGGCCACCATGCAACCCTGGCAGCCCGACAACATCAATTCGCCGAAGCGTAAGTACGTCACGGCAATGTGCACTACCGAAGAATAACGATGCTCGAACACCTCGACCTCACGAAGCTGGTCTTCGGCCGCCTCTCCTGGGAGGCGATTCCCTTCCACGAGCCCATCCTGCTCGCAACCTTCGGCGGCGTGGTGCTGGGCGGCCTCGCCGTCCTCATCGCCCTGACGTACTTCAAGCTGTGGGGCCCCTTGTGGCGTGACTGGATCACCAGCATCGACCACAAGAAGATCGGCATCATGTACATCATCCTGGGCCTGGTGATGCTGCTGCGCGGCTTTGCCGACGCGCTGATGATGCGCGCCCAGCAGGCCATGGCCTTCGGCGACAACGCCGGCTTCCTGCCGCCGCACCACTACGACCAGGTCTTCACCGCCCACGGCGTGATCATGATCTTCTTCGTGGCGATGCCGCTGGTCACGGGCCTCATGAACTTCGTGGTGCCGCTGCAGATCGGCGCGCGCGACGTGGCCTTCCCGTTCCTGAACAACTTCAGCTTCTGGATGACCACCTTCGGCGCCGGCCTCGTGATGGCGTCGCTGTTCGTGGGCGAGTTCGCCAAGACCGGCTGGCTGGCATACCCGCCGCTGTCGGGCATCATCTTCAGCCCCGACGTGGGGGTCGACTACTACATATGGTCGTTGCAGATAGCGGGGGTAGGCACGTTGCTCTCGGGCGTGAACCTGCTGGCGACCATCGTGAAGATGCGCGCACCCGGCATGACCATGATGAAGATGCCCGTCTTCACCTGGACCGCCCTGTGCACCAACGTGCTGATCGTCGCCGCCTTCCCGGTGCTGACCGCCGTGCTGGCCCTGCTGTCGCTCGACCGCTACGTCGGCACCAACTTCTTCACGAACGACATGGGCGGCAACGCCATGATGTACGTGAACCTGATCTGGATCTGGGGCCACCCCGAGGTGTACATCCTGATCCTGCCGGCCTTCGGCATCTTCTCGGAAGTGGTCTCCACCTTCTCCGGCAAGCGCCTGTTCGGCTACGCCTCGATGGTGTACGCCACGGTGGTGATCACCATCCTGTCGTACCTCGTGTGGCTGCACCACTTCTTCACAATGGGCTCCGGCGCCAGCGTGAACTCGTTCTTCGGCATCACGACCATGATCATCTCGATCCCGACCGGGGCGAAGATCTTCAACTGGCTCTTCACCATGTACCGCGGCCGGATCCGTTTCGAGCTGCCCATGATGTGGACCATCGGCTTCATGATCACCTTCGTGTTCGGCGGCATGACCGGCGTGCTGCTGGCGGTACCCCCGGCCGACTTCGTGCTGCACAACAGCCTGTTCCTGATTGCCCACTTCCACAACGTGATCATCGGCGGCGTGCTGTTCGGCATGCTGGCGGGCATCACCTACTGGTTCCCGAAGGCCTTCGGCTACAAGCTCGACCCGTTCTGGGGCAAGTGCTCGTTCTGGTTCTGGATCGTCGGCTTCTGGACCGCCTTCATGCCGCTGTACGTGCTCGGCCTGATGGGCGTCACGCGCCGCATGAGCCACTTCCAGGACATGTCGCTGCAGATCTGGTTCCAGGTCGCCGCCTTCGGCGCCGTGCTGATCGCACTGGGCATTGCGTGCTTCATCATCCAGCTGGTGGTGAGCTACATCCGCCGCGATTCGCTGCGCGACACCACGGGCGACCCGTGGGACGGCCGCACGCTCGAATGGTCGACCTCGTCGCCCCCGCCGGCCTACAACTTCGCGTTCACCCCGCGCATCCATGACAACGACGCCTGGTCGGACATGAAGGCCCGCGGCTACCAGCGTGCACTGGACGGCTTCAGCCCGATCCACATGCCCAAGAACACGGCCGCCGGCTTCGTCATCGCCGCACTGAGCGCGGTGCTCGGCTTCGCCATGATCTGGCAGATGTGGCTGCTGGCCGGCGTGAGCTTCGTCGCCATGCTGGTCGCCATCATCGTCCACACCTTCAACTACAAGCGCGACTACCACATCCCCGCGGATGAAGTGGTTCGCACCGAAGACGCGCGCACGCGCCTCCTGGCTGCCCATGTCTAACAGCACCACCCTCCCCTCCAGCCACACGAACACCGTGGGCAACGCCTCGAGCGTGCCCACCTTCGAGCTGTTCAACGTCCGCAACGAAGACCACCATCCGGAGAACGGGACCCTGCTGGGGTTCTGGCTCTACCTGATGAGCGACTGCCTGATCTTCGCGTGCCTGTTCGCGGTGTACGGCGTGCTGGGCCGCAGCTACGCAGCCGGCCCCTCGGGCGCCGACCTGTTCGACCTGCCGCTGGTGGCGATCAACACCTCGCTGCTGCTGCTGTCGTCCATCACCTACGGCTTCGCCATGCTGCAGATGCAGCAGCGCCGCATGGGCGGCGTGCTGGTCTGGCTGGCCATCACCGGCCTGCTGGGCGCGGGCTTCATCGGCCTGGAGCTGTATGAATTCGCGCACCTGATCCACGAAGGCGCCGGCCCGCAGCGCAGCGCCTTCCTGTCGTCGTTCTTCGCGCTGGTGGGCACCCACGGCCTGCACGTGACCTTCGGCATCATCTGGCTCATCGTGCTGATGGTGCAGCTGCCCAAGCACGGCTTCACCGCCGCCAACCGCCGCCGCCTGATGTGCCTGTCGATGTTCTGGCACTTTCTGGACGTGGTCTGGATCGGCGTCTTCACCTTCGTGTACCTGATGGGATCGCTGCAATGAGCGCGCATATCGACAACGCCGGCCACGGCGCACATGGCCACGACGACCATGACGACGGCCCCGTGAGCCACAGCACCTTCAAGGGCTACATGACCGGCTTCGTGCTGGCCGTGATCCTGACCGCCATTCCGTTCTGGCTGGTGATGGCCAAGGTGTTCGACAAGCCCAACACCACCGCCCTGGTCATCCTGGCTTTCGCCGTGGTGCAGATCGTGGTGCACATGGTGTATTTCCTGCACATGGACGCCAAGTCCGAAGGCGGCTGGAACCTGCTGGCACTCATCTTCACCATCGTGGTCGTGGTCATCACGCTGGCCGGCTCGCTGTGGGTCATGTATCACATGAACACCAACATGATGCCGTCCATGCACGACATGAAGAACATGCCTTGACGGCGAGCGCAGTCCGCCACCACCGCTCAGCCGCCGCGCGGGTGGCGCTGGCGGCCTGCGCCGTCATCGCCTTCGCCGGGTTCTTCGCACTCGGCACCTGGCAAGTCGAGCGCCGCGCATGGAAGCTCGATCTCATCGCCCGCGTCGACCAGCGCGTGCACGCCCCGGCCTCCGCGGCCCCTGGGCAAGGCGAATGGTCCGCCATCAGCGCGGCCAACGACGAGTACCGGCACCTTCGCATCGCCGGCACCTTCCTCCATGACAAAGAGACCCTGGTGCAGGCCAGCACCCGGCTCGGCGCCGGCTTCTGGGTGCTCACCCCGCTGAAGGCCGCCGACGGCACCACGGTGCTGGTCAACCGCGGCTTCGTGCCACCCGAAGCGCGTGAACGCAAGGCGCGCACCGCCCCCGAGCCCCAGGGCGAGACCACCGTCAACGGCCTGCTGCGCCTCACCGAGCCGAACGGCGGCTTCCTGCGCAAGAACGACCCCGCGGCCGACCGCTGGTTCTCGCGCGACGTGCAGGCCATTGCCGCGGCGCGCGGCCTGACGAACGTGGCGCCCTACTTCATCGACGCCGAAGCGGCACCGGCGCAGGCAGCGCAGTCCACCGACACACCCGAATGGCCCGCCGGCGGCCTGACGGTCATCGCCTTTCCCAACAGCCACGCGGTCTATGCCTTCACCTGGTACGGCCTGGCGCTGATGGTGCTGGGCGCGGCGTGGTTCGTCTGGCGCGACGAGAAGCGCCGAGGGTCACCGGAGTGAGCCCCAAGGGTGCGGCGAAAATGCAGGCCATGCCGACGCCCACCCCACCCAAGATGTTCGCCACGACCGAGGCTGTCGCGGGCGAGCTGCCTGCCCCCCGCGTCGGGTTCTCGAACCTGGACAACGCCACCGGCCACCAGAACATGCTGCAGCTGATCCAGCTGCGCTGGTTCGCCGTGGTCGGGCAGGTGGTCACCATTTTGCTGGTGCACTACGGCTTCGCCATCCGGCTGCCGCTGGACCACATGCTGCAGGTGCTGACCTGCCTGGCGCTCTTCAACATGGTCAGCCTGTGGCGCTCGCGCAGCCCCCGGCGCGTGACCAACGGCGAACTGTTCCTGGCGCTGCTGATCGACGTGGCCACGCTCACGGCGCAGCTCTACCTGAGCGGCGGCGCGACCAACCCCTTCGTGTTTCTGTTCCTGCTGCAGGTGACGCTGGGCGCGGTGCTGCTCAAGCCCTGGTCAACCTGGACCATCGTGGTCATCACCAGCCTGTGCTTTGCGCTGCTGGCGCTGTTCTCGCGTCCGCTCGCGCTGCCGCTGGACCACGACCGCGGCCTGTGGAGCCCCTACATCCAGGGCATGCTGGTGTGCTTTGCGCTGAACGCGGCGCTGCTGGTGATCTTCATCACCCGCATCAGCCGCAACCTGCGCGCACGCGATGCGCGGCTGGCCGACATGCGCCAGCGCGCCTCGGAAGAAGAACACATCGTGCGCATGGGCCTGCTGGCCTCGGGCGCGGCGCATGAGCTGGGCACGCCGCTGGCCACGCTGGCGGTGATCCTGGGCGACTGGCGCCGGCTGCCGCACTTCAGCTCCGACCCCGAGCTGCTGACCGAGGTGGCCGAAATGGAACTGCAGATCCAGCGCTGCAAGAGCATCGTGAGCGGCATCCTGCTGTCGGCCGGCGAGGCGCGCGGCGAGTCGTCCGAGGAAACCACCGTCAGCACCTTCCTGGACGCCCTGGTCGCGGAATGGCGCACCACCCGCCCCATCGAGGACTTCGAGTACGACAACCGCTTTGGCCGCGACCTGCCCATGGTCTCCGACTCGGCGCTCAAGCAGATGATCTGCAACGTCCTCGACAATGCACTGGAAGCGTCGCCGCACTGGCTGCGCCTGGAAGCGGCGCACGACGCCGACACGCTGACCATCACCGTCACCGACGCGGGCCCCGGCTTCCTGCCGGCCATCCTGAAGGAGTTCGGCAAACCCTACCAGTCGAGCAAGGGCCGCCCCGGCGGCGGCCTGGGGCTGTTTCTGGTCGTCAACGTGGCGCGCACGGTGGGCGGACGCGTCGCGGCGCTCAACCGGCCCGAAGGCGGCGCCATCGTGAAGATCACGCTGCCGCTGGCGGCGATCGTGCTGGAAGAGGAAGAAGAGGAAGAGGAGGACGTCGCGTTCGTCGGGAACGACGCCCTCCCGCAGAGCGGAACCATCGAATCGGAAGGCCATGACAGACACCGAAGCTGAGCGCCAGTTGCTGATCGTCGAGGACGACGACGCTTTCGCGCGCGCGCTCGGCCGCTCGTTCGAGCGCCGCGGCTACGGCGTGGCGCAGGCGACCAACCTCGCGGAGGTCGAGTCCCTGCTGGCCGCCAGGTCGCCCGGCTTCGCGGTGGTCGACCTGAAGCTCAACGGCGAGGCCTCGGGCCTGGCCTGCGTGCAGATCCTGCACCGTCACAACCCCAAGATGCTGATCGTGGTGCTCACGGGCTTCGCCAGCATCGCCACCGCGGTGGAGGCCATCAAGCTGGGCGCCTGCCACTACCTGGCCAAGCCGTCGAACACCGACGACATCGAGGCCGCCTTCGGCCGTGCGGCCGGCACCACCGAGGTGGAGCTGACCAACCGCTCGACCTCGATCAAGACGCT
The DNA here is from genome assembly GCF_051216435.1 of Variovorax pasteuri. Lineage (NCBI taxonomy): Bacteria > Pseudomonadati > Pseudomonadota > Betaproteobacteria > Burkholderiales > Comamonadaceae > Variovorax > Variovorax pasteuri. The sequence goes on from NZ_JBPJZS010000002.1 coordinate 1,275,985, forward strand.
CGAATGGGAGCGCATCCACGAAACGCTGGCCGAGACCGGCTTCAACATCTCGGAGACCGCGCGCAGGCTCGGCATGCACCGGCGCACGCTGGCGCGCAAGCTGGGCAAGCAGCAGGTCAAATAGGGCCGGGCCAAACCGGCACGGTGCGGTTCTTGCAAACCGGCTCCCCACATCCACCCCACGCGCATGAGGTATCGATGACAGCTCCTTCACAGACGCAACCCGCGGCACGCAGCACCCTCCTGGCGGCACGCGACCAGACGGCGATGGAAGAACTCTTCAACGCGCTGAGCCACGGCCTGGGCCTGGTGCTGGCCATTGCCTCGTTGCCGGTGCTGGTCTACAGCGCGGCGCAGAAGGGGCAGGCCGCGGGCGTGGTCGGCGCCTGCATGTTCGCGGGCACGGCGATCGTGCTGTACCTGGTTTCCACGCTGTACCACGCGCTGCCCATGGGCCGCGCCAAGGCCTGGTTCAACCGGCTGGACCACGCGGCCATCTACCTGTTCATCGCGGGCAGCTACATGCCCTTCCTGTTCGGCGTGCTGCGCGGGCCGCTGGGCTGGACGCTGTTCGGCGCCATTTGCGCGGCCGCGGTGCTGGGCGTGAGCGCCAAGCTGTTCAACCGGTTGCAGCATCCGCTGTGGTCGACCGGGCTGTACGTGGCCATGGGCTGGATGGCGCTGATGGCGGCCGTGCCGCTGTACGAGCGCATGTCGGCGGCGGGGCTGGGCTGGCTGGTGGCCGGCGGGCTCTTCTACACGGCGGGCGCCGTGGTGTTCCTGTTCGACAACAAGGTGCGCTTTGCGCATTCGGTGTGGCACCTGTTCGTGCTCGCGGGCAGCACCTGCCACTTCTTCGCCGTGCTCTGGCACGCGCACGGCTGAGCGCCTGCCTCGGCGCGCACGGCTGAGCCTGCGCCTCAGTAATGCGGCGGCAACTCGTCGCGAGGATTGCTCCCCGAGCCGTCCTGCATCGCGTTCTGGCTCTGCTCGCGCAGTTGCGCAACCTGCCGGATCAGCCGGTCGATCTGTTCCTGCTGGCGGTAGATCGTCATGTTCAGTTGCTCGAGCAGGTCGTCGGCGTAGCTGGCCTTGATTTCGAGCTCGGTCAGCCGCTCTGCGAGCGCGTTCGGTGAATGGTCCATGCCGCTATTGGACAGGAAGATCGAGTGCTTCCTTGTGACGCCCTGCCCTGCTCCCTACCCTTCCGGGGGAGGGCTGGGGTGGGGGCAAGCGGCATGTCAAACACCAGCGGCTTTTGCGAAGGCCGCGTGCCCCCATCCCAGCCTTCCCCCGTGAGGGGAAGGAGCAAGACGTCCCCTCAGCAAGCCGGCGACTTCAACGCCCCCGCCGCCTCTTGCGTCTGCGCCTCGCCGCGCAGGAACACGAACACCACCAGCGCCGTCAGCACCGTCACCCCCGCCAGCACGCACAGCAAGGTGCCGAACGCAGCGCCGTACGCCTGAAGCAGCACCGCGCGGTCGATGCCGGGCAGCAACGCCATCGCCTGCGACAGGTCGCCCGTCGTCATGCGCTGGGCCGCCTGCGACGCCCCGGCGTCATGGCCCAGGCGCCCCAGCTGCGCCGCCACCAGCGCCGCGAGCCCCGCCCCGACCAGCGCCAGCGCAATGCCCTCGCCCGCCACCCGCACCGTGTTGAAGATGCCCGACGCCATGCCCGCGCGCTCGCGCGGCACCACGCTCACGGCCAGCCCGTCCATCAGGCCCCAAGGCAGGCCGATGCCCGCGCCGATCAGCAGCAGCGCCCCGGCCAGTTCGTGCAGCGGCGCGCCCGGCGCGCAGCGGCTCAGCCAGACCAGCCCGGCCGCGCACACCAGCAGCCCGACCGCGGAAATCGCCCCGGCCGAGAACCGGTGCGCCAGCCACGCGGCCAGCGTCGGCACCACGAGGATCGGCCCCGACAGCGCGAACATGATGCTGCCCGCCTCCAGCGCGCTGCGCCCTTCCAGCCCGATGAAGCGGATCGGCAGCAGCACCAGCAGCACCACGAAGCCATAGGCCGGCGCCGCGGCCAGCAGCTGCACGCCGACGAAGCGCGGAAAGCGGAACAGCGTCAGGTCGAGCATCGGGTGCGCCACGCGCCGCTCGATGGCGATGAAGGCCGCACCCATCAGCGCCGCGCCCACCAGCGGGCCGACGACCCACGGGCTGCCCCAGCCGCTGTCGGGCGCCTGCAGCACGCCCAGCGTGAGCAGGCTCAGCGCGGCGGTGAAGGTGATGGTGCCCGGCAGGTCCAGGCCCATCGCGTGCGGATTGCGCGACTCGCGCATGCAGGCCGCGGCCATGCACAGCGCCACGAGGCTGACGGCCCCGGGGCCCAGCATCACGGCCTGCCAGCCGAGCGACACGGCCAGCCAGCCCGACAGCGCGGAGCCGCACGACAGCCCCACGCCGAACGCGGTGCCGATGAGGCTGAACGCCCGCATGCGCGCCGCGCCGTCGAACACCTGCGCCAGCGCGGCCGTGCCCGCCGCGAAGGCCGCGGCCGAGCCCAGCCCCTGCAGGGCGCGCGCGAGGTCGAAGGCCACGATGCCCGGCGCCAGCGTCAGCAGCGAACTGCCCAGCGCCATCACCGCGAGCCCCAGCAGGAACACCCGCTTGCGGCCGTACGCATCGGCCAGCGCGCCGGCGGCCATCAGCGTGGCGCCGAAGCTCAGCATGAAGGCATTGGTCACCCAGTTCAGCTGCACCGGGCTGCCGCCGAGCGCGGCATGCACGGCGGGCAGCACCACCGCCGGGCCGGTGAAGCTCAGCGGCATGCCCAGCGCGGCCAGGCAGACGGCGGCGAGCAGCCAGTTCTTGGAGGAGGACGACAGCATCGAAAAAGCGCCTTCGCGCAGAAAGAACAAGGAGGGGCAAAGATAAAAAGGATTCAATGGAATGAGAATGGCGCCTTTGATCCTCAGACCCCCAACCCAAGGTTGCCAATCCATGGACAGCTTCAGCGGACTCGAATCCTTCGTGCGCGCGGCAGACCTCCTGAGCTTCGCCAAGGCCGGCCGGCTGCTGGGCATCTCGGCCTCCGCCGTGGGCAAGAACGTCGCGCGGCTGGAACAACAGCTCGGCGTGCGCCTGTTCAACCGCACCACGCGCCACACGCGGCTCACGCAGGAAGGCGCGATGTTCCACGAGCGCTGCCGCCGCATCCTCGACGAACTGGACGACGCGCGCGCCATGATGCAGGACGCCGTGGCCGCGCCGCGTGGCCGCCTGCGCGTGAGCCTGCCGACCATCGGCTACCGCTTTTTGCTGCCGGTGCTGCCGGCCTTCAAGGCGCGCTTTCCCGAGATCGAACTCGACCTCGACTTCAACGACCGGCTGGTCGACGTGATCGCCGAAGGCGTGGACGTGGCGATACGCAGCGGCGAGCTGGTCGATTCGCAGCTGGTCGCGCGCCGGCTCGGCCCGTTCCATTTCGTGCTGGCGGCGTCGCCCGCCTACCTGGCGCGCCACGGCGTGCCGCAGGTGCCGGCCGACCTCGCGCAGCACGACTGCCTGCGCTACAAATTCGTCACCGGCGGCAAGGTCGAGGAATGGGACCTGCCCGGCCTGCCCGAACAGCTGCCGCCGGGCCTGCTGTGCAACAACATGGAGGCCATGCTGGGCGCGGCCATCGCGGGCCTCGGCGTGGCCTACATGCCCGACTTCCTGGCGCGCGATGCGCTGCGCCGTGGCGAACTCCAGCGTGTGCTGACCACGCACCTGGTGCGCCAGGGCCAGTTCTCGGCGCTGTGGCCGTCGAGCCGGCAGCTCTCGCCCAAGGTGCGCGCGTTCGTGGATTTCGCGGGCGAGCACATGTTCAAGCCAACCGGCGACGCCACCGGCATTGAGAACTAAGGCTTAAAGTTTCCGGCGGCCGTGCCGATAACACGGAGATGCCTTCCTCCCACGCCTTCCCGGACTCGCAGGCGTTCACGGCCGGCGGCCTCGCGCTGTCCGAACTCATCGGGCCCCTGAGCCACGCGCTGGACCTCACCTCGGGCCAGCCGAGGGGGCATTGCGTGCGCGCCTGCTGGATCGGCATGAACATCGGGCGGCAGATCGGCCTGGACGAGGCGTCGTTGCGCGACCTGTACTACACCGTGCTTCTCAAGGACCTGGGCTGCAGCAGCAATGCAGCGCGCATTTCCGAGCTGTACATGACCGACGACCTGCGCTTCAAGCGCGAGTTCAAGGAGGTCGGCGACAGCTGGCCGCGCATGCTGCGCTTCGTGTTCAGGCACACCGGCTCGAAGGCCTGCCTGCCGGCCCGGCTGCGCGGGCTGCTGCACGTGCTGCGCAACGGCCCGCTGATTGCGGACGAGCTCATTCGCACCCGGTGCACGCGCGGCGCGGGCATCGCCCGGCGGTTGCGCTTCGGCGAGCCGGTGGCGCAAGGCATCGCAAGCCTGGACGAACACTGGGACGGCAGCGGACACCCGCAACAACTCAAGGGCGATGCCATTCCGCTGCATGCGCGCATCGCGTTGCTGTCGCAGGCGGTGGAGGTGCTCCATGGCGCGGGGCACGCTCCCCTGGCCATTCATGAAGTGCGCCGCCGCGCGGGCACCTGGTTCGACCCGTCGCTGGTGGCGGCGTTCGACCACGTCGCGCTCGACCCCCTGTTCTGGCACCGCCTGGCTTCGCCGGCTTTGGAGGCCCGCGTGTTCGCGATGGAACCGGCCAGGGGCCGGGTCGCGCTGGACGACGGCTATCTCGATGACATCGCCGAAGCCTTCGGCGAGGTGGTGGACGGCAAGAGCCCGTTCATGGCCGGCCACAGCGCGCGCGTGGCCGCCAGCGTGGACAGCATCGCCCAACAATTCGGCCTTGCGCCCGCGCGCCGGCGCTGGCTGCGCCGCGGCGCCCTGCTGCACGACGTCGGCAAGCTGGGTGTGAGCAACGCGGTGCTCGACAAGCCCGGCAAGCTGGACCGCGCCGAATGGGACGCCGTGCGGCGGCATGCGCAGCACACCGAAACGATCCTGTCGCGCATCGGTGCCTTCGGCGACCTCGGACGCATCGCCGCAGCCCACCACGAGCGGCTCGACGGCACGGGCTATCCACGCGGGCTGAAGGCGGAACAGATCCCGCTGGAGACACGCATCATCACGACCGCGGACATCTTCGATGCGCTCTGCGCCACGCGCCCCTACCGCGCTGCGGTTCCGCTCGCCGGAGCGCTCACGGTGATGGCCGCGAGCGTCGGCACCGCCATCGACCCGGCCTGCTTCGAGGCACTGAAGCGGGTGGTCGGGTGAGCTTTGAACGATGGGCTGCCGCGCAATTCGCGGTCGAGGCCTCGCTCACCCAGAACATGCGCCTGGGCGCGGTGAACCAGGCCATGGCGCGGCTGGAAGCGGCGGACAGCCGGGCCTGAACGCTCAGGCCCTGGCGCGGCGGATCAGGCCGGCTCTGCGATCGCCGCCGGGGCGGGTGCAGGAACAGCCGCCGGCGCAGTGGCGGGCACGGCCACCGGCGCAGCCTCGGCCGCCATCCGGCTCAACGCCAGCGCGGCCGTCAGCGCAAACCGCGTGCGCGCATCGCCCTCGGCCCCATTGCTCACCGTGGTGCCGGCGCGCTCGCTCCTGCTGGCCGTGCGCACCGCGTCGGGCCGGTGCACGGGCACCATGAACGGCGAGTGCGTGGTGTAAAGGATCTGGCTGCCGAAGTCCTTCTCGAAGTGCGCCAGCAGGTCGGCCTGAGAGTGGGCGTGCAGGTGCAGCCCGGGCTCGTCCAGCAGCAGCACGGCGTCCTGCGCCCGGCCGCCCTGGGTGTCGGCGAAGAACGCGACGTAGAACGAGAAGAACCACTGGAAGCCACGGCTGCGCTCATCGAGGTTCACCTCCACCTCGTAGGCGTCGCCCGGGTCGGACACCAGCGTGTCCAGGTGCTGCCCGTCGAGGTTGAAGCGCACCTTCAACGCCCGGTCCCTCCACAGCCGGCGGATCTCGGCCGTCACCACCGCGCCGGCGCGGTTGGCCAGCTGGTTGCGCGTGGCCAGGTCGTTCTTCTCGAGCAGGTCCTGCAGCCGTTGCGGGTCCAGCCCCGCCACCTTGCACAGCTGGCCGAAGCTGCGTTGCGCGGGCGTGAGCTGGCCCCAGCCCTGGCGCCCCAGGTACTCGGCGATGTTCTGGCGCCCGGGCAGCGCCGGGTACTCGTCGACGTAGACGAAGCGCGGCAGCTTCTCCAGCACCCAGGCCTGCGCCCTGGCCAGCGCCGGTGCGTCGTTGGCGATGGCCAGGGCCATGTCTTCCAGCTCGGCCAGCATCTGGTCCTGCTTGTCGCTGAGCTCGGCGCCCGCCGCGGCCAGCGCACGGCGCAATGCCTGCACCGCCGCGACCGCACCGGCGGACCACCGGATGTAGTCGGGGCTCATGATCATCACGGCGTCGAAGGTGTCGGCCGCCTGCTCCAGTGCGGCCTTCGCCTCTTCCGCGACCTTCTCGGCGGCGGCCTTCACGGCCGGCACGATCTTGCGCACCTTGCCCTTGATGTCGCTCACGTCGAGCGACAGCGCCGCGAGCCCTTCGAGCCCGGCCGAGCGCGCCGCGCCGTAGCCACGGCTCGCGGTGACGTGGCGCACACCGGCCGCGCGCGGAAGCATGTCGGCCAGCGCGGCCTGCTCGCTGTCGTCCAGCGCCCAGCGCGTGAAGACGACCGGCGTGTCGCCGGTGCACTCGTCCAGGCGCCGGTGGCGCGGAAAGTCCTTGATGGGGCTCAGCTCGGCCAGGCCCTCGGCCGGGTTCAGGCTGTGCAGTGCGCGCAGCAGGTTCGACTTGCCGCTGTCATTTCGACCGAGGATCGCCGTGATCTGCGAGGAATCGATGAGGCCGCTGTCGTGGATCGAGCGAAAGTTGGTGATCTGGAATGACGCCAAGCGCATGCAGGGGTTCTCTTCTGAATTGAATACGGGGTCGGGGAATGTATTGCATCCCCGACCCCGCAGCCTCGACCCCAGAAGAAAAAAACTGCGCGGCGCTGTCCCGCGCTGAGCGTTGCTACTCGGACGCGCGCCGCAGCGTGTCGACCACGGGCCGGCGCAGCACGTCGCGCAGGCCCCACCAGCCCGCGCCCAGCGCCAGCACCGCGCCGGCCAGCGCGCCGGCAACGGGCACCAGCGGCGACGCGGTCCAGGTGAACTCGAACACATAGCGCGCCAGCGCCCAGCCGATCACCGAGGCCACGATGCTGGCAAGAAAGCCCGCGAGCAGCCCGACCCCCACCAGCTCGGCGCGCTGCACCTGCCGCAGCAGGCTGGCGCGCGCGCCCACAGCGCGCATCACGGCGAACTCGCGCGCGCGCTCTTCGCGCGTGGCCGTCACCGCCGCGAACAACACCACAAGGCCGGCCGCCAGCGTGAAGCCGAACAGGAACTCGACCGCGCGGATCACCTGGTCGAGCACGCGCTGCACCTGGTTGATGGTCGCGCTCATGTCCACGTTGGTCACGTTGGGGTAGCTGCGCACCAGGGCGTTGTCGAAGCCCCTGGTCTCGGGCGCGCGGAAGGCGCCCATGTAGGTCACCGGCACGTCGGCCAGCGAGGCCACGGTGTACATCACGAAGAAGTTGGCGTGCAGCGAGCCCCAGTCGACCTTGCGCAGCGAGGTGACGCGCGCATCGTTCTGCATGCCGCCGATGTCGAAGCGCAGGCTGTCGCCCAGCTTCAGGCCCAGCGTCTCGGCCAGGCCCTCTTCCACGCTCACCTCGCCGGCCGCGCCGGGCGTCCACTTTCCGGCGGTGATGGCGTTGTGCGCGGGTGCCTGCGTGGCGTTGCTCAGGTTGAACTCGCGGTCCACCAGGCGCTTGGCACGGTCTTCGGCGTAGTCGTCGGGCGTCACGGGCTTGTCGTTGATGGCGACCAGGCGGCCGCGGATCATCGGGTACCAGTCGAACTTGGCCACGCCGGCGTCGCGCAGCGACTTCTGGAAGGCGTCGCTCTGGTCGGGCATGACGTTGATGACGAAGCGGTTCGGCGCGTCGGGCGGCGTGGCCTTGCGCCAGCTGGCCACCAGGTCGGTGCGCAGCAGCACCAGCAGCACCAGCGCCAGCAGCCCGACGGACAGCGCGCTGACCTGCACCACCGCATAGGCCGGCCGCGCGGAGATCTGCCGTGTGGCCAGCACCAGCCAGCGCGGCGCGGTGGTTTCGTTCACGCTGCGGCGCAGCACCTTCACCGCCAGCCAGCTCAGCAACGCGAACACGGCCACCGCGGCCGCGAAACCGCCGACCGCGATCAGCCCCAGCTTGAGGTCGCTGCTGGCCGCCATCAGCAAGGCCGCGAAGCCTGCCACGCCCACGCCCAGCACCGCCAGCGACGCCGGCTTGAGCCCGCCGACGTCGCGCCGGATCACGCGCAGCGGCGGCACCTTGGCCAGCTGCAGCACCGGCGGCAGGCCGAAGGCGAACAGCAGCGTGAGGCCCATGCCCAGGCCGAAGGCCACGGGCCACAGCGTGGCGGCCGGCAGCGCGGTCTCGACCAGGCCGGCCAGCAGCAGCACGAACACGTAGTGCACCGCGAAGCCGATGGCCACGCCCAACGCGCTGGCCACCAGGCCGATCACCGCGAATTCGAAGGCATAGGCCATGGCGATGGTGCGCTGGCTCTGGCCCAGCACGCGCAGCATGGCGCAGTCGTCCAGGTGGCTGGCCGCGAAGCCGCGTGCGGCCAGCGCCACGGCCACGGCCGACAGCAGCGCCGCCAGCAGCGCCACCAGGCTCAGGAATTTCTCGGCACGGTCCAGCGTCTGGCGCATCTCGGGGCGGCCGCTCTCGAAGGAGTCGAGCCGCACGCCGCGCAGCTCGCCCTTCTTGATGGTGGCGTCGGCCCAGTCGGTGAAGCGCTTCACCGCCACGTCGTTGCCGGCCACCGCATAGCGGTAGCCCACGCGGCTGGCCGGCTGCACGAGCGCGGTGCGCGCCACGTCGGCCTGGTTGAGCATCACGCGCGGCGAGAAGCTCATGAAGCCGGCGCCGCGGTCGGGCTCCAGCGTGATGACGCGGCCCACGCGCAGGCCGGCGTCGCCCAGCAGCAGGGTGTCGCCGACCTTCAGGCCGAGCGAGTCGAGCAGCGAGGCATCGACCCACACCTCGCCCGCCGGCGGAATGTCGCGCGTGACCGCGCCCGCGCCGTCGAGCGTGGTCGAGGTCTGCAGGCTGCCGCGCAGCGGGTAGCCCGGCGCGACGGCCTTCAATGCCACCAGCTTGCTGGCGCCGCCCTGCGCGTCTTCGGCCCGCGCCATGGTCGGAAAGCCGTAGGTGCCGGTGCCTTCCAGGCCCAGCGATTTCGCCTGCGCCATGAAGGCCTCGGGCGTGGGGTTGTCGCTGACCACCACCGCGTCGCCGCCCAGCAGCTGGCGCGCATCGCGCTTCAGGCCGCCCTGCAGGCGGTCGGCAAAAAAGCCGACGGCCGTGAGCGCGGCCACGGCCAGCAGCACGGCGACGATCAACAGGCGCAACTCGCCGGCGCGCAGGTCGCGCCAGAGCGTGCGCCAACCCAGGCGGAGGGAGGCATTCATGGCCGCGACGATAGCCCAGAGCCCCGCACACGGCGGCATTCAAGGGTTATTGCGGGGTGATTGCCGGCCTTGGCCTACTTGATCGCATCAAGGCACTGTCGCATGATGCAAAAAAACATCCCCGTCCCGTAACTCCGAACATTCAAGGGGTGGCCGCGGGGACACACCAACAATCTGCGGTCCGATCGCCTTTCCCACGAAGGAGTGTCGATGCCACGTTCCCAGCGCCTGCCAGCCGTCGGCCTTTTTGGCCTTTGCCTGGCCGCAGGTTTGTTCCTGACTGCCTGCGACCCCAAGCCCACGACCGGCATGGCCTCGAGCGCGCCCGCCACGGCGCCTTCAGGCGCCAGTCCGGCCGGCATCAAGCCCGCCGACTCCGGCGACAAGGTCGACGCTTCTGCCGCACACAAGGGCCCCTCCGAAGGCGGCGCGGCCGTCGGCGGCATGAGCGGCCCGAACGGCGGCGGCTCCTCCGGCGGCGCGGCGCCCTCGCCGAGCGGCGGCGACGGCACCGCGCCCAAGTAGCGCGGTTCGCCGCCACCAGGTTTCCCCTTTCAAAGAAGAAGCTCCCGATGAAACACACCACTTCACCGCTGCAGGAGGTCACGTCATGGACATGAACCGCCGGCAATTCTTCCGCGTGAGCAGCGCGGGGCTGGTCGGCTCCAGCATCGTGGCGCTCGGCTTCTCGCCGACCGCCGCGCTGGCCGAGGCCCGCAACTTCAAGCTCGCGCGCACCACCGAGACGCGCAACACCTGCCCCTACTGCTCGGTGGGCTGCGGGATCATCATGTACAGCCTGGGCGACAAGGCGAAGAACGTGGTGTCCGACATCCTGCACATCGAGGGCGATGCCGACCACCCCGTGAACCGCGGCACGCTGTGCCCCAAGGGCGCGGGCCTGCTCGACTTCGTGCACAGCCCCAACCGCCTGAAGTACCCCGAGGTGCGCGAGGCGGGCGCCACCGAGTGGAAGCGCATCGGCTGGGACGAGGCGCTCGACCGCATCGCCAGGCTGCTCAAGGCCGACCGCGACGCCAACTTCCAGACCACCAACGCCGACGGCAAGACGGTGAACCGCTGGACCAGCTCCGGCATGCTGTGCGCCTCGGCCTCGTCCAACGAAACCGGCTACATCACCCACAAGGCATTCCGCTCGACCGGAATGCTGGTCTTCGACAACCAGGCACGCGTTTGACACGGACCCACGGTGGCCAGTCTGGCCCCGACGTTCGGCAGAGGCGCAATGACCAACCACTGGCAGGACATCCAGAACGCGGATGTCGTGCTGATCATGGGCGGCAACGCGGCGGAAGCGCATCCGTGCGGCTTCAAGTGGGTGATCGAGGCCAAGAAGCAGAACAAGGCACGCCTGGTCGTGGTCGACCCGCGCTTCACGCGCTCGGCCGCCATGGCCGACTACTACGCCCCGGTGCGCGCGGGCTCGGACATCGCGTTCCTGGCCGGGGTCATCAACTACCTGCTGGGCAACGAGAAGATCCAGACCGAGTACGTGCGCAACTACACCAACGCGCCGTTCATCGTCGGGCCTGACTACAAGTTCGAGGATGGCATCTTCAGCGGCTACAACGCCGAGAAGCGCAACTACGACCCCAAGTCGTGGAACTACGCGCTCGACGAGGCCGGCATGGCCAGGGTCGACATGACCATGCAGGACCCGCAGTGCGTGCTGCAGGTCATGAAGCGGCACTATTCGCGCTACACGCCCGAGCTGGTGAGCCGCATCACGGGCACCCCGCAGGACAAGTTTTTGAAGGTGTGCGAGTACATCGCGAGCACCAGCACGTCCACGCGCACCATGACCATCCTGTATGCGCTCGGGTGGACGCAGCACAGCCAGGGCTCGCAGATGATCCGCACCGCCGCCATCGTGCAGCTGCTGCTGGGCAACATCGGCGTGGCGGGCGGGGGCATGAACGCGCTGCGCGGGCACAGCAACATCCAGGGCCTGACGGACCTGGGGCTGCTGTCGAACTCGCTGCCGGGCTACATGTCGCTGGCGCGTGACAGCGAGCAGACGCTGGAGGACTACTACAAGACCCGCGCGCTGAAGCCGCTGCGCCCCAACCAGATGAGCTACTGGCAGAACTACCCGAAGTTCTTCGTCAGCATGCAGAAGGCGTGGTGGGGCAACGCGGCCACGGCGGAGAACGAGTGGGGCTTCCACTACCTGCCGAAGATCGACAAGCTCTACGACATCCTGCAGGCCTTCGAGCTCATGAACCAGGGCAAGCTCAACGGCTACATCTGCCAGGGCTTCAACCCGGTGGGCTCGTTCCCCGACAAGAAGAAGATCGTCGACGGCCTCTCCAAGCTCAAGTTCCTGGTCACCATCGACCCGCTGGTCACCGAGACCAGCGAGTTCTGGCGCAACTTCGGCGAGTTCAACGACGTGAAGACCGCGGACATCCAGACCACGGTGTTCCGCCTGCCCTCGACCTGCTTCGCGGAGGAAGACGGCTCGCTCACCAACTCCAGCCGCTGGTTGCAATGGCACTACAAGGGCGCGGAGCCGCCGGGCGAGGCCAAGGGCGACATCGAGATCGTGGCGGGCATCTTCAACCGCATTCGCACGGCGTACATCAAGGACGGCGGCGCCTTCCCCGACCCGATCGTCAAGCTGACCTGGCCGTACAAGATCCCGCATTCGCCTTCGGCGCAAGAGCTGGCGATGGAATACAACGGCCGCGCGCTGGTCGACCTGGTCGACCCTAAGGACCCGAGCAAGCCGCCGACAGCCAAGGCGGGCGAACAGCTCTCCGGCTTCGGCCTCTTGCGCGACGACGGCAGCACGGCCAGCGGCTGCTGGATCTACAGCGGCGCGTGGACGCAGGCCGGCAACCAGATGGCGCGGCGCGACAACGCCGACCCCTACGGCATCGGCCAGGCGCTGAACTGGTCGTGGGCCTGGCCGGCGAACCGGCGCATCCTGTACAACGCCGCCTCGACCGATCCCACCACCGGCAAGCCGTGGATCGCCAGGCGCGGCCTCATCGCCTGGGACGGCACCAAGTGGGGGGGCTCCGACATTCCCGACATCCGGCCCGACGCCAACCCGATGGAAGCCGAGGCAGTGCGCCCGTTCATCATGACGGCCGAGGGCGTGGCGCGGCTCTTCGCGCCCACCGGCATGGCCGAAGGGCCGCTGCCGGAACACTACGAGCCCTTCGAGTCGCCGCTGGTCAACAACCTGATGCACCCGAACAACGCGGTGGCGCGCGCCAACCCTGCGGCACGCATCTTCAAGGGCGACCTCGAGCGGCTCGGCGTGCCGGCGGACTTTCCGTACGTGGCGACCAGCTACCGGCTGACCGAGCACTTCCACTACTGGACCAAGAACGTGCGCACCTCGGCCATCATCCAGCCGCAGCAGTTCGTGGAGATCGGCGAGGAGCTGGCGAAGGACAAGGGCATCGCACACGGGGACATGGTCAAGGTGTGGAGCAAGCGCGGCCACATCAAGGCGGTGGCGGTCGTGACCAAGCGCATCGTCGGCCTGCAGGTGGACGGCCGCACGGTGCACACGGTGGGGCTGCCGAACCATTGGGGCTTTGTCGGCATCGCGAAGCCGGGCTACCTGGTGAACACGCTCACGCCCTTCGTGGGAGACGCGAACACGCAGACGCCGGAGTACAAGTCGTTCACTGTGAACATCGAGAAGGCGTGAGATGAAGCAGTTCTTCAACGCCCTCGATGCCTTCGTCTTTCTCCCTCCCCTTCCGGGGGAGGGCCGGGGTGGGGGCACGACGGCCTCCACTGCCACGCAGCGCTTCCTTGAAGGCCTGCCCCCATCCCAGCCTTCCCCCAAAGGGGGAAGGAGCAAGACCAAAAACCGGAGCCGTTGATGTCCTCCCTCCAGACCCTCGACATCGCCGCCCGCTCGGCCACCACCACGCCCTCGCCCGACATCCGCCACCGGCCGCAGGTGCAGCAGGTGGCGAAGCTCATCGACGTGTCCACCTGCATCGGCTGCAAGGCCTGCCAAGTCGCGTGCATGCAGTGGAACGACCTGCGCGACGAGGTCGGCACCAACCACGGCACCTACGACAACCCGGTCGACCTCACGCCGGCCTCGTGGACGGTGATGAAGTTCTCCGAAGTGGAGCCCGAAGCCGGCAAGCTCGAATGGCTGATCCGCAAGGACGGCTGCATGCACTGCGACGACCCCGGCTGCCTGAAGTCTTGCCCCGCGCCGGGCGCCATCGTCAAGTACAGCAACGGCATCGTCGACTTCATCAGCGAGCACTGCGTGGGCTGCGGCAACTGCGTCACCGGCTGCCCCTTCGACGTGCCGCGCATCAGCAAGGCCGACAACAAGGCCTACAAGTGCTCGCTGTGCTCCGACCGCGTGGGCGTGGGCCTGGAGCCGGCCTGCGTCAAGGCCTGCCCCACGGGCGCGCTGCACTTCGGCACCAAGGAAGACATGCACGAGTACGCCTCGGAACGCATCGTCGACCTGAAGGACCGGGGCTTCGCCAACGCCGGCGTCTACGACCCGGCCGGCGTGGGCGGCACGCACGTCATGTATGTGCTGCAGCATGCCGACCGCCCCGGCCTGTATGCCGGCCTGCCCAAAGACCCGCACATCAGCCCGCTGGTGTCGCTGTGGAAAGGCGTGGCCAAGCCGCTGGCGATGGTCGCGATGATCGGTGCGGTGGTGGGGAGCTTCTTCCACTACATGAAGGTCGGCCCCATCGAGCCGAAGGACGAGCATCCGGACGCCGGCCTCGACGGCAGGCCCGACGACGTCGTGTTGATCGAGGCGCCGCCGGCCTCGTCGACGGCAACCGCCGAGCGTCCCCACGACACACCCCGTGCATGAGGAGAACGCGATGACCCGCTACTACCTTCGCCGCTACCGCGATGCCACGCGCATGAACCACTGGTTCGTCGCGGTCATGTTCTTCGCGGCCGCGCTCTCGGGCCTGGCCTTCTTCCACCCGGCCCTGTTCTTCCTGAGCACGCTGTTCGGCGGCGGGCCGTGGACGCGCATCCTGCATCCCTTCATGGGCGTGCTGATGGTGCTGGGCTTCGTGTTCCTCTTCTTCACGATGTGGCGCGAGAACTTGCTCGACCGTGGCGACCGCGAGTGGATCAAGAACGCGCCCAGGATGCTCAAGGGCGACAAGTCGGGCATGCCGCCCGTGGGCAAGTACAACGCCGGTCAAAAGCTGGTGTTCTGGGCCTTCGGCGTGAGCCTGCTGCTGCTGTTCGTGACCGGCTTCATGTTCTGGAGCCCGTGGTTCGTCGGGTTCTTCCCCATCCTGCTGCGGCGCATCGCGGTGGTGGTGCATTCGGTGTCGGCGGTGGTGCTCATTCTTTCGGTCATCACGCACATCTACGCCGCGATCTGGGTCAAGGGCACGCTGCGCGCCATGACGCGCGGCACCGTCACCGAGGGTTGGGCCAAGCTGAACCACCCGCTGTGGCATCGAAAGATGACGCGCGGTGAATAGCGCCTCCCCGCATTTCCTCCTCCCCTCCCGGGGGAGGGCTGGGGTGGGGGCACGACGGCCTGGACACCACCCGGGTGCTCGTTGGGCACTGCCCCATCCCAGCCTTCCCCCGGCAGGGGAAGGAGCAAGACAAATCGCCAGATCGCTGTAGAGTGAGCGCAATGAACAGTCCTCCGCCGATCCGGACCACGCGGGTTCTCGATCCCGAACAGATCGCGATGCAGGCCGGGCGGCAGATGCCGTTCCTGCGCCTGCCCGTGCGTGCCGCCGTGTTCTCCGACCGGCAATTGCGATTGCGCCAGCTCGCGGCCTCGCATCCGATGCGCGAGTACCTGATCTTCATTGCAGACCTTGCGCAGGCACAGCACCAGGTGCTGCAGAACTACCCGCAGGTTGCGTTGCCCGAATCGACCGCGCTCGAAGCCGCGGCGCAAGTGCTCAAGCCGCCGATGCCCGCGTTCGGCTGGACGCGCGATGCCGTGTGGCGGCAAGAGCTTCGCAGGCTGCTCGGTCTCTTCCGCGTTCGCGTGCCCGAAGGCGCGGCACGAGACACGCTCGACCGCGTGGTGGCCGCCGACGACGCATGGCTCGACCAGCAGGCCGACCTTCTTTCGCGCCGCATCATGTTCGGGCTCGACCTGGCCGCGGCCCCGTTGATTGCCGCCGGGCTGCAGGCCTACTGGGCGCAGCTGGTGTTGCAGGTGGCCGAACGCGACGGCGAGAACATCTTTGGCCGCACCGACCCCGGCACCGAATGCCCCTGCTGCGGCAGCGCGCCCACCGTGAGCGTCACGCGCATCGGCGCGGACGAAGCGGGGTTTCGCTACCTGCACTGCTCGCTGTGCAGCACCGAGTGGCACTACGTGCGCATCAAGTGCGCGCACTGCGAAAGCACCAAGGGCATCCACTTCGAATCGCTCTCGCCGCAGTCCGGCGTGGAACTGCCGGCCACCGGCGCGCGCGAAGGCGCGGTGAAGGCCGAGTGCTGCGACAGCTGCGGCCACTACCTCAAGCAGATCGCGATGGAGAAAGACCCCGAGGTCGAACCCGTCGCCGACGACCTAGCCAGCGTCACGCTCGACCTGCTTGTCTCCGAAGCCGGGCATCAACGCAGCGGCCACAACCTGATGCTGCTGTTCGGCGACCCCGAGATCGCAGACGACGGCGGAGGCGGCTGATGGCGACGCCGAAAGAGTCCGTGGTCCACGGCTCGACGGCAAGGCCCCAGGATCTGCCTTCTGTCGATCAACTGCTGCGCCTCGAAGTGCCGGGCGCATTGCTCACCGAGCACGGCCGCACACTGGTGGTGAAGGAAGCGCGCGCATTGCTCGAAGGGCTCCGTGCGCAAGCCGTTGCCGGAACGCTGCCGGCGTCCGACGTGCAGCAGCAGGCCCTCGGCGCGGCGCTGGCAGCGCGTGTGCGCTCCCGCCTTGCACCGCGCATGCGCGCCGTGCTCAACCTGACGGGCACCGTGATCCACACCAACCTCGGACGCGCGCTGCTGGCCGACACGGCACTGCAGCGGCTGCTCGCGGTGATGACCTCGCCCAACAACCTCGAGTACGACCTGGCCACCGGCAGCCGCGGCGACCGCGATTCGCTGGTCGAAGAGCTGCTGTGCACCATCACCGGCGCCGAAGCCGCGACGGTGGTCAACAACAACGCGGCCGCCGTGCTGCTGACCATCGCGGCGCTCGCTCGCGAGCGCGAGGTGATCGTCTCGCGCGGCGAACTGGTCGAGATCGGCGGCGCCTTCCGCATGCCCGACGTGATGGCCAGCGCCGGTGCCCGCATGGTCGAGGTCGGCACCACCAACCGCACGCACCCGCAGGACTACGAGCGCGCCATCAACGAACACACCGCGCTGGTGATGAAGGTGCACACCAGCAACTACGCGGTGCAGGGCTTCACGGCCGCGGTCGACGAGGCCACGCTCGCGGGCATCGCGCACGCGCGCGGCGTGCCGCTGGCCACCGACCTGGGCAGCGGCTCGCTGGTCGACCTGGCGCACTACGGCCTGCCGCGCGAGCCGCTGCCGCAGGAGATGCTGGCCGCCGGCTGCGACGTGGTCACCTTCTCGGGCGACAAGCTGCTGGGCGGCCCGCAGGCCGGCCTCATCGTCGGCAGCAAGGAGGCCGTGGGCCGCATCCGCAAGTTCCCGATGAAGCGCGCGCTGCGCATGAGCAAGCTGCCGCTGGCCGCGCTGGAAGCCACGCTGGCGCTGTACCTGCGGCCCGAGCGGCTCGCGCAGGACCTGCCCACGCTGCGCCTGCTGACGCGCCCGGCCGAGGCGATCCGCGAGATGGCCGAGGCGCTTCTTCCTGCCGTGCAGGCCGCCGTGTCGCCGCGATTCACCGTCACGGTGGTGCCGCTGCTCGGGCAGATCGGCTCCGGCTCGTTGCCCGTCGAACGCCTGCCTTCGGCGGGCCTGGCGCTCGCACCGGCCGGCACGTCGAAGAAGGGCCTGGGCACGGCGCTCGACGCGCTCGCCACCGCACTGCGCAGCCTGCCGCTGCCGGTGATCGGCCGCATCGCGGAAGACCGCCTGCTGCTCGACCTGCGCTGCCTGGAAGACAGCGCACCATTCGTCGCGCAGTTGCCTTTGCTGAAGGAGCAGCTCTCGTGACATCGCCCCGCATTCCTCCCTCTCCCTCTGGGGGAGGACCGGGGTGGGGGCACGACGGCCTTCGAAGAAGCGCAGCGCCTGATCGAGGGCATGCCCCCATCCCAACCTTCCCCCAAAGGGGGAAGGAGCAAGACCCCCGGTCATGATCATCGGCACCGCAGGCCACATCGACCACGGCAAGACCACGCTGGTGCGCGCGCTCACCGGGGTCGACACCGACCGGCTGCCCGAGGAAAAACGCCGCGGCATCTCCATCGAGCTGGGCTACGCCTACCTGCACGCGCCCGACGGCGTGTCGCTCGGCTTCGTCGACGTGCCGGGCCACGAGCGGCTGCTGCACACCATGCTGGCCGGCGCCACCGGCATCGACCATGCGCTGCTGGTGGTGGCGGCCGACGACGGCGTGATGCCGCAGACGCGCGAGCATCTGGCGGTGGTCGCGCTGCTGGGTGTGCGCGAGGCGACCGTCGCACTCACCAAGATCGACCGCGTCGACGAAGCGGTGCGCGACGCAAGGCTCGACGAGGTGCGTGCGGAAATCGATGCCTTGCTCGCGCCCACGGCGCTTTCCAACGCGCCGGTGCTTGCGGTGTCCGCCACCACGGTGGAAGGCATCGACGCATTGCGCACGCGGCTGCTCGATGTCGCACGCGAAGCGCACGCGCGCGAAGACGACCTCGCGTTCCGCCTTGCGGTGGACCGTGCCTTCACGCTGGCGGGTGTGGGCACCGTCGTCACCGGCACCGTCTTCAGTGGCACGGTGCGCATCGGCGACGAGCTGCGCGTGGCGCCCGGCGAGCGCACGGTGCGGGTGCGCGGCATTCACGCCCAGAACAAGCAGGCCGAATCGGCGCACGCGGGGCAACGCTGCGCGCTCGCACTGGCCGGCGTGACGAAGGACGAAGTGCACCGCGGCGACTGGGTCTGCACCCCGGCCATTGCACTCGCGACGGCGCGCATCGACGTGCTGCTCACGCTCTGGCCGGACGAAGCCAGGCCCCTGCGCTCGGGCGCGACGGTGCATGCGCACATGGGTGCGAGCGATGTGATGGCCTCGGTGGCCTTGCTCGACCGCGATGCCATCGCACCGGGCGAAACCGCGCTGGCCCAACTGATCCTGCGCGAAGAGTTGGGCGCCTGGCATGGTGACCGCGGCGTGCTGCGCGACGCCTCGGCCACCCGCACCGTGGCCGGCGTGCGCGTGCTCGACCCGTTCGCGCCGGTGCGTTACCGGCGCACGCCCGAGCGGCTGCGCACGCTGGCGGCCTGGGCCGTCGACGCGCGCGCCGCGCGCGTGGCCGCGCTGCTGCACAACGCGCCGCTGGGCATCGATGCCGAGCGGCTGGCGCGCGCACTGTCGCTGGCGAACGAAGCGGCGCTGCCGTGGCCCGGCGATGCGGTGCGCATCGACCGCACAGCCATTGCGCGCATGCACTTGGACGCGCTCGAAGCCCAGGTCGTCACCCGACTCGCCGACTTTCACCAGGGCGCGCCCGACGAGGTCGGCCCCGATGCGCGCCGCCTCAAGCGCCTGGCCGCGCCGCGCACCGACGATGCGCTGTGGCGCCATGCGATCGACGCTCTGCTGGCACGCGGCGCGCTGGTGCGCAGCGGCACCTGGCTGCACCTGCCGGACCATGCGGCACGCCTGAACGAAGCCGAGCAGAAGCTCGCGCAGAAGCTGTTGCCCAGGCTGGCCGACGGCGGCTTCGATCCACCGTGGGTGCGCGACCTGGCGAAGGACTGCGCGGCAAGCGAGCCGATGGTGCGGCAGACGCTCGCGAGCCTCGCGCGCCGCGGCGAGGCCTTCCAGGTGGTGAAGGACTTGTACTATCCGCTGGCGACCGTCGAGCAGCTGGCGGCCATGGCGCGCGATTGCCTCGAAGGGCCGGAGGGCTTGCAGGCGGCGAGCTTTCGCGATGCGACGGGGCTGGGGCGCAAGCGCGCGATCCAGCTGCTGGAATTCTTTGACCGTGTGGGCTATACGCGGCGCGTGAAAGACACGCACCTGCTGCGGCCCGATACGTCGTTGTTCGGGGCGAGCCCGTGAACAGCGCTTATGGGAGGGGATCGTCCCTGGTGGGGCGGCTGGGCTTCAAACCCAGTGGGTGGCGCCAGTCGTCGCCGGGAAGGTTCGACTCCTTCCCCCTTCCGCCGCTTCTGTCTTGCTCCTTCCCCCGCTGGGGGAAGGCTGGGATGGGGGCAAGCGGCGCTGGTTTTTGCGCAGTGCTTCATCGACCGCCGCTTGGCCCCACCCCTGCCCTCCCCCAGAGGGGGAGGGAGAAATGCGGGGAGCTACGGCACCACGCGCAGCGAGGGCTCACCGGCCTCTACAAGCCCGATCACCGCAGCCTGCGCAAACCCTTCGTCACGGAAGATCTTCAACACGCCATCCACCGCTTCAGGCGCACAGCTCACGAGCAGGCCGCCCGAGGTCTGCGGATCGCTGAGCAGGTTCTGCGCGGTGCCCGGCAGGCCGGCGGCCAGTTCCACATCGGCGCCGTAGCCCGCCCAGTTGCGACCCGACGCACCGGTGACGAAGCCCTCGGCAGCCATCGCCGCCACGTTGTCGAGCAAGGGCACCTTCGACCACTCGACCACCGCAGTGAGCTTTGCCCCCCGCGCCAGCTCGAGCGCGTGTCCGGCCAGCCCAAAGCCCGTCACATCTGTCAGCGCATGCACGCCGTCGAGCGCCGACAGCGCGATGCCCGGCGTGTTGAGCTTGGTCGTGTTGTCGATCAGCTGGCGATAGCCGGCCTCGGGCAACTGCTCCTTCTTGAGCGCGGCCGACAGCACGCCCACGCCCAGCGGCTTGCCCAATACCAGCACGTCGCCCGCCTTCGCATCGGCATTGCGCCGCACGCGGTCCGGGTGCACCAGCCCCATGGCGACCAAGCCATAGATCGGCTCGACCGAATCGATGGTGTGGCCGCCGGCAATGGGAATGCCCGCCGCGCGGCACACGTCCTGCCCGCCGCGCACGATCTCGGCGATCACTTCCACCGGCAACTGGTTGATCGGCATGGCCACCAGCGCCAGCGCCATGATCGGCCGGCCGCCCATCGCGTAGACGTCGCTGATGGCGTTGGTTGCGGCGATGCGGCCGAACTCGTAGGGGTCGTCCACGATGGGCATGAAGAAGTCGGTGGTGGCGATCAGCGCCTGCTGGTCGTTGAGCCTGTAGACTGCCGCGTCGTCGGCGGTCTCGATGCCCACCATGAGCTCGGGCGGGATCATTCCCCCGGCATGGTTCTTCAGGATCTGCGACAGCACACCGGGTGCGATCTTGCAGCCGCAGCCGCCACCGTGCGAGAAGCTGGTGAGCCGCAGCGGTGCCAGCGGATTCATGGGTCTGGGGGTGGCGGCATCGGTCATGGCAACGCTTCGGTCGAATGAGACAAGCCGCGATTATCGAAGCCCCGCCCCTGCTGCGCCCCTTCGCCCGAATACACCCCTTTTTCACAACCACCACAGGCCACCTCATGAACAAGCTCTCCCGACTGGCACTTGCGCTCACTGTTTCCCTCGCCAGCTTCGGCGCGCTCGCCCAGGGCGTGCTGCGCGTCTCCGCCATTCCCGACGAGGCGCCCACCGAACTGCAGCGCAAGTTCACGCCGCTGGGCGACTACCTCAAGAAGGAAACCGGCATGGACGTGCAGTTCACGCCCGTGACCGACTACGCCGCCGTGGTCGAGGGCCTGGCCACCAACAAGATCGACCTGGCCTGGCTGGGCGGCTTCACCTTCGTGCAGGCGCGCATCCGCACCAACGGCGGTGCGGTGCCGATCGTGCAGCGCGCGGAAGACGAGGTGTTCACCAGCAAGTTCATCGTGCCCATCGACAGTCCCGCCAAGACCTTGGCCGACCTGAAGGGCAAGACCTTTGCCTTCGGTGCGCCTTCTTCCACCTCGGGCAGCCTGATGCCGCGCTACTTCCTGCTGCAGGCGGGCATCAACCCCGAGAAGGACTTCAAGACGGTCGCGTTCTCGGGCGCGCACGACGCCACGGTGGCTTTCGTGGCCGCATCGCGTGCGGAAGCCGGCGTGCTGAATGCGTCGGTGTGGGACAAGCTGGTCGAAGCCAAGAACCCGAACGCCGCCAAGGTGCGCGTGCTGGCGACCACGCCCACCTACTACGACTACAACTGGACGGTGCGCCCGGGCATGGACCCGGTGCTGCAGAAGAAGCTGACCGATGCCTTCCTGAAGCTCGACCCGGCCAACCCGGCGCACAAGGACATCATGGCGCTGCAACGCGCGAGCAAGTTCATTCCGACGAAGTCGTCGAACTATGACGGGATCGAGACGGCGGGGAAGTCGGCTGGGTTGATCAAGTGAGCCTGCGCGGATGAGTTTTTCGCTGGAAAGCGTGGGCGTCGTCCACCCCAACGCCCACCGCGCCCTGGCGGGCGTCACGCTCGCCGCGCGCGACGGCGAACGCATCGCCGTCATCGGCCCCTCGGGTGCCGGCAAGACCACGCTGCTGCGCGTGCTGGGCGCCGCGCTGCGGCCCACCGAAGGCGAAGTGCGGGCACTGGACGCAAGCCCCTGGCAACTGCCGGCCGCCGCACTGAAGAAGCTGCGCGCGCGCATCGGCACCGTGCACCAGTCGCCGCCGATCGCGCCGCGCCTGCGCGTGGTCACGGCGGTGCTCGCGGGGCGGCTCGGCGAATGGTCGACGCTGCGCGCGCTGGGCTCGCTGTTCTACCCCTCCGACATCGCCGGTGCGCACGAGGCACTCTCGCGCCTGTCGATGGAAGACCGCCTGTTCGACCGCTGCGACCGCCTCTCGGGCGGGCAGCTGCAGCGCGTGGGCATTGCACGTGCGCTGTACCAGCGCCCTGCCTTGCTGCTGGCCGACGAGCCCGTGTCGGCGCTCGACCCCACGCTGGCCGACGCCGCCATCGGCCAACTGGTCGCGCAGAGCGACACCACCGGCGCCACGCTCGTGGCCTCGCTGCATGCGGTGGACCTGGCGCTGCGCTGGTTTCCGCGCATCGTCGGCATGCGCAACGGGCAGGTGATGTTCGACCTGCCCGCCGCGCAGGTCACGCCGGCGATGCTAGATGCGCTCTATGCGAGCGAAGGCGGTATCGCGACGCAACGGCCCCTGCCGCCGGGCGCAACGGCGGAAGCGGCCTTCCAGCGGCCCGACTGCCCGTGAGCACGGCCATCGCCCATCGCGATCCGCACGCAGCGCGCCGGCTGGCCGCGTGGCTCGCCGCGCTCGTCATCGCATGGCCGATGCTGGCGCTGTCCGAATTCAAGCCCTGGGCGCTGTTCGAAGGCGGCAACCTCGCGGTGATCGGCGGCTTTCTCGGGGGCTTCTTTCCGCCCGACGGCTCGCCCGACTTTCTTGCACTGCTTTTCAAGGCCACGCTCGAGACGCTGGCCATGGCCACGGCCGGCACCGCGCTGGCGCTGCTGATCGGCGCGCCGCTGGGCTTCGTGACCACGCGCGCGCTGTCGATCTCGCGCATCGGCCCGGGCCCCGGCCGGGTGCAGGCCGGCGTGGTGCGGCAGGCCGCGCGCTGGCTGCTGATGGTGCTGCGCGCCATTCCGGAAATCGTGTGGGCGCTGCTGTTCGTGCGAGCGCTCGGGCTCGGGCCGGCGTCGGGCGTGCTGGCGCTGGCCATCACCTACGGCGGCATGCTGGGCAAGGTGTACGCGGAGATCCTCGAATCGACCGACACCCGCCCCGCGCGCGCCCTGCTCGAAAGCGGCAGCGGCCGGTTCTCGGCGCTGTGCTACGGTCTGCTGCCGAACACCGCGCAGGAACTGGCCTCCTACACCGTGTACCGCTGGGAATGCGCGGTGCGCGCCTCGGTCGTGATGGGCTTCGTGGGCGCGGGCGGGCTGGGCCAGCTGATGGACCAGTCGATGAAGATGCTCAACGGCGGCGAGGCGAGCAGCATCCTGCTGGTGTTCCTGGCGCTGGTGCTTCTGGCCGACCTGCTGAGCAATGCCTTGCGGAAGCTGCTGGCATGACCGCGTTGCCCCCTCCTCCCGTTCTGCCCCCTTCCCCGCCGCCATGCTGGCGCTGCCGCATCGCGCTGCTGCTGATCGGCGTGGCGGTGGTGGCGAGCTTTGTCTACCTGGGCATCGACTACCGCGCGCTGGGCTCGTCGGAGTCGCTGCGCCTCATGGGCAAGTTCATCGCGGAGTTCTTCCCGCCCGATGTGTCGCCGGACTTTCTCGCCAAGGTCGGCAACGGCGCGTTGCAGACGCTGGCGGTGTCGGCCCTGGGCACGGTGCTGGCGGCCGTTGCGGGCGCGCTGCTCGCGCTGCCGGCGTCGGGCCGCGCGGGCGGTGCGTTGCGCCATGGCGCGCGCTTTGTCCTCAACTTTCTGCGCAGCGTGCCCGAGCTCGTGTGGGCCGCGCTGATGGTGCTGGCCGCGGGCATCGGCCCCTTCGCCGGCGCGCTGGCCTTGTCGCTGCACACCACGGGGGTGCTGGGCCGCCTGTTCGCCGAAGCGCTGGAGAACGCCCCGCGCGAGCCCGAGCATGCGCTGACGCTCTCGGGCGCCGGCCCGGTCGCGGCCTTCAGCTACGCCAGCCTGCCCATCGTGCTGCCGCAGTGGGTCGCCTACACGCTCTACCGCTGGGAAATGAACATCCGCATGGCCGCCGTACTGGGCTTCGTGGGCGGGGGCGGGCTGGGGCAGCTGCTGTACTTCCACCTGTCGATCTTCCAGCAGCAGCAGGCGATGACGGTGCTGATCGCGATGTTCGTGCTGGTCACCTTCGTGGACTTGGCGAGCGCTCGCTTGCGAAAGGGCCTCGGCCCGGCTTACGCCTGACAATCGCGGCATGAGGTTCCTCCCATGAGTCATCGCCAGCCCGTGCGGGTGCCCGACCGCCACGCCTTCGACACGCTGATCGACGCCCGCTCGCCGGCCGAGTTCGCGCTCGACCACATTCCCGGCGCCATCAACTGCCCGGTGCTCGACGACGAGGAGCGCCGCATCGTCGGCACCATCTACGTGCAGACCGGCGCCTTCGAGGCGCGGCGCATCGGCGGCGCCATGGTGGCGGCCAACATCGCACGGCATCTGCGCGACACCCTGGCCGACCGGCCCGAGAACTGGAAGCCGCTGGTCTACTGCTGGCGCGGCGGCATGCGCAGCGGCTCGATGGTGACTTGGCTGCGCCTCGTGGGCTGGGACGCGCAGCAACTCGCGGGCGGCTACAAGAGCTTTCGCCGCCACGTGATCACGCAGATTGATACGCTGACCCCGCAGCTCGACCTGCGCGTGGTCTGCGGCGCCACCGGCAGCGCCAAGACCCGCGTGCTGCATGCGCTGGCCGCGCGCGGCGCGCAGGTGCTCGACCTGGAAGATTTCGCGAACCACAAGGGTTCATTGCTGGGCGCGCTGCCGGGCGTGGCGCAGCCCTCGCAGAAGCACTTCGAGACGCGCATTGCGGCGGTGCTCGAAACCCTCGATCTTTCGCGCCCGCTGTATGTGGAGGGCGAGAGCATCCGCATCGGGCGGGTGTCGCTGCCGTTGTCGCTGGTGGCGCGGATGCGCGCGGCGTCGTGCATCGAGGTGGCCGCCACGCCAGAGGCGCGCCTGGCCTACCTGCTGCGCGACTACGCCTACCTGGGCGACGACCGCGGCGCGCTGGCCGACAAGCTCGGGGTGCTGAAGGAGCTGCAGGGCAAGGAAACGGTGGCGCGCTGGCAGCAATGGGCGCACGAAGCAGACTTGCCGCATCTGTTCGCGGAGCTGATGGCGTTGCATTACGACCCGCATTACGAGAAGTCGCAGGAGCTGCACTTCAAGGCGTGGGACCGGCGGCGCAGCGTGGCGGCAACCGATCTGTCGGATCAGGGGATCGAGGCTGTGGCGGATGCGGTGCTGGGGCTGGGCTGAACCGCAAACCCGTCCGCATAGAGCACCCCACGCGGCGCGCGGCACAGCCCCCAGAACCGCAGCCCGCTGAGTTCGGCCATGCGCACGCCCATCGAGGTCGGCGCGGAAATGGTGGCCATCGCCGCAATGCCCAGGCGCGCGCACTTGCGCACCAGCTCGTGGCTGCCGCGGCTGGACATCAGCACGAAGCCAGGTTCTTCAAGTCGGCCCGCCAGTGCGAGCTTGCCGAGCAGCTTGTCGAGCGCGTTGTGGCGTCCCACGTCTTCCATCAGGTCGGTGAGCTCGCCGTCGACCGTGGCCCATGCGGCTGCGTGGATGGCGCCCGCCTCGGCGTTGAGCACCTGGCGCGGCGGCATGGCGGCAAAGGCACGCAGCACGGTGGCCAGGTCGATGCGCTCGATCCACGCGCGCGGCGGCACGCGCTGCGGCGTGAGGTCGAGCCCCGCGAAGCTTTCGACGCCGCACACGCCGCAGCCGGTGCGCCCGGCGAGGCTGCGGCGGCGGTCCTTGAGGCGTTCGAAGCTGCGGGTGGAAATATCGAGCTGCACCTCGATGCCGGGCATGCCGTCGGGCAGGCCGGCGTCGGAGGCATCGACCACCTGCACGTCGATGCCGCGGCAGTCCGCCGCGGTGTCGAGGATGCCTTCGCTCAGCGAGAAGCCCAATGCGAAGGCCTCCAGGTCTTGCGGCGTGGCCATCATCACCGCGTGCGATACGCCGTTGAACACCAGTGCCACCGGCACTTCGGCCGCCAGCGTGTCGTTGCGCACCACGCCCTCGGGCGCGAGGCCGCGCTCGCCGACGACGTGCACGGCATGCCGCACAAGCGACGGCAGGGAGTCTGTTTCGGTGGTGTCTGTCATGGCCGAGGCCATTGTCCGCTCAGCCGGGGTTTTCGTCAGCCGGCAGGGTGGCGACCAGGGCACGCCCGGCATCGGTGAGGTGCGCGACCCAGCGGTCGTCGAGCTGCACCACGCGCACCCAGCCGGGCCCGCGCACGCCGCCGATGGCGGCGTCGCCCATCAACGTGAGCTGGCGCATCACCACGCTGGCGCCCTGCCCCAGCCGCTTGCCCAGGCGCGGAAGCGACATGCCGCCCTCGCCCGGCGCCTCGGCCAGCACGCGCAGGATGGCGACCGCAAAGGCATCGGCGTCGAAGGCGGCAGCGGTCATGCCGCCACGGTATCGGCGTCAGCAGGCGCGGGTGCGGGCGCCACATGCAGCGACAGCACCACGGGAATGGATTTGGAGGTCGGCGTGCCCGCGTTCTCCGCCACCGACGACAGCGGCACCAGCGGGTTGGTCTCGGGGTAGTACGCCGCCAGGTTACCGCGCGGAATGTCGTAAGCCACCAGCTTGAAGCGGTCGGCCCGGCGTTGAATGACGACCCCCTCGCTCGGCACTTCGTGTCCTCGCTGCCCCCCGGGGGGGGCCTCGCTTGCTTGGGGCGGCCCAGCGCGGCGCTCGGGGCCGTCGCTCCACACGGTCTGGATGTCGACCCAGTCGCCGTCCTTCATGCCCAGCTGGCGGATGTCTTCCTTGTGGATGAACACCACGCGGCGCTGGCCGAAAACGCCGCGGTAGCGGTCGTCCATGCCGTAGATGGTGGTGTTGTACTGATCATGCGAGCGCGTGGTCAGCAGCGTGAAGACGATGGTGTCGCCCTTCTTCGCGAAGCGCGCGCGGGCGCGGTGGGCGTGCGTGTCCAGCGGCACGGCGTGGGTGAAGAACACGGCCTTCTTCGACGCGGTGTTCCACACGCGCTCGCTCGCCGTATTGCGCAGGCGAAAGCCGCCGGGGTGCGCCACGCGGGCATTGAAGTCCTTGAAGTCGTCGAACACGGCTTCGATCTTGTCGCGGATGCGCGCGTAGTCCTCGACGAGCCAGAGCCACGGCGTCCTGCTGCGCGCGCCGATGGTGGCGGCCGCCAGACGCGCCACGATGGCCGGCTCGGACAGCAGCTGCTCGGACGCGGGCGGGTTGATGCCCATCGAGATGTGCACCATGCTCATCGAATCTTCCACCGTCACGCCCTGCGGGCCGGCGGCCTGCATGTCGATCTCGGTGCGGCCCAGGCACGGAAGAATGAGGGCCTCGCGCCCGTGGATCACGTGGCTGCGGTTGAGCTTGGTGGTCACGTGCACCGTGAGGTCGCACTTCTGCAGGCCCTTCCAGGTCTGGTAGGTGTCGGGCGTGGCGGCCGCGAAGTTGCCGCCGAGCGCGAAGAACACCTTGCCCTTGCCGTCGAGCATCAGCTGGATGGCCTCGACCGTGTCCACGCCGTTCTCGCGCGGCGGCTCGAAGCCGAACACCTGCTGCAGCCGGTCGAGCAGCGCCGCCGGCGGCTTTTCCCAGATGCCCATGGTGCGGTCGCCCTGCACATTGCTGTGGCCGCGCACCGGACAGGCGCCCGCGCCTTCGCGGCCCATGTGGCCGCACAGCATGAGCCAGTTGCCGATCATCTGGATGGTGGCCACCGAATGCTGGTGCTGCGTGATGCCCATGCCCCAGCAGGCAATGACCCGCTTGGCGCCCAGGTACACGTCGGCCGCGGCGCGGATCTGCGCTTCGCTCAGGCCCGACTCCTGCACCAAGATGCTCCACGACTCGGCGCGCAGGTCGTCGGCCAGGGCCTCGAAGCCGGTGGTGTGGGTGGCGATGAATTCATGGTCGAGCACCGACGGCTCTCCCCGCGCCACGGCCGCGTCCTCGCGCTCGATGACGTGCTTCATCATCCCCTTGACGGCGGCAAAGTCGCCGCCCACGCGCAGCTGGAAGTAGTGCGTGCTGATGGGCGTGGAGCCCATGGTGGCCATCTCGAGCTTGTCCTGCGGGTCGGCGAATCGCTCCAGCCCGCGCTCGCGCAGCGGGTTGAAGCTCACGATGCGCGCCCCGCGCTTCGACGCCGCGCGCAGCTCGCCGAGCATGCGCGGGTGGTTGGTGCCAGGGTTCTGGCCGAAGATGAAGATGGCGTCGGCCTTCTCGAAGTCTTCGAGCGTGACCGTGCCCTTGCCCACGCCGATCTGCGGGCGCATGCCGCTGCCGCTGGGCTCGTGGCACATGTTCGAGCAGTCAGGAAAGTTGTTGGTGCCGTACTCGCGCACGAACAGCTGGTACAGAAAGGCGGCCTCGTTGCTCGCGCGGCCCGAGGTGTAGAAGATGGCCTGGTTCGGGTCGGGCAGCGCGTTCAGGTGCCCGGCGATGCGCGCAAAGGCGTCGTCCCACTCGATGGGCACGTACTTGTCGCTGGCCGCGTCGTAGGCCATGGGGTGCGTGAGGCGGCCCTGGTCTTCGAGCCAGAAATCGCTCTGCTCGGCCAGTTGGGCCACGGTGTGTTTTGCAAACAGCTCGGGCCCGGCGCGGCGCGCGGTGGCCTCGGCGGCCACGGCCTTCACGCCGTTCTCGCAGAACTCGAAGGTCGAGGCATGGTTGCGGTCGGGCCAGGCGCAACCGGGGCAGTCGAAGCCGTCGGGCTGGTTGGCCGACAGCAGCGTCTTCGCGCCCTTGATGGGAATGTCCTGGCGCAGCAACGCGTTGGTGACGCTGCGCAACGCGCCCCAGCCACCGGCGGGGCCCTTGTAAAACTCGATCTTCTGCTCGCTCATGCCGGGAGTGTTCGTCCCTCGGGTGCCGCCGTCAAATTGGATTGGCACATGCAGCGATTCAAAACAAAAATGAAGGCCCCCCGCCGAACAGCCAGCCTTTGTCGTTCTTTCTTCAGTGGTAGTCGTCTTCGCGCTGGTGCCTGACCGCAGCCACGACGATCGAGTCGCTCGCCTCTATTTCGAACAATGCGACATAACCGCTGGCGCCGAACGGGATCACAAGTTCGCGGATGAAGGGGCTGTCGCCTGCCTTGCGGCAAGTGAATGGCGAAAAAGCGACTGCGGCAATGCCGTGTTCAATGGCATCGAGAGCCCGCGAGGCCAGTTCCAGGTCACCGCCCCTTTCGAGTTCCCGCTCGAGAACGAAGTCGTACAACCGCTCCAGATCTTCAACAGCCTGGCGCGTGAACCGGACCGCGTAACTCACCGGCGCGCCGCGTCCTGCCGCTTCTTCGCCGATTCAAGCTTTGTCTTCAGGCGATCAACCACCTCGCCGGCGTCGACATAGTCACCGCTGCGACGCGCGCTGGCGAGTGACTTCACACCGCGCGCCACAAATTCGGCCTGGCTCTTTCGCTGGAGCACACAGGCGCGAACGGCCGTCTCGACGAACTGGGACAAGGACTCGCCCTTGCCAAGCACTTGCTCGACTTCGTCCCGAAACTCGGGCTCCACACGCACGGAAGGAATGGTGGCGGTTTTCATCGCCAAAGTGTATCGCTTATGCGATACACGGACATCACCCGCGCGCGCCCTGTATCAGCAGCCCGCGCAGCCTGCTGCGCAGCGGCGTGTCCTCGACCGCCTGCACACCCGCGATGTCGCGCAGCGCGAAGTCGCGGCTCTCGGCGTTGTGCAGGTCGATTTCGCGCGCCACCTGGCCGTTGCTGTACACGAAGGCCACGTCGGCCAGCGCGAGCACGTCCTCGATGTCGTGCGTGATCATCAGCACGGGAATGCCCCAGTCCTTGCGCACCTGGGCCAGCTCGGAGCGCAGCTCGGCGCGCAGCATGGGGTTGAGCGCGGCAAAGGGCTCGTCGAGCAGCAGCACCTGCGGCTCGCAGGCCAGCGCGCGGGCGAGCGCCACGCGCTGCTGCTGGCCGCCCGACAGCTTCTGCGGCCGGCTGTCGGCCAGCGCCGCGAGGCCGAAGCTGTCGAGCAGGCTCTGCACGCGCCCGGCGTCCTTCGCGGGCGGCTTGCGGCGGTGCCAGGCGGTCAGGCCGAAGGACACGTTCTCGCGCACGCTCAGGTGCGGGAACAGCGCGTAGTCCTGGAACAGGTAGCCCACGCGGCGCGCCGGCGCGGGCACGTCGATGCCCTGGGCCGAGTCGTACAGCGTGCGGCCGTCCAGCCGCACATGGCCCGACGCGGGATGCAGCAGGCCGGCAATGGCCTGCAGCGTTAGCGACTTGCCCGCGCCCGACGGGCCGTAGAGCGCGGCGAAGGGCACGTCGGTCTGAAAGCGCACGGCGAGGTCGAAGCGTCGTGCCCCGTCCTTCACCGACAGTTTCAGATCGACATCGATCATGGCTTGCCGAAGCCGTAGCGCGTGAGCACTTCCTGGGCCGCGGGTGTCGACAGGAAGGCCACGAAGTCAGCAGCCAGCGCCTTCTGCCTGCTGTCGGCCACCACGGCGATCGGGTAGGTCACGGGCGTGTGGCCGGTGGGCGTGAAGGCGATCTTCACCTTGTCGCCGGCCACGGCCGCGTCGGTGCGGTAGACGAAACCGGCCTCGACCTCGCCGCGGCTCACGTAGTCGAGCACCTGGCGCACGCTGTCGGCCTGCACGAACTTGGGCTCGAGCGAGGTCCACAGGTTGGCGCCGTCCAGCACCTGCTTGGTGTAGCGGCCGACCGGCACGGTGGCGACCTTGCCGACGGCGATCTTCTTCACGTTGGCGCCGCCCAGGTCCTGCAGCGTCTTCACGCCCACGGCGCCCTGCGTGGGCTCGACGAGCACCAGGCTGTTGGTGACGAAGTCCTTGCGGGTGGCGGTGTCGATCAGCTTCTGCTCGACGGCGCGGTTCATGGTGTCCTGGTCGGCGCTGGCGAACACGTCCACCGGCGCGCCCTGCCCGATCTGCTGCAGCAGAACGCCCGAGGCGGCGAAGTTGAAGCGCACCGTGGCACCCGACCTGGCGGCCTCGAACCTGGGGCCGATTTCCTTGAATGCGTCGGTCAGGCTGGCAGCGGCCGACACGGTGATCTGCTGCGCGGCGGCGGCCAGCGGCAGGGCAAGCGCCACGACCGCGCAGGCGAGTGACAAGAGACGGAACGGACGCATGTGCAACACCTTAGAAGAATGAAATCAGCGAAGTGAAAAGAACCGGTTCGACAGCACCAGCACGGTGATCGACAGCACCGAGGTCACGATGACCAGCAGCAGCGCCAGGTCGTCATGCCCGGCCTGCACCGCGTCGTAGATGGCCATCGACAGCGTCTGGGTCTGCTTGGGGATGGAGCCCGCCACCATCAGCGACGCGCCGAACTCGCCCATGGCCCGCGCGAACGCGAGCAGCGTGCCGGCCAGGATGCCGGGCCAGGCCAGCGGCAAGGTCACGCGCAGGAACACGGACAGCGGCGACTGCCGCAGCGTGCTGGCCGCCGCTTCGAGCGAGCGGTCGACGTTCGCGAAGGCAGCGCTGGCCGACTTCAGCACCAGGGGCAGCGCCACCACGGCCGAGGCCACCACGGCGCCGTGCCAGCTGAAGATGATGGTGTAGTCGAGGTGCTCGCGCAGCCAGGCGCCCAGCGGGCTGCGGCGGCCGGCGGCCACCAGGATGGCGTAGCCGATCACCGTGGGCGGCAGCACCAGCGGGAGCATGAACACGGCTTCCAGCACGGTGCGCCCGAAGAAGCGCTTGCGCGCGAACACCCAGCCCAGCGCCACGCCGGCCACCAGCGCCAGCACGGTCGCGACGGCGGCGACCTTGAGCGACAGCACCAGCGGGAACCAGTCGGTCGAGGCAATGAGCGAGTTCGTCGTGTTCATGAGAATACGGCGGGATTGTTACACGGTGAGGCTCAAGGTTCACATGGGGGTGCGCAAAACCATGAGTCTTCATATACTGAGGAATACAGCGTAGGAGACAGTCCCCATGCGCCAATCCGCCCACGACACCGTTGTCCGCTCGATCTCCGGCCGGCCGGAGCTTCGCCATGTGACGCGGGTGCATGAATGGCGCATCGAGCGCGCCATGGACGCCGGCGGCTTCGTGCTCTCCATCACCGGGCCCGACGGCGCGAGCCAGTGCTTCTTCGTGGCCGACGCGGACGCCGACGACATCGGCGAGGTGCTGCGCCGGCAAGCCGCCTGGATCGACCACCGGGCGCAGTGACGCAGATGCATGCGGCGCGCAGATGGAGCCCTGGCGCGCCCTGCAGCGGTTCAGGCCATCCGGTCGTCGGAGCGGATGCGCGGCAGCGGGTCGAGCCTGTCACCGAACCAGCCCACGCGCTCGGTCTGGCGCACGCCGAACCTGGGCACGCAGGGCTTGATGTCGAGCACGGGCGTGCCGTCCACCGACACGAGCCGCACAGGGCGGCAGACAACGGCTGCCGGCCCTGAACTCATGGCGCCAGCAGCCGGGTCAGCGCGCGGATGTCCGCCGCAGTGGCCAGCCGCGCCGCGTTTTCGATGGCGCGGTAGTGCTTGACGATGTCTTCGCCCACCGGCGTGAGCGCGGTACCGCCGCCGCGCGAGCCGCCAGCCGCGGTGTTCACGGCGGGCGAGGCCAGTGCATGGTTCATCTCGTCGATCAGCATCCAGGCACGGCGGTACGACATGCCGAGCAGCCGGGCGGCCGCGGAGATCGAGCCGGTCTCGGCCACGGCTTCGAGCACGGCGATCTTGCCGGGACCGATGGCGATGGTGTCGTCCCGGTAGACGCGCAGGCGGAACTGGACTTTGGATTTCATGTGGGCACGAAGCGTAAACCAATGCGGGCCGTCATTGTCCGCCCGCGGCCAGCCATCGCCCCGGTTCGTCGCTATGCAAGACTGGATACGGCGCGCCACCTTCGACCTGGCGGCAACGCCGAAGCCGGGCCGTTCGATGGCCCGGCTGGCGGCGAGCGAGGTGGTTCGCCGCGCGGCCTTCGGGCCGCTGACCGTTCAAGCCGGTCGAAGGTTCAGAAAGGTCAGCCGAAGAACTTGGCCGCGCTGATCAGGGTCTTGTAGACGCCCCACGCCAGGGGAATGCCCACGGCGATCCAGGCCAGCGCCACCACCAGCGGGCTCACCGCGTCGGCGCGGCCCGAACCGCTGCCCACTTCGGCGGCTGAGGCCTTTTCGTGCGCCAGCTTCTTCTCGACGGCCAGTTCGGCGTCGGTCATGAAGTGCTTGTCGGCCACCGGGCGCACCAGCAGGTTGGCGATGAAGCCGATCACCAGCATGCCCACCAGGATGTACATGGTCTGGTTGTAGACCTGCTCGCGCGGCAGGCCCAGGCCCAGCTGGTACTCGCGCATGTAGTTCACCACCACCGGGCCGAGGATGCCGGCCGTGGCCCATGCGGTGAGCAGGCGGCCGTGGATGGCGCCCACGAACTGCGTGCCGAACAGGTCGGCCAGGTAGGCGGGCACGGTGGCAAAGCCGCCGCCGTACATCGACACGATGACGCAGCACGCGCCCACGAACAGCAGCTTGCTGCCCGCGCCCGCCGACGACGGAATGCTCGCGTACAGGATGCCGCCGAGCACGAAGAACACCGTGTAGGTGAGCTTGCGCCCCAGCTTGTCAGACAGGCTGGCCCACACGAAGCGACCGCCGATGTTGAACAGCGACAGCAGCGCGGTGAAGCCGCCCGCCACCACCGCGATGGCCGCGAGCTGCGCCTTGTCGAGCTGGCCGTACTTGGCCGGCAGGTCGATCAGCGCGCCGCCGAACACCTCCTGCAGCATCGGCGAGGCCATGCCGATCACGCCGATGCCGGCGCTCACGTTCATGCACAGCACCAGCCACACGAGCCAGAACTGGGGAATGCCCCAGACCTTCTTCACGTGCACGTGGCGCTGGGTGATCATGGTGTTGCTGGTCTGCGCCGGGGGCGGCGTCCAGCCTTCGGGCTTCCAGCCCGAGGGCGGCACGCGGTAGCCCAGCGCGCCGGCCATCATGAACACGAAGTAGCCGAGCGCCATGACGACGAAGGTCTGCATCACGCCCACGTCGGTGGCGGTGCCGAAGCGCTTCATCAGGTCGACCGCCAGCGGCGAGCCGATCATCGCGCCGCCGCCGAAGCCCATGATGGCCATGCCGGTGGCCATGCCGCGGCGGTCGGGGAACCACTTGATCAGCGTGCTCACCGGCGAGATGTAGCCCAGCCCGAGGCCGATGCCGCCGATCACGCCCGAGCCGAGGATCATCAGCCAGAACTGGTGCAGGTGGATGCCCAGCGCCGACAGCAGCATGCCGCCGCACCAGCACACGGCCGACACCACGCCGGCCTTGCGCGGGCCGGCCCGTTCGAGCCAGCCGCCCCACAGCGCTGCCGAGCAGCCGAGGAACACGAAGAACAGCGTGTACATCCAGCCGAGCGTGGCCACGCGCCAGTCGCAGGTGGTGGCGAAGAGCTCGGCGAAGAAGCTCATGTCCTTGGCGCAGGCCTGCGCGCCGGTGCCCGCGGTGCCGAGTGCTTTGGACAACGGCAGCCAGAACACCGAGAAGCCATAGGCCATGCCGATGCACAAATGAATGGCCAATGCGGCGGGGGGCACCAGCCAGCGGTTGAAGCCCGGGCCCGCAATGATGCGCTCCTTGTCGAGGAAGCCGGGTTGCTGTTGCAATCCGGCTCCGTTGATGCGTTCTCCCTCGAGAACGCCTGCAGATGAACCCGCCATATTTCTCCTAGTTCGCCGAATGTGTAAGTAATTGCTGATCCGGGCCGCGGAGTGTGTGTGAACGCTTTGATCTGCGTCAAATTCGATCAACGCATGGCCCGATTCAATAAGTAAATGAACCCGCCCGTTCACGCCCCGAGCGTGCCGCTGTGCTGCTGCACCTGGGCCTGCCACTCGGGCGTCTTCATGAAGGCCAGCGCGGCCTCGAGCGCGCGCGAGTGGCGCACGCCGTCCTGCGTCATGAAGCCGATGGGCGTGCGCACCTCGGGCGCCACCAGCGGCAGCGCCTCCAGTTCGCGGTGGCTGCGCACGGCCGCGATCATGCCGCCGGGCAGCACGCTGCTGACGGTCCCCGCGCTCACGGCCAGCGCCAGCGTCAGCACGGAGTTGGTCTCGATGGCCGGCGTGACCGGCACGCCGGCTTCGCGCAGCGCCTGGTCGACGATGGTGCGGTTGTGCATGTCGGGCGTGAGCAGGCACAGCGGCAGCTTGCCGGCCTCGGTCCAGGTCATGGGCTTGCCGATGCGCAGCTGGTCGGTCGACGCCTTGCGGGCGCGGCGCAGCAAAAAATAGTGCTCGATGCTCTGCGGCCAGGCCGTGAGCTTGACGCCCGGCAGGTGCATGCGCTCGGTGTAGCCGAGCGCGAGGTCGACCGACAGGCTTTCGAGCCCCGTCTCCAGCTCCTGCGAGCTCATCGACAGCACCGCCGGCACGATGCCCGCATGCCGCTGCTGCAGCATGGCCGCGAAGCGCGACAGCATCGGTATGGCCGTGGGCACGGCCGCCATGCGCAGGCGCCCGTGCGGGTCGCCTTCCGCGCTGCGCAGTTCCTGCAACAGCACCTCGTTGTCCCTCAGCATGCGCTGCGCCGTGGCCAGCACGCGCTCGCCCTCGTGCGTGAGGCCGACGTACACCCGGGCGCGCTTGACGATGACCACGCCGAATTCGCCCTCCAGGGCACGCAGCGCATTCGACAAGGCGGGCTGCGTGATGTGGCAGGCCTGCGCTGCGCGGCCGAAGTGCTTGTGCTCGTTCAGCGCCACCAGATAGCGCATGGAGGCGAGCAGGTTCATCTGCTTGCTCTCTAGGTGTTCTTGCTGATCGAGATCGTCGGAAACTTCGACGAGAAGTCCTTGGCCTTCTCGGCAATGCCCACGGCCACGCGACGGGCCACGTCCTTGTAGAGAACGGCAACGTCGCTGTCGGGCTCCGACACCACCGTAGGCGCACCACTGTCCGCCTGCAGGCGAATCTTGATGTCCAGCGGCAGCGCGCCGAGGTACTCCATCTGGTATTCGGCCGCCATTTTCTTGCCGCCGTCCGCGCCGAAGATGTGCTCCGCATGACCGCAGTTCGAGCAGATGTGCACCGCCATGTTTTCCACGATGCCCAGGATCGGCACGCCGACCTTCTCGAACATCTTGATGCCCTTCTTGGCGTCGAGCAGCGCAATGTCCTGCGGCGTGGTGACGATCACCGCGCCCGTCATCGGCACGCGCTGGCTCAGCGTGAGCTGGATGTCGCCGGTGCCCGGGGGCATGTCGACGATCAGGTAGTCGAGGTCTTTCCAGTTGGTCTGGCGCAGCAGCTGCTCCAGCGCCTGCGTGGCCATGGGACCGCGCCAGATCATGGCCTGGTCCTGGTCGACCAGGAAGCCGATCGACATCACCTGCACGCCATGGCGCTCCATGGGCTCCATGGTCTTGCCGTCGGCGCTGTCGGGGCGGCCTTCGATGCCCATCATCATGGGCTGGCTGGGGCCGTAGATGTCGGCGTCCAGCAGGCCCACCGTGGCGCCTTCGGCGGCCAGCGCGAGCGCCAGGTTGGCGGCCGTGGTGCTCTTGCCCACGCCGCCCTTGCCCGAAGCCACCGCGATGATGTTCTTCACGTTGGGCATCAGCTGCACGCCGCGCTGCACCGCGTGGCTGATGACCTTGGTGAGGATGTTGACCGACACGTTCTCCACGCCGGGTACCGCCTTCGCGGCTGCCACCAGCGCTTTTCGGATGGCCGCGTGCTGGCTCCTGGCGGGGTAGCCGAGCTCGAGCTCGAACGACACGTCGCCCTCTGAAATCTGCAGGTTCTTGAGCGACCGGCTCGCCACGAATTCCTTGCCGGTGTTAGGGTCTGCGACGGCCTTGAGCGCGTCCATGAGCCCTTCTGGGGTGAGTGCCATTGATCTAACTCCTGAATGGCGGGTAGTCTAGTTCGCTCTCCAAGGCCACACCGCACGGCCTCCCAATAGCCTGAAACAATAAAAATGCCAGAGACACCCCCCGTCACCGGGCTCCTGCTCACCGGAGGCGGCGCCCGGGCCGCCTACCAGGTGGGCGTGCTGGAGGCCATTGCAGACATCCGGCGCGCCGCCGGCCCCGCGGTCACCGGCACCGGCAACCCCTTCCCCGTCATCACCGGCACCTCGGCCGGCGCCATCAACGCGGCCGCGCTGGCCTGCGGCGCCGACAACTTCGACGCCATGGTGGCGCACATCGCCAAGGTCTGGCGCGAGTTCCGCGCCGAGCAGGTGTACCGCGCCGATTCGCTCTCGGCCATCGGCAGCGGCACGCGCTGGCGCATGCTGCTCGGCCTGGGGCGCTTCGCGGCCAACTGGATGCGCATCAAGCCGAAGTCGCTGCTCGACAACCAGCCGCTGGCCGAGCTTCTGCAGCGCATGGTGCCGCTGGACCGGCTGCCCCGGCTGATGGCCGAAGGCCACGTGCAGGCGCTGGCCGTGACGGCGTCGAGCTACAGCTCGGGAGAGCACGTCACCTTCTTCGAGGCGGCCGTGCCCATGGAGCCCTGGGTGCGCTCGCAGCGCCTGTCGGTGCGCGACCGCATCACGCACATGCACCTGCTGGCCTCCTCGGCCATTCCCTTCGTGTTCCCGGCCACAGCGCTGCCGATGCAGCAAGGCCACACCGAGTACTTCGGCGACGGCTCGATGCGGCAGTCCGCGCCCATCGCAGCGGCCATCCACCTGGGTGCGCAGCGCATCCTGGTGATTGGCGCGGGCCGCATGCACGAGCCGCGCGAGACCCCGGGGCCCAACACGCACAGCGGCTACCCGACCATGGCGCAGATCGCGGGCCATGCGCTCTCGAGCATCTTCCTGGACGCACTGGCGGTGGACATCGAGCGCCTGCGCCGCATCAATCACACGCTGGGGCTGATTCCCGAGGAGGCGCGCGCGGCGAGCGCGCTGCGTCCGCTCGACCTGCTGGTGATCTCGCCCTCGGAGCGCCTGGACGTGATCGCGGCGCGCCATGTGGACGCGCTGCCCGGCGCGGTGCGGCACCTGCTGGGCGGCTCGAAGGTCGCGGCCGACGTGAAGGGCGGCGCGCTGGCGAGCTACCTGCTGTTCGAGTCGGCCTACACGCGCGAGCTGATGGCGCTCGGGTGGACCGACGCCATGGCGCAGCGCGACGAGGTGCTGCGCTTCTTCGGCTGGAATACGGCCTGACGCGCCCTCAGTGCACGGCGCCCCGGGCCGACACCAGTGCCGACATCGCCTGCAGCAGCTTCTCCGCCGCCACCGGCTTGAACAGCACAGGCACGCCCGATTCACGCACGCGCTGCAACCGGTGCGGCGCGGTCTCGCCGGTCACCAGCAACAGGGGAACCTGTCCGTGCAGCAGCTGCTGCAGCCGCAGCCCGGCATCGAGCCCGTCGGCGCCGTCGGCCAGGCGGTAGTCGCACAGCAGCATGTCGAAGGGCCGGTGCTCGGCCTGCGCGCGCGCCAGCTCGTCGACCGCGCCGACCTCGTCGGCCACGCTGCGCACGTCGATCGCATGAAAGTGCAGCAGGCCAGTCATGGCGGCGCGGATGTCGGCCTCGTCGTCGATCAGCAGCACGCGGCGCGGCAAGCCTGCAGGTGCCCCGGCGGGCGGCTGCAGCGCGGCGGCGTCGCCCTGCGCTCTGACCGGCACCCCCGGCGGCGGCTCGGCCATCGGCACCACGACCCGCAAGCGCGTGCCGCGGCCGACGCGCGACTGGAGCTGCACCGGATGTCCCAGCAGCCGCGACAGCCGCTGCACGATCGACAGGCCGATGCCCAGCCCGCGCGAGCGGTCGCGCCCCGGGTTGCCCACCTGGTAGAACTCCTCGAAGATGCGGCCCGACTGCTCGGGCTCGATGCCCATGCCGGTGTCGCGCACCTCGATCCACACCGCGTTGCCACGCTCGCGCGCCATCACCGTCACACCGCCGCGCGACGTGTACTTGAGCGCGTTGTCGACCAGGTTCGACAGCATGCGGTGCAGCAGCTCGGGGTCGCTGCGCACCCACAGGCGGCTGGCGCGCACGCGCAGCTGCAGCGCCTTCTGCTCGGCGGGCGGGCCGAAGGTGAAGTTCATCCGCAGGAACAGCGCATCGAGCTGCACCGGGCGCACCACGGGCGTGACCACGCCGGCGTCGAGCCGGGACACGTCGAGCATGGTGTCCAGCGACATGCCCAGCGCATCGACGGCGCGCATCAGGCGCTCGGCGTTCCGGCCTTCGGGGCGGTCGCTCAGCTCGTTGCGCAGCGCCGCGCCGAACAGCGCAATGGCGTGCAGCGGCTGGCGCAGGTCGTGGCTCGCGGTGCCCAGGAAGCGGGTCTTCTCGGCGCTGGCGCGTTCGGTGGCGGCAATCTGCTCGCCCAGGCGCGCGGCCAGCGCCTCGTTCTCGAAGCGCAGCACCAGCGCGTCGGTGAGGATGCGGTTCTGCCGGATGCCGGTGCGCAAGGTCAGGCCCAGGTGCGCCGCACCGAAGGCCGCGAGGAAGACATGCAACGCGTCGCGCTGCCAGGCCAGCGCCACGATCAGCCCCAGCATCATCGGCAGGCCGTAGCCGAACAGCGCGGGTTTCAGGGGCCACAGCGCCTGCATGGCGCGGGTCCAGCTGCTCATGATCACGACCACCAGCAGCGTGGTGATGGGCAGGTTGTCGCCTGAAATCACGAACAGGGGCGCCGGCGCCGTGGCGCTGCTGACCAGCGTGACCAGCCGCGTGTACTTGCGCGCCCAGTACGGGCTGTCGGCCACCGGAATGCCCGGATGCCAGCCGGGCGTGAACAGCGCGTAGAGATCGACCGCGGCGATCACCGCCAGCCAGAACAGCGCCCACTGCGTGCCGTATTGCAGGTAGAAAGCGATGCCCAGCGCACAGGCAAAGCACAGGTGCGCGCTGACCGACACGCGGCGCGACGCATACACCGAGGCCACGTGCTCGCGCAGCACGCGCTGGCCGAGTTCGCGCTCGTCGAGCGAAGCGACGGCGGCCGAAGTCATGGCCCGGCGCGGCGCGCGCCGGGGCACTGCAGGGAAACGAGGTCGCGGGTGGTCACCCGCTCATGCTATCGGCGAGGCTGTGGCGTGACAGTGCCATTGGTCATGGATGCGCCATCGCCGCGGCGTGCCTGCTTGCGCAGGCCGAGCCCCGGCCGGGGGTTGTCGGCCGCGGGCACCAGCATCGAGCGCAGCAGCAGGGCCACCATGCAGACGATGGGCGCCAGCGCCAGCAGGCGGCCCGGCTCGAACGCCAGCCCGGCCCCCACGCCGACGGCGCAGCCGGTCTTGATCCACGGCGCCACGGCGTCCCAGCCGCGCCGGTGCGCCACCGCGAACCCGATCAGCGCGATCCAGCCGAACAAGCCGCCGATCACCGAGAAGACCCAGCTCGACAGGTAGTACGCCGAGTCCAGGTCGCGAAACGCGATCGCCGTGCCCAGCCCTTGCCAGGTGTGGCGGTAGCCGTCGAACAGGAAGAAGCCGGTGGCCGATGCGGCCCACCAGAAGAACGCGTAGAGGCTGGCGGCGCCAGCCAGGACGGCGAGCCACGCCAGCGCGCGCCGGGTGATGTCGTCGAAAGGCATGTGGTCGCGCCACGCCGCGAGGTGTCCGTTGTCCATGGCAGGTGCTCCATTGATGTCTGCAATGGGTACGACGTTAGAGGCGCCGTGTGCGGTCCGCGTGAAGACTGTGTGAAGTGGTGCCCGCCGGACGCGGTTACCCACCGCTGGCCGGCGCCGCCCCGTTCTACTGAAGGATGGCGATGAAGGCGTAGATGCCTGCGACCCACCAGTTGGCATGGCTCGCACTGGCCGCGCTTTCTGTGGAAATGGGATACATCGCCGCGCGCCGCCAGGCCCGCACGTTGCAGGCCACCGCAAGCACCAGCCCGCTGCAGAAGAACAGCGCCGAATGCAGCCCCAGCCCGCCGATCAGCGACACCACCAGGATCAAGACGCCGACCGCCCAGATACCGCTGGTCGTGCTGGCCAGCACATGCGACAGGCCGCCGCAGGCCTTGCACTCGGCAGGCGCCGCGCGGCTGGACCAGCGCTTGGCGAAGCCGCCGATGCCGGGTTGCTTGCAGCGCGGGCAGGTGTGGATCGTCATATGCCGCGCAAGATACCCCAGCCAACCCTCGGCTGGCAAAACCCCGGCAATCAGCCCGCTTCGGAGATACCCAGCTCGGCGCACACGCGCCCCAACAGCGCCTTCAGCGATGCCACCTCGGTTTCGAGCCGTGCCACGTTGGCCTTCAGTGCCGCGACCTCGCCCAGCGACACGTCGTGCGCAGCATGCGGCGCATCGGACCCGGGACCGGCAACCTCTTCCGCCGGCGCGCCGCTCAGCAGGTGCGCCCACCGGCTTTCGCGCGCACCGGGCAGGCGGGCGAGCTTCACCACCAGCGCGCCGGCCTCGCGTTCGGCCAGCTCGTTCAGGAAGCCCTCGACCGACGAGATGTCGGCAAAGTTGTGCATGCGGTCGCAGGCAATGCGCAGTTCGCCCGCCGTCTGCGGGCCGCGCAGCATCAGCACGGTCAGCAAGATGACCGACTGCGACGGAATGCGCAGCACGCGGTCGGTGTTGTGCTCGTAGCGAAAGGCGCGCCCGCCGCTGGTCTCGGCCACGAGGCTGTAGCCCTTCAGGCTGTCGATGGCGGCCTGCACCTGCGACTCGGTGAGTTCGAGCACCGGGTTGCGGCTGGTCTTCTGGTTGCAGCCCGACACCAGCGAGTTGAGCGTGAGCGGGTAGCTGTCGGGCACGGTGCGCTGCTTTTCGGCCAGCACGCCGAGGACACGGGTTTCGAGGAGGGACAGGACGGGCAGAGGTGTCGAGGACATGGCAGCTCAAAAAAGAAACGCCACCGGAGCATGGCCCCGGCAGCGTACACGTGTTCAGCGATGGCCTTGCGCCATCGGTGTCATTCGCAGGCCGTTACTTGGTCACGGCGAGGCTGGTTTCCTGAACGCCCTTCTTGCCGGTGGCGGCGTCCACGAGCTGCAGCTTGTTGCGCGCATACATGACGCCCATCTTCACTTCCTGCCAGATGTAGTACGACATGCCCGGCTGGGTGTCGACGGTCAGCGTGTCGGTGTTCTCGGCCGTCGAGGCGATGGTGTGCTTGCCCGGCGCGACTTCCTTGTAGAGGAAGGTCTTCGAGGCGGTCTGGCCGATGGGTTTGCCGTCGACGGAGACGTCCATCTTCACCGAGCCGCCCATCGACTCGTTGCGATAGATGTACAAGGCCGACTTGTCGGCCGCAGGCGCGGCGAACTTCTTCACTGCCGCATCCTGCTCGGCATTGCCCATGCTCACGGATGCGCATCCGACCAGATTGAGCGCGGCGATGGCCACTGCGGTGGCGACGAGAAACTTCTTCATTGGAAACCCTCCAGGCTTGTTTTTGATATGACAGCACCGCCTGCCAATCAGGCGCGTGCGGCCAGCACTGTAGCCGCGCGCGTCGCCCTTTGAAGTTCCTGCCGGCCGAATTTTTTCAGCCCTGGGGAATTGGTTGCTTTCTTCTACCTCAGCCGCCGTTGATACGGCTGACCAGCGCCTTCGTGAACGCCGCCGTCCCCGCCGTGCCGCCCAGGTCGCCGGTGCGCACCTTGTCGATGTTCAGCGTCTCGTCGATGGCCTTGCGCAGGCGCGTGGCCAGCTCGGGCAGCTTGACGTGATCGAGCATCAGCGCGGCGGCCAGCATGATGGCCGTCGGGTTGGCTATGCCCTTGCCGGCGATGTCGGGTGCGGAGCCGTGCACCGCCTCGAAGATCGCCGCGTCGGTGCCGATGTTGGCACCCGGCGCCATGCCCAGGCCGCCCACCAGGCCCGCCACCAGGTCGGACAGGATGTCGCCGAACAGGTTGGTGGTGACCAGCATGTCGAACTGCCAGGGGTTGAGGACCAGCTTCATCGCGCAGGCGTCGATGATGACCGTGTCGAGCTCGAACTTGCCCTTGTACTTCTGCTCGTACAGGTCGATGCCGGTCTCCAGGAAGATGCCCGTGAGCGCCTTCATGATGTTGGCCTTGTGCACGATGGTGACCTTCTTGCGGCCCGTGGCCACGGCCGTCTCGAAGGCGTACTCCAGCAGGCGCCGGCTGCCCTGGCGGGTGTTGATGCCGGTGGCCATGGCCACGGCATGGGGGTCGCCGTCGATCGGCACGTAGTGCTCGTGGCCGATGTACAGGCCTTCGAGGTTCTCGCGCACCACCACGAGGTCGATCTTGTCGTAGCGGCCACCGGGAATGATGGTGAGCGCGGGGCGCAGGTTGGCGTACAGCTGGAACTCCTCGCGCAGCCGCACGTTCGACGAGCGGTAGCCGCCGCCCGACGGCGTTTCCAGCGGGCCCTTCAAGGCCAGGCGGGTGCGGCGGATGCTGTCCAGCGTGGCCACGGGCAACGGGTCGCCGGCGGCCACCACGCCGCCGAGGCCGGCGATCTGGCGGTCCCACACGAAGGGCGCCTTCAGCGCGTCGAGCGCGGCCAGGGTGGCGTCGACGATCTCGGGGCCGATGCCGTCGCCGGGAATGAGGGTTGCGGGAATGGGAGTGGTCATCGGCGGCGTCTCGCTTTCTGTATCAGGGGCTGGAGCATACCGTCTCGCGCGAGACACCCCGCGAAGTCGTGGGTCACTCGTGGCCGGGGATTTCGGGGTCGAGCAGCGAGGCACGTGCCACCACCCGTCCCGGCAGCAACAGCGCACCGGGCGCAATGACCGCATTGGCACCGATGCGCACGCCGTCGCCGATGAGCGCACCGAACTTCTCGCAACCCGTGGGCTGCAGCGCCCCGCCCTCGCCGCTGCGCACGAAGATTTCCTTCGCCGCACGCTCGTTGCGGTGGTTGCACACGATGCTGCCGGCCTCCATGTTCACGCCCGCGCCCAGCACCGAGTCGCCGACGAAATTGAAGTGCGCGAGCGCCGTGCCCGCGAACACGAAGGACGATTTCAGCTCCACGCCCGGCCCAAGGCTGCAGCCCGCGTCGACCCAGTTGCCGCCGCGCAGGTAGGCGCCCGCGGCCACGAAACAGCCAGCACCGAGGATCAGCGGGCCCTTGAGCACCGCGCCGGGTTCGATGCGGGCGCTGCGGTGAACGGCCACGTCGCCGTCGACGGCGTAGTCGGCGGGCGGCAGCCCGGCCAGCAGCTGACGCACGATCTCGGGGGCGCGCGGCGGGAGCTCCCAGGGCAGCGATGCGGCCCAGGGTGCGAGGGGAGAGGCGGCAAATCCGGCGATGCAGGCGCCGAGGTCGATGGCGTGGGGCATCGCGCGATGCTGCCATCAAACCCATGAAAGCGCGCCCGCCGACGCCGCACCTAAAATGCCCGGTTCCGTCAGTTCCACTCCCGAAAGCGCCCTCCCCGATGTCCGCCCCGCGCAAGCTCTTCGTCACCACCGCCCTGCCGTACGCCAACGGCAAGTTCCATATCGGCCAC
Source organism: Variovorax pasteuri (assembly GCF_051216435.1). Taxonomy (NCBI): domain Bacteria; kingdom Pseudomonadati; phylum Pseudomonadota; class Betaproteobacteria; order Burkholderiales; family Comamonadaceae; genus Variovorax; species Variovorax pasteuri. Next base: position 1,320,630 of record NZ_JBPJZS010000002.1, read on the forward strand.
ATGATGGAGTACATCCAGGCCGACATCTGGGTGCGGAACCAGCGAATGAACGGCGCCGAGGTCAACTTCGTGTGCGCCGACGACGCGCACGGCGCGGCCATCACCATCGCGGCCGACAAGGCCGGCGTGACGCCGCAGGCCTTCGTGGCCGAGATCGCCGCGGGCCGCAAGCCCTACCTGGACGGCTACTACATCTCCTTCGACAACTGGCATTCGACCGACGCGCCCGAGAACCACCAGCTCGCGCAGGACATTTACCGCGACCTGCGCACCGCCGGCCTCATCGAAACCAAGAGCGTCGAGCAGTTCTACGACCCCGAGAAGGGCATGTTCCTGGCCGACCGCTTCATCAAGGGCGAGTGCCCCAACTGCCACGCCAAGGACCAGTACGGCGACAACTGCGAGGTGTGCGGCGCCGTGTACGCGCCCACCGAGCTGATCAACCCCTACTCGGCCCTGTCGGGCGCCAAGCCCGAGCTGCGCAGCTCGGACCACTTCTTCTTCAAGCTGTCGGACCCGCGCTGCGAGGCCTACCTGAAGGAATGGACCGCGGCCCCCGGCCACGTGCAATCCGAAGTGCAGAACAAGATCCGCGAGTGGCTGTACAAGGACGACGAAGGCAAGGGCGGCCTGGGCGACTGGGACATCAGCCGCGACGCACCCTACTTCGGCATCGAGATTCCCGATGCGCCGGGCAAGTACTTCTACGTGTGGCTCGACGCCCCCGTGGGCTACCTGGCCTCGCTGAAGAACCTGCTGGACAAGCGCTGCATCGAGCTGGGCGGCGACGGCATCTCGTACACCGAGTACATGGCCGATCCCGACCTGGAGCAGGTGCACTTCATCGGCAAGGACATCATCACCTTCCATACCCTCTTCTGGCCCGCGATGCTGCACTTCAGCGGCCGCAAGGCGCCGAACGCGGTGTACGTGCACGGGCACCTGACGGTGAGCGGCGAGAAGATGAGCAAGAGCCGCGGCACCGGCATCGACCCGCTGAAGTACCTGTCGATCGGGCTGGACCCGGAATGGCTGCGCTACTACATCGCGGCCAAGCTCAACGGCCGCAACGAGGACATCGACTTCAACCCCGAGGACTTCGTGGCGCGCGTCAACAGCGACCTCGTGGGCAAGTACATCAACATCGCCAGCCGCGCGGCGGGCTTCATCGGCAAGCGCTTCGCAGGCCAGCTGGGCGCCGTGTCGGCCGATGGCGAAACGCTGCTGTCGGCGCTGCGTGCCGCCGCGCCGCAGGTGCAGTCGCTGTACGACGGCCGCGACTACGCCCGCGCGCTGCGCGACGTGATGGCGCTGGCCGACAAGGTGAACGAGTACGTCGACCAGAACAAGCCCTGGGAGCTGGCCAAGAAGGAAGGCGCCGAGGCGCGGCTGCACGACGTGTGCACCGTGTGCATCGAGGCCTTCCGCCTGCTCACGCTGTACCTGAAGCCGGTGCTGCCGGCGCTGGCGGTGAACGTCGAGGCCTTCCTGAAGATTTCGCCGCTGGTGTGGGCGGATGCGGCGCAAGCGCTGCCCGCGGGCCACGCCATTGGTGACTACAAGCACCTGATGCAGCGTGCCGATGCCAAGGTGGTCGACAAGCTGTTCGACGCGCCCGAGCCTGCAGCAGCCGCCCCAGCCGCCGTGGAGGCTCTGGAATTGCCGGGCGGCGAAGCCATCGCGCCCACCATCACCATCGACGACTTCGTGAAGATCGACCTGCGCATCGCGAAGATCGTGAATTGCGAGAAGGTCGAAGGCTCGACCAAGCTGCTGCGCCTGACGCTCGATGCCGGCGAGGGAAAGACCCGCAACGTGTTCAGCGGCATCGCCTCGGCCTACCAGCCCGAACAGCTCGTGGGCAAGCTCACGGTGCTGGTCGCCAACCTCGCTCCGCGCAAGATGAAATTCGGCGTGAGCGAAGGCATGGTGCTGGCCGCCAGCCACGGCGACGAAAAGGCCCACCCGGGCATCCACGTGCTGGAACCCTGGCCGGGCGCAACGCCGGGCATGCGCGTGCGCTGACCAACGACAAGGAAGCTCCCATGACCCGCCTTTGCCGTGCGCTTGTGCTGCTGTCGATGTCCGCCTTGCTAGGCGGCTGTGCGGTCGTGACCGTGGCGGGCACCGCGGTGAGCGTGGGCGCCAGCGCGGTCGGCCTGGCTGCCGATGCGGCCATCGGCACCGTGCGCATCACCGGCAAGGCCGTGGGCGCGGCGGCCGATGCGGTGATACCCGACAGCCAGTAGCCGCGCTCAACCCCGCGCATGGCGCTGCAGAAAAGGCAGCGCCCGTGCCAGCACCTCGTCGGGCGCCTCTTCCGCCATCAGGTGGCCGCAGTCGATGGTGCCGCCGTCCACCTCGTTCGCCCAGGTCCGCCAGATTTCCGCAGGGTCGGGCCTGGCGGTGTTCGACGCGCTCCACAGCACCTGCACGGGGCACGCGACGCGGCGGCCGGCCGCCAGGTCGTCGCGGTCGTGCCGCAGGTCGATGTCGGCGGCGGCGCGGTAGTCCTCCACCATCGCATGGCGCACAGATTCCTTCGCGAAGGCGCGGTGGTACTCGGCCAGCGCCTCGGGCGTGACGGCATCGGCCTTCTGCACGGTGTTGCGCAGCGCCCAGTCGAGGTAGTAGGCGGGGTCGGCGCGCAGCATGCGCTCGGGCAGGTCGAAGGGTTGCGCAAACAGGTACCAGTGGAAGGCCTTCAGGCCGAATGCCATGCCGGCGCGCTTCCACATCTCCTCGGTGGGCACCACCGTGAGCGAGACGAAGCAGTTCACCGCGGCGGGTGTGTCCAGCGCCAGCCGGTAGCCCACGCGCGCACCGCGGTCGTGGCCCATGACGGCGAAGCGCGCAAAGCCCAGCGACGCCATCAACGCCAGGTTGTCGGCGGCCAGCGTGCGCTTGCAGTGGTTCACATGCAGCGGATCGCCGGCCGGGCCGGTGCTGTCGCCGTAGCCGCGCAGGTCGGGCGCCACCACGGTGAATTGCTGCGCCAGCACGGGCGCGATGCGGTGCCAGGCCACGTGCGTCTGCGGGTAGCCGTGCAGCAGCAGCAACGGCGGGCCGCTGCCGCCGACCTCGGCATGGATGACAGCGTCGCCCAGCGGAATGTCGTGAACCGCGAAGCCCGGGAAGAACGGTGCGCTCATAGCCCTCCTCCCGTCATGCGGCCGCAGCATGTGCCCGCGACGCTTCGACCGCCGCCTGGCGCAACGGCACGCCCTGCGCCGCCAGCAGCGCCTGCAGCCGCTTCACGTCCACGTTGCGCGGCAGCACGCCGCTGTCCGCGGCCAGCGCCGCGGCCGTGCCAGCGGCCTGCCCCGTCAGCCAACACTGCGGAATCTCGCGCATGAAGCCGTGCGAGTTGGTGTCGCACGAGATGTGCTTGCCCGCCGCGAGCACGCCGTCGAGCGTCTCGGGCACCAGCGCGCCGTAGGGCACCGAGATGTTCGGGAACTTCGGCGACGGGCTCGGGCTGATGCCCACCTCGTCGGCTTCCACCGCGCCCGCATCCCAGGCGCCGCGCCGCACGCTCTTCACGCCCACCAGGCGCCGGCCGTGCCGCGTGCCGATTTGCGGCGCCATCAGCATGACCCAGGCGTTCTCGAAGCCCGGCGCATGCGCGCGGTAGAAGGCCAGGTGCTCGGCCATGCTCTTGCGCGACTCCCATTCGACCTGGGTCATCTCGTCGACGTCGAGCGCACTGAAGCCCGACTTGCGCGGCCCGAGGAAGGTGGCCACGTCGTCGCGCCAGGAGACGATGGGCTTCTCGAAGCTGCCCAGCGTCTCGCGCCCCTGCGCCAGCAAGGCCGAGTAAGCCTGCGGCTCATGGGCGCGAAAGTCGAGCCAGCGCCGCATGTCCACGCCCGCGAACAGCCACGAGGTGTTGATGCAGTGGTGGATGTCGTGCGCGTCGATGTCCGACGAGAAGGCCGCACCCGCCGCCGCGTACAGGTCGCCCTCGCCGGTGGTGTCGACCACCACGTTCGCGAGGATGGCGCGGCGGCCCTGCTTGCTCTCGAACACCGCGCCCTTGACGCGGCCTTCTTCGGCGATGGGCGCGACCATCCAGCCGTGCAGGATCAGGTCGACGCCGGCCTCGCGCACCATCTGGTGGTACACGCCCTTGAGCATCTCGGGGTCGATGGTGGGCGAATGCGTGACCACGCCGTGGAAGGCGGCCGTGCGCATCGCCCAGTAGTCGGCCTTGGCGCTGTCGCGCGAGCCCCAGTCCTCGCGCGGCGGACCGGCAACGGCCTTCTGAGGCTGCCTTCCCAGCCGGTCCATGAACTCCGCGGCCAGGCCGTGGATGACATGCTGGCCCGACCAGTCGCTCATGCGGTCGATCCAGATCACGAGGCCGCCGGTCGACAGGCCGCCCAGGTGGTTGTAGCGCTCCAGCAGCACCACGCGCGCCCCGCTGCGCGCGGCCGCGACCGCCGCCGCCACGCCCGACGGGCCGCCGCCGAGCACCAGCACGTCGCAGCGTTCGTGCACCGGCACCTGGCGCGCTGGCTCGGTGATGTGGCCGTGCGGCTGGCGCTGCTTGCGTTCGCCGTCGCGCGCGTTGACGTCGGAGCGGAAGAAGTGGCGTTCTTCGGGGGTGAGGGTTCCCATGGGCGGTGCTTTCGAAGGAGAGGTGAATACGGTGGTGGTGGTGGTGGTGGTTGTGGTGGTGATGGCCGGCCTGCCGGTGGCGGCGCTACTCGCTGCGCGCGCCGGTGCGCCGGATGACGTCGCCCCACATCGCCGTGTCCTCGGCGATCTTTCGCGACAGCGCATCGGGCGCGGTACCCAGCGCCTGCCAGCCCTGGTCGAACAGGCGCTGGCGCGTGTCGGGCGCCTTCAGGATGCGGGCGATCTCCTCGGACAGCCGCTGCGCCACCGGCGCCGGCATGCTGGCCGGGCCGACGATGGCGTTCCACGACGCCACGTCGAAGACCTTGCCGCCGCCCAGCGCGCTCTGAATCGGCGGCACCTCGGCAAAGGCGGCGAATGGCGCGCCGGTGCTGACGCCGTACAGCCGCAGCCGCCCGCTCTTCGCCTGCGGTGCGGCGATCGACGGAATCATGAACGACAGGTCGATCTGCTTGCCCATCAGCGCGGTCGCCACCTGCGGAAAGCCGGGGAACGGCACGTGCACGGCCTGGATGCCGGTGAGCGTCTTCAGCAGCTCCATGGCCAGGTGCGAGCCCGAGCCGGGCCCGACCGAGCCATAGCTCAGGCGGTCGCCCTGCGCCCTTGCGTGGGCCAGCAGGCCGCGCAGGTCGGTGGCGGGCATGTCCATGCTGCCGGTGAGCACGAAGGGGCTCGCGCCGACCAGCGAGATGGGCCGCAGGTCGCGCGCCACGTCGTAGGGTGTGGCGGGGTTGAGCGCCTTCGCGGTGGTGAGGGGGCCGTTGCCCGTGAGGCCGATGGTGTACCCGTCCGTGGCCTTGGCCACCGCGTTGACGCCGATGGTGCCGGCTGCGCCGACCTTGTTCTCGACGATGACCGGCTGGCCCAGCGCCTGCGCCAGCGGGTCGGCCACGGTGCGGGCCAGCGCGTCCGGCGAGGAGCCCGGCGGGAAGCCGACGATGAGCCGCACGGCCTTCTGCGGCCACGGGGCGGCCGCATGGGCGGGGAACACCAGGGCCGGTGCCACCGAAGCAGCCAGCGCGCCCTGCAGCAGCCGGCGCCGGCGCAGGAAGGGAACCATCGGGTCTTGCATGTCTTGTCTCCGGTTGCTGTCTTGTGGGTCCATTCTTGGCCCACAATCCAGCGCGAAACGTGATGGTTTCTGATCCTTGGCATCACGATTCATGATGACCCCGGAGATGCCCATGCCGGCGAGGAACGCCCGCCCCCCACACACCACCCAGGCCACGCCGCGCAGCCACACGGTCGACATCGACCTGCTGCGCGTGTTCGACACGGTGGTGCGCATCGGCAGCTTCACCACCGCGGCCAAGGCGCTGTCGCGCACGCAATCGGCGGTGAGCATGCAGTTGCGCCGGCTCGAGGAGCAACTGGGCGTGCAGCTGGTCGCGCGCGGCACGCGCCAGCTGGCACCGACGCCCGAAGGCATGCAGCTGCTGCCGCTGGCGCGCCAGATGCTGAGCCTGAACGACCAGCTGTTCCACGACGTCGACACGCAGGAGGTGTCGGGCAGCATCCGCATCGGATCCATCGAGCACTACGCCACGCGCGTGCTGCCGGTGCTCGTCGCGGAGTTCTGCCGCCAGCACCCGCGCATTCACGTGGAGCTGCACCACGGCGTGTCGGCGGTGATGCACGCGGAGCTGGGCGCGCGCTACGACATGGTGATCGGCGTGGGCGCGGTGGGCTCGGGCGAGGGCCTGCGGCTGACCAAGTCGCGCATCGTCTGGGCGTCGACCGCCGGGTCGGCCACGCACCTGCAACGCCCGCTGCCGCTGGCGCTCAACCCCGAGGGGGCGATGCTGCGCGACTGGGCCACGCATGCACTGGACCGCGCAGGCATTCCCTGGCGCATCGCCTACACGAGCACCAGCGTCACCGGCCTGGAGGCGGCCGTGCGCGCGGGCATTGCGGTGGGGGTGTTCCGCGAGGCCACCATCTCGAAGCGGCTGAAGATCCTGGGCGCCAGGGAAGGCATGCCTTCGCTGCCCGACTCCGAGGTGTGGCTCGCCACGGCGCCGCTGCCGGGGCGCAAGGCGGTGGAGTTGCTGGAGGCCTTCCTGATCCAGAAGCTGCGCAAGTGACCCTGGCGCAGCCGTGGCTCACTCGGCCGGCTCAGGGCGCCTCGGTGCCGCGGTCGGGCGAGGAGCCGCTGCGCACCACACGCTGGTCGTCGTTCAGTGTGGCGGTGAAGACCATGGGCGAGTTCGGCGGCTGCACCCAGCGCCATTCCCATTCGGTCTCCCGTTTCAGCGCATAGGGCGTGACCTTGGCGGGCTTGCCGAGCAGCTTGCGCAGGTCTTCCATCATCAGGCCGGGCTGCACCCTGGCGAAGTTCTCGGGCGTGAGCACCTGGCGCAGCGCGCTCATCTTGCCGTCGGCGCCGATGGTGATCATGTAGTTCTTCTGGCCCGCGGGCTGGCGGTTGTACTCGAACACGCGGGCGCCACGACCAGGGCCGGGCGCCTCCCAGATGTTCTCGGGCTCGCCGAAACGTGCGCGCACATCGGCCTCGGTGGAGACGCCTTCTTCCAGCTCGCTGATGTTCTTCGGGTCGCATGCCGCGAGCCCCAGTGCGGCCGCAAGCAGCGCGCTTGCCATGCCAATCTGCCACCCTCGCCGTTGCGTCATGCCGTCCCCGGTAAAATTCGCGCCATAAAGGTCCAGTCTATGTCCATCTTCCGTCGCCCCCACTACTCTTCCGAGATCACCAACTTCATCGAAGAGATGAAGGAAAAGAAGCCCACCCTGGAAGCCGAACAGCGCGCCGGGCGCGCCCTGCTCTGGGACAAGCACCTCGACCGCAACCTGCTGAACGAGTACGACGAAGCCCGCATCCCGATGCAGCCGTACGTCTACCAGACGCAATCCAAGTAATTTCCTGATGCCGAATTGGCAGGATACGCGCGTCCGTATTGCGCCTTCAGCTATTGAAATGATAGCAATCGCCGAATGAGCAGGAACGACGATTCCGGCGCGCTGGTGGTCGCCATGCCCGACGTGATCGACCAGGTCGCGCTCGCGCGGCTCTATGGCGAGCCGCTGTTCGCGATGCCGAAGGACCTGTACATCCCGCCCGAGGCGCTGCAGGTGTTCCTGGAGGCCTTCGAAGGCCCGCTGGACTTGCTGCTCTACCTGATCCGCAAGCAGAACTTCAACATCCTCGACATCCCGATGGCGGGGCTCACGCGGCAGTACCTGAGCTACGTCGACGAGATCCGCCAGACCAACCTCGAGCTGGCAGCCGAGTACCTGCTGATGGCCGCGATGCTGATCGAGATCAAGTCGCGCATGCTGCTGCCACCCAAGAAGGTGGCCGACGGCGAAGAGGCCGAAGACCCGCGCGCCGAACTGGTCCGCCGCCTGATGGAGTACGAGCAGACCAAGCTGCAGGCCGCCGCCCTCAGCGCCCTGCCGACCTACGGGCGCGACTTCTGGAAGGCGCAGGTCTACATCGAGCAGTCGCTCAAGCCGCGCTTCCCCGAGGTGGACGTGATCGAACTGCGCGATGCGTGGGCCGACATCATGAAGCGCGCCAAGCTTGTGCAGCACCACAAGATCTCGCGCGAAGAGCTCAACGTGCGCGAGCACATGAGCATCGTGCTGCGCCACCTGCAAGGGCAGCGCTTCGTCGAGTTCGAGAAGCTGTTCGACGTGACGCGCGGCACGCCGGTGCTGATCGTCACCTTCATCGCGATGCTGGAGCTCGCGAAGGAAACGCTGATCGACATCACGCAGGCGGAAGCCTTCGCGCCCATCTACGTCCGGCTGGCCTACTCGCCGACATAAATGGCTTACCCCCACACTTCGTGTCGCTTCGCCAACCCCCTTCCAGGGGGCAACACCGGTGGCCCGGCAAAGCCGGTTCCACGGTGTTTCCCGAAGTGACCGGAGCCTCGACCCAGCATTCCGCTTCATGGCTTTGCACGACTTCGACGTCCTGATCGTCGGCAGCGGCCTCGCAGGCCTTTCCGCCGCGCTGCATCTGGCCCCTACGCACCGCGTGGCGGTACTGACCAAGCGCGCGCTGAACGACGGCTCCAGCGCCTGGGCGCAGGGCGGCATTGCGGCGGTGCTGGCGGCGGGCGACAGCTTCGACGCCCACGTGCAGGACACGCTGGTGGCCGGCGCCGGCCTGTGCGACCCCGAGGCCACGCGCTTCGTGGTCGAGCATGCGCCCGAGGCCATCGGCTGGCTGCGTGAGCTGGGCGTTCCGTTTTCCGAGGCGTCCAGGGAAGAAGGCGGCGGCCTGCACCTGACGCGCGAAGGTGGCCACAGCCAGCGCCGCATCGTTCACGTGACCGATGCCACCGGCGCGGCCGTGCAGCAGGTGCTGATCGAGCGGGTGCGCCGCACGCCGAACATCACGCTGTTCGAGCACCACACGCTGGTCGACCTGGTCACCGGCACCAAGCTCGGGCTCGACGACCCGGCCTGCGTGGGCCTGTACGCACTCGACGACGCCACCGACGAGGTGCTGGCCTTTCGCGCGCCGCACACCATCCTGGCGACGGGCGGCGCGGGCAAGGTGTACCTGTACACCACCAACCCCGACACCGCCACCGGCGACGGCATTGCCGCAGCATGGCGCGCCGGCTGCCGGGTGTCGAACCTGGAGTTCATCCAGTTCCACCCGACCTGCCTGTACCACCCGCACGCCAAGTCCTTCCTGATCAGCGAGGCGGTGCGCGGCGAAGGCGGATTGCTGAAGCTTCCCGATGGAACGCGCTTCATGCCGGCGCACGACGAGCGCGCCGAACTCGCGCCGCGCGACGTGGTCGCCCGCGCCATCGACTTCGAGATGAAGAAGCACGGGCTGGACTGCGTGTACCTCGACATCTCGCACCAGCCGCCCGCGTTCCTGCAGGAACACTTTCCCAACATCCTGGCGCGCTGCCTGGAACTGGGCATCGACATCACGCGCGAACCGATTCCCGTGGTGCCGGCCGCGCACTACACATGCGGCGGCGTGCTCTCCGACCTGAGCGGGCACACCGACGTCGCGGGCCTGTACGCGATCGGCGAAACCGCCTGCACCGGGCTGCACGGCGCCAACCGGCTGGCCAGCAACTCGCTGGTCGAGTGCATGGTGTTCGCGCGCGCCGCGGCCGGCGCCATTGCGCAGGCGCCGGTGCATGCACGCGCCGAGCTTCCCGACTGGGACGACAGCCGCGTCACCGACGCCGACGAAGCCGTGGTCATCTCGCACAACTGGGACGAACTGCGCCGCTTCATGTGGGACTACGTGGGCATCGTTCGCACCAACAAGCGGCTGGAGCGCGCGAGCCATCGCATTGCGCTGCTGCAGGCCGAGATCCAGGAGTTCTACGCGAACTTCCATGTCACGCGCGACCTGCTCGAGCTGCGCAACCTGGTGCAGGTGGCCGAGCTGATCGTGCGCTGCGCGCAGGCCCGCCACGAGAGCCGTGGCCTGCATTTCAGCCGCGACTATCCATCGCTCGCCGAGCCCGCCGCACCCACGGTGCTGGCGCCGCCGGCCGGCTGACCGACCCCACCGACTGCTGTTTTCACTCAAGGATGCCCGGCCACCGACGCCCGCAGGGAGAAACCCAACCATGTACATCGCCACCACCATCGAAGAACTTCGCGCCCGCCTGTCCGCCAGCCAGCGCCCGGCCTTCGTGCCCACCATGGGCAACCTGCACGACGGCCACATCGCGCTCATCAAGCAGGCCCGCCCGCTGGGCGACGCCACGGTCGCGAGCATCTTCGTGAACCGGCTCCAGTTCCTGCCGCACGAAGACTTCGACACCTACCCGCGCACCTGGGACAGCGACTGCGAGAAGCTGCGCGCGGCCGGCTGCGACGTGCTGTTCGCGCCCACCGAGCGCGTGCTGTACCCCGAGCCCCAGACCTGCAAGGTGCACCCCGACCCGGCGCTGGCCGACATCCTCGAAGGGCACTTCCGGCCCGGCTTCTTCATCGGCGTGTGCACGGTGGTGATGAAGCTCTTCCAGTGCGTGCAGCCGCGCGTGGCCGTGTTCGGCAAGAAGGACTACCAGCAGCTCATGGCGATCCGCCACATGGTGCGGCAGTTTGCGATGCCCATCGAGATCGTGGGCGGCGAGACCTTCCGCGCCGACGACGGCCTGGCGCTGTCGTCGCGCAACGGCTACCTGAGCAAGGACGAGCGCGCCGAAGCCGTGCAGCTGTCGCGCGCCCTCAAGGCCATGGCCGAGGCGGTGCGCGCGGGCGAGACCGACGTGACCGCGATCGAAGCGCGGGCAATGCAGTCGCTGGCGCAGCGCGGCTGGCAACCCGACTATCTTGTGCTGCGGCGCCGCTCGGACCTGCAGCCCCCCTCTTCCGATTCGCCCGGCGAGCCGCTCGTGGCGCTGGCTGCGGCCCGCCTGGGCAGCACGCGGCTGATCGACAACCTGGAGATCGAGACTCCCTTCACCTTATGAGCTACAGCGTCAAGGAAATCTTCTACACCCTGCAGGGCGAAGGCGGCCAGGCCGGCATGCCGGCGGTGTTCTGCCGCTTCGCCGGCTGCAACCTGTGGAGCGGGCGCGAGGCCGACCGCGCCACCGCCGTCTGCCGTTTCTGCGACACCGACTTCGTCGGCACCGACGGCACGCTGGGCGGCAAGTTCAAGAACGCCGAGCTGCTGGCCGACACCATCGCCGCGCAATGGCCGGCGGGCGACGCCGACCACCGCCTCGTGGTGCTGACGGGCGGCGAGCCGCTGCTGCAGGTCGACGCGGCGCTGATCGATGCGCTGCACGCACGGCGCTTTCGCATCGCGGTGGAGAGCAATGGCACGGTCGAGGCGCCCGAGGGCATCGACTGGCTGTGCATCAGCCCCAAGGCCGGCGCGCCGTGGGTGCAGCAGCGCGGGCAGGAGCTGAAGCTGGTGTGGCCGCAGACCGCATTCGACCTCGACACGATGGCGCGCACGGGCGAGTTCACGCACCGCTTCCTGCAGCCGATGGACGGGCCCGATCGCATCGCCAACACCGAGCTGTGCATCGCCGAATGCATGCGGCAACCGGCGTGGCGCCTGAGCGTGCAGACGCACAAGATCACCGGCATCCGCTGAAGCGGCGGCCTCTTTTTTCCTGAGTTCCAGACGATGCGATTCACCATCAGCCAACGCTTTTTCTTCGACGCCGCCCACACGCTGAAACGCGAGATCGAAGTCGAAGGCAGCCGCCGTGTCCACGGCCACACGTACCACGCGGAGGTGTGGCTCGCGGGCGAGCGCGATCCCGCGACGGGCATGGTGATCGACCTGGGACTGCTGCGCCGGCGGCTGGAAGAGGTGCGCGAGCAGCTCGACCACCACCTGCTGGACGACGTGCCGGGGCTGCATCCGCCGACGCTGGAGAACCTGTGCGTGTTCATTGCGCAGGCGCTGCCGGATTTGCGGGGGTCGCTGGCGCGCGTGAAGGTGTGGCGCGAGGCGCTGGGGGACAGCTGCAGCGTGGAGTTCTAGTCTTGCTCCCTCCCCTCCCGGGGGAGGGTTGGGGTGGGGGCAAGCGGCGCATCCATTGTTGTCGGCGTCTTTGGCGCCGCGAGCCCCCATCCCAGCCTTCCCCCAGGGGGAAGGAGCAATGCGGGGGTCAGGCGGCGCCGATGCCGGCGATCAGACTGCCCGGCGGATGGCCGTTTTTCAAACCCGCGGTAAACGCCAGCATCCGGTCGATCGGCACCCGCGCCCGCAGCCCCAGCGCCGGATCGACATGGATCTCCCCCACGCCCGTCTCCAGCGCATTCGCCAGCTCCACCAGCCCGTTCATCGCCATCCACGGGCAATGCGCGCAGCTCTTGCAGGTGCCGCCGTTGCCGGCCGTCGGCGCCTCGATGAAGGTCTTGCCGGGGTTCAGCGTGCGCAGCTTGTGCAGCATGCCGCTGTCGGTGGCGACGATGAACTGGCGGGCGTCCATGCGCTGCGCCGCGCCCAGGATGGCCGAGGTGGAGCCCACCGCATCGGCCAGCGCAATGACGTCCGACGGCGACTCCGGGTGCACCAGCACCTTGGCCTTGGGGTGTTCCTTCATCAGCAGCTCGAGCTCCAGCGCCTTGAACTCGTCGTGCACGATGCAGGCGCCGTTCCAGCTGACCATGTCCGCACCGGTCTGGCGCTGGATGTAGTCGCCCAGGTGGCGGTCGGGGCCCCAGAGGATCTTCTGCCCCGCCGCATGCAGCGCGCCCACCACGTCGAGCGCGCAGCTGGACGTGACCAGCCAGTCGGCGCGCGCCTTCACGGCCGCACTGGTGTTGGCGTAGACGACCACGGTGCGATCGGGGTGCCGGTCGCAGAAGGCGCTGAACTGCTCGACCGGGCAACCCAGGTCGAGCGAGCAGTTGGCGTCCAGGTCGGGCATCAGCACGCGCTTCTCGGGTGAGAGGATCTTCGAGGTCTCACCCATGAAGCGAACGCCCGACACCACCAGCGTCTGCGCGGCATGGTCGCGGCCGAAGCGCGCCATTTCGAGCGAATCGCTCACGATGCCGCCGGTTTCCTCGGCCAGGTCCTGCAGGTCGGGGTGCACGTAGAAGTGCGACACCATCACCGCATTGCGCTCACGCAGCAGGCGGCGGATGCGGCTCTTCAGCGCGACGCGTTCGTCGGGCGAGGGCTCGGGCGGCACGCGGGCCCAGGCGTGGCGGGTGTCGCAGACGGAACTGGAACCGGCCGATTCGGCGGGCTGTTCGTAGTCGACGTCGATGACGGAAGGGGTCGTCATGGGGAACATCTTTTTTATTGAAAGCGCATCGAGTAGTCGATGGCTTTCACGTCCTTGGTCAGCGCGCCGACCGAGATGCGGTCCACACCGGTCTCGGCCAGGGCGCGCAGGCCGTCGAGCGTGACGCCGCCCGAGATCTCGAGCACCGCCTTGCGCGCGTCGCCCACCGCGTCGTTGATGCGCACGGCCTCGCGCAGCGTGGGCAGGTCCATGTTGTCGAGCAGCACCATGCGCGCGCCGGCGTCCAGCGCCTCGTGCAGCTGGGCCAGCGTTTCGACCTCGACCTCGACGAAGGCGGCTTGCGACGCCACCGGCGCCACCGCACGCAGCGCCGCGGCCACGCCGCCGGCGGCGGCAATGTGGTTTTCCTTGATGAGCACCGCGTCGTACAGGCCGATGCGGTGGTTCAGGCCGCCGCCGGTGCGCACGGCGTACTTCTGGGCCAGGCGCAGGCCCGGCAGCGTCTTGCGCGTGTCGACGATGCGGGCGCGCGTGCCGCTGATCGCGTCGGCGTACAGCGCCGTCTTGGTGGCGACGGCGCTCAGCAGTTGCAGGAAGTTGAGCGAGGTGCGCTCGGCCGTCAGCAGCGCGCGGGCAGACCCTTCGATTTCGAGCACGGTCTGGTCGGCGGCGCAGCGCTCGCCTTCGGCGCACAGCCAATGGATGCGCACCTGGGGATCGAGCTGCCGCAGCGTGGCCTCGACCCAGGGCGCGCCGCACACGACGGCGGCTTCGCGCGCCAGCACGCGGGCACGGGCGGTGCGGGCAGGGTCGACCAGCGACGCGGTGAGGTCGCCGTCGGCGACGTCTTCCTGCAATGCGCGGGTGGCGTCGGAGAGGGCCAGCGCGGCCACGGCCGACGCTGAAAAATCAAAGCGAAGGCTCATGGCTCTTTATCTCTGCGTTTTTTTAAGAGGATTGACGAGGGGAAGCCGCCAGGCCGGGCGGTGCGGGCGGAACGGATTCGGGCACGGGGTCGCGGCCAGTCAGGGCGGCCACGGCATCCTGCGGGCTCACGCGGCCGTCGAGCAACGCGACCACGCCTTCGGCGATCGGCATCTCGATGCCCAGGCCGCGCGCGCGCTGCACCACGGTGCGGGCGCAGTACACGCCTTCGGCGACGTGGCCCAGCGAGGCGACGGCCTGCGCCAGGGTGCGGCCCTGGGCCAGCAGCAGCCCGACCTTGCGGTTGCGGGAGAGGTCGCCGGTGGAGGTCAGCACCAGATCGCCCAGGCCCGACAGGCCCATGAAGGTCTCGGCGCGGGCGCCCAGCGCAAGGCCGAAGCGAGTCATTTCGGCGAGGCCGCGGGTGATCAGGGCCGCACGGGCGTTGAGCCCGAGCGCAAGGCCGTCGCACAGGCCGGTGGCGATGGCGAGCACATTCTTGACTGCGCCGCCCACTTCCACGCCCACGATGTCCTCGTTGGCGTAGACGCGCAGCGCCGGTCCGTGGAAGGCATCGACCAGCGCGTCGCGCACGCTGGCGTGCGGGCTGGCGGCCACCAGCGCGGTGGGCCGCCCTTCGGCAACCTCTTGCGCGAAGCTCGGGCCGCTGAGCACGCCCGCCCGCAGGCCGGGCGCAACCTGCGCCCAGATCTCGTGGGCCAGCAGGCCGAAGGATGCGGGAGATGCATCGAGCGCGGGCTCGACGCCCTTGCACAGCCAGGCGACCTGCGCGGTCGTGCCGCGCAACGCAATGAGCTGTTCGCGCAGGGCGGCCATGGGGGTGGCCACGATGACGAGGTCGGCGCCGGCCTGTGCCTGGGCGATCTCGCCAGCGCGCACGGCCAACGAGGCCGGCAGGGCCAGCCCGGGCAGGTAGCGGGTGTTTTCACGTGCGGCCGACATGGCGTCGGCCTGGGCGGCATCGCGCGCCCAGAGCGTGACCTCGTGGCGGGCCGCCGCGTTGACTGCGACGGCCGTGCCCCAGGCACCGGCGCCATGAACGCAGATCTTCATCGTGCGTTGGCGGCGTTGTGCCGGTTTACTGCGTGAGGGTCGGCGCGGCGGCTTGGCCGGCGGCCTGCGCCTGCTGCTGTTCGTACATCGCCTGGAAGTTGATTTCGGCGAGGTGCACGGGCGGGAAGCCGCCGCGCTGGATCACGTCGGCCACGTTGCCGCGCAGGTACGGGTACACGATTTGCGGGCAGGCGATGCCGAGGATGGCGCCCATCTGGTCTTCAGGCAGGTGGCGGATCTCGAAGATGCCGGCTTGCTTGGCTTCGACCAGAAACACGGTCTTGTCGCCGATCTTGGTCTGCACGGTGGCCGACACGGTGATCTCGAAGATGCCGTCAGCCACGGGCTGGGCGTCCACGCCGAGCTGGATGTCGACGGTGGGTTGTTCCTGCTCCAGCAGGATCGCGGGCGAATTGGGCTGCTCGAGCGACAGGTCCTTGAGGTAGACGCGCTGGATCTGGAAGATGGGATCTTGGGCTTGCTGGTCGGCCATGGCTGAACTTTCGAGAGTCAAAACAATGCCCGCCGGGGAGAGGTTCCCGCAGCGGGCTGCAGATGAATGAGCAAATGATTATCGCCCGGCGACCGGGCCACCTTCGTGACGCCGGTTGCTTTGTGTTTCAGGCGGCCTGCAGCAGCGGAACGAGGCCGCCGCGGCCGTCGAGTGCGATCAGGTCGTCGCAGCCGCCGACGTGCGTGTCGCCGATGAAGATCTGCGGCACCGTGCGGCGCTGGGTGAGCTCCATCATGGCGGCGCGGGCCTGCGGGTCGCTGTCGATGCGGATCTCTTCGATCTGCTCGACGCCCTTGGACTTCAGGATCTGCTTCGCACGGGTGCAGTACGGGCAGACGGCGGTGGTGTACATCTTGACGGCTTGCATGCTCTTTACCTTGGGAAGACTCAGGCTTTTTCAACCGGCAGGTTAGCGTCTTTCCAGGCCTTGAGTCCGCCGGCGACCGCTTGGGCCTGCTCGTAGCCGAGCTTCTTGGCGGTGGCCACGGCACGCTGGGCGCGGGCGCCGGTGGCGCAGACCAGCAGGAGCGGCACGTTCTTGTTCTTGACGGCGCCGGCGAGCTTTTCTTCCAGCTGGTTCAGCGGAACGTTCTTGGCGCCGATCATGTGGCCGGTGGCGAATTCTTCCGGCTCGCGCACGTCGACGAGCACGGCGCGTTCGCGGTTGATGAGCTGCACGGCACCCTGCGCCGTGAGCGTTCCGCCGCCCGCGCCCCGCACCAGCGGCCAGGCGAGCATGGCGCCCGAGCTGAGCGCGATCAGGATCAGCATCCAGTTCGCGGTGACGAATTCGATCAATTTCACGAGGGTTCCTTGAATGGCAAACCGGGGATTTTAGAATGCGAGGTTTCGCAAGCGCAGCCAAAGGCCTCCCACATGCACAAACTGGTACTGATCCGTCACGGCGAATCCACCTGGAATCTCGAAAACCGCTTCACCGGATGGACCGACGTCGACCTGACCGAGACCGGCGTGGAGCAGGCCAAGCAGGCCGGCCGCCTGCTCAAGGCCGAGGGTTACGACTTCGATGTCGCCTACACGAGCGTGCTCAAGCGCGCCACCCGCACCCTGTGGCACACGCTCGACGAGCTGGACCGCACCTGGCTGCCCGTGGTGCATTCGTGGCGCCTGAACGAACGCCACTACGGCGGCCTGCAGGGCCTGAACAAGGCTGAAACGGCCAAGAAGTACGGCGACGAGCAGGTGCTGGTCTGGCGCCGCAGCTACGGCACCCCGCCCCCGCCACTGGAAACCGGCGACCCGCGCAGCGAGCGCGGCGACGTGCGCTACGCCAAGCTGTCGCCCGAGCAGATTCCGCTCACCGAGTGCCTGAAGGACACGGTGGCGCGCGTGCTGCCGTTCTGGAACGAATCGATGGCGCCGGCCATCCGCACCGGGCGCCGCCTGGTGGTGGCGGCCCACGGCAACTCGATCCGGGCGCTGGTCAAGTACCTCGACGGCATTTCGGACGACGCCATCGTCGGCCTGAATATTCCGAACGGCATTCCGCTGGTCTACGAGCTCGACGACGACCTGAAGCCCCTGCGTCACTACTACCTCGGCGACGCCGCAGCCGCCGAACAGGCTGCCGCTGCGGTCGCTTCGCAAGGTAAAGGCTGAAGAAACCCCTTTCTGCCGGCCACTTCGTGGAACCCCGGCAGGCAAATTGTTTCCAAGCTGTGTATATTGGTTCGACAGCCGCCGACAAGGACAAGCACTCATGATGGGCCAGAAATTGAAGATCACCGGCTGGGTCGCCGCCGGCGCCGTTGCAGGCGTCCTGACCACCGTCTCGTTGCAGACAGTCGCACGCGGATCGCTTGCGCCACTGCCGCTCGAGGAATTGCAGCAGCTCGCTGCCGTCTTCGGCATGGTCAAGAGCGACTACGTCGAGCCGGTCGATGAGAAAAAGCTCATCTCCGACGCCATTTCGGGCATGGTCGCCGGGCTCGACCCGCATTCCCAGTACTTCGACAAGAAGTCCTTCAAGGAATTCCGCGAAGGCACGACCGGCCGATTCGTCGGCGTGGGCATCGAGATTTCGCAGGAAGACGGACTGATCAAGGTCGTCTCTCCCATCGAAGGCTCCCCGGCGTTCCGCGCCGGCCTGAAGCCCAATGACCTGATCACCAAGATCGACGACACCGCCGTGCGCGGCCTGTCGCTGAACGAGGCGGTCAAGCGCATGCGCGGCGAAGCCAACACCAAGGTGCTGCTGACCATCTTCCGCAAGGACGAGAGCCGCACTTTCCCCGTGACGATCACGCGCGAGGAAATTCGCACGCAGTCGGTGCGCGGCAAGATGATCGAGCCCGGCTACGGCTGGATCCGCCTGTCGCAGTTCCAGGAACGTACGGTCGACGACTTCGTCAAGAAGATCGACGAGTTGTACAAGGAAGATCCCAATCTCAAGGGCCTGGTGCTCGACCTGCGCAACGACCCGGGCGGCCTGCTCGACGCGGCGGTGGCGGTGTCTTCGGCCTTCCTGCCCGAGAACGTCACGGTGGTCACCACCGATGGCCAGCTGGCCGAAAGCAAGTCGGTCTACAAGGCGGCGCCGGAGTTCTACCAGCGCCGTTCGGGCAGCGACCCGCTGCGCAGCCTGCCGGCCGCGCTGAAGACCGTGCCGCTGGTGGTGCTGGTGAACGAAGGCTCTGCCTCGGCCAGCGAAATCGTGGCCGGCGCGCTGCAGGACCACAAGCGCGGCATCATCATGGGCAGCCAGACCTTCGGCAAGGGCTCGGTGCAGACGGTGCGCCCGCTCGGCCCGGACACCGGCCTGAAGATCACCACGGCGCGCTACTACACGCCGAGCGGAACCTCGATCCAGGCCAAGGGCATCGTGCCGAATGTGCTGGTCGACGAAAGCGCCGAGGGCAGCCCCTTCGCCGCCCTGCGCATGCGCGAGGCCGACCTCGAGAAGCATCTGGCCAGCGGCCAGGGCCCCGAAGTCAAGGACCCCGAACGCGAAAAGGCCCGCGACGAAGCCCGCAAGCGCCTTGAGGAAGAAGCCAAGAAGCCGCCGCAGGACCGCAAGACGCCCGAGTTCGGCACCGACAAGGACTTCCCGCTGGTGCAGGCGCTCAACCGCCTCAAGGGCCAGCCGGTGCTGGTCAGCAAGACGCAGGTGATCGTCGAGAACAAGGAAGAGAAGAAGGAAAACTGATCCGGTGGCGCATGGAAGATAGCGAGCTGCTGCGCTACTCGCGCCACATCCTTCTCGAGGAATTCGGCATCGACGGGCAAGAGCGCGTCAGTGCCGGACGGGTTCTTGTCATCGGTGCCGGCGGGCTCGGCTCGCCGGTGGCCCTGTACCTCGCGGCAGCGGGTGTCGGCCACATCACGCTGGTCGACGACGACGAGGTCGACCTCACCAATCTCCAGCGCCAGGTCGCCCATACGCAGGCGCGGGTCGGTCTCGCCAAGGTCGAATCCGCAGCGCAGGCCATGCGCGACATCAACCCTGGCATTTCCATCGAGACCCACGCCGAGCGCGCCGACGCGCCGTTGCTCGCGCGCCTGGTCGCCGAGGCCGATGTGGTGGTGGATTGCTGCGACAACTTCGTCACCCGCCAAGCCGTCAACCGCGCTTGCGTGAATCATTCCAAACCGTTGGTGGCGGGCGCGGCGATCCGTTTCGACGGGCAACTGAGTGTCTACGACACCCGTGACGCCGCCTCGCCCTGCTATGCCTGCCTGTTCCCACCGGATGCTGCGTTCGAGGAGACGCGCTGCGCGGTCCTGGGGGTGTTCGGCCCGGTGGTCGGCACCATCGGCACGCTGCAAGCCAGCGAGGCGCTCAAGCTGCTTGCCGGCATCGGCCCATCGCTGGCAGGCAAGCTGCTGATGTTCGACGGTCGCAGCACCTCGTTCGATACCTTGCGCGTGGCCCGCGACCCGCAATGCGGGGTCTGTGCACACCGCCCTGCGCCGAGCGCAGCCCCCACCCTGCAAGGCGCTTAGGAAGGCTGGCGCGCGCCCTTGGCGCGGGCGGCACCGTTGGCGGCCGCGCCGGGCGCCGGCTTGTTGGCATCCGCCAGCACACCCTTGCAATCGGAATCCTGGCCCGGGCCTGTCTCGATGGTCGCGGCCAGGGCCAACAACGGATTGATGGCGCCCAGTGCCAGTGCGGCCAGTCCGCGCTCCGCGAGAGGGGCCACCTGCAGGCCGCCCTTCGGGGCGCCGAAGCTCCCGCTCACCACCAGCGGCGTGCGGATCGACAGGATGCTCTTGCTCTTGGGTTCGGGGCGAATCACGAAGTCCAGCCCCTCGGTCGCGAGGTTGGCCTGGCCGGTGGCCGTGAAGACGGCGTTGGTGGTGTCGACCACGAGCGTGCGGCCCGTCATCAGCCCCTTGTTGACGTCGAAAGCCATCGCCGCGCAGCGCAATTCGACATTGCGGTCGCCCCGCAGCAGGAACTTGATGATGTCGCCACCCACCAGCGTAGCGAACACAGGCAGGAGGTTGCCAAACTGGCCGCTGCCCGAGAGCACCGCCACGTCGCCCGACACGCCGCCCAACCAGTTGGCCACGGTGCTGCCCGAGCCCGACAGGTTGATGCGCCCGTCGAGCCGCCCCACGCTGTTGCCTGTGGTCTCGAGCTTGGGAAACAGGCGGGCCAGTTGCATGGCCTTGATGTCGAGCGATGCGCGGATGTCCGCGGGGTTCTTCGAGGCGTCGATGCGGATCGCGCCGCCCAGCTTGCCGCCGGCCACGCCCAGATCGAGCGGATCCAGCGTGAGCACGCCCTTGTCGAGCTTGACCTGCACGCTGCCGCGGTCGAGCGGGATATCGCGCACGTTCTGGATCTTGTCGGCCGTGTACTTGACGTCGGCGTTCATGGCGCGCAGGCGTTCGAAGTCGAGCGGTGCCGTGGGCAGCACCTTCCCGCCAGACCGCTTGACCTGCGTCACGGTCGGCGGCGGGGCCACGCCTTCTACCGTGTTGGCAGTACGCGCCGTCGGCGGCAGGCCGATCAGCGGACCGAGGTCGTCCATGTCCATCACGCGCGAACGCAGATCGCCGGCAAGATGCGGCAACTGCCCGGCCTGGTCGAATTTCATGTCGCCCGCGATGTCTGACAGGCCCAGCTTGCCCTTGAGACCGGTAGCCTCCCAAATCTGGCCGCGCTTGCCCAGCTTTCCGCTCAGCGCATAGGGCGAGGTCTGCGGCAGCGCGATGCCGAGCAACGGGAACAGCGCGCCCAATGTCTGTCCCTTGATCTCGAACTTGGCATCGATGCCGTCCAACCCGGACAACGCGGCCACGCTGCCCGCGGCCTTCAATTGGGTCTGGCCGGCGGCAGCGTTGATCTCGACAGGGAACGGCGGCGCTCCTGCGGCATCGATCTGCATCACGTTGCCGGCGCGCCCGTTGGCGGTCAGGGGCTGGCCCTTGTAGCGGCCCTTGATGCGATAGGCCAGGGGCATCTCGCCAAGGGCCGAGTCGTAGCTCAGGTCCGCATGCAGGTCGACGCCCAGGTGCTTGGCAAGGAAGTCGATCGAGCCGGTGTCCACCTGGATCAGGCCGATGCTGGGTACGCTGCCTGCATCCGAGGTGTCCTTGCCGAACGCCCAGGTACGGCGGCCATCGGCCTCCATTTGCAGGCCCACTGCCGGAGCGAACAGCGCGAGGCGCGGAATCACGATCTTGCTGGTGATGAGCGGCCAGAGGCGAATGTCGAATTCGGCGCGGTCCGCCTTCACCAGGTAGGGGTCGCGCGCCCAGGATGGATTGGCGAACTCGATGCCGTCGAACTTGACGGTGGCCTGCCGCCAGCCGAGGCCTACGTCGAGCCGCCGCGTGATCTCGAACTTGCGCCCGGTCTTTTCGCTGACGTACCGGTTGAGCGGCTCACGCAGCACGTCCCAGGGAAAAAACGCAAGCACCAGCACCAACGCCGCGAACAGGAGCACGACGCAGCCGAGCAGCTTCAGCCAGAGCGGCCGGGTTCGCAGGATATTCGTTGCCATGACGTCCTTGTTACCTCATCGATCGAGCCGCCCGGGTCGGCAAGGGACCGCACAGACCGTGGGGCATCGCCTACGAGCGAGGCATCGCTGTGGCGCGGGTGAAAGCGTCGGAACCCGCCTACAACGCCCGCCCCCCGCAGCTTGCATGATGCGCGACGGAATGGCTGCAATCTCAGCATGCAGGCTTTCCCCCATCAGCGGGTGCTGCAAAAGCACCTGCCAACGTGAGAGGAAGCGCGGTTCGGCATGGATTCCAGATTGCAGATATACGTCGTTGAAGACAACCTCACGATCCGTGAAAACCTCATTGGCACTCTGGAAGAGCTCACCCTCAGCACGGTCGTCGGTTTTGCCGAGACCGAGGACGGCGTGCGCGCGTGGCTCGGTGCGCACGAGGACGGGTGGGACCTCGTCATCGTCGACCTCTTTCTCAAGCAGGGCAGCGGGTTGGGCGTCCTCCAGGCATGCGAGGGCCGCAAGCCCGCCCAGAAGGTGGTTGTGCTCAGCAACTATGCGACGCCCGACATCCGGCGGCGCTGCGCCGAGTTCGGCGTCGATGCGGTGTTCGACAAGTCGAACGAAATCGACGCGCTGGTGGACTTCTGCCTTGTCCAGGCCGAGGCCTTGCGGAAGGCCAAGGCGCGCTGAAGAAGAAGAGGCCGCATCGGGCCTCTTCTTTTCCGTCGCGCAAATCTCAGTCGATCAGCTTGTTCTTCAGCGCGTAGTACGTCAGGTCGCTGTTGGAGGAAAGGTTCATCTTCTCCATCAGGCGCGTGCGGTAAGTGCTCACGGTCTTCACCGACAACGACAGCGTCTTGGCGATGTCGCCGGCAGTTTCGCCCTTGGCCAGCTTCAGGAACACCTGGAATTCGCGTTCCGACAGTTGCTCGTGCGGCGCGGCGTCGTCCTTGCGGTCGAGCTGGCGGGCCAGCAGTTCGGCCACGGCGGGCGTGATGTAGCGGCGGCCCAGCGAAATGGTGCGAATGGCGTTCACGATTTCGATCGGATCGCATTCCTTGTTCAGGTAGCCGCTTGCGCCCTGGCGGATCAGGTTCATCGCGTAGTGCTCTTCCGGATAACCGCTCAGGATCAGGATGCCTACGTCCGGCGCCTTGGCGCGGATCATGGCCAGGGCGTCGATTCCACTTTGCCCGGGCATCGAAAGGTCCATGACCAGTACGTCCAGCTCCGTGGTGCGCACCAGTTCGATGGCTTCGCGCCCGCTGGCAGCTTCACCCGCCACACGCAGGTCCACGTGCTCGGAGAAGAACTGCCGGAGGCCAGACCGCACGATGGCGTGGTCGTCCACAATTCCAATTTTGATCATCTGTTACTTTCGTCGTTGTGTTGCGGACATGCGGGTCGCAACATTCCGGGTCCCTGATTGTTGTCAATTATTCACGAACTTGCGTAGTACGCAGCCCTGAAAGTTTCATGCACTGGTTAGCCCCTCCAAAAATGGCCGTCAGCCTGCTGCTTGCAGCACTCGCTGCGCTGGCCCTCGTCGGGATCAACGAGGCCGGCTACCGGCAATCCAGCCGCGCCCTCTACAACATCGAAGAGGCGCAGCAGGTGCGCGGCACGCTCAACCAGATTCTGCAGAGCATGCTGGACGCCGAAACAGGGAGCCGAGGCTACTTGCTCACAGGCGAGGCCAGTTACCGGCAGCCCTACGACACGGCGGTCAAGCAGGTCGACGGCCAGTTGGCTGCCCTGCGCCGGATGTATGCCGGCCGGCCGGCCGAGCTCAATCAGTTGACCGAGCTGTCCAAGCACGTACTGCGCAAGGTGGCCGAAATGGACATGAGTGTGCGGCTGCGTCAGGACGGCAAGGAAGACGCATGGAAGTTCGTCATCACGACGGACGTCGGCCGCGAGGAAATGGACGCCATCCGCGCGACCGCGGGCGAACTGGTGAAGATCAGCAACGACACCCTGCACGAAAGCCAGGCGCAAGTGCTGCGCTCTCTGCAGCTCGCCCGCATCGGTACCGCCATCGTCGCGCTGGCCGCATTGATCGCCTTTTTCCTGTACCTGCGCCAGACCCATGCGCTGCGCTCGATCGGCGAGCGCCAGCAGGAGGCCCTGCAGCGCGAACGCAATGCGCTGGAAGACGAGGTGCGCGAGCGCACGGCGTCGCTGGCAGAACTGGCAACCCACCTGCAGGACGTGCGTGAGACCGAGCGCGGCTACCTCGCACGCGAACTGCACGACGAGTTGGGCTCACTGCTCACCGCCGCCAAGCTGGACGTGGCGCGCCTCAAGTCGCGGCTCGCCGACGCGCCCGATGCCATCCAGCGGCTGCAGCATTTGACCGAGCTGCTCAACAGCGGGATTGCGCTCAAGCGCCGCATCATCGAAGACTTGCGGCCCTCCTCGCTGTCGAATCTCGGTCTGGTGGCCTCGCTGGAAATCCTGGGACGCGAATTTGCCGAACGTTCGGGCCTGCAGATCGAAATGGCACTGGAGCCTGCGGCCATGGACGAATCGCGCCAGCTCACCATCTACCGAATGGTGCAAGAGAGCCTGACCAACATCGGCAAGTACGCCCAGGCCAGCGAAGCCACCATCGTGATGAAGAACTATGAGAGCCACGTGATCGTGGAGGTGGCAGACAACGGCAAGGGCTTCGACACCCAACGCATGCGGCCGTCGACGCATGGCCTGGCGGGCATGCGGCATCGGGTGGAAGCCGCGCGCGGCAAGCTTACGGTGTCCTCCACGCCCGGCAAGGGCACGCACCTGAGCGCGATGCTGCCCATCGTCAAACCTGCGTCAAGCGGCTGACGGTTGGAGGAAGGCCGGAACTCCTTCACGCCCCAGTGCAGGGTCACTCGGCCATCTCCTACGCACCCCGCGCCCGACCGCTGACAGGTCCGGGACGCTACCCCACTTAAGGTTGCTCCTGTGCTCTTCGAATCCCTCCACAGGGGTCCCGAATACGCCATTTCTCAAGACGACGAGGCCAACCTCCAAGGAGTTCCGCATGTTGCATTACACAGTGGTGTTTTTGGTCATAGCACTGATCGCCGCAGTGCTCGGCTTCAGCGGCATTGCAGCTGGCGCGGTGGGGATCGCAAAGATTCTTTTCGTGATCTTCGCCGTCCTGGCGATTGCCAGCTTCCTTGCCGGCTTGCTACGACGCAAGTAGCGTCGTTACGATCTACAGGCTCCCGCATTTCATTTCCCCGGAAAGGACTTTCACATGAACACGACCAAGACCGCCTCGCAACTCGCCGATGACGCGCGCCAGACCGCCAACGAAGCGGTGGAATCCACTCGTGCCTACGCACAGAACGCAGTGAATGCGGCCGGCGAAAAGGTCCGAGACCTGCGCCGCGATGCAGAGCCGGCCGTTGAACAACTGGCTGCGCGCGTGCAGCAAGCCGTTCAACGTGGCCTCGATGCTGCTTCCACCACGAGTGCACGCGCCCAGCGCCGCCTCGAACAGGCCGCAGACGTGACAGGTCGCTACATCTCCGACCAGCCGGTTCGCTCGGTGCTGATTGCTGCAGCCGCAGGTGCAGCAATCACTGCGCTGATCGTGCTCGCCAGCCGCCGCAGCCGGGACGACTATTGATCCGCTGAGTTCCCGTCGCTTCACCGACCTCTGGCACCATGCTTCATCCGATTTTTTCCACGGTGCTCGGGCATCCGGAACTCGTCGCTGATCACCTCGCCAACTACGCCGCCCTCGTTCGCCAGGAAACTGCGCAAGCGGGCCGCGGCCTTGTCACCCGCATCGTCGCCGGCGTGCTGGCGGCCGCCAGCGCTATGTTGGCACTCGGCCTCATCGGCGTGGCGGTGCTGCTTGGCGTGCTCCACGGCAGCTTTCACTGGGTCTTGATCGCCGTACCGGGCGTGGCCGTGGTGATTGCGGCCCTCTGCGCCTGGTACGCCACTCGGCCCAGCGCGAGCCACGGTTTCGACGACCTGCGTTCGCAACTCGATGCTGATCTGCAGGCATTGCATGAAGCGGGAACTCGACATGGCCGCCGTTGAACGTGCGCCTCTGACACCGCAGCAACGCTTGTCACTGTCACGCCGTGCGCTGGTTCGCCAACTCAATGGGGTCTCTGAGCCTCATGAAGACCAGCACTACCGGCCAACCCAGGCGGCCGAAAACGAACTCGAATATGCGCACCCTGAAGCTGCTGCTGTGCTGCCGCCACTTGGCGAGCACAGCGGGCGGCCTGCCGGGCTCTCCGGCAACGTGTGGTTCTCCATGGGCCGTAGTGTGGTGCAGCGCTGGTGGCAGCGGCACCCTGCGCAAGCGGTCGGCCAGTTGGCGCGCCCGTTGCTGGAAGGTTACGCACGCAAGCAGCCAGCCAAGCTCATGGCAATTGCCGCCGCCGCAGGGGCGGTTGTGGTGCTCGTCAAGCCGTGGCGTCTGTTGTCGGTCACGGCCGTGCTGGCAGCGGTACTGAAAACATCCGACGTGGCTGACGTTGTCAACACGTTGATGCAGAAGAACTCAAGCCCCCCACGAAAGGACCCTTCATGAAAACCGACGTTTCCTCTTCAGCCAAGGCCTCAGAACACAAGCACCTGGTGCTCGATCAGAGTGGTCTGGATGCCGCACGCAACAGCCTGGACGACGGTGCGGTGACGCCCAGCTACGGGCCGTGGCGTGACGATGTTGTCAAGCTGCTGAACGATGCATTGGCGACCGAGCTCGTCTGCGTGCTGCGCTACAAGCGTCATTACTTCACCGCCAATGGCGTGGAATCCCCAGCCATTGCGGACGAGTTCCTCGTGCACGCCAACGAAGAGTCCGGCCATGCCGACCGCATTGCGGAACGAATTGTGCAACTCGGCGGTGAACCAGACTTTGCTCCCTCGCACCTGCTGGAACGAAGCCATGCCGCGTACGACGAGTCAACCGACCTGCAAGCCATGGTGCGCGCCAATCTGATTGCCGAGCGTATTGCAGTGGAGTCGTATCGACAGATGATCGCGCTGATCGGGGACAAGGACCCAACTACACGCCGCATGCTCGAGGACATCCTTGCCGACGAGGAAGAGCATGCCGACGAATTGAAGGATTGGCTTGGTCACTGAGCATCGAGCAGCGCCTGGCGGCCTGATTTTCAGCAGCTTTAAATAGCAAAAAGCCCGATGGATTCATCGGGCTTTTTTACGTCTGCGTGGTTCTGCTCGTTCGGGCATTCGTATTGGCGAATGCTGTTGCGCAAAGGCTGCTGCGCAAAGCAAAAAACCCCAGTCAAAGCTGACTGGGGTTTTCTGGGCTGTAAGAGCCTGACGATGACCTACTTTCACACGGGAACCCGCACTATCATCGGCGCTGAGTCGTTTCACTGTCCTGTTCGGGATGGGAAGGAGTGG